>NZ_JARXVM010000001.1 GCF_029892285.1 Rhizobium sp. SG_E_25_P2
GTCCTTGCCGATCAGGTAGTCGGCCAGCTCATGCACGGCGGCCTCCACCGTCAGCGCGCGGCCCTCGACCACGGGTTCGCCCCAGCCGGTGACGCCCTCATCGGTCTCGATCTTCAGGAAGCACCAGCGCGGCGGGACGATATAGGTGGTCAGCTTGGTGATTTTCATGGTTGTCGGCTCCCATTCGCCTTTCTTGGATCAAAAAGACGCCCTCGCGGATCGTCGCGCCGTTCCGGCGCGCTCCTCCCCGCCTGACGTTCCCATGGGCATCCATAATCCGGCTTCCCCGCCGCGCCAAGCGTGGTTAGTAAAATTTAGGAAATATTTAGTTGCGTTTCTCCAGGAACAGGCTTCCACAGCTGAGCGTTAGCAGGGACGTCGATCTTGCTAGGAGGCCTGAACCATTGTCCCATTTCGCCTATGGTCCCGTCATTCATGAACACGGCGTACTCTTCAGGCTCTGGGCGCCGCTGCGGGAAAGTGTGGGTCTCCGAATCGATGGAGGTCCGGCCCAACCAATGACGACAACAGATGGCGGCTGGCGTATCCTCGATGTGCACGGGGCAAAGGCAGGAACCCGCTATTGTTTCGTGCTGGAGGATGGCCTCGAAATTCCCGATCCAGCATCGCGATATCAACCCGAAGGCCTCAAGGGGCCGAGCGAAGTTGTCGACCCTCTCCACTATCTCTGGCGAACGCCTGACTGGAGTGGTCGCGCCTGGGACGAAACGATCCTTTACGAACTGCATGTCGGCGCCTTCACGCCGGAGGGAACCTTCAGGGCGGCGGCTGACAAGCTCGCCTATCTTGCCGAACTCGGCGTGACGATGATCGAATTGATGCCGCTCGCCGAATTTCCCGGCCGCTGGGGATGGGGCTATGACGGCGTCCTGCACTACGCGCCCTTTTCTGTTTATGGGTCGCCGGATGATCTCAAGGCTTTTGTCGATGAAGCCCATCGGCTTGGGCTCTCGGTCATGCTCGACGTGGTCTATAACCATTTCGGTCCGGACGGAAATTACATGGGTCTCTATGCGCCCCTGTTCACCGAACGCCACCACACACCATGGGGCGCGGGCATCAACTTTGATGACGCCGATTCCAAGCTGGTGCGCGAATATGTCATCCAGAACGCGTTATACTGGATCGACGAATTCCGCATGGACGGATTGAGGCTGGACGCGGTGCATGCGATCGACGACGCCAGCGACGAACATCTGCTCGACGAATTGGCGCGGCGCGTCAGAGCGGGGGCTGGCGACAGAATGATTCATCTCGTCGTCGAAAACGAACATAATGATCCCGACTTGCTCTTGCGCGATGACGATGGCGCGGCCGTCGCTTATACCGCGCAATGGAATGACGACATCCATCACGCCCTACACGTGGCCGCCACCGGCGAAACCATCGGCTATTACGCCGATTATCAGACGCTTCCCGAAGACCTGGGCCGTGCGCTTTGCGAGGGTTTCATCTATCAGGGGCAGGATATGCCCTATCGCGGCTCGGCCCGGGGCGGAGTGAGCGCGCATCTGCCGGCCCAGGCCTTCGTGGCCTTCATCCAGAACCATGACCAGATCGGCAATCGCGCCTTCGGCGATCGCATGGCGGCCTATGTCGAACCGGACGCGTTGCGGGCCATTGCCTCGATCTATCTCCTGTCGCCACAGATCCCGATGCTGTTCATGGGAGAGGAATGGGCAACAACCCGTCCATTTCCCTATGTCTGCGATTTTGGCGAAGAGCTGAACCGAAAAGTCCGCGAGGGCCGCAGTAAGGAAATGTCGCGTCTTCCCGGCTTCGAACCCGAACATGCCGACAAGATCCCTGATCCGACTTCGGAAGAGACATTTCTCTCCGCCAAGCTCGATTGGGAGGAATGCACCGATGATCTCGCTGGCAACTCATTGGACTTCTATAAATCGCTGCTGGCGATCCGACGGGAGAAAATCTTCCCTCTCCTCAAGCAAGCTTGCCGGGCGGCACATTTTCAGTCGGTTGGATCTCGGCTGGATGTTTCCTGGCGCTATGACGACGCGACGCTCGGCTTAAGTGTCAATCTCGGCGCAACGGCCATACCGGCGCGTGACGAAGCGCAGGGCGAAATCATCTGGCGCAGCCATATGGACAGAGACGGTTTGCGCGCGCCGTGGTCCGTCATCTGGACCATCGAACCTATTTGACACTCATTCGGTGCTGGCTGTCGGCTCGGGATCGATGGCGTCGTCACCGCTGATCAGGCTGGACAGGCCATAGATGACGCCCGCCCAGACGAGCAGCGACAAATTCACCGCCAGGATCAGATAGCCCATCCGCCGCGTCATCCGTCCCGCACCTGTCCATATCCTCGTCGTTTGCAGTCATCGAGCATCCGCCCTCATCTGCGGAACATTCCGGGCGGCGAATGGTTCAGGAGAAGCAGGATTTACAGGAGCGAACCGATGTCCGACACCCGCCGCCCCGAACCTCCCCAGCCAAAGCAGGAACAGTCCCCGCCCGGCTTTACGCCGAGCATGGATCCGCCGCCGGATCATGGCGAACAGAGTTATCGCGGAAATGGGCGACTTGAAGGCAAGGTCGCGCTGATCACAGGTGGAGACTCCGGCATCGGCCGCGCTGTGGCCATCGCTTTCGCCCGAGAAGGCGCCGATATCGCCATTGCCTATCTCCGGGAACATCGCGACGCCGATGACACCGCGCGTCTGATCGAGGAAGCCGGGCGGAAGGCGCTGACCATTCCAGGCGACATTTCCGAGCAAGCGCATTCCATTGCAGTGGTCGAGAAAGTGGTCGGCGAGCTCGGCGGGATAGATATCCTCGTCAACAACGCCGCGTTCCAGCGCACCTATGCCGACATCGCCGATATCACGGCGGAGGAATGGGACACGACGTTCCGCACCAATATCTATGCCCCCTTCTACCTGTCGAAGGCGGCAATTCCGCATATGAAGCCGGGCGCCTCGATCATCAACACCACGTCGATCCAGTCGAAGCAGCCCTCGCCGCACTTGCTGGCCTACGCCTCGACGAAAGGCGCGATGCTCAATTTCACCGCTGGCCTGTCGGCCATGGTGGCCGACAAGGGCATCCGCGTCAACGCAGTTGCGCCCGGCCCGATCTGGACGCCGCTCATTCCCTCCACCATGCCGCAGGAAAAAGTAGAGAATTTCGGCAAGCAAACGGCGCTGGGACGGGCGGGGCAGCCAGCCGAACTCGCCGGCGCCTATGTGCTGCTTGCCTCAGAACTCGGCAGCTACATGACCGGCGCAGTCATCCCGGTCACCGGCGGCGAGATCATGATCTGACCGCCCTCCCCGCGCAGTTTGGACACGCCATGACACACCCCACTTCGATTACCGCTTCCAGGGACGCGGCAGCGCCGCCGCGAATCTACTTTGTTCATCCGCTGGCGATGAAGAGCGAAGACCATTGGCGGCGCATCTTCCACCACGCGCATGATCTGGGGTTCGACAAGATACTAACCGCGCCCATTTTCGCGCGGCCTCCTGGCGCCAGCGTGTTTGTGACCTCGGATTATGCACGGGCCGATCCGGAACTCGGTCTCGGATCAGATGCGGATGCAGCCCTGAGCCGGTTGGTCGCCCTCGCCGCGGAAGAAGGGCTTGGGCTCATGCTCGACATCGTCGTCGACGTCGAGCCAGATCCTCGCGGTCCCCGCCCCTTCGATCCACGTATCGGGCCGATTCGCCGCGGCGGCAGTCGGTTGGACATCGCCGACGAAAAGACGGCTGCGATCTGGGGCGACCGGCTAGCCCGCTTCAGCGCTCTGGGTGTTTCCGGCTTTCGCTGCCAGGGAATTGCACATGCGTCGACGTATTTCTGGCGAGCCATTATTGACCGAAGCCGCGCCGAGGACGATAGAGCGATTTTTTTGGCCTGGACGCCTGGAACCGATTTCGACATACGCCGCCGGCTGCGAGGAGCCGGTTTCGATGGATGTTTCTCGTCGTTTGCGTGGTGGGATCTCGAGGCGCCTTGGTTTGCCGAAGAATATGAGTTGCAGAGGGATCTCGGCTGGCAAATCGCCTTTCCCGAAGCGCCCTATGGCAAGCGCGTCGCCCATGGGGCTGAAAGTCGGGAGATTCTTGAACGGAATGCGCTGCGCGGCGTCCGACTAGCCGACCAGATCGGCGATGGCCTCATGATGCCGATGGGTTTCGAATTCGGCGCAACCCGCCCTCTCGATCCGCTACGGGGAGATGGCGGCTTGCAACATCTTCAAGTGTCTGGATGCTTCAATCTCACGTCCACCATTCGAGACCTGAACCGCGCCGCAAAGCGATCCGTTTCAACATCCAAGGGGCCATTGCAGATCCTGGCAGCCTCCGGGACGCCTTGCCTGACGCTCCTCAGAACGGAAGGGCCGAGCTTTTCGACGTCCGACAGGCTCACGGCCATACTCGTCAATCGCGATCTGCGGCTGGGCGTGTCAGCGCCATTCAACGCCTTGCGCGAGGCATCATCCGGCTTCTTGCCGCTCAAGCCGGCTATGGGCGACGGCGCCGCTCTCAATGCGCTGGCGCGGCTGCGGCCCGGCGAGATCAAGATCTATGTCGGCGAGCGCGGCCAGCCGATCCGGGGCGCGATCCGGGTGGCGACTGCCGACACAGCCGTGGAAGATCCGCGACTCGCGATCGAGGCGGTGACACCCAGCGTCGACACCGGACGTTTTCCGGTCAAGCGCATTGTCGGCTCGCTGGTTCGCGTCGAGGCCGATGTTTTCGGCGACGGCCATGATCCCCTTTCGGCGGCGCTTCTTTGGCGCGCCGCCGATGAGGCGGCGTGGCGGGAAACGCCGATGACGCTTCTCGGCAATGATCGCTGGACGGCGGAGTTCACGCCGCAGCGTCTCGGTCGACACGAATTCCAAATCGAGGCCTGGCGCAATCCCTTCGCCATCTATCGCTATGAACTTCAGAAGAAACATGAGGCGCGGCTGGATCTCACGCTGGAATTGCAGGAGGGCGCGGCCCTGATCCGCAAGGCCGAGGATCGGGCGGACGACCCGCTCAAATCCCGCCTTCGAGCTTTTATCGAGCGGCTGGCCCAGACAGACAGCGCCGAAAGGGTGGCGCTGCTGCTGTCCGACAATGCTTTTAAATTGATGGCGGACGCAGATGCGCGCCCGTTCCGCACCCGCTCAAACGTCATTCCTCTTGACGCGGAACGTCGCGAAGCGGCCTTCGCGAGTTGGTACCAGATCTTTCCGCGCTCCCAGAGCGGCGATCCGCATCGGCACGGCACATTCAACGACGTGATTCGACGCTTGCCCGCCATCCGCGACATGGGCTTTGACGTTCTCTACTTTCCGCCGATCCATCCGATCGGCAAGACCAACCGCAAGGGGCGCAACAATTCTCTGACGCCAGCGCCAGATGATCCCGGCAGTCCCTACGCGATCGGATCACCAGAAGGCGGCCATGACGCCATTCATCCCGAACTCGGCACGTTCGAAGATTTCCGTCGACTCGTTGCGGCGGCGCGAGATCACGGGTTGGAAATTGCGTTGGATCTCGCCATCCAGGCCTCACCCGATCATCCCTGGCTCGAAGAGCATCGCGGCTGGTTCGACTGGCGTCCCGACGGCACCGTGCGTTATGCGGAGAACCCGCCGAAGAAATATGAAGACATCGTCAATGTCGATTTCTACGGGCCGGACGCCGCGCCTTCCCTCTGGATCACTTTGCGCGACATCGTCCAGACATGGATTGACAACGGCGTGACACTGTTTCGGGTCGACAACCCGCACACCAAGCCTTTTCCATTTTGGGAATGGCTGATCGCCGACATCCGCAATCGCCATCCCGAAGCGGTGTTCCTGTCGGAAGCCTTCACCAGGCCGAAGGTCATGTATCGATTGGCGAAGATCGGCTTTTCGCAGTCCTACACCTATTTCACCTGGCGAAATCTGAAATGGGAACTGGAAGAGTATATGCGCGAATTGACGGAGAAGCCGCCGCGAGACTTTTTCCGCCCGCATTTCTTTGTCAACACGCACGACATCAATCCGGACTTTCTTCAGAACGCGCCGCGGCCGGCCTATCTGATCCGCGCCGCGCTGGCGGCGACGCTTTCCGGGCTCTGGGGAGTCTATAACGGTTTCGAACTCTGTGAGGGCCGCCCGGACGCCAAGCGCAAGGAATACGCCGACAGCGAGAAATACGAAATCCGCGCCTGGGATTACGATCGGCCCGGCAACATCAAGCGCGAAGTCGCCCTCCTCAACCGCATCAGACGAGAGAACCCGGCGCTGCACTCGCATCTCGGCCTGACGCTGCTGCCTGCCTATAACGACAATGTGATGTTTTTCGAGAAGGCCAGCGAGGGCCGCGAGAACGTGCTGCTCATCGCCGTCAGCCTCGATCCGCATGCGCCGCAGGAGGCCGATGTCGAAATCCCGCTCTGGAAGTGGAACCTCCCGGACGATGGCGCGCTTTCGGTGGAGGACCTGATCGGCGGCCATCGCTTCGCATGGCGCGGAAAATGGCAGCGACTGCGGCTTGATCCGCAGGGGCTGCCCTTCTCGATCTGGCGCGCAAGGTGAGGAGACGCCCATGGACGAACATCTCGATCCGCTCTGGTACAAAGATGCGATCATCTACCAGCTGCATATCAAATCCTTCTGCGACGGCAATGGCGACGGCATTGGCGATTTCACCGGCCTGAACCAGAAGCTCGATCACATCGCCTCGCTCGGCGCGACCGCCATCTGGCTTCTGCCCTTCTTCCCCTCGCCTCGCCGCGACGATGGCTATGACATTGCCGATTACGGCAATGTCAGCCCTGACTACGGCACGATGGAGGATTTCCGCGCCTTCGTGCAGGCCGCCCATGAACGCGGATTGAAGGTGATCATCGAGCTGGTGATCAACCACACGTCCGACCAGCATCCATGGTTCCAGCGCGCGCGGCATTCGCCGCCGGGTTCTCCCGAACGCGATTTCTATGTCTGGTCCGAAAGCGACCAGAAATTTCCGGAAACCCGGATCATCTTCATAGACACCGAGAAATCCAACTGGACCTGGGATCCCCAGGCCGGCGCCTATTATTGGCATCGGTTTTACTCGCATCAACCGGATCTGAATTTCGATAATCCGCGGGTGATGGAAGAGCTTCTGAAGGTAATGCGTTTCTGGCTCGAAACCGGGATCGATGGCTTCCGCCTCGACGCCATTCCCTATCTCGTCGAGCGTGAAGGCACCAACAATGAGAACCTGCCGGAAACCCATGAAATCCTGCGCCGCATTCGCGCAGCCCTTGATTCCACCCATCCGGGCGTGATGCTGCTGGCCGAGGCCAATCAGTGGCCGGAGGACACCCGCGACTATTTCGGCAATGGCGACGAATGCCATATGGCATTCAATTTCCCGCTGATGCCGCGGATGTATATGGCGATCGCCAAGGAAGACCGCTTCCCGATCACCGACATCATGCGCCAGACGCCGGAGATCCCGGACAATTGCCAATGGGCGATCTTCCTGCGCAATCACGACGAACTGACGCTCGAAATGGTCACCGACGCCGAACGCGACTATCTCTGGAACATCTACGCCGCCGATCGCCGCGCCCGCATCAATCTCGGCATCCGACGTCGTCTTGCGCCGCTGATGGAGCGGGACCGCCGCCGCGTCGAACTGATGAACGCGCTGCTGTTGTCGATGCCCGGAACGCCGGTGATCTATTACGGCGACGAGATCGGCATGGGCGACAATATCTATCTCGGCGACCGCGATGGCGTGCGCACGCCGATGCAATGGTCGCCTGACCGAAATGGAGGCTTTTCCCGCGCCGACCCCGCACGGCTGGTGCTGCCCGTGATCATGGACCCGCTCTACGGCTATGAGTCCCTGAATGTCGAGGCGCAAAGCGTCGACGCGCATTCTCTGCTCAACTGGTCCCGGCGGATGCTGGCGCTGAGGCGCAAACATATCGCTTTCGGGCGCGGCAAGCTGACGTTCCTCACCCCGCAAAACCGTCGCCTGCTTGCCTATCTGCGCGAATATGAGGGTGAGACGATCCTTTGCGTGAACAATCTCTCGCGCCTGCCGCAGGCGGTGGAGCTCGACCTCTCAGCTTTTCAGGGGCGAGTGCCGGTGGAGCTTACAGGCATGTCGCCCTTCCCGCCGATCGGCCAACTCACCTATCTCCTGACGCTGCCGCCCTATGGCTTCTATTGGTTCCAGTTGCTCGCGGAAACCGAGGGACCTGCCTGGCGAACCGAGCCGCCGGAGCAATTGCCCGACTTCACCACGCTGGTGATGCGGCGCAGTCTCCTCGACCTGCTCGATGACGGCAATTGCAGGACGACGCTAACCCGCGACATATTGCCGACCTATCTTGGCAAACGACGCTGGTTCGGCTCCAAGGGCGAACCGATGGTGGGCGCAGAGATCGTCGCGGCCACCGAAATGCCCTTCTCCAACGATCTCGTGTTGACCGAACTGCGCGTGCAGCTGGCGGGGCACTCCGAGACCTATCTGCTGCCGCTCGCGGTCGCCTGGGACGACGCCCAGCCACAGGCGCTGGCGCAACAGCTTGCGCTCGCCCGTGTCCGCCATGGCCGGCGGGTCGGCTTCCTGACCGACGGTTTCGCCGCCGAGGCTCTCGCCCGGGGCGTGGTGCGCGGGCTTTGCGAGCGATCCGTGCTGTCGAGCAAGACGGGATCGCTGGAGTTTCTCGGCACGGACGCGCTCGACTGCCTGAGTCTGGTCGACGACATGCCGATCCGCTGGCTGTCGGCGGAGCAGTCCAACAGTTCGCTGATCCTCGGCGACATGGCGATGATCAAGCTCATCCGCCACATTTCCCCGGGCATCCATCCGGAAGTGGAGATGACCCGGCATCTGACCGAGGTTGGCTACGCCAACACGCCACCGTTGCTCGGTGAAGTCGCACGCGTCGACGCTGACGGCGAACGTTACACGCTCGTGATCGTTCAGGGCGCCATCCGCAATCAGGGCGACGCCTGGACTTGGATGCTGAACGAATTGCGCCACCGTCTGGAAGACGTCATCGTCAACGCCTCAGGCGACGAAGAAACCGGCGTGGAAGAACGCGATCCCTTCCGTGGGTTGATAGAGGTCGCGGGCGTGCTTGGCAAACGTCTGGGCGAATTGCACGCCGCCCTAGCGCTGCCGAGCGACGATCCCGATTTTGCGCCCGCGACGGCCGGCGAACACGAAGCGGAGGCCTGGCGGAAACAGCTTCAGACGGAGCTCAGCGGCTGCCTGGATTTGCTGGCCGATATCCGGCCGAATCTCGACCCGGCCTGCGCGCGCTATATCTATCCGCTGCTGGCGCAGCGCGAAAAGCTGATGGCCGCCGCTTCGGCGCTTTCAGGCTCCCTGGTAGGCGCGATCGAGACACGGGTGCACGGCGATTTCCATCTCGGTCAGGTGCTGGTCGCCGAAGACGATGTTTTTATTATCGACTTCGAGGGCGAGCCGGCGCGGGCGCTGTCGGAACGGCGCACCAAGACCAACCCGCTGCGCGATGTCGCCGGTCTGCTGCGCTCGATCAGCTATCTCGCCGCCTCGGCTGACTCTGATCGCGACACGGCGGCTGAGACCAACGAGGAGCATCGCACCCAATTGACCGAACGGTTCGAAAGCGAGGCGGAGACCGCCTTCCTCGAACACTACGCCGCCGCGCTCGAAGGCAATGCGGCTCTTTCGCTTTCGCCCGAACGGCGAGCCCGCTTGATCGATCTCTTCCTGCTTGAGAAAGCGGCGTACGAAATCGGCTACGAGGCCCGCAACCGGCCCCGCTGGCTTCCCATTCCGCTCAAGGGCTTCGCGGCCATTGCCAACCGACTGATGGAGGCGCATCGATGACAGCGCAGAATTACATGGGCGCGATCGATCCGAATGCGGTCGCGGCGCTGCTGGAAGGCCGCCACGGCGACCCCTTCGCCATACTCGGCAAGCACAGGGTTGGCGAACAGAGTGTGCTTCGCGCTCTTCTACCGGGAGCGATGCGCGTCGACATCTTCGACGCGGACACCGGCGCAGAAATCGGCCAGGCGGAACTCGTCCATCCCGGCGGCCTGTTCGCCGGGCCGATGCAGCCGGTCAATCGCTATCTCATGCGCATTCACTGGCCTGACGCAGTGCAGGAAACCGAAGATCCCTATTCCTTCGGCATGCTGCTTGGCGAACTCGACCTGCATCTCCTGGCCCAAGGGACCCATTACGATCTCGGGCGGATCTTGGGCGCGACAGCCATGACGGTCGAGGGCGTCGAGGGCGTCCGGTTCGCCGTCTGGGCGCCGAATGCGCGGCGCGTCTCCGTGGTCGGCGACTTCAACAGTTGGGACGGTCGGCGCCATCCGATGCGGCTTCGCCGCGAAGCAGGCGTGTGGGAACTGTTCGTGCCGCGGCTCGGGCCCGGCGACAGATATAAATACGAGATCATCGCGCCGACAGGCGAGGTCCTGCCGCAAAAGGCGGACCCGGTCGCACGTTCGAGCGAAGCTGCGCCCGCCACAGCGTCGATCGTCGTGTCCAGCCGCCCTTTTGCCTGGACGGACGAGGACTGGATGCGCCGCCATCGCGAACACCGCGATCTCAATGCGCCGATGTCTATCTATGAGGTTCACCTCGCCTCCTGGCTGCGGATCACCGAAGAGGGTGATCGCTCCCTGAATTGGGTGGAACTCGGCCAACGGTTGATCCCCTATGTGCAGGCGCTGGGTTTCACCCATATCGAGATGTTGCCAATCATGGAGCATCCCTTCGGGGGGTCCTGGGGTTATCAGCCGCTCGGACTTTTCTCGCCGACTGGCCGGCATGGCACGCCGGAAGATTTCGCCTATTTCATCGATCGCTGCCATGACGCCGGCATCGGCGTGCTGCTGGACTGGGTGCCTGCGCATTTTCCAACCGATGTCTGGGGACTGGCGCGTTTCGACGGCACCGCGCTCTATGAGCATGAAGACCCGCGCGAAGGTTTCCATCGCGACTGGAACACGCTGATCTACAATCTCGGCCGCAACGAGGTGAAGGGTTTCCTGATCGCCTCGGCGCTCGAATGGCTGGACCGTTTCCATATCGACGGGCTGCGCGTCGACGCGGTCGCCTCCATGCTCTATCGCGACTATTCGAGAAACGCCGGCGAATGGATTCCCAACCAATATGGCGGCCGAGAAAATCTCGAAGCGGTGGAATTCTTCAAACATCTCAACAGCATCATCCGCCAACGCGCGCCGCACGCCCTGACGATCGCCGAGGAATCGACGGCCTGGCCGGGCGTGACCGCGCCCGTGGAACAGGGCGGGCTCGGCTTCGATTTCAAATGGAACATGGGCTGGATGCATGACACGCTGGATTACATGCAGAAGGATCCGCTGTTTCGCGCCTATCATCAGGACCAGATGACCTTCGGCATGGTCTATCAATATTCCGAACACTTCGTTTTGCCGATTTCCCATGACGAAGTGGTTCACGGCAAAGGTTCGCTGTTTGGCAAAATGCCGGGCGACGACTGGCTGAAGCGCGCCAATCTCCGCGCCTATTTCGGCTTCATGTGGGCTCATCCCGGCAAGAAACTGATGTTCATGGGCGGTGAACTCGGCCAGATGACGGAATGGAGCCATGACGGGTCGCTGAATTGGGATCTTCTCGACGACCCCGGCCATGCCGGATTGCAACGCGTCGTCGCCGATCTCAACCATCTCTACGTCCGGGAGCCGGCGCTGCAATTCGGCGATCTCGACAGCCGCGGCTTCGAATGGGCGACGGCTGACGACACACGGAATTCCGTCATCGCGATGCTGCGATACGCCGAGGACCGGAAAGACGCGGTGCTGGCGGTTTCGAGCTTCACGTCGATGCCGAGATCGGGCTATCGCATCGGCGTTCCTTTCCCAGGCCGCTGGCATGTCATCTTCAACAGCGACGCCGAAATTTATGGCGGCTCGAACCAGGGCGACGCCGAAGTTTGGGCAGAAACAATTCCCAGCCATGGCCGTGAATTCTCGATCGCGCTCACGCTTCCGCCGCTGGCGACCGTTTATCTGAAAGACGTCACCGCAAGCTGACGGCGCTGCAGGAACAAATCCAGGCGGATTCCGTTGCTTCACCGCCGAGAGTGGACATCAGGGGGAGACGCGGCCTTTATGCGCATCAGCACTGCGTCGGAGCCCAGCTTACGGCATTTTCTCGCCGGCCTCGGCCGCGCGGCGGGCGGCGCGATCATCTTCGCGCTGCCGATGCTGATGACGATGGAAATGTGGCAACTCGGCTTCACTATGGAAATCTGGCGCTTGTGCCTGCTGCTGATCGCCACGATCCCGCTGCTGCTCGGCCTTTCCTATTTCGGCGGTTTTCGCCGCACGTTTTCGCTAAAGGACGATCTCGCCGATGTCTTCGTGGGATTGCTCGTCGCCGGCCTGATGTCCACCTTCGTGCTCTGGCTTTTTTCCGCGCTGACATTCGAGACATCGCTCCGCGAAGCAATCGGCAAAATCGCTGTCCAGATCGTGCCCGGCGGCATCGGTGCGATGCTGGCGCGCAGCCAGCTCGGAGGGGAATCCTCGACGTCCGACCTCCGACGGGCAAGATCCTCTTACTGGGGCGAAATCTTCCTGATGGCGACAGGCGCGTTGTTCCTGTCTTTCAATGTCGCCCCCACCGAAGAAATCATCCTGATTGCGTTTCAGATGGATGCGGGACGGGAAATCGCCCTGGCGCTGTCGTCGCTGCTGCTCATGCACGTCTTCGTCTACGTTTCCAACTTCAAGGGCGGCTCAGCGCGCGGCGCGGGCTCTCATCTTTCGGTTTTCCTGCGCTTCAGCCTGACCGGATATGTGCTGGCGCTGCTGATCAGCATGGTGATGTTATGGATTTTCGGGCGGAGCGACGGCTTGAGTTTTTACACCTTTCTCGGCGCGACGCTGGTGCTCGGTTTTCCCGCCTCAATCGGCGCCGCTGCGGCGCGGCTGGTGTTGTAGTCACGCGGAACGGAGGTCGACGCAATGAATGACCGGAGTGAAGATCAGGAAGATCTGCCCGATGACACGCCGGTGGTGGAATGGGTGCTCGCCGCCATTTCGGTCATCCTGTTCGCCTCCGGCTTCACCTATCTTGCCGCTCATGGCGTGACCGCCGGGGATGGTCCAGTCGAGTTGCGCATCGTCCACTCGCTTTCGCCGACAGATCCCCGTCGCGTCGATTTCGTGCTGGTGAACATGGGAGAGAAAACGGCAGCGCAGGTGCAAGTAAAGGGTCAGGTGCTGGAGAACGGCGCCGTTGCGGAGGAAAGCCGCGCCGTCATCGACTATGCGCCGGAAGGATCCAGCGAACAGGGAAGCCTGTTGTTTTTCCGTGACGTCCGGGGGCTTGAGTTTCGCGTCACCGCCGAAGGGTTCAACGAACCGTAACACGGAACAAGGATCGATCTTCGCGGTTGTCTCCATCCCAACACAGGAGAAGACAATGACCAACAACACACCGAAAAGCGGACAACCCGGAACCACCGACCAATGGCCGCATTGGGAGGGACCTCAAGAGAACACGCCGCGCGGCTATATCCCCGCCAAGGACGATCCGGAAACAGATCGCGACGCAATGGGCGAGAACAATCAAAACCCCCGCCGAAAGGATACGAGCGATGCGCTGAAAACGCGCGACGCCGATGGTTCCGAATAGAAAGAGAGATCGTCCTCCCCCGCGCCGGGCCAGATGGAGTCCAGACCTGGCCAAGTCCGCATTCCGCGCGGAGGAGGACGATCAATCAACAGGAAGCTCGGGGGAACTAGGGGGCAGTTCGCTTCCTGCGGGCACCGAACTTCTTTGAACCAGGTTGGTTCCCGATTTCTCTGAAAATTTCGCGCGGCTGGCGGCTCACTCCTGCATCAAGCGCTCCGGCATTATCGCCGCCGAATTCCGTTCGCCTTGCGGCGGGCTATCCTCGCAAGGCGCATTTTGCGTCGGAAGGTCGGCGTTTTCTTCCGCAAGCCTAATGTCCTTATCCTCATCCGACTGATCGCACGGACCTTCCGGCCTCGAACTCACATCTTCAGCGCTGGGATCGCCCGCCGTCCCAGTGCCGTTTTCCCAATCCGACACGGGATCGTCGGCGGGATCCGGATCGCAGGCATTGCTCATTTTCAATGTCACGACGACCCGGTCAATCGCGGCAATCGCTTCGTCGGCGCTCCATCCGGCCGCGTTCGCATTGGCGATCATCATATGGATCGCCCGTTCGACGGCTCCCGTCAGCGCCTTTATCCGTCTTTCATTCCAATCATGGGTCATGAACCTCTCCTTTGGCACATGAACCCCGCAGGTTTTCCGAAGTTCCCGATCCACATCTCTTCTGGGGAACCGAACGCATGGGATAGCGGTTTTACTCACAGAAAGACCACGACAATGATGGTCTCGAATAGAAGAGGAAACCCAATGGCGAGCAGAGATGATTTTCGCAACGACCGCAATCGCGAACGGACCAACAGAGATCGCGAGCGTTTCGACGTAGACCCGTTCTACGGCGCTCGCGGCTATCCCGATTGGGACCGGACAGGCTCGTTCCGGGAGCGTGAGGATGTAAACTTCGCCGACGGCGGGAGAAATCCTTCAGGGTTCGGACGCAGTGACTCTGGTTACGCGCAGCCGGAACATCGCTACCGAGAACGCGACCGCGACGATGACGGTCGACGCTACGGTCAGAGCGGTCGTGAGGAAAAGCGGGATTTCATTGATCGCGCTTCCGATGAGGTTGCCTCCTGGTTTGGCGACGAGGGCGCCGAACGTCGGCGAGAACAGGACCAGCACCGCGGCAAGGGACCCAAAGGCTATGTTCGCCGCGACGAACGTATTCTTGAGGACGTCAACGATCGACTGATGCAGGATTCCTATGTGGATGCGTCCGATATCGAGGTGATGGTCGCCGAAGCCGAGGTGACGCTTTCGGGAACGGTGGCGAGCCGTCAGGACAAACGGCGGGCCGAGGATCTCGCCGATTCTGTGTCCGGGGTCGCGCATGTTCAGAATAATATCCGCGTGAAAACCGGAACCATCGCCAACATCGTCAGTTGATGTGGGCGGATTGGCGGGCTCATCGGGCCCGCCTCCCAAGGAGCGAGACATGCCTGCAAAATCAAAAGCCCAGCAAAAGGCCGCCGGCGCAGCTCTTGCCGCAAAAAAACGCGGCGACGCGCCCAAAAGCGCGTTTCGTGGCGCATCCAGGAGCATGGAAGAATCCATGTCCAAAAAGCAGCTCGAAGAATTGGCCTCCACCCCGCGAAAGGGGAAGCCCGACCATGTCTCAAACGACTAGCCCGCGACAAGTTGTGCGTAGCGACGGGAAGGAAACATCATGCCGACTGGCCATTATCCGCAGATCATCTGGGACGTGATCGATCGCAGCATCACGATCATTGACGGAGACCGCGTGGTTGACCTCCGCGAGCGCTTCCGCAGCCGGGAAGACGGGATCCGCGCGGCGGAAGCCTATTGCCGCCGTCACATGCGCCGCGACGCGGACGCGATGCGCGTGGCGGGCTGAACCGCCAGCGTCTCTCGATTTTCAGGAAAGTAAAACCGCGCCGCGACCGATGCGAATGTCTTGAGGCGAGCGCGGCAGACCATACCGCGATCATAGGCGCGGATCACCAGCGAGATGAAGGTCTCCTGCCGGTCCCGGCATTGGGGATACCATGGCTCTCTCTCAAGCTCGCGGATCACGCTGCGCAGAAATGACACTTCCGAACCTGCGAAGACGCCTGGGCTGTGAACTCTGGTGTGCCGCGACATTCATTGTCCTCCACCACCGCTTCAGACGAAGCGTCTCACTGCGGTGGTTCTCTATTTGTCGCTTATTCATGTCGCAAATGAAATAACCAAATTTAGCCCATGGATTTTTAGGGATTAATAAAATTTAAACTTGAAACAGCTCGCGCGCCTCGGACGCGCGAACTGCTACGACATCATTATTTGGCCGAACCAGGCTCGGCCATTTTTCTGTGGGCGCTCGCCAATACGCCAGATGGCGTGACATTGGCGATGGCGGCCTGCAGCTTGTTCTTCACGCCGCTGACCACGTCGCCCTCGCCGTCCAACATCGCCCGGAAGCCGATGCGCGCCACATCGACGGGGTCGTCCTTTTCCGCCTGTCCGACAGACGTGTCGAGCAGACCGGCCCGATCGAAGAACCGCGTCTCGGTCGGCCCAGGCATCAGGCAGGTGATGGTCACGCCGGAATCTTTGAGTTCATCCCGGAGCGCGAAGGAAAAGCTGTTCAAAAACGCCTTGGACGCATTGTAAACCGCCTGGAAGGATCCCGGCATAAAACCGGCGATCGAACCGGTGATCAGGATGCGGCCACGTCGTTGGATGCGCATCATGCCGCCCACCGCATGGATGAGCGCCAAAGTCCCGGTGACGTTGGTGTCCACCACATGCCTGATGTCGACGATATCCTGATCGAGGAACGCGTGACCCAGCCCGCGACCGGCATTGGCCATCAGAATTTCCGGCGCGGCCCGGTTGGCTGTGATCTTGTCGACCAGTTGCGTTACGCCAACGGATGTCGCGAGATCGACGACAATCGAGGTCACCGTCGCGCCTTCGGCGCGTAGCTGTTCGGCGGCAGTGTGAACGGCCTCCTCGTCGGCCGCGATCAGCAGTTCATAACCCTCCCGGGCGGCGACTCTGGCAAGTTCGAAGCCTATGCCAGTCGAGGCGCCGGTGACGACGGCAAGTTTACCAATGCTCATAGCCATGTTCGTTCTCCTTATGGCTTAAGGACGACTTTGATGCAGCCATCCTTCTTGTCGCGGAACGTCTTGTAGAGTTCCGGGCCGTCCTCAAGCGACCCGCGATGGGTGATGACAAAGGACGGGTCGATCTCGCCCTCGACGATGCGGCGCATCAATTCCGGCAGGTAGCGCTGCACCGGCGTCTGGGCCATCCGGAATGTCAGGCCCCGATTGATGGCGGAGCCCATCGGAATCTTGTCGAGAAAGCCGCCATAAACGCCGACGATCGACACGGTTCCGAAGTTGCGGCAGCAATGGATGGCCTGGCGCAACACATGCGGCCGGTCCGTGCCCATGAAGGTCGCCACCTTGATGCGGTCGATCACGGAATCGAGGCTGGCCACCGACGACGCCTCCGTGCCGACGGCGTCGATGCAGGCGTCGGCACCGCGTCCGCTGGTCAGTTCCATGATGCGGTCATAGATGTCTTCATCCATGAAGTTGAGAGTGACCGCTCCCGCTTCGCGCGCGAGGTCCAGCCGTTCCGCCACAGTGTCGATGGCGATGACGCGTTCAGCGCCCAAAAGAAAGGCTGAACGGATAGCCATCTGGCCGACAGGACCGCAGCCCCAGATCGCGATCGTGTCGCCGCGCTGAATGTTGCAGAAATCGGCCGCCATATAGCCGGTGGGAAAAATATCGGAAAGGAACAATACCTGCTCATCGGTCAAACCGTCCGGCACTTTGATGGGGCCAAAATCCGCGAAGGGAACGCGGAGATATTCGGCCTGGCCACCGGAATAGCCGCCGAGAAGATGCGAATAGCCGAACAGGCCGGAGGGCGAATTGCCCCACATGGCCCGCGCCTTCTCGTGATCGGGATTGGAGCGCTCGCAGGCGGAGAAATAACCGCGCTTGCAGAAAAAGCATTCGCCGCAGGAAATGGTGAACGGCACGACGATGCGATCGCCGACCTTCAGGCTGGTATTGTCCTTGCCGACCTCGACCACCTCGCCCATGGTTTCGTGACCGACGATGTCGCCGCTGTGCATGTCGGGGATCATGCCGTCGAAGATATGCAGGTCGGAGCCACAGATGGCGCAGGCCGTCACCTTGATGATGGCGTCGCGGCCATGCTGAATTTTTGGGTCCGGCACGCTTTCGCAGCGTATGTCGGACTTTCCGTGCCAGGTCAGGGCTTTCATCACTCTCTCCTCGGTTGCGGCGGCAGTAGCTCGAAGCCGCCCAACCGGAGAGCCGTCAAAGCGTTCCCGCCTGCGCCATGCGATCAGCCGGAAATGCAAAAGCGCACCGGGTGGGCGGCGCGCTTTGCATGAGGGACAATGGCTTTTCGCCCTCAGGATCAGTGGGCGCGATCGCCTGACTGTTCTTCTTCCTGAATTATGGCGGTGTCGGCGGAAACCGAGAGGTGAACGCGGTTTTCCTGAACCGTTTCGACCAGCGACATCTCGATGAAGTGATGATGGCCTTCATGGCCGGCGCCGTGGCTATCGGCCTTGGTGAGCTTGATGCGATCGCCTTCCACGCGGTCGACCGTGCCGACATGGCGACCGTCCTTGCCGATGACGTCCGCATGTTCTCTGATATCGTGAATGGTCATGGTCGTTCTCCTTGAGGTTTTACCTCGGGAAAACGCAGGATCGGTCGTTTTGATCCGTCCTGTCAGATGATTGTAGGACGGCCGCCATTCTTCGGAATGAATTCGAGCGTCAGCCGGATCTCGACGATCGGTCGGCGGTTTTCGTCGAAAACCTCCACCGTGATCATGTTCAATGGTTCGCCGGGCAGTCCATCCAGCGCCATTTCGGCCAGCGCCTTGCGACCCTCCTCGACGGCCTGGGAATCGTTGTCGAATTCATAGGCGCGTTCGGCTGGGGACGCGCCGTCCCGGTCTAAGACAGAAAAGAAATATTTCGGCATGGGCGACACTCCTGGCATCACCCGTAAACACCTGACGCGGAAGGCGGTTCCGTTTTTAGCGCGCGGCGAGAGCCGCCTTGAGCGCCCGCACGGTGGCTTCGTCGGTGCGGCGGGTCTGGCGGGGGCTGAAGCCCAGGGCCACGACGCGTTCATCGGCCTCTTCCGCTTGTGTGGAAAGAGAGCCATGCACCTCGCGCACCGGCAGCCGATCAAGGATCTGGCCGATTGTATCTGGGGTCACCCCCGAACCGGGCATGATCGAAATACGCCCATCGGCGAGCCTGATAGCCTCGGCCAGATCATCGAGCCCCTCGGGCGCGGTCTTTGCGCGGCCGGAGGTGAGGATACGCTCGAAACCGTAGTCGACGGCGAGCTCGATCGCCAATGCGATATCCGGCACGAAATCGAAGGCGCGATGCAGGGTGCGCGGCATGCGGCCCACCGCGTTGGACAATTGCCTCAGCGCCTTGGCGTCGAGCGCTCCGCCGGCAAGATTGGCGCCGATCACCACGCCGGAAATTCCCGCCGAGGCGGCAAATTGGATATCCTCGCACATCAGTTCGATTTCACGCTGGGTGTAGACGAAAGCGCCGATGCGGGGGCGGATCATCGCATAGACCGGGACCGGCGATTTCGCCGCCGCGCTCATCAGACCGGCTGACGGCGTCAATCCGCCGGTTGAAAGCGCGCTGCACAACTCGATGCGGTCGGCTCCGCCTGAAATGGCGGCTTCAAGCCCCGCCAGATCATCCACGCACACTTCCAGCAGAATTTCGCTCATCCGCGTTCATGCTCCATCCCAACGCCGCCGCGCCGATCAAGCCCGCATCGGGTCCGCATTGCGCCTGGACCACCAGCGGCCTTTCGGAAACGCCGAGTACTCCGGGTTTCGTTTTCCGGTCGATGTTAGATAGGAGCTTTTCGGAATTTGCAAGGCCTCCGCCCACGGGTGCGATTTCGGCGCCGGTGATGTTGATGGCGAGCGCCAGAAGGCGGGCGACGAGATCACTGTAAATGTCCACTGTCCGCGCCGCTGCCGGATCATCCGCCTCCCAAGCTGCGAGAATCGCGTGACTGTCGGCGTTTGTTCCATGAAGATGGCGATGCAGGGCTTCCAGTCCTCGCGCACCGCCCACGGTGTTCAAACAGCCTTTGCGGCCGCAACCACACTCGAAGGCGGGAATGCGTTCCGGCGGATCGCCGGCTACGGCGGGGAGAAAAGCGCCATGACCCCATTCTCCGGCATAGCCGCCAGCGCTGTTGACGAGCCGCCCACCGCTGACGAGGCCGCCGCCGACGCCGGAGCCGAGAATCACCCCGAACACGACATGGCGTCCGCGGCCCGCCCCACGCGCAGCTTCCGCGAGCGCGAAACAATCCGCGTCATTGGCGATCAGAACCGGCAGTCCGAGCGCCGCTTCCAGCGCCGGAGCAAGAATCGTCTGGTGAAGCGCCGGGATGTTGGCGCAGGTCAGGCGTCCGCTATCGCGATCCACGATCCCCGTCAGGGAAATCGCCAGAGCCTGGGGACTCGACGGCGCAGCCTTGGTCAGGTCCACGATGGCGGAGACGAAAGCGTCAAGCGAATCGGATGGCGTCGCGATCCGACCGATGGGCTCAAGCTTCCCCGGCTCCGGAGACCAAGCCGCCTTGATGAAACTGCCGCCGATATCGAGAGCGAGGATCATGCCCCGTTTACCTGATCGCCTTGCCGGCTGCGTCGAAGCGATGGAGCGATTTGGCGTCAGGCGTCATATGGACGATCTCATCGGGCGCATAGGGATGCTCGCCGAACATGCGGACAGTGACCGTGCCCAGCTTCTCGGATTCGATATAGACGATGGTGTCGGCGCCGAGATGTTCGACATGCACGACCTTGCCGGACCACAATCCGCTGTCACGGGACAAGGTAATGTGTTCCGGGCGGACGCCGAGCGTCTGGTAACCGCTCTCGCCCAGACGGGCGGCTTCGATCAAGTTCATCTGCGGCGAGCCGATGAAGCCGGCGACGAACAGATTGGCGGGCCTGTTATAGAGCTCCATGGGAGAGCCCACTTGTTCGACGGCGCCGGCGCTCAACACGACGATTTTGTCGGCCAGCGTCATCGCCTCGACCTGGTCATGCGTCACATAGATCATGGTCGCCTTGAGGCGACGATGGAGCGCTGCGATTTCAAGCCGGGTCTGCACGCGCAGCGCCGCGTCAAGGTTCGAAAGCGGCTCATCGAAGAGGAAGAGGCTCGGCTCGCGCACGATGGCGCGACCAATGGCGACGCGCTGACGCTGGCCGCCGGACAATTCGGCCGGCCGACGCTCAAGGTAAGGCTCAAGCGACAGCATCGTCGACGCCTTCTTGACCTGCTCGGCGATCACGCCCGCCTCGACGCCGGCCTGCTTGAGGCCGAGCGTCATGTTGTCGCGCACGGTGAGATGCGGATAGAGCGCATAGGACTGGAAGACCATGGCGATGCCGCGTTTCGCCGGCGGCGTGACGGTCACATCCTTGCCGTCGATCAGGATCTGGCCGGACGAGATGTCTTCGAGACCGGCGATGGAGCGCAGAAGCGTGGACTTGCCGCAGCCGGAGGGGCCGACAAAGATCACGAATTCGCCGTCCGCCACGTCGAGGTCGATGCCCTTGAGCACTTCGAGCGGGCCATAGGCCTTGCGGATGGATTTGAGTTTCAGATTGCCCACTGGAAGTCTCCGTTCAAAGCGCGATCTGCTGGCCGGTGCGCACGCTCTCGTCGGCGGCGAGGCAGATGCGCAGCGATTGCACCGCGTCCTGCATATGCCGGTCGAGATCGAGATCCTCGCGGATCGCCCTGAGCACGAAAGCCTGTTCGAGATCGCAAAGGTCCTGATGGCCGGGTTCGCCCGCCATCTGCAGGAATTCGTCGCCGCTGACGAAGCGGCCATCGGGGCCGGTCTTGGCCGGATGGCGGCGGATCACCGAGGTCTTGGTGTGTGTGTCGATATCGTCGGACTTGGCGTTCTGGTCCATGACGATCGAGACGCAGCCCTTGGGGGTGATGATATCCTTCACGAAGAAGGCCGTCTCCGACATCATCGGACCCCAGCCGGCCTCATACCAGCCGACCGAGCCGTCCTCGAAGGTCACCTGAAGATGGCCGTAATTGTACATGTCGGCAGCGATCTCGTCCGAGAGCCGCACGCCCATGCCGCGCACACTGACAGGCTTGGCATCGGTGATCTGGCACATGACATCGACATAATGCACGCCGCAATCGACGATCGGCGATGTCGTCTGCATCAGCGCTTTATGCGTTTCCCAGGCCTTGCCGGAGGATTGCTGGTTGAGGTTCATCCGGAAGACGTAAGGCGGGCCCATCTCGCGGGCGAGCTCGATCAGCTTGATCCAGGAGGGGTGATGGCGCAGGATATAGCCGATCACCAGTTTTCTGCCGGTGGCGCGGGCGCAGGCGACGACGCGCTCGGCGTCGGCCACGGTCGTCGCAAGCGGCTTTTCGAGAAAGACATGGCAGCCCGCCTCCATCGCCTTGATCGCATAGGCGGCGTGACTGTCGGAATAGGTGTTGATCGAGCAGAGATCCGGCTTCAGCTCGGCGAGCGCCTCGTCGAAATTGGGACGGATCGCATGCCCGGCCAGCAGGTCCGGCAGTTGCACCGACGAGCGATTGACCAGGCCGACAATCTCGAAGCCGTCATTCTTGGCATAGGACTGGGCGTGGCTGAGGCCCATATTGCCGAGGCCGGCGACGAGAACTTTAATGGGAGAGGGCATTTCCGGTCTCCTTAGTGGGCTTTGCCAAGCGCTTTACGGCCGCGCCGATATCGTGTGCCAGAGCGAGCGACGTCGCTTCCGTGGTGCACTTGGCCAAATGAGCGAAGGCATGCGTGTAAGTCTGGTCCCGTATAATCTGGCGCCTACTCACATCCGTTAGACTGGCTTCCGAATCGAGGGCATTGCTCAGCGGCGAGTTGTCCTGGATGACAGAATCCGCACGCCAGAGAATGTGCAGGCCCGACACTTTGGGTCTACGCGTTGGCGACAATCGAAAGAATGACACGCCCGCATTTATGTAATGCTGCGGGCCCCATTGCGACTTCTGCAAATTGACGACACAGGTTATTTCCGGATGCGCTTTGTAGAAATAGACACTACCGACAGGTTTGAAGCCGTTGGCCAAAGCTGTCTCGGTCAATGCATCTATCACAATGCTCACCTCGACACTCATTTGACTGCTCCTGCCGTGATGCCGCGAATGAGCTGGCGCGAGAAAATCATGTAGAGGACGAGAACGGGCGCGATGGCGAGCGACAAGGCCGCGAGCACCGCGTTCCAATTGGTGACGAACTGGCCGATGAAGATCTGCGCGCCCAACGTGATCGTCTTGGTCGCTTCGGAGGAGGCAAGAATCAGCGGGAACCAGAGATCGTTCCAGATCGGGATCATGGTGAAGACCGCGACCGTGGCCATGGTGGGCCGGACCAACGGCAGCACCAGCCGAAAGAAGATCTTGTATTCGCTGAGCCCGTCGATGCGCCCGGCATTTTTCAGATCGTCGGAGACCGTGCGCATGAATTCCGACAGGATGAAGATGGCGAGCGGCAGACCCTGGGCGGTATAGACAAGGATCAGCGCCGTCCGCGTATTGACCAGATTGAACGCCACCATGCCCTGGAGAATGCCGATCGTGCCCAGGCGGATCGGGATCATGATGCCGAGCGCCATGTAAAGACCGAGCAGCGTGTTGCCGCGGAAGCGATATTCCGACAGCGCGAAGGCCGCCATGGCGCCGAACAGCAGGACGAGGAAAATCGACACTATGGTCACGATCAGCGAGTTCATCAGATAAATCTGAAAACTGCCGCCGCTCAGCACGGTGGTGTAGCCGACGAGATCGAAGGTGCCCGGCAGCGGCGGCTGCATCGGATTGCGGAAAATGGCGTTGCGCGACTTGAAGGAGTTCATAATGGTCAGGACCACCGGAAACAGCGCGATGGCCGTATAGGCGATCAGCACGGCGTGGGCGGCGGCGGCGCGGCCGAGGGAGGAGCGGGTTTTCGACATCGTGATCTCCTCAGAACTGATAGCGGCGCATGCGGCGCTGGATGGCGAAGAGATAGAAAGCGACGCCGGCGAGAATGATCAGGAACATCACCGTGGCGATGGTCGCGCCCATGGAGCGGTCACCGAGCTGCAGCTGGAAACCGAAGAAGGTGCGGTAGAGCAGCGTGCCGAGAATGTCTGTCGATCCATCCGGCCCGGCGAGCGCGCCCTGCACGGTGTAGATCAGGTCGAAGGCGTTGAAATTGCCGACGAAGGTCAGGATCGAAATGATGCCGATCGAGGGCAGGATCAGCGGCAGCTTGATCTTCCAGAACTGGCTGAAGCCGGTGATCCCGTCGAGTTCGGCCGCTTCGATCACTTCATCGGGAATGTTCAGCAGCGCGGCATAGATCAGCATCATGGGGATGCCGACATATTGCCAGACCGAGATCAGCGATACGGCAATTAGCGCGGAATTGGGCTTGCCGAGCCAGGGGCCGAACAGGAATTTGAGGCCGACAGTATCGAGCAAGAAAGGCGTCACGCCCCAGATCGGCGAGAGAATGAGCTTCCAGATGAAGCCGACGATCACGAAGGACAATAGCGTCGGCATGAAGATGGCGGTGCGGTAGAAGGTGGCGAAGCGCAGCTTCGGGATCGACAGAAGCGCGGCCAGCGCCACGCCGATCGGGTTCTGCACCAGCATATGGATGATGAAGAAGATGACGTTGTTCTTGAGCGCATTCCAGAAGCCATCAGACCATTTGGCTTCACCAAACAAAGTGGCGAAATTGCCAAGACCGACGAACGTCTTTTGACCCTCGACTTCGTTGAAGAAGGAGAGCCAGAGCGTGCTCGCAAGCGGGATGATCATCACCGCCGTATAGACCAGCACCGCCGGCAGCAGGAAAACAGCGATGTGCCAGCGGACGGGCCGCCGCGGCGCGGCTTCGGGAAGTGTGTCGACGTCCATTTGGCTCGTCCAGGTCAAGAGAAGATGTGGAAGGCGGCGATGGCCCCTCATCCCCCTGCCGGGACCTTCTCCCCGCTGGCGGGGAGAAGGAGGATGTGGCAAGGCCGGCGCTCCATCAGCCTTCTCCCCGCGTGCGGGGAGAAGGTGGCGGCAGCCGGATGAGGGGCATGTTCGCAGATCAGGAGGCGGCGGCGAAAGCCGCCTTCTCTTAGCTATTTACTTCGCGGGCTTGTACCAGCTGTCGAGGCCCTTCTGGAGCTTCTCGGCGGCGACCTCAGGCGTATCGGTGCCGTTGATCACATTGGCGGATTCGACCCAGGTCTCGTTTTCGAGGTTGGGCGTGCCGCGCGACAGGATCTGATAGGTCGAGCGGATGGTCGACTGGCACTTTTCGCGCCAGGAGACGAATTCCTGCGCGAGCGGATCCTGCATCTTCACGGCCGTCTTGTTGAGGCTGAAGAAGCCCGGCAGCGAATTGGCGTAGAGATCGGCGAATTCAGGCGAAGCGACCCAGGTGAGGAAGGTCTTGGCCTGTTCCGCATGCGCCGACTTGGCGTTCATGCCGACGGCGATGTCGGTGTGGTCGGAGATGTAGCAGGTGTCGCCATCCTTCTTCACCGGCGGCGCGAAAGCGCCCATCTTGAACTGGGCCTGGGTGTTGAAACCGCCGATTTCCCAGGAGCCGGCCGGATAGATGGCGGCGCGGCCGAGGGTGAACAGGTTCTGGCTGTCCGGATAGGTCTGGGCTTCAAAACCGTCGCCGAGATAGGGCTTCCACTTGGCGAGCGTCTTGTAGGGCTCGATCCACTGGGCGTCGGTCAGTTTCTGCTCGCCCTTGATCAGCGCGAGACGGCCTTCTTCGCCCTTCCAGTAGTTCGGGCCGATATTCTGGTAGCCCATGGTCGCGGCTTCCCAGAGATCCTTGGTGCCCATGGCCATCGGGATGTAGTTGCCGTCGGCCTTGATCTTTTCGAGCGCGGCGAAGAATTCGTCCTCGGTCTTCGGCGGGGTGATGCCGAGCTGGTCGAAGGCGTCCTTGTTGTAGATGAAGCCGTGGATGACCGAGGCCATCGGCACGCAGAAGGTGGCGGCGCCGTCATCCGTGGTCCAGGCGGACTTGGCGACGTCGGAGAAATTCTCCATGCCGGCATTCTTGGTGATGTCGGCGAGATAGCCCTTCTTGTAGAGATCGAGCGAAGCGTCGAACGGGCGGCAGGTGATCAGGTCGCCGGCGGAACCGGATTCCAGCTTGGCGTTGATGGCCGAGTTGTATTCGGTCGGCGCCATCGGCGAGAAGACCACCTTGATGCCGGGATGCTTGGCTTCGAAAGCCGGAATGAGCTTGTCCTTCCAGATCGCCAGGTCGTCGTTGCGCCAGCTCTCGATGGTGAGCGTGACGTCCTCGGCGCTCGCCGCCCCGGCATAGCCGAGGATGCTCGCGCTCAGGAGCAGAGCCTTGATTGTGGTGCGGGTCATGTTGTTCTCCCTCTTGTTGACGCCACTATGGCGTTTTTGAACCCAGTTTTAAGCACGTCCGAGGAGTTTGAGCGCGGCGCGCACATTTGCGCTTGTCCGGCTCAGGATCGCCTCGGCTTCGGATCTATCTTTAGCGCCAGCTGCAAGCAGGATGGCGGTCTTGACCGCGCCATCCGCCGCTTCAATGCATCCAGCTGCGTTGTCTGAATCGACGCCGGCGATATCGGCAACGATGCCGGCGGCGCGCTGACGCAATTTCATATTGTCCGCGACCAAATTGACCATGCGCCCGTCATGCACATGACCGAGATGGATCGCCATCAAGGTCGAGAACATGTTGAGCGCGATCTTCTGCGCGGTGCCGGCGCCCATGCGGGTCGAGCCGGAAATCATTTCGGGCGGCGTCTCCAGAAGGATCGCGGCGTCGGCGAGCGTGAGCAACGGCGTGCCGGCATTGTTGGCGATAGAGACGACGCATGCCTCCAGAGCCTTGGCCTCCTGCGCCAACGCCAGCGTATAGGGGGTCGAGCCGCTGGCCGACACGCAGATCACGCAATCGCCTTTGGAAATCTCCCGTCGGGCATCGGCGCGGGCAGCATCGAGATCGTCTTCCGGCGCGCCGGCCAGATTGAGCAGGCTTTCAGCGCCGCCGGCCAGCAACACGGCGATCCGTTCGCGCGGAATTCCGAACGTGCCGGGCAGTTCGAGCGCATCAGCCATGGCCATCAACCCGGAACTGCCGGCGCCGGCATAGACAAGGCGACGCCCCGCCTGAAGCGCATCGGCCGCGAGGCGAGCGCCTGCGGAGATGGCATTCACCGACGCAGCGGGCGTCAGGGCGGCCTCGGCTTGGGCGGAGGCGAGCAGCAAAAGCGCATCAAGCGGCGCGAGAGCGTCAATGCCCCTCGCCTTCTCATGCAACGCCTCTGTCTTCCGCTCAGCCATGCAATCCGTCTCCTCAGCGCCGGCATTTAATGCCAAAAAAATACCAATTGTCCAGCAGGAATTTACGAAAGGTAAAAATCCGTGATCTTCAGCGCGTGATCCCCACGATTTTATCTTTGAATAGCTTGGTTAATTTTCTTTCGTCGATTTTTTTGAAAGGGCCGCTTGGATATTGGTATTTTTTTGGTATTGTCTCTTCAGGAGGCGAGCAATGGCCAGATATTTCGTTGGAATTGACGGAGGCGGCACAAGTTGCCGCGCGGCGGTCGCGGATGCAACCGGCCGCATCCTTGGCATGGGCAAAAGCGGCTCCGCCAATATCATGACGTCAGCCGACATCGCTCTCGCCAGCATTTCAAACGCCACGCGCGAGGCTTTTTCCAACGCCGGCCTGAGTGAGAGCCTGATTGCAGAGACCCCGGCCTTTCTCGGCCTCGCCGGCAACAATGTCGAAGACGCGGTGATCGCCGTTTCCTCGCGCCTGCCCTTCGCCCGCGCGGTGGTCGATTCCGACGGGCTGATCGCGCTCGAAGGCGCATTGGGCGAAGGCGACGGCTCGGTGGCCATTCTCGGCACCGGCAGCATCTTCATCACCCGGCTGGGGACGGACATCCGCTATCTCGGCGGCTGGGGCTTCGTGATCGGCGACTTCGGCTCCGGCGCGCGGCTGGGGCACGCTGCCCTGCAGGAAGCGCTGCTCGCCTATGACGGCATTGCGCCCGCTTCGCCGCTGACAACCTCCATCTTAGTGGAATTCGATCACAGCCCACCGCGCATGGTCGCCTTCGCGAAGAAAGCGAGCCCCGGGGAATTTGGCCGTTTCGCGCCGCGCATTTTCGAATTCGCCAAACTGGGAGACGAGACCGCATCCCGGTTGCTGGCCACCGCGGCCGCCCAGATCGACGCCGGCCTCGACCGGCAGGCGGAGATCAGCCACGGCGGTCGACTGGCGCTGCTCGGCGGCCTTGCCGCCCTTTACGCAGATCATCTCGCGCCCCGTCATCGGTCGCGGCTCATGGATCCTAAGGCGGATGCGCTGACGGGCGCCGTGGCTCTCGCGGTCCGACGCTTCCAGGCGGAGACGGCCCATGGGTGAGCCACTCGCTGATCTTCTGCCGCTCGGCGCGCTGCAAAGCGAGGGTTCCGGCCCGCTCTATGTCAAGCTGCGGCAATGGCTGGAGGACGCCATCCATGAAGGGCGCCTCGCGCACGGCCAGGCTCTGCCGGCCGAACGCGATCTCGCCGAATATGCCCAGGTCAGTCGCGTCACCGTGCGCAAGGCGGTGGACGAGTTGGTGCGCGACGGCCTCTTGAGCCGCAGACACGGCTCGGGCACCTTCGTGATGAAGCCGGTGGCGCGGATGCAGCAACCGTTGTCGAGGCTGACGTCCTTTTCCGAAGATATGGCGCGGCGTGGCTATTCCACCCGGTCAGAATGGCTGGAGCGCGGTCTCTTTCACCCCTCGCCGGATGAAATGATGAAGCTCGGGCTCAAGGTGGACATGATGGTGGCGCGGCTCGCGCGCCTTCGCATCGCCAACGAATTGCCGCTCGCCATCGAGCGGGCCTGCCTCTCCTCCGACATTCTGCCCGA
This sequence comes from Rhizobium sp. SG_E_25_P2, assembly GCF_029892285.1. Classification (GTDB taxonomy): domain Bacteria; phylum Pseudomonadota; class Alphaproteobacteria; order Rhizobiales; family Rhizobiaceae; genus Rhizobium_E. Next base: position 28,682 of record NZ_JARXVM010000001.1, read on the forward strand.
TCCGATGATGGTCACCACTTCGCTCTATGCCGAACTGCAGCGGCTGAACGCCAGCCCGGCGCGGGCCGTGCAGCGCATCTGGGCGGTGAATGTCGGACGCGAAGAAGCCGGCCTTCTCGGCGTGCCCGAAGGCTCCGCCGGTTTGGCCATCGAGCGCCTCTCCTATCTTGCTTCGGGGCGGGTGGTGGAATTCACCCGCTCCCTCTATCGCGGCGACGCCTATGACTTCGTCGCCGAAATGACGCTCACCGATGCGTGAGCACGACAACAGGATGACCACCATGACCACCCATATGCGCCAGGAAATCAATGAGATCCCGACCGCTGTTTCCCGGCTCCTCGATCAGTCGGGCCAGAGCCTGCGCGACGCCGGACTGGCGCTGAAGGCCACTGATCCGGCCTTTCTGGTGACCATCGCCCGCGGCTCGTCCGACCACGCCTGCCATTTCCTCAAATATGCGGTGGAGCAATATGCCGGCCGCGCCGTGGCCTCGATCGGCCCATCGCTCGCCTCGATCTATGGCAAGTCTTTGCGGTTGAAGGGCGCCGCAGCCATCGCCGTTTCCCAATCCGGTAAGAGCCCCGATATCGTCGCTATGACAAAGTCGGCGCGGGACGCTGGCGCGACCACGATCGCGCTGACCAACACCCTGCCCTCGCCTTTGTCTGACGCGGCTGATCACGCGATCGACATCCAGGCGGGCCCCGAACTCGCAGTCGCCGCCACCAAGTCCTATGTCAGCTCGATCGTGGCGGGTCTCGCCATTCTCGGTGAATGGACCGATGATATCGATCTCGCCCGCGCCGTTCGCGACCTGCCGGAAACCCTGAACCGGGCGCTGGCGCTGGATTGGAGCCCGCTGCAGGCGGCGCTTGAGGGCGCCGATTCGCTCTATATGCTCGGTCGTGGGCCTGCGCTCGCCATCGCCTCGGAAGCGGCGCTGAAATTCAAGGAAACCTCGGAGATTCACGCCGAGGCCTATTCCAGCGCCGAAGTGTTGCACGGACCGGTGGCGCTGGTTGGCAAGAAATTCCCAGTGGTCGGTTTCGCCTCTCGCGACGCCGCCACCGCCTCCACCGTCGCCACGCTCGACGATCTCGCGCGCAAGGGCGCTGCGGCCTTCGTGACCGGCGACGGCGCGGAAGCCGCTTTGGAACTGCCGGCGGCCCGCACTGGTCATCCGCTGACCGACGCATTAGCGCTGATCATTCCTTTCTACGGTTTCGTGGAGGCGTTTTCGCGGTCGCGGGGCTTCAATCCCGATGCGCCGGCGGCGCTGAAGAAAGTGACGGAGACGCATTGATGACCCTGACCGCGATCGAGAACGGCCGGATCTTCGACGGCGAGATCTGGCGTGACGGCCAAGCGCTTCTCATCAGCGACGGGCGCTTCGAAGGCATCCGCCCGGCAGGCGAATCGCCGCGGGAGGCTGATGTCATCGACGCGCAAGGCGGCGTCATCGCCCCCGGCTTCATCGATCTCCAGGTCAATGGCGGCGGCGGCGTCATGTTCAACGACGATCAGAGCGTCGAGGGCATTCGCACAATCTGTGAAGCGCATGCCCGCTTCGGCACGACGGCGCTGTTGCCGACGTTGATTACAGATACGCCCGAAATCACAGCCGCCGCTATCGAGGCCGGTTTGCAGGCCAAGGCGGAGCATGTGCCGGGCTTTCTGGGTCTGCATCTTGAAGGGCCGCATCTGTCGACGGCACGCAAAGGCGCTCATGATCCCAGCCTCATCCGACCGATGACGGAGGAGGACTTGACCCGGCTCGAATCCGTCGGCCAGCGTTTCGACGCAATTATGATCACGATCGCGCCGGAGAATGTCACTGAAGACCAGGTAACGCGACTGAAGGCGGCGGGCTTTACCGTCAGCCTCGGCCACACCAATGCGAGCTATGAGACTGCGGGCAAGTATGCAGACGCGGGCGCGAGTTGCGCGACGCATCTCTTCAACGCCATGAGCCAGATGGAAAATCGCAGTCCTGGTCTGGTCGGCGCGGCGCTGGATATCGGCGCGCTCAATGCCGGGATCATTGCCGACGGGTTTCATGTCCACAAGGGCACGATGTCGGCGGCGCTGCGGGCGAAACGTGGGCCCGGCCATATTTTCGTCGTCACTGACGCCATGTCAACGATTGGCACTGATCTGAGCGGCTTCACCTTGAACGGCCGGCAGATCTATCGGACCGAAGGAAAATTGACATTGGCCGACGGCACGCTGGCCGGCGCTGACATCGACATGTTCTCCTCGGTGCGTTTCCTGATCGAGATCGTCGGACTTCCCTTCGAGGAAGCTGTCAGAATGGCCAGCCTCTATCCGGCGAATGTAATGGGCGTCAGTGACAGGAAGGGTCGCATCGCAGCAGGATACGACGCGGATTTCGTGATCTTGAGCGCGGATGCCGCGCATCTGACCTCGACCTGGATCGGCGGCTCCTGCGTCCATGTGACCTGAATGGAGCGGCTGACGGCCGTTGCAAACGAAAATTATGTGCTATAGTCGGGATTAAGTGTTTACGGGACAGGTAGATTTCATGACGTCGGGATTGGGGAGAAAGCTTCTGCGCCTTTTATGCGCGCTGCTGCTCGTCATGCTCGGCTTCGCGCATAAGCCTGTTCAGACATTCGCGGCGGGCAGCACGCCCGGCGCATTCTATACGCTGCCCGACGGCTCCATCGCCGATATCTGCTATGGCGATGACGAGGATGGAGCCAAGAAGCACGCCTATGATCAGGGCTGCGACGCCTGCCGATTGGTCGCGAGCACTCTTCTTCCGATCGTCGACATCGACATGCATGCGCCGCGGCCGGAGCTTCGCTCGACCGTATTGGCCTGGGACGCGGCGTTTCAGCGTCTGCTTATGCCTCCCTCCGCCTCTCCGCGCGGACCGCCTTCCCGATCCGATCTCGTTTGAGCCCGGCGCTTCATCGCGCCGAATTCTGAGATCCGGATCCGGCAACGCGGGCTAACCTGGCGTTCCGGCATCCAAGGCCGGATGACGCCATGCATATGCTCGCTATCGCCACCCCGGGCGCAAGCCCCACTACACGACGCCTCCGCACTGCGTCTAAACACAATCAATTTCTTGAACCTAGGCAAGCCGTGTCCGCAGACCCGCTAGCGGAGATGATGACCGTCGAAAGCGGTTGCCTCGCCCTGTCTCACTATCTCCCGGACGGCCGGCGACAAATATCGGACATTGTCGGGCCGGGTCGAATTTTTTCTATCGGAGCTGATTGTCGGGCTGAATCCCTGACCTACAGCTCTGTTGCGCCTGCAGACGTCTCGCAAGACGCCTATTCATCCCAAGGCCGGATGCTGCTGGCGCGCATGCAGGCGCATGCGCTTTTGCTGGGGCGAAAAACGGCGGCGGAACGCGTGGCGACCGCAGTGCTGGATCTGGCGCGGCAGTTCGCACCGGCTGAACGCGCCAGCAGGCAGACGCGACCCACATTCATTCTCTATCCGACCCGCGCCGACCTCGCCGACTGGCTGGGCCTGACGATCGAAACGATCAGCCGGACGCTGAACAGCTTCAAACGGATGGGGCTGATTGGTTTCGACAGGCCGGAGCGCATCACCATTCTCAACCAGATCGCTCTCGAACGGACGGCCGGTGGCCATACCGCCTGAGAGCGGCGATTTTTCCGTCAAAGACAAAGGGGACGTCATGACAGTTGGAACGCTTGACAGCGCACCGCCCAAGGACAGGGCCATTGCGCAGAAATTCTACTTCGCAGCATGGAGATGGCATTTCTATGCCGGCCTCTATGTCGCGCCATTCATGCTCATGCTCGCGATCACCGGCATGATCATTCTCTGGTTCACGACCGTCGCGCCCGAATATGGCGATCGCATCCGCATTCCGGTAGCGGAAAAGGCGCTCAGCATCGCCGACCAGGCGAAGGCGGCGTTGCAATCCTATCCGGAAGGCAGCATCGGTAAATATGTCGCGCCTTATGGCCCCGCAAATCCCGCTCTCTTCCAGGTCAATCTCGACGGCGGCAACCGAATGATCGCGCTGGATCCCTATAGCGGCAAAGTGGTGCAGGACAGGGCGCAAGACGGCACCTGGAACGAGTTCGCCACGTCGATCCACGGAGAACTGATGATCGGCGACAATGGCGGCTTCGGCGACCTGCTCATTGAGATCGCCGCCTCACTCGGCATCATCCTGCTGGTAACGGGGATCTATCTCTGGTGGCCGCGAAACCGGCAGAACTGGCGCGATGTGCTCGTTCTCAATCTCGCAGCGCGTGGACGCGCCTTCTGGAAGTCGCTGCATATGACAACCGGCTTCTGGATGTCGGTCATCCTCCTGTTCTTCCTGATCTCGGGCCTGTCCTGGGCCGGCGTGTGGGGCGGCAAATATGTGCAGGCCTGGAGCACCTTTCCGGCGGCGAAATGGGACAATGTTCCCCTGTCCGACAAGACCCATGCCGAGATGAACCACGGCGCGCTCAAGGAAGTTCCCTGGGCGCTTGAGCAGACACTGATGCCGAAATCGGACGCAACCGGTGTCGCATCCGGCTTGCCCGAGGGTACGCCTGTGGTGCTGGAAAGTGTGGTTTCGCTCGGCAGGGCGATCGGTTTCGACGGCCGTTTCCAGGTGAGCGCGCCCGCAGACGCCAGTGGCGTCTGGACCCTGAGCCGGGATTCGATGAGCTATGACAGCGCTGATCCGACCTCGGACAAAACCGTGCATATCGATCAGTATACCGGCAAGGTTCTGGCGACGGTGAACTATGAAGACTATTCGACAGCGGGCAAGGCGATGGCGGTAGGCATCGCGCTGCACGAGGGTCAAATGGGCTGGTGGAACATCGCACTCAACGCCCTGTTCTGTCTCTCCATTATCCTGATCGCTGTTTCCGGCGTCGTTATGTGGTGGAAGCGCAGGCCTTCCGGCAGCTTCCGCCTGGGCGCGCCGCCAATGCCTGACTCCATGCCGATGTGGAAGGGCGCGGTGTTCATCATGCTGGCGCTCAGCTTCCTCTTCCCTGTCGCGGGGCTCACGCTTCTTGCCGTGCTGGCGCTTGACGTCATCGTCATCGCCAATCTGCCCCGCCTGAAGGCCGTACTGAACTAAAACTCCACCCGCGGGCCGGTCACATCCGGCCCGCGCGTCTATCGCGCCCAGCGTCTATCGCCTGACTTTCTGCGGCGACGTCTTCCTGGCAGAGAAACTGCCGCTTGGACCGATCGAAGAGCTTCACGGGCTCGCGCCAGCTATCGTGGTGAGATTTACTGCAGCTCACTGAAATCGATCGCCACTATTCCGCCTTCAGTTGCGATCTTTGCGAACCGCCCGCCTCGGGCTTTCACCCAATTGCGTATCCGCTTGAGATCCCGAAGCCCGCTGCTGATAGCGACGGCGTTTCCCACACTCTCGTTTCCGGCGGCGTTGGGGAGCAAGTTAGCCATCCTGCCTACGATCCGAAGCGCAAAGGCGACGCAAAATTGTTTGAGCAACACTGCGGCATAACGCCACATATCCGAACAAGTGTCAGATTTCGCCATCGCTCGTCAGGCGCCGGGGCGAAATGTTTTTCCACGCCCTGGCCTGAAATCCATATTCCGCAAAACAACGCAAACAGCAGCGACACGTTGTGTTCAGCCGGTTTCGCTTCTTTTTGTTGCATGCGACGCGTCCGACTTACTGCGCCAATGAGAATATTTTGCTCTCTGTTCAAGGAAACTGGCGTGAGTTTTGGAACAGCATCGCTGGATTTGACGGATTGCAATAGTGTTCAGCGTCATCTAACCACGGATAGGTTTCCCTTTCGGTTATTCCGTGTAAAGTTGGGTATATGACGAAGTTAGTTACAAAGAAGCCAACCGCAACCGGCCCGCGACGAAATCTTCCGGCGCATGAGCGCCGACAAGAGCTTTTGGAAGCTGCGATTGATATTTATTCCCAGAAGGGAATGGCCATCACGGTACAGGAACTCGCGGATCGGGTTCATGTCACGCAACCGTTAGTCCATCGTTATTTCCCGACCAAGCTGGATCTTCTCTCGGCGATATCCGACGTAGTTCAAAATGGGCATTGGGATGCCCGATGGCGCGAAATACTCATCGATCAAACGGCGCCCCTGATCGAAAGGCTCGATGCGTTTTACAGCTACTATCTACCAATCATCTATAAACCGCGATGGTTTCGCGCCTTCATGTTCCTCTCCTTGAGCGATCCCACTTTCGCGCAGGCCTATCTCAAGAAATTCAAAGACACATTATTTAGCGAGATCGTCGAGGGCGCTCGATTGCAATATGGCTTTCCGTCGACACAGGACCGCGCTGCGACCGAACGGGAATATGAACTTGTATGGAGCATGCACTCGTCGCTCATCTATGCAGGCATCCGCTTCTGCATTTACGAGATGCCCCCCGTCGCCGATATGCAAATCGTGATGAAGGATCAGGTGAAAGCCTATCTCGCCCTTGCCAAAGACGTAATCCCGCAGGAACTCGCCGTCTGACGATCATGCCTGGTTCTTGACGCCGGCGCTCTTGTGGCGCTCGGACAACAGAGCCAGTGCGCCGGCCGCCACGATGAACCCAGCCCCGCCGAATACATGCCATTGCGGTTTGTCGCCCCAGATGACGTAACCGAGGACGAACGCCCAGACCAGCGACGTGTATTCGAATGGCGCAAGCAGCGAGACCGGCGCGCGACGAATGCTCTCGAAATAGGCGAACTGGGCGACGCCCGCAAAAATTCCGACGCCCGCCATCAAGGCCAGGCTCATAAAGCTGATCGGCATCCAAAGAAAGACACAGGCGGCTCCCGTCATCAGGATGAAGAAGCCGCTGGAAATCGCCATTTGCACCAGCGTTCGTTCCGCCATCGCCGTCTTGCGCAGCAGAATGGCCGAAAGCGCCCAAAACACCGCCGCCGAAAAGGCCAGCATGACCGGACGCGACACGCCCAACCCATCGGCAAATGGGTCGCTTGCCAGCAGCACGCCGACAAAGCCCACCCCGACCGCGAGCCATCGCAAGGGCGGCACATGTTCTTTCAACATCGGCGCGGCGAGCAGCGTCACGATGACGGGCGAGGCGTAGTAGATCGTGGTCAGTTGCGCCAGTCCGAGATCGCGCGAAGCGGTGTAGAAGGTCAACCACGCAAGAAGCAGCAGCACGTTCCGCGACAGCATGGGAAACAACACCGGCGAGCGCGCCATGGCGACCGGCAGTTTCCTGCCGCCGACCGCGAGGCACAAAGCCAGGATCACCACGCTGCGGACGAACAGGATCTGAGCGATCGGCAGCCCCGCCGCCAACAGCTTGACCGACGCATCCTGCATGGAGAAGAGGAAATAGGCGAAAACAGTCAGCGCCACGCCGGACAACACAGTCTTGTTCACGACGGCCTCGCTAGATCACGATTCACAGCGCCAAAGCTCATTAACGCCGGGCGGCGGAACCAGCACAAGCTAAAATTTTCGGGGCTCACGCCAACTCGCACGAATGCGTCAGCGGAAGCGCGTTTCCCCGAGCGGCGCGCCGCGCGCACGCGCCGCAGCGATTGCCGCGCGCTGGGCCGGCACGATTTCCACCAGCGGGGCAAGTAGCGGGGAGATATTGGGATAGGCCCAATCGCGGTCCGGCCCGATCAGACGCACGGCGCCGCCAGCGCTGCGGATATCCTCGGCAAGAGCGAGATTGGAGGCGAGATCGATATCCTTCGGCGCAAAGCCTAACACCTGGACGCCGTCATTCATCGCCTCGATCGGGCCATGGCGAAAGATACCGCCGGTCATGGGCGTCGCCGACATGCGGGCAAATTCATGAAACCACAGCGCGGCTGCACGGGCGGATCCCACAGAAGGGCCGCGGCCGAGCAGATAGAGCGGGCCGCCTGACGCCGGGAAATCGCTTTCCATAGGCGCGCCAACAAGCGCCTCGACCGCCTGCAACGCCGGTTCAAAATCACCACGCTCCAGCAGTCCGGGCCGCCCCGATAGCGACAGCAACACCGCCATAGCGCCCATATAGGTTTGCACGGCAAAAATTGTGTCGCGCGGGCTGCCGACGATCAGCGGCAGATGCGCGCGGCGGGCGAGCGCGCCCGGCTCCTCATTGGTGACGCCGATGGTGATGGCGTTCAACTCGGTCATCGCATCCAGCAGTTCGACCGTCTCGTTGGTCTGACCAGACTGAGATATGACAACGACCACGGCATTGCGGCAAAGCAGCAAGCGATGCCGGACGAGTTCGCCCGTCTCGATCAGATTGGCGTTCACACCCATGGCGGAGAGGTGATAGACGAGAGGCACCGCGACATGGAAAGAGGCGCCCATGCCGGTGACGATGACCGGCCGTCCGCTGAGAACCGTTGCCCGCGCGCCATCCAGCGCCATCCGGCCTTCACTGAACATTCGGTCCAGAACGATCGACAGCGCCTGAGGTTGATCCTGGACATCGCGTTCGACAGTTCTAGGCGTTTTGGACATGAAGACAGGGCCTTTGCATATCGGGCTTTGGCGGCGGCAAGACGCATGCCGGCAGCTTTCGCCAGAAATAGCGGAAAGTCGAAACGAACACAAAGCGCGCAGGCGCATGTGACATATGCAGGAAATGCAGCCATTCGGCCTTGAGTTCCACGGTCTCCCGTCCGCAGGCTTATCCGAACAACGCTTCGATGGCGCCGCCAATGGCCAGGACCTGTTCGTCCTGGAAACGGTGGCCGACGATCTGCAATCCGACCGGCAACCCCGCCTCCGCGACGCCAACCGGTATCGATAGAGCCGGACTTTGGGGCAGAAGATTGAAAGGACAGGTCATGTCGAGCCCCCTCAACCGGCCATGCTCGTCCTCGCCGATATAGTCGTCATCAATGCGGTCGACGCTGGGCGCGGAGATGGCGCATGTTGGACAGAGCAGAGCCTCACGGCCATGGAGAACCGCAGCGAGCCTCTGCCACATATCGGTCCTGAGATGTTCGATTCGCTTGATGTCGACGGCGTTCAGCGTCAGTCCGCGCTCGATGATCTTGACGATTTCGGGGTCCATTCGGCCGCGAAAGGGTTCGAGCCGATCGCCAAAAAAGCCAGCCATGAACACGCACCAGAGATCGTACCAGCGATCGTTGACGGCGCGCGTCCAGCCAAGATCGACCTCATCAACGATCGCGCCGGCTGCGCGCATACGCTCGATGGCCTCGTCGACCGCATGGCGGACGCCGGGCTCGATGCGGTAATAGCCCAGATCATATGACAGCGCGAAATGGCGACCACGGAGATCGAGAGGGCTGCTGCTGGCGCTATCGAAACCGATCGGCGCGGACGAGATATCTTCGTCACTCGGTCCCGACGCTGCGGCCATAAAGGCGACCGCGTCTTGTATGCGGCGCGCAAGCGGACCGAAATGCGAGATATTGTCGAACTGGCTCGGCAGGATGGTCATGGGGATACGGCCGAGGCTCGGCTTGAGACCGACAACGCCGCAGAAGGCGGCGGGGATGCGCACTGAGCCGCCCATATCGGTGCCTTCGGCAAAGGGCACGACGCCCGTGGCCACCGCCACCGCCGACCCACCCGAGGAGCCGCCGGAGGTTCGCGACAGATCCCAGGGATTGCGGGTGACCCCGAAACGGGGGCTGACGGTGAAGCTCGAAAAGGCGAATTCCGGCGTCGTCGTCTTGCCCATCAGGATCGCGCCGGCCGCTTCCAGCCGCCGGACCACAAGAGCGCTTTCCTCGGGGACCCAGTCCCCTGATGACCAGGAGCCGAGCGTGGTGATATCGCCCTTGGTGGGAGTCAGATCCTTGGCGGCGAAAGGCACGCCGAGCAGCGCGCCGATCGCTTCGCCCCGCGCCACGGCGGCATCGGTTGTTTTGGCTGCCGCCATCGCCTGGTCTTCACGGATCAATGCAAAGCAGTTGGCGGCGTCCTGGGCAATGTGCGCCCGGCGGAGGCTTTCGGCCATGAGATCCACGGCTTTCAGGCGGCCCGACCGCACGCCCTCGGCGATTTCGGTGGCCGGAAGATCGAGCGCATGGCGATCGAAAGTGATTTTGATTGCCTTTTGCATGAGAGAGTTCCAAAGCATCCCGGAAGCGATGATGCGTCCTGAGGTCGGGGGTGAAGCGGATGGATCAATCCGCGACGGTGAATGAGGCGAGGTTCAGTGCTTTCGCGACGGCGCTTGCTGCGGCTGTGACGGCGATCGGAGAGACGGCATTCCCCGATCTCCTGGCGCAAGCGCTTCAGACGCTGGCCCCCTTCGGCATGATGAACGGCTTTTACTACACGTCCGACGGCAAAGCTGGCGATCTTCACAATCTGCATGACCGCAAACGCCAGGGCGTGATCGTCGATCATTATCTCGACGGCGCCTATGTGCTCGACCCGTTTTACGACGCCGTTGGAAACGATAAAAGCGAGCGTCTGCTGGCCATGCGGGCGCTCGCCCCAGATGACTTCTTCGACAGCGAATATTTCCGCCGGCACTATCGGACGACCGGGATCATCGACGAACTGGGGTTCGTTCTCGACCTCGGCCCCACATCCGTCGCCGTCCTGTCGGTGTCGCGGATGAAAGGCGAACCGCTTTTCGGCGCCGAAGAGATCAGCCTTATCGGCCTGTTCACGCCGCTCGTCTGCGCCACCGCGCGGCGTCATTGGCGCGGAACGGGAGACAATACCGAGGCAACCAGCGGCCGCGCGCGCATCGCGCATCCGCTTCTGACCAAGCGGGAAACCGAAATCGTCACCCTGATCCTCAAAGGCCATTCCAACCTCTCGATTTCGGCCGTTCTCGATCTGTCGCCGAACACGGTCAAAGTGCATCGGCGGCAGATCTATGCGAAGCTGAAGATCTCCAGTCAGGCGGAACTTTTCCATCTGTTTCTCGCCTGACCGAAGTTTTTCCCGGTTTATTCGGCAAAATCCATCTCTGGCGGGGCCTTGCGCAGTCCACCCGTCAGGTAAACGAGATAGACGGCGCCGATGGCCAGCCAGGCGAGGCCCAGAACCTTCGCGTTCCCGTCGAGATTGCCGAGCAGGTAGAGATCGCACACCGCCGCGACGGCGGGAACAACCAGTCCTATCAGGACGCCCGAAGCCCGCACCTGCGCCTCGCCGCGCAGATAGAGCGAAATCACCGAAAGATTGACGGCGGTGAAAGCGAGGAAAGCGCCGAAATTGATGAAGGAGGTCGAGGTGGTGATGTCCATGAACAGCGCCAGCAGACCGACGACGCCGACCATGACCAGATTGATCACCGGCGTGCGCCAGCGCGGATGAAGCCGCGCGAAGATCGCCTTCGGCAGCACATCGTCGCGGCCCATGGCGAAGAGCAGCCGTCCGACGCTCGCCTGGGCGGCGAGGCCCGAGGTGAACTGCGCCACAATGAGGGTGGCGAGGAAGATCGCCACAAACGCGTCGCCGCCGATCTTGGCTGCGATTTCGGTGGCGGCGGAATCGACAGACTGGAAAACCGCGCCGGGATGGGCGAGCTGCGTGACATAGGACGACAGCACGAAGATCGCCCCGCCGGCCACCGCCGTGATCAGGATTGCCCTGGGCATGGTGCGCGCGGGATTACGGGTTTCCTCGGTCAGCGTCGAGACGGCGTCGAAACCGAGGAAGGAATAGGCCGCGATCGCCGCGCCGGCGATGGAGGCCGAGAAGGGCACATCAGCCTTGAAGAATGGCTCGACCGACAGCAGGCCGCCCGGGCCTTGGGCCGCTACAACATACCGCGCCGCCAGCGCCACGAAGGCGATGAGCACGACGAGCTGCACAGCCATCAGGATCAGATTGACGCGGCTTGCGAACACGACGCCAACGAGATTGACCAGAGTGGTCAGAAGGATAAAGGCCAGGATCCAGACAAAGGCCGGCACATCCGGAAAGGCGGACGACAGATAAGCTCCGCCGATCAACCAGATGACCATCGGCAGGAAGAAATAGTCGAGCAGCACCGCCCAGCCGACCAGAAAGCCGACATGGCCGTTCAGCGAGCGGCGAGCGTAGGTGTAGGCGGAGCCCGCGACGGGATAGACGCGCGCCATCACGCCATAGCTGATGGCGGTCAGGAGAATGGCGCCGGCAGCGATCAGATAGGCCATCGGCGTGGTGCCGCCGCTGGTGGTCGCAAGCGCGCCGAATGTGCCGAACACGATCATCGGCGTCATGTAAGCAAGGCCGAACAGAACGACCGACCACAGGCCGAGCGCGCGTTCGAGTTTGATAGGCTGGTTCATCTTCGCCTCCGGAGTTTTTCTTGGCGCCGTTTGGCGCAGTCCTTCGAATGCCTCTCCCGTAGCGAGCGAGGCAGGCGGCGATGATGTCGAAAATGCGGCAACGGCGACATAACACCAAGGGGTTATGTCGCCGCATCAGGCCTTCATCTCACGAAGGGGTTGCCCGCTTCGCGCAGGCCAAAGGAGGAGTCTAGTGATCACACCTCGCTTGCGGCAATCACGCCCTGGGCGAGCAACTGGTCGATCCGCGCCTCGTCATAACCGGCTTCCTTGAGAATCTCGCGGCTGTGCTCGCCGGCAAGCGGCGCGCCGCGCTCGACAACAGACGGCGTCTTGGAGAATCGGATCGGAAAACCGGGGGTCTTCACGCGTCCTTCGGTCGGGTGATCATACTCGACGAAGGAGCCGTTATGCTTGATTTGCGGATCGTCGACGAGATCGGCGTAACCATAGACAGGTCCACACCAGATGTCGGCGGCGCGCAGCAGGTCCAGCCATTCCGCTGAGGTCTTGGTCTTCAGCCTGTCGCGCGTCTTGGCGAAGATCTCGTCGCGGCGACTCCAGGTGTCGACCTCATCATTCATGGTCAGGAAACTGTCCTCGCCGATTACCTCGCCCAGCGTCTTGAGCTTGGGGAAAGCGACGATGATGAATCCGTCGGATGTAGCGAAGGCGCCATAGGGCGCGCGGATATAGACATGGGCATGCGGCTCGGACGAACGCTTCTGCTCTTTCTTGCCGACTGTGAAAACCGAAAGCTCCTGCATCTGGATGGTGGTGATGGCGTCGAGCATGTTGACCTGCACCAACTGCCCCTCACCTGTGCGCTCGCGATGCAGCAGGGCTGCGAGCACGCCTTCGAAGGCAGTGTAGGCGGTGATGGCGTCGACCAGATATTGGCCGGCGGCGGTAGGCGGCTCGCCTTCGCGGCCCGCCGACAGCATGGCGCCGGACATGCCCTGCAATACGAGATCCTGGCCGGGACGGTCGACATAGGGGCCCGTCTCGCCATAGCCCGACATCGAGACATAGATGATGGAAGGATTGATCGCCGACAGGCTCTCGTAATCTACGCCCAGCCGCTTGGCGACGCCCGGCCGATAGTTCTGCAGAAAGACATCGCTGTCGCGCACGAGATCCATCAGGATCGCCTTGCCTTCGGGGGATTTGAGATCCACCGCGAGCGAGCGCTTGTTGCGGTTCAGCGACAGAAACGAAACATTGACACGGTTGCCGCTCGCGCCGCCCGCCGAAACATGCCGCTGCCATTCGCCGGTGACAGGCTCCACCTTGACCACGTCGGCGCCGAGATCGCCCAGACGCTGGGCCGCGAACGGCCCCGCCATGGCGATCGAACAATCGAGGACACGGTAACCGCTGAGAACGCCCATAAATTCCTCCCGAAGATCATCTTGATTGCCGCCAAGCCTACCGGCATCCGCGCCAAGGTCAAGAGTGAGCGCTAACATTTTTGATGTGTTCTTCCCGACCTTGATGTTTCAAGCACTTTGCCGGATGACGAGTTCATAGCCGACGTCTACGCGTTTTTCGGCCGGCGCCTGGCCAAGCATGGCGGCCAGCAGCATTTCGCCCGCCTTGCGGCCAATGTCGGAAGCGGGAATCCGGATCGTGGTCAGAGCGGGGTTGAGATGGCGCGCCAGTTCGAAATCGCCGAAACCGGTGATCGCCAGCGCGCCAGGCACAGAAATCCCGCGCCGCTGGCTGGTCAATAGCGCGCCAGACGCCAGAATATCGCTGGAAAAGACCAGGGCGTCAGCGTCGGGGAAATCCCGGAGCGCACGTTCGAACAGCCGCGCGCCCGCCTCCATGTCGGATCCCCGATCTTGTTCCAGAACCAGCCTGGGTTCAATCTCGGGGATTAGCGCACGCATCGCCTCGACAAAGCCGTCGCGGCGTTCCTCGGCGCGAACATCGCCATGGATCAAAGCGCCGCAAAACACGATGCGCCGCCGCCCCCGGCCCAACAGATGCTCGATGAGGGATTGCATCGGTTTACGGTTGGAAAAGCCGACGACGCCATCAAGCGGGTGATCGACAAGATCCCAACCTTCCACCACCGGAATAGCCGCCCGCTTCAACAGAGCGGTGGTCTGCCGGCTATGCCGGGCGCCGATGATGAAGATCCCGTCGGGGCGTCGGCCAAGCAGGCCTCGGATGACTTTCTCTTCGCGGTCGGGGTCGTAATTGGTGGCGCCGAGAAAAATCTGATAGCCGCCGGCATCGAGAACGTCGGAAAAACTCTGGATCGTATCGGCGAAAACCGAAGCGGAGATGGTGGGAATAATTGCTGCAACCGTACGGCTGCGCTGGGACGCGAGATGGCTTGCGGCAAGATTGTGCACATAGTGCGTGCCAGCGATGGCCGCGCGAATGGCTTCGGCGGTTTTTTCCGTCACCGTGTCCGGGGAACGGAGAAATCGCGAGACCGTCTGCATGGACACATCGGCGACGCGGGCGACGTCCGCCATGGTCGCAGCCTCGCTCTTGCGGCGCGGCCGGCGTTTCGGCGTCTCCTTTTCCATCAGACCTCTTGCCTCGTTTCGCCCAAAATCAGCTCCATGCCAGTTGCTGAGGCTTGCAACAAATGGAGGCGCTGCGCAACTCGCTCGCACAAGCCAAGATTTCACGCGCCGCGTGAACGGATTGTTTAGGTCGTAGGACGATGATCCATCTTTCTTAACGCAGGACGCATTCATGCCATGCAGCACCGAACGGATCAGTGAGCCAACGGCATGAGATCTTTGACGAGCCCGCGCGCGCTACCGGATTGGATTGTGACGGAGATTCTCTCCGCTCTTGATCTGCTGCCGGCGCCAGCGATCCTGGTCGACGAACGGTTGCGCGTCTACGGCGCCAATGAAGCCACGGGCCTAATCCTGCCGACACTCAAAGCGCCGTCTTCGCTGGTGGAACAGTGTGCTGAAGAAGACGGGGACAAACTGCTGAACCTTCTCATCCTATCGCCTGATAGTCCGGGATGCCCAGCAGGCCTTGATATTGAGCTCGGATCGGAGAAGGACGGTCGGCGATGGCGTAATCTGCAGGCGAAGCAGGTCGCAGGCTTCGCCGGATTTTTCGTCGTGACTATTCTCGACATTCACGCAGCCAAGACGACGCAGATCGAGACCAGACGCTGGGAAGAACGGTGGAATGCGGCCCTGGTCGGCTCCGATCTCGGCGTGTGGGATCACGACATCCGGCGCGGCGACTATTTCTATTCCGGCAAATGGAAGGAAATCCGGGGAATACCGCGCGATAGCGAGGTCAACGCGGACTATGAAAGCTGGATCGAAGCGGTCCATCCCGATGATCGTGAGCATGTTCGCACCTATATCGAGAAGCAAGCGGCAGGCGATCTTTCGGTAACAGCCTGCGAATATCGCGAGCGGCACACTGACGGAACCTATGTCTGGGTAGAGTGCCGCGGCGCCTGCGTCGAGACATTTCAGGATGGAACCGCAGCCCGCATTATCGGCACCGATCTCGACATCACCGCGCGAAAAGAAGCGGAAGGTCAGATCCAGCGCCTGAAACAGCGCTTCGAGCTCGCGCTAGAGGCCACCCGCATTGGCGTTTTCGAAGCCGATATCGTTGATCATACGGTGCAGTTCGACGATACGCTCCTGGAGATTTTCGGCTTGACCGGCTCGCCAGCCATCATGGGCGGCGACGACTGGCTCAGCGTCATTCACCCAGACGACCGGCACTCGGCGTTGCGGCGGATCGAGAAGGGCTTGGCGTCCGGGAATGATTTTTCCAACGAGTTCCGCATCATACGCGCTAGTGACCAGACGTTGCGGCACATACGGTCACGCGCGGCCCGTTTCATTGACGCCAATGGCCGCCAGAAAATCATCGGCGCCAATTGGGACGTGACGGACGACATTTCGGTTCGCGACGAGTTGGAGCGCGCCAAGACCCTTGCCGAAGCGCGCAACACCGAACTCGAAGCCATTCGCTCCCGTCTGGAATTCAACGCTCTTCATGACGACTTGACCGGCCTTCCAAATCGGCGCTTCCTCGACGAGACGCTTGCGCGCCGTTCGGAGGCCGCTGGTCTGTCCATTCTGCATATCGATCTCGACCGCTTCAAACAGATCAATGATACGCTCGGTCATCGCGCCGGCGATTTCATGCTCACCCACACCAGCTCCGTCCTGCGATCAACTGCAGCGTCGGAGGATTTTGTCGCCCGCATCGGCGGCGACGAGTTCGTGGTCGTCTCTCCGTTCCAGGGCGATTTGTGCCGATTGCAGGCGATGGCGCAGCGAATCATCGAACAGCTTCGCGCGCCTGTCTATGTCGACAAGACGCCATGCCGCGTCGGAGCCAGCGTCGGCATCGCCTTCGACGCGCGCCCGGATTGCGACGCCACGCAATTGCTCCAAAATGCGGACATGGCGCTCTACCGCGCCAAGAGCAACGGCAAAAATCGCTACGAATTCTTCACCAGCGAGTTGCAGGACCAGATCGTCGTCAAGAAACGCGTCTCCGACGAAATTCTCGCCTCGCTGGAAAGAGGGGAGTTCATCCCTTACTTCCAGCCGCAGTTCGACGCGCGGAGCCTGGACCTCGCAGGGGTCGAAACGCTGGCGCGTTGGGCGCATCCCTTGAAAGGGGTGTTGCCGCCGGCGACGTTCCTCGCCATTGCCGAAGAATTGGACGTGGTCTCCGCCATCGACGCGATGATCATGGAGAAATCGCTTGAGCACATGACGGCGCTCGGGTCGTCGGCTCCGAAGATTTCCTTCAACATCTCGGTGCGACGGCTGAGCGATCCGGAATTGCTGACCAAGCTGGACAGGCTGCCGATACCGCCGGAGAAAATCTCGTTCGAATTGCTCGAGACAATTTTCCTTGATGACAGCGAGGGGGATCTCGCCGCCAATATCGAGGCGCTGCGGAGCCGGGGTTTCGGGCTTGAAATCGACGATTTCGGTTCCGGCCACGCCTCGGTCATCGGCCTTCTCAAGGTCAAGCCCAACACGCTCAAAGTGGACCGGGCGCTGATCAAGCCGATCGTGGAGAACCGTGAACAACGGCAACTGGTGCAGGCGATCATTGAGATCGGCCATTCCCTGGGCATGAAAGTCACTGCGGAAGGCGTGGAGACCGCAGCCCATATCGATATGCTGCGCGACATGAACTGCGATATGCTTCAGGGTTTTGCGCTCGCCAAACCGATGAGCTACACCGACCTTCTCGGCTTCATCGCCCGGGAAGACTGGCGGCGATGACGCCGCCAGTCGAGGTCAAGATCAATCGCCGTAGCCGATGATCGACTTGATTTCGAGGAAGTCGTGGATGCCGAAATCGGCATATTCGCGTCCATTGCCCGACTGCTTGTAGCCGCCGAACGACGAGAAGACGTCCCAGTCCGGATAGTTGAGATAGACAGAGCCGGCGCGCATTTCGGCCGCGACGGCGCGGGCATGATTGATATCGCCGGACTGGATATAGGCGGCGAGGCCGTAGACCGTGTCATTGGCGATATCGATGGCTTCGGCTTCGTCCTTGTAAGGAAGGATAGACAGAACAGGCCCGAAGATCTCTTCGCGGGCGATGGTCATGTCGCGGGTGACGCCACCGAACACGGTCGGGCGAATGTAATAGCCGCGATTGAGATGTTCAGGACGACCAGTTCCACCGGTCACGAGCGTCGCGCCTTCGTCGATGCCCGCCTGGATGAGGCGCTGGATCTTGTCATATTGCAGCTGGCTGACAACAGGACCGAGATCGGTGTCAGCGGATTTGGGATCGCCGGTCTTGAAGGCTTCGGCCGCGAGCTTTGCGAAACCAAGCGCTTCGTCATGGCGATCAGCCGGCACGAGCATGCGGGTCGGCGCATCGCAGGACTGGCCGGTATTGCCGAAGCAGCCTTGAACGCCCTTGGTGACGGCCTCTTCGAGATCGGCGTCAGGCAGAACGATATTGGCCGATTTGCCGCCGAGTTCCTGGGCGAGGCGCTTGACCGTGTCGGCCGCCGTCTTGGCGACGATGATGCCGGCGCGGGTCGAGCCAGTGAACGAGACCATGTCGACATCGGGATGGCCGGCCATGACCTGGCCGACATTCGGGCCATCGCCATTGACGAGGTTGAACACGCCCTTGGGTACGCCCGCCGCATGCATGACTTCGGCGAAGACAATACCGCTGATCGGCGCGATTTCCGACGGCTTGAGCACGACGGTGCAGCCGGCGGCGATTGCCGGGGCGACCTTGCAGACGATCTGGTTGAGCGGCCAGTTCCAGGGCGTGATCAGCGCGCAGACGCCGATCGGCTCTTTGACGACAGTGGTCGTGCCGCGCTTTTCGCTGAACGAGTAATCTTCCAGCGCCTTGATCGTGGCTTCCATATGGGCGCGGCCAGCCCAGGCCTGGGCGTCGAGAGCGAAAGACATGGGCGCACCCATCTCATCCGACACGGCCTTGCCGATATCTTCGAAGCGCTCGTTATAGACTTCGAGAATGCGGCGGAGAAGCGCCAGCCGATCGGCATGGCTGGTCTTGGAAAAGGTCTTGAAGGCGGCCTTTGCGGCGGCCACAGCCTTGTCGACATCGGCCTTCGAGCCGACGGAAATCTTGGTGTAGGCCTCTTCGGTAGCCGGATTGATCACGTCCAGCGTGGCGGGGACGACAGGGGCAACCCATTCGCCGGTGATGTAGAAGAGTTCGTGATTGCTCATGCTTGCTTTCCTCTGCTTGCGCGTTCAGCCCGCCATCATCGGGCAGGTCGCCCCGGGACGCAGCGACAGAGCCACGGTTGCGCCCGGTTCGACGATTTTTTGTTCCCCTTGCCGCGGCACATCCACGGACAGCGTCTTGCCATGGCCGGTTTCGACGCGAAGTCGAAGCGATTTGCCATGGAAGACGACGCTGACTGCTGTTCCTAGCAAATCGCCAGCGGCGGCGTCACGCGAAACGAACAGGTCCTCAGGCCTGACGCCGATTGTGACATCGTCTCCGAGCCTGTTTGTCGACGCCCCATCGGAAGGTATGGTCAAGGTCCAGCCATCGACGTCGACACTGACCCCGGAAGCGGAGACCCCGACCACCCGCGCCGGCAACAGGTTCATGGTGCCGATAAAGCCGGCGACGAAACGGGTGGCGGGCCGGTCATAGAGTTCGGCGGGAGAGGCGGCCTGCTCTATTCGGCCCTTGTTCATCACCACGATGCGATCGGAGATCGACAGCGCCTCGGTTTGGTCATGGGTGACCATCACGAATGTCGCGCCAATCTCGTGCTGCAGGCGCTTCAATTCCACCTGCATCTGTTCGCGCAGATGCGCGTCGAGGGCTGAAAGCGGCTCGTCGAGCAAGAGGAGTTTCGGTTCGCAGACGATGGCGCGAGCGAGCGCCACGCGCTGACGCTGACCGCCGGAAAGAGCGCCCACCCTGGCCTGCGCCTTATCCGGAAGGCCGACCATCTCCAGCGCCGCCTCGACCTTCTTGCGGCGCTCGACAGAAGGGATCTTTCGCAGCGACAGGCCGAACTCAATATTCTCCGTGACATTCATATGCGGAAACAGCGCATAGTCCTGAAAGACGGTGTTTACGGGTCGATCATAGGGTCGGAGCGCGGTGATGTCGCGCCCTTCAAGCAACACTTTGCCCGACGTCGGGCTTTCGAACCCAGCGATCACGCGCAGCGTGGTGGTCTTGCCGCAGCCGGAGGGGCCGAGTAGGCTCAGGAATTCGCCCGGTGCGATCTCGAGATCGATATCGTCGAGGCCGACCAGTCCGCCGGGAAACACCTTGCGGACCTTGTCGAGCGACAGCAAGGGCTCAGCCATTGTCGGCCTCCGGCGGCTTGTTGGTGTTGACCCAAAGGATCTCGGCGCGGACGGCGCCTCTGTTGGTGAAAGCGTGCATCAGCGTGCTCTTGAAGGCGAAACTGTCGCCCTGCTTCAATTGATAGGTTCCGCCGTCGATTTCGAGTTCCACATCGCCCGTCAGCACATAGCCGAATTCATGGCCGCTATGGGCATAGGCTTCGGCGGTGCCGCCGCCCGGCTCGACCGTCACCAGCATGCCGGTGAGTTGCGAACCCGGCGGCGACAGCAGCCATTTTCCGATACCTTCCGAATGAACCGGCAGCGGCCGGCGCGACTGTGCCCGGACGCAATAGAGATCGTTGGAATTGTCGGTCCCCTCGCCGATCAGCGCGCCAGGCTCCACCGACAGCGCCGCCGCGAGCGGCCAGATGACCTTGACGCGCAGAGAACTCAGGCCGCGCTCAATCTGGCTCAGCGCCCCGATCGAAATGCCGGTGCGGGAGGCAAGCTCCGTCAGCGACATGTTGCGCTCGAGCCGGAGGGCGCGCACCCGCCGGCCGACAATGACGTCGGCCTCCGTCGCATCCCGCATCTGTCTTGCCGTCATCTCTTGCACTCTGGCGTCCTTTCTCTCCGGTCGCCGCCGCCCTTTGGGGGACGGCGGCGGCGCATGGGCTCAGCCGCCCGCCTTGACCTTTTCGAACATCTTGGCGAGATCGTCATTCTGCTTCATCGGCCCGGTGAAAACCGTGGTCTTGAGCATGTCGTCGGGATTGGACGGCAATTCAAGCGTCTTCAGCGTATCGGCCGGAACTTCGGCGAAAGCGGTGCTGGTCGAGGCGCCATAGCCATAGGCCTCGATCAGATATTTGCCGGAATCGGCTTCCAGACGGCTGTTGATGAAGTCATAGGCCAGATCGACATTCTTGGCGTCCTTCAGCAGCACATAGCCGCAGGTCCAGGTGAGCATGCCCTCTTTCGGCTTCATGAATTCCACCGGCACGCCCTGTTTCTTGAGCGCCACGGCGGAGGCGTTCCAGGTCATGGCCGCGACCAGTTCGCCGCTCGCCAGCGACTGCTCCACCGAGGTCATGTCGGTGGTGTAGGTGGAGATCAGCGGCCGCTGTTCGCGGAGCTTCTCGGCGACCTTGTCGAGATCGGCCGCGCTCATGTCAAAGGGGTTGACGCCCGCAAGAAGGGCGGCGACCAGCGGCGTGTCATGCACGGCGTCGATCGTGGCCATACGACCGGCATATTGCTTGTCCCAGAGGAGCGACCAGCTCTTTTCCGGATTCTCGACCAGATCGGTCCGGTAGAGGATGGAGGTGTTGCCCCAGTCCCAGGGCACCATCCACACCTTGCCGTCGCCGGCCTGGAGGTCCGGAAGATTGCGGAAGGTCGGGAAGATCTTGTCCCAGTTCTTGATGCGCTTGGTGTCGATCGGCTGCAGTAGGCCTTCCTTGTTCCAGCGGGCGATCTTGTCATAGCAGGGATGGGCGACATCCGGTCGGAAGCCGGCCTTGACCTTGGTGAAGGCGTCGTCGTCATCGCCGAACATCGCATATTCGATCGCGTCGGGATGGGCGGCGAGATAGGACTTGCTGAATTCCGGCAGTTCATAGCCGGACCAGGTGAAGTAGGACAGCTTGTCGGCGGCCTGCGCCAATCCGCTCGTCGTGATCAGAGCCGCCGCGAGCGCGCCGCTCAGGATCTTGGTCAGTCTTCCAGTTTTCATGCGCGTTCTCCTCTTGGGTTTTATGATTGGACCATTCACGTCTGGCCGCGCCGTCGGAGCAGTTCCGCAGCGGCGGCAATGGCGATGCTGACCGCCAGGATGACGCTGCCGAGCGCCATCACCATCGGCAGCGATTTCGGAAAGCGCAGCTGGCTCCAGATGAACAGAGGCAGCGTCTGATCGGAGCCGGCGAGGAAAAAGGCGATGATGAATTCGTCGAAACTGGTCAGGAAGGCGAGCATGAAGGCCGAGCCGATGGCCGAGGCCGAGAGCGGCAGCATGACTTTCCAGAGCACCAGGAATTCGCGCGCGCCGAGATCCTCGGCGGCTTCGGGAATGCTGCGGGGAATGTTCTGGAAGCGCGACCGCATCACCATGACGGTCGTGGGCAGGCCGGCCAGCACATGCCCCGCCACCATGGCCGTCAGCGATGGGCCGAGACCGGCGAGATTGACGAGGATCAGCAGCGAAATGCCGAGGATGACGCCCGGAATCAGGATGGGCAGGCGGGCGATGGCCGAGACGAGATTGGCGAAGACCGATTGCCCGAACACATCCATATAGGCGATCGCGCCGCCGCAGAGCGTCGCCAGAAAAGCCGAGGTCAGGCCGACGATCAGGCTATTGGCGACAGCGGCAGCCAGCGCTTCATTGCCGACAAGCGCCTTGTACCAATCGAGCGTAAAACCCTTGAGCGGAAAGGATGCCTGCACTGCGTCGTTGAAGGAGAACAGCGGGATCAGGCAGACCGGCAAATAGAGGAACACCAGATAGGCTGCGACATAGAGCCAGAGCAGCCCGCCGGCATTGAGGCGTGGAGCGTGCGCGGTCATTGGCGGCTCCCGTAACGACGATCGACCATGCGGGCGACGAGGATCAGCACAAGGATCAAGGCCATCACCGAGGCAGCGAGCGCCGCGCCGAACGGCCAGTCATTGGCCTTGCCGAACTGCGCCTGGATCAGCGAGCCGATCATCACGCTTTGCGGCCCGCCGACCAGCGCGGGCGTCACATAGTCGCCGACGGTGGGCACGAAGACGACCAGCGCGCCGGAGAGCACGCCCGGCATGGAGTAAGGAAGCACAACACGCCGAAAAGCGGTGAAGGGCTTGGCGCCGAGATCAGCGGCCGCCTCGAACAGCGATCTCGGCATGGTGTCGAGCGCCACGAAAATCGGCAGGATCGCGAAAGGCGCATAGGCATGCGCGAGCGTCAGCACCACGGCGGCGGGCGTATTGAGAAAAGCCAGCGACGGCTCGCTGAGCAGACCGCTGCCGACCAGCGCCGAATTCAGGACGCCATTATAAGCGAGCACGATCTTCCAGGCGAAGACCCTGAGCAGATAGCTGGTCCAGAATGGCAATGTCACCAGAAAAAGGATGAGGCCGCGATGGCGACCGGCATGGAAGGCGAGGAAATAGGCAATGGGATAGGCGGTGACAACCGTGGCTGCCGTGACCAATCCGGCGATAACCAGCGACCTGACCGCCACCATGACATAGAGCGGATCGGTGGCGACAGTGACATAGTTTGCAAGAGTGCCCCCTGCCCCGGTCAGCGAGCCGTCATTGACGCGCAGCGACAAAAACAGCACCAGCGCCAGCGAGAAGAGGATCAGAACGAAAGCCACGAAGGAGCCGGGCGTCAGCATGACAGCGCGGAACACCGCGCGCGATCCGCCTCCCTGCTGCACCCTTTCCCGCATCGCCATCATGGCCGCTCACTCAAACATGAAATTCAGTTCATCATTTTCATTTTTTAGAAAGAGTCAAGCTCGCTTCACCGCTCCAAAGCGTCCAGCATGCGATACCAGGCTATTGCAGCTCCAACGCCGACCTGCCGGAAACGGTGGAAAGGAATGGGCGCGATTGGCGTCAGCGGCAAAGGCAGCCGGTCCGGATCACCGCTCAGGAGATAGTCAACCAGGCGCGGACCCGACGCGGTCATCAAGCCGACGCCGCGTCCTTGGCAGCCCACCATCGTCACCAGCCCCGGCGCAGGCTCATGCACATGCGGCAGATGATCGAGTGTGACGGCGACGCGACCGAACCAGCGTCTTTCGATCGCCACGCCGCGCAAGGACGGGAACAAGCGGACGAGAGCCCGCTCAAGATGCGCCCAATCCTCGGGCCCGCGCGGCAGACGCATCGGACCCCGACCGCCGAGAATGAGGCGATTGCCGGCGGCGCGGCGGTAGTAGACCAGGATACGCCGGGAATCCGACACCGCCTGCCCGGCCGGCAGGATCGATCTCAGCACGTCCTCGGCAATCGGCGCGGTGGCGATCTGCAGGGAATGAAGCGGCACGAGCGTGGCCGCGAGGCCCGGGATCAGAGTGTCGGAATAGGCGTTGGCGGCCAACAGCACCTTGCCTGCCCGGATCTCGGAGCCATCGGCGAGCCGGGCGATCCAGACATTGTCGCGGCGTGCAAGGCTGGTGCAACGGCTGTTTTCCTGGATCTCGACGCCGTTTTCGCGAGCCAGTCGCGCCAGTTCCAGCGTGAGCGCCAGCGGATTGATGACGCCGGCGCGGCGATCGTGAAAGCCGCCGAGATAATTATCGGCGCCGATTGCGGACTGAATGCCCGTTGCGTCCAGCATCTCGACCTGATCGCTGTAGCCGCGCCATTGTTTGTAGCGCGCGGTCGCGGCGGCGAGCGCCTTTTCCGTATGACAGGCCTGAATCCAGCCCGAGCGCGACCGGGGAACGTCGAGCTTTTCCCGCTCGATGAGATCGAACACGGCGTCGGCCGTGCGCGAGACGAAATCCACCACTGCGGCGCCGCGCTTGTCGCCGAAATGCTGGAGAAGCCAATCCGGATCATATTTCAGGCCGGGAATAACTTGGCCGCCATTCAGCCCGCTTGCGCCCTCGCCGATCCGGCCGGCATCCACCAATCGAACGCCGAGCCCTTGGCGCGCGGCATGAAGCGCACCGGTCAACCCGCAGAAACCGCCGCCGATCACCAGCAGATCGACGCTGCCGCTGCTCGCTGTCGCCTGCGGCGTCTCCCGCCGTTGCGCCTCATAGGACCAGACCGGATCGTTGGTCAGCATCATCACGCCCCTGTTTCCAAGTTTTCATCAGCATATCGCTGAAAAATGAAATTGAAACAGGAATTTTCATTTATTTGAAGCGCTGCGTCAGCCGCCAATCTGGACCAGCGGGCGATAGCCGGCCTTGAGCGCAGCGAGAATGGGCGGAGGCGTCAGCACATCGACCCTGGTTGCGGGATCGAAGACAGTCGGCGCGCCATAGCCGGCGTGGCTCCAAGGGTGAAGATTGCCATACCACAGGAGATGCGG
This sequence comes from Rhizobium sp. SG_E_25_P2, assembly GCF_029892285.1. GTDB lineage: Bacteria > Pseudomonadota > Alphaproteobacteria > Rhizobiales > Rhizobiaceae > Rhizobium_E. The sequence goes on from NZ_JARXVM010000001.1 coordinate 53,740, forward strand.
CGCTTGATCATGGAGTACGAACCCGCCGTCGGGCAGGTCTCCGAGTGTTTCCACATGCGGCCCCGCGCTTCGCCAGTGCCGCGCCTGATGCAGGATCTGATCCATGCGGGCGGCTGAAAGCGTCTGCTCCGCCTCACCCAGACCTTCCGCCAGCGCAGTGCGAAAAGCTTTGTAAGCCGGGCGGCGGCAAAGCGCGCAGGGGCGATGCCCTGCCGAGAGCGCCACGGCCTCGTCGAGAAAGAAGAGCGGCGTATAGTGACCGCGTTGATCGAAGATCACCCGATAACCCGGCGACCGGGGTTCAAGCGTGCAACTGATCCACGCCTTGCTGCGCCAGGGTCTGACGATGCGGCCTTGCCTGTCATGCAGATCGCCGCGATTGCCCATCAGAGACCCGCGCGCCGGGGACGCTTCGATGTTTCCGAAGGGCGTCACCCGGTTGGCGCGCGGCATGAGGGGTCACCAGCCTTCGTCGAGCACGCGAGCCAGCATATCGACGAAATAGTCGGCGCTGGCTTTCGACAGGCACATCGGCGGCTTGATTTTCAAGACATTCAGGTGATCGCCCGTCGGCTGCATGATCACCCCGAGATCGAGCAGGCGGTCGCAGATCCGCGCCGTCTCGACGGTGGCGGGGGCAAGCGTCTGGCGGTCGCGGACGAATTCGAGGCCGAGATAGAGGCCCATGCCATGCACCGCGCCGACGAGATCGAAACGCTGGCCGAGCGCCTCCAGCCGCGCCTTAAGATGATCGCCCACCTCGCGCGCATTGTCCTGCAGTTTTTCCTCGAACAGCGCGTCGAGCACGGTCATGCCGACCACGCAGGACACCGGGCTGCCGCCGGCGGAGGAGAAGAAGTAGCCCTCCTTCTCCAGACTGTCGGCAATGGCGCGGCTGGTGATGACGGCGCCGAGCGGATGACCATTGCCCATGCCCTTGGCGATGGTGATGATATCGGGCGTGACGCCCTGCTCCTCAAAACCCCAGAAGTAATGGCCGAGACGACCGTAACCGACTTGCACCTCATCGGCGATGGTCACGCCGCCCCGGGCGCGGACCATCTCGTAAACAGCCTTGAGATAGCCCTTGGGCAGGGGAATGCCGCCGGAATTGCCATAGACGCTTTCGCAGATGAAGCCCGCCAGGGCTTCGCCCTTTTCATCCAGCCGCGCCAGCGCCTTTTCCACTTCGGTGACGTAACCGGGGGCGGAATCCGGCCCACGATGGGGTCCGCGATAGGTGTTGGGCGAGGTGACGGCATGCACCCAGGAGGGCCGCGTGGTCAGTGCCTGCGGATTGTCGGCGATCGAGGTGGACACGGCGTCGGACGCCACCGTCCAGCCGTGATAGGCCTCAAGCAGGCAGAGCATGTTGCGCGCGCCGGAATGCGCCCAGGCGAGCCGGAGCGCGAGATCATTGGCCTCCGAGCCGGAATTGACGAGGAAGACGGTGTCCAAGCCCTCGGGCGCGAGATCGACGAGCCGTTTGGAAAAGTCGGCAATGCCGGCATAATGGAAGCGGGAATTGGTGTTGAGCAGGCTCCATTGCCGGCCGACCGCCGCCGAGAGCTTCTCGTGGCCATGGCCGAGGATGGCGACATTGTTGACCATGTCGAGATAGGCGCGGCCATTGGTGCCGTACATCTGCTCGCGCCAGCCGCGCTCGATCTGCGGCGGGTTCTGGTAGTAATTCTTCTGCGGCTTGGCGAAATGCGCCTGCCGCACCGCCATCAGATCCTCGCTGGCCAGCGCCGGCGCATCGAGATCACGTCCCAGGAGCGCAGAGGGCGACGGACAGAGTTGCATCCAGGCTCTCGCCTGATGATCAGCGACGAAGGCGGGCGGCCTCTCCTCGCCGAGGCGGCTCAATTGGACGCCGACCACACCCTCCTCGCCCACGGCTGCATACTGGTCGCCGATGTCCAGTGGTGTATCTGGTGCGGCGAGCGCGTCGGCGCCGGTCAGCCACACAGTGAGGTCCTGTCCAACCAGCGCCAGCGCGCCGGCCGTGTGCAAAACCCGTCCAGCGAACGGCGCTTGAAGCCGGGTTCCTGCCGGAGCGGCCAGTTCCACCGTCAAGGCTGTGGACGCCGGCGCTTGCGGCGTATGATGCACAGCCCGGCTCAGGCGGCGTTCGCCGTAACGCGTCGCAGCAAAGCCGGTCCTGACGGCAGCGTCTTTGAGCAACCGGCGATCGATGTCGGCTTCCAGCCAGTTTCCGGAACGATAGACTTCCGAGAGCGCATCGAGACGCAGAGGCGTCAGCGCGGACGGGGCGAGATCACCGATCAGCGGCGCCACGGCCGGCGCGGGCGCGGCATTCGATTTTCCAAGAACATCGAGAATTGCCGCCTGCATCACTGCGATCGGCAGGCTGGTCGCAACGCGAAAGATTTCCCGCTCGTGGTCGATATTGCCGGCGACATAGGCGTTGTCGGGCTCCACCGCCAATTGCTGCTCGCCGGAGGCTGCGAGAACGCAGGCGCGCTGCACGACCAGCGGCCAGAGCGCCTGCAACTCCTCATCCGTCAGGGGATAGGTCGCATGAAAAGCCTCGACTGCCGGCAGGATGAAGAACGGATCGCCATCGGCGTGATGCAGCAGCGCCGCGCAGGTAACGGCGAGATCGCCGATCACCCAGCCGCGCATGAGATCGCCGAAATCGATGACGCCGGCGGGGATGGGATGGCCGTCAGCATCCATGCGAGCGACGACATTGTCGTCGGTGACGTCGTGATGCACGGCCTGCAATCGCAACCTGTCGCGGACAGGCGCGAGATGGGCTTCCGCGGCTTCCGTCGCCGTGAGCACCGCCGCGCGCCGTGCGGGATCGGGAATGGCCGAGGCCATGGCGAGCGTGACGCTGTAAGCGGCTCGCATGTCCCATTGCAGCGCCCGGTCGAGGCCGGGATGATCGAAACCGGCGAGCGTCGCCGCCACATCCGCCGAGAGGCGACCGAGGGCGCGGCGGGTGACCTCGGACAGATGTTTGCGACGGGTCAGCGGCTCGCCTTCGAGATAGGTGAGAAGTCGGACGCGGCAGGGCATATCGCCGACCGTCAGTTCGATGATCTCTTTCCCCGAACGCGCGGCCACCGGGCGCGGCGCTTCGAAGCCTGTCGCCTTGGCGGCGAGCGCTTGCATGGCGGCGTTCTGGGCCTCCAATTCGGCCAGCGAATACTCCGTCCGGGCGATCTTCAGCACGAAGGCCTCGCCAATGGCGGTCCGGATGCGAAAATTGCGGTCCTGCTGGCTGCCGAGCTCGACGATTTGCCCCTCCAGACCATACGCGTCTCGCAGAATCGCCGCCGCCTGATCGATGCTGACGTCAGGGCGCGGAAGGTCTGCGCGTTGAGCGGCGTTCTGGTGGGTCATGGCCGTTTCTCCCGAGTAAGGCGACATGGCCTGGTTTCTTAATCTCTGGAATGATTTAGGGCAATCACCAGAAGAGCAGCGGCCTTGCCAGAGGACCGACGCCCCCTTAAATGGAGGCAGGCGAGCGGTCGCGCCGGTTTGGAACTCAGCGCCTGATGGAAAAGTCTCCCATCCGCAGACGCGGAACCCTGTTTTTCTGGCTCGCCTTCGCTGTCATCGCCGGCGCGATCGGCGCAACGGTGTTGCTCGCCCGCGACGGGGCCAATCTGAAGCAGATTATCGCGGCGTTGGGGCTTTCGCCAGTCCCGCAACAGATCGCCGCCGGCACATCCGCCACCAAGACGAAGCGCCTGCGAAATCTCTCTATCCCGCTCGATCCGATTGTCTTTCGCCGTGAAATCAAGGACGCGGAAAGCGCCTTTCTGCGCCGCCTCAGCATCGACGCAAAGGCGCTTTGTGAGAGTTTTGCCGAAGCGGGTTTCGCCATGAGCGGCTGGGCGCCGGGCGTGTTCAGCAGCAAAACCTATGAATGCTGGGGCGAGCAGATCTTCAACGCGACTGCGGAGCCGGACAAGCAATCCAGCTTCTTTCTGATGGTCAAGGGCCTGCCGGACGGCGATCTGCTGTCGGCGCGCGTCAAATTCATCTTCACAAGCCCCGAAATGCGCGACCGCTTGACAAACGACGCTGTGCGGATGTTGACGCTTTTGGCGGAAAAGACCCGCTGGGGCGACCTCGCCGACCATGCCGCCGATATCAGGGCGCTCAAACCGTTTACGCTCGACGCTTTCGGTCTCAGGGTGAAGTTTTCCAACGAATTCAGCGGTCTCGGCCGCTATAATCTGGTGGTGTCGCGCGACGGGTCGTTAACCGACGCCGAAAAGAGAACCCGCGCCTATTTCAATCGCGCCGCCTATTTACCCCTGCCGCCGGATATGGCTGAGAAAAAGCCAGCGGCTGCGCATGACGCAAAGAAGCAAGACGAGAGCAATGACTGATTTCACCCCCTTGCAATCCCTGATCGGCGGAGGCCTGATCGGCCTTAGCGCCGTGTTGTTGATGGCCTTTCACGGCCGCATCGCCGGCATGACCGGACTTCTCGCCGGCGTCCTGCCGCCTTTGGCCGCGGACTGGCCGTGGCGGGCGGCGTTTCTCGCCGGCGCGGCGCTTTCACCAATTCTTTGGCTCGCAAGCGGCAGGGAGATCGCCTTCTCATCGCCCGCGACGCCCTGGGCGTTGGCAACAGGCGGTTTCGTCGTCGGTCTCGGCGTGGTGCTGGGCGGCGGCTGCCCGTCGGGACACGGCGTGTGCGGCATCGCCCGCTTTTCAAAACGATCGATCGCAGCCACGCTCACCTTCATGGCGACGGCCTTTGTCAGCGTCTTCGTTCTGCGCCATCTGATCGGAGCCGCATGATGAGAGAGCTTTTCGCCCTCGCCTTCGGCGCGATCTTCGGCCTGGGAATCGCCATTTCGGGCATGATCAACCCGGCCAAGGTGATGAATTTCTTCGATGTCATGGGGAGTTGGGATCCGAGCCTCGCTTTCGTGATGATCGGCGCGCTCGCGGTCGCTATTCCAGGCTATGCGCTGGTCTTCCGGATGCGCCGCGCGCCAGTTCTCAACGCGCAATTCGCCCAGCCGACCAAGACGGCGCTCGACCGCAGGCTGATCGGCGGGGCGGCGCTGTTCGGGCTCGGCTGGGGCGCAGCGGGCTTCTGCCCCGGCGGCGCCATTCCGGCGATCGGTCTGGGTGAAGCCTCAGTCTATGTGTTTCTGCTGGCGATGATCGCGGGCATGGTGGTCATGCGGTTGATGCTTGCCCGCCGGGATTGAGGCGAGATCACCGATGCATGTGGGCGCCCTTGGAAATTTTGTCGGCGATCTTTTTGGGCGCGCGATAGGCGAGACCGACGAATTTTGCGTCATCGGAGCCGAATTCCGAGAAGACGGCGCGGTTGGCGGCGTCGTGACCGGTCGAGAACATCTCTTCGATATAGGCCGAACCCTCCACGCCCTGCTCCTGCATGCGCGCGGCTGCCTTGCGGATCGTCTCGCCATCGGCTTCCAGCACGATCACCGGCTGGCCGCTGATGGGCAGGAAACGCCTGCTGTCGCGGTCGAGATAGGGCTCGCCGATGATCTCGGGCACGCCGGCCGTCACGCCGCTCATCAGAAAGGCGGCGACATTCAGCGCTTGCCAGGACGGCAGATCCTCGCGCAGGATCAGGACGATTTTGGTGTCGAACATGGGGACTCCCTTGGCTGGCAATAAAGACAGGCGCTTAGCAAGGACGGAGAGTGCTGGTCTTGAACGTCTGTGCGCGGAAGGCGATCATATTCGCCGCGCGCCGGACGCCGAGGCGCTCGAACGGATCGAAGTGGTGATGTCGCGCTTCACCTATGCGGCGCATCGCCATGACAGTTATGCGCTTGGGTTGACGATCAGCGGCGCGCAGACGTTCTTCTATCGCGGCGAGCGCCGGCTCAGCCTGCCCGGCCAGTGGCTGGCGCTGCATCCTGATGAGCTTCATGACGGCCAGGCCGGCGATGACGCCGGCCTGCGCTACCGCATGCTTTATCTCGAACCTTCAAGGCTCTATGACGCGCTGCCCGAGGGGATCATGACCCTGCCCTTTCTCCAGCAGCCGGTCGGCGACGATCCCTTGGTGACACGCCTTCTTGCAGGGCTCCTGAGCGGCATGGAGGACGGCATCGACCCACTGGCGCTCGATGGTTGCCTCGCCGAACTCGCCGCACGGCTTGCGACGCTTGCAGGCCTTGCCAAGGGCCGCAGCGTAAAAACGACGCCCGACATGCGCCAGATACGGGATTATCTGGTGGAGCACGCTTTCGAGCAGGTTACTTCCGACGATCTGGAGAGGGTGTCGGGGCTCAACCGTTACCAGATCGCCCGCGCTTTCCGGCGGATGCATGGATCTAGCCCGCACCGGTTTCTGGTGATGCGGCGGCTGCAGGCGGCGCGCAAACGAATTGGCGAAGGCGCTGATATCGCCGATGTGGCGGCCGAAACAGGCTTCGCCGATCAGGCGCATCTGACGCGCTGGTTTCGCAACGCCTATGGAACGACGCCGGCGCGATGGGCGCAGATGGCGAGGGCGCGGACGGCCTGAGGCGCCAAAGTTTTGCGGCCTTCGCCCTTCCCTTTGCCAAAAAAACCGCCTAAGACAGCGCCCATCATGGATCGCGCGCGGCTTTGGATCATATCGCGAATTATTTGCCCGGCCTTTGCAGCCTGAACGGCGACAGCAGAGGTCCGGGATTTTGGCGTTTGCGCCACTCCAATCCACGATATTCCCATTTTTCGCAGGCGCTGTCCGCCCCTCCCCCGCGACCGGGCGCGAGCGCATAAGACGGTATGACGATGAACGACACCGCAGACAAGAACGACTATTCCTCGACGCTCTATCTTCCGCAGACGGATTTCCCGATGCGCGCCGGCCTGCCGCAGAAGGAGCCGGAGATCGCCAAGCGCTGGAAGGAGCAGGATCTCTATAAGCAGTTGCGCGCCTCCGCCGCCGGCCGGCAGAAATTCGTGCTGCATGACGGCCCTCCCTACGCCAATGGCAATATCCATATCGGCCATGCGCTCAACAAGGTGCTGAAAGACGTCATCACCCGCTCGTTCCAGATGCGCGGGCGCGACGCCAATTACGTGCCGGGCTGGGATTGCCACGGCCTGCCGATCGAATGGAAGATCGAGGAAAAGTATCGCGAAAAAGGCAAGGACAAGAACGAGGTCCCGGTCAACGAATTCCGCCGCGAATGCCGCGAGTTCGCGCAGGGCTGGATCAATATCCAGTCTGAAGAATTCCGTCGCCTGGGCATCGAGGGCGATTTCGACAATCCCTACACGACCATGGCCTATCATTCCGAAGCCCGCATCGCCGGCGAGCTTCTGAAGATCGCCATGTCAGGCCAACTCTATCGCGGCTCCAAGCCGATCATGTGGTCGGTGGTCGAGCGCACGGCGCTTGCCGAGGCCGAGGTCGAGTATCACGAGGTCGAGAGCGATACGATCTGGGTGAAGTTCCCGATTCCGCACCGCCTCGTAGAGCCGACTCCGCGAGGAGAACCTGGTCAGCAAACAACAAGTCAGGACGAATTGGCTGGTGCTTCGGTAGTCATCTGGACCACTACGCCCTGGACCATCCCGGGCAATCGCGCCATCTCCTTCTCGTCCCGTATCGAATACGGCCTTTATGAAGTGACCGCAGCCGCCAATGACTTTGGCCCGCAGCCAGGCGAGAAGCTCATTTTCGCCGACAAACTGGCGGCTGACGCCTTCACCAAGGCCAAGCTTGAATTCACCCGCCTTCGCGGCGTCACCGGCGATGAACTCGGCGCCATCATTTGCGCCCACCCCCTTGCCGACATGGGTTACGACTTCGACGTGCCCCTGCTCGATGGCGACCATGTGACCGACGACGCCGGCACAGGCTTCGTGCATACCGCGCCGAGCCATGGCCGCGAAGACTTTGACGCCTGGATGGCCAATGCCCGGGCGCTTGAAGCGCGCGGCATCTCGTCCAAGATTCCGTTCACCGTTGGCGACGACGGCTTCTACACCGACGAAGCCCCTGGCTTCGGCCCCTCGGCCGAAGGCGGCGCGGCGCGCGTGATGGATGACAACGGCAAGAAGGGCGACGCCAACAAGCGCGTCATCGAAGCGCTGATCGCCGCGAACAATCTCTTCGCCCGCGGCCGTATCAAGCATGACTATCCGCATAGCTGGCGCTCCAAGAAGCCGGTGATCTTCCGCAACACGCCGCAATGGTTCGTCTATATGGACAAGGACCTCGGCGATAGCGCCACGCTGCGCTCGCGCGCGCTCAACGCTATCGACCAGACCCGCTTCGTGCCGGCGGGCGGCCAGAACCGTCTGCGCGCCATGATCGAGCAGCGCCCGGACTGGGTGCTGTCGCGCCAGCGCGCCTGGGGCGTGCCGATCTGCGTCTTCGCCGACAAGGACGGTACTGTCTTGAAGGACGAGGCGGTCAACGCCCGCATTCTCGAAGCCTTCGAGAAGGAAGGCGCCGACGCCTGGTTCGCCGAGGGCGCCAAGGAGCGCTTCCTGGGCTCCGAGCATGACGGCGAGACCTGGCAGATGGTCACCGACATTCTCGACGTCTGGTTCGATTCTGGCTCCACCCACACCTTCACGCTTGAAGACCGTCCGGACCTGAAATGGCCCGCCGACGTCTATCTCGAAGGCTCGGACCAGCATCGCGGCTGGTTCCATTCCTCGCTGCTTGAAAGCTGCGCCACGCGCGGCCGCGCGCCCTATGACACGGTCATCACCCATGGCTTCACCATGGCTGAGGACGGCCGCAAGATGTCGAAGTCGCTCGGCAACACCGTGACGCCGCAGGAAGTGATGGGCCAGTCGGGCGCCGATATTCTGCGCCTTTGGGTGATGAACACCGATTATTGGGAAGATCAGCGTCTCGGCAAGACGATCATCCAGACCAATATCGACGCCTATCGCAAGATCCGCAACACGATCCGCTGGATGCTCGGCACACTCGCCCATGACCAGGGCGAGGACATCGCTTACGCCGATCTGCCGGAACTCGAAAAGCTGATGCTGCATCGCCTCGCCGAACTCGATGCGGTGGTGCGCCAGGGCTATGACGAATTCGACTTCAAGCGCATCGTCCGCTCGCTGTCTGATTTCGCCAATGTCGAATTGTCGGCCTTCTATTTCGACATCCGCAAGGACACGCTCTATTGCGACGCCCCGTCGAGCCTGAAGCGGCGCTCGGCCCTGTTCGTGATCCGCAAGCTGTTCGATTGCCTCGTCACCTGGTTTGCGCCGATGATGCCCTTCACCATGGAAGAGGCCTGGCTGTCGCGCGATCCCTCGGCCGCCTCGGTGCATCTCGAACAGTTCCCGGAAATCCCGGCTGACTGGTCGAACGAGGCGCTGGCGGAGAAGTGGAAGAAGGTGCGCGCCGTGCGCCGCGCCGTAACAGGCGCGCTAGAAATCGAGCGCAAGGACAAGCGCATCGGCTCTTCGCTCGAAGCGGCGCCCGTGGTCCACATCGCCGACACTGAGCTGATGGCGGCCGTGGAAGGTCTGGATTTCGCGGAAATCTGCATCACCTCCGACATTTCACTGGTGGCGGGCGACGGTCCGGCCGAAGCGTTCCGTTCGGAAGACGTCGCCCATGTGGCGGTAGAGCCGACACGGGCGGAAGGCGCCAAATGCGCCCGCTCCTGGAAAATCACCCGCGACGTGGGCTCCGACCCCGATTATCCCGACGTGTCTCAGCGCGATGCGCAGGCGCTTCGTGAACTGGCCGCGCTCAAGGCCTGACAACAATCCAAAACGGCGCCTTCGGGCGCCGTTTTCCATACAGGACTGCGTCGCCCCGAATTGACGGGATGCAATTCCGGATCGGAATCATTTGCGCTTGACGCCCATCTCCGGTAAAAGCTGCCTGAAAATGGCCGGAATTTTCGTTAAACCGATTATTCCACTCCACTTCGATTGAGCATCTTTCGCCGGAAAGGCTTGGACGGCATGACAAAGTTGTATCGCGTGGCTGTCGCGTTCGCGGCGCTTTCCCTTATCGGCCTGGCGGCGTCCGGCTGCATGGGGCCGACTTACGGCACCGGGAAATCGTCCAATGAACAGCTGTTCGACGATCTCGGCGACGCGATTTCGCTGAAGCCGCAGAAGCAGCCAGATCTCGCCTATCAGCCGCGCGGTCAGCTGGTGAAGCCAGCCAATGTCAGTGCACTGGTGGAGCCTGAAAAGAACATCGCCAGCAAGGACAATCCGCAATGGGTGGAAAGCCCTGAGGAACTGCGCAAGCGTCTGCGCAATGAAGCCGACGCTAATGCGAACAATTCCAGCTATCGCTCGCCGCTCGCCGTGTCCGTGACCGATGGCAAGACGATGTCGCCCGAGCAACAGGCGGCAGCCTTCCGCGAAGCCCGCAAGATCCAGGACGGTCGTTACTCCGACCAGCGCCGCTTCATGAGCGATCCGCCGCTCGACTATCGTCGCGTCGACGATCCTTCCAAGCTGACCGATCTCGGCACGCCCGAGACCAAGAAGGAAAAAGAACGCAAGAAGGAAGCCGAGATTGCCGGCAGCGGCAAGAAATGGTGGCAGGTTTTCGATTGACGAGGAGCGGCCTGCGGGCCGCTTTTTTGTTTCAACGTCCCATTGTGTTTTTCGTTCTTTCATTAAGTTTTTACGAAAATATCAATTTTATTCGCTGCGCTTCCGGGGAAAATTTCTTGTTAACTTTCCCAGCCTAACGCTACGGCATGACGGTGAGCAAAAAAACAGTTCTAAAAGCCAGCGCGGTGACGATCATCTCGATGATCGTCTCGGTGTCCATTTGCCTCTTGGTCGTCCCGCTGCTCGGCGGCACGCCGGATGGACCCGGCTTCTGGATGAGCCTCGTTTGTCCGCTGGTGATCGCCTGGCCCGCCAGCGCCTATCAATTCACCCAGACCGAAAGGATCCGGCAAGCGCGCGACGAACTCGCCCAGGCGCATGCCGAGCTTGATCGCCTGCATGGCGAACTGACGCAAGCGCATGATTTGATGGCTCACAAGGCGCGGATCGACGGCCTGACCGGCGGGCTGAACCGCGACACATTCCTGCTCATGTTCGAGGAAGCCTGCGGCAAGGCCGGCTGCGCGGCCCTGCTGCTGTGCGACGCCGATCATTTCAAGACAATCAACGATATACACGGCCATCTTGCCGGAGACGAGGCCTTGCGCGGCATCGCCAAGGCCATTTCACACTCGCTGCGGCCGCTGGATTTCTGGGGTCGGGTTGGCGGCGAGGAATTCGCGGTCTTCCTCGACGGCGCGGATGCGGAAGAAGCGCTGCATGTGGCCGACCGCATCCGCCAGGCGACACAGGACCTCGGCCTGATCTATGAAGGACGCACGGTCAAGACGACGCTCAGCATCGGCGCGACAGTGTTTGAGGGATCCGGCGAGGCGCTCGCCCGCTATCGTGTTGCGGACCGCCGTCTGTATCGCGCCAAATCCGGCGGTCGCAATCGCGTCGTGCTGCATGACGCCAACGAGGCCGAGGCTGCCTGATCAGTCGCGGCGATCCCGAAAGAAGGATCTGAGCAGTTCGGCCGACTGTCTTTCCGAAAAACCGGAATAGACGTCGGGCGCATGATGGCAGGTGGGCTGCGCAAAAAAGCGCACGCCGCTGTCAACAGCCCCGCCCTTTGGATCGGACGCGCCATAATAGAGCCGGCGGATGCGGGCGAAGGAGATGGCGGCGGCGCAGAGGGTGCAGGGTTCGAGCGTCACATAGAGATCGGCATCGGTGAGCCGTTCGTCGCCAATCTCCGCACAGGCCATGCGAATGGCTTCGATTTCGGCATGGGCGGTGGGGTCGTTCTTCTCGCGCGTGCGGTTTCCGGCCCGCGCGATAATCAGGCCCGACTTGACAATCACGGCGCCGACCGGCACTTCCCCGCGGCTTGCGGCGGCGCGTGCTTCCTCGAATGCGACCTCCATGAATGGTTTTGCCGGCTTCACACGGTATTTCCTCTTAACCCGGGCATGATGTCCTGATAGGAGAGCGTAAGAACAAAGGCAAGGACAGATGAAAGACAACAATAAACCGGCTGGCCGGAAACCGACGCGGGCCAAAACCGGCGCAGACAAAGGCGGGAAATTCGCCTCTGGCAAGGGCCCGGGCGCGCGACCGGCCAAAGGTCCCGTTGGCAAGGACAAGAACCCCGCTCATCTCGAAGTGACCGGCGAGGGCGAACGCATCTCCAAGATCATGGCGCGCGCCGGCGTCGCCTCTCGCCGCGATTGCGAGCGCATGATCCTGGAAGGCCGGGTGTCTCTGAACGGCAAGGTGCTGACCACGCCCGCCGTCAACTGTACGCCTGATGACACGATCGAAGTCGACGGCCAGCCGATCAGCGCGATCGAGCGAACCCGTCTGTGGATCTATTACAAGCCCAGCGGGCTGGTGACCACCAATTACGATCCCGAGGGCCGCCCGACCGTATTCGACAACCTGCCGGAAGATCTGCCGCGAGTGATCTCCGTCGGTCGTCTCGACATCAACACCGAAGGCCTGCTGCTGCTGACCAATGACGGCGGTCTGGCGCGCATGCTGGAACTGCCTACCACCGGCTGGCTGCGCCGCTACCGCGTGCGCGCCTATGGCGCGATCGACCAGGAGAAGCTCGACAGCCTCAAAGAGGGCATCGCGGTCGACGGCGTGTTCTATGGCGCGATCGAAGCCACGCTCGACCGCCAGCAGGGTCACAATGTCTGGATCACCATGGGTCTGCGCGAAGGCAAGAACCGCGAGATCAAGAATGTGCTCGGCGCGCTCGGCCTTGACGTCAACCGCCTGATCCGCATCTCCTACGGCCCTTTCCAGCTCGGCGAACTCGAAGACGGCGATGTCGTCGAAGTGCGCAGCCGCACGCTGCGCGACCAGCTCGGCCCGCGCCTGATCGCAGAAGCCAACGCCAATTTCGAAGCGCCGATCAACACGCTTCCCAAGGAGGCGGGCGAAGAGCCGAAGGCGGACAAGCCAGAAGCCACTGAGAGGCCGCGGCGCGAAAGCCGCGAGGAGCGGCGCGACCGCGATCTCGCCAGCATCGACACCAAGCGTCCGCCGAAGGGCGAGGCGCGCGGCAAGGGCGACTGGGCCAAGGGCGACCGCGACAAGAGCGACCGCCCGAGAGGCGATCGAGAGCGCGGTGGCGATCGCGATCGTGGTGGGGATCGGGATCGCGGTGGCGATCGGGAACGTCGGGGACGCGATGACGACCGTCGCAGCGACAAGCCCAAGCGTCCGCCGCTCGGCACGATCCGCACGGCCAATGTCTGGATCGCGCCCGGTGGGCGACCCGCGGACACCGAAACCGCCAGCGATACGATCACCGATCGCGCCGGACGCCAGATCCTGCGGGTGCGCAAGCCCAAGGTGGACGGCGCCGACAAGAAACCCTCAAAGCCAAAGCGTCCCGCCGCCGCCAAGGCGCGCCGCGACGACCGTGGCGACGCAGCGCGGGATGATCGTGACGCAAGGCCGCCGCGGCGCGGACGCGAAGACGGCGCTGCCAGCGATCGCCCCCGTGCGCGCACAGCAAAGCCCGGCGGCAAGCCGGACTTCAAGGAACGTGGCGACGGCCCCAAGCGCGCTTTCGGCAAGGGCAAGCCCGAGTTCGCACGCGATGGCGACAAGCGCCGGGACGACAGGCCAAGGGATGACAGACCCCGTGACGGCAAGCCGAGGGCTGAAAGACCCAGGGATGATAGGCCCAGGGAAGACAGGCCGAGGGATGACAAACGCCGTGACGAAGGCCGTCGGGATGATCAGCGCAAGCCGGAAGGACGCCGTCCTGACGCTCGCTCAGGCGAAGGCCGCAAGGATGACAGAAGCGGCCCCCGCAAGGGTGGACCGGGCGGAAAGGGCGTGAGGGGCGGCAGTGCGGATCGTCGGCGGTGAGTTTCGCGGCCGGGCGCTTGCAACCCCGAAAAGCCAGGACATCAGGCCGACCACTGACCGGAGCCGCGAGAGCCTGTTCAACATCCTGAACCACAAATATCCCGAGGCGCTTGACGGCGCCCGGGTGATGGATGTGTTCGCAGGCACCGGCGCGGTGGGGCTGGAAGCTTTGTCGCGCGGCTGTTCGCAGGCCATGTTCGTGGAAATGTCGGTGGAAGGCCGCGGCCTCATCCGCAGCAATATCGAGGCCTTGGGACTGCAGGGACGCACGCGCATCCTGAGGCGCGATGCGACCGATCTTGGGCAAAGCGGCACGATAGACTCATTTGACTTTGTCTTTGCCGACCCTCCTTATGACAAGGGCCTCGGCGAAAAGGCGCTCGCCTCGGCGGCGGCTGGCGGCTGGCTGAAGCCCGGCGCGCTCGCCATTCTCGAAGAGCGGGCATCTGTCGATCCCCATGTCCAAGCGCCGTTCGTCTTTCTCGAAATTCGTGAATTCGGCGATACGCGCATGCATTTCTATCGCTACACGCCCACACACTGAGGATGACATGATTCCTCAAGGCTCTTCAGCGCCAAGAGTGGCGATCGCCTTCGGCGGGGGCGGCGCGCGGGGTCTTGCGCATATCCACATCATCGAAGCGCTGGACGAACTCGGCATCCGCCCGGTGCGGATCACCGGCTCCTCGATCGGCGCGATCATGGGCGCGGGCATGGCGGCCGGGCTTTCCGGCGCAGAAATCCGTGACTTCACTCTGAAGACGGTGGGAGACCCCCGCGCGGTGATGAACCGCATCTGGTCGCTGCGGCCGACGACGCTGCAGGAATTCGTCTCCGGCGGCGGCTTCCGGGTCGGCCAATACAATCTTGAACGCATCCTGAAAGCATTCCTGCCGGAATCCTTGCCCGAGGATTTTTCCAGCCTGACGATCCCGTTTGGCGCTATCGCCACCGATTATTATGGCGAGCGGGAGGTGCTTGTGGAACAGGGGCCGCTCTATCCGGCGCTTGCCGCCTCGGCCGCCATACCGGCCGTGTTCATGCCGGTGATGCTTGAGGGGCGGGTGATGATCGATGGCGGCATCTACAATCCCGTGCCGTTCGATTATCTGTTTGACGACGCCGATATCGTCATCGGCGTCGATGTGGTCGGGGCGCCCGCAGGCGAAGACCAGCAAATCCCGCGTCGCATCGAAAGCCTGTTCGGGGCGAGCCAGTTGATGATGCAATCGATCATCGCGACCAAACTCAAGATCCGCAAACCGGATATCCTGCTCAGGCCCAATGTCGGCAAGATCGCCGTCCTCGACTTCCTCAAAGCGGCCGACATTCTCGCCATGTCGGCCGACGTTAAGGACGAACTCAAACGGGCGCTCGACGCGGCGATCACATTCCGCGCCTGAGCGCCTTACTTGGCCTTCAGGAGATCGCGGATCTCGGTCAACAGCACCACATCTTCGGACGGACCAGCCGGCGCGGCGGGCGCTTCCTTCTTTGGAATGGCGCGGTTGACGACCTTGATGAGCAGGAAAATGATCCAGGCGACGATCAGGAAGTTGATCAGGATCGTGATGAAATTGCCATAGGCGAACACCGCGCCCTGTTCACGCGCTGCAGCCAACGACGTCGCCGTTACCGCGCTGGACAGCGGGATAAAATAATTGGAAAAATCGACATTGCCGATAATCGCGCCGACGACCGGCATGATCAGATCCTCGACCAGCGATTTGACGATGGCGCCGAAAGAGGCTCCGATGATCACGCCGACGGCGAGATCGAGCACATTGCCGCGCGCGATGAAGGTCTTGAATTCGTTTAGCATGGGCCTCTCCTTGCTTGTCCACCCGGATAAAGTAAACGCTAATAATCAGTTAACCGCAAGACTGCCGACGCCCCATACCGGAACGCACCATCCTAAGGAATGACTTTTCCACCGCCCGGCTTCGGCCTATGCTCCAGACTGCGCGGGAGGCGCATCAAGGAGAAGGCATGCTTCCAGGCTGGCTGATTTTCGGCTCGGCGATCGGTTATCTCGGACTGTTGTTCGCGGTGGCCTGGATCGGTGATCGCAAGGCGCGAGGACCAGAGGCGGTCGAGCGCAGCCGGCCGATCGTCTATGCGCTCAGTCTCGCCATCTATTGCACCTCCTGGACCTATTTCGGCGGCGTGGGGCTCGCCGCCGAGCGCGGATGGGAATTTCTCGGCATCTATATCGGCCCGATGCTGATGTTTACGCTGGGCCTGCCGCTGATCCGGCGGATCACCGTGATCGCCAAGCGCGAAAGGCTGACCTCGATCGCCGATTTCATCGCCGCCCGCTATGGCAAGAACCCCGTGGTCGCCATGATCGTGGCGCTGGTGGCGCTGGCCGGCGCCGTGCCCTATATCGCCCTGCAGCTAAAGGCCGTCTCAGCCTCCGTCGCCGCGCTGGTTGATACATCCGATTATGCGATCGGGCTTGATTCGCATCAGTTGATCGACCTGCCGCTGTTGGTGTCGCTATCGCTGGCTCTATTCGCCGTGGTGTTCGGCACTCGCCATGCCGACGCGACCGAACACCAGAACGGCTTGATGGTGGCGATCGCCACGGAATCTCTGGTGAAACTGCTGGCCATCGGCACGGTGGGCGTCACCGTGGCCTTCTTCCTGTTCGATGGCCCCGCCGACCTCTTCACAGCCGCTGGACGCCATGCGGAAGCCGCTGCAGCGCTGGCTTATCAGACACCGCCTGGACGCTGGATCACGTTGATCGCACTCTCGGCCTTTGCGATCGTCATGTTGCCCAGACAGTTCCATGTCACCGTGGTGGAAAACCGCAGCCATGGCGAACTGAAGCTCGCGGCGCTGTTCTTTCCGCTCTACCTGATCGCCATCAACCTGTTCGTGCTGCCGATCGCGCTAGGCGGCGTGATCCTGTTCAACGGCGCCGGCGACGCCGATCTCTATGTGCTGACCGTGCCGCTGCAATCGGGACTTAAAACGATCACTCTGATCGCCTTCATCGGCGGCTTCTCGGCGGCGACCGCGATGGTGATTGTCGCCTCAGTGGCCCTGGCGATTATGATTTCCAACGACATCGTGCTGCCGGTGCTCTTGAGGCGCAATCTGGTCGGCGCGCCCAGCGACACGACCGCAGATCTCGGCCGACTGGTGCTGATGGTCCGGCGCGGATCAATCTTCGGCGTCATGCTGCTCGGCTATCTCTATTATCGGGCGGCGGGCGCTTCGAACGGCCTGGCCTCGATCGGCCTTATCGCCTTTGCCGCAATCGGGCAGATGGCGCCGGCCATGCTCGGCGGGCTGTTCTGGCGGCGCGCCAATGCGCGCGGCGCCATCGCTGGCATTGCGTCTGGATTCATGGTCTGGGCCTGGCTGCTGTTCATCCCCTCGCTCGGCGGCACCGACACCTCTTCCGACGCCGGGCTCATTCTCGATGCGCTGCTGCCGTCGTCGAAATTCTTTTCCGGCCCGGGCAGCGATCCCTTTATCAATTCGGTGCTGCTCAGCCTGATCATCAACACCGCCTGTTTCATCATTGGCTCGATGAGCCGCAACGCCAAGCTCATTGAGCGGCAGCAGGCGGCGGTGTTTATTCCGCAATCAGAAAATCCGCGTCTGTTGATGCGCAGTTGGCGCACGGGCCTGACCGTCGGCGATCTGAAGACCGTCATAGGGCGCTATCTGGGCGAAGAGCGGATGCAGCGCTCCTTCGCCAATTTCGAGATACGCCGCGGCAGGCCGCTTGATCCCAGGCAGGTCGCAGACGCCGATCTGCTGAATTTCTCCGAACAATTGCTGGGCTCGGCGATCGGCTCATCCTCGGCGCGGCTGGTGATGACGCTGACCATGCGCCGCCACGATGCCCAGCCCGACGACACAGCGCTGTTGCTCGACCAGGCATCGGAAGCAATCGAATACAATCAGGGTGTGCTGCAGACGGCGCTCGCGCAGATGGACCAGGGCGTGGCGGTGTTCGACGCCGAAAACCGCCTGTCGATCTGGAACAGGCGGTTTCGCGCTTTGCTCGATCTGCCGGAAAGCGTCGGACAGGTCGGCTATCCGCTTTCCGCCATCGTCGCCCAATTGGCCGAACGCGGCGATATCACCGCCGGAAGCGAAGTCGATGTCATGGAAACGATCCTTACGCCGGAGACGGGCATCGTTCTGCATCTCGATCACGGCGCCCGCATCGTCGAACTTCGCTCCAACGCCATGCCGGATCGCGGCATCGTGACGACTGTCACCGATATCAGCGAACAGGTGAAGGCTGCGCGCGAACTTGAAGTCGCCAATGAGACGCTGGAGGCGCGGGTGAGCGCGCGCACCCAGGAACTGACCACGGTCAACCAGCAGCTCGCCGAAGCGCGCGCCGCCGCCGAAGAGGCCAATCTTGGCAAGACACGCTTCTTCGCCGCCGCCGGCCACGACATTCTGCAGCCGCTGAATGCGGCGCGGCTCTACTCGTCGACACTGGTCGAACGGCTGGGCCATTCGTCCAACAGCGACCTGGTGCTCAATATCGATTCGGCGTTGGAATCGGTCGAATCCATTCTTGGCGCCGTGCTCGACATTTCCCGGCTCGACACCGGCGCGATGAAGCCTAGACTGACCGCCTTGCCGCTTGCTCCCTTTTTGAAGCGCGTCGAGACGGATTATCAGCCGCTCGCCCAGGCGCGCGGGCTGAAACTCACCTTCCTGCCGACATCTCTGAAAGTGACATCCGACGGCATGCTGCTGCGCCGGCTGGTTCAAAATCTGGTGTCCAACGCCATTAAATATACGGTGACGGGCCGGGTGCTGGTGGGCGCGCGAAAGCGCGGCCAGGAAGTGTGGATCGAGGTGCATGACACCGGCATCGGCATTCCCAAATCGAAATTCCGCACCGTGTTCAAGGAATTCGCCCGGCTCGACGAGGGCGCCCGCACAGCGTCCGGCCTCGGCCTGGGCTTGTCGATCGTCGACCGTATCGGCCGTGTGCTCAACCATCCGGTCGAACTCCAGTCGACGCCCGGCAAGGGCACGGTGTTTCGGGTGCGGCTGCCGCTCATCGAACAGGTTCCTGACGCGAAAAACGCATCCGCCAGCGACGGGCCGCAGACCGCGCTCGCGCGGCTGGACCATCTCAGCATTCTCTGCATCGACAATGAGCCGGCAATCCTCGACGGCATGGGGCTCCTTCTCGAAGGCTGGGGCGCGCGCGTCGCCAAGGCGGCAGGGCGCGTAGAGGCCGAAGCCCTTCTGCAGACGGATAGCGTGGTTTTCGACATGGTCATCGCCGACTATCATCTCGATGACTCCACCGGCATCGAGGCGATCGAGGCGGTCAGAGCGCGGCTGCCGGATCTGCCCGCCATTCTCGTCACCGCCGACCGGACGGCAGAGGTTCGTGCCGCGGCGGACAGGCTGGGCGCGGTGCTGCTCAACAAGCCGGTAAAGCCTGCGGCGCTCAGGGCCAATCTCATGCGCATTCCCGTCCGACAAAAAGACGCGGCCGAATAGGATTTTGCTTTCGCGAGAGGCGCGAATCCGGGAAAAGGCTCCATGACCATCAAGCTCCTGCCAGAAACGCTGATCAACCAGATCGCCGCCGGCGAAGTGATCGAACGCCCCGCCAGCGCCGCCAAGGAACTGATCGAAAACGCCATCGACGCCGGCGCGACGCGCATCGAGATCGCCACCAGCGGCGGCGGCAAGTCGTTGCTGCGCATCGTCGACAACGGGTCGGGCATGGGGCCGGAGGATCTGGCGCTGGCCGTGCGCCGGCATTGCACCTCCAAGCTCGAACGGGGGCTTGAGGATATCCGCACGCTCGGTTTTCGCGGCGAGGCGCTGCCGTCGATCGGTTCGGTCGCCAAACTGTCGATCGTCTCGCGGCTGAAGGATGCAAACGATGCGTTCGAGGTCAGCGTGCATGGCGGCAAGATGTCGGACATCAGACCCAAGGCCGCTAATGCCGGCACGGTGGTCGAGGTGCGCGACCTGTTCTTCGCCACGCCCGCGCGGTTGAAATTCCTCAAGACGGAAAAGGCTGAGGCCGGCGCGATCACCGAAGTGGTCAGGCGCATGGCCATCGCCTTCCCGCATATCCGCTTTACGCTGTCGGGCACCGACCGGTCGCTTCTCGAATTTCCCGCGACGCCGGGCGACAAACTGGCGCGCATTGCCCAGGTGATCGGCAAGGATTTCGAGGACAATTCCATCGAAATCGACGCAGAGCGCGAAGGCGTGCGCCTGTCAGGCTATGCCGGCGTGCCGACATTCCATCGCGGCAACAGCGCCCATCAATTCGCCTTCGTCAATGGCCGGCCGGTCAATGACAAGCTGATCATCTCGGCGCTGCGCGGCGCCTATGCCGAGACCGTGCCGTCGGGCCGATATCCGGCGGCGGTGCTGGATATCGAGCTCGATCCGGCGCTGGTCGACGTCAATGTGCATCCGGCAAAATCGGATGTGCGCTTCCGCGATCCGGGTCTGGTGCGCGGCTTGATCGTCGGCGCAATACGGCAGGCGCTGCTGCGGGAAGGCGACCGCTCTTCCACGACCGCGACCCGGTCGATGATGGACGCGTTCCGCCCAGGCTTTTCCGGCTATCGCGCGCCGCCTGCCCAGAACTGGACGGCCCAGCAATCGCCGTCGCGGCCTTTCGAGCCCATGGGTTTTGCCGAGCAGCCGCAGACCTCGCCGCTACGCCAGCAGGGCTTCGCCGATTTTGCCGCGCCCTCTGCACGCACTGAGGCGCCCATCATCGCTGCAGCCGAGACCGCCCAACCGGACCTGACACGGCATCCGCTCGGCGCAGCGCGGGCGCAATTGCATGAAAACTATATCGTGGCGCAGACGGAAAACGGCGTCGTCATCGTCGATCAGCACGCCGCCCATGAGCGGCTGGTGTTTGAGGACATGCGCAAGGCGCTGAGGGATCGGGACCTGCCGACCCAGGCGCTGCTGATCCCGGAAATCATTGACCTGCCCGAAGAAGATTGCGACCGGTTGATGGAACATGCCAATGATCTCAAACGGCTCGGCCTGGTGTATGAACGCTTCGGCCCCGGCGCGATCCTGATCCGCGAGACGCCGGCCATGCTCGGCGAGACCGATATTCAGGGCCTGGTGAAGGATCTCGTCGATGAGATCGGCGAATGGGACACGTCACGCGGCCTGCATGCCCGGCTCGAGCATGTGGCTGCGACCATGGCTTGCCACGGTTCGGTGCGCTCCGGTCGTCGTCTCAGGGTCGAGGAGATGAATGCACTTCTGCGGCAGATGGAGGCGACGCCGGGATCCGGCCAATGCAATCACGGTCGCCCGACCTATATCGAATTGAAGCTCGCGGATATCGAACGGTTGTTCGGCCGAAGCTGATTTTTGTGGCGCGATGCGCAGCACCTCTGTATATCGGCCCGACACAGATGATCAGCAGGATTGCATATGAACCGGTTTGAAGGAAGCGGAAGCCGCGAAGCCAAGATTCGCTATCTCGACGGCGATTTCCAAATCCTGTTGCCCGGCGGTTACGTCGTCTGCGCCGTCACCGGCCAGCAGATCCCACTCGACGAGTTGAAATACTGGAGCGTCGACCGCCAGGAAGCCTATGCTGACGCCGATGCGTCGCTCGAAGCGGAAAAGCGCGCGGGCCACATCCGGGCGAACTGACGCTTACGCCTTGTTCGCCTTGGCCCGCCTGCGCCGCGCCGTCTCCACCGCCTCACGAACAATGAGCGTCGGCGCCTGCGGATTGTCGAAGGCCATGTCGACATCAATGACCTGCATGCGGCGGGCCAATTCCTCAGCGCGGCCGTGATGGCCAATGAGCCGCACGGCATCCTTGGCCGTGGTGACAATCTGCAATTCTTCGCTATCCGCCGTCGACAGGATGTCTTCGATCTCGTCATCGGTCAGGTGCTGATGATCGCCGAAGGAGCGGGTCGCGACAGGCTCCGCACCGATCTCGCGGACAGTGCGGAAGAATTTTTCCGGATCGGCGATGCCGGCAAACGCCAGGACGCGCATTCCGTCGAGATTGTCCGCCTGGCGGGGCGCGATCTTCGCCTCCATCACCGGCTTGCCGATCCGAGCCGCAAGCCGGATGAAGGGATCGGCAGCCACGCCCTCCCCCACCTTCAGAAGCGCGGTGGCGTATTTTAATTGCAACGAGGTCGGCGCGCGCACTGGCCCCGACGGCACGATACGACCATTGCCGATGCCGCGCCGGGCGTCGATCACCATCAATGCATAGTCGACATGAAGTCGTGCGCTCTGAAACCCGTCATCCATGATGATGAGGTTGGCGCCTTCGGCGATCAACCTGTTGGCGCCATCGATTCGCCGCCGGGCGATCACCGTCAACGCCTCCCGGGCGATCAACAACGGCTCGTCGCCCACATCGCGCGCGCGGTGGTGGTGAGGATCGACGACGGTGGTCCGATCGATACTACCGCCATATCCCCGACTTAGAACGCCCGGCTTCATTCCAATAGCTTTTGCGGCCTTGGCGAGCGCAATGACAGTGGGCGTCTTGCCGGCGCCGCCGACGGTGAAATTGCCGACGCAGATGACGGGAACAGGAAGCGGCGCGCGCGCGCCACGCCGCAGATTGCGTGCGGCCACCGCTCCGTAGATCCAGGAGAAAGGCGCGAGCGCCAAGGCCTCCCATCCGGTCTTCCGCCACCAGAAGGGCGGTGAATCCGATACCATCGCTTCCGTCTCGCGTCTTCGCGAGACCCTGTTTTTCGCGTTGAAGGTGAATTGCGACATCAGAGAACGCGAAAATGCGTGGAAAAGCAAGGAGAGGCGGAAAGAGATGCGCACTTGACGCGGCGAAGGCCGTTAAAGGCGATCCAACAGCGCTTCCAGGTCATCGATGCTGGCCAAGACATGATCCGCATCGGGCGCGAGCGCGTCGCGACCGCTGGTTCCGGTCAGCACGCCGACAGCGAGACCGGCCCGGGCGTTGCGCGCCATGTGGAGATCATGGGTATTGTCGCCGACCATCACGATCTCCGAAAGGGGCACGCCGGCCTGACGCGCGAAACCCTCAATCATGCCAGGCCCGGGCTTGACGCCATGACCACTGTCATATCCCGCGATGTAATCCAGAAATCCAATGACGCCCAACCGTTCCGCCATCAGGCGGATCGAGGCTTCGTTGTCGGAGGAAGCGACGCCCAGTTTCAGCCCCCTGCTCCTGAGCCTTGAGAACAAGGCCGGAAGATCTGTGACAGGAACGGAATTGGCGGCGCCTTCAAGAAAGAACCGGTCAAGATGGACGGTCAGTTCCTCGGCGTCATAAGGAGAACCGCCTTGGGCCATGGCGGCGGCGATTTCGCTGGAGGCGGCGGCGGCGAACAAGCTGCCGGCCGAGACCTTGCCGGTCTTTGGATCCATGCCGCAGATGACCATCAGACGATCGGCCAGCATCGCATCGCCATCAGCGGCGAACAGGCTGGCGCGGCGGTTGATGGGCTCCCATGTCTTGTCGAAATCGAGCAGCGTGCCGTCCTTGTCGAACAGGACCGCGGAAAATCTGGTCATCGTGTCATCCGCCATTGGCGCTGGCGCGCGGCATCAGCCGGGCCTTCATGGTCAAAGGATTGATATAGGGCTCAAGCCCACGCAGCGTCGCCGAGAGCGCGCCGCGCATCTGATGCACCGTCTGCAGGCCGGCGTCGATCATCTGATGCCGCGCCGGTTCGTTGGTGATCAGATAATAGACGCCCTTGGCCAGCATCTCGGTATCGCGCACCATGCGGGCCGAGCCATTGCGGGCCAGCATTTGATAGCTTTCGCGAAAATTCCCCACATGCCCCCCCGACAAAATCGCGCAGCCCATCATCGCCGGCTCCAGCGGATTCTGTCCGCCTTCCGCCGTCAGCGAACGTCCCACGAACGCCACTTCCGTCAGCTGAAGATAAAGGCTCATTTCGCCGATCGTATCGCCGAGATAGATGTCGGTGTCGGCGGCGATCTGGTCACCGCGGCTGCGGCGCGCAACCGTCAATCCCTGCTCCTTGAACAAGGCTTCGATATCATCGCCGCGCTCGGGATGGCGCGGCACGACGATGCTCAGGAGATCGAGACGAGACTTCAGCGCCTTGTGGACCTGACCCGCCGCCTTTTCCTCGCCATCGAAGGTCGAGATCGCCGCCCAGGTCGAACGCCCGCCGATCTGCTGGCGCAGGCGCATCAGGGCGACGGCGTCGGCTTCCGGCATGTCGCTGTCAGCCTTCAGATTGCCGGAGACCAGCACTGGCAAGGCGCCGAGATCCTGCATGCGGCTGGCGTCGAGCTCGGATTGAGCGATGACCAGCGCCAGATTTTCAAACAAGGCCGAGGCGACATTCGGAAAGGACGACCATCGCCTGAAGGAGCGATCCGACATGCGCGCATTGACGAGGATCTGCGGAATATGCCGCCTGCCGAGCGCCATGATCGTATTGGGCCAGATTTCAGATTCGGCGAACAAGGCCAGATCGGGCTGCCAATATTCCAGGAACCGTTCGACCACCGTCTTGAGATCCAGCGGCACATATTGGTGGATCACATAGCCGGACAGGCGGGCGTTCACCACGGTCGCCGACGTGACCGTGCCAGTGGTCAGTAGCACAGTGATGCCGCGCCGGGAGATTTCCTTGATCAGGGGAACCATGGCGTTGGTTTCGCCGACGCTGGCGGCGTGAACCCAGACCAATGGCCCTTCCGGGCGCGGCGCGCTCGCATAGCCGTAGCGTTCCGAACGGCGCGCCCGTTCCTCCTTGCCGCGAGCCGAGCGGACCGCCACGAGCGTATTGATCGCCGGGTAGGCGACCACGCCCGCCCAGCGGTAAGCCCAGAGGGCCGCCCGAGCGCGCAGACTGCTCATGCGCCTGTTCCCCTTTTCATCCGTCAGCCTTGGGACGGCTCGAGGAGGCGGTGCAGATGCACGATGAAATAGCGCATATGGGCATTGTCAACCGTCTGCTGGGCCTTCGACTTCCAGGCGGTCAGCGCCGAGGCGTAGTCAGGAAAGATGCCGACAATGTCGAGTTCATTGAGGTTCTTGAACTCGGTCGCGCCAAGCGTGGTAAGTTCGCCGCCGAAAACCAGGTGAAGGAGTTGCTTGGAGCCCGCTGCTTCGGACATGGATGCTTCCTCTTCTTATCGAATTTTTATGGACCGAATGGATACGCACGTGGACATGGAATTGCGGCAATCCGATGCAAAGTCAATGGAGACCCGACCGGATTTGCGCTCAATCCCATATTGAGTCCGTCAATAGGAAAGCGCCCCGGTCACCTGCCGATGCAAATCGGTTCGCGCGGCGACCAAGAGGCCGTGGCTGGGGTTCGGCTTGTTGTACACAATGGCCGCGCCGAGCGCGTCGCTCAGAACGCCCCCGGCATTGGAGAGAATAAGGTCCGCCGCCGCCAGGTCCCAATCATGGGCGTCCGGCTTGACCAGTGTCGCATCGAGACGTCCATCCGCGATCATCGCCAACCGATAAGCGAGAGACGGAATGCGACCCACCTTGTCCATGCGTGCGCGCAGATTGGCGTCGAGACTGCCCATCACATCATCGGCGGCGCTGACGGTGAAGCGACCCGCGGCGTCGCTGGAAGCCACATGGATCGTCTGGCCGTTTTTCTCGGTCCGGCCGCTCGCATCGGCGAGAAAAAGCTCCTTGAGCGCCGGCGCGAAGAGTACGCCCGCCACAGGCTTTCCGCCTTCGACCACAGCGGCGCTCACCGCCCAGGTTTCCCGGCCTGTCATGAAGGCGCGCGTTCCGTCGATCGGATCGATGACGAAGACGCGGGCGGCGCTCAGGCGTGACGCATCGTCCTCGCTCTCCTCGGACAGCCAGCCGTAGTCGGGCCGGGCGCGGAGAAGATGTTCCTTCAAGACGTCATTGGCGGCATGATCGGCTGCGGTGACCGGCGAGGCTCCGTCATTTTTCCAGAACACTTGGACATCATTCCGGAAATAGCCGAGCGCAACGCGACCGGCGGCGAGCGCTGCCACGCGCAGGAGTTCGAGATCATCGGCAAGGGAAAATGTCAAAGGACCTTCGCTTTCACTTTCCCGCAATGGTCATGTTTTCAATGAGCACGGTCGGGGCCGCCACGCCGTATTTACGGTCGATGTCGTCAGCCGGGATCATCGAGAGGAACATGTCCTTCATGTTTGACGCGATCGTGACTTCGGAGACGGGATAGGTCAACTCGCCATTCTCGATCCAGAAGCCGGAAGCGCCGCGCGAATATTCGCCGGTGACCAGATTTGCGCCATGGCCGATCATTTCGGTGACGTAAAAACCTGAGGTCACCCCCTTGATCAGATCTTCCGGCGAGATGTCGCCCGGCTCAAGCGCCAGATTGGTGGAGGACGGCGAGACGGAATTGCCGCCGCGCACGCCGCGGCCATTGGTCTTGAGGCCAAGTTCGCGGGCGGCCGAGGTCGCCAGAAACCAATGCTTGAGCACGCCGTCTTCGACCATGACCATGGCCTCGCCACGCACGCCTTCGCCATCGAAAGGTCGAGAAGACGACCCCTTGCGGACGAGCGGATTGTCGGTGACGTTCAGCCCGCGCGCCAGGATCTGCTGTCCCATCTTGTCCATCAGGAACGAGGTCTTGCGGGCGATCGCCGCGCCGTTGATGGCGGAAGCGATATGGCCGACGAGACCGCGCGAAACGCGCGGATCGTAGATGACGGTCAGGCCAGCGCCGGTGTCGGCCTTGCGCGGATTGAGGCGACGGACCGCCCTCTCGCCAGCCTTGCGGCCGATCTCTTCGGCGGCGTCGAGATCGCTGAAGTGCAGACGGCTGTCGCCCTCGTAATCGCGCTGCATGTTGACGCCTTCGCCGGCGATGGCGCTGACGCCTCGGCCGAAGCGTGTGGCCATATAGGAACCGGAAAAGCCGTGCGAGGTGACCAGCACCAGACCGCCCATCGAGGCGGAGGCGCCGGCGCCGCTGGAATTGGTGACGCCGGGCACCGCAAGCGCGGCGGCTTCGGCGGCGAGCGCCGCGTCGGTCAGATGCGCGGAGTCGACGTCGGTCGGATCAAACAGGCCGAGATCCAGCGCATCACGCGAAAGATCCGCCTCATCGGCGAGGCAGGCGAAGGGATCTTCCGGTGAGGCCTTGGCCATCGCCACCGCCCGCTCGGCGAGCGTCTTGAGATCGAAGCCGGGATTGGCCGACACGCTCGCCACGCGCTTGCCGAGAAAAACGCGCAGGGAGAAATCGTCGCTTTCCGAGGATTCGACGCCCTCGACCTTGCCCAGGCGCACGGACACGGATCGGGATCGGGATCGCACGACCACCGCGTCGGCGGCGTCAGCGCCGGCCTTTCGGGCGAGATCGACGAGTTCGGAGGCGCGTTCGAGAAGATGACGGGAATCAATGGGCTCTTGCATGGTCGGCCTTTCTGCTCTGACCCATTTATGGCGCTCAGGCGAAATCATCAAGGGTTGGCAGGCTTATCTTGACGGGGAAGCGGCCCGCCCGGCTATATGGCGGCAACGAATCCCGAACTGGACCCCATTCATGAGCCAATCCCATGCCGTCATCAGCGAAGCGCTGCTTCTTCTCGGCGCCGCAGTCGTCTCCGCGCCGCTGTTCAAGCGGCTGGGCCTGGGCACAGTGCTCGGCTATCTCGCGGCTGGCGTGCTGATCGGCCCCGTGCTCAATCACATCACTGATGGCGAGGAGATCCTCTCCTTCGCGGAACTCGGGGTGGTGTTCCTGTTGTTCATTATCGGGCTGGAACTGAAGCCGGCGCGATTGTGGCAGATGCGCCGGGATATTTTCGGGCTCGGCAGCGCCCAGGTCCTGATTTCCGGAGCCATCCTCAGTTCGTTGGTTCATTGGTCCGGCCTGCTTGGCTGGCAAGGCGCTGTCGTCGCCGGATTCGGCCTGGCTTTGTCCTCGACCGCTTTTGCGCTGCAGATCCTTGAGGAGCGCAGCGATCTCAATACCGCCCATGGGCAACGGGCCTTCTCCATCCTGCTGTTCCAGGACATCGCCATCGTGCCGCTCCTGGCGCTGACCAGTTTCATAGCGCCCGACAGCGGCGAAAGCTTCACGGTGACAGGCGCAGCCGTCGCCATCGGCGCGGTGGGCGCGCTCATTCTCGCCGGACGCTTTCTACTAACACCGTTGTTCCAGATTATCGGCCGCACTGGCGCGCGCGAAGCAATGATCGCGGCGGCTCTGTTCGTGGTACTGGGCGCCGGCGCCCTGATGGAAATGGCGGGACTGTCGATGGCGATGGGCGCTTTCCTGGCCGGGCTGATGCTGGCGGAATCGTCGTTCCGTCATG
The DNA here is from genome assembly GCF_029892285.1 of Rhizobium sp. SG_E_25_P2. GTDB lineage: Bacteria > Pseudomonadota > Alphaproteobacteria > Rhizobiales > Rhizobiaceae > Rhizobium_E. Next base: position 81,901 of record NZ_JARXVM010000001.1, read on the forward strand.
AATTGGAGGCGGATATCGAGCCGTTCCGCGGCATTCTTCTTGGTCTGTTCTTCATGGCTGTCGGCCTGTCGCTCGACTTGAAGGTGGTTCTTGAGAACTGGCTGGTCATTCTGATCAGCGTGCCCGTGATCATGGGCGTCAAGGCGGCGACGATCTACGCGCTGTGTCGCATTGGCCGCTCTTCCTATGGCGACAGCGCCCGAATCGGCTTCCTGCTGTCGCAGGGGGGCGAGTTCGGTTTTGTTCTGTTCACCACCGCTGCGGGCGCGGCGGTGTTTCCGCAGAGTTCGGCCTCGCTGCTCATCGCCATCGTCACCATGACCATGGCGCTGACGCCGTTGGTCGCCGCCCTGCCGAAGCTGCTCATCAGGGCCGAGCGCAGGGAACAACTGGAAGAGGACTTCGAAGGCGCCGGCGCGGAAGTGTTCATCATCGGCTTTTCCCGCTTCGCCCAGATTGCTGCGCAGATCCTCCTCGCCGCCGGTCGAGAAGTGACGATCATCGATCATTCCGCAGATCGTATTCGCCAGGCGTCGCGTTTCGGTTTCCGGATCTATTTCGGCGACGGCACCCGAAAGGACGTGCTGGTGTCGGCCGGTATCGCCAAGGCGAAAATCATCGCCGTCTGCACCCACAATCGCGAATTGACCGACCGCATCGTCGATCTCGTCAAGTCGGAATATCCCGACGCCAAGATCTTCGTCCGCTCCTATGACCGTGTCCACAGCCTGTCGCTGCTCGCCAAGGGCGTGGATTACGAATTGCGCGAAACGCTCGAATCCGGCCTGCTGTTCGGACAAAAGACGCTCGAAGCCCTGGGGATGACCGAAGCCGACGCAGCCGACATCAAGGACGACATCCGCAAGCGCGACGAGATGCGGTTGGCCATCCAGGCGCAGGACGGCATTTCTGCGGGCCGAGAGATGCTTTATTCGAACTATCCGGTGCAGCCGGAGCCGTTGGTTAAGCCGAAACAGGAACCGGCCGAATGAACTGGCGCTTGATAACCACATGAAATTTTTCAATTTTCATACCGACGCGCCATACCGGATTAAATTCGAATTAATCTTCTTGTGACAATTGTTCAGATCTTGAAATGACGATGGGCGTCGGCGCGTGCCGATACCGCGCGGGTTCGGATCACCGGCTGGGGTGATCGCTGGAGAACTCGCCGACAGCCCCTTCAGGCGTGGCCAGCATGCATCGATGACACCGCCGCCAGCGGGAGCCTGATATGGACGATGCCGCGTCCTTCGACGCCGTTCTGCAATGTAATCTGCTCGAGATTTTCTGCGAGGGACTCGGCGCGGCGTTGTTCGTGACCGACAGACTTGACAACATCGCCTTTGCGAGTGTGCGTTTACTGCATTATTTTCCAATGCCCGAAAGCGCGATAAGGCCCGGCGGACGCATCAGAGATTTCTACGCGGCGCTCTATGAGGCCGGATGCAGGTTTGGAGCGCAGCAAAGCCTGAAGGACGTCTCGAAAGAGGACTGGATCAGCGACCGCGTCGCCACCGGTTGGAAGGAACGCGTCGACAAGATCGAACATGGACCGGGAAACCGCTGGTTCCACATCGTCAGTCGTCGGTTTTCATCAGGCCTGGGCCTGACCGTGCTGCAGGACGTCACCGAACACAAAAAGAGGGAACGTCTGTGGAACGCGGACAAGGAACGCGTTCGTTTGACGGAGGAAATCCTTGACGCCCTGCCGATCGGCATCGCGGTGAAGGACCGCAATCTGAATTATGCCGCCGTGAACAGGCGCTTTTGTGAATTTTTCGACCTGAAGCCGGAGCGCCTGATCGGCAAATCGGTGTGGGAGGTCTTCGAGCCGAAAACCGCGAGCGCGCTCGAAGAAGCGAACTGGCGACTGCTCAGCAGCGGCGATGACCAGAAGGTGATCATCGAGATCCACAACCAGCAAGACGAGGCGACCCGTATTCTGCATCGCTCGCGGCGGATCGGACGAGCGGGCGGGCATTACATTGTGATGACCTTCGAGACGGCGCCGGAACCGGAAACCGTCCCCTCCATGTTTGCCGATGCAAGCGCCATTCTCGACAGCGCCCGCGATGGCGGTGGCGGCACGGCGCCGCGACCAGGGCAGTCGCTGAGGGTCGTGCTGGCCACGACACGCTCGATCGATGAAGGCCGGTATGTGGCAGGCGCCGCCGACCTCGGCGTCGAACTCTGCATCGTCAGGTCACCGACGGAACTCAGCAGTTTTTTGCCCGCTTTGGAAAAAGCGGGCATCGGACTCGACCTGATTCTTCTCGACGAAAGCGCTGTTCATTTTGCGCCGATCGCCGCCATCAGCAAGACGCCTGCGCGCGTCTTGTCGTCGTTAAGCGCGCTGATGAGCGACCTTGCCCTGTTTCTCGCCGCGCGCGAGCGGCGGCAGGACGATGTGATCGACGCCGCAGCGGCATCCGTCGCTCAACTGGAGCAGCAGATCGACGTGCTCGCCGTGGAGGACCGCGAGGTGAACCGTCTGGCGCTTGCGCAGATTCTTGACAGTCTGGGGCTCGTTCATGCGCTGGCGGAAACCGGTCAAGCCGCCCTCGCGGTCCTTGCGCAACGACAGGTCGGGCTGGTTCTGGCTGACACGACCTTGCCCGACATGAGCCTGACGGAATTCATGGACAAGGGGCGCGCGCTGGCCGGCGAAACACCTTTTCTGGCGATGGCTCCGCCTTCGGCGCACGAAAACACCGAGGATCTGCGCAAGGCGGGTTTTCTGGACGTCGCCGTCAAACCGATCAGTCCGGAGGGCATCGACCAGTTGCTGAAGCGCCATTTCCCACCGCGCGGCAAACCGAAAAATCAACCGTTCAATGCCGCAATCCGCGCGCGATCAGCGCGATAAGCGGCCGAAATTCGCACGAAGGCAAAAATCCACACAAAGCCGGAGGTGTTTATTAACACTTCAGCGGCAGTCTCAGCACAACAGGGGCGCATTCAAGCAGGACACACTTATGACCGTTGCTGACACGGGTAATTTGCCAGCCAGCCAAAGCGAATTACATCGATTGGCGTTCACCGACGCCCTGACCGGACTCGGAAACAAGTATAGACTTAAAGAAAAACTGCGCCAGTTGATCATGGAGCGTGCGTCCGACCCTGCTCCTTTTACCGTCGGCATCGCCAATCTGGATGGTTTCAAGCCCATCAACGACCTGTTCGGCCCCTCTGCCGGTGACCAAATCCTCTGTCAGGTCGCGCATCGACTGAAAGCCTGCATCCCCGACGGCGCAACGGTGGTGCGTTATGAAGGCGACGAGTTCGCATTTCTTCTGCCCCTCGTTTTTGAACGCCGCAGCGCTGAAAAAATGGGCTCCATGCTCAAGGAGGTCCTGTCGGCGCCCTATGATCTCGGAGAGCGCAATGTCCGACTTTCCGCATCCTTCGGTTTCGCCATCCATCCCTTCGCCGGCGCGGAATTCGACGACCTGCTGAAAAGCGCTGAGACGGCGCTTTACCGATCGAAGCGGCGTGGACGCGGACAGATTACCGTCTATTCAGCCGAGATGGCCGAGCAGATGAAAAGAGCGACGCAGATCGAACAAGCGCTGAGAAACGCCATCATTGCCGATGAGGTGGATGTTCACTTCCAGCCGATCGTGTCGCTCAAAGACGATTCCGTGCTCGGATTTGAGGCTTTGGCGCGTTGGCAGGACAAGGATCTCGGCTTTGTTTCACCAGCAGTCTTCGTGCCGCTCGCCGAAGAACGAGGTTTTATCGACGCGCTGTCTGAAACACTGCTGCGCAAAGCGGCCGAGGCGGCGTTATCCTGGCCGAAAGAGTTGTTTCTGTCGTTCAACCTCTCCTCCGCACAACTCCTGGATCCGGCCACCGCATTCAACATTCTTGCGGTGATCAATCGTACAGGCCTCGATCTTCGACGGCTGGAGTTGGAGATCACGGAAACTGCGGTGATGTCCGATCCCGAGACGGCGGACAAGATCATCTCGGAACTCAGGGCTGCGGGCGTGCGCATTTCGCTCGACGATTTCGGCACCGGCCAATCGAGTCTCAGCCGCCTCTGCGATTTCAGGTTCGACAAGGTGAAGATCGACCGCGCATTCGTCTCGCGCATGCTGACCGATTCCGCGTCCGAACATATCGTCAAGGCAATCGTGACCATGTGCCATGGCCTGGAATTGACGGTTGTGGCCGAAGGCATCGAGGACTTCGCCGAGGCGCTGAAGCTGAAGGGGCTCGGCTGCGACATGGGCCAGGGCTATTTCTATGGCAAGCCCGCGCCGGCCCGCGTCACGTTGGACTATATCGGTCGCCGCTATTTCGGCGAAGATGGCGACGACCGCAGGCTGGTCAACGGACAATAGCCCCACCGCTGGCGATCAACCAGTCCTTCACGCGACGCGCGGACGCGCTCAATTCGATCCCACGCGGCCAGACGACATAGAAGGCCTGCCCCGTCGCCAGAACATGATCGCCAACCGGAATCAGCGCGCCCGAACGAATCTGCGGATCGATGAGATGGCTCCAGCCGAGCGCGATGCCTTCGCCGGCCAGCACCGCCTGGATGACCAGCACGTAATCGTTGATGATCAACGGCCGGTAGGGCTTGGCGTAAGCGATGCCAGCGCTTTCAAACCATTCGCGCCAGTTGCACGCCTCGCGCACCGGCTCTTCGAGATGAATGAGACGCAGCTTGGGCATGTCGGCAAGCGCGGGCGAGCCGCCGATGGACTCGATATAGGCAGGGCTCGCCACCGCATTCACCACTTCCGGCGCAAGCATTGCGGCATGATAAGCAGGCCATTGCGACGGCTCGCCGCCACGGATCCCCAAGGGAATTCCTTCATCTTCGAGATCGAGATCGCGCACCGACGTCTGGATGCGAAGATCGATATCCGGAAGATCTTCCCGCAACTTGTTGATGCGCGGCAACATCCACATTGAAGCGAAGGCGGTGGACGCCGCAAGTGTGACATTGGCTTCGCGCCCCTTGGCGCGCAATTGTTCCGCCGATTTCTGGATGCGGGCAAGCCCGGCTGAAACGTCAGCGTGAAAGCGCGCTCCGGTCTCGCTCAGGCTGACAGCTCGATGGCTGCGGTTGAACAGGGCGGCGCCCAACTGTGTTTCCAGCGTTCTCACCGCATAGGATACCGCAGCCTGCGTCATGCCAAGCTCCTCGGCGGCGCGCGTGAAATTCTCATGCCGCCCGGCAGCCTCGAAGACAATGAGCGCGGATGCGGAAGGCAGAAGACGTTTTAAATTTTGCATAAGGCATACTTATACTAAGTCACGAAATTTAGGAAGGATACAAAAGCCGGCGCTCGACCTAAACTCCGCGGATAAACACAGGGAACAGACGCATGAGCCAGCCCGACGCCGTCCTCGATCCGCAAGTCCAGACCAGACGCGAACGCGGCAAGCGCCGCGATCCGGCCGCCCGTCCGCTCGGCATTCCCTATATCGTTCGAAATATTCCAACCTATGACATCCTCAGCGAGGAATCGCTCTTGCGCATCGAGGCGACCGGGGAACGCATCCTTGCCGAGATCGGCATCGAATTCCGCGACGATCCGGAAGCCTTGGAACTCTGGCGTCAGGCGGGCGCGAAAGTCGACGGGCTGCGCGTGACTTTTGAACCGAGCATGTTGCTGGAGATCGTCTCCTCGGCTCCGGCAACCTTCACCCAATATGCGCGCAACCCGGCCCGAAATGTCGAAATAGGCGGCCGCAATGTGGTGTTTTCACCCGCCTATGGCTCGCCTTTCGTGATGGATCTCGATCGCGGCCGGCGCTACGGAACGATCGACGATTTCCGGAATTTCATCAAACTGGCTTATTCGAGCCCCTGGCTGCACCATTCCGGCGGCACGATCTGCGAGCCGGTCGATCTGCCGGTCAACAAGCGTCATCTCGACATGGTCTACAGCCATATCAAATATTCCGACCGCGCCTTCATGGGGTCGGTAACGGCTGAATCGCGGGCCGAAGAGTCCATCGACATGGCGCGGATCGTGTTCGGGCGCGATTTCGTCGACCGGCATTGCGTGATCCTCGGCAATGTCAACGTCAACTCGCCGCTGGTCTGGGATGGAACCATGACCAAGGCGCTGCGCGCCTATGCCCGCGCCAACCAGGCTGCGATCATCGTACCCTTCATTCTCGGCGGCGCGATGGGTCCGGTCACCAACGCGGGAGCGATCGCGCAAGCCTGGGCGGAAACCTTAGCGGGCTGCGCGCTGACCCAATTGGAGCGACCCGGCGCGCCGGTGATCTTCGGCAACTTCCTGTCGTCAATGTCGCTGCGCTCGGGTTCACCCACCTTCGGCACGCCGGAGCCGGCGATCGGCTCGATGGTTGTGGGGCAATTGGCGCGAAGGCTTAAGCTGCCGTTGCGCTGCGCCGGCAATTTCTCCAACTCCAAGCTTCCGGACGCGCAGGCGATGCAGGAAGGCGTCATGTCGATGATGTCGGCCGTGCATTGCGGCGCCAATTTCATTCTGCATTCGGCGGGCTTCCTCGATGGGCTCTTGTCGATGTCCTACGAAAAATTCGTCATGGATATGGACTTCTGCGGCGCGCTGCATTCCTACCTCAAGGGCGTGGAGGTGGATGACAATGCCTTAGCGATGGACGCCTTCCAGGAAGTCGGTCCCGGCAGTCATTTTCTCGGCAGCGGCCATACGCTGCGCAACTACCAGACCGCTTTCTGGGACACCGAAGTTTCCGACAACGAGCCTTTCGAGAAATGGTCGCAGGAAGGCGGCTCCACCGACATGGCGACGCGGGCCAACAAGCGCTGGAAGCGCATGCTTGATGAATACCAGGCGCCGCCACTCGACGAGGCGGTCGACGAGGAATTGCTCGATTTCATGGCGCGCAAGAAGGCCGATACGGCTGACGCCTGGCATTGAGGATCAGACGGTCGGCGAAGACCAACAAAGTCTTTGCCGACCGGTCACTGACGTTGAAGCTCCATTCAACAATTCTCATGAGATCTGCCGGACAAATCGGGCTATGAGGTCTCACCCAATGGAGCCGACCTCATGTCCTTGCTTGAAAGTCTTTCGCCGCAATCACTCGCTGCCCCGGAAAGCGGCATCGTCGAAATCGTCAATTACGCCCGCACACGCGATAATTTGATCCCGTTGTGGGTCGGCGAAGGCGACAGCCCGACGCCACAATTCATCGCGGATGCGGCGATCGGGTCACTGAACGCCGGCCAGACTTTCTACACCTATCAGCGCGGCATTCCGGAATTGCGCCGGGCTCTGTCGGATTACTACGCCCGGCATTTCAACAAGCGGCTGCCGGCCGAGCATTTCTACGTGGTCGGCTCTGGCATGCAGGCGATCAAGCTGGCGATCGAGGCCGTGGTGAAGCCCGGCGACGAAGCGATTTATCTGTCTCCCGCCTGGCCCAATTTTGCCGCCGCCCTTGAAATCTCCGGCGGCAAGGCGGTTCCCGCCGTGCTCAATTTCGTCGACGGCACCTGGAGCATCGATATCGCCAAGGTCGAGAAGGCGATCACGGCGAAGACCCGGGCGCTATTCATCAACACGCCGTCCAACCCCTGCGGCTGGACCGCGACGCGCGCCGATCTTGAAGCCCTGCTCACCCTCGCCCGCGCCCATGATCTCTGGATCATCGCCGACGAGATCTATGCGCTCTATTCCTTTTCCGCCGCGCGGGCGCCGTCGTTTCTCGACGTCATGACCGAGAGCGACAAGATCCTGTTCGTCAATTCCTTCTCAAAGAACTGGTCGATGACCGGCTGGCGGATCGGCTGGATCGTCGCGCCGCCCGAAACTGGTCAGGTGTTTGAAAACCTCGTGCAATACGCCACCTCGGGCGTCGCAGAATTCATCCAGCGCGGCGGCGTCGCAGCGCTCGACGAGGGCGACCACATCATCAAAGCGAATTTCGAAAAGGCCCGAATGTCCCGCGACATTCTCTGTGAGGCGCTGATCGCCACCAACCGTGTCGCCACGCTCAAGCCAGACGGCGCGCTCTACACATTCCTGAAAATCGACGGTGTGACAGATTCCAAGAAGGCGGCCTTCGACATCGTCGACAAAGCAGGCGTCGGGCTTGCGCCCGGCGCGGCCTTCGGCCCTGGCGGCGAGAGCTTCCTGCGCGCCTGCTTCCTCCGCGATCCATCAATCATCTCGCAAGCGGCCGATCGTCTCTCGACCTATATCCGCAGCCTCTGAGGTCGGCCTGTTTGACGGCTGTATCCTCGCAGCTTCGGTATATTCTCTCTTGTGTTCCGCGCCTCATTTTGCGATTTGGGGCGCGGTCGTAATTTCTGGAGAATGGAATGGCAGAGCGCATCGAGTCCCTCAGAGACATCGTCTCGCATTACGACGTGATCCTCTGCGATGTCTGGGGTGTTTTGCACAATGGCGTCAGCCCCTTCCCGGAAGCGCCCATGGCGCTGAAGGCCGCCCGCGACGCCGGCGCGACGGTGGTGCTGATCACCAATTCGCCCCGTCCGGGCAAGGATGTCGTCGCCCAGCTCGACGCGATCGGCGTCGCCCGCGACGCCTATGACCGGATCGTCAGCTCTGGCGACGTGACCCGTAAACTTATCTCCGAAGGTCCCAAGAATATCGCCTTCATCGGCGCCGATCGCGACACACCGCTTCTTGAGGGGCTGGGCGTCAACGTCGTGTCCGACGAGGAAGGAGAAATCGTCGTTTGCAGCGGCTTTAGGGATGACGAGACCGAGACGCCGGAGATGTATCGCGACCGTCTGGCGGCGCTCGTTGCGCGCGGCCTGACAATGATCTGCGCCAATCCCGATCTCGTGGTCGAGCGCGGCCACAGGCTCATCCCGTGCGCGGGCGCGCTTGCCGCGCTTTACGCCGACCTCGGCGGCGCGACCAGCATCGCCGGCAAGCCGCATGCGCCGATCTATGCCGCCTCTCTCCTTGAGGCGGAAGCCGCTCGCGGTCCCGTCGATCGCGCACGCGTGCTGGCTGTTGGAGATGGCATGCCGACCGACGTCAAGGGCGCGATCAGCCAGGGTCTCGACCTTCTCTACATTTCCGCCGGCATCCATGCCCGCGACTACATGACCGGCGATGTGACCGATATCGACCGGATGAACGCCTTCCTCGCCGCCCACCAGGCCGAACCGCGCTGGTGGATGCCGCGCCTCGCCTGAGAGGGATATGCCGCGCATGACCGTGTTTCACCGAAACGAAAATCGCGGCGATCTGCCCGAGTCGCTGGAAGGCGGCGTGCTGGCGATCGGCAATTTCGACGGCGTACATCGCGGACATCAGGCGGTGTTGTCGCGCGCGCTGGAGATCGCAAGCCTGGAAGGCGCGCCGACGCTCGCATTGACCTTCGAGCCACATCCCCGCACGGTCTTCAATCCTGACAAGCCTGTCTTCCGTCTGACGCCTGCGCCTCTCAAGGCGCGGCTTCTGGAATCCATGGGCTTCAACGCCGTTCTCGAATATCCCTTCGACCGCGCCTTTTCCGGCCGCTCGGCGGAGGAGTTCATCCAGTCCATCCTGAAGGACTGGATCGGCGTGCGCCATGTGGTGACCGGCTTCGATTTCCATTTCGGCAAGGGGCGCGAGGGCGGCCCCGCTTTCCTGCTTGAAGCCGGCGGTCGCCATGGCTTCGGCGTCACGCTTGTCGACGCCTTTCGCGACGAGAATACGGAAGTCGTCTCCTCTAGCCGCATTCGGACGCTGATCGGCGAAGGCGATGTCTCCCAGGCTGCTGGCCTGCTCGGCTATCGCTACACGGTTGAAGCGCCTGTTATCCATGGCAAGAAGCTTGGCCGCACCATCGGCTTTCCAACCGCCAATATGGCTTTGCCATCCGAATGCGGTCTTAAGCCCGGCGTCTATGCCGTGCGCTTCCGCAAGCAAGACGGTGTGATCCATGACGGCGTCGCAAGCTTCGGCTATAGGCCGACCGTGACGGATAATGGCGCAGCGCTGCTTGAAACCATGCTGTTCGATTTTTCCGGCGATCTCTATGGGCAAAACTGTTCGGTGTCTTTCTTCGGGTTTCTGCGCCCGGAAGAGAAATATGACGGGCTCGACCCTTTGATCGTCCAAATGAATCGCGATGTCGAGGAGGCGCGCGCACTCCTCGCGCGCGTCCAGCCGCTTGGCGAACTTGACCGCATGGCGGCATTTTGAGCATTCGGCGTCGCGTCAAGGCTCATGCAAGCCAGCCGCCGAAAGCCTAAGCTTCGCTCAAGATAGACGCCTTACCAACAGGCCCATGGACAGCCCGCCACGGCCAAAAGCCGCGCGTGGGATGCGAACCGCCTTCGCATCTCTCCACGGCTGGTCTGTCCTACTTCTTTTTCTGGAGCAGGTTTTGGCCACACTTTCCCTGATCATTCCGGTGGAAACGCGCGACGAAAGTCCGGCCGAACTCCTGTTATCTCTGGCCGAGAACCTGAAAGCGGATCTCGAAATCCTGCTCGCCGCGCCTGACCGGCAGACGGCGGATGCGCTCGATCTCGACCAACTCATCGTGCAGGATTCAAGAGCGCGCATCTTCATTCCGGCGTCTCCACCGACTTCGTCGCTATCGCTGTGGTCCTCGGCCATCGAAGCCTCCAAAGGCGCATGGATCTCCGTCGTCAAGCCGAAGGACGGCTTCGAACCGGAAGCAGGGCGGATAGCCGACGCGGTGAAGGCCAAGATCGGTAAGGTCGACGCGCTGGCCTGGAACGCCATTCCGATCAGCGCCGACGCGGACCCGACAAGGGAAGAATCCGTCGGGCTGCCCACAGGCTTCGACCCCTTCCCTTATGAGAAGACCAATCTCCTCAAAGCGTTCTTTCTCTGGGAAGGCAGTCTCGCCACACCGAAAGCGCCATTCGGCCTCTATCACGGCATCCTGTCGCGCGAGTTGGCGAACAACATCGCCTCAACGATCAAAGCCGCAGGCCGTGATCACGATCTGCCGCAATGGGAATGGGCGGCGCGGGTGATGCTGATCGGCGAAAACTTCGTCTTCTGCCCTCGTCCGCTCTCCATTGTCGACCAGCGGCCCTATGCGCCGCCAGCGCGCTATGTCCAGCGCGCCGATTTCCCAATCCATGCCGGACTCGGCGTAACGGGCGGCATCATCGAAATCCAGAGCGCGCTGTTTGCCGAAATGGGCGCAGCCTGGACCGGCGCGCCCGAGCATGTCATCCGCGCGATCCTGATCGATTGCGTCGGTGAGACCGACCCCGCCCGGTTCGGCGCCAAATGCTACGGCTATCGCCAGGCGCTCGCGGCTTGGGAGGGCGGCCGGCATGCGCATCTGTTCCAGCCGACATTTACCGGCCCTCGCCCGCTTGAACGCCGCCGCGGTCTGCATGGCACGACGCTGATGGTGGATCGCCATATCGGCGGGGCGCGCAACGCCATCGAATTCTATCGGGTGATCCGCAATTTCCTGGCCCCGATTGGCCTTATGTGCGGCGGCGTGGCTGTCTGAGAGCGCTCAGCCGGCAAGTTCACGCCAGCAGGGATGATCGGGAAAGGCGGCGCGGAAATGGGCGAGCGTGCCCTTGGCGGCGCGTTCGGCTGTCGGTGTCGCCATAGTCTCCGACCCGCCTTGAGTGCTGCGCAGCCAATCCAGCGGCGTCTTGCCGACAATAGCGGAAAAATCTGGTTTCCGTTTGTCCTCTCGCAGGACCTCGGACCAGAGACGGATGAAAGCCGTCGCCGAGTTCGCTGGGGAAAAAGCGCGCGCACGCTCGACCGCCGCGCGACCGAGCGCGTCGCACTGGGCTGCATCATCCAACACGCCATCCAGCAATGCCGCGCAGTCCGCGAGCGAGCTTGCGACGAGGCCGTCCTTGCCGTGACTGACGATCGCTTTTTCCGCCGGATTGGCCAGAACGGCGGGAGCCAGACCCAGCGACATCGCCTCGATCAGCGCGTTTTCGGCAGTGCCATAGTGATCGGGTTGCAAGGGATAAAAGAAGATATGGGAGGCCGACAGCGCCGCTGCGGGGTTTTCGGTCTGGCCCATGAAGGCCACACGCTCGGGGTGGCGCATGGCGCGGGCGCGGGCCGCAACCTCGCCCTGGGGATCGAAGGCGCCCCAGATGGCGACAACGACATCATGCTGCATGGCGTCGATAGCATCGAAGAAACCCGGATGCATCTTCACGAAATCCACCGTGCCGAGATAGCAGATGGGCGCGCCTTGAGGCACGTCATCAGCGCCGGTCTCGAAGCCGAAGCCGCTGCCGATGCTGGACAGGCGCGCCCTTGTCGCCGCAGGCAAGGCCTCGGCAAGCGCGAGCGACGCCGGCGTCGTGAAGACGAAGCGATGAGCGGCGCTGAACAGCCGTGGATCGATCACCGGACGAAACAGGCCGGAGACATGCGACCAGAACACCGTGCGCATCGGCGGCAGGAGATCGCTGGCCAGGCATTCATAGAGACGCGGATGGTTCCAGAACTCGAACTGGACGATGTCGGCTCCCGCCGCCTGCGCCGCGACATCTTCCATCCCTCTGGCAAACCGCACCTCGGCGCCGCTTTCGGCTATGGCATCCGCGTAGCGCTTGTCACGTGGTTCTTCCAGGAGCAGATAAGTTTGCTGGACGGAAGAAGGCATGGCGGCGCTCAGGGCGGCATGCGCCTTGCCGACGCCGCCGCCCAGATGGGCCGTCACATGCAGGATATTCATTCAGCGGCGACGGGCGTCGGCATGTTCAGGCCGCCGGGAGCGGGAACCGCCGGATTGATCTTGACCTTGGCGCGGAAGCGCTCGAGCAGCATTTCGCGGTGATCGTCGATATTGTCGGGCAGGCAGTGGGTGAGCTGGCCGCAGGAACCGCAGACCTTGTTTTCGCAGCGGCGGCCTTCGAGATGCTGCAGCCGGAGCGAATTCATCTTGTCCGACATCCAGATCTTCGACAGCGGCTCGGTGCGGACATCACCGATGATCAGCTTGCGGCTCCAGTCGAGGAAGCAGGACGACACCAGGCCGTCGGCATTCACGCTCATGGCGTAGAAGATATAAGGGCAGGTGTCGGTGGGACGCAGTTGCTGCTGATAGATGCCGACATCGCCGATCTTGATGCCGGAACGCTCTTCGACATTGAACTCGGGCCAACAGGGCGCGAAATTCTCGATGAAGATGCGGTCGCAATAATCGCCGAACGTGTCGAAGAATTCCTGGCGCTGCGCCTCGGTGATCAACTCGCCGGGGATCTTGATCGACACTTCCATGTCGCCCTTGTTGTCATAGAGCCATTTCACGCCCTCGACGAATTTCGGGAAATCGAAATTGAAGCCGGTAAACTTCTGATAGGTCTCATTGGTCATGCCGTCGACGGAGATGTTGATCTTGTCGAGGCCGGCCTCGATGACGGGCGCGAGCCGTTCGGGCGTGAGGAAAGTGCCATTTGTGGTGGTGTCGATATAGTCGACATAACCCGACTGCTTGGCGTAGCGGATCATGTCGGCCAAGCGCTTGTTAAGGAAGGGCTCGCCATCCTTATACATGCGCAGCACCTTGATCGGCTTGCCGAAGGCGGCGAGGTCGTCGATCACCTTGGTGAAGACCTCATATTTCATCGCGCCCTGATAACGGCCGGTATCGGCGATCAGCTGGCGGTGCCCTGTCGGGCAAAAGGTGCATTTGAAATTGCAGGAACTCGCGGGATCCACGAACACGATGAAGGGCGTCTCGAGCGGGATCACCGTCTCTAGAGCCGTGCGCCCTTCCAGATTAATTCTCGGCTTCAACTGCGCTTTCATCAGGCCATCACTCCGGTGAGCGATCCGGTTCAAGGCCGAATCGACCAAATGCACTGTAATCGTGCCCCATAATAGTTAACCTATTTCACAACAGGGTGGCGCGAGGCTGACCGCGAATTATGCTAAAGCGCCGCCTTGACGGCAGCCACGATCTCGCCGATCCGCTTGTCGCCCTCATGCTCCGGCTTGCGCGCCCGCACGAGGCAGGCCTCGGAGCGGAGGATAAGCCCGTCAGAGAGGATCTTGAGGTGATTGGCGCGAAGCGTCGATCCCGTGGTGGTGATGTCGACGATGATGTCGGCCTGGCCTGCGGCCGGCGCGCCTTCGGTGGCGCCGAGGCTCTCCACGATCCGGTAGAGCTGGATGCCATGGGTGCGGGAGAAGAACTGCTGCGTCAGCCGCCAGTATTTGGTGGCGATGGCGAGGCGGCGGCCGTGGCGGGCGCGGAAATCGGCGGCGACATCGGCCAGATCGGCCATGGAATCGACATCCAGCCAGATCTCTGGCGCCGCGACGACGACATCCGCATGGCCGAAGCCGAGCCGAACGCAGAATTCGGCGCGCCTGTCGACATCGGCGACGTCTTCGCGCATCAGGTCTTCGCCGGTGACGCCGAAATCGACGGTTCCGGCGCCGATTTCGCGGGCGATTTCAGACGCCGAGAGAAAGGCGATCTCGACATCGTCGACGCCTTCGACGCGACCCCGATAGGAGCGGTCATTGCCGACCTGCACGATCTTCATGCCGGCGCGCTCAAAGATCGCCGACGCGTCGTCCTTCATCCGGCCCTTGGAGGGCAGCGCGATGGTGATCATCTCGTCTCTCCCTTCACCGCCTCGATGCGGTCGAGCCAGAGGGCGAAGCCCACGGCGGGAATGTGATCGGCGGCGCCGAGCAGCGTCAGCATGCGGTCATAGCGACCGCCGCCGGCCAATACCCGGTGGTCGCCGCGCTCGGTGATCTCGAAGACAAGGCCGGTGTAATAATCGAGCGGACGGCCAAAGGCGGCGCGCCATGTGATGTCGGCCAAGGACACGCCGGCCTGGGCGAAGGCCGCCACGCGCGCGTCGAAGCCTGAGATCGCTTTCTCCAGCGGCAGACCAGCGGCGCTGGCGAAATCGGCCAGCACGCCCGGCGCATAGCGCAGGCTGACATTGAGCGACAGGAATTCCTTGAGCGCATCGAGCTTGGCGGTATCCAGCGAAGCGCCGGCCAGCGTCCGCTTTTCCTTGAGACGGCGGAGGATATCCATAGGCGAGCGGCTGGCATTGGTGAGATAGCCGGTGCGCTCCATCTCTGCTTCGAGATAGGAGGCTAGCCCTTCGTCGTCGCCAGCCTCCAGCATCGCCTCGACCTTAGGGTCGAGACCGGCGATCGGTTCGGGCCGCGCGAGACGCGCAATCATGGCTTCGAGCAGATCGGTCTGGCCGAAGGCGCGCACGAGCCGCTTCTGCCAGCCCGTCGGCAGGCCGAGTGCTGCCACAACCGCTTCGAACACCGCCTGATCGCCGATGGTGACGGCGAAGGCCTTGCCCCTAAGCGTGCGCGTCAGACAGGCGATCGCGTCAGCCACGGTGCGGGCGTCGGCGCGGGCGAAATCCTGATCGCCGAGATCCTCGATGCCCGCCTGATAAAACTCATTGCCGCCTTCGCGACGCTGGCGGAAGACTTCGCCGAGATAGGCGTAACGCTTGGGCGTGCCGGTGGCCGTCTCGATATGACGGAGACAGACGGGGATAGTGAATTCCGGCCTGAGGCAGAGGCTTTCGCCGGTTTCGCTCTCGGTGAGGAAAATGCGCCGACGCAGATCCTCGCCGGCCATATCGAGAAAGGGCGCGGCGGGCTGGATGATCGGCGTGTCGACGCGCTCAGTGCCGAGTTCCGTAAAAAGCGCAAAGAGATCCGCTGCGAAAGCGGGGCTATTGATTAGAGGCATGCGAGCAGTCCTTCTGCGCAAGCGGCATATCCCCCTCTGTCGCTGCGCGACATCTCCTCCTCAAGGGGGGAGATTGGAGGTAGAATACCGCGATCTCGGCTGGCCAATCTCCCCCCTTGAGGGGGAGATGCCCGGCAGGGCAGAGGGGGGTAAGCCGCAAGCATCACGTCAATCGCCTTTCGCCCGACGGCGATCTTCGGCCTGAGCGGCGAGCATGTCGCGGACCCGCTCGACCAGTTCACTCTCGGCCACGGCGACCTGCGCCACGCGGGCTTCGCGCCAGGCGACATTGTCGGTGATTTCGCCCGACAGACGCTTGCCCTCGATGAGATCCTTGATCTGCACCTCGCCGGCCTCGCGTTCACTCGACCCCTGGATGAGGGCGAGCGGGGCTGAGCGGCGATCGGCATATTTCAGCTGGTCGCCGAAATTCTTCTTGTTGCCCTGATACATTTCGGCGCGGATGCCGGCATGGCGCAGGTCCTGGACGAATTTCTGGTAGCGGCCGAGGCTTTCGACGTCGCGATCCATGACGCAGACGACCACGGGGGCGACCACTTCATCGGCGCCGAGCTTGCCGAGATTCTTCAGCGCCGTCATCAGACGAGAGACGCCGATGGAAAAGCCTGTCGCCGGCACGGGCTGGCCCATGAAGCGGGAAACAAGACCGTCATATCGCCCGCCGCCGCCGACCGAACCGAAAACGACCTTTTCGCCTTTTTCGTTGGTCACGTCGAAGGTGAGTTCGGCCTCATAGACGGGGCCGGTGTAATATTCGAGGCCGCGGACAACGGAGGGGTCGATTAGGATGCGTTGAGAACCGTAGCCAGCGGCTTCAGCCAAAACGGCTATGGTACGCAGTTCGCTGAGACCTTCTGTTAATCTCTGATTCTTATCTCGCCCATAGAAAAATGTATCTATGTTCAGCAGATTGTCTTTATAGCCGTCACCTACGATTTTCATGTCTTCTAAGCTTCGGTCACCAGCAGCCGCGGCAGGGCTTAGGTGCGAGTAATTAGAGAACACCGCAAGTACTGTGTCTATTTGGTCATCAGATAAACCGGCCCCCTTTGTGAAATCGCCCGACTCGTCTTTTCGTCCCGCACCAAGAAGAAGTCGAACTCCCTCCACACCGAACTTATCGAACTTATCCATCGCCCTGAGCACGCCAAGCCGCCGCCCGGCATTCTCCTCACCGCCGAGACCGATGGCTTCCATAACGCCATCAAGCACCTTGCGATTGTTCACCCGGATAACATAGTCACCGCGCTTGATGCCGAGCGCTTCCAGCGTATCGGCCATCATCATGCACATTTCGGCATCGGCCTGCACACCGGCTGCGCCGACCGTGTCGGCGTCGAACTGCATGAACTGGCGGAAACGGCCGGGGCCGGGCTTTTCGTTGCGGAACACATAGCCGGCCCGATAGGTGCGGTAGGGCAGCTGGATGTTCTGGAAATTTTCCGCCACATGACGGGCGAGCGGCGCGGTCAGGTCATAACGCAGGCTCATCCACTGTTCGTCATCATCCTGCAGCGAAAACACGCCTTCGTTGGGGCGGTCGCTGTCCGGCAGGAATTTTCCCAGCGCATCGGTATATTCGAAGAGCGGCGTCTCGATGGGATCGAAACCATAGCGCTCATAGACCTCGCGGATCTTCGCCGTCATCTCGTTGACGGCCCGGATATCGGCCGCCTCGCGATCGACGAAGCCGCGCGGCAGGCGGGCCTTGAGCTTCTGCGGTTTCTTGGGCTTGTCATTCATGGCGGGCTAATCCGGAGGTCGGTTTTCTCAAGGCCCTCGCTCTAACGGATCATCCGGGGAGCGGCAAGGGGCAGATGCGCCGCACTGAGCGGCCATCGTTGCGGAATAACGGGAATTCGACTATATCTGGAGTGGAAGGCGAGCTTTCGCCCGCCTTCCGTTTCGTTATCTATAAAGCTGGATGCGGACAATGAGCTGCCAACTCGTCCGCGTTCTCTTTATTTCGAACGTTATGCGCACTGGCAGATGCCACATGACGCATATCTCCTGTTCGCAGGCGAGGCTCTCGCCACAGCCGGGGAGCCCATCTCCCACGGTCGCGCCGGTTGGCTCGGCGCTGCTGCTTCCGCTGGGAACGATGAATCTTCTCATTTTACTTTGATCGCATCAACGACATTCGCGCCATGAGTGCAACGCATCCATGCAAGCGATCCACAATAGTTGCAGTTTCGGTGGGACGGTGATAATCTGACCGAGTGGAAGGCGAGCTCTCGCCCGCCTTCCTTTTGCTCAGAATATGAATTGGACGCGGATAACGAGGGACCAGTTCGTCCGCGTCCTTTTCACTTCAAGCGTGATGCGCACTGGCAATTGCCACATGGCATGCACCTCCTGTTCACAGGCGAGGATCTCGCCACAGCCGGAGAGCCCATCTCCCACGGCCGCACCGGCTGGCTCGGCGCTGCTGCTTCCGCTGAGAACGATGAAGCTTCTCATCAAGGCTCGGACTCATCAATCCCATTCTCGCATTGCGTGTATTTTTCACATTAAGGCGGGATGCGTTGGTTGCTGATGGATGTCGGATGATGATAATCTCGGGAGTGGAAGGCGAGCTTTCGCCCGCCTTCCTGGATCAGTAGTCGAATTGGATGCGGACAATGAGCTGCCAACTCGTCCGCATCCTCTTCACTTCCAACGTGGTGCGCACTGGCAAACGCCACATGGCAACACCCTCCGTTCATGAGGCGAGGCTCTCGCCACAGCCGGGGAGCCCATCTCCCACGGTCGCGCCGGCTGGCTCGACGCTGCTGCTTCCGCCTTGAACGAGACATCATTTCATGTCCATAGGCGAGCCTCAATATATTTCCCGTTATAAGAGAGTGACTGTCCCGGATTGCGTCGGCGGCAAAATTGCGGCTATCAACGGCCAGCCCGTGTCGGGCAAGGGGTGACCGTGGACCATGATTCTGGAAGCGCTGAATTTTGCTGCGACCTATCCGCTGACGCCGAGGCGGCGGAGACACGAAATATCCTCCTCCGTCAGCCTCTGGGCACGGTCGCGACGGGCGGCGCGGCATTGGCGGACGCATGAGGAGGCCTGCCACCAGGAGGTCTCAGCAATCGTTGCGACGCTGCCCAATACCCGCGCGGTCGCGGTGCTTGGCTCTGGGCTTTTGCGCGACGTGCCGATCTCGCTGCTCTCGAAAGAGTTCGACCGGGTCTATCTCTTCGATCTGCAGCATCTGGCGAGCGTGCGGATATGGGCGAGGCTTAACCGGCTCGCCAATCTCGAATTTCAAACCCGAGATCTTTCGGGCGTCGAGCAATTGAAAGCAAAGCCGGAGGCTGAGCCTCGCCCCCTCGCCTTTCTCACCGAGATCCCCAAGCTCGATCTGGTGGTCTCCGCCAATCTGCTCAGCCAGATTGGCGTGGGGATAGGCAGAATGGCCGCGACGGACGCAAAGCTTCCGCCTCAGGCGCCAGAACGCCTGATTGCCGCGCATGTGGATGGGCTGCAGAGACTGAGTTGTCCTAGCCTGCTGCTCACCGACCAATCCTATGAGGTCATCGACAAGACAGGCAAAGTGCTCGAACGCGACGACCTCATGAAAGGTGTGCGCCTTCCGCCGGCGCGCGCCGAATGGTCCTGGACAGTCGCGCCCTATGGCGAATTATCTCCGGATTACCAGGCGGTGCATCGGGTCGCCTCGATCCCGATCAACGCGTCCTGAGAGGCCAGCCCTCGGGACGCTCCGCCACGACCGTCACCGCATCGCCCACGGATACGCGGCCCTCGGCGCGCGGCACGGCATTCCAGCCGAACAGAACGCCCGCCACGCGGCGGTCTCCCGACATGCGGATGCGGCGCATTGCCGGCATCGGATCCGGGCCGCCACGTTCGCCGGTCATCTGGTCCTGGGTGGTCATGATGCAGCGGGTGCAGGGTTTGACGAGATCGTAGCGGATGCCGGAGATCTCGATCGCCTGCCAATAGTCATCGGCGAAAGGCCTGTCGTCCTCGATGACGATATTGGGGCGGAACCGGTCCATGCCAAAGCCAACGCCGCCCTGGCGTTCCGCCTCTTCGGCCAGCGCCTTCAGCGAACCGGTGGTGGCGACGAGGATGGGATAGCCATCCGCAAACCCGGTTTCGACGCCCTCGCCCGCCCAGGCCGGATTGCAAGCGCGATGGCTGAGCGCATCGGCATGAACGAGCCGCACCTCGCGGCCCAGCCAGTGGCTGAGTTCAGCGTCGACCTCGGGCGTGGAGAGACTGGCGCTGAGCGGATCATCCCAGACTCGCACGTCGAGACGCCGCTCGGGATCGAAGGTCGCATGAATCGGAGTGGCTTCCCCTTGTTTCGTCAGGGTCAGAACACCGTTCTCCACGCGAGCAGTCACCTGCGCCAGCGCCTTGACCTCGCGTTGCGTCACCAGCGAACCTTCGGGATCGCAAACCATGTAGCGACGGTCACCCGAAAGCCCCCAACCGCTCACCTCGACCTCATTGAGAACGATCGCTCGGGCGCTTTTCAGCGGATAAACATGCAGCGAGGCAACCTTCATGCGTTGATCTCCTCTAAAAACAGATCGCGGAACAGATGCAGCCGGCGATGGCGTTCGGCCGCCATCCGTCGACCCGTCTCGGTCTTGAAACCATCCGCAAGGGTGAAAAGCTTGGCGGGGAAATGATCGAGGGCGAAAGTCTTGTCGTCGAGCGACCGATGCTCGGCGCGGGGATCGGCGGACTCGTACAATTGCGAACCCATGCGACCGCCGATGTAGAAAAGCCTGGCGACGCCCACCATGCCAATCGCATCGAGACGGTCGGCGTCCTGCAGGATTTTCGCCTCAAGCGTCTCCGGCTCAATCGCTGCGGAAAAACTGTGCGCGGCGATGGCGTGGGCGCAAGCGGCGATCCGCGCCTTGTCCCAGCCGAGTTCAGCGAGAATGCCGCTCGCCTTCTCCGCCGCCAGCCGCGAGGCCTGCGACCGGAGCGGAGAGTTCTTCTCGACGGACACGCAGTCATGCAGGAGAACGGCGGCTGCGAGCAGTTCGCCATCGCCGCCCTCCTCCGCATGGATGCGCATGGCGTTGGCGAAGACGCGGGCGATATGGGCGATGTCATGGGCGCCGTCGTCGCTCGCCACCGCATGCGGCAGAAGCGTGACGGCGAGCGCCTCATGAGGCGCGAAGCGGGATCCGGTGTCTGTCATCAGGCGGTTTTATCCGTTTCGCCCTGATCCGCAACCGGTTCTGTTGCAGGAGGCGCCACTGCGCCCGCACGCTCCCCCGGAGTCTGCAGTCCGCCAAGAATGGTCTGGTAGAAGCGGCCAATGCCGATCAGCACCACGCCCAGACCGACGAAAGACAGGACGCGGAACAGGCCTTCGAGATTGGCCATGTCAATCAAAAAGACTTTCAGCACCACCACCAACATCAGGCCTGCCGAAGCGAGCCGTATGCTTTTCGCCCTGAAACGATAACCGATCGCCAGAAGCGCGGCGGCGAGCGCCAGCCAGACGGCGGAATAGGTGTAAAGCTCGGGCTGCAGGAAGCCCTTCCAGTCGGAAATATCGGCGCCGTGATAAAGCCTGCGCACCGACAGCGTCACATAGCCGAACAAGAGCGCCGACCCCGTGAGCGCAAGCGCCATGACATAATGCAGCGGGCGCCGCGCCCGAGCGTAATGCGCCGCCGCGCCATAGGCGAGCCCCGGCAGGAGATAGGCGAGAAAGAGCAGGTTGAAGAACGGGATAGTGCCGGTGGGCTCGCCGATGAAATAGGGATTGAGCCCGATAAAATGCGCAGAGAGAACCGAGAGCATCGACACATAGCCCACGGCCATGGAGCCGGTACGGAAGACGATGCTGGGCTGACGCAGATCGAGCGCCATCAAGGTGGCGGAGGCGCCGATAGTCAACAAGGTGTAGATCGCCTGCTCCGACAAGGTCGGCGCGCCGCTGTCGAGCACGCCGCCATTCATGGCGTGACGCACGAGAACGCCGAGCGTCAGCAGCGTGAACAGGCTCGCCAGCGCTTCGAGCACGCTGCGCAGGCGAATGTCCTCGCTCCTGCGCATCATCCAGGCCGATAGAATGAGCAGCAACGCCGGGCCGCCGTAACCGATCAGCAGCGCATTGAAGACCGGCGTCTTGCCGAGCAGGCTCGCCCCGACGATGGTCGGCTGCCATGCGATGCGGCCGGCGACGAAGATAGCCGAGGCGGCCATGGCCCAGGGCAGGATCGGCCAGGGTTTGACGCGATGGCCGAGAAGATAGGCGAAGCCGATGATGGCCGCGCCAAGCGTCGTCGCCGCGCCCTCGGTCAGCATCACCAAAGCGAAGAGCAGCGCCGCCCAGGACGAGGCGACCCAGATATCGCGATTGACATGATAGCGGCCTTCCAGGGTTGGCCCCGACAAACGCCAGGCCACGGCGAAATAGAGGGCGGCGAGGAAAAGGCCATAGACGCCATGCGAGAGATCAAAGGCGTAATTGCCGAGGAAGACGAAGCTCAGCCCCGCCAGTGCGAGCGGCGTGACCCCCGCCAAACCGCTCCACAGCACTGAGCGCGGCAGCAGGCGCTCGCCCAGCCGCCAGTTCACCGCGCCGCCGAGCAGGACGAACGCCAACCCCAGGCCAAAAGCAAGGCCGATGACGAGATTGGGCTCGAAAGGCGCGTGATAGCTTTCGCCAGCCGCGTCGATAGTCGTGGAGACGGCATTTTCCGCCATGGCGCGAATGCCGCCGAAGGCTGCAAGCGCCGAGATAATGGCCGCGTATGCGCCGTATCTGCGTCCAGCGCCCAGCAGCGCGAGCGCGGTTACCAGGCAAACAAACACCCATTCGGCGCCCGCGATCCTGTGATCGTCAGACACCATGGCGATGACATTGACGAGGACACCGAGGGCGGCGATCAGCACCGCCGCGCCATGGCTGGGGAAGAGGTAGACCTCCCATGGCGAGCGCGCCGTCTTGACGATGGCGGGCTTGGGCATCCTAGGCCCGGGCCAGACAAAGGCCATGCCGGCCAACATCACCAACATCGCAAAGCCGGGCGCGAAAACTGTTTCCATCGGGAAGAAGAGCGTTTGCGCGAGACACCAGAGCGTCAGGCCGGCATTGGCGAGCGCCGGCGCAAACCGCCAGTCGCGCATGCGGGAGGCAAAAGCGTTGCTGAGCCATACGATTGACAGGAATCCGAACAGAAACCACGGACTCGGCGCGTCGCTATCGACCATAAGCGGCGTCGCGAAGGAGGCGAGCAGACCAAGCCCGGCAAGCCCCTGACCGTGGATCAACGCCAAAGCGAGCGTGCAGAGTGAAACCAACCCTAGAAGGAAGAAGGCGAAACCCGGACCGACATAACCATAAACCGCATGCGCGACAAATACCGCGCCGAGGAGCGTCAACGAGCCCGCCGCAGTCAGGACTCCGGGGATCAGCGCGTTCTGGAAAGCGCTCTGGACGAGGGGCTCGGTCCTGCGCCGCACCCATTCGCCGGCCGCGACCAACGCCAGACCGAAAAGAGCGGCGAGGGCGAGACGGACGGCTGGGCTGAGCAGTCCCTGCTCGATCGAATATTTGACGGCGAAGACGCCGGCGAAAGCGAGCGCGACGCCGCCCACCCAGACCGACCAGCGCCCCGCCAATCGGCTTTCCAAGCTTTCGCGGGCGACGGCGGGAATCTCAGGTTCATGAGGCAGCGAGGCGGCTTCTCCGGCAGGCGTCTCCTCAGCGGGATGCGCCTGTTCGGCACGATCGGCAATAGCGATTGCTTCGCTCGCCGACCCGCTTTCCGCAGCTTCAACCTCCTGATGCGCGGCAACCGGCGCACCCTGTTGAAGCCGCGTCACCTCCTCTCGCAAGGCCGCGATGTCCCGTTCGAATTTACGGTTGAGACCACTGATCCTGAACATCGCAAGCACCGCGATCAGCAAAGCGGCTAGAGCCGTCAATTCCAACATGACTGTTTCCACCCCCAAGGCTGGCAAAATGCCGATACCTGCAGCAACGTTTCACAGTCCCACATTATGCATATCTTGGGGACGAATGACCGAATGCGGCATTTTCATCCGGACAATGACCGAGTTCAGCCGCTTCGACAACGTCCAGACGCTGCCGCAAAGCAGGGCCGGCCTCTGGAAATTCCGCCTTTGAGCGCGGCGTCACTCTTGCCCCAGGACGCGCGGCAATTTTGCGAGCACCGCTTGCACGAAACCGTCGCGCACCTCGACCGGCTCAAGGCCGCGCGGCTCATAGACGTGGCGATGCAGGAAAAACTGCGTCATGCGGAAGGCTTCGATGAGCCCATCTCGATCCGCCGCACGCTTCGACTGCGCCTTGAGAAATTCCGGTAGGCGAAACAGCCGGTCGGCAAAGGGCAGGCCAGCGTCACGGCAAACGGCGCGTCCAGATTTCGGCGAAACATAATCGAGCGCGTCGCGCGAGCCGGTGGCGGCGCATTGAGCCAGATCCAGACCGAAGCCGAGATCCTCCAGCACCGCGAGTTCGAAGCGGACATAGAGTTCGCCGGCTTCGGCGGCTGCGCCGAGATGATCGAGCGTGATATTGAGCATGTCATAGAGATGCGGATGCGGATCGCGCTCCGGCAGAAGCCGCAGCAGCGCCCCGATCGCCTGCACGCCATTGAGGCTGATCGCGTCCTCCATCAGCTGCGCGGCGCGGAAGTTCAGCGGCTCCATCGAGAAATGGCCGAGATGCTCTTCGAGCCTGGCGCGCCAGGTAGCCTCCACGAGATTGCCGGGCTGCAGCAGCGGTTGCATGCTGCGCGATCGGCCGTTGCGCAACACGCCGAGATGGCGGCCGCGCGTCTTCGTCATCACTTCGGCGATGACAGAGCCCTCGCCATGTCGCTTGACGCCGAGGATGACGGCTTCATCCGTCCACTGCATGAAGCGACCGTTTCTCTTCTGCGGCGGCGCGGCGCCAGCAGCCATCCATATGATCATTGACCAGACCCATCGCCTGCATGAAGGCGTAGATGGTGGTGGGACCGACAAAACTCCAGCCGCGCTTTTTCAGATCCTTGGAGAGACGGATCGAGGTCGGCGAAGTCGGATTGGCGCGAGCCCAATCCAGCGTCATGATTTCGGGACGTTCGCCATCGGGCGGGACGAAGCCCCAGAAATAGTCCGTCAGCGACCCGAATTCGGCTTTGAGGTCTAGAGCGCGGCGGGCATTGTTAATGGTCGAGACGATCTTGCCGCGGTGGCGAACGATGCCGGCATCCGCCAGAAGCCGTTCGATATCGGCCTCATCGAATGCCGCCACGCGTTCGGGCTCGAAATTGGCGAAAGCGGCGCGAAAATTATCTCGCTTGCGAAGAATGGTCAGCCAGGACAGGCCCGACTGAAAACCTTCAAGGCAGATTTTTTCAAATAGCCGCCGGTCATCGCGCACCGGATAGCCCCATTCCTCGTCATGATAGCGCATATAGTCGTCAAGGCCGCCGCACCAGCTGCAGCGATGCCTGCCATCCTCGCCTTCGATCAGGCCTGCGCCCGCCATTTTCGCCTCCGAATCCGCTTTATCCGCCTGTTTAGCATTGCCTAACCATGTTTCAAAACCCGGCGCTAACCCTGACAAAAGCTTTCCGGCCTCGTTCGAATTGGAATGAACGGGCGTTAACCATTCGCTTGCCGGCGGGGCGGATGGTGAAACTCCATACGTCAAACCTTTCCGCGAGTCGCGTTCATGACCAGATCGAGATTGCTTCTGACAGCATTGCTTTCCCTTGCCGCCTCCACTGTAATCGCCGAAGATCGCTACAAGGTGGTTCGCCCCGTCATCATCGAATCCGGCATCGCCGGCCAATGGATGATGCAGCTCGGCGGTCCGGTGCGCGGACAGGTGGTGAGGCGCGTGGAACAGGGTCAGCCGATGCGCATGACCCAGCCGCGCAGGCTCAAGCGGCAATTGGCTGTCGAACCGCAGGCGCAGATGCAGCAGGCCGCCTATCATCCCGAGCGTCCGGCCGTGAACGCCATCGAGCCGCAATTCCTGCCACAAACACTGGCCTATGAAACCAAGTACAAGCCTGGCACGATCATCATCGACACCAACAATCGCTTTCTCTACCTGGTCATGAGCAATGGTCAGGCGCGCCGCTATGGCGTCGGCGTCGGAAAGCCCGGTTTCGAATGGGCGGGCGAGCACAAGATCACCCGTAAGGCGGAATGGCCGGAATGGCATCCGCCCAAGGAAATGATCGAGCGCGAGGCGGCCAAGGGCCACTATCTGCCTGTCAGCATGGAAGGCGGCGAAGCCAATCCGCTCGGCGCCCGCGCCATGTATCTCGGTTCGACGCTGTATCGCATCCACGGCACCAATGCGCCCTGGACGATCGGCTACGCCGTGTCCTCGGGCTGCATCCGCATGCGCAACGAAGATGTAGTCGACCTATACGAGCGGGTGAAGGTCGGAACACGCGTCATCGTTTTGTAAACTCTGACTTTTCACGGCATCGTGAAGCCGTAGTTCTGATCGGACTGCGGCTGAAGCGCTTGAATTTGCCGCGGCAACAGGTAGTTTCTTAACAAATCCTAAACTTCGGGGGAATTTCCATGAACGTCCGAACCTTTACCGCCGCCGCCATGGGCGTGGCGATGTCCGCATTCCTGACCGCCGGCGCGGCGCAGGCCTTCACCCTGTCGCAGAGCGCGACCCCGGCGCGGACCACCGGCGACGTGCAGCTTGTCGCGGTGCAGAAGCAGCCAGCGCAGAAATTCCAGCGTCGCGTCGTCAAGCTCGACACCACGGAAAAGCCGGGCACGATCATTATCGACACCAACAACAAGTTCCTCTACCTCGTCGAAAGCAAGGGCAAGGCGACGCGCTACGGCATTGGCGTCGGCCGCGAAGGCTACGGCTGGTCGGGCGTGGTCAAGGTGCAGCGTAAGGCGGAATGGCCGCGCTGGGTGCCGCCGAAGGAAATGATCGCGCGCGAGCGCAAAAAGGGCCATATTCTCCCCGAATATCAGGACGGCGGCATCGACAATCCGCTCGGCGCTCGCGCCCTCTATCTCTACAAGGGCAAGTCGGACACCGGTTTCCGCATCCACGGCACCAACCAGCCCTGGACGATTGGCCTCAATATGTCGTCAGGCTGCATCCGCATGATGAACAAGGATGTCGAACATCTCTATTCGCGCGCATCCATCGGCACGAAGGTCATCGTCGTCGGCCCCGGCAACAAGCAGGGCAAAGTGCAGTTCGCCGATAAGGGCGTCGATCATTTCCGCCAGCTCTTCGCAGCCTTCGGCGGCTGATACGCGCGACGCGTCCGGATGATCACGCGCGTCAGTCGCGCGTGATGTTCGACAATTTTTACGGAAACCCAGCTTGTTGTCGCAATCGTCTGTCACGAATCAGTCCTAGCCTCTTCGTCATGGGAAAGTGAAGCCGGGCAAAGCAGGGATTGGCGATGGCGAACAAGACGATGATGGCGGTGATCGCAGTCGGCGCGACCGTAATGTCGGTTTCTCCGGCTTTGGCCGATCCTGTGATTTCTGTTTACGGCGGATTGCAGTCGGCGACCGACAGCGATGTCGACACCACCGACGGCGTGCATTTCTCGGCGGATTGGGAAGGAAAATCCTTTTCCAACCCGCCTTATTGGGGTGTGCGCGGCACTTACTGGCTCGACGATTTCGGTTATGATGCGTTCGGCGTCAGCCTCGATTACAGCCATACGAAAGTGTACGCCGGCAAATCGACCCTGCGCGACGAAACGCCCGGCTGGACCCACCTCGAATTCACCGATGGCCTGAACCTGGTGACGCTGAACGCGCTTTATCGCTTTCAGGACAAAGGCCGCGCATGGACGCCCTATATCGGTGCGGGCGCGGGCGTGAATATTCCGCATGTCGAGGTTATCAGGCCGTCCGGCAAGACATGGGATTACCAGCTTGGCGGCATGACGGCGCAGGCGCTGGCGGGAGTGGATTACAAGGTCACCGAGCGCATTTCCGTCTTCACGGAATACAAATTCGATTATTCGCATGTGGATGTCGACATCGATTCCGGCGCAGGTCTCAAAACCAACATTCTGAGCAACGCCGTCAATTTCGGCCTGTCCTATAGGTTCTGACGGCGGCGCGCTCAGCCAAGGGCGGCGGGTTTTTCGCCGCCATAGGCCCAGTTCAACAGTTGCACCGTGTGGACAATAGGCGCGCCCGCGGCGTCGGCGATCTGGGTGATGCAGCCGAGATTGCCGGCGGCGATCACATCAGGTTTCACCGCTTTGAGATTGCGAACCTTGCGCTCCTTCAGCGCGGAGGAGATCTCAGGCTGCAGCATGTTGTAGGTGCCGGCGGAGCCGCAGCAGAGATGCCCCTCGGCGGGATCGACAACGGTAAATCCTGCTTTACGCAGGAGGGACTTCGGCTGCAGCGTGATCTTCTGGCCATGTTGAAGCGAACAGGCGGCGTGATAGGCGACGCGGGTCCCCTGCTGTTCCAACTCCGGCAGGTCGAGGAGATCGAGCATCTCGGTCACATCGCGCGCGAGCGCCGCCACGCGGCTGGCCTTGGCGGCATAGACGGGATCGGATTTGAGCATATGGCCGTAATCCTTGATGGTCGTGCCGCAGCCCGAACCGGTGATCACGATCGCATCAAGGCCATCGCCATCCATCTCGGCGATCCAGGCGTCGATATTGCGGCGAGCCGAGGCCAGCGCCGGCTCCTCATGGCCCATATGGTGGCGAAGCGAGCCGCAGCAGCCCTCCCCTTTCGGCAGCACGACCTCGACGCCGAAACGCGTCATCAGTTCGATCGCCGCCTTGTTGATCCCGGGATCCATCACGGATTGGACGCAGCCGGTCAAAAGCGCGACCCGCTTCCGCTTCTCGCCTTCAGCTGCAAATCGTCCAGGCACAGCATAAGGTGATGGCGCAGGAAGGCTTGCGGGCGCAAGATCGAGCATTGCGCCGAAGGGGCGCAGGGCCGGAACGCGCTTCATCACGCCCGCAAAGGGCTTTGCCAGTTTCGCCGCCGTCATGGCGCTGCGGAACAATCTTGGCGATGGCATCAGCCAGGCGAGAACCGCCCGTTGCAGGCGCGTCATCAGCGGGCGTCTATAGGTCTTTTCGACATGCACGCGGGCATGGTCGATGAGATGCATGTAATCCACGCCTGACGGACAGGTGGTGGTGCAGGCAAGACAAGAGAGACAGCGATCGACATGGGTCGCTACCGTCTCATCTGCCTGCCGGTCGTTCTCCAGCATGTCCTTGATCAGATAGATGCGCCCGCGCGGACTGTCGAGTTCGTTGCCGAGCGTTACATAGGTCGGACAGGTGGCGGTGCAGAAGCCGCAATGCACGCATTTGCGCAGGATCGCCTCGGCCTCCGCCGTCTTGGGATCGGCGAGTTGGGCGAGAGAGAAATTAGTCTGCATCAGGCGGCCCTCGCGCTGGCGGCTGGGCCGGTCATGCGGCCGGGATTGAAGAGGCCCATGGGATCGAAGCTCGTCCGCACGCGCTCAGTGAGAGCGGCAAGCGCCGGCGGCTGCGGTTCGAAGACCGGGATTGCGTCACGTTGAGAGGCTGTCGCCCGGACCAAAGTCGCATGCCCGCCGCCGACATGGCTAATGCCGGCGCGCAACAAATCCGCTTCGGGCTCGGCCTCCATTCTCAACCAGACAAGACCGCCCTGCCAATCGTAATAGCCATCGACGCCCGTTTGCATCCGCAGCATCGACAAGAGCTTTTCTCCGGCCATAGGCGCAACCGAGACTTTCCAGATCGGGCGCTCCAGGCCATCGGCATGAAAGGGCTTGATGTCACGGATTTCTCGCCAGAGGGCTTGGCTTTCCTCACGACCTAGTTCGGAAAGAGGACAGAGACGTTCGAAAGCAGCCTTGAGTTTCGCCATTCTCTCGGAAACCGAGAAAGCCAGCCCCTCGAGCCTGAGGGCCACCGCTGCGCCTTCCGGCAGCGCGCCAGTCAGAAATCTGCCCTTGCAGCTTTCCGGAAGGTAAGCGGCGCCTGAAATTTCGAGCGGCAGGGCCATGGCCTTTGCCATCGCCGCGGAAGCAGCTTCATCGTCGAGTCCGGAGAGGATCAGACTCGCGCTCGTCTCGGGACGAGGCAACACTTTGAAGGTCAGTTCGGTCATCAGCCCGAGCGTGCCGAAGGCGCCGGCCATCAGTTTGACGAGATCAAGGCCGGTGACATTCTTCATCACCCGCCCGCCCGCCTGGACGATTTCGCCGCGGCCATTGACGACGCGCAGCCCCAAAAGATGATCGCGCGCGGCGCCCGACTGGAATCGACGAGGACCCGAGAGATTGCAAGCGAACAGGCCGCCGATGGTCGGCTCGCCTGAAGACCCCAAAAGCGCCCGGTAATCCGGCGGCTCGAAGGCCAGCATCTGGCCTTTGTCCGCAAGCGCCGCCTCGATCTCCGCAAGCGGCGTTCCCGCCTTGGCGGTCATCACCATCTCGGCGGGATTGTAAGACAGAATGCCGGTCATGCCGCGCATGGAGAGCGTCGCGTCGGCTTGAACGCGATGGCCGATGCCGCGCTTGGTTCCGCCGCCGGTGATCTCCACTGTCGTCTTGCCGGCGAGGCAGGCGCGAACAGTCTCGACGCATTCGATTTCGTGGCGAGGTTCAAGGCGCGTCATCGCTGCCGTCCTTCGAGGGGAAACACTTTGGAGGGGTTCATCAGCCATTGCGGATCAAAGGCGTCGCGGGTGCGCATCTGCTGGACCAGATCGGCCTCTGCATATTGATGCCGCATCAGATCGCGCTTTTCGACGCCGACGCCATGCTCGCCAGTCAGGCAGCCGCCGTGATCAACGCAGAGGCGAAGAATGTCGTTGCCGGCGGCTTCGGCTTTGGCCGCCTCTTCGGGGTCGTTGATGTTGTAAAGGATCAGCGGATGCATGTTGCCGTCACCGGCATGGAAGACATTGGCGACGCGCAGGCCATAGCGGGCGCAGATGTCATAGGTGCCCTTGAGCACATTGGTGAGTTCCGACAGCGGCACGGTGCCGTCCATGCAGATGTAATCGGCGATGCGGCCCGTGGCGCCGAAAGCGGATTTGCGGCCTTTCCAGATCGCCGCGGCCTCCATCGCCGATTGGCTCTCCTTGACGGTCTTGACGCCGTGGCGGCGGGCGATGTCTATGATGCTTTTCAGCATCGCATCCATCTCGGTCTCGGAGCCCTCGACCTCGACGATCAGCAGCGCATCGACATCCATGGGATAGCCGGCCTTAGCGAAAGCTTCGCAGATCTCGATCGCCGGCTTGTCCATGAATTCGATCGCGACGGGGATCACGCCCGCGCCGATGATGTCAGAGACGCAGGCCGTCGCCTCCTCCGCGCTCGGAAAGCCGAACAGCACCGGACGCGCGCCTTCCGGCTTGGCGAGCAGCCGCACCGTCGCTTCGGTAACGATGCCCAACTGCCCCTCGGAGCCGCAGACCAGGCCGATGAGATCGAGACCGCCCGCATCGAGCGCCTTGCCACCGAGTTCGATCACCGTTCCGTCGAACAGCACGACCCTGACGCCGAGGAGATTGTTGGTTGTCACGCCATATTTCAGGCAGTGGGCGCCGCCGGAATTCATGCCGATATTGCCGCCGATGGTGCAGGCGAGCTGCGAACTCGGATCGGGCGCATAAAAAAAGCCATCGCCGCCGACCGCATCGGAAATCGACAGATTGGTAACGCCGGCCTGCACGCGGGCGCAGCGATTGGGCAGATCCACCTCCAGAATGCGGTTCATGCGGGTGAGCGCGACGACCACCGCATCCTGCTGCGGAATGGCGCCGCCCGACAGCGAGGTTCCCGCCCCGCGCGGCACCACCGGCACGGAATAGCGCGCGCAATATTTCATCAGCGCAGCGACATCTTCCGTGCTGCGCGGCAAGGCCACGGCAAGCGGCAGATTGCGGCAGGCGATGAAGCCGTCGGTCTCGAAGGGAGTCAGCTCGCGCGGATCGGAGAGGATGCAATCCTTGCCGATGAGATCCTTGAGGTCGGCGACGATCATGTCGCGTTTGGACAGCACCGCCGGATCCGGCGGCAGAAATGCGAGCGATGTCATGGTCAGACCTCCCCTTGTTGCGCCAGTGTCCCGATCCCATCGGGCGCGTCAACTGCTTCATCGTCGCAATCGACCAGACCTTGGTCCAATCCACGACAATGCTCTCTTGCCTCAACGGGAAACAATCGGCTTAAACTATGGCCGACTTGGGGAGAATGTCATGACCAATCTCGGCGATCTCGAAATCTTCACGCGCGTCGTCGCCTCTGGCTCGATGTCGGAGGCCGCCCGCGAGCTCGGATTGCAGACGCCTGTTATCTCCAAGCGCATCAAGCGGCTGGAAGAGCGGCTGGGGTCGCGGCTGTTTCATCGCACCACGCGTCAGATTTCACTGACCGAGGCAGGGGAAGGTTTTCATGAGCGGGTGCTTGCGGCGCTGGCCGGGCTGGAGGAGGCGGAGGCCTTTCTCGCCGGACGGTCGAGCGCCGTGACAGGACGTCTGCGCGTTTCTGCGCCGACGTCCTTCGGCCGCATGCATATCGCGCCTTATCTCACCCGCTTCTTCTCGCTCTATCCTGACGTCGAACTGCAACTGACGCTGACCGACGCCTTTCAGGATCTCGTCGCAGAAGGCTTCGATCTCGCTATCCGCATCGGCGAATTGCCGAGTTCGAGCCTGGTCGCCCGCAAGCTCGCGGCTGTCAGGCGCATCCTCTGCGCCACGCCAGACTATGTTGAGCGCCATGGGACGCCGGCGGCGATTGAGGATCTGGAACAGCATGTCTGTATTCCCGCCCACAACAATGCCTACTGGCATCTGAGCGGGCCGAATGGGCCTGTGGCGCTCAGGCCCGTCGGGCCTCTGTCCACCAATTCCAGCGAAGTGGTGCGCGAGGCGGTGCTGTCGGGTTTGGGCATCGCTTTTCGGTCCACCTGGGATGTCGGGCCCGATGTGCGCGCCGGCAGACTTGTTCAGGTCTTGCCGGATTGGGAGGGATCGTCGGATGTCGGCCTCTATGCGGTCTATCCGTCACGCCAGCATCTGCCAGCCAAGGTGCGCGCTTTCATCGATTTCCTCGCGGATCTCTATGGCCCACAGCCTTACTGGGACAAATCCTCGCTATAGAGTCGCGCATCGCTCAACAGGCGCCAATAGCCGTATTTGCGTGCGTGCTTGGTCTCCAGCGCATCCATGAAGTCGTCATGGCTGACAACCGGCGCATTCGCTGGAAGTTTCTCGTCGAATATATCGAGGCTCAGCGTCCACATCGCGGCGTCGGCATAAGAATCCATCAGCGAACGATCGAGCACGCTGGTGATGAGCGCCCGGTAGAGTATGGTGGCGGCCAGAGGCGAGCTTTCGCCCAGTTGTTCGGCGGCGGGTTCGAGCGCGCGTTCGCGACGCCCATCCCAGGCGCTCCTATGCCGCAGCACATGCTGTTCGGCGAGATCCATGCGCGGCCAATCGAGATAGAAGCGGAGCGCGTCATAGATGCGATCGCTGGACGCCACCAACTTCAGCGCCCTGTCCATTTCGTCGAATTCATCGAAATCGTCGAGCTTGGCGATGTGCCGGCGCAGCATGTCGGCGTCGAAGCTTTCGAGGAAGAATTTCCATCGCGCCTCGCGCGCTTCGTCCTTGCGCTTGAGGCCATCGAGAATGTCGGCTTCCAGCAGGCGAAGCTCCCGCAATTGATGATTGCCGGCCACCTGATGGAATTCGCCCTCGGCATAGATCAGCCTGGGACCCTTGATGATCTTGCGGGCCCAGGTCAGCGCCTCCTCGTGGCGCTTGGCCTCATGCAGCATCAGCGCGGTGCTGTAGGGGTCCTGATAGCGATCGGGTTTTATGGCCTCCAGCCGGATGTAATTGTCGGCGTCGCCACGAGCGCGATACAGCTGCTGCAACAGGCGCGGCAACATGAGGCCGGGCTCCTTGCCGGAAATCTCCTTGAGCAACACCTGCTCCCAGGCGTCGGATGCCGGTTGCGAAAGCCCCACCAGAATGGATTCGAACAGGCCGGCGCGCTCGTGATACCGGTCCCGCTTGCGCTCTCGCTCGATCAAGGGGACCAGAGCGATCTGGTCCTTCTCCGGCAGGTTAAGGACCAGATCGCGCGCCGCCGCCTCCGCTTCCGCAATGATCTTCATCAGCCGCGCGCTATCGGAACGGAGCCGACGCTCGATGCTTGTCCTCAAGCCCATAATTCGAAACATGCGCTCTGTCGCGGCCCTGGGATCGAGCGCGGCGAGTTCGGACTGGACGTTGCGGATGAGGCCGGCGATCTCGACCCCAAGATCCTTGGCGCGGGCGCTGTTGATCGAGGTCTTGGCCGTTTCCAGCGCCGTCAGGCGCTTGTCGATCAGCGCAGCGATTTCCTCTGGCCCCGACGTGCCGGCAAGCGCGGCCTGCAGCCGCGCCTTCAGCGCCTTGTTGGAGCCCGCTTCCTCCAGAAGAATATCAACGAGCTTGTCGAGGCCAAGGGACGAAAGGCCCTTCTTGTCCAGCTTCGCCTGTCGCGCCATGCATCTCGCCTATCCATCCCCGTGTTTCGATCGGATCCGCCGCACCACAAGCCAGACCGAGACGATGGCGACAGGGACGAACAACCCCGTCAGCACGCTCGCATCGATGGGCAGGAGATCATGCCCAAGCGCCTTGGCGACGTAACCGAAGAGACCGACGATATAATAGGAGATGGCCGCAACCGAAAGCCCTTCGACCGTCTGTTGCAGGCGCAGCTGCAATTCGGCGCGGCGGTTCATCGCTGACAGGAGATCGGCGTTCTGCCGTTCAAGCTCGACATCGATCCAGGAGCGCACGAGGCCGGTGGCGCGGGAGAGTTTGCGCGACAGGTTGGCCTGCCGCTCCTCCACAGACTGGCAGGTGCGCATGGCAGGCGCCAGGCGTCGCTCGAGAAAGAAGCCAAGCGTTTCAGAGCCCGGGGTCGCCGTTTCCGCCAGCATGCGGATACGTTCCTGCACGATGCCGTAATAGGCGCGCGACGCGCCGAAGCGATAGAGCGACAGCGCCGCATTGGCCTCAAGGTCAGCAGCCAGCTTGGTGATTTCGCCCAGCGCGGCGTCTGAGCCTGCGCCTGCGCCCGATTTCATGGTCTGCGTAACGGCGGTCAGTCCGTCCTCAATGCGGCGGATCTCCGGCGACAGCGTCTGGGCGAGCGGCAGGCCGAGCATGGCGAGCGTCCGGTATGTCTCGATGTCGAGAAGTCGCTGGGCGAGCGCGCCGACGCCAGCGCGGGTCAAGCCGCGATCGACGAGCAGGATCATCGTCAGGCCATCGCCGTTCTGGCGGAAATCGGTGTAGATCGCCGCCTGCCCGGTCTTGACCTCGCTATGACAGAGGCTCGCGGGATCGAAACTGGCGATCGCCGCATCGGTCTCGGGTCCCTCCGAGCGGATCTCAAGCCGGATGCCGGAGATCAGCGAACCGGGCGGGCGAAAGCCGTCACCGAAGGGATGGCCGAGAATGTCGCCGCCGAACCTGTCCGGCAGCGGCCCATCCCAGAACCAGGTGGAAAATTCCGTATGCTGCTCCCAACGCAGCGTACCCGGCCCCCAGGGCATGGCGTGGTGACGCGCATCGCGACCGGGAGGCGTCAGTCCGCGCTGGCGTGAAAGATCCGCCATCACGGCGTGATCGACGCCCGAGCCGCCATCCAGCATGAAGGCCAGTTGCACGATGATGCGCGGCGACGGCACGAGCACATAGGGCCGGGCGTGAATCTCACCCAGAGCCCGCGCCCGGTCCGGCGCCTGTGGAAAGGTGAACGCCCCGCTGCCCATCCTATGTCTCCCCTGCTGCTCTCATCCTTCCCCTGCCCTCATGCGCTTTGTCAATCGCGGCAGGCCCGCTGCGACAATCCGGCAGACGACCACCTTTAAAGTGGATAATTAATTTGACCACTCTTCAGAAAAGCTGCTAGGCCTGATGCATCTGAGGAATGAGCATGCAGGACGAGATCTTCACATCGATCGATCATCGCAACACGGCAGATGAAGCCGTGCGGCAGATCGAACTGTTGTTGCTGGACGGCGTCCTGTCGAGCGGCGATCGACTGCCGGGGGAACGGGAACTTTCAGAGCGTCTAGAAATCTCGCGGCCGGTGTTGCGGGAAGCGTTGAAGACACTGGAAGAACGGGGATTGCTGGTCAGCCGTCATGGCGGCGGCACCTATGTCGCCGATCTCATCGGCCAGATCTTTTCGCCTGCTGTCTCCGAACTCATCGCCCGGCACGAGCGGCCGACGCGCGACTATCTCGAATATCGCCGGATGCTCGAGGGACATGCCGCCGAGCTCGCGGCCAAGCGGGCGAGCGAGGCGGATAAAGCGCGTCTCTCCGCCATTCTCGACGGCATGGAAAAAGCGCATGCGGACGGGGATTTTCAGGCCGAGGCCGAACGCGACATCGAACTGCATCATGCCATCGGCGAGGCGGCGCACAATATCATCCTCATGCATACGCTGCGCGCCTGTTACAGGCTGTTGAGCCTTGGCATTTTCCATCATCGCCGGCTGATCTTCGACCAAGCCGCGGCGCGCGAAAAACTGTTCCGCCAGCACCGCATCCTCGTCGACGCCATAGTGTCCGGCGACGCCAGCGCCGCGCGCAAGGCCGCCGAGGAGCATATCGATTACGTGGCGGAGACCGCCTCTGAAGCCGCCCGCGCCCATGAGCGCCAGCGCATCGCGGAGATGAGAAATTCCCAACGCGCCGCCGCCAAGGCGGCTCCCCGCCCTGCAAAAGGAAAAATCGCATGAGCATCGACAAGATCCTCACCATCGCCGAGATGAAGGAAAAGGCGCGTCGGCGCGTGCCGAAGATGTTTTTCGACTATGCCGACAGCGGCGCCTGGACCGAAGGCACCTATCGCGCCAATGAGAGCGACTTCGAGAAGATCAAGCTCCGGCAGCGCGTGCTGGTCGACATGACCGGCCGATCGCTCGAAACCACCATGATCGGCCACAAGGTCAAGATGCCGGTGGCGCTCGCGCCCACAGGGCTGACCGGCATGCAGCATGCCGATGGCGAAATGCTGGCGGCGCAGGCGGCGGAAGAATTCGGCGTGCCGTTTACGCTGTCGACCATGTCGATCTGCTCGATCGAGGATGTCGCCTCGGTCACCACCAAACCTTTCTGGTTTCAGCTCTATGTGATGCGCGACCGTGAATTCGTGGAAAACCTGATCAACCGCGCCAAGGCCGCTAAATGCTCGGCGCTGGTGCTGACGCTCGATCTGCAGATTCTCGGCCAGCGCCATAAGGACCTGCGCAACGGCCTGTCCGCGCCGCCGAAATTCACACCGAAGCATATCTATCAAATGGCCACACGGCCGTTCTGGTGCCTGGACATGCTGAAAACCCAGCGTCGGACTTTCCGCAATATCGCCGGCCACGCCAAGAATGTCTCCGACCTTTCGTCCCTGTCGTCCTGGACGGCGGAACAGTTCGATCCGCGCTTATCCTGGAAGGATGTGGCCTGGATCAAGGAAAAGTGGGGCGGCAAGCTGATCCTCAAGGGCATCCTGGATGAGGAAGACGCCCGCGCCGCCGCCGATTCGGGCGCTGACGCCTTGATTGTTTCCAACCACGGCGGCCGTCAGCTCGACGGCGCGCATTCCTCCATCGCCATGCTGCCGCGCATCGTCGACGCCGTCGGCGACAGGATCGAAGTGCATATGGATGGCGGCGTGCGCTCTGGCCAGGACGTGCTGAAGGCCGTGGCGCTCGGCGCCCGCGGCGTCTATATCGGCCGCCCCTTCCTCTATGGCTTGGGCGCGGGCGGTCGGGCCGGCGTGCGCCGCGTGCTCGACATTCTGCACAAAGAGATGGACGTGACCATGGCGCTCTGCGGAAAGCGGCAGGTGTCGGAACTCGATCGCAGCGTCCTGGCAGCCTGAAACATTTATTACAAATCAAATGCCGGCATCATAAGATGAAGCCGGCAATCGCCTTCACGCCGCGGGAACATAATATTGCCTTCGTGGTTCCGTAGCACCGGTTTGACCATTACAGACAAAAAAATCTGTGAAACAGCGTTTTCAGAACATACCTATGTCGACCTACGTCGCCAATGTTTGACGAAACGCTGTTAAGCTGTTTCCAATGTCTTTACCGATTCGAACTGGAGGTTCCCATCCGTTGACGATCCTGTCAGGCATCGCCCAGTCGATGCAACTCATGCTTCGCCGTCCGCAGCGCCGGCAATATGCCGCGCTTTGCTATCGCGATACGCCGGGCGGCGAGCTTGAAATTCTGCTTCTGACAAGCCGAGATACGGGGCGGTGGGTCATCCCCAAAGGTTGGCCAATGGGCGCAAAGGCCGGCCAAGACGTGGCCAGACAGGAAGCGCTTGAGGAAGCGGGCGTGACCGGCGACGCCAGCAGCGTCCCGCTTGGGGTCTACAGCTATCAAAAACGCATGCAGGACGACTTTTCGGTGCCCTGCGGCGTAGAGGTCTATCCGATGCGGGTGACCGGCTTTGTCGACAGTTTCAAGGAGAAGGGCAAACGCCAGCTTGAATGGGTCTCCCCGTCCGAAGCCGCGACCCGCGTGGCGGAGCCCGAACTCAAGGATCTCATCCTGCGTTTTGCCGCATCCCGCCCACCCTCGGCCTGAGAGGTCATCATCACGCAAGCGCGGTGACGCATTGTCGGCATCCGGGCATGATCAAGCTTCAGGGCATCTGGGATGGCGAAATCACCCTATACCGAGCCGACGCTCGACAAGGATCTCCACAAGATCGGCATGATGGAGAGCGCCGCGCAATTCGTGATGAACCGCGCCGCAGCGCCTGCATTCGCCCTCGTCTTCATCATCTGTGCGGCCAGCGCCGCTATCACCATGTCCGCGAGCAGCGGCGGCATGCTGTTTATTGCGGTCGCGTCGGTTATGGCGGCCTATATGGCCATGAATATCGGCGCCAATGACGTAACGAATAATGTCGGAGCGGCTGTCGGCGCGAGGGCGATTTCGCTACGGAACGCTCTCATACTGGCGGCCCTTTGCGAAATTGCCGGCGCTTTCCTCGCCGGCGACCGGGTGGTGGCGACGATCAAGGATGGCATCATCAACACGCGGCTGACGCCCGACCCGGACATGATCATCGTCATCATGGTCAGTGCGCTCTTCGCTGCAGCCGCCTGGATCAACATCGCCACATGGCTGAACGCGCCGGTGTCCACCACTCATTCCATCGTCGGCGGCATCATGGGCGCGGGCGCAGCAATCGCGGGCGCAGGCGCGGTGGATTGGACGCAGCTTGCGGAAATTTCTGCGGGATGGCTGTTTTCCCCGATTGCCGGGGGGATTATTGCCATAGCCTTTTTGTGGTTCATCCAGACCGCCATTCTTTATGCGCAGGATCGACTCGGCGCGGCGATGCGCTGGGTGCCGTTCCTGCTCGCGGTGATGAGCGGCGCTTTCGTGAGCTATCTGCTGCTGCTCGGCTTTGACGGCGGAATCGACCTCACCGCCTGGCAGGCTATCGCCATCGGAACCGTGATCGGCCTGATCGGCTACATCCCCTTTCGGCGCGCGGTCGCCCGTCAATCCGCCGCGCTCGATGCGGCAGATCCATCGATCAAGTCGCTATTTCGTACGCCACTGGTCTTTTCGGCGGCGTTGCTGTCCTTCGCCCATGGCGCCAATGACGTTTCCAATGCCATCGGGCCGCTTTTCGCGGTGGTCGAGGCGTCAGGCATCCAGTCCGTG
The DNA here is from genome assembly GCF_029892285.1 of Rhizobium sp. SG_E_25_P2. GTDB lineage: Bacteria > Pseudomonadota > Alphaproteobacteria > Rhizobiales > Rhizobiaceae > Rhizobium_E. The sequence goes on from NZ_JARXVM010000001.1 coordinate 121,308, forward strand.
ACAGCCAATCAGGATGCGCCTTTCTGGGTGATGGCGCTCGGCGCCTTCGGCATCTCCATCGGGCTGCTGCTGTTTGGGCCCCGCCTTATCCGCATTGTCGGCAGCCAGATCACCAAGCTCAATCCGATCAGGGCCTTTTGCGTCGCGCTGTCGGCGGCGCTGACGGTCATCGTCGCGTCCGCGCTCGGTCTTCCCGTCAGCTCGACGCATATCGCCGTCGGCTCCGTCTTCGGGGTCGGCCTGTTTCGCGAATGGCATGTGGCGCATTCCTCGCAGCGACGGCTCTATATCGAAGCCAAGGCGCTGAAGGGAGACAAAAAAGCAGCGCGCGAACTCATGGCGTCGCGGGATGCGTCGAAGGCGGCGACACAGGCTGTGGACAACACTTACCGCTATCTGGTGCGCCGGTCCTATCTGTTGTCCATCCTTGCCGCATGGGTGGTGACGGCCCCCGTTTCCGGAGCGCTCGCAGCCGGAATCGCCACCGCCCTCCATAGATTTGTCCAGTGAGGCTTCGATGCGCGCCAATTTTCGAATGCAACGTCTGTATCTTGACGCGCCGATCTCGGCAAACGGGCCAATCCAGGCGACAGACGAGCAGGTCAACTACCTCGCCAATGTACTGAGATTGCAAGAGGCCGCGGAAATCCTGATCTTCAACGGATTTGACGGCGAATGGAAGGCGCGGCTCGCTTTTCAGAGCCGCAAGAAGATCCAGATCATCCCCGAGGAACTCACCCGGCCGCAACCGGAGCAACCGGACCTCCACTATCTCTTCGCGCCGCTGAAGGTCGGTCGGCTCGACTATCTGATCCAGAAATCGGTGGAGATGGGCGCGGGCGTTATCCAGCCAGTGATGACCCAACATGTCCAAGGCAAGATCACGTCGCTCGATCGCCTGAAGGCCAACGCGGTCGAGGCCGCCGAACAGTGCGGCATTTTGGCTATCCCCGAGGTGCGCGAACCCATAAAGCTCGCCACACTCCTTGAGACATGGCCGCCCGATCGCCGTATCATCTATTGCGACGAGGGCGCCGACACGAACAATCCGCTTGACGCGCTCAGAGCAGTAACCGAGAAGAAACTCGCTCTGCTGATAGGACCGGAAGGCGGGTTTTCCGAAGAAGAGCAACGCCTTCTGCGCGGCCTTGAATTTGTGACGCCGATTCCGCTCGGCCCACGGATCCTGCGCGCGGACACTGCCGCAGTCGCGGCTTTCGCCGTGATCCAGGCGGTGATCGGCGACTGGCGCTGATCAAAAAATCTGAACCAGCCTTTCATCCTTTTTGCTTGCAAAACCTATAAAGACAGGTCAAGCACTCTGCCCGACGGCGTGCGGGCGACCGTCAATTTCATCTGCAGAAGAAGCTCATATGGCGCGCGACACCACGGACGACACTCTTGTCACTTCGATCGACGACCTGACGGCGCATATCGCGGCCGGTGAGAAACCCGAAAGCGCCTTCCGGCTCGGAACGGAACACGAAAAATTTGTGTTCTACACGAAGGACAACAGCCCCGTTCCCTATGAAGGCGAGACTGGCATCAAGGCTATCCTTGAGATCATGCGCGGTCGGCTCGGCTGGGATGCGATTATTGATGCGGGCAACATCATCGGCCTCGCCTCTCCAGACGGCATGGGCGCGATTTCGCTCGAACCCGGCGGCCAGTTCGAACTGTCCGGCGCGCCACTTTCCACGCTGCATGAAACCGCTGAGGAAACGCGCGGTCATCTGGATCTGATGCGCGACATCGCCGGACCGATGGGCATCGGCTTCCTGGGTCTTGGCGGCAGCCCGAAATGGAGTTGGGACGAAACACCGAAAATGCCGAAGTCGCGCTATGGCATCATGTCGCGCTACATGCCAAAGGTTGGAACACGCGGCCTGGACATGATGTATCGCACCTGCACAATCCAGGTGAACCTCGATTTCTCCTCAGAAGACGACATGCGCCGCAAGATGCAGGTCGGCCTCAAGCTGCAGTCGCTGGCCACAGCGCTGTTTGCCGCCTCTCCATTCACCGAAGGCAAGCCGAACGGACTGACTTCCTGGCGCGGCGACATCTGGCGCGACACCGACAACGCTCGCGCCGGTCTGCTGCCCTTCGCCTTTTCGGAAGAATTCGGCTATCGCGACTATGTGGAATGGGCGCTCGACACGCCAATGTATTTCGTCGTGCGGGACGGCGTCTATCACGACTGTACTCACGTCACGTTCCGCCAGTTCATGGCCGGAGCGCTCAAAGGGGACTTGTCGGACTGGCGCGCGAATATTGGCGATTGGACCAATCACCTTTCGACGCTGTTTCCCGATGTCCGGCTCAAGCGCTTCCTGGAAATGCGCGGGGCCGATTGCGGTCCGGAAAGCCATATCAACGCGCTGCCCGCCTTCTGGGTCGGGCTGCTCTACGATACGGGCGCGCTTGAGGACGCCGTGCAATTGACCCGCGACTGGAGTTTCCAGGCTGTCCAGGACGCCCGGGACGCCGCGCCCCGGCTTGGCCTCGACGCGATGTTGGGTGCGAGAACCCTCGGCGACATCGCCCGCGATGCGCTCGACATTTCTCGCAAGGGCCTCAAGGCGCGCCGCGTGTTGAACGCGGACGGGGCGGATGAAAGCATCTATCTTGCGCCGCTCGAAGACATCGTCTCAAACCGGACGACGCTGGCCGATGCGTTGCTGTCGCGGTTCGAGGGGGACTGGAAGGGATCGGTCGACCCTGTGTTCTCGGAATACCGCTACTGAGGGGATCACCTGCCCCGCCTTTCCTGTTTCAAGAACGCGAATCCGCGCTATAGTGGTTGAGACGCATAGCGCTTCGCTTTCTTGAAAGGACTATCATGCTGCCTTTGTTCGACCTGATGATGAATGCCCAGAATGGTCAGGGGACGGAGGCGATGGCCCGGCAGTTCGGGCTGGCGCAGGAACAGATGCAAAAAGCGATGACGGCGCTGATGCCGGCGTTTTCGTCCGGCTTCAAACGGAGCGCCGCCAACCCCTATGATTTCACGACGCTCCTCCAGTCGGCCATGTCAGGCGAGTATGTGAAATATTTCGAGGATATGAGTTCGGCATTCACGCCGAAGGGGGTTGCGGACGGCAATGCGATTCTGGGCCAACTGTTCGGCTCCAAGGACGTGTCGCGCGCCATCGCCGACCAAGCCGCGCAAATGTCCGGCATCGGCCAGGAAGTTCTCAAGCAGATGATGCCGATAATGGCCAACGCCATGGTGGGCGGCTTTCTCCGGCAGATGGCCGAACAGTTCCGCGCCGCCGGCGACGCGATCACCGCTGGCAACGGCGCGAAATTGATGGAGCCCTGGCTGCAGGCCTCGGGGATGGTGAACAAGCCTGCCCCCGCGACCAGTTTTCAGAATCCATTTCTGGACGCCATGCAGGCCATGATGACGCCGCCCGTTCCCAAGCAAGAAAAACCAGCCGATCCCTTCGCCGCCAATCCGTTCATGCAGATGCTGGGCGCGATGAACACGGCCATGACGCCACAACAGGCAAAATCAATGGCGCCCGACGCTAGCGGCGCCGATGCCTATGGCAGCTTTTTCAACCAGATGTTCGAGAGCGGCATCGAGGTCCAGAAAGCCTATCAGAACAACCTCGATTCCATCCTCAACAGCTACTTCTCCGGCGCCAAGCCCAAGGTGGACTGACGCTGACTGGGCGGGGTGTGGACAATGTCCCGTATTGGCGCAAACCCCGCCACGCAGCCATTCCTAAATTGCAGTGCACCCCAGCGCTTTGCGCATGGCTCCATGCCCCAAATACCTATGCATATTGAGAAGTGTTAAAAAATTCTTCTGCATTGCAGGGCTTTTAGGGAACTACGCCACATTTTCGCGCGTTTGATGGTCTGAATCGGAGCAGAGCGGGTTGATTTCACTTGGATAATCAACCTTACGACAATGTTAATCCCAGGTGACAATCACGGCCGATTGGTTTAACGCTTTGGCATCCCGTGATCAGGCGCCTCTCATTCAGGTTATCAGTATGAATCCTGGAACACTCAGCACGACCCTGCCCCTTCGCAGCACGACGGCAATGCCGGGCGCATCGGCCGAATTGGACGCGATTTCGGCGTCGCGCGGGTCCAGCTGGATTCATGCGGCCCTCGACAAACCGTTTCAATTTGCGCTCAAGCGCGGCATGGATATCGGCGTGTCCGGGTTGGCGCTTCTGGTGCTGCTTCCGTTCTTTCTGATGATCGCGGCAGCGATCGTGATCGAGAATCGCGGTCCGGTCTTCTTCAGCCAGCAACGTTGGGGTCGCGGCGGCAAGCTGATCCGCATTTACAAATTCCGCTCGATGCGCAGCGATATGTGCGATGTGAGCGGCGTACGGCAAACAACCGAGAATGATCCTCGCGTGACGCGCATGGGCGCGTTCCTGCGGAAGACAAATCTTGATGAGTTACCGCAACTGATCAATATTCTGCTTGGCGACATGTCGCTCGTCGGCCCGCGTTGCCATGTTCCTCAGATGCTGGCGGCTGGCGTGCTTTATGAAGAACTGGTGCGTGATTATCATATCCGTCACCTCGTTCGTCCCGGCCTGACAGGCCTTGCGCAGATGAACGGCTATCGCGGCCCCACCAACACCGAAGAAGCCGCACGCGGTCGCGTCGCCCACGATATCGAATATATCAAGTCCTTCTCCATCGTGCAGGACATCCGCATCATCATCGGCACCGCGGTGCGTGAATTCCGAGGCGGCACCGGCTTCTGAGCGAAATATGATCTCATAGCATTTCGCAAAGGTGGGACGTGTTCCCGCCTTTTTTGCGTTGTTTTTCAAGCGCGATCAGAAAGGGACGGATGTAGCTGAAATATGTTGACACTTGCATTCATGTTTTATAGTTGAGTATTATTATCATGTTATAGAAAGGGATCCCCAATGGCTCTCACCATTTCCGTCGCAGACGCCAACAAGGATGGAGAAGGCGTGAACTTCACCGCCTATCTGAAGAATTTCGACACGACTTATGTCTCGTCAGGATATGGCGGCTTCAACACACCCGACGAGAGCGACCCGTTCAAGGGTGAAGGTTATGTGACCATGGCCAATGAAGACGGCGATGGCGGAGCGAGCGTGGTGTTCACCTCCGACGGCGGCTTCACCTATGATCTCAGCACGCATGTTGTCAGCGGCAACCTGAAGTCGATCACGTTTGGCACTGACACATCCTATGACGAAACAACCGAAACCTATTCCAATTCGGGCGACATCGTCATCTCCGGTTTCTCCGACTATGCGACGACGACGCAAGACGGTCAGATCATGGGCGATCTCATGGATTCCCGCATCACGACGCTGACATCGCTCCTGGCGAGCGATTCCATCATCTTCAAAGGCTCGACAGGCGATGACGTGTTCACCGGCTACGGCCATGCAGACACGATCAGCGGCGGCAATGGCGACGACACGCTGAGCGGCGCGGGCGCAAGCGACAAGATCAATGGCGGCTACGGCGCGGACAAGATCAATGGCGGCGCGGGCAATGACGCCCTCACCGGCGGCTATGGCAACGACACCATCAAGGGCGACGCAGGCGCGGACACTTTGACGGGCAATGCCGGCAATGATCGCCTGGTTGGCGGCGCCGGCAAGGATGCGTTGACCGGCGGCGCGGGCGCGGACACCTTTGTTTTCGCCAAGAGCGGCGGCGCCGACACGATCACCGACTTTGCCGCCGGCTCCTCGGGCAAGGATGTCATCGAGTTCGCAGATGGCCTGTTCAAGAATTACGCCGATGTGATCGATTCCGCCAAGGATACGGCCGACGGCGTACTGATTTCCTATTCGGGCGGCAGCGTGCTGCTTTCCGACATCGACGTTGCCGACCTCAACAAGTCGGACTTCCACGTCCTCTGAGCAGAGAAGACGAATTCCCAGGAGACGCGACCGATCCGGCCGCGTCTTTTCTTTTTCCCGTCAGGCGGCTTCGTCGGCGGGAAATATCCTGAGTTTTCCGGATTCGTGACGCACCGACAATGCGCAACCATACACGTCCTCAAGGATTTCCTCCTTGAAGACATCCTGCGGAGAGCCTTCCGCCGCCAAACGGCCATGTCGCAGCATCACCACATGGTCGGCGAACATGGCGGTGAGATTGAGGTCATGCATCACCGCTATGACGCCGCCGCCCTTCGTTGCGAAGTCGCGCGCTGTGCGCATCAGCGCCAACTGGTGCTTCACATCAAGACTGGCCACGGGTTCGTCGAGCAACAACCAGCGCGGCTTGCCATCGATGGCGGGGCTGCCGATCTGGCAGAGCACGCGGGCCATATGCATGCGCGATTGTTCACCTCCGGACAGAGCCAATGCGGAGCGGCTTTCGAACCCCGACAGATCCACCGCCATCAGGCGCTCGGCGATCAGCCGATCCGCCTCTCCGCGCGAGTGCACTTCGCCCGCCACGACGCCCATCTCCAAGACTTCCCGGACCGTGAACGGAAAACCAAGCTGAATCGACTGGGACATGACGCCGCGAAACCGGGCCTGCTCTGTCACCGACATAGTTTGGAGATCACAGCCGTTGAGACGGATAGCACCCGAATATCGACGATCGCCCGCGATGGCTCGGAGCGTAGAGGTCTTTCCGGATCCATTCGGGCCTATGATCATGGTCAATCGCCCTGGATGCGCCTCGAAACTCACACCGTCGACGACGCGGCGGCCGCCAAGGCTCACCGACACCTGCTGCAGCGAAATCATGTCTGTCTCACAAAATTTGGCCGCGACGACCGCGGAAAAGGATCCACAGGAAGAAAGGAGCGCCCATGATGGCGGTCAGGATTCCGATCGGCAACTCGGCGGGCGCAACGATCACACGCGACACGACATCGGCTGCAATGAGCAAAACGCCGCCCAGCAAAGCCGATCCCGGCAACAGAAAACGATGGTCCGGTCCCACTGCCAGACGAAGGATATGCGGGACAATGATTCCGACGAAACCGATGACGCCGCAGAAGGCCACGGCCACGCCAGTCATGGCGGCCACCAGGAAGATCGCCAATTTCTTCAATCGTTCAACCGGAACGCCCATATGCATGGCCGCCGCCTCGCCAAGCGTGAAAGCATTCAGGCCACGCGCCAGAAACGGCATGACCATCAGACTTGGCGCGATTACCGCCGTGGCGATCAGCGCCTTCTCCCATGTTGCTCCGGCCAACGAGCCAAGGTTCCAGAAAGAAATATCGCGCAATTGCAGATCTTCCGCCATATAGACGAAGAGACCGGTGCCAGCCATGGCGAGCGCGCCAATCGCGATGCCTGCAATCAGCAAGGTCGCCACCTGCGTCTCACCATCCCTCGAGGCGATGACATAGAGAAGTATCGTCACTGCAAGCCCGCCGACAAAGGCAGACACAGGCAAAAGAAGCGGACCGAGCACATAGGCGAGCGGCGCGAGCAAGGTCGGCCCTAGAACAATCGAACCGACCGCCCCGAAGCTTGCCCCGGCCGATACGCCCACGACGCCAGGATCGGCGAGTGGATTGCGAAAGAGCCCCTGCATGACCGCGCCCGAGACAGCGAGGCCCGCGCCCGCCATGAGGCCGAGCACGGCCCTGGGCAAACGAATATCGACGATGACAATCCGGTCGCGCAACGCTTCCACGCCCTCCTGCGCCTGACCGGAAAGCAGCGCCGTCAAAAAGCGCCACAGTGAAGCCGAACTCGCGCCCGCGCCAACGGACGCGAACAATGCGACAAGAGTGACGACAAGAAGCGCGGCAAGACCGATTCTTTGCCGAGGCGGCATAGGAAGACTCTTGCCGGGGCGGCGCCGCGCGCCAGATCGCAACGGCGCCATATCGATCTCAGCCGCCATAGAGGGCCTTCGACAGATCGCGGATCGCGTCCGCCGCGCGTGGTCCGAACCCAAGCGTCGTCGCGCCATCGACGCGAACGATCGCTTTCGCCTTTCCTGCCGGCGTCAGGGCGATGGCGGGATGCGCCAAGACTTCCGCGTCCGACGGCCCCGGACCCGCCCGGCTCATCATCACGATGAGGTCGGGGGATGCGGCGACCACAGCCTCGTCGTTCATCGACTTATAGCCCTGAAACTCGGCGGCGACATTGGTTGCGCCGGCCAGCTTCAAGATGCCGTTTGCGGCGGTATGGTCGCCCGCAGCCATGATCTTGCCATTCTGCAGGGTCAGCACGAACAGCACGCGCTTGCGCTTTTCGGCGGGGATTTCAGCCGCCGCCTTTACCGCCGCGTCGATATCGGCCGACACTCTGTCGACAAGCGCCTGGGCCTGCTCATGTGCGCCAAGCGCATCGCCGACCGCCATGATCTTGCGCGCGATGCCGTCTCGATCATACCCTTCCGGGACGGTCACGACCTGAACCGATGACTTCTTGATCACGTCGATCGCCGGCTTGGGGCCGCTTCCCTCGATCATCAGGATCGCGGAAGGATTGACCGACAACACGCCTTCGGGAGAAAGCTGCCGCATATAGCCGACATCCGGCAACTTGACCGACTCCGCAGGGAAGAGACTGGTCGAGTCCCGGGCGATCAGCAGATCGGACTTGCCGAGCGCATAGACGATTTCGGTGACCGCCCCACCGATCGCGACGATGCGGGACGGATCCTTGATTTTTTCCGCAGCGCCCGGCGCCGTCGCCAGCACAAGCGAGGCTATAGCGGCTGCCAACCCGACGCGGCCACTGTTCATAAGGTGCTTCAACATGGTCTCAGGTCCTAGGCAGCTGCGGCTGCGTTGGTGGTCGAAAGGCTTTCGACAAGCGCGCGCCATTCCGTCATCTCGGCATTGCCTTCCTTCCGTTTTCCGAAGAACTGGATGATCATTTCGCCTTCGGCGTCATAGGCCTCGATCGAGGTGACGTGACCGTCCTTGGTCGGCTTGCGCACGGCCCAGGCTTCAGCGATGTGATCCATGCGCAGATGCAGATGGAACGTCGGGTCCATGACATTGATCCACGGTCCCATCGGCTGAATGTTGGAAACCGGGCCGGTATGGATCTGCACGATGCCGCGATTGGCGACGAAGCACATCAGATTGACCTGCGTTTCGACCGACTTCTGGAAGAATTCGGCGATCACGCCATCGGCGAGCTTCCAGGCGAATTCTTCACCCACCGCGCGCACGGCGGCGCAGCGATCAACGTCCAACTTGCGCAACATGCCGAAAAATTCATGCGTGTCGGTCAATTTGCTCCACTGATCGCGCAATTCGGCGACATCGAAGCCCTCCTTGCGGCCGGACGGCAATTTCGTGAACACTTCGGCAGTGAAATCCTGCGACTGATCCTCAAGACGGAAATCGGCGACGATGCGCTCATAAGCCTCCAGGTTGGAGTCCGGACGCAGATGGATCTTGTGGATCGCCTCGCCGGACTTGTCGAAATATTGCAGGCTGCGCCTGACGACATCGCCATCCGTCTTCGTCACGGCGAAGGCGTGCGCCCAAACCCAGTTGAAAATGCGCAGGTCGATGTTGTCGCCGAGAGTCAAAGACGTGCGCTCGCCGATCTCGATTTTTTCGTAGACGCCAATCTTTTCGTGCACGGCGCTTTCATTGCGGCTAAGCGCCATCACGGAACCGAGTTCAGGCGCACGCTCCAGCAAGCGGTTCGGATTGGCGTCGATGCGGATAGCGGAAATTCCCACTTCGGCAGCCACCAGCGCCGCCTCGGAAACGCCGAGATTGCTTGCGATATCGCGCTCCCGTAATTTGGCGTTTTCAGCCCGGTAGGCGCGGATTTCGGACGGCGTCGGCCCAATCTTGCTCATAGTCCATTCCTTTTCTGTCGCCCGCAGCGGCGGGGCTTATTTGTTGAGAATGAGTTTGCCCTGTTTGGTGATCTTCATCCGGTAGGCCGAACCGCAGTGGTTGATCACGATTTCACGGTCGCCCTTGAACAGGGCCTTCGTGTCGTATTCGCGCAAATTGGCGTCGAGAACATCGTCGGAGGCAGCGCGCTCGCCCCGCGACGGTTCTCTTTCTCCACTCGGCATGATTGGCCTCTTCATTCAGATCTTTGTTGACTTCCGTAGTCATATTTCTTAATCCACGCAATACCAGTGGATGGAAGTCAACTTAAAATTTGTTGATCGCGCGGTGGCGAATAATGTTGCTGATCGCACGCGCTGCGAGGCTTGCGGGCGCGGGAATTAGGGTTTGGAAATGACACAGCCAGCCGACGGCAAAATCGTCCAGCTCGATACGCTCAGGTTCAAACCCGCGAATTCCAATGACGCTGCCCGATCCGTGGTGTCCCACAAGTTCCAGAATGTGCCTCGCTGCTCATTCGCCCGCGACGACGGCATTTCGTCTTATCTCGCTTCCGAAACGCAGATCGACAGCTTCCCCGCCTCGGCGGTTGGCCAGGATCCCATTCATCATGATATTCCTCATCCATCTGCGGAGCCGGACAAGCCGCAGGCTAAAATCCAGCTGAAATTGCTGCGAAGCGGTTTTGCGCTTTCGGTCGTGTTTCACGTCAGCCTGGCCCTAGCCCTCGGCTTCATTGTCGCCAAGGCGCCCGACGACGCGTTGACACAAGGTGAGACGGTAATCTCGCTGATCGTCCAGGGCCACGATTCCGAGGTTGATGCGCGCGCGTCCGGCGAGGAAACAGCCAAAGACGTAGAGGTGGAAGAGCCTCAACAAGAGGTCGTCGAACCGCCGAAACCCGACCCGGCGCCAGAACCCAAACCGGTAGAACCGCTGCCGGTCGCCAAAGCAGAGCCCACTCCGCCACCCGTGATTCCCGCGACGCCGGAACAGGTTCTCAAAGACGCGCCGATGCCGATGCTCGGCGCGCCGCTTCCTGAGCTGTTGACTGCCACCACGCCTGCAGAGGCAAAAGTGGAGGAGATCGCCAAGCCCGTCGTTCAAGAACCATCCGAGCCAATCGAGGAACCAAAGCCCGAACCGCCAAAGCCCGTGGAGCCGCCGAAAACCGTCGAAAAGCCGGTCGAAGAGGCAAAGCCTGTAAAGCCGAAGCCGGAAGAAAAGAAGCCGGAACTGAAAAAGCTCGAACCAAAGCCCGTGGTCGAGAAGAAAAAACCGCAGAAGAAACCCGTCAAGAAGACGGTGGCGAAAACCGACCAGAAAAAACGCAAGGGCCAGAACACCCAGCAGCAATACAACGCCGATCGCGGACGCTCCGACGCCAAGAACAAAGGGCAATCCGCGAAGGACGCCTCCAAAGGCGCAGCCAGTCGAGAAAATGGCAACGCCGCCCGCAGCAATTACAAGGGGCTAGTCGAGCGAAAGCTGAGCCGCGCCCAGAAACGCGTGCGAGCCAGAGGCAAGGGCGTCCTTACCGTTTCCTTCACCATAATGGCAAACGGCAGCGTGTCCGGGGCAAGAGTTTCACGTAGTTCCGGGGACCCGAAGCTCGACTCTACGGGATTGCAGATCGTTTCAAAGGCAGCGCCTTTTCCGGAAATACCGCAAGAAACCGGCCGAAAAAGCTGGTTGATGAGCACAGAGATTGATTTTCGTTGACGATTTCTTCATTCCGCCCAACAAAGTCTTAAAAGGATGGAGAAAATCCTCTCAGCATACTTAAACCGTCTCTAACCAAGTGATTTAGCTAAACCTTATCTCCTGATCCCTATGGTGTGTGCCAATCCGGAATGCAAACCGGGAACACGCCATTCTATGGAGGAATGAGGATGAAAGAGACAATTCGCGAACTTCTCAAGAAGCACGCCAACCTTCCTGTCAATGTGGATGAACTGGACGCGAGCGCCGATCTCTATGCCGCCGGCCTCTCTTCCTTCGCCTCCGTGCAGGTGATGCTGGCGCTTGAGGAAAACTTCGATATCGAATTTCCCGACAGCCTTCTGAACCGCAAATCCTTTGCGAGCATCGAAGCGATCGAACGCACCGTCTCCTCGATCGTCGACGGCAGAAAGGTCGCCTGATGAACATCCCGGTCAATCTGACAAGCGGCAGTCTGGTCGAACGCGCTCAGCGCGTTGCGGCTGTCGCCAAGGCCCATGCGGCCGAAGTGGACCATGACGGCCGCTTCCCAGAGGAAGCCGTCAACGCCATGAAGGCGGAGCGCCTTCTGTCTATCCAGATCCCGACGGAACTCGGCGGCGACGCCGCGACGACCGGCGATATCACCGAACTTTGCTCGATCATTTCCCAGGCCTGCGCCTCCTCGGCCATGGTGTTCGCCATGCATCACATCAAGCTTTCGAGCCTGGTGGAGCATGGCATGGAGAGCGACTGGCATCGCGGCTTCATGAAGCGCATCGTCTCCGAACAGCTACTGCTCGGTTCTGCTACGACCGAAGGCGGCATTGGCGGCAATCTGCGCAATTCGATCTGCGCGATCGAGGTCGATGGCGACATCTGCCGGCTGGAAAAGGACGCCACCGTCATCTCCTACGCTACCCATTCAGACGCGATCCTGATCACCTCACGCGCCCACAAGGATGCGGCCCCCAGCGACCAGGTGATGACCGCCTTCACCCGCGAGCAATACACGCTGGAGAAGACTCAGGGCTGGGACACGCTCGGCATGCGCGGCACCTGCTCGGAAGGTTTCCTGTTCAAGGGTCAAGCGCCCAGGGAGCAGATCTTCCCCAAGCCGTTTGCGGAAATCGCTGCGCAATCCATGCTCGCCAACAGCCATATCCTGTGGAGCGGCGTCTGGTATGGCATCGCGGTCGATGCGGTCAATCGCGCCCAGGCCTTTGTGCGCTCTGCCGCCCGCAAGCAACCGGGCACGGTTCCGCCCGGCGCCATTCGTCTCGCCGAAGTCTCGACCATGCTGCAGATGATGAAAGCCAATGTCGTGGCCGCCATCAAGGCCTATGACGAAGCCAAGCTTGACGGCGAGAAGCTGTCTTCGGTCGCCTTCTCGGTGGCCATGAACAATGTGAAAATCGCTTCCTCCGAGAGCGTGCTGGCCATCATCGATCATGCGATGCTGATCTGCGGCATTCTCGGCTATAAGAACGATACGCCTTTCAGCCTCGGTCGCCACCTCCGCGACGCGCATTCCGCCCGCCTGATGATCTCCAACGACCGGATCCTCGGCAACACATCCACCATGCTCCTGATCCACAAGCAGGACACGAGCCTTCTGGGATAATCACAATGGATATGCAGGTTTCTTTTCTCGATCGCCTTTTTGATTCCGGACTTCTCATCGACACGGGCGTGGACGGGCTTTACGGCCGTTCGGGCGAATTCGAAGGCGTGATCGCCGCTTTCGAGCGGCTGATCGACACAATCGGCGGCGGCGATGGCGCAGAAGCCATCCGCTTCCCGCCCGGCATGAACCGCGCCTATTTCGAGACCAGCGGTTACATGAAGAGCTTCCCTCAGCTCGCCGGAACTGTTCACTCCTTCTGCGGCAACGACCATGATCATCTCAGCCTGCTGCAATGCATGGAAGAGGGCAAGGAGTGGACGAAAGAGCAGAAGGCGACCGACATCGCGTTGACGCCTGCGGCCTGCTACCCGCTCTATCCCACCATCGCCAAGCGCGGCCCGATCTCCATGAAGGGCGGCCTTTACGACCTGCAATCCTACTGCTTCCGTCATGAGCCTTCCAAGGATCCGGCGCGCCAGCAGCTGTTCCGCATGCGCGAATATGTCTGCATGGGCAAGGAAGCGCATGTGACCGATTTCCGCCAGACCTGGATGGATCGCGGCGTCGAGATGATGAATTCGGTGGGCCTAGACGTCGAGATCGATGTCGCCAACGATCCGTTCTTCGGCCGCGCCGGCCGCCTGCTCGCCAACAACCAGCGCGACCAGAACCTCAAGTTCGAGCTGCTGATCCCCGTGACCTCGCAGACCAACAAGACGGCCTGCATGAGCTTCAACTACCACCAGGACGCCTTCGGCTCCAAATGGGGTCTGAACCTCGAAGACGGTTCGGTGGCGCATACCGCCTGCGTCGGCTTTGGCCTTGAGCGCATCGCGCTGGCGCTGTTTGCCCAGCACGGCCTCGACACCAAGCTGTGGCCGGACACTGTCCGCAAGGTTCTGTGGGGCTGAGGCGATGGCCGCAGTATTTCCTCATCTCGATCCCCTCGCCTACCGGCCGCATGCGTTGCATTCGGCCGAGCGGGCCTGGCCCGAGACCAATTGCTATGTCGATCTGTGGATCGAGGCGCTTCACGCCATGGGCGCGGCGCCCGAGGCCATGCTCGGCTTCACGCTGACCCAGGATTTCGAGGGCGACCAGTTCACTTTCTTCAAGGTCCCGCTGGAAGACCTCGAAAGCCTTTATGACGTCAGGGTGACGGAACTGGCGATCTTCGACCGGGTCGAGGATCACGTCTCCGAACAGATCGCCCGCGGCCGTCTCTGCCTTTTGGAGATGGACAGCTATTACATGCCTGATACGAAAGGCGTGGCCTATCGCACCGAGCACGGCAAGACGACGATCGCCATCAACCGGCTGTCGGAGAAGGACAAGTCGATCGACTACTTCCACAATGGCGGTTTCCACCGCCTGGAAGGCGAAGATTTCGACGGCGTGTTCGGCAAATTCCATCCCGAAGGCGCCCCGCCTTTCCTGCCCTATACGGAATTCGCCAAACTGCCGGCCCGGCTGCCGGACGCCGCGCATCTCCGGCGGGAAGCCGATCGCCTGCTCAAGCGGCATCTGAAGCGCATGCCGGAGGACAATCCGGTCGCCGCCTTTGCGCGGGTGTTTCCGATGCAGGTCAGCGCGCTCGCCGATCGCCCGTTCGAGTATTTTCACAAATACGCCTTCAATACGCTCCGGCAGTTGGGCGCGAATTTCGAACTGGCGGCGACGCATTTCGACTGGCTGGCTCCCGGCGGCGATCTCAAGGCCTCCTCCGACGCCGCCATGACCATCGCCAACACCGCCAAGACGGCGCAATTCCAGCTGGCGCGGGCGCTGACGCGCAAGAAATACGACACGCTCGGACAGGCGCTCGCGCCGGCCGTGGACGCCTGGGATCACCTTAGGGAAACCATCTCGGCGCATATCAACTGATCCTTAACCATATCGGGAGACATCATGCCCCGGCGCAACAGCCGGGGCATGACTTTGACAGGGAACGACATGGGCGGCAGGGCAGTCATTTCGGAGATCAGACATTCGCTTGCGGGCGAATGGGCATTGGTCGTCTCCGATGCCGACGCTTATGCGAACCCTGCCGACATTCCAGACAAGGCCCGCCAAATCCCCGCCCCGGTGCCCGGAACGGTCGCCGAAGCGCTTGAAAAAGCCGGCCGCTTCGATCGCGCCCATCCCGTCAGTCTCAACGATCGCGATTTCTGGTATCTCGCCGCGCTGGAGGGACAGCCGCCTGGCCCCGCCCGGCTGCTGCTCGACGGACTTGCGACCATCGCAGAAGTTTATTTCAACGGCAGGCTGGTTCTGGAAAGCGTCAGCCAGTTCATCACCCATGACGTTCCGATCGTTTTGAAGGGTCAGGGTCAGGATCAGATCGCCATCTGCTTTCGCGCGCTGAACCCACGGCTGAAGGCGTCCGGTCCGCGAGCACGCTGGCGACCGCAGATGATCACCCCACCGGGCATGCGGCTGATCCGCGCCACGGCACTCGGGCATATGCCGGGTTGGTGCCCGGATGTGGAGGCCGTTGGCCCCTTCCGCCCCATTCATCTCGTCCGCTCAGCCGAAAACGAGATCGACGCGCTCAGGCTCTCCGCCGGTCTCGACGATGCAGGCGTGGGCGTTCTCGATGTCAGTTTCCGCTTCGCCGCCCGCGCCGCCGATCTCCGCATCGCCTGCGGCGGCTTCACGGCCCCGGTGATGATCTCTGCCGAAGGCCTGCTGACGGCGCGCCTCGAAATTCCGACCGTCATTCCGTGGATGCCGCATACCCATGGCGAACCTCACCTCTACCGTGTTGATCTGGTGATCAATGGCGCGGCGCATCAAATTGGTCGCGTCGGGTTCCGCAACATAGCCCTCGATCAGGGCGCTGACGGCAAGGGATTCGGAGTCGAGATCAACGGCGTCGCCATCTTCTGCCGCGGGGCTGTCTGGACCAATGCCGATATCGTCAGGCTGCCGGGCGCCCGAGAGGACTACCTTCCTTGGCTGCAAAAGGCGCGCGACGCCGGCATGAACATGATCCGCATCGGCGGCACGATGACCTATGAGACGTCGGAGTTTTTCGCACTGTGCGACGAACTCGGCCTTATGGTGTGGCAGGACTTCATGTTCGCCAATTTCGATTATCCGGCCTCCGACCCCGCCTTCGCCGATCTGGTGCGCAAGGAGGCCGTTGATCTCCTGTCGAGCATTCAGGGATCGCCCTCGCTGACCGTGCTCTGCGGCGGCTCGGAAATGTTCCAGCAGGCGGCCATGCTCGGTATGCCCGAACGCTTCTGGAGCGGGCCGATCACCGACGACATCCTGCCGGCGGTCTATGAAGAGCTGCGTCCCGACGTCATCTATGCGCCGAATTCCCCCTTCGGCGGCGCCATGCCTTTTTCGCCCAATGAAGGCGTCACGCATTATTACGGCGTCGGCGCCTATTGCCGTCCGCTCGACGACGCCCGCCGCGCCGAGGTGCGCTTCTCCGCCGAAAGCCTGGCGTTTGCGCATGTGCCGGAAGCCGAGACGCTGGAAGAACATCTGCCCGTCATGCCCGTGCATGATCCACGCTGGAAGGCGCGCGTACCGCGCGACCGCGGCGCATCCTGGGATTTCGAGGACATCCGCGATCATTATCTGCAACTCCTCTACGGTCTCGATCCCATGCGGCTGCGCCGAGAGGATGTCGGCCGCTATCTGACCCTGTCGCGGGCAACAACCGTGGAAGTTGTCGAGACTGCCTATGCCGAATGGCGCCGACCCGGCTCGCGGACCTCAGGCGCGCTGGTGTGGACGCTGCAGGATCTGCTGCCGGGGCCTGGCTGGGGGGTGATCGACGCGACCGGTCTTGAAAAGCCGGTCTGGCATGGCCTCCGTCGCGCCTTTCGTCCGGTAACGGTTGTCCTCTCCGACGAGGGAACAAGCGGACTCTATGCCCACATCATCAACGAAACCGCCAACGCGCGCAGCGTGACGCTGACGCTCGCTTGCCTGCGCGACGGCCAGACGCCTGTCGTCGGCGGCAAGATCGATCTCGACCTGCCGCCGCGCGGCACGGCGACTTTCGCCGCGACCGAGCTGTTCGGAGCGTTTTTCGACGCGGCTTACGCCTTCCGTTTCGGGCCGCCGGCGCATGACGTCACAGTCGCGCAACTCTTTGATCGTATGACGGGCGAAGAGATCGGCTCGGCCTTCCATTTCCCGCATGGACGAAGCGCCGCCCTGCACAAGGCTGGGCTTTCGGCGCGGCTGGCGCGGGAGGCGGACGAATGGGCGCTCTATCTCTCCACCGACCGTCTCGCCCAATCCGTGCATTTCGACTTGGCCGGCTGGCGCGCCTCTGACAATTGGCTGCATCTGGCGCCCGGCCAGGAAAAGCGGCTGACGCTGACGCCGAGAGGAGAAGCGCCATCCGGCCCGCCCAGCGGCGCCATACGGCATCTTCAAGGCGGGGAAATCCGGTTTTGATCGGCAGGCCGGACCCGACATCGACGAACAGACCGCCATCCATGACGGGCGGATGGTCAAGCGCCGCGGCTGACGCGGGCCAAACAGGAAGAGGACGACCGGCATGCGCATGATGAGCTTTGCGGCCCTGGCTTTGGCTGCGACATTCGGCTTTCAGAATTCTGCACTGGCGGCCAAGGGCTGCTTTCGCGGCATCAACCTCTCGGGAGCGGAATTCGGCGAACTCGGCGGCAAGGTGAACAAGGCCTATGTCTGGCCATCGGACCGAACCGTCTCTTACTTCGCCGCGAAGGGCTTCGACACAGTGCGCCTGCCATTTCTGTGGGAACGGCTCCAGCCAAAGCTTATGCAGCCCTTCGACGCGGCCGAAGAGGGGCGTCTCAAGGAGAGCGTGGAACTGATCAAGTCGCATGGCATGCGCGTCATTCTCGATCCCCACAACTATGCGCGCTACCACGGAAAGCTGATCGGCTCCCCGGAGGTTCCCAATCAGGCTTTCGCCGATTTCTGGACGAAGCTGGCCAAACTGTTCGCCAACGACCCCGCCATCTATTTCGGTCTGATGAACGAGCCCAACAAGATGCCGGTGGCGCAATGGGTGGAGGCTGCGAACGCTGCGACGCTCGCCATTCGGCTTGAGGCGAAGGCCGGAAATCTTGTGCTCGTGCCTGGCACCGCCTGGACCGGCGCCCATAGCTGGATGCAGGAAATCGATGGCGAACCCAACGGCGTAGCGTTGATGAAATACAAGGATCCGAGCGAAAACTTCGCATTCGAGGTGCACCAGTATCTCGATGACGATTTTTCAGGCACGAAGGGCAATTGCTCGCGCGTCGAGGATGCGGTCACGGCGCTGAAAGACTTCACCAAATGGCTCAAAAGCAATGGGTATCGGGGTTTCCTCGGTGAATTTGGCGCGCCGGGCGATGCGGCCTGCGTGGCGGGTCTCCAGGCGATGGTCGATGTGGTCGAGGCGGACAAGGAGGCTTGGACCGGCTGGACCTATTGGGTCGCCGGCGACTGGTGGCCAGAAAGCGAACCTCTCAACATACAGCCGACCAAGAATGGCGATCGCCCGCAACTGGCCGCGATGACATCGACGCTTTCGGATTTTTCTGCGGAGGGCAGACATTGCCCATCGCTCCGGTGAACAAAGCGATGGTGGACCCGATCCCGGTTGCTTCCGTATCCAAGGATCACGGATTGATCGTGCATGTTGTGCGCCAATTCTGGCCGAATCGCGGCGGTCTTGAGGATGTGGTGCTCAACCTGTGCCGGCAAGGCGTCAAGGCGGGCTATCGCATCCGCGTCGTCACCTTGAACTCGCTGTTTTCCGATCCCAGCCGCGAGCTGCCGGCGCGTGAGATGCTGGAAGACATCGAGATTGTCCGCATTCCCTGGCGCGGATCGAGCCGCTATCCTGTCGCGCCATCGGTGCTTTCCCATATCCGCGATGCGGATCTCGTGCATGTTCACGCCATCGACTTTTTTTTCGATTTCCTGGCGATGACCAAGCTCGTTCATCGCAAGCCGTTGATCGCCACGACGCATGGCGGCTTCTTCCACACAAAGAAGTTCGCCGCCATCAAGGCGATCTGGTTCAACACGCTGACACGCTTTTCTGTGAGCCGCTACGCCTTCCTGATCGGCTGCAGCGCCTCGGATGTCGAGATGTTCACACCGATCGCGCGACGCAATATAGCGCTGATCGAGAATGGCGCGGATCTCGAAAAGTTCTCCGGGCGCAGTTCGATCCTGCCCGTGAAGTCGATCGTGACCATCGGTCGATTTTCAGTCAACAAGCGCATCGACCGGCTCATAGCGACGCTCGCGGCTCTCAGACAGCGCGATCCGGACTGGACGCTCGATATCGTGGGCGTCGATTCGGATTTGAGCGGCGCTGACATCCGCGACCTCGCCGTTCGTTCAGGCGTAGCGACCGCCACACGGGTCCATATCGGACTTGCGAACGAGGGCGTGGCGGAGATCCTCGAACGCGCCTCGTTTTTCGCATCCGCCTCTGACTATGAAGGTTTCGGCTTGGTCGCCATCGAGGCCATGAGCGCCGGTCTCATACCGGTTCTGCAGCCAAATGCGGCCTATGACGCGCTGTCCAGGCGTCATGACACCATCAGTCTCGCCGATTTCAGCGCGCCGGAGATCGCGGCTGACGAATTCCACAAGACATGGACGAGGCTTGAGCAGGAGGGGACGGTATTGCGCCAGCGCGTCATGGCGCAAGCGGCCTCGTATGGCTGGGACGCGACAGCGGCGCGCTATCTCGATCTCTACGCCCGCGCGCTATCGTAGCTCAGCGCATCGTGTCGCGGTAAAGCGCCAGATGGGCGCGGGCGATTTCGCGCCAGTCGCGCGCTTTCATTTCCCGCGCCAGCACATCGGCCCCCGGATGGCGATCGGCGTTTCCGGCCAAAAGCCGGGCTATCGCAGCGGCGGCGTCATCGGGATCCGTGATGGGCAAGGTTGTCTGCTTGAGCCAGGCGGGCGTGGTCTGGGACTGCGTCGTCAACACGCTGACGCCATGGTCGAGGCAGGCGAGCGCCGAACCTCGCTTGTCGGAGACCCCGTCTGGGAATGGCAAAAGCGCGATCGTAGCCGCCAGCAATTCCCTGGAAACATCATCAGGGGGCATGTTGAGGCGGAGAGAAACATCGAGCTCAGCCGCTCGACGCTCGACCATCGCCCGGAATTCGCCATCGCCCTCGACCATGGCCCCGATCATGCGGCACTCCAGCGGCGCACCCTGTCTCCTCAATGTCGAGATTGTATCGAGGAAGATCTCGATGCCCTTGTTGCGGGATATCTGGCCGAAATAGACGAGCCGTTCGCGGCGCTCCACCGCGTCATCCACTTTATGGATGTTATTGCCAATGGGCAGCACCCGGAGAGAGGCGCCGCCAAAAGGGAAAGCGCGGCGGAAACCGTCGCGCTCGGCAGGGTTGGAGAAGACAAGCGCGCGGGCGCGCAAGGCGAAGGGCGCGAAAATCAGCTTGCGCGGCAGGCTAAAGAGCCGGAACTCGTGAAGTGTCGCATAGATATTGGGCGCCACAATCGGCAGCATGGCCGGCGCGAGCGAATTGCTCATGGTCAGCGACGGATATTGCAGATGCAGAACCGTGTCTGCGCCGCCATGGACACGCCGGATACGCGCGATCTCGCCGGCATTCCAACTCGCCGGGCGATCGAGTATCGCCTCGACCCCGATATCATCAAAGGCTTGGGCCAGCTTTTCTGTATAGTCGGCGACTCCGCACATGAGATCGCCGGGGGACGTGACTAGCAGGACGATCTTCACGGGCGCCGCTTTTCCTAAGGGTTTCTTGACTCTGACTTAAAGCCAGCCGGTTTAAGATGGGGTAAAATGCGTCATGTCGGACGGACATACCGCGCATATTGACCAAAATTTTAGCTCTCGGGCATACATCTCGCGCGCGAAGATCGAATACAGGACTGGCGCATGTCGAAAAACATCATGGCGAACTCGATGGTCAATGCCGCGGCGGGCATGCTGCTGCTGGTGACGGGCTTCGCCTGCTCGATTGTCGCGGCGCGTCTTCTGGGTCCCGAAGCCAATGGTGTGATCGCCTTTTCGCTGTGGTTCGCCACCACCGGCGCGCTGGTCGCCGAGCTCGGAACTGGCGTGCTGCTGATGCGCATGCTGCCAAAACTCAAGGTGGAAGGCTATGACGAAAAGCGGCGGCGTGGGTTCGCGGCCCTGCTGCTGACGCCGACGCTGGTGTCAACGGCTGTGCTGGCGGTGCTTTATGCCGCGATTTTCCTGGGCTCTGAAGAACTGCACTGGATCGACACGGGGCCAGAAGTCGCTCTCCTGACCGGCGGCCTGTTCGTGCTGCAATCGATCGGCGCCTTCACCAAGAATTATCTGATTGGCGAACAGAGGCTCGGCGCCTATTTCAAGCTCACCCTCGTCGCCTCCATCATGCAGTTGGCGACGGTGCTCGGCGGCGCTGTGTTTTATGGCGTCGAAGGGGCGCTCCTGGGTTATGCCGCCGGTCAGGTGGTGATGTTCCTCTACACATTGACCCTGATGTTCGAGCGCCGCGACTTCTGCGACACGCCGGCCAAATTCCTGGTGTCGTCCTCGCTTGCGCTGTCAGCAGGCTATGTCATCGACTCGGTCTTTCTCAACCGGATCGAAATCCTGTTCCTGCAGCAGTTCTGGGACGTGAAAATGGTCGGCTTCTACGCCGTCAGCCTGTCGCTCGCCAACCTGGCGCTGCAACTGCCTGTGCAGCTGACCGGCAGCCTGTTGCCCTATTACGCGGCGCAGCGACAGTCGGGCCACGGCGGACAAATGAGCGCCGATGTTTTCACGTCGGTCATTCGGGCGCTGTTCTATCTCACGCTGCCGATGAGTTTCGGGCTGGCGGGAATCGCCACGCCGCTGGTGACCTCGGTGTTTGGCGAAGATTTCTCCCCTGCCGGGCCGATGGTGGCGCTGATTGCGCTTTCGGCGCCGGCCTATGTGCTCATGCAGATCCTGACACAATATCTCTTCTCGCTCGACATGATGAAAAGCCGGCTATTTGCGGGATTGATCGGCAGCATGGTGATCGTCGTCGGCTGTTTTATCGCTGTGCCGAGCTTTGGGGGCGAAGGCGCAGCCATCGCTCGGCTCATAGCCTTCACCCTGATGTGCATGGCGATGATCCGCATGACCGGCTTCGGCAAAAACCTGAATGACCTCTATGGCGTGCTCGCCAAGGTGACGGCGGCGGCGGCGCTGGTGGGGGCTGCCGCCTTCTTTGTTTCCGATCTTGTGCCAGGCCTTTTGGGTCTCGTGCTCGCCATCGCCATCGGCGTCGTCGTCTATCCGGTCGCGCTCAAATGGACCCGTGCGATCCCGCCGGAGGACGGCGCTATGCTGCGCGCGCTCGCCGGCCGCGCACCTGGAAAGGCGGGAAAGGCGGCTGGGAAAATCGTCCGCTGGATCGCGCCGCGCACCTTGGATGCGACAGCCGCCGCGCCAAGTCTCCGCGCGGAAGCCTACGGGGCCGGCCGCCAAGCAGGCCATGCCGTCGCCTTCAACGGAAATGCTGGGCTCTATCTTCCGGAAGCCGATGGCGTGGAGCGACGAGACGCCGCCATTCTCCTCTTGTCTCCCTGGGGCTTCGAAGAGCTGTGCAGCCGAAAGTTCTACCGCATCCTCGCCGAAGAGCTCTCTCAAACAGGCCTGCCTAGTCTCCGCTTCGATTTTCCGGGCGCCGGCGATTCACGCGACCTGAACGACAATGAAGGCTTGGAGGCCTGGGAGGCCGCGGTCATCGCGGCGGCGGAAAAGCTGCGAGTGTTGACGGGTCTCGACCGCATCATCCTGATCGGCCAAGGCCCCGGCGCCGCGCTCGGGCAACATCTCGCCGCCCGGCTTGGCGAGATCGGCGCGGTGGTGATGCTCGCGCCGATGCTGAGCGGTCGTCTCTATCTCCGGGAAGTCGCGCTCATGTCGAACGCGGTGGATCAGGCGTTAGGGCTCAGGGAGGACCAGAGGGACAAAACCACGGTCAACATCGCCGGCTTCCGCTTGCCTGAGGCGATCGTCGCCGCGTTGAAGAAAATGAACCTCGGTGTTTCGGCACAGGCCGCGGCCCCGCATTATCTGCTGCTCGCCAAGCCGTCATCCGGCGCCGAAGCGCAACTGGCCGATGCACTGCGCGAGCAAGGCGCGTCCGTCGATGTTGAGCCATTCACCGGCTATGAAACGTTAATGGCCAATCCGACCATTCAAGTGATGCCGCTTGAGGCGACCTCCCGCATCGTCGACTGGGTCCTCGGCAAAACCGCGCCGTCGCCGGCGCGCAGTTCGCGTCCGGCGGCTAACGAGGCGATCGAGGCGGACGACTATATCGAGACGGGCGTGCGCTTCGGCGACGGAGATCATCTGCATGGGACAATCTGCACGCCCAGAGCCGACCAATCCGGGCTGCGCGTGTTGATCCTGACCACCGCCTATGACCGCGCTTCGGGCTGGGGTCGTAGCGGAACAGATCTGGCCCGGGACCTCGCCAGAGTCGGGGTCGCCTCTCTCCGCTATGACGCCGCAAATGTCGGCGACAGCCCGCCTGCCGCCGGAGCTGCGCCACAAGTTCTCTATTCACCCGATCAGATCACCGATGCGCGCCAGGCGATCGATCTCCTGGAAAACCGCCTCGAACCGGGGCCTTTGATCCTGTTCGGACGATGCAGTGGCGGCTATGCGGCGCTAAGGACAGCCTCCGCAGATCCGCGGGTCAGCGCCTTCATGGCCATCAACCCCTATATATTCTATTGGGATCCAACAAAACCGGTGGACGGCGCGCTCACCTTCGTTCCACGCAGCCTCGACGACTATGGCCAGCGTCTCGCACAGTTGGGCACATTCAAACGCCTGCTGAAGGGTGAGATCGATGTGCCGGCGGCCATACTCAACATTTCGCTGGCGCTTTATCGGCGCATGCTGGCGAAACTGAAACCAGTGTTGCGTTTCATCGATTCCGCCGGCCCGGTGCATCATGAGACGATGGAGATGTTCAGAACCTATGCCCTGCGCGAGACCGCTGTACGGCTCGCTTATAGTTCTGGGGATGTCGGCATAGAGGCTTTGCGCCGTCACTTCGGCGAAACCGGCGAAAAGCTCGCGCCTTTCCCGAATGTGAAACTGGTGATCATCCCGGACGCAGATCACAATCTGACTCCGCAGGCCGCCAAGGATCACGCCATGGCCGAGCTTGCGGAACTCGTGAAGCTCTACAGCGTCCAGAAATGAAAAACGGCGGACTGAAATAGCCCGCCGTATCACCATGTCTCGTTCCTGCGATCAGTCGCTCAGCGTATCGAAGAAGTCTTTCATCTTGGCGAAGAAGCCTGTTGATTCCGGATTGTTCTCCTTCGACGAGATCTTTTGGAATTCCTCAAGGAGTTCGCGCTGGCGCTTGGTCAGTTTCTGCGGCGTTTCGACCACGATCTGCACATAGAGATCGCCGATCTGGTGCGAACGCAATACCGGCATACCCTTGGCCTTCAGGCGGAATTGTTTGCCGGTCGGCGTGCCCTCGGGCACGGTCACGCGCGACTTGGTGCCGTCGAGCGTCGAGATCTCGAACTTGCCGCCAAGTGCAGCCGTCGCCATCGGGATGGTCACCATGCAGTAGAGATCGGCGCCATCGCGCTTGTAGAAGGAATGCGGCTTGACCGACATGAAGATGTAGAGATCGCCAGCGGGGCCGCCGCGCAGGCCGGCCTCGCCCTCGCCCTGCAGGCGAATGCGGGTGCCGTCTTCGATACCGGCCGGGATATTGACCTGCAGCGACCGCTCTTCCGTGACGCGGCCCTGGCCGTGGCACTTGGTGCAGGGATCGCTGATGGTCTGGCCGCGGCCGTGACAGGTCGGGCAGGTGCGTTCGATCGAGAAGAACCCCTGGGTCGCGCGCACGCGGCCGGAACCGTGACAGGTGCCGCAGGTGGTCGGCTTGGTGCCGGGCTTGGCGCCTGTGCCGGTGCAGACATCGCAGGTGATCGAGGTCGGCACGCGGATCTGCGCCACCTTGCCAGCAAACGCTTCCTCAAGCGAGATTTCCATATTGTAGCGCAGATCGTCGCCGCGCTCACGGCCCTGAGCGCCGCCACCGCCACGACGGCGTCCACCGCCCATCATCTCGCCGAAAATGTCTTCGAAGATGTCGGAAAAGCCGCCCGCGCCGGCGCCGGCGCCGAAACCCGGACCTGCGCCGCCTCCTTGCTCGAAGGCCGCGTGGCCGAAGCGATCATAGGCTGACCGCTTTTGCGGATCCTTGAGCGTCTCGTATGCTTCGTTGATTTCCTTGAATTTCTTTTCGGCGGCAGCATCGCCCGGATTTTTGTCGGGATGCCACTTCATCGCGAGCTTGCGGAAGGCGCTTTTCAGTTCCTTCTCGTCCGCTGTCTTGCTCACGCCGAGCGTCTCGTAAAAATCAGCTTTTGCCATGTTTGAAAACCATGCGCCGCAGCGCACCTACACGTGGAATGAGGCAACCATCCACGCGCCGTCATCTGGCGGCATGCGGATGGCGGATTTGAAGAGGCCTGCAAGCGGGGCTTGCAGGCCATGTTTCAGGTTCAGGCCGACTTCTTCTTGTCGTCGCTGACATCCTCGTAATCCGCGTCGACAATGCCGTCGTCGTCCTTCTCGGCGCCGTCGGCGCCGCCTTCAGCCTGCTGGGCTTCATACATCGCCTGGCCGAGCTTCATGGACACTTCCAGAAGGTTCTGGGTCTTGGCCTTGACGTCTTCGGCATCGATATCGGCGCCTTCGATCGACGACTTCAGCGCTTCGATGGCGGCCTGGATGGCGCCGCGATCAGCTTCGGTGACCTTGTCGCCATAATCCTTGAGCGACTTTTCGGTCGAATGCACAAGGCTTTCGGCCTGGTTCTTCGCCTCGACGCCGTCACGACGCTTCTTGTCGGCTTCGGCATTGGCCTCGGCGTCCTTGACCATCTTCTCGATGTCGGCGTCGGAGAGACCGCCAGACGCCTGGATGCGGATCTGGTGTTCCTTGCCGGTGCCCTTGTCCTTGGCCGAAACCTGCACGATGCCGTTGGCGTCGATGTCGAAAGTGACTTCGATCTGCGGCACGCCGCGCGGCGCCGGCGGAATGCCGACCAGGTCGAACTGGCCGAGCATCTTGTTGTCAGCGGCCATTTCGCGTTCGCCCTGATAGACCCGGATGGTCACGGCCTGCTGGCCGTCTTCGGCGGTCGAGAACACCTGGCCCTTCTTGGTCGGGATCGTGGTGTTGCGATCGATCAGACGGGTAAACACGCCGCCGAGGGTTTCAATGCCGAGCGACAGCGGGGTCACGTCGAGCAGGAGAACGTCCTTGACGTCGCCCTGGAGAACGCCGGCCTGGATGGCCGCGCCCATGGCCACGACTTCGTCAGGATTGACGCCCTTGTGGGGCTCCTTGCCGAACAGCTGCTTGACGATTTCCTGCACCTTCGGCATGCGGCTCATGCCGCCGACGAGCACGACTTCATCGATTTCGGCGGCGGTGACACCGGCGTCCTTCAGGGCTGCCTTGCAAGGGGCGACGGTGCGCTGCACGAGATCGTCCACCAGGCTTTCGAACTTGGCGCGGGTCAGCTTCATCGTCAGATGCTTCGGACCGGTGGCGTCCGCCGTGATGAACGGCAGGTTGATTTCGGTCTGCTGCGAGGACGACAGTTCGATCTTGGCCTTTTCAGCGGCTTCCTTGAGGCGCTGCAGAGCGAGCTTGTCATTCTTCAGCTCGATGCCCTGTTCCTTCTTGAACTCGTTTGCGAGATATTCGACCAGACGCATGTCGAAGTCTTCACCGCCGAGGAAGGTGTCGCCGTTGGTCGACTTCACTTCAAAGACGCCGTCGCCGATTTCGAGAACCGAGATATCGAAGGTGCCGCCGCCCAAGTCGTAGACGGCGATGGTCTTGCCTTCATTCTTGTCGAGGCCGTAAGCGAGCGCGGCTGCCGTCGGCTCGTTGATGATGCGCAGCACTTCGAGACCGGCGATCTTGCCAGCGTCCTTGGTGGCCTGGCGCTGGGCGTCGTTGAAGTAGGCGGGAACCGTGATGACGGCCTTTTCGACCTTCTCGCCGAGATAAGCTTCAGCGGTTTCCTTCATCTTCTGAAGGATCATGGCGGAGACCTGCGAAGGCGAATAGCCCGTGCCGCGGCTTTCGACCCATGCGTCGCCATTGCCGGCCTTGATGATCTTGTAGGGAACGAGGCCCTTGTCCTTTTCCACGGTGGGATCGTCATGACGGCGGCCAATCAGGCGCTTGACGGCGAACACGGTGTTTTCAGGATTGGTGACCGCCTGACGCTTGGCCGGCTGGCCGACGAGACGCTCGCCTTCTTCCGTGAAGGCCACCATCGACGGGGTGGTGCGGGCGCCTTCGGAGTTTTCGATCACCTTGGCGTCCTTGCCATCCATGATGGCGACGCAGGAATTGGTGGTTCCGAGGTCGATACCGATAACTTTTGCCATTTTCACTTCTCTCCTTGTAGCAGGCTGCAGGGACCCTTCAGGCGGCGTTCCCTCGCAACCCCCGTTTGGATGGGTACATTTGCGATTTTTTCAGAGCCGAAGCTCTTTGTATGCGGGGTATATAAGGAGGCATTTTTGCCTGTGCAAGGCGTCCGCGCAGGCGTCCGAAACCAATTTTCCAGCAAAGAAGCCAGAAAATCGCGGCTTTTCGACAAGCTCCTCCGTAGAGCTTGCGCGAAGCTTTTGCTGGGTCGGCAAGCATCCGACGAATTATTGTTGCATGATCACATCGAGCAAGGTCGAGTTGGCCTTGCGTTGCGGCTGCTGTCCGGAATTTTCACCCACATCCATGGGCGGCGTCAGCCCGGGATCTTCGTTCTGTCCTTCCTGGCGGATCACCTGTTCGATGTCCTGGGTGGGCAGCCCCTGCTGTTCGTCAACGGACTGCCGGCGCGCGGGTTGGCCCTGTTCGGTATCGGCGCCGCCCAGCGCGTGGCTGATCATGTCGAACAGGCTGTCTCGCCGCTGCTCATCATTGCCAGTCGACGCGATGAGATCGGATGACCCCGCCCCGATCCCCGGCAAGGGCTCGGGCTTGAGCCCTTGATGCGCTGCCGTCATGAACTGGCTCCAGACCTCGGCCGGAAGCCCGCCGCCGGTGACTTTTTTCATTGAGGCGCCGTCGTCATTGCCGAACCAGACGCCGGTGGCCAGATTGGACGTGTAGCCGACGAAAAGGGCGTCGCGGAATGATTGCGTCGTACCGGTCTTGCCTGCCGCCTGCCAGCCAGGGAGTTTCGCCTTTTTGCCCGTGCCCTTGGTGATGACGCCCGCCATCATCATATTCATCTCGGCGGCGATCTTGGGCGATAGCACCTTCGGCGGCGTCTCGTATTTGTTCTCATAGAGCACCTTGCCCGAGGCCGTGGTGATGCGACGAATGAGATGCGGCGACGCCTTGTATCCGCCATTCATGAACGGAGCATAGGAGGCGGTCAGCTCGACCAGCGACACTTCCGACGTGCCGAGCGCGATCGACGCATTGTCCTGGATGTCGGATTCGATGCCCAGGCGGTGCGCGAACTTGACGACATTGTTCGGTCCGGCCTCCATCACCAGTTGGGCGGCGATGGTGTTCAGCGAATTGGCGAGCGCATTCGCAAGCGTCACCGGACCGCGATACTTGTTGTCGTAGTTTTCCGGCGTCCATTTACCGATGCGAACGGGCGCATCATTGCGAACCGAAGCTGGCGTCAATCCCTGCTCCAGCGCGGCCGCGTAAACGAAGGGCTTGAAAGCGGAGCCTGGCTGCCGCTTGGCCTTGAAGGCGCGGTTGAACTGGCTCTTTGCGTAATCGCGACCGCCGACCACGGCGCGAATGGCGCCGGCGCCGTCGATGGACACCAGCGCCCCCTGCGTGACGCCGAGGCGTTTTCCGTCCTTCGACAAAGCCTCTTGAACCGCTTTTTCGGCAGCGCGCTCCAGCGTGCGGTCGAGCGTGGTGTCGACGATGACGTCTTCCTTGACCTCGCCGATCAGTCCGGGCAACTCGTCCATCACCATATCGGCGGCGTAATGCTCGGCGCCGGACCAGTAGCTCTTGGCCTTGGGCGGTTGCTGGCTTGTCGCCATCTTCATGTCGTCGGCGCTGATATAACCTTGCTCTTCCATCGCGGCGAGCACCAGCCTGGCGCGATCCATGGCGCCCTTGGGATTTTTGGCGGGAGACAAAGCCGACGGCGCCTTGAGAAGGGCTGCGAGGATGGCCGCCTCCGTAAGATTCACATCGCGGGCGGACTTGTTGAAATATCGAC
Source organism: Rhizobium sp. SG_E_25_P2 (assembly GCF_029892285.1). Lineage (GTDB taxonomy): Bacteria > Pseudomonadota > Alphaproteobacteria > Rhizobiales > Rhizobiaceae > Rhizobium_E. The sequence goes on from NZ_JARXVM010000001.1 coordinate 150,673, forward strand.
GCGAGGCGGCTTCGACGCCGTAGGAATTGGATCCGAAGAACACGCGATTGAGATACATCGCGAGGATCTGATCCTTGGTGTATTTGCTCTCAAGCCAGAAGGCGAGCAGCACTTCCTGCACCTTGCGCTCCAAGGTCCGATCCGGCGTCAGGAACATGTTCTTGGCAAGCTGCTGGGTGATGGTGGAGCCGCCCTGCACCATGCGTCCGGCCATGATGTTGCGGGCCATGGCGCGTGAGAAGCCGATGGGATCAAACCCGAAATGCGAATAAAAGCGCCTGTCCTCAATGGCGATCACCGCTTCGGGAATATAGGGCGACATGGCTTCGAGCGGGATCGCCTCGCCGCCCGTCGAGCCGCGATTGGCGAGAAGTTCGCCATTAACGTCGACGATCTTGATATTGGGCGGTCGATCCGGCATCGCCCAGCCTTCCGCGTTCGGCATGCGCGAGCCGTAATACATCAGCACGCCGGCCGCGGCGATGCCGCCCCAGAGGCAGAGAACCAGCGACCAATAGATCGCCCGGCGGATCAGGCCGAAGAAACCGCCGCCGGTTGCGCGGGAACGTCCGCGAACAGCCTTGGTCCGCTTCTTGACCGGCGCTCGTCCGCCTTTCTCCCGGGGATCGGCGCGCAGATCGTCATCGCGACGCGCGCGTGGGCCGCCCTCGAAAGAAGGTTCGATTCGTGTGCCGTTTCTGGATTTTCCCGCCATCAGACCCGATGTTTCGCTTGCCCGTCTCGTTGCCGACGGCCTGAACTTTAAATGTGGCGATTTAACGGGTCGTTAACTGTCGCGCCCAGCGAGAGCTTTGCCGTCAAATGCATGCCGCGGCCCCGACCTGGCGATCGCGGCGGCGGCGTTTCAAGATGATGCAGATCCGCTCAGGCGCCGAGCGCCGCCATGATCCGGATCCAGGAGCGGATGCCCTTGTGGAAGGAGCGCAGCTCGTATTTCTCGTTTGGTGAATGGATGCGGTCGTCCGACAGGCCGAAGCCGGCCAGCAGCGATTCCATGCCCAGCATGCGCTGGAAATCACCGACGATCGGGATGGAGCCGCCCATGCCGATCATCACGGCGGGCTTTTCCCATTCCTCCGTCAGCGCCTCGCGCGCCTTGTTCAGCATAGGCGAATCATAGGGAAGCTGGATAGCCGGCGAGCCGCCATGCGGATGGAATTCGACCGAGCAATCGGCCGGGATCTTCGACTGCACATAGGCGCGGAAGCTCTCGCGGATCTTGTCCGGGTCCTGCTTGCCGACCAGGCGGAAGGAGACTTTCGCAGAGGCCTGGGCGGCGATGACCGTCTTGAAGCCTTCGCCGGTATAGCCGCCGGTGATGCCGTTCACTTCCGCTGTTGGCCGGGCCCAAGTCAGCTCCATGACGCTGCGGCCCTTTTCGCCAGAGGGAACGGACAGGCCGATTTCGCCCAGGAACTTGTCGGACGTCATGCCCAAGGTTTCCCACATCGCCTTGACGTGATCAGGAGTCTCCTCGACGCCTTCATAGAAGCCCGGGAGAGTGACCGTGCCGGTATCGTCATGCAATCCGGCGAGGATGTCGGCGAGGATATGGATCGGATTGGCGGCTGCGCCGCCGAAATAGCCCGAATGCAGATCGCGATCGGCCGCCTTGACCATAACCTCTTCGCCGACAAGGCCGCGCAGGCCGGCCGAGATGGCCGGCGTTTCGCTGTCCCACATATTGGTGTCGCAGACGAGCGCGAAATCCGCCTTAAGTTCAGCGGCGTTGGCTTCGAGGAACGGCTTGAGCGACGGTGAGCCCGACTCTTCTTCGCCTTCGAACAGGATCGTGACCTTCACCGGCAGCGCGCCATGCGCCTCCTTGTAAGCGCGGCATGCTTCCACGAAGGTCAGGAGCTGGCCCTTGTCGTCGGAAGTTCCACGGCCTGAGATCACCTTGCGACCGTTAAGCTCGCGAATCTGAGGCTGGAAAGGATCGGTCTCCCAGAGATTGACGGGATCGACAGGCTGGACGTCGTAATGGCCGTAAAACAACACATGAGGAGCATCCTCACGCGCGCCGACGTGATGCGCGACGACCATCGGGTGGCCGGGTGTGGCGCGCACGGACGCTTCGAAGCCCAGCGCCTTGAGATCATCGACCAACCATTGGGCGGCGGCGGCACACTCTTCCTTATAGGCCGGATCGGTGGAGATCGACTTGATGCGGCACAGAGCGAACATTTTCTCGAGGCTGGACTCAAGATTGGCGTCGGCTTTGGACAGGACGGTGTCGATCATGCTCATGGCGATCCTCGCTGGTCGGAAACTGATTTGCCCTGTTTAGCCGATCCGTCCGGCGTTTTCGCCCTCGCTTCCGAAATTTTCGTCGATCGCGCGGCGCCCATCCTCAAATCGATTGAAATTCCTTTTTGAAGTCCTGGTTAAATCCGATATAGGCTCAGGCTCGGACAGGGAGACGCCGATGACGGTTCGGAAGACCATTGCGCTCATCGCGCATGACCAGAAAAAAGACGACATGGCGGATTTCGCCAGGGTTCATCAGGCTGAACTCCAGCGATATGACATCGTGGCGACGGGCACCACGGGAGGCCGCATCCTCGACGCATGTCCGACGCTTGCGGTCCAGCGCCTCAAAAGCGGTCCCCTTGGCGGCGACCAGCAGATCGGCGCGCTGATCGCCGAGGGCAAGGTCGAGATGCTGCTGTTCTTCACCGACCCGTTGACGCCCCTGCCGCACGACGTTGATGTCAAAGCCTTGACACGGCTCGCGACCGTCTATGACATACCGATGGCGCTGAACCGCGCCACGGCAGAGCTTCTGATCACCTGCTTCGACAAGACATAAATTCCAGGCGGACATTTCATGGCGAGACAAGACGAACATTTCCCCTTCCCTATTCTGGTCGGGGATATCGGCGGCACGAATGCGCGCTTCATGCTGCTGACGGACGCCGCCGCCGAACCGCAGGTGTTCCCGATCCTGCAAACCGCCCATTATGAAACGATCGACGACGCGATCCGTGAAGGCGTGCTGCCGCAAGCCACCGCCGCGCCGCGTTCGGCCATTCTCGCCATCGCCGGCCCGATCAATGGTGATGAAATTCCGTTGACCAACTGCCCCTGGGTCGTCCGCCCCATGGCCATGATCGCCGACCTCGGTTTTGTCGATGTCATGGTGGTCAATGATTTCGAGGCGCAAGCGCTGGCGGTGTCCACGCTTGGCGAAGATGATCAGGTCAAGCTCGGACCGGGCGAACCGCTTTCTGGCCATTCCAAGGTGGTGTTGGGTCCCGGCACCGGTTTGGGCGTCGGCGGGCTCGTGCATGCGCTGGACGCCTGGATCCCGGTGCCCGGCGAAGGCGGCCATATCGATCTCGGACCGCGCAGCGAACGCGACTACAAGATCTTTCCGCATGTGGAAGAGCTCGATGGCCGGATCTCGGCCGAGCAGATCCTGTGCGGCCGCGGCCTCGTCAATCTCTATCGCGCCATCTGCATCGCTGATGGACAGGAGCCGATCTTCACCGACCCCGCCGACATTTCCACCCATGGCCTCGCTGGCGACAACAAGGCGGCGACTGAAGCGCTGTCGCTATTCGTGACCTATCTCGGCCGCGTGGCGGGCGACATGGCGATGATCTTCATGGCGCGCGGCGGCGTCTATCTCTCCGGCGGCATTTCGCAGAAGATCCTGCCGGCGCTGCAAAAGCCTGAATTCCGCGCCGCTTTCGAGGACAAGGCGCCACATCAGGCGCTGCTGGGCTCGATCCCGACCTATGTGGTCACACATCCGCTCGCCGCGCTCGCCGGTCTTTCGGCCTATGCCCGCGCCCCCGAACGCTTCGGCGTGTCGACCGACGGCCGGCGCTGGCGGAAATGACTGTTCAAGCGCCCGCACCGGGGTTATAGCCGCTTTCGCATCAGGCGAGGACAAAAAGCGTTGAGCGAAAAAAAGTCGAGCCAAACGGTGGACAGGGCGAAGATCTTTCCGGTGATCAAGCGTGTCTTCATGGAAAATGCGCGCGATCATGTCGGCGGCTACGCCTTTGCGATCAGTTGTCTCGTTGCTGTCGCCGCGTCCACGGCGTTCACCGCCTGGATCATGGAATCGGTGATCAACGAGACCTTCGAGAACAAGCGGGCGGATCTCGTCTGGATCATCTGCCTGGCAATCTTCCTGGCCTTCGCGCTGAAAGGGCTCGCCTCCTATGGACAGGCGGTGGCGCTGCAGAAGATCGGCAATGCGATCGTGGCGCGCTATCAGAAGCGTCTGTTCAGCCATATGATGGCGCTCGATCTCGGCTATTTTTCCGACTCCCGTTCTTCACGCCTGTCGGCCACGGTGGCGCAGAATGTCAACGGAATCCGCGACACGCTAAACCTCACCATCACCTCCATAGCTCGCGACGCGCTGACCTTCGTGGCGCTGGTCGGCGTGATGATCTCCAAAGATCCGCTGCTGTCGCTGGTGTTCTTCGTGGCCGCCCCTCCGCTGTTTCTCGCCATGCGCGCCATCGCCAAGAAGCTCAGGGTGGCGTCCAAGGAAGCCGTCGAGTTCAACGCGCATGTGATCGGCGCCATGCAGGAAACGATCCAGGGACTGGCGATCGTCAAGGCCTTCACCATGGAAGACCAGTTGCGCGACCGCGTCTATCACCTGATCGAAGCGGCCGAAAAACGCAGCAACCGCATTGCGCGCCTGTCGGAACGAACATCTCCGCTCACAGATTCCTTCGCCGGCGCGGCGGTGGCGCTGGTGATTGGCTATGCCGCCTATCAGTCGATCTATCAGGGGCAGTTGCCGGGCGCCTTCATCGCCTTCATAACCTCGCTTCTGCTCGCCTATGATCCAGCGCGACGGCTGATCCGGGTTCAGGTGCAGCTGGAACGCGCCTATGTGAACGCCAAGATGATCTATGACATCCTGGACACATCGGTTCCCATGCAGGAAGAACCCGACGCCAAACCGCTTGTTGTCACCGAGGGCCGGATTGAATTCGAACATGTTGTTTTCGGCTACGGGGAAGAAGAGATTCTGCACGACGTCTCCTTCACCGCCGAGGGCGGTCGGACCACCGCCTTCGCCGGGCCCTCGGGCGCCGGTAAGTCCACGATCATTGCCCTCATCCCGCGCTTTTACGATCCGCGCACAGGGCGCGTCCTGATCGACGGGCAGGATCTGCGTTTCGTGACCAAGCAGTCGCTACGCGAAAAGCTTGCTTACGTCTCCCAGGCGGCGCTGTTATTCGAAGGCACGATTCGCGACAATATCCGCTATGGACGACCGGACGCCACCGACGCGGAAGTCGAAGACGCCGCACGGCTCGCTTACGCGCATGATTTCATCTGCGCGCTGCCGAAGGGCTATGACACGCCGGTCGGCGAAAACGGCGCCAATCTCTCGGGCGGCCAACGCCAGCGCCTGTCGATCGCGCGTGCGCTGGTCAGGAACGCGCCGATCCTGCTTCTCGACGAGGCGACCTCGGCGCTCGACAACGAATCCGAGGCCGCCGTCCAGAAAGCCTTCGACAACGCCATGAAGGGCCGCACCGTGGTGGTGATCGCCCATCGGCTGTCGACAATCGCCGGCGCCGACAAGATCATCGTCATGGAAGATGGACGGGTCGTCGAACAAGGAACGCATGAAATGCTTGCGAAGGAAGATGGCGGTCTTTACGCTCGCCTCAACCAGCTGCAGGTGAGAAAAGACGAGCCGCGCAAGGCGGCAAGGATAGAATGATGGCGGACACGAATACGAATATGAAGCTGGTCGTGGTGGCGGGCGCCGCCGGTCGGATGGGGCAGACGATCATCCGCGCCGTGCAGTCGACGCCGGGCCTCAAGCTGCATGCCGCAATCGAGCGCGAAGGCTCCAGCGCCACCGGCAAGGACGCGGGCGAGATCGCCGGCATCGGCCCGATCGGCGTGCCCGTGACCAATGATCCGCTCAAGGCCTTTCTCGATGCGCATGCCGTCATCGATTTCACCACGCCGGCCTCGACGATCGAATTTGCAGCGCTCGCCGCGCAGGCGCGCATTGTGCATGTCATCGGCACGACCGGCTGCTCGGAAGAGGATGACGAAAAAATCCGCGCCGCGAGCCGCCACGCCCGCATCGTCAAATCCGGCAATATGAGCCTCGGCGTCAATCTGCTGGGCGTTCTCGTGCGCCGCGCCGCCGCCGCGCTGGCCGCCGCCGACTGGGATATCGAGGTGCTGGAAATGCACCATAATAAGAAGGTCGACGCGCCCTCGGGCACCGCCCTGCTGCTTGGCGCCGAAGCTGCCAAGGGCCGGAACATCGACCTGCTCGCCAATGCGGTGAAGGTGCGCGACGGCCATACCGGCCCGCGCGAGGCCGGATCGATCGGCTTCGCCACGCTGCGCGGCGGCGGGGTCATCGGCGATCACTCCGTCATCCTGGCGAGCGATTCTGAAATGGTCACGCTGTCGCACCGCGCCAGCGACCGTTCGCTGTTCGCAAAGGGTGCGCTGAAAGCCGCCGAATGGGCCTATGACCAGAAGCCCGGACTTTACGACATGCTCGACGTGCTCGGGCTGGATTAAACCATAAGCATAGAAGAGAGGAATCCCATGAGCGGAACTTTGGTGCTCGTCCGTCACGGCCAGAGCGAATGGAACCTGAAGAACCTTTTCACCGGCTGGCGCGACCCAGACCTGACCGAACTCGGCGTCAGCGAAGCCACGGCTGGCGGTGAAGCGCTGGCCGCCACCGGCATCAAGTTCGACATCGCCTACACTTCGGCGCTGACGCGCGCCCAACGCACCTGCCAGATCATTCTGGACTGCGTCGGCCAGAGCGACCTCGAGACGATCAAGGACCAAGCGCTCAACGAGCGCGACTATGGCGATCTCTCCGGCCTCAACAAGGACGACGCCCGCGCCAAATGGGGCGAGGAGCAGGTGCATATCTGGCGCCGCTCTTATGACGTTCCTCCTCCGGGCGGCGAAAGCCTGAAGGACACCGGCGCGCGCGTCTGGCCCTATTACATGACCGACATTCTGCCGCAGGTGCTTTCCGGCAAGACGGTGCTGGTGGCCGCGCATGGCAATTCGCTGCGCTCGCTGTTGATGGTGCTCGACCGTCTCGACCGCGAGAAGATCCTCGGCGTGAACCTCGCCACCGGCGTGCCGATGGTCTACAAGCTGAACGCGGATTCGACCGTCAAATCCAAGGATGTGCTGGGCGATATGTCCGGCGCGCACTGAGGTTTCAAGGCGGGCTTCGGCCCGCCTTTTCTTTTTCCAGCAGCCCCGAGGAAGACCGCCATGACGAGCATGACCCGCATCGAAAACCATGCGCTTGCTATTGAAGTGTCGTCGCTCGGCGCGGAGTTGCAGAGCGTGACCTCGCGCGATGGCCGCTCATGGCTTTGGAACGGCGACGCCGCCTTCTGGACCGGCCGCTCCCCGATCCTCTTCCCGATCGTCGGCAAGGCCATCGACAACCGCGTGACCATAGATGGCCAACCCTACGAGATGGGCCAACATGGCTTCGCCCGTCGCAGCGAATTTACGCTTGCGGAGGCAACGGAGACGGCCTGCCGCTACGAACTGACGGCAAGCGACGCCACCCGCGCCGTGTACCCATTCGACTTCCGGCTATCGCTCACCCATGCGCTTGAGGGCCATGTGCTGACCGTGGAGAGCGTCGTCGACAATCTCGGCGCCGAGCCCATGCCTTTCGGTTTCGGCTATCACCCCGCCTTCGCCTGGCCGCTGCCGGGCGCGGATGGCAAGCCGCATATGGTGAGCTTGGAAAATGCTGCCGAGCCGGGGCTTTCGACGCTCGAAGGCGGGCTGCGCAAATCAGGCCTCTTCCCCTCGCCTTTCAAGGGCGGCCATCTCGTGCTCGATCACGCGCTGTTTGCCGACGATGCGCTGGTGTTTCCCGAAGGCGCGGGCGATGTGCTGACCTATGCCGCCGAGGGCGGACCGACCCTCAGATTCCGCTTCGAAAACCTGCCCAATCTGGCGCTCTGGACCAAGCCCGGCGCGCCCTTCCTCTGCGTCGAGCCCTGGCATGGCACCGCGCCTGTGGTCGGCGATAGCGAAGCGCTGGAAACGCGGCCCTATACGATGACGCTCGAGCCCGGCGGCTCGGCGCGATTCGCTTTCAGCGTCGAATTCCCGCTCTGATCAGAGCTGGGCGGCTTCCCAGCCCAGCATGGCGCGTTTGCGGGTCAATCCCCAATGATAGCCGGTGAGCGCGCCGGATTTGCCGATGGCGCGATGGCAGGGCACCACGAAGGAGACGGGGTTGCGTCCGACGGCGGCGCCAACGGCGCGCGACGCTTTGGGCGCGCCGATCTTGCAGGCGATATCGGAATAGGTCGAGAGACCGCCGAGCGGGATATCCAGCAACTGCTCCCAGACCCGCACCTGGAAATCCGTGCCGATGAGAATAACGCGCAGCGGTTCCTCGGCGCGCCAGCGCGCCGGATCGAAAATGCGGGCGGCATAGGGAGCCAGCGCCGCCTGGTCAGCGATAAATTCGGCCTCCGGCCAGCGCTGCGTCATGTCCAGAAGCGCCGCCTCGTCGCCTGAGGCATCTGAAAAGCCGAGACCACATAAGCCACGATCTGTCGCCATCAACAGCGTCCGACCGAACTGGGACGCAAAGAAGCCGTAGCGGATCTCGAGGCCCTGCCCTTGCGTCTTCCACTCGCCCGGCGACATGGCCTCATGGGTGACGAAGAGATCGTGCAGACGACCTGGTCCCGACAGTCCAAGCTCCAACGACGCCTCCAGAAGCGGCAGGCGCTCGCGTCCCAGGAGACGCTTGGCGTGATCCAGCGTCACGGCCTGCAGGAAGGCTTTGGGCGACAGACCCGCCCAGCGTGTGAAGGTCTTCTGCAGTTCCTGCGGATCCCTGCCGATGGCGCGGCCGATATCTTCAAGCGTCGGTTGGCTGCGATAATGGTCCGTGAGATGGGCGATGACGCTGCACACGGTCGTGTAATCATCTCCCTCTGGAGTCACGTCAATGGCGCGGGCGGAATCGAAATGCGGGGCAATTGTCATGGCGTCATCCTCTCTCGCATCGTTGTGACACGATGGTCGGACCGCCGCCACCCGATTTCCGAAAGTCTGTTTCAGACGCGCCGCTTGATATCGGCCAACGCAGCCGTGAAGGCCTTGGCGAAATTTTCGCGCTCCTCAGGCCCCAGGAACGTGCCGAGCGTCGTGCGTCGGTTGCGCTCGACCACCGCCATGTCGGTAATGCCGAACTCCTCATGCCGCGCCACATCAAAGCGCGCCCAGAAGGGATTATACTGGCTCTTGCGCACGAGCCCCGCCGGAGAGACCTTCTGGATGTCGAGATGGTTTCGGCTCAGTCGTACGAGTTCCTTCGCCCGCGCCGCCCGATAGTTCAGCCAGAAGGCGCCGTAGAGAAGCGCGAGGTCCAGACCGAAAAACATAGCGACCGGCAACGCATTTGTCGCGAGGAAGAACACCACGTTGATCAGGGTGACCGCGACGGACACGCCCATCAGCACACGAAACCCGACCCGACCGAGAGAACGATGTGGCCTTAGCTCGGCGGTGAACACCGCCGGCTCCCCGTTGAACCCGCTTTCCACAGTGGCTACAGTCATGGGGAAACTATAGGGCAATTATGACAAACAGCAAGACGACCGCCGCCGCCAAGCCAGCGACAAAAAAGCCCGTGCGCGCGAAGAAATTTCGATGTCCCTATGCGCCTGAGGAGATCGAAGAGATCTTCCGGCGCTTTTCCGTGCAGCGGCCGGAGCCCAAGGGCGAGCTCTATCACACCAATGCCTTTACGCTGCTGGTGGCCGTGGCGCTTTCGGCCCAGGCGACGGACGTGGGCGTCAACCGCGCCACGCGCCCGCTGTTCCCGCTGGTCGACACGCCCGAGAAGATGCTGGATTTCGGCGAGGAGCGCCTGCGCGACGCCATCAAGACGATCGGACTTTATCGCAACAAGGCCAAAAACGTCATCGCGCTCTCGCAGAAGCTCATCGACGATTTCGGCGGACAGGTGCCGCGCACGCGCGACGAACTGGTAACCCTGCCGGGCGTTGGCCGCAAGACGGCCAATGTCGTGCTGTCCATGGCCTTCGGAATTCCCTCACTGGCTGTAGACACGCATATATTCCGAATCGGCAACCGGCTGAAAATCGCGCCGGGCAAGACGCCTGACGAGGTGGAAGAAAAATTCCTGTCGATCATTCCCGATCACCACCTGTTTCACGCCCATCACTGGCTGATCCTGCATGGCCGCTATTGCTGCAAGGCGCGCAAGCCCGAATGCGAGAAATGCGTAATCGCCGACATCTGCAAATCGCCCGAGAAAATCTGGGATGTACCAGCCCCTCTCGTGGAGCTGCCGCCGCAAGTGTTTTGAGGCAATCAGCGGACCACAGGCGATGTGGCCCTGAGCGACTTGTGCAGATGAATCATCGTGGCGGCGGCAAACAGCGGCGTCAGCAGATTGAGGATGGGGATGAACAGGAACAGGGCGACCATGAGGCCAGCCAGCATCACCGCGCCGCGATTGTTCCTGCGGAACTGGCGCGCGCCTTCGACGCCGAGATGGCGGGAGGCGGCGAATTCGAAATATTCGCGTCCGATCAGATAGCCGTTGACCACGAAAAAGATGACCAGATTGACGCCGGGCACGAGCAGCAGGAACAGCGCCAGGATATTGGCCGCGAGAACCACCAGGAAGAATTGCACCGACGACCAAATCGACTGTCCGAGCGGCAGGGCCACGCCCGGCGCTTCGTTGGGATAATCGCGTTTTTCGATGATTTCCGCGGCGTCATCCAGGAAGAAACCCGCGACGATCGCGCTGATCGGCGCAATGAGCATGGCGAGCGCAGCGGCAAGACCGAGAGCCGCGAAGAGGCCGGCGATAAAGGTCAGCCACCCCGCCCAGGCCGGCAGATCGGGCAGATAGGGCGTGACCCAGGGCATGATCACATCCATGAAGATTTCACGCAGACCCAGCCAGAGGGCGGCAAGCGCCAGAAGCGTCAGTCCCAGCACCTTCCAGAACACGCCGCGAACTTCCGGCGCGAAAAGATCAGCCAGTGCGCGGCTGGCGGCAGTGAGTATCATCAAGCGTCTCCAGTCTTGTTTCGGCTGATGTCGGCGCAGCGGGACCGCTTTGCAAGGGCCCAAGTGGATGGTATCACGACGCCATGACCGAAAAACCGCGCATCACCATTCTCTACTGCACCCAATGCAACTGGCTGCTTCGCGCCGGCTGGATGGCGCAGGAATTGCTCCAGACCTTCGGCCAAAGTCTCGGCGAAGTGGCGCTCATTCCGGGCACAGGCGGCAATTTCGAGATTCGTATCGACGGCGAACTCGTCTGGGAGCGCAAGCGCGACGGCGGCTTTCCGGGTCCGAAGGACCTCAAGCAGCGGATTCGGGACATCATCGAACCGGAACGCGATCTCGGCCATGTCGATCGCGTCGACAAGACCTGAGCTGTTCAGTCAGTGTAGATAGCCGGCATGATGAGAGCGGCGTTCGACACGCCGCTCTAACTGCCTTCCAGTTCTGAACCGCTCAGCGATAGGGCGAGCGGCAGACCTTGTAATAGCCGTCATAGGCCAGGAAACGGTTCGTCGCCGGATTGTAGGACTGATACCGGTTTAGGCACCACCGCACATGAGCGTTATAACCCGAACGCACCACGACGCGCGGGGCGGGGCGGATGATCACGCGCGGCTGCACATAAACCGTGCGCGGGCGGTGATAGTAGCCCGGCCGAATGACGACGCGAGGGCCTGGACGCCAGACGCGCTTGCATCGCCAGCGGTTGCAGACGACGCGGGCCTGTGTGACATCGGTGCTCTTTTCAAGCTTCAACGGCTGCATGGATGGTTGAGCTTCCGCCACCGTTACCGGCGCGACCGCAGCCAGCGCAAGGACGCCGGCGATTACAATGTTGCGCAATTGTGCCATTTCATTTCCTCTCACATTGGGAAGCGTTTCGCTTCAAGTGTCCCTTGCGCTAGACGTTTCATCGCGTCTTTTATTTTGTATGCGTCGATATTCAGCCCGCAACCAGCCTTTTGCAACACAATTGTGGGCGGTCGGGTTCCTTATATCACCACGTCGAATATTAGGCTTTGCTCCAGATCATCCAACTGTGATTTTTTTTCGAACGGCGGAAGTCTGGAAATCTCGGCGCTTTGCGCCGGTCTGCGTTTTGGCCCGCAGATTTCTTGAAATTGGCTGTTGACACAAAACAGTCACGCGGCTAATTGCTCCCTCGTCGCCCAGATGGCGGAATTGGTAGACGCGCCAGCTTCAGGTGCTGGTTCCCGAAAGGGAGTGGAGGTTCGAGTCCTCTTCTGGGCACCATTTCTCACCTATTTTCAATAGGTTAAAAAAGCCCGCCGAAAGGCGGGCTTTTTGCTTTCGCGCACTGTCATTTACCTTGCGCGACGGCACGTTTCGCGCAAGATACTCTGATCACCCTCGCCACGGGAGAGCCGTGACATGCAAGATGCAAACATTCTAGATCTCGATTTCCGAGAGCCTGAAACAAGCCCGGACTTCGAACGGGTGGTCAATTGGCGCGGCTTCACGCTGCAGCACGCCAGCCTGGCTCTTCCGGCTGAGTATGAGTTCGCATGGAACGGCGCGACCCATTATTTTGCGGCCCATGATCTCGTCTTGGATCGAGGCGAAATGCATGTGGATGGCATGGAGCCGATCGTAGGCCGCGATTTACGGAACAAGATGACCTACATTCCAGCCGGCCATTCCCTGACGGGTTGGGCAGCGCCGGTGGGCCGCAAAAATAGTTTCACCATCGTCAATTTCGATCCCGGCCTCGTCAGCGAGGAATTGGAACGCGACTTTTCGGAAAACGCCTTCAAGCCGCAGGTCTATTTCGAAGACGAGCGCCTGGCCTCGACGATGCGCAAGATAGAGCGACAACTCGTCGAAGGCGGATCAAACCTGTATCTTGAGACGCTGGGTCTGCTGGCCGCTCTTGAAATCGCGGAATTCATGGTCGAGGAGACCCGGCATGTCACCTTCCGGCGTGGCGGCCTCAACCGCCTGCAGATGAAGATGCTGACCGAATATATCGACGCTCACCTGGCCGAAGACGTATCGCTGGATCGACTGGCCGGTCTGGTGCGGTTGAGCCGCTTTCACTTCTCGCGCTCGTTCAAATCCGCTTTCGGCGTTTCGCCCGTCAAATTCGTCACCAGCCGACGGCTTGCCAAAGCCAAGCTGCTCCTGGCAGGCCCGCGGCTCGGTCTTTCGGAAGTGGCCGCCGCCGTAGGCTTCGGCAGCGTGCAACAGTTCATCAAGGTGTTTCGCGAAGACACCCGGATGACTCCCGGCGAATATCGCCGCAACCTATGACTGTTCGTCCACTGTTCGTCCTCAAACCTGCGGCAGATCGACCTTCAGATAGGCCGCAATCGCCTCCACCGCCATGCGGTGATCGTCACGTTGCGGCAAGCCCGACACGGTAAGCGCGGCGACGACAAGCCCCCCGGCTGCAAAGCGAATGGGAAAACTGCCGCCATGGGCTGCATAATCCTTGAGGTCCAGACCGATTTCCGGTCCGACGCTGCGCTGCTTCTCAGCCAGCAATTGACCATAGAGCAACGAGGATTGGCTGAAGCGCAGCGTGATATTGCTCTTGCGCCTCACCCATTCGTCATTGTCCGCCGCAGACCCCTGCAGCGCTGCGTGAAACAGGATGCGATTGGGCGTGCGGATATCGACGACAACAGGAGCATGCTGGCCCCTTGCGATCGCCATGGTCATGGAGCCCAGGTCGAAAGCCTGGTCCTCGTTGAAATGCTGGAAGACAGCCAGTTTCTCCTGTCGCTTCAAGGTTTCAATCAGGTCTGCGCCGGCGTCATTGGTCTTGCTCATGCGATCCTCCACAACGACGTCCGACGATGATAACGCGACGCCCTTTACGACTGTTTCCAAATTTCTCTCGAATTATTCCGATGGCCAATCCAGCCAATCGCGAATCAACCGATAGGCGACGGCGCCGCTGACCGGCACGACAATCTCATCTGGATGCCGCCCCTCGATCATCGCCTCGACATCCTGGCGCGAAAACCACCGGCAGTCTTCGAGCTCCTGCGTGTCGCGTGAAATATCCAGAGTTCTAGCCTCGGCGTAGCAACCTATCATCAGGGAATGCGGCATCGGCCAGGCTTGGCTCGCATGATAGCGGACGCAATCCGTCTCGATTCCGGATTCTTCCAGAGTTTCGCGTCGCACTGCGGCCTCGATGGTTTCGCCGGGCTCCAGAAAGCCGGCAAGGCAGGAATACATGCCTGGCGGGAAATGCGGCGAACGACCAAGCAGGCAGCGATCACCTTCGACATCGATCGCCAGCATGATCACCACGGGATCGGTGCGGGGGAAGTGTTCGGCGCCGCAGCCCGTGCATTTCCGCCTGTAGCCGCCGGCTTTGGGTTCAGTTTTCGCGCCGCATCTCCCGCAGAAGCGCGTCCCGATTGACCAGGACATCATCGCCGAGGCCTGCGCCGCCTCGCCGAGAGCCGAGTCATTCAAAAGCGCCTCGCGCATCAGGGCCCTGCAATCGGCGAATTTAAGATGATCGACAGGAATCTCAGGGTCGACGCCCACGGGCACCGCCAACCGCGGCGCGCCGCTTTCTTCGAAACCAAGCAGGATCGTCTCGTCGAAATCCGGCTTCAGGTCCGGCAGTTCATAAGGCGCAAACAGCGGATCGATGACCTCGTTCTCATGCTTGAGCACAAGCTTGGAACCCGCAAGCGCATAAAAGAGCGCGCCGTCGATACGCACGGCCTTTTCGATACAGTCGTCCTCCCGATGCTCGGATCGGCGATCCAGGCGATTACCGGAAAAGGCGACGAGGCTGGACGCCTCCGGATGCGGTCGAGGAGTGTCAAATATGCTGCGGCTTCCCATCAGATCGCCTCCAGAACGCGGTTGGCGAAGGCGTCAATCTCTTCCGTGGAATAGGGCTCGCGCGTCCCATAGCCCCAGACCGGCGCCGGCCAGTTGGGATCTCCAGCGCTGCGGGCCACCACATGCACATGCAGTTGCCGAACAATGTTGCCGATAGCGGCGATGTTGACTTTCTCGCAACCTGTCACCTTCTTCAGCGCCGCGCCGACAAGATTGGTCTCGAAGGTCAGCATCGCCTGGTCCAGAGGAGCGAGGTCGAACAGTTCCGAAAGGCCGTCGCGCTGGGGAACCAGGATGAGCCAGGGCCAACGGCGATCATTCATGAGCCGGAGCTCGCAGAGCCCAATCCGCACGATCAGCGCGGAATCATTCGACAATCTCTCATCCAGCGTGAACGCCATTGGGGCCCTTCCCTTGTCTTGATGTTGTTTTTCCTCATCAGATACCAGATAATTTCAAGATTGGCTTGCAATCAGAAAAGATATTGACGATATGGACAGCGGGAGGCTGGTGGTGGACGCGCCACTCGCCAACTTGGTCAGGTCCGGAAGGAAGCAGCCACAACGAGCTTCGGTACGGGTCATCGTGCCGGCCTCCCACCCTTTCTCTTTTCCAGTGGATCACAAGCAGGAACAATCTGACGGAATTTCCTTTTCCGATCGGATGCTTTAGCTTGCGCCGGCGAAAAGATCGCGATCAAAGGCGGATGAAGCTTGAGCGCAGAGACTGACAAGACCGGTTACCGGGTTCTGGCCCGTAAATATCGCCCCAAGGACTTCTCCGACCTCATGGTCGGCCAGGAGGCGATGGTCCGCACGCTCACCAACGCCTTCGAGACCGGCCGCATCGCCCAGGCCTATATGCTCACCGGCGTCCGCGGCGTGGGCAAGACCACGACCGCCCGCATTCTGGCGCGCGCCCTGAATTACAAGACCGATGCGATCGACAAGCCTACCATCGACCTGCGCGAGCCCGGCTTGCATTGCCAGGCGATCATGGAAGGCCGCCATGTCGACGTGATCGAGATGGACGCGGCCTCCCATACCGGCATCGACGATATCCGGGAGATTATCGAGCAGGTGCGCTACAAGCCGGCTTCGGCGCGCTACAAGGTCTATATCATCGACGAAGTGCACATGCTGTCGACGGCCGCGTTCAACGGGCTGCTGAAGACGCTCGAAGAGCCGCCGGAACATGTGAAATTCATCTTCGCGACCACCGAAATCCGCAAGGTGCCGGTCACCGTTCTGTCGCGCTGCCAGCGTTTCGACCTCAGGCGCATCTCGGCGGCGGACCTGACCCATCTTTTCAGCACCATCGCCGAGAAGGAAGGCATCCAGGCCGAGACCGAAGCGCTGGCGCTGATCGCACGGGCGGCGGAAGGCTCAGCGCGCGACGGCCTGTCGCTGATGGACCAGGCGATCGCCCATGGCGCAGGC
This sequence comes from Rhizobium sp. SG_E_25_P2, assembly GCF_029892285.1. Classification (GTDB taxonomy): domain Bacteria; phylum Pseudomonadota; class Alphaproteobacteria; order Rhizobiales; family Rhizobiaceae; genus Rhizobium_E. The sequence continues at coordinate 167,043 of NZ_JARXVM010000001.1, forward strand.
GTGGTGGAAACAGACGCGGTGCGCGCCATGCTCGGTCTCGCCGACCGCGCCCGCATCGCCGATCTCTTCCGCCATATCGTCAAGGGCGACGTCGCAGCCGCGCTCAATGAGTTCTCCGAGCAATACGCCGCCGGCGCCAATCCGGTTGTAGTGCTCAACGATCTCGCCGACTTCACCCATCTGGTCACCCGGCTGAAATATATTCCGGACGCCGCCAACGACCCGTCGCTCTCCGAAATCGAGCGGGTGCAGGGCGCCGAGCTTGCAAAATCGGTGGCGGTGACCGCGCTGTCGCGCATCTGGCAGATGCTGCTGAAGGGCATTCCCGAGACCGAAAACGCATCCCGACCGTTTGGCGCGGCCGAAATGGTGTTGATCCGCCTGACGCATGCGGGCTCCCTTCCCTCGCCCGAAGACGCGGCGCGCCGGCTGGCGGGCATGATGAATGGCGAAACCGGCGTCGCGACGTCGGCCCCGCGCGGCGGCAATGGCGGCGGCCCGCAAGCCATGGCGGCCTCTGACAACAGAAGCTATCAATCCATGGCTCCGTCGTCGCCCTCGGGCGGCGCGACCATGCTGCGGGCAGTGCCGTCCTCGTCGCCGCAACCGATGCAAGATCTCCGACCATCGCCTGCTGCGAAGGCTGACGACTTGCCCAAGATCAATCTGCGATCGCTGGCCGATGTCGCCCAGCTCGCGGGCGACAAGCGCGATATGAAGCTGAAGGCGCAGTTGCGGCAATTCGTCCGGCCTGTGCGGATGGAGCCCGGCAAGATCGAGCTGGCGCTGTCGCCGGATGCGCCGAAAAGCCTGGTCGGCGAATTATCCACGCGGCTCAGGGAATGGACCGGCCAGCATTGGCTCGTGGTGATCTCCAGGGAACCGGGCGGGCTCACCCTCGTTGAGGCCGAAGCGAAGGAACGCGACGACCGCGTGGCGGATGCGCGCGCCGACCCGGATGTCGCCGCCATTCTGGCGCGCTATCCGGGCGCCAAGATCACCGATGTGCGGGTGACGGCAACACCCGATGACGACAATGAAGACGCCGTCGCCGCTGACGAGGCGCTCGACGATTTCGACGAATAAGAACAGGAGCGAATGATGAAAGACCTCATGGGCATGATGGGCAAGGTCAAGGAGATGCAGGCCAAGATGGAGAAGGTCCAGGCCGAGATCGCCGCCATGAGCATCGAAGGCAAGGCAGGCGGCGGCCTCGTGACCGTCGTGCTCGACGGCAAGGGTCACTTGACCGCGCTGAAGATCGATCCGTCGCTGTTCAAGGAAGACGATGTCGAGATCCTCGAAGACCTGATCGTCGCCGCCCACAAGGACGCCAAGGACAAGGGCGAAGCCCAGGCTCAGGAAAAGATGGCGACATTGACCGCCGGCATGCCGCTGCCGCCCGGCATGAAGTTTCCGTTCTGATTTGATGAAGGGGCGGGCGACTGCCCTTTTTCACAGGAAGCGGCGCTGCGGCCAGGGATTGGTTCCATCATGTAGCCAGTTGAGCGCATCGCTCCAGAAGCCGTGCTCATGGCGTGAATGGAAAAGGTCGAAATGGCCGATTCGCGCGAAACCGTAGTCGGAAGGCTCCAACATGACAGCGGCTTTCTTTGCGTTGGGATAGGCGCCCAATGCCCGCAATAGTGCAGGTTTCGTCCCATAAGGGTCGTCGCTGACGCTGACCGCCAGCAACGGCGCGGAGACCGCCGCAAAGCCTTGTGCCACATGCTCACGCTCCGCCTCAGGCAGGCGAGCCGCGTAGTCGCGCCCCTTGAAGCTCCATTCATTCGCCACGCCGGCAGGCAGGTCTTCCAGCCAGCCAAGCCGCTTTCCGGGAAAATACCCCAAAGCAGCGGTCAGCGCGGGCATGATCACATGCCATCTCAGCAGAAGTTTCATCACTTGCGACGGGGCGTAATCGCGCCAATGCGCGAATTGAGCGCCGACCGTGAGGATACGGGCGACATGGCGAATGCTCGGCGCATAGCCGGGAAGAAAGCCGCCGATGCTATGGCCGACCAGCATCACCGGTCTTTTGCCCGCTACGCTCAACGCCAAGGTCAGCGCCGCTTCGACGTCCCGCTCGCCCCAGCATCGCCAGTCGCAGCCGCGAAGCTGCCTCAGATTCGCAGGGCGCGACAGACCAATGCCGCGATAATCAAAGGTCAGCGCCAAATATCCGTTTTGAGCCAAAAACGCCGCGAAATAATGGTAGTAGCGCGCCCGCACCCCGGTCGCGGCGTTGATGACCACGACACCGCGACGCATGTCGGGGGCGCTCCACCAATGGCCCTTCAGCGGATAGCCATCCGTCGCCTGGAATTCGACCTGTTGCGGCTGCATGGTCCCCTCGCCTGTTGCGGCGGCAGGATGCCCTCAGGGAGCGGTGGCGACTAGCGCCGCAAGCTTCAACTTTGGTATGATTTGGCCTCACCTGGCCAAGATCATCGCCCGCAGTCTCTCGCCGATCGGCGCTGCGAGAAACCGGGTTTTCGTCTCTTCATCCTGCCGTTTCCCATGAGACCGCATCAACTCCGGCAGACCCACGCGGTCGCCGACGAACCGGATGTATTCCACGGCGTCGCCCGCACGCACGACGCCCTCTTCGAGCACGCGGGCATAGGCGCCGGGTCGCGCCGCGGCGGCATAGCGTTTGACCATCAGCGGATCTTCCATATGGGCTGCGAATGTGGCGCAAGGCGTGCGGGCGGAGGTCACTTCCAGCAGCACGTCTCCAATCCGAAACCGGTCGCCGACCGCGACGTCGCGATTGTCCAAGCCGTCGATCAGCAAATTCTCGCCGAAGGTTCCGGCGGGCAAGTCACGCCCCAACTGGGATCGCCACCAGTCGTAATCCAATGAGCCCTCGATATAGACGGCCTGATCCGGTCCGCCATGATATTTCCGGTTGATGATCCGGTCGCCAGCCAACCCTTCGCGGTCGATCATCACGGGATGGTCCACGGGCCGCTTGTCGATGCCGCTCTTGCCGGAGGTTTTTCCGGCCACCGGCTTGGCGTCGCCGATCGAAACTGCGAGCAGGCGCATGGTTTTTTCCTCCAGGTGATTCACAGATCCTCGATAGATGCGCTAAAAGCCTCGGCATGGCAAAACGAGTCACCGGCCCCGAAATCGAAAAACTGATCCAGTTGCTGGCGAAAGTGCCCGGCCTCGGCCCGCGCTCGGCGCGCCGGGCGGCGCTGCATCTCGTCAAGAAGAAGGACCAGTTGCTGGGGCCTTTGGCCGGCGCCATGGCGGAGGCGCATCAGAAAGTGCGAATCTGTTCCTGCTGCGGCAATGTCGACACGATCGATCCCTGCACCGTCTGCACCGACGACCGGCGCGACCATACCGTGATCATCGTCGTCGAGGACGTCTCCGATCTCTGGGCGCTCGAACGCGCCGGCGCCATGAACGCCGCCTATCATGTGCTCGGCGGCACGCTGTCGCCGCTTGATGGCGTCGGCCCGGATGACCTCAACATCCGCGGACTGATCGAGCGCGTCATGGGCGGAACGGTGAAAGAAGTCATCATCGCCGTCAATGCGACCGTGGAAGGCCAGACCACCGCGCATTACATCACCAGCCAATTGGCTGGACTCGAGGTGAAGATCACCCGACTTGCACATGGAGTTCCGGTCGGCGGCGAACTCGATTATCTCGATGAAGGCACTCTGACGGCGGCGCTCCGCTCGCGCACGGCAATCTGAGGAGAATTGCGATGAAAATGTTCGCCCGTTTTCGGAACGCTTCGGTGTATGCGCGGGGGATGGTTCTGTGCCTCTCTTTGGTGTTTGTCGCCACCGGCTCCCCTGCTGCCGCAGCCTCACAAGCCAGCGTTGAGAAGCAGTTCAAAACCTGGATCGAAAAGGAAATCTGGCCGGAAGCCTCAGCCCAGGGCGTCTCCCGGCAATCTTTTGAACGCGCCATTTCCGGAGTCCGCATCAACTGGAAACTGCCAGACCTCGTGCCGCCGGGAACCCGGCCGCCCAAGAAGAAGGCGCAGACCCAGGCGGAGTTTTCGAGCCCTGGCCCCTATTTCAACGAAAAACGGCTGGCGGGACTCGCTGCGACCGGTCGGGCCTATGCCGGGTCCCATAAGCGGCTTCTGGCCCGAATCGATCAGGAATTCGGCGTTCCCGGTGAAATCGTGCTGGCGATCTGGGGCCGGGAAACGGGTTACGGCAGAGCCAAGATCACCGCCTCGGAAATGGATGTGCTGGCCACCATGGCCTTCATGTCGGAGCGCAAACCGCTCTTTCGCAAGGAGCTGATCGCCGCGCTGCAGATGGTCGAACAGGGCGCCGATCCCGCCGTGATGAAGGGCTCCTGGGCGGGCGCGATGGGGCAGCCGCAATTCATGCCGTCGTCCTATCTGAAATACGCAGTGGATTTTGACGGCGACGGCCGCAAGGACATCTGGAATTCCGTGCCCGATTTGCTCGGCTCAATCGCCAATTATCTTCGCCTCAAAGGATGGGAGGCTCATCGGGGATGGGGATATGAAGCCTCCATTCCGGCCAAGGTCTCCTGCGCCCAGGAAGGGCCTGATCTCGCCAGGCCGATTGCCGATTGGGCTGGAAACGGCATCACGCGGATCACCGGAAAGGACTTCCCGCGTGATGAGCTGAAGCGCGCTGGCATGATGCTGGTTCCCGCAGGGCGCCATGGTCCTGAATTCATCGTCACGCCGAATTTCTATGTCATCAAGGAGTATAACAATTCCGACCTCTATGCGCTGTTCATCGGCAATCTGGCCGACCGCATCGCCTATGGTTCCGGCGCTTTTCGCGGCGAATGGGGCTCGGTTGGACATATGCTGCGGTCGGATGTGCTCGCCATGCAGAAGCGGCTGGAAGCGAAGGGTTATGATGTCGGCAAGGTGGACGGCCTGCCCGGCTACAAGACCCGGCGCTCCATCGGCATGTGGCAGCAAAAGGCGGGGCTGACGCCGACCTGCTATCCGGACGAAGCGCTGCTCGGGAAGATCCGCTGAACAGCGGAAACACCGCAAGTCAGCCGCCTCTTGCAATCGTCCGGGCAAAAGAGTAAACAATCCTCAAATCTTGATCACGTCGATGAAGAGTGGGCCCCGCAAGGACCCGCTCTTTTTTGTTAGCTCCGGTCGGCCGGAGGAAACGAGAGCTTATGAGCGATACGGTTATCGAACCGAGACTGGTAGTCGAAACAGGGGTTGACGCGCGCGTCGCGCAGATCATCGAACCCGTCATCTTGGAGCTGGGCTACCAGCTCGTGCGGGTGAAGATGACCAACCAGAACGGACTGACGATGCAGATCATGGCCGAGCGGCCGGACGGCACCATGACCGTCAATGACTGCGAAGTCATCTCTATGGCGATTTCGCCGGTGCTGGATGTCGAAGATCCGATCGACAAACAGTACAATCTCGAAATCTCGTCTCCCGGCATCGACCGGCCAATGGTCCGCAAGGGTGACTTCGTGAGATGGCAGGGCCATATCATCAAGTGCGAGACATCAGTGATGGTGGAAGGCCGCAAGCGCTTCAAGGGCAAGATCCTTGAGGTCACCGACGCGGGCTTCGTCCTCGAACGCGAACAGATGGCTGAAGGCGAAGAACCGCAGGTGGCCATTCCTTTCGCCTCGCTGGCCGAGGGCAGGCTCATTCTCACCGACGAATTGATCCGTGACGCGCTGAAGGCCGACAAGGCCGCCCGCGCCGCAGCCAATCAGAACGACGCAGATGATGAAGACATGGAGGACGAGGGCTGATCGCCTTCGCCTCGATAGAAACTGACCATCAGAACGGAGACTTAAGACGATGGTAGTGAGTGCAAACAGGCTGGAACTCCTTCAGATCGCCGACGCCGTGGCGCGTGAAAAGTCGATCGACCGCGAGATCGTGCTGGCCGCCATGGCGGATGCGATTCAGAAGGCCGCGCGCTCGCGCTACGGCACGGAGTCCAACATCAAGGCCGACATCAACCCCAAGACGGGCGAGATGAAACTGCAGCGTCTCCTGGAAGTGGTCGAACATGCGGAGGATTACTCCCGCGAGATCCCGCTTCTGCTCGCCCGCGACCGTAACCCGGACGCCCAGATCGGCGACTTCATCGCCGACCCGCTGCCGCCGATGGATTTCGGCCGCATTGCCGCCCAGTCCGCCAAGCAGGTCATCGTGCAAAAGGTGCGCGAAGCCGAGCGCGACAAGCAGTTCGACGAATATAAGGACCGCATCGGCGAGATCATCAACGGCACCGTCAAGCGCGTCGAATATGGCAATGTGATCGTCGATCTCGGCAAGGGCGAAGGCATCATCCGCCGCGACGAAATGATCCCGCGCGAAGCCATGCGCCCGGGCGACCGCGTCCGCGCCTTCGTCTACGACGTGCGCCGCGAACAGCGCGGCCCGCAGATCTTCCTGTCGCGCACCCATCCGCAGTTCATGGTCAAGCTCTTCACCATGGAAGTGCCTGAGATCTACGACGGCATCATCGAGATCCGTTCGGTCGCCCGCGATCCGGGCTCGCGCGCCAAGATCGCCGTCATCTCCAACGACTCCTCGATCGATCCGGTCGGCGCCTGCGTCGGTATGCGCGGTTCGCGCGTCCAGGCCGTCGTCGGGGAGCTTCAGGGCGAAAAGATCGACATCATTCCCTGGTCCAACGATCCCGCCACCTTCATCGTCAATGCGCTGCAGCCGGCGGAAGTCGCCAAAGTGGTGCTCGATGAAGACGCCGAGCGCATCGAAGTCGTGGTGCCGGACGAGCAGCTGTCGCTGGCCATCGGCCGTCGCGGCCAGAACGTCCGCCTCGCTTCGCAGCTCACCGGCTGGGACATCGACATCATGACGGAAGCGGAAGAATCCGAGCGTCGTCAGAAGGAATTCAACGAGCGCACCAAGCTGTTCATGGACGCCCTCGATGTCGACGAAATGGTCGGTCAGGTGCTGGCGTCGGAAGGCTTCGCCCAGGTCGAGGAACTGGCTTTCGTCGAATCCTCCGAAATTTCGTCGATCGACGGCTTCGACGACGAAACCGCCGAAGAAATCCAGAGCCGCGCCCGCGACTATCTTGACCGTCTCGAAGCCGAGATGGACGCCAAGCGTCGTGAACTCGGCGTCGAAGACGAACTCTACAAGATCGATGGCCTGAACGCGAGCATGCTGGTGGCGCTCGGCCAGGACGGCATCAAGACCATCGAGGACTTCGCCGGCTGCGCCGCCGACGATCTCGTGGGCTGGACGGAGAAGAAGAACGGCGAGACCAAGCGCTATGAAGGCCTGTTCTCGAAGCTTGATATTTCTCGCACCGACGCCGAAGCGATGATCGTCCAGGCGCGTCTTGCCGCAGGCTGGATCACCGAAGAAGATCTCGCCCGCGAGCAGGAAGCGCTAGCCGCCGAAAGCGGTGACGAAGCTGAAGACGAAGCCGAAGCCGAAGCCGAAGAACAGCTCGAAGGCTGAAGCCGAAGGAACGACAGCCCATGATGGCCGACAGCGCCGAACAGGACGATGGTTTCGTGAGCGAGCGCATGTGCATCGTGACACGCGAAACCTTGCCGGCCGAAGAGATGATCCGGTTCGTCGTCGCCCCCGATGGGGCGGTGACGCCGGACCTCAAAAGGGCGCTTCCAGGGCGCGGCTGCTCCATCAAAGCCGAGCGCGCCCTAATCGAGAAAGCCGCGCGCAAAGGAATGTTTGCGCGCGCCTTCAAAAAAGAAGTCAAAGCGGGGCCTGAGCTGGCGGATCTTGTCGATCGGCTGCTCGTGACCCATATGACCGGCATGATGAATATTGCGCGAAAAGCTGGACAATTTCTGTCTGGCGCGACGCGAGTAGACAGCGCGATCCGCTCCGGCGACGCGCTGGGCGTGTTCCACGCCACCGACGCGGCCCCCGACGGCGTGCGTAAAATGGCCCAGGCGCGCAAGGCTTGGTCATTGACAATGGAAGAGCAAGAACCGCCCGTCTTCCAGCTGCTTTCTTACGAAGAAATGCAGGAACTCTTGGGCGATAATGCATTTATCCACGCCGTGGCGCTTGCAGGGCAGGCCGGTGAGGGTGTAGTGAAGCGCGCGAAACTGCTCGATACCTATCGTGGCGGCAGTCGGCCTATTGCTTCAAAAGAATGATGCCGCGATATCAGTAAAAGGCGAAGGGCGCCCGTGAACGCACGGTTATGCTCTGGAAAAACGGGACCGGAATGACGGACAACAACGACGACAAGACCCTCCATGTAACGGGCAAGAAGACTTTGACGCTGAAACCGTCGGGCCTGAGCCAGGGAACGGTGCGCCAGGATATGGGGCGTGGCCGCACGAAGGCTGTTGTCGTGGAAACGCGCAAGCGCCGTCCCACGCGTCCTGAAGACGAAAAGCCTGTGGCGCCCGTCGTAGCCGCAGCAGCAGCAGCGCCCCCCGCTCCGCGCCCGCCGCAACCACAGCCGCAGCCGCAGGCTTCACAGCCGGCTCCGCGCGTGCAGTCCGAGCCGCAGCGCCGTCCCGATCAAGGCCAGCAGCGCCGTCCTGACCAGCACAATAATCAGCAGCGTCGTTCCGACAACCAGCAGCGCCGCCCCGATCAGGGCCGTCCGCAGCAGCGCACCGGCGCTGTTTTGAACGATCTCTCGCCGGGCGAAATCGAAGCCCGTCGCCGTGCGCTCGCTGAGGCCGCCATCCGTGACGCGGAAGAAGCGCGCCAGCGCGCTGAAGACGCCGTGCGCCGCGAGAAGGCGCTTGCCGAAGAGGCCGCTCGCAATGCGATCGAAGAAGCGGAACGCGCCAAGGTAGAGGCTGTCCGCGCGGCGGAAGAGGCACTTGCGCCCGCCGTGGAAGTCGTCGCTCCGGCTCAGCCTGCGCCAGTCGTCGCCCGCGCCGCTCAGCCTTCGGCCGAACCTGTGCGCCGCGCTGACGCAGCTCCGCAGGCGCGCCGTCCCGACAATCGCGCCCCGGCCGCTCCGCAGCCTGCAGCTCCCGCCAAGGCGCCGGTCGGCCCCGCCCGCGGTCCCGCAGGTCGCGGTCGTCCGCAGGACGAAGAAGAAGAACGCCGCGGCAGCCCTGCACGCGGAAAGGTCGCCTCGCGCGTCGAAGCCCCCAAGCCAACCCGTAAGGTCGAAGACAATCGTCGCGCCCCTGCCAAGGTCGTGGTCACCGGTGAGGACGAAGACAGCTCGCAGCGCGGCCGGTCACTGTCGGCCATGCGCCGGCGGCAGGAAAAGTTCCGTCGCAGCCAGATGCAGGAAACCCGTGAAAAGGTCATGCGCGAAGTCGTGCTGCCTGAAACGATTTCCATTCAGGAACTGTCGCAGCGCATGTCCGAACGGTCTGTCGACGTCATCAAGTTCCTGATGAAGGAAGGCCAGATGATGAAGCCCGGCGACATCATCGAGGCTGACCTCGCTGAACTGATCGCCGTGGAATTCGGCCACACTGTCAAGCGCGTGTCGGAATCTGACGTCGAAACCGGCATCTTCAACCGTGAAGACGATCAGGAAGAACTGCTGCCTCGCGCTCCGGTGGTGACCATCATGGGTCACGTCGACCACGGCAAGACTTCGCTGCTCGACGCCATCCGCAACGCCAATGTCGTTTCGGGCGAAGCCGGCGGCATCACCCAGCATATCGGCGCCTACCAGGTCGAGAAGAATGGTCACAAGATCACCTTCATCGACACGCCCGGCCACGCCGCCTTTACGGCGATGCGCGCCCGCGGCGCCCAGGTCACCGATATCGCGGTTCTCGTGGTGGCGGCCGACGACAGCGTCATGCCGCAGACCATTGAATCCATCAATCACGCCAAGGCGGCTGGCGTGCCGATCGTCGTGGCGATCAACAAGATCGACAAACACTCTGCAAACGCCCAGAAAGTGCGCACCGAACTGCTTCAGCATGAAGTGTTCGTGGAAAGCATGGGCGGTGAAGTGCTGGACGTCGAAGTGTCGGCAAAGACCGGCATCAACCTCGACAAGCTTCTCGAAGCCATCCTGCTGCAGGCCGAAATCCTCGACCTCAAGGCCAATCCGAACCGGACCGCTGAAGGCTCCGTGGTCGAAGCCAAGCTCGATCGCGGTCGCGGCTCCGTCGCCACCGTCCTCGTTCAGAAGGGCACGCTGCGGCCCGGCCAGATCATCGTCGCCGGCGACCAGTGGGGCCGCGTGCGCGCTCTGGTCAACGATCGCGGCGAGCATATCAAGGACGCCGGTCCGGCCACGCCGGTCGAAATCCTCGGCCTCCAGGGCACGCCGCAAGCCGGCGACAAGTTCGCTGTGGTCGAGAATGAAAGCCGTGCGCGCGAAATCGCTGAATATCGTCAGCGTCTGACGCGTGAAAAGGCTGTGGCGCGCAGCGCTGGCCAGCGCGGTTCGCTCGAGCAGATGATGACGCAGCTGACGGCTGCCGGCGTCAAGGAATTCCCGCTCGTGATCAAGGGCGACGTGCAGGGCTCGATCGAAGCCATTGCCGGCGCGCTCGACAAGATCTCGACCGACGAAGTCCGGGCCCGCATCGTGCATTCTGGCGCAGGCGCAATCACGGAATCGGACGTCTCGCTGGCGGAAGCATCGAACGCAGCCATCATCGGCTTCAACGTTCGCGCCAATCCGCAGGCGCGCGATGCGGCCGAACGAGCCGGTATCGAGATCCGCTACTACAACATCATCTATGACCTGACCGACGACGTGAAGGCGGCCATGTCCGGCCTGCTGTCGCCGGAGCGGCGCGAAACCTTCATTGGTTACGCTTCCATCAAGGAAGTGTTCAACATCACCAAGGTTGGCAAAGTCGCCGGTTGCCAGGTCACCGAAGGCAAGGTCGAACGCGGCGTGGGCGTGCGTCTTCTGCGCGACAACGTGGTTATTCACGAAGGCAAGCTCAAGACCCTCAAGCGCTTCAAGGACGAAGTCTCCGAAGTACAGGTCGGCCAGGAATGCGGCATGGCCTTCGAAAACTACGAAGACATCCGCGCCGGCGACGTCATCGAGTGCTTCCGCGTGGAGCACATCACCCGCACGCTGTAATCGGCGTCGCGAAAAAACATCCAATGGCGGCTTCGGCCGCCATTTTCGTTTCATGCCGCGCTTTATATGGCCGCCTTGGTTGACGAGGCGCGATCAAGGCATTTTGAGGCGATACACGGCGGTCTCCCCCTTCACATTCAAATCCTCCAACGCCTGAACCGTTTCGCACTGCAAGATCTTGCAATCCCGGCGCAAGCTTCGCGCCACGCAGGTCGCCTATTGTCGTTCTTGCGGCGTCTGGCGCCTGGAACATGATGATCCACCCCTATCAAAGCCTGACGCCGCCAATTCATCAGGGGAAATCATCAAATGCGTTACCATGCTTGGCAACGGGTCTTATCCGTTTCCTTCGAACGCCAGCCGGAAGAGCATGCCGACGTCATCCTGTCATCGGGCAATCGGTTGACATCGACGCGCGCGCCGCGACTCAATCTCTTCACAGTCGGAGCCGCAACCGCGTTTGGCCTGATAATCGGCGCGGCGCTGGAAGCCTATAGACGCTTCGTGCTGCCCGGCCTGCTTGGCCTGGAATCCGTACCGCCTCTGTCGGTCATCCTGCTGCAACTCCTGCCGTTTCTCCTGCTGATCTCCGCCCTCATCCTCGGGCGCGCCTATTACCTCGAAAGCTTGAAGAAACTGTCCCTGGCGTCCGAGATCGCCCCGGGCGCATTCGTCGACATCGACGTCTATGAGACCGGTGTCGAAACCTCTTCGGATGAAACCACGATCTGGATGCCCTGGACATCTGTCCGCGAAATCAATGTCGGCAAGCGGCGGATCGAACTCGTGGGCGACGGCTTCACCACCTATTTCCCCGAGCGGGCCTTCACTGACAAAGCCGCCTATAGCGATGCGTTGCTGACCTTCTCCAAGCTGCACCGCGTCGCCCGCAAGGCGCCGGAGGAACGCGTGGAGCCGGCGTTCGACCTCGCCCCAGCGGAATAATCTCAGCGGGAAAGCGTTGCTCCAGAGCGCAAACCGGCTGCTGGCCTTGACGTTTGGCGATAAAAGGTTCATTGGACCCAGCTTGTAAGAAGTGGCGACCAAGGTCGCCCGCCAGCCGGAAACACCATGACCAAACCCACCAACTCGGCTCCCTCGCAGAGAATGCTGCGAGTGGGCGAACAAGTCCGTTCCGCTCTGACGCAGATCATCCAGCGTGGAGATGTCCTTGACCCCGTGATCGACGGCGCTGTCGTCTCGATCACAGAGGTCCGCATGTCGACCGACCTCAAGATCGCGACCGCCTATGTTGCGCCTCTGGGCGCCGCCAGCCATGAGGCCGTCGTCGCAGCGCTCAATCGCAATGCCCGTTTCATTCGCGGCAGACTGTCGCCGGCCTTGCGCCAGATGAAGTACATGCCCGAAGTTCGCTTCCGCGACGACACAAGCTTCGAGAACTTCCGTAAGATCGACGAACTGCTGAAGTCGCCAGAGGTCGCGCGCGACCTCGCCCGGGACGACGCGCAGGCAGACGAGTAAACCTTTCATGTCCAAGCCCAGAAAGCCCAAGGGCCGGCCGATTTCCGGCTGGCTTATCCTCGACAAGCCGATGGATTTCGGCTCGACCGAAGCCGTCTCCAAGATCAAATGGCTGTTCAAGGCCCAGAAGGCGGGCCACGCCGGTACGCTTGACCCCCTGGCGTCCGGCATGCTGCCGATTGCGCTCGGCGACGCGACCAAGACAGTTCCCTACGTCATGGATGGTCGGAAGATCTATGAGTTCACCGTGTCCTGGGGTGAAGAGCGCACGACTGACGATCTGGAAGGCGAAGCGTCGAAAACCTCCGACCATCGTCCGTCAGAAGAAGACATCCGCGAACGGTTGCCGCACTATACCGGTGTCATTGAGCAGATTCCGCCGCAATTCTCGGCGATTAAAATCGCTGGCGAACGCGCCTATGACCTGGCGCGCGACGGTGAAACGGTCGACATTCCCGCCCGCGAGGTGGAAATTCATCGCCTGACGCTGCTGAAGGCGGAAACGGACCGCGCCTTTTTCGAGGTGGAATGTGGAAAAGGCACCTATGTGCGTTCGCTGGCCCGCGATCTCGGCCGCGATCTTGGTTGCTATGGCCATATATCGGAATTGCGCCGCTCCTATGTCGCCCCATTCGACGAAGACAAAATGACGCCGCTGTCGGTGCTGGTCGCGCTTGAGGCGATTGAGGATCAGGACGAACGGCTCGCAGCGCTCGACGCATACCTCATCGACACGGCCGAAGCGCTCGCGGCGCTGCCGCATCTTCCCGTCAACGAGGATCAGGCCCGCCGCATCAAGTCCGGCAATCCGATCATTCTGCGCGGCCGCGATGCGCCGCTGCCAACCCCCGAAGCCTATGCCACGATCCGGGGAGAACTGCTGGCGATCGGCGCTATCGAAGAGGGCGAGTTCCGTCCGAAACGGGTGTTCGGTTGACGCTTGACCATGTTCCGAAGGGCCGCGCGAGCGGCTCTTCCCTTTTGTGACGTTTTCGTTTATAGCCGCGCCAGCAAAGGGTTCGCCCAGCGCGTGAACTGGCCAATGCTGGACGACATCCCGGCTTTGGGCGTCTATCAAATCCAACTTCAAGAAAGGATTTCACGATGTCGATCACTGCAGAGCGCAAAGCCGCCCTCATCAAGGAATACGCCACCAAGGAAGGCGACACCGGTTCTCCGGAAGTCCAGGTCGCGATCCTGACCGAGCGGATCACCAACCTGACCGAACACTTCAAGGGCCATAAGAAGGACAACCACTCCCGTCGTGGCCTTCTGACCCTGGTTTCCAGCCGCCGTTCGCTTCTTGATTATCTCAAGAAGAAGGATGCGGCCCGTTATCAGAAGCTGATTTCGGCTCTCGGCATTCGCCGCTAAAAAAAACCGGCGGGAGGCTCTGGCCTTCCGCCGTCTTCTTTTTCCGACCGGTTCGGTCGGAGCTCCGGGCGCGGATGGGCCGCCGCCCGGCAATGTCACCGCCCATCATGGGGCAGGATTGCAGTCGGTTTCCGGCCTCAGAAACCCGCCGCTGTCTTGCCCGTGATGTGCAACGAATGCCAAGGCCCCCGCGCGCGCCGCGAAGGGCCCTACACACGAAGGACAGACTATGTTCGAAACCCACAAGGTCGAAATCGAATGGGCAGGCCGCCCGCTCATCCTGGAAACGGGCAAGATCGCTCGCCAGGCTGACGGCGCCGTGCTCGCCACCTATGGCGAGACCGTCGTACTCGCGACCGTCGTCTCCGCCAAGGAGCCGAAGCCCGGCCAGGATTTCTTCCCGCTGACCGTCAACTACCAGGAAAAGACTTATGCCGCCGGCAAGATCCCGGGCGGCTATTTCAAGCGCGAAGGCCGTCCGTCGGAAAAGGAAACGCTGGTTTCCCGCCTGATCGACCGCCCGATCCGCCCGCTGTTTCCGGCAGGCTACAAGAACGACACCCAGGTCGTCGTCACCGTCATGCAGCACGATCTGGAGAACGATCCGGACGTGCTGTCGATGGTTGCCGCTTCCGCAGCGTTGACCCTCTCGGGCGTTCCCTTCATGGGCCCGGTCGGCGGCGCCCGCGTCGGCTTCATCAACGGCGAATATGTTCTTAATCCGCATCTCGACGAGATGGACGAAAGCTCGCTCGACCTCGTGGTAGCCGGCACGTCTGACGCCGTCCTGATGGTGGAATCCGAAGCCAAGGAACTCAACGAAGACGTCATGCTCGGCGCCGTCATGTTCGGCCATCGCGGCTTCCAGCCGGTGATCGACGCGATCATCTCGCTCGCTGAAGCCGCCGCCAAGGAGCCCCGCGACTTCAACGCCCCGGATCATTCCGCGCTTGAAGCCGAGATGCTCAAGCTCGTGGAAGAAGAACTGCGCGCCGCCTACAAGAACACCGAAAAGGCTGTCCGCTACAGCGCGGTTGACGCCGTCAAGGCAAAGGTCAAGGCGCATTTCGTCGACGCCGAAGGCAACAGCACCTATCCGTCCGACGTGATCGGTTCCGTGTTCAAGGAACTGCAGGCCAAGATCGTTCGCTGGAACATCCTGGACACCAAGAGCCGCATCGACGGTCGCGATCTCGAAACCGTTCGTCCGATCGTGTCGGAAGTCGGCATCCTGCCGCGCACCCATGGCTCGGCCCTGTTCACCCGCGGCGAGACCCAGGCGATCGTGGTCGCCACGCTCGGCACCGGCGAAGACGAGCAGTATGTCGATTCCTTGACCGGCATGTACAAGGAACGCTTCCTGCTGCACTACAACTTCCCTCCCTACTCGGTTGGCGAAACCGGTCGCATGGGTTCGCCCGGCCGCCGCGAAATCGGCCATGGCAAGCTTGCCTGGCGCGCCATTCGCCCGATGCTGCCGACGGCGGAACAGTTCCCCTACACGTTGCGCGTCGTCTCTGAAATCACCGAGTCCAACGGCTCGTCCTCGATGGCCACGGTTTGCGGCACTTCGCTCGCCCTGATGGACGCAGGCGTTCCCTTGGCGAAGCCGGTTGCCGGCATTGCCATGGGCCTGATCCTCGAAGGCGACCGTTTCGCGGTTCTCTCCGACATTCTCGGCGACGAAGACCACCTCGGCGACATGGACTTCAAGGTCGCCGGCACCGCTGACGGCATCACCTCGCTGCAGATGGACATCAAGATCGCCGGCATTACCGAGGAGATCATGAAGGTCGCGCTCGGCCAGGCCCAGGGCGGCCGCAAGCACATCCTCGGCGAGATGGCCAACGCCATCACCGAAAGCCGTGGCCAGCTTGGCGAATTCGCCCCGCGTATCGAAGTCATGAACATCCCGGTCGACAAGATCCGTGAAGTGATTGGCACCGGCGGCAAAGTGATCCGCGAAATCGTCGAGAAGACCGGCGCCAAGATCAACATCGAAGACGACGGCACCATCAAGATCGCCTCCGCTTCCGGCAAGGAAATCGAAGCGGCCCGCAAGTGGATCCACTCCATCGTCGCCGAGCCGGAAATCGGCCAGATCTATGAAGGCACGGTCGTGAAGATTGCCGATTTCGGCGCCTTCGTGAACTTCTTCGGTCCGCGCGATGGTCTGGTGCACATTTCCCAGCTCGCCTCCGAGCGCGTCGCCAAGACCGGCGATGTCGTTAAGGAAGGCCAAAAGGTCTGGGTCAAGCTGCTCGGCTTCGACGAACGCGGCAAGGTCCGTCTGTCGATGAAGATCATCGACCAGACGACGGGCAAGGAAATCGTCGCCGAGAAGAAGAAGGACGGTGAAGACGCCGAATAAGCGTCCGACCCTTTCATGATTTCGGGCGCGGGATTCGTCTCGCGCCCTTTTGCTATCTATCATCGCGTTGCGCCCGGACGCAGTCTTCAGGCAGAAGCGCGAAGCCCCGGAGGCCAAAGAACCGCATGACCCGAGACGCCGTCAAAACCCTCTTCCACCCCTTTGCCATCAATGAACTCACACCGCCTGCGGACGGTGAACGGACACTCTTCCTTGGCGCGGAAACCGGCTACGAATTGCCGGAAGGTTTCTGCCCTGACATCCTCGCAGTGCAGACTTTCAAGCCGCTCTACGAAGCGCTCAAGCGTCGGGGCGTCAACACCCAGACTGAGATCGACGGCGAAGACTATGAGTACGTGCTGGTCCTCATGAGCCGGCATCGCGGCGCGAATGAGAACTATGTCGTTGAGGCCATGCGTCGGGCCAAGCCTGGCGCACGCATCGTGCTGGCCGGCGCCAAGGAGGACGGATCTCAGTCGCTGCGCAAACGCCTGAACGGACTGGGCGTCGAGACCCAGCATCTGGCCAAGCATCATGCACAGGCCTTCTGGTTTACGCGACCTGGCGATGTGTCTGACCTGACTGCTGCGCTTTCCACGCCGGACACGGTGGTCGACGGAAAATTTGTCACTGCTCCCGGCATGTTTTCGCATAGTGAAGTCGACGCCGGATCGCGCTTTCTGGCGCGCTATATTCCGGAAGGCTATCGCAAGGCCGTCGCCGATTTTGGCGCGGGCTGGGGCTACCTATCCGACGCCCTGCTGCAGAAGTCACCCGGCGTCGAACGCATCGATCTCTACGAAGCGGACTTCGCCTCGCTTTCCGCAGCCCGACGCAATTTGACCGGATCAGGCGCGAACTCAAATGTACGGTTCTTCTGGCACGATCTTGCGCGCGAAGAAGTCAAGCATCACTACGACCTCATCATCATGAACCCGCCATTTCATGAAGGACATGCCACGGAGCCAGGGCTCGGCCAGACATTCATCAAGACGGCCGCCAAGGCCTTGAAGGGCGGCGGCGAACTCCTGCTGGTCGCCAACCGTGGCTTGCCCTACGAATCACTGCTGGCGGAGCAGTTCAAAACCTCCGAAGAGGTGGCGCGGAACGCCCGATACAAGGTTCTGAAGGCGCGCAAGTAAGCCTGGGGGCAAAACGCCGTCGCGACTATCCACAGGGCGGCGCCTGCCGATCATCACGAAATTCCGGACGGGCGCCGCGCCAGCTGCGCCCGTCTTGGTTTTTGAATAGATATATCTATTTGATTTATTTATTCGTTTTGTCTTCTGCGATGAAAATGAAACGTGGACAGAATCTTCATTTCCCGATATTCTCTTCGTACGCCAATAAATTAGCAAAAGACGCCATGAATCGGGGATCTCACACCGAGGTGGATAAATATTCCGCGCCGTCCGGCCTTGCTTCTTCGGTCGGAGCGACGGCGGCGGAGTTTGGCATCGACATTGCGCCCATCTGCAAGGCTCTCGAACTCGACCCCAATTCTTTTGCCGACCTGACAGGCCGCGTCGGCATAGACCGGCTTTGCCGTTTGCTCGAGACCTGCGCACTACTCGCCCATGACGAGACTTTCGGTTTGAAGGTCACCGACAGATTCGTGCCCGGCTCGACAGGTCCCTATGGCTACGGGTTGATGGTGGCGCCGACAGCGCTGGATTTCTTCCGCTTCATGGGTGCGCATCAACAGTTCATTTCCGACACGTCTTATTTTCGGTTTGTCGTTGATCGCACCTGTGCGGAACTCGCTTATTCGTTTTCCCCGCTGATCGTGAAAAGAGATCAGTATGTGGATATGGGTTTGGCGCTCGTCCTGCAGCGGTTGAGGACATTCCTAGGTCCGCAGACCGATTTGGTCGAAGTGGGGCTGGAGAGGAATAAACCAGCAGATCCATCGCTTTATCGAGAAAAAATGTCTCGAAAGATCGTTTTTGGGCAGAGAATGAACTGGCTTCGGCTGCCTGCGGATTTGTTTGATGTCCGCAATCCCTCCGGCGACGAAAAACTTTTCCGATTGATGGATCTCCAATGTCGCAGCCTTCGTCCCGAGCGCTCCGACACCCAGAGTTTTCGCGAGGAACTCAAGGAGTTCATTCTCGCGCGCGTGGCGGACAATGCGATTGGTCTCACCGAGGCCGCCGCCTATTTCCGCGTGTCAGAACGCACCCTGCAGAGACGGTTGGCGGAAGCTGGCACCAGCATCAATGATTTGCGCGACGAAGTGCGACGTGAGCTTGCGGGGCGACTGCTCTCTCAGACGGAACTGAGCGCCGGCGAAATCGCCCATCGTCTTGGCTATTCTGCGCCCAGCGCTTTTTCTCGCTCGACGGTTCGCTGGTTCGGGCAGACGCCCCGGGACTATCGCAAGCAAAAAGCGAATGCCGGTTAAACTTATCATCCGAGCCTATTGCTTTAGCAAAAGCTCAAATTTATGGCGTGCGCAGTCAATGAATTCCGCCCTGTCTTGAATTAGGACAGCCCGTATCGAAACGGGACGCATACAAAATCATCAACAGACGATCGTTTCCAGCTGCCGAGACGGAGCCCGGCCAGCAAAGAATTGGGGAGGATATAAAACAGACCAAGTAGGTGGTAGAGTTATGAGCAGTCAGATCAGCGCCTATTCTAAGCGCAGCATGCCGGACCTGAACGACGCGGAACTGAGTATTTTGCGTTTGGCCGCGAATGGCTACAATTCCAGCCGCATCGCCAAAGAGACCGGCATCGAGATCGAAGGGGTAAAATCTGCGATGCAGTCTGCCCAGATCAAACTCGGCGCGACCAACGGCTTGCAGGCCGTGAGTATCGCTATTCGGTGCGGTTACATCGGCATGGAGCGCCGCTGACCGCAGCGACTATCATCCTGTTGGCGCCGTGGGCGCCTTCCATTGTCGCATCCACTCCTCCGGACCGCGACATGTAAGTTCCGAAGGCGGCGGACCGCCCACGCGCCCATCAAGAACCCGGCTCGCGCCTCCCGGCGGGCCGGGTTCTCATTTTATGGACACGCCATCTGAAGATCGTGCGTTTTCAGGTGTCTTGATCAGCGCTGCGCAATTGTTCCAGCACTGGCATAGAGGTGATGTTGTAGCCAGAATCCACATAGTGGATTTCTCCGGTCACGCCAGTCGAGAGATCGGAAAGCAGATAGAGCGCAGATCCCCCGATCTCGTCAATCGTCACCGTACGGCGCAACGGAGAGTGCTTCTGCTGCCAGCTATACATGGCGCGCGAATCCGAAATGCCGGCGCCTGCCAGCGTCCTGACCGGGCCTGCTGAAATCGCGTTCACCCTTATGCCGCGCGGGCCATAATCATTGGCGAGATAGCGCACCGAGGCTTCGAGGCCCGCTTTGGCGACGCCCATCACGTTGTAGTTGGGCATGACGCGGGTGGAGCCGCCATAAGTGAGCGTCAGCATGGAGCCGCCGTCATTCATCATCTCTGCCGCCCGGCGGGCGATCTCCGTGAAGGAGAAGCAGGAGATGACCATGGTGCGCACGAAGTTTTCACGCGTCGTGTTGGCGTAGAGGCCCTTGAGTTCCGACTTGTCGGAAAAGCCGATGGCGTGGACGATGAAGTCCAGCTTGCCCCAACGCTGCGCAAGCGCGTCGAACAAGGCGTCCACTGAAGCGACGTTCTCGACATCGCATTCGAGCAGGAAGTCTGAGCCGATCTCGGCAGCAAGCGGACGGACGCGCTTGCCAAGCGCCTCTCCCTGGAAAGTGAAGGCTAGTTCAGCGCCTTGGGCGGCCAGCGCCTTGGAAATGCCCCAGGCGATGGAATGATTGTTGGCAACCCCCATGATGAGGCCGCGTTTCCCCTGCATGATCCCAGTCATCGAATTCATCCGTCGAGGCGTTCAAAAACGAGCGTGGCGTTGGTGCCGCCGAAGCCGAAGGAATTCGACAGGACCGTATCGATCTTGGCGTCATCGATGCGGCTGCGCACGATCGGCATGCCCTCGAATTCGGGGTCCAGCGTTTCGATATGGGCGCTTTCGCCGATGAAACGGTTCTGCATCATCAGGATGGAATAGATCGCTTCCTGCACGCCCGCCGCGCCGAGCGAATGGCCAGTCAGGGATTTCGTCGACTGGATATGCGGCGCGTCCGTTCCGAACACTTCGCGAATGGCGCCGATTTCCTTGCTGTCGCCCACCGGCGTCGAGGTGCCATGGGTGTTGATGTAGTCGACCTTGGACTTCACGGTCGACAGCGCCTGGCGCATGCAGCGGATGGCGCCCTCGCCCGACGGAGCCACCATGTCGTAACCGTCTGAGGTCGCGCCATAGCCGGTCAGTTCGCAATAGATCTTCGCGCCGCGCGCCTTGGCGTGTTCGAGTTCTTCGAGGATCAGCACGCCCGCGCCGCCGGCGATGACGAAGCCGTCGCGATTGGCGTCATAGGCGCGCGAAGCGGTTTCAGGCGTGTCGTTGAACTTCGACGACATGGCGCCCATGGCGTCAAACAGGTTGGACATCGACCAGTCCAGGTCTTCATGGCCGCCGGCGAACATCACGTCCTGCTTGCCCCATTGAATCATCTCCGCAGCGTTGCCGATGCAATGCGCCGAGGTGGAGCAGGCCGAGGAGATGGAATAGTTCACGCCATGGATCTTGAACCAGGTCGCGAGCGTGGCGGACGCCGTCGAGGACATTGCCTTGGGCACAGCGAAGGGGCCGACGCGCTTCGGGCTGTTGTTCTGGCGGGTAATGTCGGCAGCTTCGACGATCTGTCGCGTCGAAGGGCCGCCAGAGCCCATGATGATGCCAGTGCGCTCATTGGTGATATCGCTCTCTTCCAGGCCGGAATCGGCGATCGCCTGCAGCATGGCCACATGGTTCCACTGGCCGCCGGTCGACAGGAAGCGGGTGGCGCGGCGATCGATCATACCGGTCAGGTCGATCTTCGGAGCACCCCAAACCTGGCATTTGAAACCATGTTCGGCGAAGTCGGGCGCGTGAGTGATGCCGGACTTGGCGTTGCGCAGGGATTCGGTCACTTCCGCGGCGTTGCTGCCGATGGACGACACGATTCCCAGTCCTGTGACGACGACACGTCTCATGATTTCAAACCTTCATCTATTGGTCATGGAGCCAGAGCGAGGAATTCGCTCAGGCCGCTTTTTCCTGGAACAGACCCACGCGCAGGTCGCTCGCCTTGTAGATCACTTCGCCATCGGCCTTCATCCAGCCATCGGCGATGCCGAGCACGAGACGGCCGCGCATCACGCGCTTGAAGTCAATGCCGTATTCCACCAGCTTGGTCTTCGGCGTCACCATGCCGGTAAACTTCACTTCGCCGGTGGAAATGGCGCGGCCCTTGCCGGGTTCGCCAAGCCAACCCAGGAAAAAACCGGTCAACTGCCACATGGCGTCAAGACCCAGGCAGCCCGGCATCACCGGATCGCCTTCGAAATGGCAGGGGAAAAACCACAGATCCGGCGTGATGTCGAATTCGGCGCGGATCAGGCCCTTATCGTTGGGGCCCCCGGTTTCGGAAATCTCAGTGATGCGATGAAACATCAACATCGGCGGCAGCGGCAATTGCGCATTACCAGGCCCGAACATCTCACCATGCGAGCAGGTGAGGATTTCCTCGTAGGTGTAGCTTGATTTTTGAACGGCCATTTAAGGCTATCCCCCCTTTGCAATTCCAAGTCTTCACCGCCAGGACACGGGCGCCCTGGCTGATCTTGCTGCCGCCAATATAGGAAGAGAGGACAAAAAGCCAACCCAAAACACTGCTTTCCCGGGTGGACCAAGGGCTCTAGCGCCCGAATCCTGTTGAAAGCGATGCGGCGAGAGGCTATATCGTTGACCAAATTAGTCTAATTATAGGCGGCGCGGAGCAAGCGTTGATGGTCATGGAAGCAAAGACGACGTCGGAAGCGAAACTGCGGGAAGCGGGGCTCAGGCCGACGCGGCAACGCGTTGCGCTGGCCTCGCTGCTCTATGCCAAGGGCGATCGGCACCTGACCGTCGAGGAACTTCATGAAGAAGCGCTGGACGCCGGCATCAACGTGTCTCTTGCCACCGTCTACAATACGCTGCACCAATTTACCGAAGCCCGCATGATCCGCGTGCTGGCGGTGGAAGGCAGCCGTACATATTTCGACACAAACATCTCCGATCACCACCACTTCTTCGTGGAAGGGCGCAACGAGGTGCTCGACATTCCACAAAACAACATTTCCATCCATAATCTTCCCGCACCGCCGGAAGGCATGGAAATCTCTCATGTCGACGTGGTGATTCGTCTCCGCGAGAAGACTCAAGGCTGATCTTGCGACGTGTTGAGATTTCGAAGCCGCCGTTTTCGGCGGCTTTGTTGTTTTTTACAGTATGTCATTGGGGTTGCGGCCCGGCCGCGCCTTGTAGACCGGGAACGTCCAACCAAAGATCAAGGCGCCGCCGCGAATGACCAGACAGGTCGCCATCGCTGCGGCGAAGCAACCGAGTTGCGTCATGCCCAGCGCCGATGCTCCGGTAAACACCGCCGCTCCCGCCAGAGCCGCAGAAACGTAAATTTCCGGACGCAGAAGCACGGAGGGCTCGCCGGCGACGATGTCGCGCAGCACGCCGCCGAACGCGGCGGTCAGCATGCCCGTGACGATGGCGACGACAGGGGAGCCGGTGGCCGCCAGACCCTTTGCGGCGCCGAGCGCGGCATAGGCCGACAGCCCGACGGCATCAAGCCAGAGCAGCAGCTTGTAGCGGCTCTCCAGGAGATGCGCGGTGAAATAGACCAAAACACCCGAGCCGAGGCAGACCAGCATATAATTGGGATTTCGCACCCAGAAGACCGGCAACTGCCCAAGAATGACGTCGCGGAACGTGCCGCCGCCGATGCCGGTAATTGCCGCCAGGAACATGAAGCCGACGATATCGAGCTGTTTGCGGCTGGCCGACAGAGCGCCTGTCGCGGCAAAAAGCGCGATTGCGAGGTAATCAAGAAATTCAAGAATCGACATCGCTGGCCCCCCTCACGCCATCAGGCGCTTCTCTTGCGCGATGTCAATTGCTTCGCGCAAGGCCGATGTTATCTGATAGAGCCACCCAATCGAGGAGGTTCAACAATGGCGAGAACGAGAATTTTGTGCCTTGCACAGCGTCTGGCCTTTGTCGCGGCCATGCTGCTCGCGCCTTTGACAGCCTTTGCCGACGAGGCGGACGCCGTGCGCGAGCGAGAGCGCCAGGACTACGCCATGTCGTGTCAAGACGTAAAGTTCATGCCGGAGGCGATCTGGACCGGCGATGTCAACAAGGATGGACTAACGGACGCGATCGTCCAATCCGCTTCGGTCGCCTGCGACAACAGTTTCGGCGTCGACTGCACCGCACTTGGCTGCCCCATCAGGATCTATATCCAGACCGACGATGGGCGGATGGCCTATATCGGCCAGGTGCGGGGCTTCGGCTATGAGATCAGCTATCGCTACGGCATCCGCATTCTCGAATTCCGCATCGCCGGCAATCGCTGCCAAAAGGTCAACGCAGCGAAATGCGTCATGGTGGTGCGCGTCGACGGCCGCAAGCTCGTAACTTTGTCGACCGAATAATTCATCCCCTGCATGAGGGTGCTGCTCCCCTCGGGGGATGAGACCACCCGCCCTGTTTGTCGAGGACATCAGGAGAACAGCCGGCTCATCCATGGGATGTATAGGGGCTGACTTTCCGCCTGCTATCCTCCGCAGACCCTATGCCTTTTGAAGACGCGGGCTTGAACCGGCCAGCGTCGCCCTGAGGATTGCAAGCCATTCCCGAAGCGCGGTCGAGGTCAATTGCGCGTTCAAGGTCGGCTGGGTGAAATCAAGACGCAGCCTGACCCCGCCGCTGGCGCGGTAATCGCTAGGCCAGGGCGTCACCGTCACGCCTTGCGCCGAAAACAGCGAGACGGCGCGCGGCATATGATAGGCCGAGGTGATCAGCAGACAGTTCGACAAGCCCTCGCGTTCGAGCACTGTCTTGGTCAAGGCGACGTTTTCGGCCGTATTGCGGGACGCCTCCTCGCGCAAGAGCCTATCTGGATCAACCCCCATGGCGGAAAAGAAAGCGGGGGCGAGTTCGGCGTCGCCCGCATAATCGCCGGAGAAGGAGCCGTCGCCGCCCGATACCAGGATCTTCGCCTCGGGCCGCAACCGCGCGATGCGCGCCGCTTCGATGAAGCGATCGGCCGACTGGTTCATTTCCATACCGCCGCGGCCGGCGGTGACTTCGAGATCAAACGCGCCGCCCAGAACGATCATGCAGGCGAGCGGTTGCGGCAGATCCGGCCGTGGATAGACCGCCTCGAGACGTTGGAGCGCCCAGGCGCCCGTCGATGTGAACAGCGTGACGAACATGATGCCCGCTGCAATGGACGTGAGCGCCAGGGCCAGCCAGCGCCGCCCGAAAGCCATGGCGGCGATAGCAGCGAGCTTGAAGAGAAAGGCGAGTGACAGGGGCTGAACGACGAGCCAGAGGATCTTTCCCACAAAAAACATCCTGCCACCATTTCATCGCCTCAGGCGCGGCCGAAACTCTCCTGAGCCGGGGCCGCCGATTTCCGCCGGAGATAGCCAATGCCGAAGGCGAGCGCAACGCCGCCGCCGATAATGGCGAGGGCCAGAAGCGGCCTATAGGCGAACCAGCCGATGGCGATGACCGTCGGACCTATGATCAGGGTCAAGATCAGCGCGATGAGGCCAGTTCCGAAACCGATGATCGATCCGACAAAAGGCAGGAGATCGGCAATGATGCTGAACAGGCCGAACAGCAGGTTGAAGCCGATCAAGAGGCCGATCATGCCCGCCGCCCGGATGATCCAGGTGATGACGGTGTTTTCGGTCTGCGCATGGTCGAACATCGCCGTCGCATCCTGGCGACCGGCTTCGCTCAGGAAGATCTCGCGGCCGTTGGAGGTGGTGTACGGCTGAATCGTGTCGCCATCCTGCCGTCCGACGAAACTCGCTTCCTTGAGATCGATGCGCTCGAAGGTCACGCGCATGTCGCCGACCTGCGGCGAGGTGGCGGAGTAGCCAATATAGAGGCCGCCCTGATTGAGTTTGGCGGGGCTGCTGGTGGCGATATTGGCGCCGATGCGCTCCGCATCCTCAGCCGTGAGCGCGATTTTCGAACTATCGCCGAGGTCGGCCGCCTCATCGCCGGTGATGCGGAAGGCGCCGAGATCAGCCTGATCGACGACGGAGCGTGCGCCTTCAACCGCAAAGGCTGGATTGTCATGACCCTGCTGCTTGAAATCCGACGAGTCGACCGGCGACGCCTTCCACTCTTTCTCGTAGGAATAGGTCGTCGTGGTGGTCTCGCTGCCGCCGACATTCTTTTCGGACTTGGATTCGGATTTTTCCACCCACTGATACATCTCGACCTGGCGGACAACGCCAACGGCGCCCGGCGCGGCAACGCCGAAATCGGGATCCGAGACATCGGATTGCACCGAGATCGGTCCGGAGACATGAACGAGTTTCCCGTCATTGGCGGTATCGACGCTACTGGCGTCGACTGAGACAACCAGCCCCGCGCCCTCGACCAGCGCCCGATAGGTGTTGATCGCCCTGCCCTCATTTGTGAACAGGAAGTATATCGCGGCCAGAATGACGACAATGCCGATCAGGGTTCCAATCACGCCATTCTTGAGGCGCGTGAACCACGACGTGGTGGTGGTTTCCGTATAACTCATGACTTTCCCCTTTTTGGAACCGCCGCTTGGACCATTTCAATGGCTTCCGACGAGAACGGGCGTCGTGCCCCGATTATTCAGGCTTGCGCGAAGCTTGCGGCTTTTCCTGACCACAAGCGAAGTTTCGCCGAATTCTATTGCAAAACACCAAAAGAGTTTCAAATAGCGATTCACTTTCTTTTTTGGGGGCATCGAGAAATGAACGCGCAAATCGACCGAGGGGTCGCCGTCATCAACGGCTTCTTCGCCCGCTGGCATGGCGTCCTTTATGCCGTCTCGGCCTTTTTTCTGGGAATTTTCCTGAGCTGGCGGATTCTATCGCTGGCCACACCGTTGGGCGGCATTGAAATCGCCTTCCTGGTCGCCTGCCTGGCGGGGCTCGCGATTGGCCTTTGGATGCGCGGCGGAGAAATGCGATTCCTGTCGGTGCTGGCGACGATCGCCGTTTATGCCGGCGGCTTCGCACTGGCGGTCGCCATCTGGCGCACCCTTCAGGACGATCCGCAAGCGATCGAGGAATGGCAAGTCTGGCTGATTTTCACCGCGATCTTCATCTGCTGCTATTATGTGGCGATGACATGGTTCCGACCATCGCGGCGGCTGGACGCGATGACGCCGGAGGAGCGCGAGGAATATCTCGCCGTCCGCCGCGAAGAGACACGCCGCAAGGCGGAACTTCGTAGTTTGCCGTCGCAGGGCTGGTACCAGATCGCCTCCTTCGTCACCGGCGCCGCAATGATCGGCTCCTTCGCCACCACAGCTATCGGCTTCTATCACGAAATCGTCGATCCGCTCGATCCGCCGCTGGTGCAATATGGTATCCCGGTGGGCCTGTCGGCGCTTGCGGCGCTGATCATCTGGGCGGGATGGAACTTCGTCTTCCTGCGCATCCGGCTCGCCTCCAACATGGTCTCGCGCCTGTTCGGCTTCACTGTCGGCCTGATCGTGCTGGTGCCGCTGACGCTCGCCATCCATACCGTGTTCGGCATCATCGGCGTCGGCGGCGCAGAAGGCGTGCGCGCCCATAATCTCTGGTATGCCGATGTGCTCGACGCCTATGAGCGGCGCGTCGACGGCGAACGCGCCATCGAGGCCAACCGGCTGGCGGGCGCTCTGCAATATATGTCGAACCAGCTTCAGGCGGCTGCGCTCAACGAAGAGCGCACCGGACAGGGCTGCGGCGCAGGCAAGGGCTCCCTCTGGACCTTCTACACCGATTCCGCCTCGCGCACCCAGACGATCGTCGACATCGTCACCACGCGCAAGAACGCCAATCAGGACATCAAGGCCAAGATCGAGGATCTGCGCGCCCGTATTCGCCGCCCGGAGGCCAAGATCGAGGTCATCCAGCCCGAACTCGCCGCCCAGGCCGACCAGATCCGCAAGCAGATCATGGAGACCGACAATTCCTCGGCTATCCCGAGTGTCCGCACCTTCATCACGGAAACCCGCGCGACGGTGAATTCCGACGCCTTCTTCTCCGGCTGGTCGGCCTGCACGCTGGCCAAGAAAGACGTTATTCTCGCCCAGATCAACACGCTGATCGATTCCGTCGAGGAATCGATGCGCAGCGCTGAAAACGAAATCCGGGCGAAGAAAAACAGTTCCGAGTTCCGGATTCCGCCCGAGAATCGTATCGAGACCATTCCCTTCATCGACCGCTATTTCCATGGCGATCGCGGTCAGGCGATCCAGACTCCGGAGCAGGCGGCGGGCGACGTGCCGGTCTTCGTGCCGATGCGTCCCTTCTGGTCGGTGGTCTCCTATGCCGGCAGCCTGATGGGCTATATCGCACTGCAGCTGGCGCTCGACTTCTCGCCGGCGGTGTTGGGTCTCCTGTTCGCGCTGCTCGCGCCCTTCCCGCGCGCCCGCACGCGGCTCGGCAGGCTTTGGGAGAACTATTGGACGAAAAAAATGGAGCGCTGGGCCCCGCTAGAGGACGAACCAGCGCCGGCAGCGCCCCGGAAACCGGTGGCGCCGGAGCCGGTTGCGAAGACAGACGCTGTCGAGACTGAGACTGAAGCGGCGCCCGAAACGCCAGCGCCCGCTCCTTCACCTTCGTCGCAGCCGGCTCCCGAGCCCGAACCCGCGCCTGCATCGGCCCAACGTCGCGAACCCTCTTTCGATACAGAAGAGCCGCCAGCGGCTGACACCATAGAGGGCCGTGAACGCCCCGACGACATCCGGCCATGAAGCATCAAACCAAGGGCGCTTAGGCGCCCTTGGCCAGCATTTGCGGCTTGCGGCCAGCCCAAGGCCGCGCTTGTTCCAATTGTCCCGCCAGCCGGAACAATGTCGCCTCGTCTCCAAACCGGCCGACAAACTGCATGCCGATCGGCAAGCCACCCGCGCTCCAGCACAGCGGCACGGACATCGCCGGCTGGCCGGTGACGTTGAAGACCGCCGTCCAAGGCATGAAATCGAAGGTGGTCTCGGCCAGTTGCTTGACCAAGCCCATCTTCTTCAGGAGCCATCCGCCCTTGATCGCGCTCACCAGACGGATCAATCGCTTCTCGGCCTCTGTTGGCAGCAGCGATCCGATCGGAATCGGCGGCTTGGCGAGCGTCGGCGTCAACAAGAGGTCATAACCTTCGAAGAATCCCGCCACCTGCCGCGCCGCCAGCGACAGCCGGCGTGAGGCGCGCGCATAGTCGGAAGCGCTGAGCGCACTGCCAAACAGACCGAGCCCGAAACTCTGCGGGTCGAAATCCTGATAGCGCAAGGGTGCGCCGGCAGCCTCGGCGGTTTCTTCGAGATCGGCGCGCAGTTCGGCCGCCAATATGGTGACGAAATCAATCGAAAAGCGTTCGCGATCGATCGGCGGTGTCGCCTCGACGACGTCATGGCCGAGATCCGCGAGCAACTGCACCGTCTCGTCGAAGCCCGCAATCACCTCGGCATCGACCGCCTTGCCCATCAGCGGGCGGGCGGAGACGGCGATCTTGAGCCGACCCGCGGCAGCGCCGACGCAGGCGAAATAGCTTTCAGCCGGGGGCGGCGCCCAATATGGCGCGCCGACATCGGCCCCCTGGGTCAGGTCAAGCATCAATGCGGAGTCCCTGACGGAGCGGGTGAGGACATGCTCCACGACATATCCGTTCCAGCCCTCGCCGACATCTGGTCCGCTCGGCGTGCGCGCCCGCGTCGGCTTCAGTCCGAACAATCCGCAGGCGGAAGCGGGGATGCGGATCGAGCCGCCGCCATCGCCGCCCGAGGCCATGGGAACGATGCGCGCGGCGACCGCGGCGGCGGAACCGCCCGAAGAACCGCCAGGCGATCGGGATACATCCCAGGGATTGCGGGCTGCCCCCAGCGTCAAGCTCTCGGTATAGGGCGTCAGGCCGAATTCGGGCGTATTGGTTTTGCCGAGGATATTGAGACCCGCGGCCTTGAACCGCCTGACCATTTCACTGTCGCGCGCCGCCGGGCGTGTTTTCCAGAAACGGTTGCCCATCGAGGTCGGTTCGCCCGCGATATTGGCGAGGAGATCCTTGACCAGGAAGGGCACCCCGGCCAGTCTCCCCTCCCCCAGGGGAACTGCCGCATGCTTCCGCGCCTGCTCAAAAAGCGGAGCCACGATGGCGTTGAGGGCGGGATTGCGAGCCTCGGCGCGCGCGACGGCCATTTCGAGCGCCTCCGACGCCGTGAAGTCACCCTTTCGGATAGCGTCAGCGATGTCGATCGCGTCGAGGTCGTCAAAATCTTCAATCATCCCGGTCTCCTCAAATTCTTCCGTTTGCGTAAACGTCATTTGAGAGCAAAGCAGGACAAAAGAAAAGGCCCCGGGAGATAGCCGAGGCCTTGATTTACGGATCGGTCGTTGGACTGCGGCGCGGCTTACTTGGCCGGCGGCGGCAGCGGCGCGTCGGACTTTGAGTTCAGGAACGCGATGATGTCGGCGCGCTCCTGATCTTTCTTGTCGCCAGCAAAGCCCATGGCCGTGCCCTTGATATATTTCTTGGGAGCCAGCAGGAAATGATTCAGGTGGTCGAAGCCCCAGACTTCCTTACCGCCCTGGGCGAATTCCTTCATCGGGCCGGAATAGCTGAAATCGGCCAAATGGGCGATGGGTCGGCCGACGACGCCGTAAAGGTTGGGGCCTACTTTGTTGCCGCCACCCTTTTCGGCGCTATGACAGCTCGCGCATTTCTTAAACAGGGTTTCACCGCGCGCGGGATCGGCGCTCGCCATCAGGTCGGCGATCGGAACCATTGCCGGCGCTGCGTCCGCGGCCGGGGCTCCGCCTTCGGTGGGCTCGGCGGCAGCGATCTCAAAACCCGGCTTTTCCGGGTTTTCGGCATGGAACAGGCCCTCCGAGGCGATCGAAACCGACATCAGCACGAAAACCGTCCCCAGCAACGCGCCGATACCCATATTCACGTAAGAATTCATCTCGCAGAGCTCCCCTATTGCCAGATCCCGTCCGGCGCACCTTGAAATCGCGCGGAACCTATGTCTTTTGGCCCCCATGCGCAACTATAGTCAACCGTTCAGCGGTGAGACTAATTGACACTATTCTCGTGGAAAATGAAGGCCCGACATGACGAATCCTGCGTATGAAAACACTCTGATCCTCATTCCTGCGCGGATGGCCTCAACTCGACTGCCCGGCAAGCCGCTCGCCGATATTGGCGGGGCGCCGATGATCGTGCAGGTTGCGCGACGCGCCACGGAGAGCGGCGTCGGTCGTGTGACCGTCGCCGTCGACCATCCCGATGTCTTCGAGGCGGTGCGCAGCGCGGGGTTTGAGGTGGTCATGACGCGCGTCGATCATCAGTCCGGGTCGGATCGGATTTTCGAGGCGCTGGGTCACGCAGATCCCGACGGTAAAGCCGAATTCATTGTCAATGTGCAGGGTGACCTGCCGACCATCGAACCGGAATCAATCCGCGCCAGCCTGCGCCCGCTCCAAAACGCCGCAACCGACATCGCCACGCTGACGGTGGAAATTCAGGACGAGCACGAAAAGACCAATCCCAATGTCGTCAAGGTCGTCGGCTCCCCTCTGTCGGACACGCGCATGCGCGCGCTCTATTTCACTCGCGCCACCGCGCCTCATGGCGAAGGTCCGCTTTATCATCACATCGGGCTCTACGCCTATCGTCGCGCCGCACTCGAGAAATTCGTGTCGCTGTCGCCCTCGACACTGGAAAAACGGGAGTCGCTGGAACAACTCCGGGCGCTCGAAGCGGGCATGCGCATCGATGTCGAAATGGTTGACGCGGCGCCGCTCGGCGTCGATACTCCCGCCGACCTCGAAAAGGCCCGGGCGATCCTCGCCGCGAAATAACAGCAAGAAGATTGGGCGGAAGCGCATATCATGATCACCACCACCAACCGCATCGCGTTTCAGGGCGATTACGGCGCCAATTCCGACATGGCCTGCCGGGACC
This sequence comes from Rhizobium sp. SG_E_25_P2, assembly GCF_029892285.1. Classification (GTDB taxonomy): domain Bacteria; phylum Pseudomonadota; class Alphaproteobacteria; order Rhizobiales; family Rhizobiaceae; genus Rhizobium_E. The sequence continues at coordinate 198,357 of NZ_JARXVM010000001.1, forward strand.
AGTTTCCCGAGATGAGCCCGCTTCCCTGCCCCACTTTCGAGGATGCCTTCATTGCGGTTGAGACAGGCGACGCCGATCTCGCCATGATCCCGATTGAAAACACGCTGGCCGGTCGCGTCGCCGATATCCATCGGTTGCTGCCGGAATCGCGGCTGCACATCGTCGGCGAATATTTCATGCCGATCCGCTTTCAACTGATGGTTCTGCCCGGCGTGAGGCATGATGAGATCCGCACCGTCCACAGCCATATCCATGCGCTGGGCCAGTGCCGCAAGATCGTGCGTCTGAACGGCTGGAAGCCTGTTGTGGCCGGCGACACCGCCGGCGCCGCCAAGCTCGTGTCGGAGGAAGGCGATCGCTCAATGGCCGCGCTCGCGCCACGGCTGGCGGCCGACCTTTACGGCCTCGACATCATTCAGGAAAATGTGGAAGACGCGGAAAACAATGTTACGCGTTTCGTGGTTCTCTCGCAAAAGGCCAAGCCTATCCTGCGCCAGAGCCGCGACGAAAAGATCATCACCACTTTCATCTTCAATGTCCGCAACATTCCCGCCGCGCTTTACAAGGCGCTTGGCGGCTTTGCGACCAACGGCATCAACATGACCAAACTCGAGAGCTATCAGCTTGGCGGCAAATTCATCGCAACGCAGTTCTACGCGGATATCGAGGGGCATCCGGAAGACGAAAACGTCAAGCAGGCAATGGAAGAGCTGAAATTCTTCTCGACCGAAGTCCGGCTGCTCGGCACCTACAAGGCGCATCCCATGCGCGACACGCTCTGATCGGAGAGGACCTCATGACCACCTGCATCTTCGTCCAATTGCAGTGCAAGCCAGGCAAAGCTTATGACGTCGCCGACCGGGTCTATGAGCGCGAGATCGCCTCGGAGATTTATTCGACCAGCGGCGAATTCGATCTGCTGATCAAGCTCTATATCCCCGACGGTCAGGACATCGGCCACTTCATCAACAACAACATCCTGGATATCGACGGAATCTCGCGTTCGCTGACCACGATGACGTTCAAGGCCTTCTGACGATCCCGTCGGCGCCCTTGTAGACGTTCCAATCGTATAGACGCGGCGGCTCGCGCGATTCCACGATGACGCCGTTTTCCTCGCAGCGGTAGATTCGTTCGACGACCGGCCCCGAGCGCCAACTCCTGACGCCGCCGCCGTCATGAACATCCCTGAGCGCTGTGGTGCAATTGAGGGATGGCTGCGGCTTGTCCTTCGGGTCGACGACGCCGGGCAGGCCCGAAAAAGGATAGTCGTCGGCCAGGGCAAGGGCGGGCGCGGCGGTCAGAACTGCGAGAATCAAAAAGGCGCGCATGCGCGGGAACTCCGGTTTCTGCTTCTATCTAGGTTATGGCAGTCGACCATCCAATATGCTCTCGATCAAGCAACAGGGCTTGGCGATAACCTTTCAGTGAGGCTGCCGCGTGAAGCTGCATTCCGTTTTAGGCCGCGATCGATTATAGCCGGATCATGACACAGAAAACCGGAGCCATCATGTCCGCCGCTATCCGCCTGCACAAGGGCGACATTTCCACCGACGCCGCCGCTCGCTACACCGGCGCCATCGCCATCGACACCGAAACGCTGGGCCTGGTGCCGCGCCGCGATCGGCTCTGCCTGGTCCAGCTGTCGTCCGGGGACGGCAGCGCCGACGTGATCCAGATCGCAGCCGGCCAGACGGAAGCGCCAAACCTCGCAGCAATGTTGGCCGACCCCGCCCGACAGAAGATCTTCCATTTCGGCCGATTCGATATCGCGGTGCTGTTTCACACGTTCGGCGTCACGACGACACCGGTTTTCTGCACCAAGATCGCTTCACGCCTGTGCCGGACCTATACAGATCGGCATGGACTGAAGGACAATCTCAAGGAAATGCTCGAAGTCGACATTTCCAAAGTCCAGCAATCCTCCGATTGGGCCGCCGAAACCCTGACCCAGGCGCAGCTGGAATACGCCGCTTCGGACGTGCTCTATCTGCATGCTTTGCGGGACCGGCTCAGCGACCGACTGACCCGCGACGGCCGCATGGCCCATGCTAAAGCCTGCTTCGATTTCCTGCCGACTCGCGCCAAGCTGGATCTTCTCGGTTGGGAAGAGACCGATATCTTCGCGCATAGCTGATCCTTGGCGGCGGGCGCAGCAGGCGTCCCGCCGTAATTGACATTTGTTAGGCCGCAAAGCGAGAACGCGTTATAGTCGTTGCTCCATCACAGGGAGCGCAGCATGTTTTCAAAGCTTTTTCAATATCTTGCGGCCATGTTCATTCTGTCCGGCTTTTCCATGGCAGCCCATTCCGCAGACCATCCTCCGATTGTTTTTGTTCACGGCGACAGCGACACCGCTGGCCTCTGGATGGTTCAGATGTGGCGGTTCGAGAGCAACGGCTATCCGCGCGATCGACTTTTTCCAGTCGACATTCCACACCCGTCCGCGCGTGGCGATGACGCCCAGCCCGAAGTCAACCGCTCTTCCACCGAGGACGCCGCGCGCGCGGTGTCGGCCAAAGTCGATGAAGCGCTCGCCAAGACCAGGGCCGACAAGGTGGTGCTGATCGCCAATTCGCGCGGTTGCCAGACATCACGGAATTATGTGAAGAATTTCGGCGGCAAGGACAAAGTCGCCGCCATGATCCTCACCGGATGCGTGCACAATGGCGTTTTCATTGCGCCGGATTTCGCCTTGGGATCGGAGTATAATGGAGCCGGTCGCTTCCTGAAGGCGCTCAACGAGGCGCCTGTCATTCCTGAGGGCATTCCGGTCACCATCATCAGGTCCGACCGCTTCGACCTCTATTCTCAACCGGATGGCAAGTTCATCGGCAATCCTGGCAAACCGACCGGCGCGAATTTCAGTTCACCGGACCTTAAGGGCGCAGACAACCGGATTCTTGCCGGAGCCGATCATCGCGAGACCGGCTATTCGCCCGACGCCTTCAAGATCATGTTCGCGGCTATCACGGGCGCGGCGCCCCAGACCACAGCGATCGCCCCTGAAGCGAGGCCAAGTTTGTCCGGCATCATTTCCGGCTTCGACAATGACGCGCCCAGCAATATGCCGCTCGCCGGAGCCAGCCTCACCATTCTCGCCACGGATAAAACAACCGGGGCTGACACGGGACAGCCCGTCTACGAAAGCAAGGTCGGCGAAGATGGCCGCTGGGGTCCGTTCCTGGCCAAGCCAGACCAGACTTACCTATTCGTCATCCGCGCGCCCGGCCTGCCGGTTTACAGGATCTACCGGTCCCCGTTCCCGCGTTCGTCCGACGTCGTCAATATCCGCCTTTACCCCGCCGAAGCTGGCGATGGACCTGCGGTTGGGGTCATGCGCCCGCGCGGCTATTTCGGTCCTGATGACATCGCTACCGCAAATGGCGCGACCTTTGCGGAAATCGACAGGACCGAACCGGTGCCGCATGTCTGGAAAGCCCGGATCGCCGGCTCTCCCGAGGCCGCCGTGATCGCCCGGTTCAACGACGAAACGCTTGCGGGACGCATATCCGGACCCGACGAGATTTCCTGGATCGAATTCACCTATTAGGACGCGTCGGAAGACGGTCGCCGGACCCCCAACCGGGCGATGACGTCGCCCGGTATCCCATAGCGCGCTACGATATCGCGTCCATTTCGCAGGCCGCAGACTTCACGCTGAATGAACAGCGCCTGCACCGCCTCCGCAGCGTCAAAGAGCAGGACGTCCCGCTTCTTGCCCTCGGCGTTTTGAAGTTGCGAGATCAACGCCTCGACTTTGAGGCCGGCTCGCCCGAGGCTGTCGGCGCGTTCCGACATCAATTCATATTCCAAGAGATTCATGGCGGACTCGCCCTGTCGTGAGGGCGCGAGCGCTTGTGGCGGACGAAGCGACATGACGTTAGCGTTCCATTAAGTATAATCAGTTAGTTTAATCTCAGATATAGGCTTACCCAGGCGCGATGCAACTGCGCTGCCGCTTGTCAGCAGGAGGGAAGCCGAAGGCGACATGAGCCGCTTTTTGTGCCCCAAACCCATGTTCCCCTTCCTCTCCATCGGGAGCAATGTGATGCTGACGACGTTCACTTCGGGCGTGACGCCCGCCGCCAGTCTAAAGACCAACAGTTCGGATCAGCGCATGTCACCGGCCTTCGCCGGCGCGCAGCCGCTCGGCGAGATTCATACCCAGATCCAGCCGCATCTACCGGCGCTCGGCCTTGAGCCGGAAGCCTTGCTGGCGAATGTCAAAACCGAAACCGCCACCGCCCTCAACCAGACGGTGCTGCAGACCCTGGCTGCCGCCGTGGCGGCAAGGATGGGAATAGAGCGCCTGCCGGACGAAATGCTAGAGGCCTTCTTCATCCGCCTTGCAGCCGCGATAGAACGCAAGCCGCTCATCGAACAGGGCAAGATCGAAACCCGCGCGGGACTGAAGGCATTGCAAATTCCTCTGTCCGACCTGGGACCGGCGCTGCGCGACCCATCGGGCCCGGTCGCAGCACGGCTAACAGCCAAGGCGGAAGCGCCCATGGCTGCGCCACAGAAGACCGCAGCCGCCGGGATCACCGATTCTTACCTCCAGACAGGCTCGACGCCCGCCCGCAGCGCCGAAACCGTCGCGATGAGCGAACGCAACCGGCTGTCGACCGATAACGGAAACTTACTGTTCCAGAGCGCCATCGCCAAAACCGGCGAAACTGATGCCGACAATGCATCGCAAACCCAATTCCGCACCCTTTTTACACCCGATACAGCCGGGTTCGAGCGGGAGAGGCCAGCGGCGCTCATGCCCGACCAAGGGGACTTCGAGAGGGACACAGTTGCGCGAAGGGGCGCAGGACCAGCGGCGAGCGGCCAACATGGCCGCTCCGCCGCGGGTCCGAACGGCGTTCCCCAAACGACCGAGCAGCCGGCGCGCGCCTCCGCCGTAGCGCCTCCGCCGCAGGACGCGAATGCAGACGGATCAGACAGGCCTGCCAACGCAGGCTCCATCACTTTTGCCTCGGATCCGGAAATCCCAGGCCCGGTCGCCAAAGTGCAACCAAATCTTGCGCCGCAAAAGCCGCAGGACTTGCAGGACGTCCCCCCCGGCGTTTCCAAGGACATCCTGCTGGGCGCGGATCCAACGCAAATGAGCGAGGATACATCCACTCTGCGGCAGCCAAGGACGCTGTTGGCAGCTGTCAAGCAGACGTCGGATGCGCTGCCGACGGGCGGGCGCATGGTGGTCCTGGAAACGCCATCCCTCGATCCGACGTCGGAATTTGGGGAAAAAGTAGACGAAGCCGATATGCAGCGGAGATTGTTCCGCATGCTCACTCCCATCCGCTCCGCCTCGGAAGACGGTTCTGCGATCACCGCCGAACCTCAGCACGCTCCAGCCGCCAAGAATACTGCAGACGCAAAGGACATGGCGTCCTCGCCCGCTTTGAATGAAGATGTGGAAATCGCCACGGAACGGTCAGCGCGGTCTCGCGACGTGATCGGTTCGACGCTGCTTCCATCTTCGATCATTGCGTCACCGGCGGACACCGACCAGCGGAGCCAAGCGGCTCCGCATTTTGGGCTTCCGTTCGGCTATGTCACGCCACCCCCGGCCATCGACGGTTTCGAAGCGCAAGAGGTCGAGAACGACGGGCGCGCGCGCCGCGAAAAAGATTCGGATGACGAGGATGCCGAGGAGGATTCGGAGACGCCCGAGCAGCGTCGCGAACGCAAGGCCCGGCAATCGGTCGATCAACTGCTGCAGCATGAGCCCGAACCGACATCTGGCGTCGCCGTCAACCGCGATTCCAGCGAGGCTGACCGGGCATTCGCTTATTATCAGCGCCTTGCGGGCTTCTGATAACAGGAATCATTGATACGAACTCCGATGATCGGACCGGTTCATCCTCCCGCCTGGAGAAACCCGTCGTCCTACCAGAAGGTCGGATGTCCGTTTTCGGCCCATCGACGCAATCTGTGTCGATGATTTCGGGCCCGAGACCGGATTTCCGGCTTGGAGTCGCCACAAAAACAAACCCCGCCGGCCAGAGCCGACGGGGTCAGTAACTTCAATCGACGAGAGGCTTATTCGCCGCCGCGGTTCTTCAGAGCCGCGCCGAGAATGTCGCCGAGCGACGCGCCCGAGTCGGACGAACCGAACTGAGCGACGGCTTCCTTCTCTTCGGCGATTTCCAGCGCCTTGATCGAAAGCTGAACCTTACGGTCCTTCTTGGAGAAGTTGGTGACGCGCGCGTCGACAACCTGACCGACCTGGAAGCGCTCGGGGCGCTGTTCGTCGCGATCGCGGGACAGGTCCGCGCGGCGGATGAACGACACCAGCTCTTCGTGGTTGACCAGCTTCACTTCGATGCCGCCATCGTTGGTGGCGAGCACTTCGCACGAGACGACGGCGTTCTTGCGCAGATCGCCAGACGTTGCGGCTTCGCCGACAGCGTCCTTGCCGAGCTGCTTGATGCCGAGCGAGATGCGCTCCTTGTCGACGTCCACATCGAGAACGACAGCCTTGACGACATCGCCCTTGTTGAACTCTTCGATGACCTGTTCGCCCGGACGGTTCCAGTCGAGGTCGGAGAGGTGCACCATGCCGTCAACGTCGCCGTCGAGGCCAATGAACAGGCCGAATTCGGTCTTGTTCTTGACTTCGCCTTCAACGACTGCGCCAGCCGGATGGGCATTGGCGAAGGCCTGCCAGGGGTTCTCAAGCGTCTGCTTGAGGCCGAGCGAGATGCGGCGCTTGGACGGATCGACTTCGAGAACGACGACATCGACTTCCTGCGTGGTCGACAGGATCTTGCCGGGATGGACGTTCTTCTTGGTCCAGGACATTTCGGAGATGTGGATGAGGCCTTCGATGCCAGGCTCCAGCTCAACGAACGCACCGTAATCGGTGATGTTGGTGACAGTGCCGGTGATCTTCTTGCCAACCGGATACTTGGCGCCAATATCGCCCCAGGGATCGGACTCGAGCTGCTTCATGCCGAGCGAGATACGATGGGTTTCCTGGTTGATGCGGATGATCTGAACCTTGACCTGCTGGCCAATGGACAGGATTTCCGACGGATGGTTGACGCGACGCCAAGCCATATCCGTGACGTGCAGCAGACCATCGATGCCGCCGAGATCGACGAATGCGCCGTAATCGGTGATGTTCTTGACAACGCCTTCAACGACCTGACCTTCTTCAAGGTTCTGGACGATTTCAGAACGCTGCTCAGCGCGGGACTCTTCGAGAACCGTGCGGCGCGACACGACGATGTTGCCGCGACGCTTGTCCATCTTGAGGATTTCGAAGGGCTGCGGAACATGCATCAGCGGGGTGACGTCGCGGATCGGACGGATGTCGACCTGCGAGCGCGGCAGGAAGGCGATGGCGCCGTCGAGATCGACGGTGAAGCCGCCCTTGACCTGGTTGAAGATCACGCCTTCGACGCGTTCGCCGGCGTTGAACTTGACTTCCAGCTTGGTCCAGCTTTCCTCGCGGCGAGCCTTCTCGCGCGACAGGACAGCTTCGCCCATGGCGTTTTCGATGCGATCGACATAAACTTCAACTTCGTCGCCGACCTTCAGCGTGCCGTCCTTGGCGCGGGCGCCGAATTCCTTGAGCGCGATGCGGCCTTCGACCTTGAGGCCGACGTCAACGATGGCGACGTCCTTCTCAATGCCGGTAATGATGCCCTTGGTCACATAGCCTTCGGCGAGGTCGACCTTGGAAAAGGATTCTTCGAGGAGGGACGCGAAGTCCTCCTTCAGGGAGTTAGCTGCGGACATTGGTTCTCCAAACAGGCGACGATTTGTCAAAAAAGCCGCCGAAAAGCGCCGGGGGTTAGGTTGTACACAGATCGTCCCGATGGTCCGGCCCTTTTAATGTCAGGGCTGTTCCGGCGCGCGGAGCATGGGAAAACCTATTTCAAGCGAGCGTCGATGATAGCCTTCGCTGCCTGAAACGCCGCCTCTATACCCATTTCAGACGTATCAATCAAGTGCGCATCAGCCGCTGGTTTCAACGGACTGTCGGCGCGTCCCATATCACGCGCGTCTCGCTGAATCAGATCGGCGAGAACCGTTTTGAAATCGCCCGATCCGCCACTGGCGCGAATTTCGTCCAGCCGCCTTTGGGCGCGCACTTCCGGCGAGGCCGTCACGTAAAGTTTCACTTCCGCATCCGGGCAGACCACGGTGCCGATGTCGCGACCGTCGAGCACCGCGCCAGGCTCCCGGTGCGCAAAGCGCCGCTGCGCCTCTACGAGTTCTCGCCGCATATCCGGCATCACGGCAATGCGGGATGCCGCCTCGCCAATCGCATGCGCCGATAAAACGGTTCGATCGAGCTGCGAAAGATCAAGCCGCCGCGCGGCGCCGGCGGCCTGGGTTTCATCGTCAAGGGCAAGCCCTTGATCGAGCATGGCCTTGGCCACCGCGCGATATGTGAGGCCGGTGTCGAGGTGATGAAAGCCATAGGCGTCCGCGATCTTCCGGGAGAGCGTTCCCTTTCCGGCGGCGGCGGGGCCATCGATGGCTATTGTCGGCATTCCCAAATCCTGATCGTCACAAGAATCATGAAACTATCGCATTGGCGCGAAGTTTTTCATAGGCAGAGACGCGGCCCTTGCCAAGCTCAAGCCGGCGAATTGGTTTGGAACTATGTTCGTTACGCCGCCGGGCGGCGCTAGGCCCGGCTGAGCGCCACGACAGGATCGAGCCGAGAGGCGTTGCGCGCCGGCAGGAAGCCGAACAGGATGCCGATCAGCGTGGAGACGACGAATGCGCCGATGATCGACGGCGTCGAATAGATGAAGGCGAATTTATCGGTCAGCAGCGACACGAGCCCGCCAAGACCAAAAGCCGTCGCCACCCCGAGGAAACCACCGACGAAGCACACCAGCACCGCTTCGGTCAAAAACTGCTGGAGAATATCCGAGCGGCGCGCGCCGACCGCCATGCGCACGCCGATCTCCTGCACCCGCTCGGAGACGGACACCAGCATGATGTTCATCACGCCAATGCCGCCGACGACCAACGAAATCACCGCGATAGCCGCCACCAGCAGCGTCAGTGTCTGCGCGGTCGCCGTGATCGTCTGGCGGATCTGGTCGGTGTTGAAAATGAAGAAGTCCTTGCTTCCATGCCGCGCCGTCAAAAACTCGGTCGCCGCCTGTTCGGCGAGCGTCGTATTGGCGTCGTCCGCGACCTTGAGGAGAATGGAGCGCAGGCTTGTTTCCCCCGTCATGCGGGCCTGAACAGTCGAGAACGGCAGGTAGACGTTCAGGTTGCCGGAACCGCCGAAACTCTGCTCTTGAGGCTCGATGACTCCGATGATCCGACAGGGGACCGAACCGACCAGCAGGATCTGGCCGACGGCGTCCTCGTCGGAAAACAGCGTCTTGCGGGTATTGTCGTCGATGACGACGTCCTGGGCGAGCGTATCGACGCTCGAAGCGTCGAAAAAACGACCGGAGGCGAGCGAGGCGTTGCGCACACTGAAAAAACCGGGGCCGACGCCGTTGACGAGCGCCGAGGCCTCCTGAGATCCACGCCGCAAGGTCAGGCTCTTCGTCACCGTCGGGGTAACCCCGGCTGCGTAAGGCTGGGCGGCGAGCGCCTCCGCATCGGCAAGGACCAGCGTCTGGACCTTTTCGGAGCGGACATCGCCGAAATTCTTGCCGGGGAAAATTTCCAGCGTATTGGCGCCCAGGCGGGAAATCTCCTCCAGCACGATCTTCTGCGAGCCCGCGCCGATCGCCACGACGCTGACGACGGAGGCGATGCCGATGATGATGCCGAGCATGGTGAGAAAGGTGCGCAATCGATGCGCGTTCATGGCGATGAGCGCCATGCGAAACGCCTCGCCAAACCGGTCGAAACCGGCCATGACGGCGTTTCCGGACGCGGCTTTCCGCCGCGAAACCGGGTCCGACGCCGAAACAGGTTTCCGCGCCGCGGCCTCAGTCCTGCGGTCTGCGACGATCCGGCCGTCGGAAATCTCCACCACACGATGGGCGCGGCGGGCCACGGCCATGTCATGGGTGACAATGATCACCGTATGGCCCTCGGCGTTCAACTCTTCGAGGATCTTCAGCATCTCCTCGCCTGTCTTCGTGTCGAGCGCGCCGGTCGGCTCATCGGCGAGGATGACGTCGGCCCCATTGATGAGCGCGCGCGCGATCGACACGCGTTGCTGCTGGCCGCCCGACAACTGGCCGGGTCGATGGGTCAGCCGCTCGCCCATGCCCAGGCGCTCCAGCATCGCTTTTGCGCGGCTGCGCCGCTCGGACGCGGACATGCCGGAATAGATCGCCGGTATCTCGGCGTTGGACAGCGCCGTCAGTTCCCCGAGCAGATGATATCGCTGGAAAATGAAGCCAAAATGCTCGCGGCGCAGCTGGGCGAGCTCGTCGGGATCGAGATCCGATGTCAGCCGCCCGCCAATGCGGTAGTCCCCACCGCTCGGTCGGTCCAGACAGCCGAGAATATTCATCAACGTGGATTTGCCCGAACCCGAGGGGCCGATGATCGCGACGAATTCGCCACTGGCGATTTCGAGATCCACGTCCTCAAGGACAGTGATTACATCTTCGCCAGCGGGAAATTCCCGCCGGACCTTGCGGAGCGAGATGAGCGGGTCAGCCATGGCTAGAGCCTCATCGGCGGCGGGCCGAAATCATTGGTGGCCTGGGCCGTGGCGGAGCCCCGGCTGGTCACCACCACATCCCCCTCCTCGAGCCCCGATTTGATTTCAGTGCGCAATTTGTCGCTCAGGCCGATTTCGACCTCGCGCAGGACAATCGTCTTTTTGGGCCCGACCACCTCGACGCGATTCTTGCCGCCGGGTGTCGCGGGCGGACGAATTGCGGAGGCGGGAACGAGCACAACATTATCGGCGCGGCCCAGCACGATATGCACTTGCGCGGTCATATAGGTCTTGAGAACCCCATCGGCATTGGGCGCGGTGAACCGGCCGTAGTAGTATATGGCTTCTGATGTCGAGGACGAACTGCTGGAGCTGCTCGACGAACTGGAGGTCGAAATCTCCGAATCCGAACGCAGGCTGTCAGGAGCCGGGTCGATTGAATCGAGCTTTGCGTCCCAGCGCCGGTCGCCATCGCCGAGCACGGTGAAATAGACATCCTGCCCTGGCCTGACATTGACGACATCCGCTTCGGAAATCTCCGCCTGGATCAACATGCGATCGATTTGGCCGAGAACGACGATGGTTGGGGCCGTTTGCGTGGCGTTGACCGTCTGGCCCTGTTGCGCCACGATCAGCAGCACCGTTCCATCCATGGGCGCGGTGATCCTGGTATAGCCGAGATCCACCTTGGCGTTGGCCACCGCCACCTCGGCTTCGGCGATCTGCGCCTCGAGCGCGGCGATCTGCGCGCGCGTGGTCGCCACCGTCGTCTCGGCGCTTTCGAAGGCGTCCTGCGAGGTGGCGCGACTGGGCAGGCCCTGCCGCGATCGTTCAAGCGCCGACAAAGCATAGGTCAACGACGCTTGTTTCTCGTCTCGTTGAGCCCGGACATTGGCGAGCGAAGCTTCGGCGGTCTTGAGCGCATTCTGCTGGGTCAGACTGTCGATCTCGGCGATCAGATCGCCTTCGGACACCGTCTGGCCAAGCTTGACATGGAGATCGGTGATCCGGCCGGAGGCTTGCGCGCCCACCGCCACCAGTCTTGCCGGACGCACGGTCCCGGTCGCCAGAACCGCCACCTCGATATCGCCGCGCGAGGCCTTGGACGTAATAACATTGGCCAGGGGATCGTCGGCCTCGGTTCGGCTGAGCCAAAAGTAGCCGCCGGCCGCCGCAATCAGCAGGATTGCCAGCGTCAGCCAGCCAGCCCATTTTTTCATTGTCGTCGGACTCCATTCGATGCGCCATCCGGCCGAATGGACGTCTTCCATTTCGCGCGCTTCTATGGCGAGCGTGGTTGAAGAGAGGTCCGGCCCGGCGAAACGCCTTCGGTGTTCTCCAGGCGATGTAGGCGCAGCAAGCGGTCGCGTCAAAGGCGAAGTCCGAAGTCTTACAAAACTTTACCTTGGAGAGACGCTTCTTCGCGTCAGGCGAGCGCGCGTTGCACGGCCGGACGCTCGCCCATGCGGAGAAAGTGATCGGCAAGGTGGGGAAACGCGTTGATGTCGACGCCGTCACCCGCCAGCCAGCCTTCGATGGTGAAGAGATAGGCGTCGGCGACGCTATAGGCCTCTCCCATCACCCAGGGTCCGCGAAACAGATCCTTCTCGATCAGCGCCATGCATGCGGACATGGTGTCCGGCACTTTGCGCTTCATGTCTTCGATCGAGGCCGGCTCGGAAGCCCAACGCGTCCCCCGTCGGCCATGCGCATGCGCGACATGAACCGTCGATGCCAGGTAGGAATTGAACGCCTGCAGTTCAGCGAAGGCGAATGGATCGCCAATCGGCGCAAGTTCCGCCTCGGGAAACGCCTGCGCCAGATAGGCAAGCAATGCCGGCGTCTCCGTGAGCGCGCCGTGATCGGTCACCAGCGCGGGCACGCGGCCTTTCGGATTGATCGCAAGGAAATCCGGAGACGATTGCTGCTTCTGGGAGAGGTCGACCCGGACGAGTTCATAGGGCGCGCCGATTTCTTCGAGAACGATGCGGGTGGCCAGCGCGCAGCTGCCAGCGGAAAAGAACAAGGAGAGCATGACCGGTTTTCTCGATTGCGTTGGCGCAGTTATCCCGCGCCGCAGGCCTTTCGGCAAGAGCAAGACATTCCGCCGATGTTGCATTCTCGGCGGCAAGCCTGAAAAAGCCGTATCGGCGTTCGAAAACTTTCAGCCATAATCAAGCAGCGCCATTGATTCGCGGGGCGATTAGGCTTTGACAGACGCGCCCAAGAAAGATAAGGGCGTGATCCCTGAAAATGACCATCGCCGCTATGGCGGCCGCCGTTTCCGGCATTTCGGACGGCTTCTTTTCAAGCTTACCACTCAAGAGGTCTAGACGTGGCAAAACCCGAACTCGGAACCAAGCGCATCGACCCGGAAACGGGCAAGAAGTTTTACGACCTGAACCGCGATCCGGTCGTCTCGCCCTATACCGGCAAATCCTATCCGCTCTCCTTCTTCGAAGAGCATTCGGTGGCCAAGGTCCTGGAGAAGGACGAGGAAGAGGATGTCGCCGAAGTCGACGCCGAAACCACGGAAGTCGAGCTCGTGTCGCTTGAGGAAGCCGACGACGAAGCAGCTGGCGCCGAAGAGATTCCGGATCTCGGCGACGACGACGTCGATATTGGCGACGATGACGACGACACCTTCCTCGAACAGGACGAGGATGAGGACGAAGACGACATGACCGGCCTGATCGGCGTCGGTTCTGACGAAGACGAAGTTTGATTTTGCTGACTTTTCCGGGCCGATAAAAAAAATCGGCCCGAATTCATTTTATCGCTTGCCAATCCGAATGAGCGACAATATACAGCGGCCACCGACACGGAAACGACGTCGGGACCACCCGCCGGACACGGCAAGGATGGGGCTATAGCTCAGCTGGGAGAGCGCTTGCATGGCATGCAAGAGGTCAGCGGTTCGATCCCGCTTAGCTCCACCAAATTTTCTTCCCAGAACTCACCGAAACTGCACTGCTCCAAAGAGACCCGACATTTCCGCGGGTTAGCGGCGGCTGTCTCTTTATCTCCCCCAAACGCCTGGCCATATCTCCTCTCTTTCCGCCCTTTCCCGGCCGCAGTCTCTGTCGGCCCTCACCTGCGTCCACTAATTTTGGCGGGTGGGCGTGGTGGTCTGGATACGTCTATCTGGAACGAGACAGCCCGCGCCTTGAAGACGCGGACTGTGGATGATCATTTGGGAATGCGTTGTGGTATTTTTACCCGCCGAGCAGCGCGGCCTGCTCTGACCAGCTTGCTGGAATGTCCACCAGCCGTGAGAGCGTGCGGACGGTCAGATCGGCAGGCTGACGACCGGAGAGAATCGATTCGGTCAGCTGCGGCGACAGGAAGGCCAGCGGCAGAATGCGGCTGATATCGGCGCGATGCACGCCGAGCTGATCGGCGAGTTCGGCGATCGAGGATGCCGAGCCGTTGGTGAGGCGGTTGAGATAGATGTGCGCCCGGGCGATGAGATCGATCAACGCCTGATCCGGCTCTCGCCCAGTGCCTGCCGATACCACCATGCGCATCTCGACGCCGCGGCGTTTCATGGTCATCGGCACGGTGATGATGGAGGTTTCGTCATCATCATGGTTGTTGTCGGTGGAGTCTGTTGGTTTTGCGGCGCCATGTTGATCGTCGGGAATCAAGGCCTTGATCAGCGCGTCGCGGTTGATGTCGAATCGGATGGCGCTGGGAGCGACCGTGATCGCCTTGAAGATCAGGCGTGTTGATTATCACTTCGATTTAAACCACTTTTTCATTTCGAAGGGATCCGCCTGCGCTACGAGAAAATGTTGGCGATCAAAGCTATAGTTTCAGTTAGGTGGTACACCGCGAAATGAAAAAACGGGTCAAATCCAGCTGAAATTCAACATCCGGCGCCTCGCCGACCTTCCTGTTCGAAGGCGACGCCCACCGGCTCTGGTTCGGTACCGACGGCAAAGGAGGCGATGAGGAAGCGCTTCTTCTCGCTACGCTCGACAATATCTCGACATTATCGCAAAGCGATTTTTTGTTGATATAGGCGCTCCGCCAAGGACGACGGAGCGGCGGGCCTTCCAACTCTCTGATGTCGCCTGAGTTTGGTACGAGCTACGTCTCCAAGCGCCAGGCCCAAGGCAAACTGTAGAGATTGAGGAAAGGATAAGTCTTTCCTCAATCGACGATATTCGATCTGGAGTTGTTCATTTCTGTCGATAATCGTTTTTAATCAGAGCGCCTGGGCTGTTGATTATCACTCCAACTTGAACCACCGAGGAATCTAGGGGCTATTCAGGCCTCGCAACAAACGTCTTTGAGAAGTGGCTCGGTTTGGCTGAACAGTTTTGTGCCGATTGTTAAGTGGTTTCCGGCGCTGGTTATACCGCGAGCGGAATTGTCTGCGGCTGGTTGAAGTAGACCTGATCCGAAGTTTTCCGGTCAAGCGATGAATGTAGACTCCGCCACACCAGGACCGAGCATAGCGGCCCTGGAATTCCCCTCAGCGGCATTGCGTCCTTAGAGAATAAAGTCTCCTTTCACGAAATCGATCGTCGCATCGATCAGGATCGTGAAGTCAGCGTTTTTATCACCGTTGACGTCACCATGAATAAAGGTGTCACCGCCGGAATTCACATAGCGAAGCTCGCCCGCCGCGCCGCTGAACGCGTTCTCGCCTATGAAGGCAAAGGTCTGGTTGCCGGAGTTCTTCGTCGAGGCGTCGATGGAGGCGAGATCAATTTTGTCAGCCTGATTATGGCTGAAATCGCTGATCACGTCGCGTCCCGACGAGGCGACGGTGGAATCG
Source organism: Rhizobium sp. SG_E_25_P2 (assembly GCF_029892285.1). Taxonomy (GTDB): domain Bacteria; phylum Pseudomonadota; class Alphaproteobacteria; order Rhizobiales; family Rhizobiaceae; genus Rhizobium_E. The sequence continues at coordinate 213,758 of NZ_JARXVM010000001.1, forward strand.
TCAAGGGATTTGAAGATGAATCGATCGGCGTCGGCGCCGCCAACGAGGGTGTCGGCTCCGATATTGCCGGTCAGGCGGTCCTTGCCCGCGCTCGCTTCGATCCGGTCGTTGCCGTTTCCTCCGACGAGGTTGTCGTCACCGGCGCCGTCGATCAGACGGTCATTGCCCGCCCCGCCATTGAGCGTGTCGGCGCCATCACCGCCTTCGAGGGTGTCATTACCGTTAGCGCCGTTCAGCGTATTGTCGCCGTTGTTTCCGGTGATCACGTTCTTCAGGCTGTTGCCCGCGCCGGTGACGTTGCCAGAACCTATCAGAACGAGATTCTCGAAATTGACAGTCAGGGTATAGCTGCGCGCCGTCCGTACCGTATCGACGCCGGCATCGGCGGCTTCGATGACCACATCGCCCGAATTGTCGACCATGTAGGTGTCGTTGCCAACGCCGCCCTCCATGCGGTCGGCCCCGGCTCCGCCGTTCAGCATGTCATTGCCGGAAAGACCAAACAGCGTGTTGTCGCCGGAATTGCCAGTGATCGTGTTTGCGCCGTCATTGCCGGTCCCCAGGAGGCTTCCGGTGTCGAGCAGAACGAGATTCTCGACATTCACCGCAAGCGTATGGTTGATCGAGGCTCGCACGGTGTCGGTTCCGGCATTTGCATCCTCGATGACCAAGTCGTCTGTGTCACCGGCATCGTCGAGAATGTAGATATCGTCGCCGTCGCCGCCATCAAGACGATCAATGCCGTCGCCGCCGTCGAGCATATCGGCGCCGCCATTGCCCGTCAGCGTGTTGGCGCTGGCATTGCCGGTCAGTACGTTGTCCAGTTCGTTGCCGCCGCCGCTGATGGCCAGCGTTCCCAGCAGAACCAAGCTTTCGACATTGGCGCTCAACTTGGTGTTGTTGCCACTCGACCGCACGGTATCGATGCCGCCATCAACATCTTCGACAATGACATCCGCGCCATCGGTGATATAGATGTCGTCGCCGAGACCGCCTTCAAGCCGGTCGACGCCATCGCCGCCGTCGAGCGTGTCGTCGCCGGCATTGCCGGTCAGCGTGTTGGCGCCGGCATTGCCCGTCAGCTCATTGTCGAGTTCGTTGCCAGCGCCGTTTATGCCAAGCGTTCCGAACAACACCAGATTTTCAACGTTGGTGCCCAGCGCGGCGTTGTTGCTGGTCGACCGCACCGTGTCGATACCGCCGTCGACGTCCTCAATGATGATGTCCACACCATCGGTGAGATATGTGTCGTCGCCGCTGCCGCCTTCAAGCCGGTCGATGCCCTGGCCCCCATCAAGCGTGTCGTTGCCGCCGAGACCTTTAAGATTGTCGTTTCCGGCCCCGCCGTCCAGGCTGTTGGCGCCGGCATTGCCGGTCAGTAGATTGTCGAGGCCGTTGCCGGTGCCGTTGATATCGGCGTTCCCGAGCAGCAATAGCGCCTCGACATTCTCGACCAATGTGAGAGAAATACTCGTCCTGACGGAGTCTGAGCCAGAACCGGCCGCCTCGACCACCTCGTCGGCGGCGTTGTCGACGATGTAGACGTCGTTGCCGGCGCCGCCTTCCATGCGGTCGTTGCCCGCGCCGCCGTCGAGCGTGTCGTTGCCGCCGAGACCGATCAGGATGTTGCGGGCGCTGTTGCCCACAATCGAATTGTCGAGGGCATTGCCGGTTCCATTGATGGCGGCAGCGCCCAGAAGGACCAGATTCTCGAGATTTTCGACGAGGGTGAGGTTGATGCTCGACCGGACCGTGTCGGTTCCGGCATTGGCGTCTTCGACGATGTTGTCGCCTCCATTGTCGACGATATAGGTGTCATCGCCGAGGCCACCCGCTAGGCGATCGGAACCGGCGCCACCATCCAGCGTGTCATTGCCGGCGCCGCCGTTCAGGAGGTCGTTTCCGTCGAGGCCGTTGAGAATGTTGTCGCCGGTGTTTCCGGTCAACGTGTTGCCTAAGTCGGTGCCGGCGCCGTTAAGGTTGGCCGAGCCGGTCAGGATAAGAGTGTCGACAAAATCGGTGAGCGTATATGTGACGCTCGACCGCACCGTGTCATTGCCGGAGCCGTCGTTGCCCAGTTCCACCACGAGATCGCCGGCGTCGTCGACGATATAGATGTCGTCGCCATTGCCGCCTTCCATCCGGTCGCCGCCCGCGCCGCCATCAAGAGTGTCGTTGCCGTTGAGGCCGAACAGGATGTCATTGCCGCCGCCGCCGCTCAGCGTGTTGTTGGCGCCGTTTCCGGTGATCGTATTGTCGAGGCTGTTGCCGCTGCCGTTGATGCCAGCCGAACCGGTCAGCACGAGATTCTCGACATTGGCGCGTAGCGTCAGCGTGATGCTCGATTGAACCGTATCTGTGCCGGCATCGGCGTCCTCGACCGTGACATCGTTGGCGTTGTCGACGATATAGGTGTCATTGCCCGCGCCGCCCTCCATACGATCGGCGTCGGCGCCGCCATCGAGCGTATCGTCGCCGGCCAGGCCGATGAGCGTGTCGTTGCCGTTCGCGCCGGAGAGCGTATTGCCGCCGGTGTTGCCAGTGATCACGTTGCTGGCGTTGTTGCCGACGCCGTTGATGTTGGTCGAACCCAGGAGAACGAGGTTCTCGAGATTTTCGACAAGCGTGAGGTTGATACTCGACCGGACCGTGTCGATGCCGGCATTCGCCGCCTCGGAGACGACGTCGCCGATATTGTCCACCACATAGACGTCGTTGCCGAGGCCGCCGACCATCAGGTCGGCGCCCGCGCCGCCATCGAGCAGATTGTTGCCGGTATTGCCGGTCAGCTCGTTGGCAAGCTGGTTGCCCGTAGCGTCCAAATTGGCGGAACCGGTCAGAATCAGTTTTTCAAGATTATCGCCAAGGCTGAACGAGACGCTCGACCGCACCGCGTCGGTCCCGGCGTTCGCCGCCTCAACGGCCTTGTCGCCGATATTGTCGACGATATAAATATCGTTGCCGCCTCCGGCCTCCATCACATCTGCGCCCGCGCCGCCATCGAGCGTATTGGCGTTGCTATTTCCCGTCAGCTGATTGTCGAGACTGTTGCCCGTTCCGTTGATCGCAGACGATCCAAGCAGCACCAGCTTTTCCAGATTGGCGCCGAGCGCCCATGTGACGCTCGTTTGCACGATATCGTCGCCAGCGCCTGCATCTTCGATGACGAGGTCGTCGATATCGTCGACGATATAGGTGTCGTTGCCTGCGCCGCCTTGGAGCGTGTCAGCGCCCGAACCGCCGTCGAGCAGGTTGACGCCGGATGTTCCGATAATGACGTTGTCCAGGCTGTTGCCGGTCCCGTCGAGATCGCCGGAGCCGACGAGAACGAGTTCCTCGACATTGGCGCCGAGGGTGAAGGTCACGCTGGAGCGCACCGTGTCGAAGCCGGAATTGCCCGATTCCACCGCCTGGTCATTCACGTCATCGACGAGATAGGTGTCGTTATCGGCGCCCCCTTCCATCCGGTCGGCGCCGAGGCCGCCATCCAGCAGGTCCTCGCCGCCGAAGCCACGCAGCACGTTTTTGGCGGCGTTGCCGGTCAGGCTATTGTCAGAATTGTTGCCCGAACCTTCGATCGTTCCCCCGCCCTGGAGCAGGAGATCCTCGACATTGGCGGTGAGCGTGTATGACACGGCGGAGCGGACGAGATCCCGGCCGTCATTGACCAGTTCGACCACCTCGTCGTCGCCGTTGTCGACCACATAGATATCGTCGCCGTCGCCGCCCACGAGACGGTCAGCGTCTGCTCCGCCGTCGAGCGTGTCGCCGCCGGCGCCGCCGTTCAGCGTGTCATTTCCCTCGCCCCCGCTGAGGCTGTTATTGCCGGAGTTGCCGGTGATCGTATTGTTTAAATCATTGCCGGCGCCGTTCAAATTGGCGGAACCGGCCAGAATGAGAGTGTCGACGAAATCGGTGAGCGTGTACGAGACGCTCGCCTTCACCGTGTCATTGCCGGAGCCGTCATTGCCCAGTTCGACCACGAGATCGCCGGCATTATCGACGATATAGGTGTCGTTGCCGTTGCCGCCTTCCATGCGGTCGGCGCCCGCACCGCCGTCGAGCCTATCGTTGCCGGCCCCCCCGGCCAGGGTATCGCTGCCGCCGCCGCCGCTCAGAATGTTGTTGCCGGAATTTCCCGTGAGCCTGTTGTCGAGGGCGTTGCCGGCGCCGTCGATCGCCGAGCCGTCGAGCAGTTCGAGGTTCTCGATATTGTCGGCAAGCGTCAGTCCGATGCTCGACCGCACCGTATCGACGCCAGCGTCGGCATCCTCGATCGTCAGGTCATCGGCATCATCGACGAGATAGGTGTCGTTGCCGGCGCCGCCCTCCATCCGATCGGCGCCCGCGCCGCCGTCGAGCGTATCGTTGCCCGCCAGGCCGAACAGCGCGTCGTCGCCGGCAGCGCCGCTCAGCGTGTTGTCGCCGGTGTTGCCGGTGATCGAATTGTTGACGCTATTGCCCGTGCCGTTGATATTCGACGAGCCCAGCAGAACGATGTTTTCGATATTGTTGCCGAGCGTCTGGTTGACGCTCGATCGGATCGTATCGACGCCGCTGTTTGCATCCTCGATAATGACATCGCTTGCATTGTCCATCACATAGATGTCGTCGCCGAGACCGCCGGCCATGCGGTCGGCGCCGGCGCCGCCATCGAGAACGTCGTCGCCAGCCAGCCCTATCAGCGTGTTGTTGCCGGTATTGCCGATCAGCACATTGTCGAGACTGTTGCCGGTTCCAATGATATTGCCCGACCCCAACAGCGTCAGGTTCTCGAGGAAATCGCCGAGCGTAAGCGTGACGGCGGACTGGACGGTGTCGACGCCGCCATCGGCCTCTTCGACGGTCGCGTCGCCGGCATTGTCCACAATATAGGTATCGTCGCCGGCTCCGCCGACCATCCGGTCTACGCCCGCGCCGCCGTCGATCACGTCGTCGCCATCAGTTCCGGTCAGCGTTTCGTTGCCCGCCGTGCCGGTCACGGTATCGCCGGCGGCGGCGAGCGCCGCAGGGCTCGATGCGCCGTCCAGCGTCTGATCCAGGAGGGCGTTCAGTTCGGTGTCATTCGTGCTCATATCCGTTGTCCTTGTAAACAATCTGAAAATCTGCCTCGCATCCGAGGCGTTGGGCTGATGCAGGCCTTATGGCAGATCCCCGGGCCGCATCCCTGTGACGATCAACACAGGGAATTGCCGCGCGATCGCCACGACGGCGGCTCCGGAGAGGCGTGGCGATCAGAGGATGAAATCGCCCTTCACGAGGTCGATGTCGGCGTCGATGCGGATCGAGAAGTCCGATTTCCGGTCGCCGTCGACGTCTGCGTGAATGAAGGTGTCGCCGCCGGAAGTGGCGTAGCGAAGCTCGCCGGCTTTGCCGTTGAAGCTGGTCGCTTCGCCGATAAAGGAGAAGGCCTGGTTGCCGGAAGCCTTGCTGCTGGCGTCGAGGAGGGAGAGGTCGAACAGGTCGCCCTCGCTGCGGCTGAAATCCTTGATGACGTCGCGGCCGGACGACGAAACAGTCGAATCGGAGAACGCGGTGAAGATGAACCGGTCGGCGCCGGAGCCGCCGAAGAGAATATCGGCGCCAGAATTGCCGGTCAGCCTGTCATTGCCGGAGCCTCCCTCCATGCGGTCGTTGCCGGAACCGCCCAGGAGATTGTCCCTGCCGCCGCCGCCAAGCAGCCGGTCGTTGCCGGCGCCGCCGGCGAGCGTATCCTTGCCGCCGTCACCGTCGAGGATGTTGGCGCCGGAATTGCCGGTGATCGTGTTGTTCAGATCGTTGCCCACCCCGTTTGTATCGTCGGAGCCGATCAGCACAAGGTTCTCGACATTGGCGCCCAGCGTGTAGCTGAGGCTGGCGCGCACCGTGTCGGCGCCGGCATTGGCTTTTTCCACGACGACGTCGCCGGCATTGTCGATCACATAGGTATCGTTGCCGGCGCCACCCTCCAATCTGTCAGCGCCGGCCTTGCCGTTCAGAATGTCGTTGCCGGCCAAGCCCTTCAGCGTCTCGTCGAAGGCCGAGCCTTTCAACGTGTCCGCGTTCGCGGTCCCCTTGACGTCGGCGGCGAAGACGCGCTGGAAAACGCCCGACGCGTCACCATCCTGCCCTTCAGAAACCCAGGAAACGACGAATCCCCCACTCGGCAGGGCGGTGACGACGGGTTTGGTCTGATCATCCGCCGTCCCGGCGTTGACAAGCGTCTCCGATCCGACGCGATCGCCGTCGGCGTCATAGCGCTGCAGATATATGCCCGATCCGTCGCCATCCTGATCGTCCCCCTCCCAGGCAACGACCCAGCCGCCATCGGCAAGAGCCGTGACCGAGGCATCGCTCTGGTTGCCGCCGGTGGTCGAGTTGACCAGAACCTCGCCAGTGAGCGCGACCCCATCCGCGCCGAAGCGCATCTGGTAGACGCCGAAGCTCTCGCCATCCTGGTCGCCGCCGGATTCCCACGCGACCACCCAGCCGCCGCCGACCAGACCGGTGACAACCACGTCCTGCTGGGCGGCTGCCGATGTGAGATTGACCTGCGATTGCGAGCCGATCTTGTTTCCGTCCTTGTCGAAGCGCTGGAGAAATACGCCGTTGCCCGCGGAATCCTCGTCCTGCCAGGTGACGACCCAACCGCCATCGGAGAGAGCAGAGACAAAGGCGTCTTCGACATCCCCGCCGTCGAGGCTATTGACCTGCGTGACAGTGCCGGAACCCGCCCCTTGAGCATCAAAGCGCTGCTGGAGAATGCCGCCGCTCTCGCTCCAGGTGACCACCCAACCGCCATCGTCCAGCGTGGTGATAGATGGCACGGTCCCGTTGATCGTCGTGGACGTGCTTAGAACCTCGATCGATCCCTTGGCGACACCCTTGGCGTCATATCGCTGGGTGAACACGCCGCTGTCTCCCTCGCCGGCGAACTGGTCCTCCCAGGCAATGACGAATCCGCCATCGGCGAGCGCCGTCACCACCGGGTCGATTTGACCCGAGACCGTGTTCTCAAGGCTCACCTGGGTCTCGGCGCCCAACGGCGCCCCATTGGCGCCATAGCGCTGGAACACCGTGATATTTCTCTGTCCCTCGATGATCTGGTTTTCCTGGGCCTCGATGCTCTGGGTCCACACGACCACCCAGCCGCCATCGGCAAGGGCGATGATCGAGGCATCGAGCTGTTCGCCCGCCGATGTGGTGTTGACTTGGGTCTCGTCATTTGCAGTGGCGTTGGCGCTCATTGTCCTGGTCCTCTCAATCAATTGAAACATTCATGGCGTCGCGTTCGGCGCGATCACTGAAGCCGCATCATGCCGGAAGGTCGGGACCGGATCTGTGTCGCGCATCACAGCACTGTCATCGCAGATCCGCCTCTGCCGTCTCGCCACGCGGGTCAGGCGGCGAGCCTGCTGCGGATAGCCGCCCCGACCTATCACGCCCTATCTAGCAGGAGCCCTGGACAGGTCACGGACGAGGGCTTGGCATTTGGTGCAAGAGTTTTCGCGTCGCGCGCAATCAACCCCTATGGGGGGACAGATGCGCAGCCATTCGACGGAGGAAGCGGAACAATATCGGGAAATAATGATCGTAAATTACCAGGCTCCAAGGCGGCAGGTCGAGCTCGCACACGCTCGGCGACCGCTTCAAGTCGCGTTGTCCGAAGCTTCTCCGAACACATGTTTCATTGAAGAAACGGCGTGGCTCCGTGGTCCACAGAAACCACCATAGTGTCAGCGGGCACTAAAGCCTCGACCCCGACAGCAACACGCGCCTATCCGGTGTGTCGCGCGTCACATGTGTGACCACGATCAAGCCCCTAGAAAGAACCGGAGCCAAAAACACACAGACGAAGAGATCGCCATTCATCCTCAGAAGGAATGTCTCTTGACCAGGTATTGCGCATTTTTATCGTCGATCAGACTATTTCCTAAGGCGTCGACAGCGACAATGATTTTTCGTCACCCAAAAGGGAAAACTCTGCGAAAATCCGCTACACAAAGGCATGCGCCACCGCTGCGGGAAGAGCCGGGATTTTTCATACCCCGCGAGAAATCGGCAAGCACATTAGTAAATACGTTTCAGCTACGGAAAAATTTCGATGAAACTGCATAACAGCCTTATCGGCGACCGAACGCCGATCCCCAAACAGCGATTTTCAACCGCAAGCGTGCGTCGGGAAGAGCAATTCGACGCCTGGTGCGACTTTACAGCATCTATGAGCGATCTGGAGGCGATAGCGCCGCCCGCTCAAGGCTTCCTCGCAAGTGCAGAGTCTTGCCGCCTGGGTTCGCTGCAACTGACATCATTCCAGCTTTCGCCTATGAACTTCCGCTACACGCGCGATATCGTGCGTCGCTCCGGCTTCGATCACTGGTGCATCAGCGTGGTGACGCAAGGTCCGGTCGGCTACGAAAGCCATGACCGGGAATTCAAAGTGCCTGCGGGTGAATTGATCCTGCATTCCTACGCTAGCCCCTTTTCCGGCGTCATGGACAGGACAAATTTCAGCGGAATGTTCTTCACGCGGGACGACTTCTGGGACATAGCCGACAAGCTCGACCACGCCGCGCACCAACTCGTGCACGGGCCAATGTCGCGCATTCTGCGCGACTTCGTCCTGTCCGTCGCAAACCGGGCGAATGGCCTGACGATTGGCGAAGCCTCTGCGGTCGCGGACGCGTTCGGCCAGCTCGTCCGGGCGCTGATCGCAGGCTCGCCTGCCGCGCTCGACAATGCTCAAGCGCCGGTGGCGGCGATCGAATTCGACCGGGCCCGCCGCTACATCAACGCCAATCTTCGTTCCGCCGAACTGACTGTCAATCGTATTTGCGCTGCCATCGGCGTGTCGCGACGGCAACTCTTCTACCTGTTCGAGACGCAAGGCGGGGTCGCGACCTATGTCCGCAATCGCCGACTGGCCGCCTGCTACTCCATACTTTCGAAGACGTCTGACGGCAGACTTGTGAGTTCAATCGCCTACGAGTACGGCTTCACCAACCTCTCATCCTTCAACAGGCAGTTCCACGCGCGGTACGGCTTCAGTCCCACCGAGGCGCGCGCGGCGGCGCGCGCAGGCTTCTCGCCGCAAAGCGCGGCGCCGACCTCCTTCGTGGACTGGCTGCTGCGCAAGTCCGAGAACTGAGCAATTTCACAACAACGCAGTCACGCCATAGCGCGGACACCTCACCTGAGAAGCTTATATGCTCGTCGAAATCGTTTCACCCATCATCATGTTCTCGGTTGGCCTTGATGTTCTGGCTCAGGATTTCAAGCGGGTTTACATCCAGCTCAGAGGTCTCGCGGGCGGCGCTTACCGGACTGGACGGCATCCTGTTGAGCGCCGGTTGCCTGACAGGTTCCGAACCTCGCCGTTCCAGGGCGATGTAAACGCGATCGTTCTCGACATGCGAACGCCGAACGGCTTTACGTCATTCGCTCTCAGCCAGACTACTGAGCGCGGATCGGTTCTGAAGGACGAGCCAACCATCTTTCAGTTCGACCAGGCCTCCTTCCTGCCACTTGCGCAGACACCGATTGACGTTTTCGCGCGTATTTCCGATCATTCGGGCCAGTTCCGATTGGGACAAGGACAGCCTGGCCTGCGGGGCTTCGGCGCTCGCGGGAGATGCGGCCGACAGGCGGAGCAGCAGGCGCGCGAGTCGCTGGGGCAGGTCCATAAACGCGACTTCCATCATCCGCTCGTCCGAACGCCTGACCCGCCGGCACAAGAGTTCGATCAGCCGGATGGAAAATTGCGGATGTCGCTGCAACACGTCCAGCAGGACCCGCCGCTCCAGCACGACCAAGGTGCTGTTGCTAATCGAGCGGACGCTGGCGGAACGGTCACCGCCGTCAAGCAGAGCGATCTCGCCGAATACGTCGCCGGCGCGCAATTCAGCCAAGATGACATCTTTCCCGCCGGAGGTTGCGAGTTCGACCCGCACCGTTCCCTCGGCGATGGCCATCATGCTGGAGCCTGGCTCGCCCATATCGAAAATCGTCTCGCCAGCTGCGAACCGTTTGACATGCGCGAACGCCGCGAGACGTCGCCGTCCCTCATTGTCAAGCGCCTGAAACACCAGGCTCTGCCCGAGCAACTTTTCCTTGTCGACGCCGATGTCGCTCATCCGTCTTCCCGCCGTCAAAAATGAACTAAATATCCACGGTCGCCAAAGCTAAATTGACATTCAGGAATTGCAATCCGATAACGAACCCATCGCGTCAAGATATATCGAGAGCCTGCCGTGAAGACTTCGCCCCTTCTCTTTCTGCTCGCCTTGTCGGCCCTGGCTTTGTCGGTTTCGTCGGAAGCGGCCGACGCCTCTTGCAAGCGCGAGAATTTGCGCGCCCCGGCGAGGGTCGTCTATCGCTGCGAAAATGGACTCGTGCTGGAAGCTGAGGCGGCGGCGGATCTCCGTTTATCCGGCGACCCTGCGGAAAACCGACCGGTCGGCGCCATGATCGCCCGCAAGGCGGTTCTGATCGAAGTCAAACCGGGCAGCGGCGCGTTTCAGATACTGACCCCGCAAGCGATCGCCGCCGTGCGCGGCACCTCCTATATCGTCGACGTGCAGTTGGAGACGACGTCGGTTTTCGTGATGAGAGGTGAGGTTGCCGTGTCCAGGGCCGACGGTTCCGAGACGGTTGTCCTGCGGCCAGGCGAAGGCGCGGATGTCTCAGCGGGCCGGCCCTTAACGTCCATCGTCTGGGGGCGGGAACGAGCGGAAAGACTTCTCTCCCGCTTCGCGCGATGAAAACGAGCCTGCCGATATGGTGCATCGTCAGTCTGCTGACAATCGGAGCTCTGTGGGCTGGACAACTTGCGCTTAAACATGCCCATGGCGCCGCAAGTTTCGTCGACAAGATAGAGACGGCGCTGCTTGATGTGAGAATCCACCTGATCGGCGTCCGGCCGCCGTCCGCCAAAGTCGCGATTGTGGCGATCGATGACGCCACAGTCGCCGCAGCCGGGCGCTATCCGTTGGACCGCCGGCAACTGGCGCGACTTGTCGACGGCATCAGGCTGGCCGGAGCGACCGGCATCGCTATCGACATCTTGCTCGTCGGGCCGACGGAAGACGAGGCGGACAAGGCCCTTGCCGCCGCGATAAGCCGGTTTCCCGTGGCGATCGCGGGCGCGGCCCAGTTCGCGGATCGGCAGGAACGGATCTCGCCCATGCCCAAGCCGACCGAGCTGTTGCGGCCTCTGCCGGTCCTTGAGGCGTCCGCGCAACTGGGTCTGGTCAATGTCGCGACCGACGCCGGCGGCACGCCGCGACAGATTCCCATGATATTCGATGCCCAACCGGCCCTGGAGGCGTCGCTGGTCATTCGAGCCGCGAGTTTCCAGTTTGGCGAGTTGCCGACATTGACAACCGATGGTTTGCGCATGGGAGCCCGCACCTATCCGCTTGATCTCGGCTGGCACTTGTCGCTCAATTATTATGGTCCTGGACGAACCGTGCATACGGTGAGCGCCTTGAGACTGCTGAACGGCGAGGATCTTCACAGTGATCTTACAGGTCGTCTGGTCATGCTGGGCGTCACAGCGACAGGGGTCGGAGATCGGTTCAACACTCCGTTCGACCAGATCATGCCGGGCGTCGAGGTTCTCGCGACAGGCGTGTCCAATCTTATCGACGGATCCGCCCTAGTTCGTGATACGGTCGTCCGGCGCATCGACGCGGTCTTGGCCGCGCTCATCACTTTTGCCGGCATCGCGATGGTGGCGTTTCTGCCAATGGCCGCAGGGTCAATTGCTTTCGCGGCTCTGCTTCTTGCTTGGCTCACGGTCGCTGCGATCGCCTTCGGGCAGTTTTACTGGTTGAGCGGGGCTTTACCCATCGCAGCGAGCCTTCCGCCGGTCGCGGCGACAATCGTCGTCAGGCAGGTTTTCGATCGCTTTGAGATGCGTCGAATGATCTCCGCCCGATCCGCTCTGGAACGATTTCAGGCATCGGCTCTCGCGCGACGGATCGCCGAAGACCCGACATTTCTTCTCGAACCGCGCGAATTGTCGGCGGCGATCCTGTTCGTTGATCTTGCAGGCTACACGGGCGTGAGCGAACGCCTCGGCCCTCTGCGGACCCGCGACATGCTCAAGGCTTTCCACACGATCGTCGTCGAAGAAGCCGAGCGGCGCCAGGGGGTGGCGATGGATTTCATGGGCGACGGCGTGATGGTCGCCTTCGGCGTTCCCGATCAACATTCGCAGGACGCATCCAACGCCATTCTCACGGCATTCAACCTGGTTCGAGCGATACATGAATGGGACGCCGACGGAAGGTCAGGAGAATCGAATGTCGTGCGCATCGGCGTGCATTATGGCCAAGTGATCCTCTCGCGTCTCGGCCACGAGACACACCAGCAGGTCGCAGCCATTGGCGATTGCGTCAACGTTGCAAGCCGGCTTCTGGAAGTCGCCAAATCGCATTCTGCTTCGGTCGCTTTATCGGCAGAGGTGATCCGGGCTGCAGGGCTGGAGGAACTGCTCACCGGCGACCGCCAATACGCGCGATGCGAGATTAGAGGCCGCCAACAAACCCTGGACGTCGCGTTTTGGTCCGCAGACGATGCAGCATCACAGGCCTGACGACCACGCGTAAATTTGGGCAATTCCGGCGGCCGGACGTGGGGCCAACACCGGAAGACAATTAAGTTTTCGCCGCACGCTCACTATCAAACTCGAATGCCCCGGCCATGCTTGCGCGCGCCGAGAATAAAACATGACACCCCTCAGGAATAATGGAGCCGCAGACGTGGCCGCCGGCGACCCTCCATTTCTTTTTACCTTACTGCCGATGGCTGATCAGTGTAGAACGCCTGAGCACTGTCCGTCGCCAGCTGCTTGGCGGTCGATCTCGGACTATGACAATCCGTATGCACCATAGCGCAAAGGCGGTCCAGTCTGCGGCAACACGCGTCCGTGAGGCTGCAACGGCCGTTCGTTTAGTCGCAACGGGATAGCGAAAGAATGCAAAGCCGGGTCAGCTAACGGCAACCCTATCTCGCGGAACAGCAATCCGATCCCGCTTTACGCCACCGATTTGACCTGTTTTCCAGTGGCTTTGTGTGGACCTGAAAGCTCGGAACTCGCCTATTTATGCGATTTTGCGAGTTATATTTCATAACCCAGCCCGCGAGGATTTCGCCTGTTTCCAGACCGAAACTGGTTGAACTGGCTACTCCACCAAATTTACTTCCCAGAAATCACCGAAACTGCACTCCTCCAAAGAGACCCGACATTTCCGTGGGTTAGCTCGCGCGGCCTCTTTATCTCCGCCAGGGGATCATATGCCTGACGCCGACACGGCATTGGGTAACAGCCACGACCGGACATGGCGCCTCCACCGTAAAACTTTTTCGCTTTCGACGAACGTTCAGGACCACACACAAATGCGGCGGCCAATGCGAGCGTGCGTGGCAATGAGAACATCGTCACCCTGCCTTGGATTGACTTTGACGTAGAACTCTACCCCGACGCGCCCCACCTCATGACAACCGGGACACCGCCGGTCCGGTTGGGTAATCCCGCCCTGGCATCAGGCATATCGTTGCGGGGAGCGCGGCGCGCACCTTTGATGGCTTGTGGGGCTGCAGACGTGGCCGCCGGGCCAGGCGCCATGCGGCGTCTCCCGCCACAGGTCCTGACAATGCTGTTCCAACCAAGCATTCAACGCCGCAGAACACACGGAAGCCGTACCCGTGGGCGTGGAGCAATATCTCATGCGTTTGCGGCAAGTAGGCCCTGGCCAGAAAGGCGCGGCAATGTGATAGCGTAATTTGCGCCACCTGCAGCATGTTAGTCTGCGGCTGAAGAGCGGCTTCGTCCGCGCCCGACCGCAACTGTTAACAACGGAGCCAGACATTTGTCGTCAAGGCCGCATCAGCGTTGACAGATCCACCGTTATTATCTACCATTTATATAGAATATGGAGATTTTATATGCAGGTCGATATCGCGGTAATTGGCGGAGGGTTTTCGGCGGTTGCGACCGTCATCAATGTCCTTGATCGCCTTGGTCAGGACACAACTGTCGCGCTCGTATCGCGCAAAAGCGGCTTGGGCCGCGGCGTTGCCTATTCCACGACTGAGCCCTGGCATCGCCTGAACGTTCCCGCAGGAAGAATGAGTCTGCTTGCCGACAAACCGGACCATCTCTGTGAATGGCTTGCCGAGGAAGCAACAGAGTTCGGCGCCGAAGACTTCATTCCGCGACAGCTCTATGGCCGCTATTTGCAGGACACACTGGCGGACAGATTGCTCCGCGCCGACAATAGCGCACAAGTATGGCTGGTCGACGCCGAAGTCCTGGACTGCGAACAGTTGACGGACGAACAGCAAGTGTATCACCTGAGCGATGGACAACTGCTGCATGCGAAAAAGAGCATTTTCTGCATAGGCGGCACGCCCGCCGGTCTACCGGTTGCCCCGGAGAAACTGGCGCCGGAAGCACGATCCCGCATTTGCTTGAATGTCTGGTCAGATCCCTGGATGGAGAAAACGGACCCGAACGACGAGATCGTAATGCTCGGCTCCGGATTGACCATGATCGACCAGGTCCTGTCTCTCAAGGCCCGCCGGCACCAGGGGCGTATTCAGGTGATTTCACGCCATGGCCTGACGCCATTGCCGCACCGGGTTCCCCGCAGCCACCCTGTTGCGCCGACTTTCGAACCCGGCTCGAAACCTCTTAGCGGCATGATGAAGGCGTTGCGTGAAGCGGCCTCGAAAGCCGAGGATTGGCGCGCCGTCGTAGACGGGCTTCGTCCCATCACGCAGTCTCTGTGGCAGCATCTCTCGACGTCTGAGCGCGCTCGCTTCCTCAGACACGCCAATGCCTGGTGGAGCATTCATCGGCACCGCCTCGCGCCTGACATGTGGGAAAGCTTCTCACAATTGCGCCAATCCGGTCAGGTTTCCGTGGCAGCCGGCTGGCTCAGGGAAGTCTACCAGGCCGACGGCAAAGTGCGGTCCGCCTATTTTGACCGCCACTCCCGGACCTTGCGGCAAATCAGCTCCGATTGGCTGATCAATTGCACCGGGATGGACCGATGTTCGATCTCCAAGACGCCACTTTTGAAGAAAATGTCCTCACGGGGGATGATCCGGAGCGACGTGATGGGCCTCGGCTTAGCGGTAGACCAGGAGTCCCGGCTGATCAACGAGGTTGGCGAGGCGTCCCGATCGGCTTTTGCGCTCGGCCCGATGACGGTCGGGCAGTTCTTCGAAATTTTCGCCGTGCCCGACATCAGGGTGCAGGCGGCGGCTGTCGCCGGGCGAATCGCAAAAGAATTGTCCTGACGCGCCGATCGCCACCACAGCAGTAAGCGAAAAAAAATCGATAAGAAGGAGCAGGCGCAATGCTCACCAAGAAGGGCAAATATGGCTTGAAGGCAATGATCGCCCTCGCCTCGTTGCCAGAGGGCGAAATGGCTTTCGCCGCAGAGATCGCTCTGGCCGAGCGTATTCCGAAGAAGTTTCTCGACACCATTCTCTTGGAACTGCGGCGAAGCGGCCTGGTTAAGTCGCGCAAAGGTCGCGCTGGCGGCTATGCTCTGGCGCGTCGGGCCGAGGACATTTCCATTGGCGCCTGCATGCGGGTTCTGGACGGACCACTTGCGCCTATCAGTTGCGCGAGCCGCACCGCTTTCGCCCCCTGCCACGATTGCAACGACGTGACGGAATGCCTCGTGCGGAGGGCCATGACTGAAGTTCGGGACGCGATCTCGGATATTCTCGATGCGCAAACGCTGGCCGACCTCGCCAAGACGGAGCAGAATGGGTTTTCAGCCTTCCAGCGTCTCCGACCGCCCGCTTCAAGCTAAGATAACCGAGCGCGGCGGAACAAAAATCCTACTTTCCCTCCAAATTTGCAAAAAAATATAATATACTAATTTGGTAGATTATATAGAGTTTGCATAGATAACCGATTGGAGATGACTGAGATGATCAACCGCCGCCAAACTCTGAAAATTGCCGCCGCCGGCGCTTCAACACTGTTCATCGCCGGAGGCGCCGCCGTCCGCGCGTCGGAAGAAATCAAACTCCGCATCGGCTGGCAGAAATTTGGGATTCTCGCGCTGGCCAAGAGCCGCGGCGTGCTTGAGGCGCGGCTCAAGGACAGGAATGTCGCCATCGAATGGTCGGAGTTCAATTCCGGACCGCCTCTGCTTGAAGCGTTGGGCGCCAATGCGATCGACTTTGGCCCCACCGGCGACGTGCCACCGCTTTTTGCCCAGGCTGCGGGTGGAAATCTGCTTTATGTCGGCACCTACAAGCCGCCGGCTGCGTTCCACGGACTGCTCGTCAAGAAGGACTCTCCGATCCAGAAGATCGAGGATCTCAAGGGCAAGAAGGTTGCCTATAAGCGCGGCTCGTCGGCCCACAACTTCGCCTTCAAAGCGCTCGCCAAGGCCGGTCTGACGCCCGCTGATATCGAAAGCGTCGATCTGCCGCCACCTGACGCTGGAGCCGCCTTCAAGAATGGTTCGGTCGACGCCTGGGCCATCTGGGATCCGTTCTTCGCTGTCGCCCAGTCCGATCCGGAAACCCGTCTTCTGGTTACGTCGGAAGGCATCGTCGACGCCTGGGGCTATTTCCTAGGCAATGGCGATTTCGTCGCCGCCTATCCCGAACTTGTGGTCGAGATCCTCGACGAACTGGCGAAACTCGGCCAGGTTGCCCAGGCGGATATCGACGGCACCGCCAGGGCCCTGTCCGACATTACCGGCGTCAAGGAGGACATAACCAAGGTGACGCTGACCCGCGCCGGGTCCGATCTCTCCGCTGTGGCGACGGTTTCGGATGCGGCAGTCCAGTATCAGCAGCAGCTTGCCGATGACTTTTACGCCTACAAGGTTCTGCCGCGCCAGCTGACGGTGAGCGACATCGTCTGGCGCCCGAAGCAATCCTGACATCCCCAGCGACAGGAGGCCGCCATGATCCGGCGCAGAGACTTCATTTCGATAGCAGCAGCCGCAACTCTTCCATTGCCGGGCGTGCTCATGGCGGCCCCGGCGCTGAAGATCCGGTTGGGTTGGCAGAAAAATGGCGTGCTGGCCCTCGCCAAGGCGCACGGCGCTCTCGAAACGCGTCTGGCGGGCAAAGGCGTCGACATTGCCTGGTCCGAATTCTCGTCTGGCCCGCCGCTTCTTGAAGCGCTCGGCGCCGATGCGCTGGATTTCGGGCCGACCGGCGACGTGCCGCCGCTCTTCGCCCAGGCCGCAGGGGGCAATCTCCTCTATGTGGGCGCCTATCAGGGCGCGGCCTCCGGTTCGGCAATCCTCGTCCATCAGGACAGCTCCATCAGAAGCCTTGCCGACCTCAGAGGGCGAAAGCTGGCCTTCAAACGTGGGTCTTCGGCGCATAACGTCGCCGTCAAAGCCCTGCGCAAAGGCGGGCTAACCACCGACGACGTGACGCCGGTCGACCTTCCGCCACCGGATGCGGCGGCGGCCTTCAAGACCGGCGCGATAGACGCCTGGGCGATCTGGGATCCCTATTTCGCGGTCGCCGAAGAAGATCCGCAGGCCCGCGTACTGACGACAGCCGAAGGCATCGCCGAAAGCTGGAGCTTTTTTCTCGGCAACAGGGGCTTTACCGAAAGCCATCCGGACATTGTGCGCGAGATCATCGACGAGCTGAAAAAGGTCGGCGTCGCCGCACAGGCGGATATCGACAGAACCGTTCCCGCGCTTTCCGCCATCACCGGCGTGCCTGAGCCTGTCACCCGCAAGGTGCTCACCCGCCCCGGCTTCGATCTCGGCAAGGTCTATCTGCTGCCCAAACAGGCGGAGACCTATCAGCAGGCGCTCGCCGATGAATTCCACGACATCGGCGTTCTGCCGCGAAAACTGACCATCAGCGACATCGTCTGGCGCCCGAAAGCCAGCTGACCCATTCCCTAAAGGAGATAGCTCATGTCCTCCCAAAAACCACTCGACTTCCTCTGGTTCATTCCGACCTCTGGCGATGGCGCCTATCTGGGTTCCAATGATCTGGCTCGGCCTGCAGACCCCGCCTATCTCAAGGAGATCGCGGTGGCCGCCGACCGGCTTGGCTATACGGGCGTGCTGATCCCCACTGGCGTCGCCTGCGAAGAATCCTTCATTGTGGCGGCCGCTCTCGCACCGGTCACGGAGCGGCTGAAATTCCTCGTCGCGATCCGCCCCGGCGTCGCGTCGCCGGCCTATTACGCCCGCCTCGCGTCGACGCTGGATCGCGTGTCCAACGGCCGTCTGCTGCTCAATATCGTGGTGGGGGGCAGCGCCCAGGAACTGGCCGGCGACGGCATTTTCCTGCCGCATGACGAGCGCTATGATCACGCCGTCGAATTCTTCCAGGTGTTCAACGAGTTGCTGGCCACTGGCCGCTCGACGCTGGACGGCAAATATATCAAGGCGCATGACGCCCAGCTCGGCTTCCCGCCGATCCAGGATCCGCGTCCACCGCTCTATTTCGGCGGCTCTTCGGATGCTGCGATCGGCTTTTCGGCCGAACACACCGACAAATATCTGACCTGGGGCGAGACTCCGGCTCAGGTGGGCGAGAAGATCGAGCGCGTCCGCAAGGCAGCCGCCAAACATGGCCGCAAGGTCAGCTTCGGCATTCGCCTGCATTTCATCGTCCGCGAAACGGATGAAGAAGCCTGGGCGGCGGCCGATCGGCTGATTTCGCGCCTGCCGGAAGACGCGATCAACGAAGCGCGCGAGCGTTTCACCAAACAGTCCGATTCCGTCGGCCAGACCCGGATGTGGGAGCTGCATGGCGGTCGCCGCGACAAGCTGGAAGTCTCGCCCAATCTCTGGGCCGGCATCGGCCTTGTACGCTCGGGAGCCGGCACCGCGCTGGTCGGTTCCCCGCAAACGGTGGCCGCTCGCCTGCGTGAGTATCAGGATCTCGGCATCGATACGGTGATCGCCTCCGGCTATCCGCATCTCGAGGAGGCCTATCGGGTGTCGGAACTGCTGTTCCCCGAGCTTGGCATTGGCTTGCCGCATCATCGCCTGAAGACCTCCTTCGGTCAGACGCAGGTGTTCGGCGGCGGCGGCCATGGCGGCAATATCCGGCTCGTTTCCGGTTCCTAAATCCGATGGCGGGCGCGAGACGCGGTCTTGCGCCCTTCCCCTGTGACGAAAAGGAGAGCGTGAATGGCCTTGACAGAAACCCTGACCTCCCCGCGCGGCGCAGCGGCCAAGGCGTCGCCAAAGCCCCTGTACGATCTATCCGGCCTGTCGGCTTTTCTGCCGTACCTTCTGCCTGTCACTGTGGTGGCGCTCTGGCAGATCCTGTCTTTGACCGGGGTAATCTCAACCCGGATCATGCCGTCTCCGTTCGACGTGTTGAAAGCCTTCTGGACGACCACGCTTTCAGGCGATCTGCCGCATGACATCGCCGTCAGCGCCGCCCGCGCCTTTGCCGGCCTGCTTGTCGGCGGGTCGATCGGTTTTCTTCTCGGCATCCTGAATGGCGTGTCCAAGCTTTCCGCGCAACTGACCGACACGACGTTGCAGATGCTCCGGACCATTCCCCACCTCGCCATGATCCCGCTGGTGATCCTCTGGTTCGGCATCGGCGAAGAGTCCAAGCTGTTCCTCACCTCGCTCGGCGTGCTGTTTCCCGTTTATCTCAACACCTATCACGGCGTGCGCAATGTCGACCGCGACCTGATCGAAATGGGCCGCGTCTACGGCATGCGCGGCTTCACCTTGTTCCGGAACGTGATCTTTCCCGGCGCCCTGCCATCAATTTTCGTGGGCCTGCGCTATGCGCTCGGCATCATGTGGCTGACGTTGATCGTGTCTGAAACCATCGCCGCGTCCTCTGGGATCGGCCACATGGCCAATGAGGCGCGGGAGTTCATGATGACGGATATCGTCGTGCTCGCCCTCGTTATTTACGCGCTGCTCGGCAAACTCGCCGATATCGCCGTACGCTATCTCGAACGGACGGTTCTTTCCTGGAACCCTGTCTATCAACGATAAGGAGGCGGACATGGTCGCCCTACATTCCAGCATTCGCATCTCCGACACACCGCATTCATTCCAAGCTTCGCCGGCGGCGGGACTGCGACTGACCGGCGTGGAAAAATCCTTCGGCGCCAACCGCGTGCTGCGTGGAATCGACCTGGAGATAGAGCCAGGATCCTTTGTCGCGATCATCGGCAAGAGCGGTTGCGGAAAGAGCACGCTTCTGCGCATTCTGATGGGTCTTGAAGAACAAACCGGCGGCCACATTGATTTCGTGGACCAAAGCGGACGCGCGATTGAGCCCAACGCGCGCATCGTCTTCCAGGAGCCGAGGCTTTTGCCCTGGCGCACCGTGCTGGAAAATGTGGTGGTGGGACTTGGCGCAAACAGCGGTTCCGAGGGCAGCGATCTTCAGGCGCTGCAGGCCCTGAAGGCTGTTCAGCTTTCGGAGAAGGCCGGCGACTGGCCATCGCGGCTGTCGGGCGGCCAGCGGCAGCGCGTGGCGCTGGCCCGGGCGCTGGTCAGCCATCCCGGCTTTCTGACGTTGGACGAGCCGCTGGGCGCGCTCGACGCGCTGACCCGCATCTCCATGCAGCAATTGCTGGGCCGCGTCTGGCGGGAACAGGGGTTCACTGCGGTCCTGGTCACGCATGATGTCGCCGAGGCGGTCTATCTCGCCGATCGCGTCATTGTGCTCGAAGAAGGACGCATCAAGAAAGATGTCAGGGTTCCCCATCCGCATCCGCGCGGACATGGCTCCCGCGACCTTGCCGAAATCGAAAGCGAACTTCTGGCCGCCATTCTCGGACGCAACTGAAGGAGAACGGGCATGATCATGATGAACGGATTTACCCTCGGGTTCTTTTTTCCGAAACAGGCAAGGTTCGTGAAGACCTTGCCCGACCCGCAGCCGGAACCGCCGGTCGAACCAGGCCGCCGGGACGCCGATCCCATGCCGATGGATGTCGAAATGCCGCCATCTTCCTTCCTGCATATCCACCGGCGTTTCTGACCGGAATTGCAATCTCCTGCCGATTTCCGCCCCGTTGGCGCCCCCCGGTTCCCCTTGGGTTCCGGGGTTTTTTCATGGACACGCAAAAAGGGCCGCGAAACCGAGATTTCGCGGCCCTGAAGCTGACAAGCCTGTCTGCTCAGGCCAGCCGAGCGTAGACGCCATTCTGATAGACCAGTGAACGACCATCGCCCACGAGAACAGCGACGGCCCGGCCGATGATGATGGCGTGGCTGTGGCGCTCGATCACCTCTTCCACTTCGCAGTCCACGGCCGACAATGCGGTGGTGAGGACCGGGGCGCCGCTGACCAGCGTTGTCCAGGCGGCGCCGTCGTAACGCGCGGGGCCTTTGACGCCGCCGACGCCGGCGAACCGGTCGGCGATCGCCTGCTGGTCTTCGCCGAGCACATTGACCGAGAAGTGACCGTGGCGAGCAATGACCGGCCAGGTGGACGAATTGCGGTTGATATTGACGATCATGGTCGGCGGATCCATCGACAGTCCCGTCGCGGAGGTCACGGTCGCTCCGGTCCGATCATCGCCGCGACCCGCCGCGATCACACAGACGCCGCCGGCCAGCTGACGCAATGCGCGTTTAACATTGGCGGCTTCCGGATCGAGGCAAGCCAGATTGTCGAGGGGTTGTGCTGTAAGTTGGGCGATCGTCATGAAAAGCTCCGTTCTTTTGCGCCGCGAGGCGATCACGGCAAACCTAATTCACATACGGCTATTGTCAACTAATTTTATAGAATATATGTTTTATGAAAATAGGAGATCATCATGACGCTGCTGAAAAACTCCCGTCCCGTCGTGGCAATCATTGGCGGCGGCTTTACGGGCTCTGCCGTCGCCTGGAATTTGACGCGCGCAATCCCCAATCATGAGGTTCAGATCGTCGTGCATGAGCCGCGCAAGAACCTCGGCGCAGGTCTTGCCTATGACACGTCGGACCCGACGCATCGCATCAATGTGCCCGCAGAAAGAATGAGTCTCGACGCTGACGACGGCGGCGACTTCATGGCGTGGCTGGCAGAACGCTCTGTCGAACAGACAGACCCGGAGGCGCAACTACCGGACGGACGCATATTTCCCCGGCGCGCCGATTTCGGAGCCTATGTCGCTGCGCGTCTGAAGCCGATGATCCTTGATGGGCGGATTCAACATGCGCGATGCGAGGTGGTCGCTATCGAGCGCGACGCGTCTTGCTGGCGTATCCGTCGATCGGACGGAACCACTCTCCTGGCCGATAGTGTGGTGATCGCCACCAGCCATCCATCGCCTGCCGCTCCCAGGACGCTCGCGGCTCTGCTCGAAGGTCACCCTCGCTTCGTGGCCGATCCGACTGCGGCCAATGCGCTTGCAACGATTCGGCCGGGCAATGATGTGCTGATTGTCGGCAATGGGCTGACAGGCGCTGATATCGCCGCCTCTCTTTTGGCGCGAGGCCATACAGGCCATATCACGGCGATATCGCGCCGTGGGCTTCGCTCTCGTGGACATGCTTTCGGAACGCAGGAACCGCATGGTGATTTCATCAGTCGCCCCATCAAATCCGCGCGGCTTTTGACGCGGAGAATTCGAGAGACGATCAAACAGGCGGCGCTGTTCGATGTCAGTTGGCATGCGGTTCTTGATGCCGTACGCGCCCAGGGCCAGGCGATCTGGCGAAATCTCCCGATTGCGGAGCGGCGCCGGATCGTCCGACATTTGCGGCCGTTCTGGGATGTCCACCGCTTTCGCATCGCTCCGCAGGTGGAAAACGCCATCGATGCCGCGATAGGAGCAGGCCAAATGGAAAGTCTTGCCGCTTCGGTGAGCGCAGTTTCCTATTTCGGCGACAAAATACGTGTGGCGATGCGTCTATCTCGGCGAAAAGGGACGGTTTTGCGGGATATCGATGCTGTGGTCGTCGCGACCGGGCCGGCCCACGGTTCTGTTCTGTCAAGTCAACCCTATCTGGACGGATTGGCGGGGGCCGGTCATATCCGGCTTGATCCAGTCGGCCTCGGGCTGGATTGCGATCAGCGCTCCCGGTTGATCGGCGCCAATGGCGAGGTCCAGCCCGGTCTCTTCGTGGCCGGTCCCTTGGCGCGGGGTGCTTTCGGGGAGTTGATGGGGCTGCCCCAAGTTACCCTTCACGCGCGTGACGTTGCCTTCGAGGTGAAGAGCGATGTTGCCCCGCACGCGATTGCGCGTACTGAAACTGCTGCCTGAGCGGTGATTTAGCGGAACAGCTTTTTAATCGACGACAAAAAAATGGAAGATCCATCTATTGATCATATAATCTAGTAATTCTATAGATAATGACGATAAGGAGATCGCTATGATCAGGATTGTGGGACTATCGGGAAACGTCAAGGCGCCGTCGCGCACGGCGGCTTTGACATCAGCCCTTCTCGACGAAGCGCGACGTGATCTTGTCGCCGAAACACGGCATATCAGTCTGGTCGAAGCGGCTCCCGTTCTGTTTCGGGCCTTGCGCGCCGAACAGTTGGACGATGAGGGATTGGAAATCATCGAGGCGATCGAGCGCGCCGATGCATTGATCGTCTCCTCGCCTGTCTATCGCGCCTCCTATACCGGAGCGCTCAAGCATCTCTTTGATCTTGTTGATTATCGCGCCTTGACCGGCGTCCCGGTCATTCTGGCCGCCACGGGCGGCAGGGCGTTGCACGGCCTGATGCCGGACCAGCAGCTCCGTCCCCTGATGGCCTTCTTCAAGGCGCTGCCGCTGCCAACCACCGTCTACGCCGTCGAAAGTGATTTTGTCGACTTCGCGGTCGCCAACGACGCCTTGCGCGAGCGGATCGCCGAGGCGGGCGCCGAGCTGCGCACCGCGCTGACCAAACCGGCAGCAAGCCTTCGCCGCAAACTGTCAGAACCGACCTTCGCCAGGCGGACCGCCTGAGCCGCAATTTTTCGACTGAAAGGGAGAACATCATGTCGAACGCCAAGTCAGAACCTTTGAAATTCGCCTATTGGGTGCCCAATGTGTCGGGCGGCCTGGTCATCAGCACAATCGAGCAGCGCACCCATTGGGGCATTGACTATAACCGCAAGCTCGCCCAGATCGCCGAGCAGAACGGTTTCGACTACGCGCTGAGCCAGATCCGGTTTACGGCAGGCTATGGCGCCGATAACCAGCATGAATCGGTGTCCTTCAGCCATGCGTTGCTAGCGGCGACCGAAAAGCTGCGCGTTATCGCCGCTGTTCTGCCTGGTCCCTGGCATCCGGCCTTGCTGGCCAAACAGATTTCCACGATCAGCCACCTCACCAATGGTCGCGTCGACGTCAACATCGTCTCCGGCTGGTTCCGGGGCGAATTCAACGCTATCGGCGAGCCCTGGCTGGATCACGATGAGCGCTATCGCCGTTCGGAAGAATTCATCCGCGCCACTCGCGGCATCTGGACCGAGGAAAGCCTTAACTTCCGTGGCGATTTCTACCGTTTCAATGATTATTCGATGAAGCCGAAGCCCGAAGGCGGCATTCCCCAGGTGTTCCAGGGCGGCTCCAGCCGGGCAGCCCGCGACATGGCGGCGCGCGTGTCGGACTGGTATTTCACCAATGGCAACACGCCGGATGGCCTGAAGGCCCAGGTGGACGACATCAGGGCCAAGGAAAAGACCTTCGGCAAGACCTGGCGCACGAAGATCGGCATGAACGCCTTCGGCATCGTCCGCGACACCGAGGCCGAGGCGCAGGAAGTCCTCAAGGAGATCATCGACAAGGCGATCCCCGATGCAGTCAACGGCTTCAAGCATGAAGTCCAGAACGCCGGCAACGCCTCTCCCGAACGCGAAGGCAATTGGGCGAAATCCACATTCCAGGATCTCGTGCAATACAATGACGGCTTCCGCTCCAACCTGATCGGCACGCCCGAGCAGGTGGCCGAACGCATCATCGAACACAAGCGCGCGGGCGCCGACCTGATCCTGATGGGTTTCCTGCATTTCCAGGAAGAGGTCGAGTTCTTCGGCAAGAAGGTCATTCCGCTGGTGCGGGAACTGGAAGCCCAGGAAGAGGCGAGCCTTCAGGCCGCCGAATAAGACGACGCCATCATCGAAATGCGCGAACGGCGTCCCGCAATGCGGGGCACCGAACGGAAAGCCGCGCCTTGCGACACGGCGTGATCACGGGGGTTGGATGTTGGACGCGAATTACACACTTTCAGCGCTCGAAAGCGCAACCGCCTTCCGGAGCCATCCAGGCGAGGACGCATTCACGGCCACAAAAACGGCGGTTGAGGCGGCTCCACGGGCGCTGCAGGAGCGGCCAATTCTTTGCTTGGAGAAGATCAATCTCTCCTTCGGGGGCGTCAGCGCGCTGACCGATGTCGACCTCGCTGTCCGAGCCGGGGAGATCCGCGCCATTATCGGCCCGAACGGCGCCGGCAAAAGCTCGCTGGTCAACGTCATCAGCGGTCTCTACCAGCCCAATTCCGGTCGAATCTGGATTGACGGCAAGAGCTTCGCCAAGGCGCCTGCCCAGAACGCCGCCAAGCTCGGCCTTGCCCGCACCTTCCAGAATCTCGCTTTGTTCAAGGGACTGACCGTCACCGAAAACGTCATGACCGGTCTCGCCTTTTCCCGTCGCGGCGGCTTTCTCAGCCAAGCCTTCGGTTTGCCGAAGGCGCGGTGGGAAGAAAGGGAGGCGCGCGAGCGCGCTAGCGCGATCATCGGCTTTCTTCATCTCGATCGGGTCGCAAATCGTCCTGCCGCCTCGCTGCCCTATGGTCTGCAGAAACGGGTGGAGCTTGCCCGCGCGCTTGCGCCCAATCCGCGCCTCCTGCTGCTTGATGAACCTATGGCCGGCATGACAGCCACGGAAAAGCAGGAAATGGCGGATTTCATCCGCTCGGCGCGTGCGCTCTACGGCACGACCATCATCCTCATCGAACACGATATCGGCGTCGTCATGGGCCTGTCCGACCGGATCGCCGTGCTCGATTACGGCCGCAAGATCGCCGACGGCACGCCGGACGAAGTGCGCAAAGACCAGGCTGTGATCGACGCCTATCTCGGTGTGGCCAGAGACAATGATGAAGGAGCAGGAATCTGATGGAAAGCTTCGATTATCTGTTCTTCATCGAGGTGCTGACAGGCGGGCTGCTCTCGGGCGTCATGTATTCGCTGGTCGCGATCGGCTTCGTGCTGATCTACAAGACCTCCGGCGTTCTCAATTTCGCCCAGGGCTCGTTGCTCTTGTTTGCCGCCCTGACCTTCGTTTCCCTGGTCGAGCGCGGCCTGCCCTTCGCGCTTGCTTTGATCGTCACCTTCCTCGCCATGGTGCTGATCGGCATTGCGATTGAGCGGACCGTGCTCCGGCCGCTCGTCAACAAGCCGCCGATCACCCTGTTCATGGCCACGCTCGGGCTTTCTTATGTGATCGAAGGCGCGGCGCAATTGCTCTGGGGCACGCAGGTGCATGGGCTGGATCTCGGCATCGAGGATATCCCTTTCGAATTCTACGGCGTGTTCATCTCCAAATTCGACCTCTTCGCGTCGGGCGTCGCCGCAGCCATGGTTACGGGTCTCATACTCTTCTTCCGCTATACCCGCGTCGGCCTGAGCTTCCGCGCTGTCGCAGACGATCAGTTCGCCGCTCTTGCGGTTGGACTGCGCCTGCCGCGCATCTGGGCCACCGTTTGGGCGACATCGGGCCTGGTGGCGCTGGTCGCGGGCCTGCTCTGGGGCGCGCGGTCCGGCGTGCAGTTCTCGCTGTCGCTCGTGGTGCTCAAGGCGCTGCCGGTGCTGGTGCTCGGAGGTTTCGACTCTATTGCCGGCGCGATCGTCGGCGGCCTGATCATCGGGGCGTCGGAAAAACTCGCCGAAGTCTATATCGGCGAATATTTCGGCGGCGGCATCGAAGGCTGGTTCGCCTATTTGCTGGCGCTCGCCTTCCTGCTCATCCGCCCCTCCGGCCTGTTTGGCCAGAAACTCGTGGAAAGGGTCTGACCATGACGGCTGTGACCTATGCTCCTGTCGCGCCGCGCCGCAATCTCTCGGACGCGCTTGCTCTGCCTGCCGTGCTGATCATCGCCTATGGCGTCATCCCACTCTTCGGCTCCAGCTATCTGATCGAGGCGATCCTGATGCCGTTCCTGGCGCTGTCGCTCGCCGGCGTCGGGCTGAACCTGCTGACCGGCTATGCCGGCCAGGCGTCGCTCGGCAGCGCCGCCTTCATGGCGGTCGGCGCCTTCGCGGCGTTTAATTTCAACCTGCGCATCGAAGGCTTGCCGCTGGTGTTCAGCATTATCGGCGCAGGCCTGTCGTCGGCAGCCATCGGCATTGTCTTCGGCCTACCGAGTCTGAGGCTGCGCTGCTTCTACCTCGCCGTCTCCACGCTCGCCGCCCAGTTCTTCGTGCAATGGGCGCTGACCAAGTTCGGCTGGTTCTCCAACGACAATCCGTCCGGAGTCATCGACGCGCCGAACCTCACGATTGCCGGCGTGAATTTCTTCTCCTCGATCGGCCGCTATTATTTTTCGCTGATCGTCGTCACCGCTTTGACCTTGTTCGCCTGGCGCGTCGCGACCTCGCAGACCGGCCGCAATTTCATCGCCATCCGCGACAATGAGACGGCGGCAAAATTCATCGGCGTGCCCGTGCTCAAGACGAAGCTTCTGGCGTTCGCTTTGTCGTCCTTCATCATCGGTGTCGCCGGCGTGCTCTGGGCCTTCGCCTATCTGCGCACGGTGGAGCCGGCCGGCTTCAATCTCGATCGCTCGTTCCAGATCCTGTTCATCATCATCATCGGCGGGCTCGCCACCATCCGGGGCGCGTTCTTGGGCGCGGCGCTGATCGTGGTGTTTCCTGTCGCATTGTCGCGCATCGGCCAGTTCTTCCTGGGCGATCTGTTCGACTCCGGCGTCCTCGACATGAGCCAGCGCATCGTGCTCGGCGCGCTGATCATCGCCTTCCTGATCCTTGAGCCGGATGGACTGGCTGCGCTTGCGCGCCGCCTGACCGACCGCCTGAGGTCGAGACTGCCTGGCTGAGCCAGACACAAAGCCAGCCGCGCCTTCTTCTTTCAAATCTTTAACCGGAACGGTCCGCAAGACCGGTCAACAAAGGGAGTTTATCCAATGATCACTATCAAGAAGGGCCTGCTGGCTGCGGTCGCCGCGCTGGCGCTGACCATCTCTGCCGGACTTTCCCCGGCCGCCCATGCTGATGAGCAGTATTTCCCGCTGCAGAGTTATCGCGTTGGCCCCTATGCGGCTGGCGGCACCGGCTTTTTCGGCGGCTTCATCGACTATCTGAACCTGATCAACACCCGCGACGGCGGCGTGGGCGGCGTGAAATTCACCTGGGATGAATGCGAAACCCAATACGAAGTCGAGCGCGGCGTGGAATGCTATGAGCGCCAGAAGAGCCATGCCGGCGCCGCCGCATGGAACCCGCTCTCTGTCGGCATCGCCTACGCCATGATCGACCGCATCTCTAGCGACAAGACGCCGCTGATCACCATCAATCACGGCCGCACCGATTCCACCGATGGCCGGGTCTTCCCTTACGTCTTCCCGCTGCTGCTGAACCCCTATTCCGAGACCTCGGGCATCGTGAACTACATCGCCACCAAGGAAGGCGGCCTCGACAAGCTCAAGGGCAAGAAGATCGTCGTGCTCTATCACGGCTCACCCTATGGCAAGGAAACCATCCCGATCTATGACCTGCTGGCCGAGAAATACGGCTTCACCGTGCAGCAGATCGAAGTGCCGCATCCGGGCAACGAACAGCAGAGCCAGTGGCTGACAATCCGCCGCGCCAAGCCTGATTTCGTCGTGCTGCGCGGCTGGGGCGTGATGAACCCGGTGGCGCTCAAGACCGCCCAGAAGGTCGGCTTCCCCGCAACCAAGATCGTCGGCAATGTCTGGTCCAACTCGGAAGAAGATGTGATCCCCGCCGGCGACGCCGCCATCGGCTATACCGCGATCACCACACAGGCCTCGGGCAACCAGTATCCGGTCGTCAAGGAAATCGTCAAAACGCTCTATGACCAGGGCAAGGGCAATCTCGAAGACAAGAAGCGCATTGGCTCGGTCTATCACAATCTCGGCATCGTCAACGGCATTCTCAATGTCGAGGCGATCCGCATTGCGCAAGCGAAGTTCGGTAAGCGCACGCTGACCGGCGATGAAGTCCGCTGGGGCTTTGAACATCTCAAGCTCGATCAGGCCAAGGTTGAAGCGCTCGGTGCCAAGGACCTTTTCCATTCGATCAATGTCAGCTGGGATAACCACGAAGGCGAAGGCTATGTGACGTTCCAGCAGTGGGACGGCAAGACGTGGAACGTCGTCTCCGATTGGATCGCCCCTGACTGGAAGCTGCTGCGCCCGATCATCGAAAAGTCCGCTGAAGCCTATGCCAAGGAAAAGGGCATCACGC
This sequence comes from Rhizobium sp. SG_E_25_P2, assembly GCF_029892285.1. Classification (GTDB taxonomy): domain Bacteria; phylum Pseudomonadota; class Alphaproteobacteria; order Rhizobiales; family Rhizobiaceae; genus Rhizobium_E. The sequence goes on from NZ_JARXVM010000001.1 coordinate 243,117, forward strand.
TGCGCACCGCTGCTGACGCTGACGCCGTGACCGCCGGCACCAACTGATCATCGACATCTGCCATCACTGCATCCGGCGCATCGCGCCGGATGGTCGGAACGGCCCGCAAGGGTCTGGGCATGCGGGGGCTCGTCACCCACACACCGCGCCTCCGCATGCCGCCTCCCCTTTCGAAACGCGCCACAGGAAGAGCTTGCCATGAGCACCCAGCAGATCCTACTCGACGTCCGGTCCGTGCACGCCGTCTATAGCCAGACGATCCAGGCGCTCAACGGCGTATCCTTCTCGGTGCGATCAGGCGAAATCCTCGCCATTCTCGGCTCCAACAGCGCAGGCAAGACCACGACGCTCAAGGCTGTGTCCAATCTCCTGCCCGCCGAACGCGGCCAGATAACCTCCGGATCGATCCTGTTTGAGGGGCGGCCGGTGCAATCGCGCAGCCCCGCCAATCTCGTGCGCGACGGCCTCGTGCAGGTGCTCGAAGGTCGCCACTGCTTCAAGAGCCTGACCGTCGAAGAAAACCTGATTTCGGGCGGACTGGGCCGCAGCGGCAGCCGCGGGGAGATCGCCGAGGATCTCGAAAAGATCTACCTCGCCTTCCCACGATTGAAGGAGCGGCGTCGCACGGCAGCCGGCCTCACCTCCGGCGGCGAACAGCAGATGACAGCCATTGGCCGGGCGCTGATGTCGCGTCCCCGGCTTCTGGTGCTGGACGAGCCCTCCATGGGCCTCGCGCCGATGATTATCCGCGACATTTTTCAATCGCTGAAGCAGCTCAACCGCGATCAGGGCCTCACCATCTTGGTGGCGGAGCAAAATTCCACAGTCGCGCTCACTTACGCCGACACGGCTGTGGTGATCGAGAACGGAACCTCGGTGCTGACAGGCCCGGCCGCAGAGCTTCGCGGCCGCGACGACATCAAGGCTTTCTACCTCGGCGAAGGCGCCGAATTCACCAGACCCGCAGCCTAAACCCATCCCCAAGGAGGACATCATGAACGTGATCGCGAAAACCCCTGCCGGCGTGCCCGGCGTCGCCAGGCCGACTGCGCCGGCGCACATCATCAAGAGCGACGCGGAAGCCATCGAAATCGCCCACAGACTGGCGGCGGACTTCGCCAAGGGCGCAGCCGAGCGCGACCGCGAGCGCATCTGGCCGACAGCCGAACTCGACGCTTTTTCGCAAAGCGGCCTCTGGTCGATCAATGTGCCGCGTGAATTCGGCGGCCCCGACGTCTCCTACGCCACTTTGGCCAAGGTGGTGGAGATCATCGCCGAAGCCGATTCCTCGATCGGCCAGGTGTCGCAGAACCATCTCGGCGTGGTCGCCGCTATCCGCACGGTTTCCGACAAGGCGCAACAGGCGCTGATCTTCGGCGAAGTGCTCAAGGGCCTGCGCCTCGGCAACGCCTTCTCGGAATTCGGCTCCAAGCGCGCGGTGGATTTCGAAACCCGGTTCACCGACCACGGCGACCATGTCGTCGTCACCGGCAAGAAGTTCTATTCCTCCGGCGCGCTTCTCGCCCATAAGGTGCCGATCGTCGCGCTCGATGATCAGGGTCGCGCCTGGTACGCCATTGCCGATCGCGATGCGCCCGGCCTCACTGTCATCGATGACTGGTCAAGCTTTGGCCAGCGCACGACGCTGTCGGGGACGGTGATCCTCGACAATGTCAAGGTCGATAAGGCCTGGCTCGTGCCCGGCTACAAGGGCTACGAGACGCCGACCGCCGACGGCGCGATCTTCCAGATCATCCAGGTCGCGGTGGACACCGGCATCGCTCAGGCGGCCATCAAGGAGACGGTGGATTTTGTCCGCACCAAGTCGCGCGCCTGGGTGGATTCGGGCCTCGAGCGGGCGTCCGACGATCCCTATACGATCCAGGCTGTGGGCAGCCTGACGCTCCGGCTGCATGCGGCGCAGGCGCTGCTTGAAAAGGCTGGCCATGCGGTGGACCGCGCGATCGCCAATCCCAATGCGGAGACGGTGGCGGAAGCCCAGATCGTCACGGCGGAAGCCAAGATCCTCTCCACCGAGATCGCCATCGAGGCGACCAACAAGCTGTTCGAGCTTGCCGGCACGCGTTCCACGCTGGCCGAACATGCTCTCGACCGCCATTGGCGCAATGCCCGGACGCATACGCTGCATGATCCGGTGCGCTGGAAATATTCGATCCTGGGCAAGTATTTCCTCAACGGCGAAAAGCCGCCGCTGCACGCCTGGAGCTGACATCCGTTTGTCTGCGGACGAATTTAGGTCGCCGGGTGGCAGCGCCCGGCGCTCTCTATTCAAAGACCAATCAAAAAATCTTCCCTGACCGATTTTTCATTTCTAACTCATCCTCATTTTTGGAAAAAAAGAGACACAGCGTAGGGAGCCAAGCCGAGATATTGCGACACGCATTTTTTCGATCGACAGCGAGACCGCATTGCAGGATGCTGCCGATCAATCCCTGCGGGAAGGCGGTCTGTTCTGCTTGCATCGGCCAAAATCGACCCACACGGTTGGCGCTCTATGTACTCATAATTGATCTGCCGACATCCGTATCATCGACTTCGCATACCCATTCCGACAACCACCGAGGAAGCCGTCTTGCGAATCCATCACCTCAACTGCGGCTCCCATTGCCCCGTCGGCGGCTTCATGTTCGATGGAACGAGCAATGGTCCCTTGGCGCATATTTGCACCCATTGCCTGCTGGTCGAGACGCCGGATTGCTTGGTGCTGGTCGATACGGGATATGGATTGAAGGATGTGAGGCGCAACACTGGCCGAAGGCTGCCGTTCATTTGGCCGCTCATCCTGAATACGCGCCTTCGGGAGCAAGACACCGCTATCCACCAGATCAAGGCCATGGGCTTCTCGGCGCGAGATGTGCGCCATATCGTGCTCACGCATCTGGATTTCGACCATGCGGGCGGACTCGCGGATTTCCCGGATGCGACCGTTCATGTCATGTCAGGCGAGCGGCAGGCGGCGGAGAATGCCCGAGGGTTTATCGCTCGGCAGCGCTACAGGCCTGCCATGTGGAAAGATGTCAAACAATGGCGCATGTATGAAACTGGCGGGGAAACATGGTTCGGGCTGCAGTCGGTTCGCGATCTCGACGGACTGCCTCCGGAGATATTGATGGCTCCACTGCCGGGCCACACGGTTGGTCATGCAGGGGTCGCGATCCGGTCAGCGGATCGCTGGCTCTTGAACGCCGGAGACAGCTTCATGCATGTTGGGCAGTTGGACCCGACACGCCCGAACTGCCCTGCCGGAATTGAACTCTATCAGGCGATCATGAGCACCAATCGGAACGCTCGTCTCGACAATCTGGAAAGGCTGAGAGAACTGAAGCGCGACCACGGTTCGGACGTGAGCATATTCGCCTCGCATGACGGCGTTCAACTCGCGGCCATGCGCAGTGCAGCGCCTTGATATTGTTAGAGGCTTTCAACAGCAGCATCCATTCGACGTATTTAGTCGGCGCGGGGCTTCAGGCGATCGCCTTTTTTTCCGCAAGTTCCGTACCCCTTACGATCTCCGCCATGCGCATCAGGTCCGGCAGCGAATTTGCGCCCATCTTGCGCATTGCGGAACCACGATGAATCTTGACAGTGATCTCGCTTAGGCCCAGTTGGCCGGCGACTTGCTTGTTGAGAAGGCCAGACGTCACCATCGTCATGACCTGTTGTTCGCGCAAGGACATCGCCTGGAACGCCTCCACCACCTTCGACATACCGGACGTCTTGTGTCGGCCGGCCCGATCCCTGTCGATTGCAACGCAGACGGCGTCGAGCAACTCCTGCTCACGGAACGGCTTTGGGAGGAAGTCGACAGCTCCGGCCTTCATCGCCTTGACCGACATGGGAATGTCGGCGTGACCAGTCATCATGACCACCGGGAGTTCGATCCCGTATTCGCCGAGTTTGGACTGGAAATCGAGACCGTTGATACCCGGGAGTCGCACGTCCAATAGAAGGCAAGCGGGTTCGGAACCGATGTCGGCGGCCAGGAAATCCTCGACGTTCGCATATGCGCGGCAGCCAATACCGATGGATTCGAACAAAAAAGACAGTGCCTGGGACAGGGACGCGTCGTCATCGATCACATATACGGTAGATGCATTCGCAGACATTGCCGCACCTCATTTGATCCGACGCCCGCCTCGGGGCAAGTCTTGATGAATGACAATATTCCACATGTTCGACAGTGAGGCGAATTAAAAGTTATAAAACTATATTTTCAAAACAAGCGCCGGTCCGTCATCCCAAAACCCCAGGTCTGTGTGCCCCTCCAGCAGCGCATTTTTTCAAGGCAGACGCGAGAAGCGCCCTGCGATCATGAAAGCCCGCCGCCACTTCTGTGTCCAACCTCAAATGGCGCCGGGCAACGTGACCCTGAAAAGGGCTCCCGACCCGGTATTTTCGGTGGTCAACTTGCCGCCATGCGCCTCGACGATCTGCTTGCAGATAGCGAGCCCCATGCCGAGACCTGTCGTCTTGGTGGTGAAGAAGGTGTCGAACAGACGAGCTTGATGTTCCGCCGGAATACCGAAGCCGCGATCTTCGACCTCAATCGCGACATGATCTCCCACGGCCTGCGTCCGCATGGTCAAGACGCGTCGCGCATGCGGAACTTTCTGCATTTCCTGTATGGCGTTGACGACCAGATTGACGATAACCTGTTGAAGCTGCACCGGATCGATCGGGGTGGCTGCGTTCGCATCCGCAAATGCCGTCTCAAGTCTGACGGAGTTTGCCTTGAGTTCGTGTTCGACAAATCTCAGCGAGGCCTCGACCAGCGACGCCACCGTCACGATGGCTTTGTCAGCTTGTTTTCCAGTCGCCATGCTCCGGGTCCGCGCGATGACGTCGGCCGCGCGGCGCGCATCGGCAATGATATTGTCCTGGATGACAACGAGCTTGTCCTTGTCGAATGCAGGGCGTTCGAGCATGCGCCGCCCGGCCGCGCCATATGTCATGATCGCGCTCAAAGGCTGATTGATCTCATGTGAGATCGAAGCCGTCATCTCGCCCAGAAGCGCAAGCCTCGTATGATGAGCGAACGACTTCTTGAGTTCTGCCAATGCGGATTCGGCCGCGACACGTTCGCTGATGTCGATAAGCCCCACAAGCAGGCGTCCCTGCGCCCTCAGCGTTGGGCTGGGATTGAACGACAGGTGAACGGCGACGGGCGTCCCGTCCAGACGAAGCTGCTCCGTCTCCTCCTCGAATCCTGGCAGAAAGTTGTATCCGCATTCTACGGCGCGAATGAACGTTCTCATTCCCTTTGGCGACCAAAGACCCTTGACGGTCCTGCCAACGAGATCGCTTGCCGACGCCGCGCCGTAGAGCGCCACAGCTGCAGTATTCACTTCGGCGATCACGGTCGCCTCCATGGCCTCTTGTATCAGATGCGGGTTGATCTCGAGATGCGCCCGGAGGTCGACGACACCTTCCTGCTTCAGGCGGTTGAATATCTGCCAGAGCCGTCGCGTATCCAGATGGAGAAGGCCCATGCTCATCGCCTGAAACAGTTCCCGATAGCGGGTTTCACTCGCGACAAGTTCCGCCTCCGAGCGCTTCCGATCAGAAATGTCGATGACGCCCACCAGCACTGATCCCTTGCCCTCATGCCCCGGCGGCCAGCACACCGTGAACAGCGCGTTGAAGGGCGTTCCGTCCAACCGCGTCAGGATCGTTTCGGCAGACAGTCGCGGCTCACGCCGTATCGCATAGAGCAGTGCGTCCGCGAACAAGCCCCGGCTCTGCCTGGGCCAGACTGCCTCCACATTGCCGCCGATCATCGCCTCCCGGCTCTCAGCGCCGAACATCTCCACAGTCTTCTCATTGACGTCCAGGACGATGGTGTTGCGCAGCGCCGTCTCTATGAAGGCGTCGTCATGGTGCAAATGATGCGCGAAATCCGTCACGCCGCTTTGCATGAGTTCGCCGAACATTCGCCGGACTCCCGAGAAATCGAGCTCCCAAAACGACGCCGCCATGGCTTGGAAGATATTCTCATAACGGTGCGACGCAATGCGAACTTGCTCGGCGATCTCCTCGTTACGGGCAAGGTCGCAGCTTCGTTCGACGACGAAGCAAGGCATGCCATCATCGCCATAATGTAGCGTCCAGTCGACGCCGACCTTCAATTCGACTCCTGCGGCCGAACGCCGATAAAGCTCGCCCGACCATGCGCCCGCCGCGAGAAGAAGCCGTTTGATCGTGCTCAAACCATGTGGGTGCCGTGTCGCAAGCAGATTGTCGACGCGCTCGCCTTCCACTCCATTCATCGCATGGCCATAAAGGGCGATGGCGGACTTATTTGCAAACAGTGTCGCCCCTTCCATGTCGAACACGATCATCGGATCGGGGACCGTATCCAACGCCGATGCAAGAACTCTGATCCTCGTTGGCTGCGCGATGGCGGGAACCAATGGGTCGATCGACATCGCCACTCCTCCGTCAATGCTGAGAAAACACCCTGCCGAGACACTCAAGCAATTGCTCGCCCTCAAAGGGTTTGGACAGAAGACAGATCGGACCGGACGCAAGGGCGTCGTCAAGCGTGGCCGTCTCCTGCAGCGCGGTCATGATGATAACGGGCAGCGAGCCCCGCCGCTTAACAATAACACGCTTAAGCTCAATACCGTTCATTCCCGACATATTGATGTCAGTGATCAGGCAATCCGTGGTGTCCGCTTCGGCGGATGCGAGAAAAGCTTCGGCATTTTCGAAGCCCGTCGCCGCATAGTCCGATGCCTGCAGCAGGCTGACAAGGGCGCGCCGCAGCGACTTGTCGTCATCAACGACGGCAATAGAGATTTCAGTCATGACCATATCCTATCTGCCGGCGTAAAGGCGCGAGCATAAGCGATGCGGCCATCTCCGCAATATTATACGATGGTGTATTCGTATGGACACCTAGAGCGTGTTTCAGCTTATCCGCCTCATTCTGCCGGATCAATTTCGGTCAGGATCAAGGCTTTTGGCGAGGGCGTACCCAGATGTACGGCGGAGCCAAAAGCCGAAGATAGTGGCCGAAATTCATCCGGCCCGAAGGGTTGGTCGAAACCGGGCGCCCGCATCGTCGGAGGGCTTGGCCGTAGCATTAGCTACGACCTGCGCCCTTCTCCTCGCGGATCATCCCGGTTTGGACCAACAGAATGAGGCTGATAAGCTGAAACACGCTCTAGACCCGGCGCAAGCCTGAGGAACCAAAACCAACCGCTCATGGGGTCGCGCCTGTAAATTTACGCATGGCGCGACCTCTCACCACCGCCTCAGACTCGCATTTCGATCGAAATTCACCGGTCATCCCCGCGACCTTCAGAGGATCAGTCTGTCGACCATCTCCATTCTCTTTGTGTCGGCTCGACGTGGTTTTCATGTTCCATCAACGACCAGGAGCGTTCCGCTGGAGGTGCGGAAAGTTCCGGAGGTACCCGTCGCGCGTGGCGGCGCAGGCGATTTGGCCGTTCGAAACACCGAAGACCTGGGGTTTAATGCGTGACCGAACCCAGATATCGCGCCGCAGGGCGGTCGAGGGAAAGATGCGGTCCCAACTCGTGGCGGGCATCGTCAAGCGCCTTCCAGAGGCCCTGGTTGCCGAGCGACGGTATCGTGACGAGTTCGCCTGCGTCGAACCCGGCGAGCGCGGCATCGACCATCTGCCCCGCGTCCATCATCATTCCTGCGGGAATGACGGAACTGTCGACGCCCGCGCGTTCGAAAATCTCCGTCCTGGTGAAGCCGGGCAATACCGCCTGAATTTGGACGCCCTTGGGCCGAAGTTCGACATCGAGCGCCTGTGTGAGCGACAACACGAACGCTTTTCCGGCGGAATAGCTTCCGTTGAAGCGTTCAGGCATCAGCGCCACGACCGACGCGATGTTGATGATCGCTCCTGCGCCCTTGGCGGCGAATGTCTTTGCGGCGGCAACGGTGAGGGCATGCAGAACATCGACGTTGAGATGGACCATGCTGGCGAGACTCTCCTCGCTGGAGTCCAGAACATTACCGCTTGGCCCAACCCCGGCGCTGTTGACGAGAAGCCCGATATTCTCGTCATCCCGGATGCGCGCGAGCAGCAGATCGAGATCGCTTCGCTTGCTCAGATCGAGCGGTAGCGGCGTGGTGGCGATCGCATATTTTTCGGTCAGGCGATTGGCTGCGGTGCGAAGCCTTTCAAAATCCCTGGCGACCATGATGAGGTCGTAGCCTCGGGCGGCCAGCCGGTCGGCGTATACTGAACCGATGCCGGAGGATGCTCCGGTGACGATAGCGATAGATTGGGTCATGATGATCTCCTTGTGATGGCTGAATAAGCTGTCGAGGCGAAAGGCGCCGGGGTTTCCCGGGCGCGCGCCTTATGCGTCAAGCGGCAGTGCCGATTGCAATCCCGCCGGCCCCGGGCATGCCGGAGCGCGGATGGCGCACCGCCCAGTCGAGCGCGAAGTCGGCCACCTCTTCCCAACCCGCTTCGATACAGGTGAAATGCGAGCGACCCTCGAAAATCTTCAACGCCGTCTGCGATGGCGCGCGCCTCTGCTTGTCGTAGATCGCCCTGGTCATGCTCGCGTCTGCGATGAGGTCGAGGCCGCCGCCGATGAGCAGCAACGGAGCGCGGGCGGGATTGTCCCAGCGGATCTTTCCGGCAGATGTCAGGATGCCGTCCCAGTAGACTTTGCCCGCCGTCGGCACGATATAGCGGCTGTAGTAGGCGTCGACCTCATGCTCGCGGAGCCCGTTCGCGAACCGCTTGGCGAAGAAATTGGGCGACATATGCATGATGCGCTTCCAACTGCCCCAGGAACCCAGGACGGGGAACGCGGAGACGATCGAATGAATGCCGAGCCGGACACCCGTCGTCGGCGCGGGATTGATGGCGACGCCGGCGACACCAAGTCCGCGATCCAGCAAAATCTGGGTGAAGACTCCCCCTGCCGAATGGCCAATCAGGATGGGTTGCTCCGGCAATTTGCGGATTTCAGCCTCGAGATGATCGACAATCCCCTTCACGCCGACTGTCTTGAGCATAGGGTGCGGGTTGGCGCGCAAATCGGCGGGCTCGCCTTCGTCATAGGGCCAATTCGGCGTATAAACAGTGTAACCTTTGGATTCATAGTGGGCTTTGAAACCCTCCCAGCTCTTGGCGTTGAGCCAGGCCCCATGGATAAGCGCGATCGTTTTCGTCATTGCAATGCTCCTTATAAAACTTGTCTTTGGGAGAGGCTCAGGCCTGGCTCTTGAAGAAAGCCAGAAGGTCGGCGTTGATGACGTCGGCGTTGATGGTGCACATGCCATGACCGAAGCCCGCATAGGTCTTCAGCGTGCTGTTTTTGAGCAGCTTCGCAGAGAGCGGCGCGGCGTCCGCATAAGGGACGATCTGGTCATCGTCGCCATGCATGACGAGCACCGGAATATCGATCTTCCTGAGGTCTTCGGTGAAGTCGGTTTCCGAGAAGGCCTTGATGCAGTCATAATGCGCCTTGGCGGCGCCCATCATTCCCTGCCGCCACCAATTCTGGATCACGCCTTCGGAGACCTGGGCGCCGGGGCGGTTGAAGCCGTAGAACGGACCTGCCGGAACGTCGCGGAAAAACTGGGCCCGGTTGGCGATCAGCGCAGCGCGGAAGCCATCGAACACCTCGATCGGGAGACCGCCCGGATTGTTTTCAGACTTGACCATGATCGGGGGCACCGCACTGATGATGACGGCCCTGGAAACGCGGCCCTGCTCAGCGCGAGCGATGTAGCGGATCACTTCGCCCCCACCCGTGGAATGGCCCACATGAATGGCGCCCTTGAGGTCGAGTTCCTTAGCCAACGCCGCGACATCGGCGGCGTAAGTGTCCATCTCGTTGCCGGTGTCGGTCTGGGACGATCGTCCATGGCCGCGACGGTCATGGGCGATGACGCGGAAACCCTCGCCGAGGAAGTACATCATTTGATTGTCCCAATCGTCGGCCGACAGCGGCCAGCCGTGATGGAACACGATCGCCTGGGCGCTCTTCGGGCCCCAGTCCTTGTAGAAAATTTCGACGCCGTCGGTGGTGGTGATAGAGGACATGATCCGTGTTTCCTGTTCGATTGTGAATGTTGTGGTCGCGGCCGAAGCAGTTTTCGGAAGAGCGGCGGCGGCGAGCGCGGCGCTGCCTCCGAGAAGCAGGTCGCGCCGGGTAGCGGTGATCGAGGGTTGGGTGACTGCGGTGGCGTTCATGTTCGTCTCCTGGCAGCGTGGATGCCTCTGTTCGACGAGATGAAGCGTGGCGGACCGGTGCGTGTAACGCGAGTAAAGGGTCGTAAATCCGTGAAAATTGAAGTTCAGCGAAGTCTTCGACCTAAAGAGGTGACGGGGCAAAGGCCCAAACCTTGGACAGCATGGATCCTGCGTTGGACAAGCGGCAGCGAGCCGATGGGTGTCGCCAAATCACGTCGCCTGCGATGAACCAATGAAGTCTGGATCGACGCTTGCGCTTCCGGAGAAGCGTCCCGGAATGGAATGTCCGCCGAAAGCGTCAGGAAACCGTCACTGAAAGCGGCGATGTCGACATTTCTCAGTGAGGCAGGCCGGCGAATGCCGATGCACCCGGCTCGCCCCCGAGCACGGCGCCCAGCGCGAAGGAGAGGATTTCCCCGCGATGGATGAACTCGGCTGAAAGCTGATCATCTGCGACCTCTTTTGCCCTCAGGAAAGGGCCTAACAATTGTCCGATCAGATTGCTCGCGGGTGGGTGAATGATTGTAAATCACAGCGAAAAGGGGCAGCCTTTAGCGCAAAAGATGCTTGATCCATTCGAGATCAGTTGCCGAACTTCGAGTCATCGTGAACTCATGAATGGAGCCGCTTCTCGACGATCCAATTGGAAGCACGACCGTTTTTCCCTGATCGAGAAACGCCTGCCTGAGCGCCGAGGCTGCGCCCAAGTCAGTAGCGTCGATCGGGAAAAACACCACGCCAACGAAATCGTCGACGACGATCTGCTCGATGGAGAGCACATCGGCGATGTCACTGCGGGCGATGTGGTCCGCAAGAAAGCCTGCGATGACCGCGTTGTCCGAGAACACCCGCATGTGTCCGGCAATGAGCGGAAATCCACCGCCATCGCATGCGAATATCGTCTCTGCTCCCCTGCGTCTCAATTCGGCATAGGCCGAGGCTACGCCGAGCGCGAGTTCCCGATCGGGCGCGCCCATGCGATCACCGCCGTCCAACACGATCAATATTCTGGTGTGAAGGGTCGCCATAACTGCCTCTTTTGCCAGAAGCCTATTCGCACGTGAGGCGACGGGCCAGTGAGGCGTTGTGAATCGGTGTAAAGAGAGCCATTCAATGAAAAGCGCGGTGGCCCAGTCGGGAGGGTCCGGGAGCAGATATCTCGGGGCCCGCGGCTTCGGCGTTCGGCTCGCAATTGGCTAAGTCCCGTGGGACATTGGCAGAAGCACGACGTTCCCACGCGACTGCGCCTTGGGATTTTGATTCATCCTGGGCGGATCTGAACCATGTCGCCGCGACCGTGGGACCATCGGGCCCTCCTTCGTCAAGATTGAGCTGTCCTTTGACACGGAGGAGTTCAGGCTTGCACCATCGTTCCCCTGACGAATCGCAATGACCGAGCGCGACATCGATAATCTGGTGCGCCTCGGCAAATCGCCCCAAAATTGCAAGCGCTCGCGCCTCAATAGATTGGAAATATGTTCTGAACAGGTTGAAACCGGCGCGCGCGAGCAGCGACATACTCGATCGCAGCCGTGTCAGGCAAATATCCGCACGTCCTTCGCCGAGGGCGATCTCGGCCTCGAAGCAGGTTGCATAAGAGTTCCACACGTCCAGCGACAGCGACCTCGTATGCTCTTTGAGGAGAGCGATATAGTCTTTGGCGAGGTCGAGCCGTCCTTCCAGAATGGCGAGCGGACATGCAGCTTCCGCCAGAACATTCGTCAAAGAAAGCTCATGGCCAATCGAGATTGCCTGCTCGACGCTCGACTGCGCTTCCGCCAGGGCTCGCTCTCCGTCGCCGAGCATCCAGAGATCGCGGGCGAGAATGATCCGCGCGGTGATCCGCTGGTCGAACTGGAAGCGCGTCGTCTGCCCCGAGGGCAAGGCGTCGTATTCAACGATCATTTGTTCGAGCAGTTCGCGGGACTGCTCATGACGACCGAGCCAATGCAGCGTCGCGCCCATGATGCGCTTTGCCACCACATTGTCGACGGGATCGGTTGATCCTGCCGCGACACTCGAAAACTGTTGGGCGAACTGACGCCCAAGCTGAGGTTCGGCGCGATTGATCGCGTCGACCCACATGGCCCATATCGCGCGCAACTGATAGTCGACGTCGCCAAGACGCTCTGCAATCCTCAACGCCGCAGTCCAGGCGTCGATGCCCTTTTCCGGTCTCTCTGTTGACCGCATCTGCGGCCATCCCAGAGCCGTATACAGCTTCATCCGTCGTCGTTCATCGCGGTCAGGATGGGCGTCGAGATAGGCTATGGCCTTTGTGACCGACACAAAACATTCGTCCAGAACAGAGAGACGGAAAAAGAGCGGCAAGGCGGCGACCGTCAGGCGGACGCCCAGCATTTGGTCGCCGCCAGGTTCGAACGCCCAATCGAGAGCCAGCCTCAAGCTGGCGACATGTTGCACGAAATCCTCGGACCAGTCCTCCATGGACGCGGAAGTAAGATCCTGCTCGCTGATCTCGAACAATTCCGACAGATATTCGGCGAGCCGGGACATCACGGTGGAATATTGTCCGCTCTCCAACAGCTTTTCGGCAGCATAAAAGCGTGTGGTGTCAAGCAGACGATACCGCGTTGTGTCGGACAACGCCTCGGCGACCACAAGCGACTTCGACACGAGATTCTCGACGACTTCGTCTGGGTCGTCGAGAACAGCCGAGGCGGCGTCGTCCGTGAACCAGCCGCGAAAGATCGACAGCTGCTGGACCGCCGTCTGCTCTTGCGGCGTCAGGACGAAATAGCTCCAATCCAGTGTGGCGCGCAGTGTCTGGTGACGGAGAAGCGCTGTACGCCGCCCCCTGCTCAGCACCCTGAAACTGTCTTTCAGGGATGTCGAGAGCGTCTTGGCCGACATTGTGTCCATACGGGCGGCGGCCAACTCAATCGCGAGCGCAATGCCATCAAGCTGCTGGCAGAGCTCAACGACATAAGAGACATCTTCACCGCCGAGCGTATAGCCGCCGCGACAGGCGGCGGCGCGCTCAACGAACAACTGCACCGCTGGCGATTCCATTGCTTCAGCGACAGTCATCCCCGTCTCCGGGAGATCCAGCGGACTGAGACGATGGACCCATTCGCCGTCCGATCGCAATGGCTCCCGGCTCGTCGCGAGAAATCGCGGCGACGCCGTCCGAGCCAGAATGGATTCCACGAAAAGCGCGGCCGCGTCGACGACATGCTCGCAGCTGTCCAGCACAATGACAATGTCGCGGCCATCCAACGCTTCTGCGATCTCACCGTCGATGTCGTCACCACGGGTCGGAATGTCGAGCTTGGACGCCACCTCCGTCGAAATAAGCTCGCCAGAACTCAGTTCAGCGAGATCGACCCAGACAACCTCTGCGGCCAATCGGCCGAGCACGGCGCGCGCCACCGTGGATTTTCCGATTCCGCCTGGCCCGACGATCGTGAGAAGTCGAGCGTCGCGCAATTGCTCGGACAGTTTCTCGAGTGCTTTCGAGCGTCCGAAAAGCTTGGAATTCAGGCGACGTTCGGGCGGAACGACCGGGATCGCGCTGGGCAGGCGCTTATCGGCCAGATCATCCATCCCCCTGATCACCTCGGCAATGAAAGTGTAGCCGCGGCCCGGAACATTGGTGATGTAGACAGACTCGCGTCTGGTGTCGCCAAGCGCCCGGCGGATGGCGGAGATATGAACCCTAAGATTGGTTTCGTCGACGAAGGTGTCCGGCCAGGCATGCCGGATGATTTCGGCGTTGGTGAGAAGCCTTCCGGCATTGGCTACAAGGCAAGCGAGAATATCCATGGCCCGGCTTCCCAGGGTCACGGGGCTGCCGTCCCGTGTCAGGGTTCGCCTTCCCATCTTCAAGACGAACGGGCCGAATTGGACCTCCTCTTCCACGATCGGATTCCCTTCCATTCGGGCCGCTACTGGCCGCTTGAACAGCTAGTTCATCGAAGGTTGAGAATAGCCAGCTTCGCGTCGCAAGCAATAGAACCTTGTCATTGATCGATCGACAGGAAGGCGTGCAGCTTCACTCTGCGCTCAAAAGCCATTGCCAGACCCGCTATTTAAGATTGGGGCCGCAATGGCTTTCGGTTTTCTTGGGTTCCGCAGCCCTGTGCCAGCGGTTCCCAACATCGACACTTGGCAATTAGACCACGCGGCCCTCTTTGGTCATAGCCACGCCGTCCAGCGAGAGCGAGCAGCCACGGAGCGGGATGTCGAGATGACACGGCGTATCGCGCGTTCCCCCGGCTTCCGTGTTAGGGCCGGTCGAAAAGAGAAAATTGCCGGCGAATGAACGCGCGTCCATGCCCAGTCCCGCTTCCGGATTGTAAAGGCCGAGCGTCGTCCAGTGAGCGCGCGGCTCAAGGCCCCAGCCGACATGGGCCATGGCATAGGCGGAGAGATCATCAAAGCTGTCCATGAAGCTCTTCATGTATTCAGCCGTGAAGCCGCCTTCGATCCGGGTCACAAAACCCTTTTCCACCGTGAGCGTCACTTTTTCGCGCGCATACATCTTGAACGGCAGCAGAATGTCGCCTTCGTCGATGACGATTACGCCTTCGGATGTCTGCTCATCCGGCCAGGTCGCGACGAAGCAGCTCGGCCAGTGGTCCCAGCGGCCTGGCTTGTCGGCGAGGCCATATTGCGTCAGCACCGGGTATTGCCCCACCGCGCAGCGGAAATCGGTGCCGGCCTTTGAGGTCACGGTCATGACCTTTGCCTTTTCAAGAATTTTCTCCGCCGCCAGCACGCGCGCCTTGCCTTCAGGCGTCGGCATCATCCGCATCATGACTTCAGGCGGCTCGACGGCCAGCAGCATGCGGCTACCCGTTTCCAGGATCTCCGCCTGCTCAGGTGAAAACAACAGCTGCATCGTGTCGATGATCATGTCGCTGGCCTTAAGCGCAGCCAGCGCCGTGGTGTTGAACGCCAGCGGCGTCTTGCCGACATAACCGGATTTGTCGCGGCTGAGCGCCTTTTCGCCATTGATCGGCGGCAGGTTCAGCATGGTGATCACGCCGCCGAGCTGGGCAGCGGCGATGCGGCAGGTCGATATGATTTGCGGGTTGGAATCGTCGCTGGTCAGGATCGTAACCTGCTCGCCCGCCTTGACGTTGCACATTTCCAGCACGTTTTTCCAGGCGATGACGAAATCTGCGTCGCTGATGGCCATGGTCGAATACTCCTCGGAAGAGATGGACGATTAATTTTCAAGCTTGATGAATTTGCGATCAAAATGAACAAGCGGCGCGCCATCCGAAAGGCGAACATCGAGAACGCGGCCGAAAAACACGGTGTGAGAAGCCGTCTCCACGCGCTCGGCGATTTCGCAATCGATATTGGCGAGTGCGCCGTCGAGCGCGGGCGCGCCGGTCGCTAAAATGCTCCAGGAGAAGGGCGTGAACTTGTCTGCCCCGGCTCGGCCGGTCTGCCCGGCGAAATCCATCGCCACGCCCTCGCCTTCACTCGCCAGAATATTGACGCAGAATGCGCCGTCCTGCTCGATGGCATGATGAGCCTCGCCATTTTTGTTGACGCAAACCAGGATGGTCGGCGGGTCCATGGTGACGCTGGAAATGGCGGTCGCCGTCAATCCACGGCGATTGTCGCCATGGCCGGCGGTGATAATGCCGACGCCGCTGGCGAAACGGCGCATGGCGCCTTTGAAGGCGTCGATAGGAGGCTCGGACAAAGCTGGCGATGCGCTTATGGCGTCCTGCATGGTTTAGTCCTTCCAAATCGGGATGCGGGCAATCTGCTTCATGATGAACGGGCCGAACAGCACGACCACAAGCATCCGCACAGTCTGAAACGCCAGAACGACGGAGACGTCGGCATGGCCGGCAATTGCGACGATGGCCACGGTCTCGATGCTGCCGGGCGCCGTGGCCAGAAATGCCGTCAGCATGTCGATGGGCAGAAACAGCCGCAGAACCAAGGCCAGGAGTGCGCTTAGCGCGATCAATAACAGGCACGACACCAGCACGACCGGCACGATGCGCACGACATTGGCGAGCGATTCTCGCGTGAATTTCAGCCCGACCTCCAGTCCGATCACGGCGAATGTCAGGGAAACCACCTCATCGAGCAAGACGATGTGAAAGGCTCCCGACGCTTCTAAAAACGCGCCCAGAACCAGGGGCGCCAGCATGGCGGCGGCCGGGATCCAGCGCAGTCGGGCGGCAAAAGGCGCGATCAGCGCCAACAGCGCCGACAATCCGACCGCAGTCCAGGAAAACCCGCCCACGGGATCAGCCGCCAGATTGGCCAAAGGCGAATTGGGCAGGAAATGCGTGATCATCGACACGGCGAAGATCACGCTTGCCAGCCGGGTATATTGCATCAAGGCCACGATCCGGCCGTCGATACCACGCTCCTGGGCGATGATCACCATCGCTCCCGACATGCCGGGAAGGCTGCCAAGGATTGCCGGCATTTGCGCCACCCCACCCCAGCGATTGATCGACCAGCCGACAAAAAACGCCGAGGCCAGGGTGAGAGCCGTAAACAGGATCAAAAGCGGCCAATGGGCGGACACATCCACGAGAATGGACGGCGTCAGGCTGCGGGCGATGAAGACGCCCGCAAAGCCCTGCGCCAATATGTAGACGATCCTGGGCATGCGCAGTTGGGCGCCGCCGACGCCGAACACGATCCCGGCGATCATTGAGCCAAGCAGCACGGCGGCGGGAAATCCGACCTGTGTCAGCACGAAGGCAAGCATGACGGCGAGCAGGATGAGCCCCGCCCAGTTCCGCGCCTTGGCGCCGTGCTCCCGCCACCGCTGCCCGTCTGTTTCTGCAATACTCATGCGAACGGACCGCCCGTGAATCCAACCGCCTTTTCGGCGAAAGCGGCCACATGCAGCAGCCGCGCATCATCGCCAATCCGACCGACTAACTGCGCGCCGACGGGGAGACCCTTGGCCGACAACATCACGGGAAGGGTCACGCAAGGACCATGCAAAACAGTCCACGGGCTGTTGAACACAGGCGCGCCGGTGGATGAAAGGCCTTCTGGCGCCTCTCCCGGCGCCGGCAGCGTCATGATCGCATCCAGCCCATCCATCAGTGCAGACAGTTGCGCGCGTCGTTCGATGATGGCAGTGCAAGCCGCTTCATAGTCTTCCACCGAAACTTTCGCTTTTTCAGTCAGGAAATCGCGCGTGACCGGCGTCAATCTATCCCAGAGCTTAAGGCGTTCGTGGGCCAGAGCGTGCGTGACCTCCCACCCCATGATCGCCGAATGCAGGTCGTGCAGACTGTCGAACCAGTCGGGCAAGGCGATCGTTTTCATCACACCGCCAGCAGCCGAAATCCGCGTAGCCGCCTGTTCCAGCGCGACCATGGCTTCGGGACCTGCTTGATCAATGCGCGAAGGCGCAAACAGGCCGATCACCGGCTGGTCCGGAATATCATTGACTACGAGGCGCGAACGCCCAGAAAGGGCTGCAGCGCACCAGGCTGCATCATCCACTCTGCGGGTAATCAGCCCCAGAGTGTCGAGCTGATGCGACAAGACCTTGACTTCAGCGGCGTCAATCAATCCAAAGCTCGGCTTGTAGCCGACCACCCCACAATAGGAGGCGGGGCGAATGATGGAGCCGGCTGTCTGTGTGCCGAAGGCCATCAGCGCCATTCCGGCGGCCACCGCCGCGCAAGAACCGCTCGATGATCCGCCGGGGGTATGGGCCGGATTATAGGGGTTACGCGTCTTGCCGGAGCTGGCCATGGCGAACTCGGTCGAGACGGTCTTGCCGAGAACCAGCGCTCCCTCTGCGCGGCTCAGCGCTACGCAGGGCGCATCGCAAGCCGGCTGAAAGCCTTCATAGGCGGACGAACCGTAGCCGGTGGGCATATCCGCTGTGTCGATGACATCCTTGACGCCGATGGCGACGCCCGAAAGCGCGCCTTTCGGGCCGGCCTTGTCGATGTCGCCCGCCTGAGCCAAGATCTGTTCCGCATCGATATATTTCCAAGCCTGCACATCGGCTTCATGCGCAGCGATCCGCTCCAGATAGGCTTCGGCGATCTCGGTCACGGTCAGGCTGTGGCCTTCAACGAAAGCAGCCAATGTTCTGGCGCTAAGCGCGCGGATTTCAGGGGATGACAACTTGTTCATTTTCTCTCCTTCGCATGCGGCTCAAGCCGACACACTCCGCGGGCGGCGATGAAACCAGGGCCGGGCGCGCTCGATCTGCCCTGCCAGCGAAAACAGAAGTTCCTCGCCGCCAAAGGCTGCGCCAAGATGCACGCCGATGGGCAACCCGAATTGTGATTGGCCAAACGGCACGCTCATGGCCGGGCAACCCGAGGCGTTGAAGGCGCAGGTAAACGGTCCATGCGACCAGAAGCGGTCATAAAAACTGTCGAGATCGCCCTGGCTGCTCGCCATCTCGCCGATCACAGGCGCAAGTTCTCCGGTGACGGGCGACATAAGCACGTCATAGCGCTCAAAGAACCGGCCGAGCGACCGCGCCGTCTGGTGCAACTGATTGACAGCGGAGAGATATTCGATGCTGCTGTGCGCCAAACCTTCGCGCACCCATTGCGCATTGACCGGCTCCAGTTCCGAGATCGGATCGGAGAGCCCGAGCTGGCGGCCGCGCGCCAACACCGCCGGCGCAACATTGACGCCGGCAATCACCCGCCAGGCGGCCTTCAGGGCATGTGCATCATAGCCTGCTTTATCGACCAGCTCGACGTGGTGGCCCAAGCTTTCCAGAAAACTGGCGGCCTCTTCGACCGTCCTGATGATGTCAGGATGAACCGCCGTGCCGAGCGGCGAGGTCAGCGTCAACCCGATGCGCAGCGGCTTTGGATCACGACCGGCGGCGGCGAGGAACGAGCCAGCGGCGGCCGGCGCGGCATAGGGATCGCCGATATCTGGACCCGCAGACGCATCGAGCAGAGCCGCATTGTCGCGAACGCTCCATGACAGCGCATGCGGCGTCGACATGCCGGCAATACCTTCCACAGCCACAGGGCCGAGCGGGTTACGCATGCGGCTGGGCTTGAAGCCGAACAGGCCGCTATGGGAGGCGGGCAGACGCGTCGAACCTGCGCCATCCGATGCATTGGCCATCGGCATGATCCCTGCGGCGACGGCTGCGGCGGACCCGCCCGACGAGCCGCCCGGGCCATGCTCCGTGTTCCAGGGATTACGTGTGACGCCGAAGGCCGAAGGCTCGGTCGCAAAACTCAGCGCAAATTCCGGCGTATTGGATTTGCCGACAATGACCAGACCCGCATTCTTGTAGCGGGCAGCCAGCGTTCCATCACGGCTCGATACGGCATCGGCGAAAAGCCTGGATCCTGTCGACAGGATCATGTCCTTCACTTCAAAGCCAGTGTTCTTGATCAGGAACGGCACGCCGGTGAAGAGCCCGTCGGGCAAGCCTTGTTCAATGGCGCTGAATGCAAGATCGAAATGGCGATGAACCACGGTGTTCAGCACAGGATCGAGCGCCTCGATCAGCGAGATGGCTGTTTTCAACAGCTCAACCGGTGAAACCGCCTTGGTCTTGACCAACTGGGCCAGGCCCAGCGCGTCATAGGTCTGATATTCGGCAATTCTCATTGTCATCACGCAATCTGCGCCAGAAACTCGGCCTTGTCCCAGAGATCCTGCGTCTCAATGATCTGTCCGTTTTCAATCGTGAACACATGCAGCCCTGGCAGGGCGACTGGCTTGGCTGCGGCATCCGAAGAGCGCGGCGCCACATGGCCCGTCATCGTATAGACAACAGCGACGCGGCCAGCGGAGCGAACCCGTTCGCGCTCGCGCCAGACGACATCGGGCATCATCTTGAAAAAGCCTTCGAGCCCCGCCTGAAGCGCATCGGCGCCGGCGCGCGTCTTGCCCATGGCCATCTCGACATGGCGCCCATCACTGGCATAGAGCGCAATGGCTGCGGACGCATCATGGCGATTATAGCAATCGTAAAACTGGTCGATGAGTTGATCGTGAGACAACATGGCATGTCTTTCGGTCGAGCCGACTGGCGGCCGCCAAAACAAGAGATGGAAGACAAGGCGCATTGGCGCGCCTTGTCCTCGTTTTCGCTGATTACCAGTCCATGCCGGCAAGTTTCTTGACCTGCGCGACATAGCCGTTGCGATCGACTTCATCGAACAGGCGGGCGCGCAGGCGCGGCGCAGGGCTGGCGTTGACGTTTTCAAACAGGGCGACGCGGCCGGCAAGCGCGCTTGCGGTCATGTCCCAGATGAAGTTCATCAACAGTTCCTTCTGCATAGCCGATACGCCATGACCAGGCAGCAGATCCTTGAGATGGTGGCCGATCTCCGGGTTCTCGTAAGCAGCCTTGCCGAACCGCATGACCAGGCCCTGACCACACATTTCCTGCAGGATATGGATGATGCGCGGATAGTGCTGGATGGAATAGAGACGGCCTGCCGTCAGCATGCCGACATCCGGCGCCATGACATCAGCTTCGGTCGGCTTGGCCTTGGCTTCGGCGGCGTAGATGAAGGCGCGCAAGGTCTGCGCATATTCGATCAGTTCGCCCAGCATCATCTGCACGGCCGGGATCTTGTCGGTGCCAAGCACCTCGATAACCATCTGGCCGGCGCCGACGAACAGTTCGGCTTTAACCGCCAGACGCGTCAGCACATGCCAATGGGCAAACACGCAGACCGGACCATACCATTGCATGGCTGTGGGATCGCCGAGATTGAAGATCCGCTCCGTCGGCACGAACACATTGTCGAACACGATGAATTGGTCGGCTTCTTCGCCGCGATGACCGACCGGGTGGTCGAACGGGTCAGCGCCCGGCTGCGACACCATTTCGCGCGAGATCATCTTGATGCCGGGCGTGTTGATCGGCACAGAGCCCCAGATGCAGGCGTCGGCGGGCGTAGACTGGATGCCGCCGAGATTGGTGAAGAAGATTTCGTTGGCCTGAGCGGCGATGGAGCCGACCGTCTTGGCGCCTGAAATGCGGATGCCGCCCTTCTCGACCGATTTGACCCGCAACAGCGACCCTTCCGCCGCTTTTGGATCAGAACGATCTGTCTGCGGGCCCGCAAGGCTTTCGGAGGCGGTCAGATTGTTTTCACGGCCAAACGCAATGTAGCTTTCGATATTCTCGGCAAAATCAGGGCTGCAGCCGTCGATCAGCGATTTTTTCGCCTTGAAGGTTGGCAGATAGGCAGCCAGACCAACGGCGATCGCCGGAGCCAGATCCGGCGGACGACCAAAAGTGCCGCCCGTCTTCAGGCTGGTGTATTCGATCATCTTGCGACGATCTTCCAGATCCTGCTTGGTGCGCGGAATCTGCCAGGAACGGCTGACGATCTCGTTGGTCGTCGGCTCGATATAGGTGGTGGCGTCGGCGTATTCTTCGGTGAACTGGTCGTCAAACATGGAGGCGAGCAGATCAATGCCCGCTTTCAGCGCCGGCTCGTCGGTCACCTTCTCAACGCGCTTGCCCCCGACCCAGAGCTGGCGCCCATCATCGAGTGATGCCTTGAACTCTTCGCCTGTCTTCAGGCGACTGACGACCTTTGCCTTGGCGGCGGACACTGTGTTGACCATTGGCTTCTCCTAAACCCCTCAAATTGGACACCGCACCGGCCGTGTTCGTCTGACGATCGACGGCAAGGCATGCATCCAGCGTGGCCCGTGCGGCTTCTTAGAGCCGACGATGAGCAAGGTAGCCCCCAACCAATTAAAATCAACCAAAATTATTGGTTGGAAAATTTTTGTCACGCCGAAGATTTGGGCGCCCGTCGCAAAATTGCACTAAAAGCATCCATTTAAACACTTTTTCATGACGCCATCAGGAAAATTCCCGTTCTCCGAGTGCAAATTTCCAATAGGTGTGCAAACGCATTGAACACAGATTTTTTGATTTTTCTCCAACCATACTCCAACCATTAAATATTGGTTGAATCTGTGTTGACGCTCTTCAAAGCCTGATTATAGTCTCGCGGCAGACGGGGCAGCCAACCATTTCCCATATGGTTGACACGACCCGACACATGGCTTGGCTTTTCAAGCTTTCCGCAGCGGAGTTTTCCATGGCGTCCCCATCATCAAGACCCGGCGATAAAGACGATCTGCGAGGCGGCCTATTTCTGACTGCACCGAAGTCCGTCCGAGCTGGAAACGCAGGTCATGACGATTGGGCTAATCTTGACGCCCGCTTTTCGCTCGAAGCTGATTTCGGCGCGCGTTTGCCAGGATTGTCCGGCGAGACCACACCAGATTCGCTCGACCGGCATCCGGTCTTCTATCTGGTTCAGCAGAAAGACAGCGCCAGTCTGCTGCTTTTGCCACAATTTCGCATGCAATACGGCCCCTGGTTTTACCGTGCCGAGAGACTGGGAATACCAGTGCGCAAGCGTCGCACCGCAGGCGATCGGTCGCGCGCCATCATTCTTCATCGTAATGAGGAGCGGCGACAGTCCTTTGGACCCGCGCTCCAGCGGCGTGGCGTAAGCGCCAGACGCAGAAAAGGCAGCGCAAACCACGGAAGCGGCTACAAAGAATTGAATATATCTCATATACGTCCCCTTTGACTTTCGCAAAGGCCTATCACTGAGATATATCCATGTAAAGCAATCAATAAAAGGGAACAGAGATGAAAATGAAAACTATATCTACGCTTCTCGCATCAGTAACTTTTGCGCTATTTACAACAATGGCGCATTCTCAGGACATAAAGTCCATCGCAATTCTTACGCCTGAACAAGGAACAGACTTCGGCTGGAACCAGCAAGGCGTCGATGGCGCAAAAGCTGCCGGCAAGGCGACCGGCGTTGAGGTGGTGACGGCTGAAAATCTTGGCTATGGCGATGTGCGGCCGACCCTGCGCGAGCTGGCGGAAGACGGCAATGCGCTTCTCATCGCCCATGCCAGCGGCTACAATACCGCAGCGCCTGAGATTGGCGCGGAACTGGGTGTGAAGGTCGCCATTGTCGACAGCCCCAACTCGCTGAAAAAGGACGCGGTGGCCGACTACACCGCCAGCGGCCATGAAGGCGCGTATCTTGCCGGACGCCTTGCCGCCAAAATGTCGCGCTCCGGCACTGTCGGCATCGTGGTGTCGGGCGAGCCGCCATCTTGGAATTCGCAATCCGCCGCTTTTGCCGAAGGCGTGAAGGCTGAGAAGCCGTCGACCGTCATCCGCTACGCCGTGATCGGCCCGGCCGCCTATTCCGACGCCGCTGGCGGCAAGCGCGTGACGGAATCGCTGATCGCTTCCGGCGCCGACATCATTTTCGGCCAGGGCAACGGCTCGTCCTTCGGCATGCTGCAGGCCGTGGAAACGACAAAGGCCGTCGACGGCGGCAAGGTGCTGTTCATTGATGTGATCGGCGACAAGTCCACTATCGACAAGGGCTATCTGCTGAGTTCGGTGTTGTGGAACCTGACGCCCGTCTACACAGCCATGATCGAGGACATCAAGGCGGACAAATTCGGATCACGGAACTACAATATCTCGCTGCAGGATGACTCCGTCTCGCTGCTCAAGACCAAGCAGATCCCGGACGATGTCTGGACATCGGTGATGGAGATCCGCGACCAGATCATCAAGGGCGACATCAAGATCACGCCGAAGTTCGACGCCGAATCCGTGCATGCGCTGGTCAGCCAGTTGAAGTAATAAATAGTGGTCCGGGGCCGGCGCAAGCCAACTCCGGACCGCATGACTGCGCGGAAAAAACGGCGGTAATTTTGATGACATCTCCCCAAGCTGCGGCGTTGGCGCCGAGCCAGCCGATCGTGTCGCTGAAAGACGTGACCAAGCGCTTTCCCGGCATTGTCGCAAACGATTCCATATCGATCGATTTTTTCCCGGGTGAAGTGCATGTGCTTCTGGGCGAGAACGGCGCTGGCAAGTCCACACTGGTCAGCATGCTCTCCGGACTGCAGCAGCCGGACGATGGCGACATCCTGATCGACGGGGTTCGCAAGGCCATCCAGTCGCCGCAGCACGCTTTGTCAGTGGGCATCGGCACGGTGTTTCAGCATTCCATGCTGGTGCCCAGCCTGACGCTGGTGGACAATGTCAATCTCGGCGGTCGCTGGTGGCGCAGCCCGGACAGGCCAGCGATCGCTGCGCGCATGAGCGAAACCGCCCGGTCGATCGGCGTCGAGGTCACGCCGATGGCGGTGACCAACAGCCTGTCGCTGGGCGAGCAGCAACAAGCCGAGATCGTGCGTGCGCTGATGCGCGGCAGCCGCTTTCTCATTCTTGATGAAGCCACCGCCATGCTGACGCCGAAGGATGCGGAGAAGCTTGGCCTTCTGATGCGCCGGCTGGTGTCGCAGGGTCTCGCGGTGATCTTCATCACCCACAAGCTCAACGAAGCCGTGGCCTATGGCGATCGGATCTCGGTGCTGCGGCTCGGCAAGAAAGTCGGTGCGATTGCGCCGGATGCATTGAAATCGCTTGGCCCGGAAAAGGTGACGCAAGAAATCGTCAGGCTGATGTTTGGCCAGAGCGAAGACAAAACCGCCCAACCGCAGGCAGATACCGTATCCAGGGCAAAGCCGCCTCTGGGCGAACCCGTGCTGGAAATTCTGGCTCTCGAAGTCGATGATCCGTCTGTCCCGGTCTCCGGCGTCGAGTTGAAGATCCGCTCTGGCGAAATCGTCGGCGTCGCCGGCATCGATGGCAATGGCCAGAAGCAGCTGGCCGAAGCGCTCGCCGGCCAACGGCCCATCCGCAATGGACGCATCTATCTCGACGGCGCGCCGCTGGAGGATCTTTCCGTGGGCGATCGTCGCAAGCGCGGCCTGCGTTATGTCACCGATGATCGCCTGGGCGAAGGCACGGTCGGCGCTTTTCCCGTTTCCATCAATCTTCTGCTCAAGCAGATCGGCGAAGCGCCATTCTGGCGATCGGGTCTCGAAAACCCATCCGAAATCGCCGCCAACGCCCGAAAACAGGTGGTCGAATTCGACATACGCACGCCAAGCATTGAAACGCCTGCGGGCAAGCTGTCGGGTGGGAATATCCAGAAACTGCTTCTGGCGCGCGAACTGACCGGCTCCGCCCGCGCTGTCATCTTCGCCAAGCCGACTTATGGGCTGGACCTGCAGAATATCGCCGCCTCGCGCCGCCGCATCCGCGACGCCGCCGATACCGGCAAGGCGGTGCTGGTGTTTTCAACCGAGCTCGACGAACTCCTGGAATTGTCCGACCGTATCGCTGTGATGTCGCAGGGACGCGTGGTCGGCATTGTCGACAATGACGCCTCCGCCCGCCAGCGGATCGGCGAAATGATGAGTGGTGTGGCCAAATGAGCGCGGACATCTCGAGCGTCGCTAAGGGCGGCGACATGACTAAATCGGCCGTAGCGACTGGCCAGAGCGATACGACGCGCGAACGCCTGCACACCATAGCCCTGTCCATCGGGCCGCTGATCGCCGCGCTGCTGATCGCCAGCCTGATCCTGTTGCTGATGAGCGTCGATCCGCTTGCCTATTACGGCTATATCGTCAAAAGGGGTCTGCTGTCGCCCACCGGCCTGCAGGCGACCCTGACGGGCATGGGACCTCTGCTGCTCATCGCCGCCGGCCTGATCGTCGCCTTCCGCGCCGGCATATGGAATCTCGGCGGCGACGCGCAGTTCCTGCTCGGCGCCGTGTTCGTCGCCGCCTTCGCGCCGCTTCTGGTTCAGATCATGCCTGTTTGGGCCACGCTCATCGTCAGCCTGGTCATTGGCGCGGTCGCCGGCGCAATCTGGTCAATCGTGCCTGCGCTGTTGCGCGCCTATCAGGGCGTCAACGAGATCATCACCACGATGATGATGACGTTTCTCGGCATTTCCTTCGCCAATGTGCTGGTGAAACTATTGTTTCTCGATCCGACGACGACTGTGCCGCAAACCCGCACACTGCCGGTCGAGGATCGCCTGCCGCGTCTTTTCGACACCACCGTATCGAGCGGACTACTGATCGGTTTGGCCGCGATCCTGATCGTGCATTTTGTCATGGCGCGCACCGCTTTCGGCCTCAAGCTGCGGATCGTTGGGGCCAATGCCCGCGCCGCCGTGCATGCGGGACTGCCGGTGTCGGCGCTCACGGTCACGGTGTTCGCTTTGTCGGCCGGCCTCTCCGGCCTGTCGGGCGCGACCGCCATCCTCGGCCAATATGGCAATGTCCGCGCCGACTGGAATCCGGCCTATTCGCTGACCATCGTGCCGCTGGTGTTTCTGGCCCGCTTCAATGGTTTTGCCACCATCGCCTATGTGTTTTTCTTCTCGATGCTGTCGATCGGCAGCGAGAGCGCCGCGCGACGGATGGGCGTGCCGAATTATTTCACGCTGGTGACCATGGCGGTTCTGCTCATTTTGCTCGCCGTCACCGAAATGCTCGATCAACGTCGCCGCGATCGCAAGAGGGTTTGACCATGACGCTTTTCACGGAAGCCTTCATGACCGCATTGCTGGTGGGCGCGATCGCCGCCGGCATCCCGCTTCTGCTTGCCGGCCTCGGCGAACAACTCTCTGAAAAGGCCGGCGTGTTAAATATCGGCATTGAAGGCATGATGCTGTCGGGCGCCTATTTCGGCTTCCTTGTCGCCTGGAAGACAGACTCGGCCTTGCTCGGCTTTCTAGGCGGCATGGGCGGCGGCATGGTCGTCGCAGCGCTGATGGCGCTGTTTTGCGTGCGCATGGGCCTGAACCAGATCGTCATCGGCATTGCGCTGACGCTCGGGGCGGAGGGAGCCACAGCGCTTCTGCATCATGTGCAGTTCAGCCAGAGCTATCCGAGACTGTCGGCGCCGACGACATGGGCCATTCCAGGATTGACTCAAATCCCGGTGCTCGGGCCCGCGCTGTTCAGCCGCGAACCGGTCGCCTATCTCTCCCTGGCGCTGGTGGGCGTGCTTGCCTATCTCTACCGCCGCACACATTGGGGCATCGCGCTCCAGGCGGCCGGCGACAAGCCGGCGGCCTTGGATGCCGCCGGCGTCAATGTCATTCTCATCCGCTCCGGCGCTGTCCTCATCACTGGGGCGCTTGTCGGGCTGGGCGGCGCGTTCATGGCCATTGTCGGGGCCGGCATTTTCGTGCCGTTCATGACCCATGGCCAGGGCTTTATCGGCATCGTGCTGGCGATGCTGGCTCGCGGCAAGCCGCTCTGGGTGCTGGGCGGCGCAATCCTGTTCGGCGCCTGCCTGTCGCTGACCACAGCGCTGCAGGTGGCGGGCGTGGATATTCCCACTGACGTCATCCAGATGTTGCCATTTGCCGCCGTGATGCTGGTGCTGGTTTTTCTCGGTCGCAAGGCCAATCTGCCGAGCGCTTTGGGAGCCGCCTATGTGCGCGGCGCCCGCTGATCGGCTCGGGAGCGTGGGGGGCTGGCGCCCGCCCTCGCCCCTTCATCCGTCACGATGCGTCGATGGACGCGATGACCGCCGCGGCGCCCGCGCCGATATCACAGGCGCCGGCAACCAGTTTATTGAGCGCGGCCCCCAAGGCAGCCACGGCAGTCAGCGCATAGATGGGCTGGGCGGTCGGCCCCATATGGCCGATGCGGACCAGTTTGTTGTGCGTCTCGCCACGTCCCGACGAAATCATGACGCCGTAATCATCACGCATGATGCGGCGCAATGCGGTCTCATCCACGCCCAAGGGCAGCGCCACCGCCGTCGCCGTCGGGGAGGCAATCTCCTCACGAGCCGCCCAGAGCGTCAATCCCATAGCCTTGATCCCGGCGCGGCACGCTGCGGCGGTCGCGGCGTGTCGGGCCCAGACAACCTGCGCTCCTTCCGCCAGATAAAGATCGAGCGCGGCTTCCAAGGCGTTGATCTCCGCGACCGACGGCGTGAATGGAAAGGGCTGGTCCGGGCGCCAGGCATGCTCCCAATCCAAAATGCTCAGGATCGACGCCTTTGGCGCGCGCGGATTGGATTTTATCTTCTCCCAGCCCTTGGCGCTGATAGCGAGGAGCGACAGACCCGGAGGGCAGCCCAGGCACTTGTTCGGGCCCGTGACAAAAATGTCGGCATGCACGGCGTCCGGCAAAATCTCCATGCCGCCGAAAGACGATACGGCGTCGACAATAAAAACCGCCCGGCTCTTGGCGACCAATGCGCCAATGGCCGCGACCGGATTGATGGTGCCGGACGGCGTATCGTGATGGCAGACGGCGACGACCGTGATGTCAGGCCTCTGCTCAAGCATCGCCGCGACCGCGTCGGGATCGATCGCTTCATTGAAGGGCGTACGGATCTCCAGATATTCGCGGCAGCGCGGCTCCAGCCAATAGCGATAGCCGTCGCCATAAACGCCAGACGCAAGATTGAGCACGACATCGTCTGGCGACACGACCGATGCGGCGGCGGCCTCAAGCCCAAGCACCGGTTCGCCCTGCAAGATGATCGGCGGAACAGAGGTTTGCATGGCCGCCATCGCTTTTTGGCTTACACGGGAATAGGTTTCGAGGAATCCGGGATCGTAATCGTAGAGCACCGGCCGGCCCAGCGCCTGCAGCACGGCGGGGTAACAATTGACCGGGCCAGTGGTCAGCGTGAAAATCGTTTCGTTGCGGGGCTGTGTCATGCGGCATTTTCTCCAGGCAAATGGGACGTCCTGCACTCAACCATTCGTCAAACCATAATTGATTATTGGTTGGCCATCACCTTGCACAATAGGTTTCATTCCGCAAAAAGCAATTGCGACATTCACCGACTTGGCTTAGTTGCTAGGGAAATTCGCCATCACAGCCTGCCGTTTAGGATCAACCATAAGGCCAACCATATGGCCACCACGGCCAAGCGCAGATGGCGCAGTGTGAACTATGACGCTGGGGAGGTTTGGCGTCGCGTCGGAGAGAGGACGAAGTTGGACAAGCAAGCGAAACGTCAGGCGGCAGAGGCGCTGTCGAACCCGGGCCCCCACCCCATGCCGAATGACGAGGAGCCGAGCGATGTGGTCGGCTCGCTGCGCCGGATCATGGAAGAGCACGGCGTCATGCCGCCGGAGCGCGAGCTTGCGGAACGGCTGAACATCAAGCGCCATCAGTTGCGGAAGGGGCTGCAGACGCTGCGCGACCTTGGCGAACTGGAACCGGCGCGCGCCGGCCGCAGGACGTCGACAACGGAAGCAACGGCGCAGAGCGGGCGTCTTGTCCTATCCACCAATCCGCTGGAAGTGATGGAGATGCGCATGATGCTGGAGCCGGCGCTGGCCCGGCTTGCGGCTCTGCGCGCCTCGCCCGCCGAAATCATCCGCATCGTCCAGGCGGCCAGGTCGCCGGCAGGAATGAGCCCCAGCCAGGCCGACCAGATGTTCCATCGCGCCATTGCCGCCGGGTCGCGAAACAGCCTCGCCAGCGAACTGCATCTTCTGTTGAACCAGGTGCAAAACGACAGCCGGCTGCGTTTCGCCGAAAGCGACGACGAAACCACGGCGGAGCGCATCGCCGAGCGCGACGCAGAACACCAACAGATCGCCGAGGCCATTATCGCACGCGATCCGGACCGGGCGGAAAAATGCATGTGGGATCACCTTGCAGTGGTCCAGCGCAAAATCGCCGCCAGGCTCGGCGTGGGGAGCTTGGACAGCCTGTAAGCTGCCTCAGTTTCCATCTCGACAGACCGTAATTTCCCGCCCTTGCAGCTTGAACGCCGCGAGACGCCTCACCATGGAGTTTTTAGGATGCCGCATTTCGATATTCTGATCATAGGCGCGGGCTCTGCGGGCTCGGTGCTTGCCAATCGACTATCCGCTGACCCCGCATGCCGCGTCGGTGTGCTCGAGGCGGGGGGCATGCCGACAGATCCGGACATCGACAATCCGTTAAAGTGGCCATTCATCCAAGGTCGCGACTATGATTGGGCGTTCGAGACCATCCCGCAGGCCGGCACGGCCGGGCGCGTCCATCCCTGGCCGCGTGGCAGGATATTTGGCGGATCGAGCTGCCTACACGCAATGGCGCATGTGCGCGGACATCGCGACGATTTCGCCCCCTGGGCCGAGGCGACAGGATCCTCGCGCTGGTCTTATGAGGGCTTGCTGCCAAGCTTTATCGCAATGGAGGACTTCTCAGGCCCGGCGAGCGCCCATCATGGCAAAGGCGGCCCGCTGCCTGTCTGGATTCCCCATGACGAGGTCAGTCCGGTGGCGCGGGCCTATATGCGCGCGGGCGAAGAAATCGGCGCGCCCGTGCTCGGCGATCATAATGGCGAACATCTGAACGGCTTGGCGCCCAATTCGCTGACGATTCGCGATGGCAAGCGCGTCAGCGCCGCGCAGGCCTATCTGTTCCCGATCCTGTCGCGTCCTAACCTCACGCTGCAGGGGGACGCCACGGTTCATCGGCTGATCATGGAGGCAGGCAGGATCGCGGGAGTGGAGGTGACCATTGGTGGTCAGGATATGGTCTACAGCGCCGACACGGTGATCCTTGCCGCCGGCTCAGTGGCCAATCCACTGCTGCTGATGCGCTCGGGCGTCGGCGATCCGGAGACGCTTGCGAAGGCGGGCGTCGCCTGCAGTCTGTCCCGATCGCAGGTTGGCCGCAATTTGCACGACCATTTGCTGGGCTCCGGCAACGCCTATCGATCCAGGCAACCGGTGCCCGCTTCGCGCCTCCAGCATTCCGAATCGCTGATGTATCTGAACGCAAAAGACCCGTCGATCGCCTCGGGGAAACCCGACGTGGTCCTGGGCTGCGTCATCGGCCCGTCGGCATCTGAAGCGTTGCCGTCGCAGCAGCCCGGCGAAGCCTATACGCTGCTGTTCGGGGTCACGCACCCAACCAGCCGAGGCGACCTGAAAATCTCAGGACCCGACATCGCGAACAAACCGATCATCGACCCCGCTTATCTCCAGACCGAGAATGATCGTCGGCTCTTTCGCCGCGCGCTCGATTACGCGCGCATGGTAGGCCAGGCAAGCGCGATGGACGACTGGCGCGGCGAGGAAATCTTGCCGGGTTCCAAGCCGATGTCGGACGCGGAAAAGGACGCCTTCATCGCCAAGGCGGTGATCACCCATCACCACCCGGTTGGCACATGCCGGATGGGGAAAGATGAAACCGCCGTCGTAAACGCGGACCTCAAGCTCAATGGCCTCGACAATCTCTATATCGTCGATGCTTCGGTCATTCCCTCGATCACTTCCGGCCCCGTTCACGCCGCCGTTCTGGCGATCGCGGAAACCTTTGCCGCGACATGGAGGCCATGAGCTGAGCGCGGCGAGAGAGAGTCCCGCGGGCTCTGGATCATAGTCACGCATCTGGCCCGGCGCCAAACACCCAACAAAACGGGGATGCTTGCTGGACATCCGACGGACGGAACCTTTTAAAACCGGGTGATCGCACTCGGCGGAATGACCAGGTCCTGGCATCCCACTTCGCAACCGGGTTTTGCAAGCGCGGCCCCGCGTTTCCTTTCAAAAGCATATCGCGTGGCCTTGCGAAACAACCGCCGCGATCCTGCCTCGCAGGCGCTGCCGACTGCTTTGCAATGGCTGAAACCGAGCATGCGGTCGCTGTTTCGGTCGAAATGAAAATGAAAGATCCTTGCGTCGACGCCAAATAGGTCGCCCGGTATATGGAAAATCACATTAACGACTTGTAGAGCTTTCTTAAGTTTTAATTTACCATATTTATTTACTTTTTCCTTCAGCGATCAACAGGGCAATCGCTTTAGAGGGGCAAGTTCAATGGCCGCGCAGGCAAGGCAAAAACGCATCACTTCCGAGATCCAGCCGGAAGCCTATTCGCTGGAAGCGAAATATGCTCGTTTCGACAAATTTCTGAAAAGTCTCTGGAAGGATGTCTATCCCGAGACGGCCACAGAGTTGCATGACTCCATCACCGCCTCGGCCTATAAGGCGCTCAAGACGGAGCATCCGTTGGCCGAAGGCGCCAAGGTGCTGGATATTGGTTGCGGCCAAGGCGTGGCGCTTAAGCACTTCACCGCCGACAAACTCGACGCCGTCGGCATCGCCATCGGCGAGGATGTGCGGATCTGCTGCGAGAAGGGTTACAACGCCGTCGAGATGGACCTGTCCTTTCTCGATTTCGAAGACGAAACCTTCGATCTCGTCTGGTCGCGACATGTGCTGGAACATAGCATTTTCCCCTATTTCTCGCTGGCGGAAACCTATCGTGTGCTGAAGCCGGGCGGCATCCTCTATATGGAAGTGCCGGCGCCGGATACTGCGGCCAATCATCAGAACAACCCCAATCACTACTCCGTGCTCGGCCGCTCGATGTGGCTCGAACTGATCCGCCGCGTTGGCTATTCGTCGGTTCGGGTTCGCGAAATCGGCTTTAACCTCGCCGCGGGCCCCGACCGCTATTGGAGTTTCACGGTCAAAAAGCGCTGACGCAGAGCAACTGATCCGCGCAAAGCAAAGCTATATAGGGCGGCGCTGGCGAAAGGGATGAGAATCGCCTAGACATCGAGGAAGGCGCGGCCCGCGCCTCCCTCCCTCCACCGGGAAAGCATCATCATGCCGGGCGATATCCCTTGGGACATCCTTGAGCGCGCTGCATAAGGAGGGGTTGCGGAAAAGCTCGCTGTGCGAGGTTCCGATGACATATCCTGTTTTCCTGCTTAAACGACAGGCGCGGCGGTTGGCGCGCGACAAAAACCAGCCGCTCCATCAGGCGCTCGACGAGATTGCCCGGCGCGAGGGCTATCAGGCCTGGAGCCATCTGGTTGCGGCATCGAACCGCCAGGCTGTCCCCGATCCAGCCATATTCGCCGAGCCGGGCGAGGTGTTGCTCATTGGCGCACGCCCGAGTCAGGGAAAGACGCTGTTCGGGCTTGGTCTGGCCGCGGATGCCGTGCGGGCCGGATTTCAGGCCTCCATCTTTTCGCTGGAATGCACCGAGCCGACTATCAGGCGTCGACTGGAGCGCATGCGGCGCGCAGACGACCTGACATCGGGACGGCTTCGGATCGACCTGACGGAGGGGCTGGACGCCGATCACATCATGACCCAACTGCAAACCGCCAAGCCTGGAGACGTCGCCGTCGTCGACTATCTGCAACTGCTGGACCAGAACCGACGGTCGCCAACGCTGCGCGATCAGGTCGCGCGTCTGCGCGGGCATGCGCGTGACAGGCGCCTCCGGCTGGCGTTTCTCTCGCAGATCGACAGGCGTTTCGAGCTTTCCGGAAAGCCTGTGCCCGACTATTCCGACATCAGGAGGCTCGACGCGCTCGGCACAGGCCTGTTCGACAAGGCCTGCTTCCTGCACAAGGGAAAAACAAGCCTCGTCACATTGCCGCCGTCCGGCTGATATCGCCGCAATCGGCAGGGGCGGATTTAGATCCGCCCGAACGTGTCTTCGATGCGAACGATGTCGTCTTCGCCGAGATAAGAGCCGGTCTGGACTTCCACCAGCTCAAGCAGGATTTTCCCGGGGTTCGAAAGGCGGTGCAACTCACCCTGCGGAATATAGATCGACTCGTTTTCGCGCAGCATCTGCTTGGCCTCGCCAATCTGCACCTCGGCGGTGCCGCGCACCACGATCCAGTGCTCGGAGCGGTGATGGTGCTTCTGCAGCGACAACTGCTTGCCCGGCTTCACGAAGATACGCTTCACCTGAAAGCGTTCGCCCATCAACACGGACGTATAGCCGCCCCAGGGCCGGTAGCTGGTGCGATGCTCCTCGGTGAGTTTGGCGGTGGCCGGGTTCTTCATCAGGTCTTTCACGACCTTGCCGACATCCTGCGCATCGGTGAGCTTGCCCACATACACAGCGTCTTCCGAAACCAGCACCACCGCGTCCTCCACCCCGTTGACCGCGACATGGGCGCTTTCGGAGAAGACGAAGGAATTCTTGGTGTTGTAGAGATTGACCGGTCCGCGCGCGACATTGCCGTCCGCATCGCATTCGCTTTCCTTCCACACCGCGTCCCAGGCGCCGAGATCCGACCACTGGATCGGCGACGGCGCGACGGAGGCGAGCTTGGTGTGCTCGAAAATCGCATAGTCGACGGAGATATCGGGCGACTTGGCGAATTCCGCCTCGCCGAGGCGGACGAAATCGAGATCGACGCGGGCATTGTCGACCGAATTCTTAGCCGCATCCAACACTTCTGGCGCAAACGCCGCGCATTCGCCGAGGAAGACGTCGGTGTTGAACAGGAACATCCCGGAATTCCAGTAATAGTTTCCGGTCGCCAGCATGTCCTTGGCGCGCTCCTCATTCGGCTTTTCGACGAAGCGCTGGACGAGATGGGCGCCAGAAGCCTCCTTTTGTCCAGCCTCGATATAGCCGAAGCCGGTCGCCGGCGAAGTCGGAGTGATGCCGAAAGTGGCGAGACGACCCGCGCGGGCGGCTGCGGTGGCGGTGTCGATCGCCGTTACATAGGCGTCGTCCACACGGATATTGTGGTCGGAAGCCAGCACATGCACGAGCCGCGGCCCGTTCTTGGCGGCGATCAGAGCCGCGGCCGCGATGGCGGGGGCAGTGTTGCGCGCGATCGGCTCGAGAACAACCGCCTCCAGTTCGACGCCCGCCTCCTGAGCCTGCTCGGCGACCAGGAAGCGATATTCGGAATTGGTCACCACGATCGGCTTGCCATATCGTTTGGGATCCTTGAGCCGCTTCAGCGTCAACTGAAAGAGGCTGTCGTCGCCGATCAGCGCCAAAAACTGTTTGGGCCGCGCCGAACGTGACATCGGCCAGAGACGCGTGCCTTTGCCGCCCGCCAAGATAACCGGGACGATGAGATCCTGAGACATATGCACCTTGCTCCAAAATGAGGACCGGATCCCTTGCGGCGCGTACGGATGCAAGCAGACGGCCAAATCATGTTTCCGTTCTTCATTGGCATATTCTTCAGGGTGGAAACAAGCGTCAGCGCAAGGCGGGACAAATTGCGGCGAATGCTGCAAAACTCCGGCAATTGATTCGCAACACGAGGAAAATAAGCATGGAGCGCATCGCCGCGATGGTCATGTTGAGCGCCGGATGGAAGCGTTTCGCGATCGCTGTCGCCGCCGGCGCTTTCTCGGCGCTGATGCTGCCGCCATTCGGCCTGTTTCCCGCCGGTTTCGTGTCTTTTTCCGTGCTTGTCTGGCTGATCGACGGCGCTTCGGGCAATCCCGATCGCGGCGTCATCCTGCGCCGATGGCCGTCTTTCCTCATCGGCTG
The DNA here is from genome assembly GCF_029892285.1 of Rhizobium sp. SG_E_25_P2. Lineage (GTDB taxonomy): Bacteria > Pseudomonadota > Alphaproteobacteria > Rhizobiales > Rhizobiaceae > Rhizobium_E. The sequence continues at coordinate 278,431 of NZ_JARXVM010000001.1, forward strand.
GAGCTTCGGGCTCGGCTATTTCGTCGCCAGCCTCTGGTGGACCGCCAATGCGCTTCTGGTGGATGCTGACGAATTCGCCTGGGCGGTGCCGCTGGCGGCCGTCGGGCTGCCCGCCTACCTGGCTATCTTTTACGGCCTGGCGGCAGTGCTGGCCAGAATGCTCTGGAGCGACGGTTTCCTGCGCATTCTCGCCCTGGCCGCGAGCTTCGGTCTCGCTGAGTGGCTGCGCGGCGTCGTGTTCACCGGCTTTCCCTGGAATGCTGTCGGCCAGGGCCTCACGCCGTTCCCGCTGATGATGCAAAGCCTTGCCTTGGTGGGCAGCCACACGATGAATATGGCGGCGGTGTTCATTTTCGCAGCGCCGGCGCTTTTTGCCTCGTCACGCGGTCGGGCAGCGGGCTTGAGCCTTGCTGCGCTTCTGTTCACCGCGCATCTCGGCTATGGCGCCTATGCTTTGTATCTGGCGCCGCAACCGGCGCAAACCGATCGAGTCGTCAGGCTGGTGCAGCCGGCAATCTCGCAAGCCGACAAGCTGGATGACGATCAACGCGCCGCCGTCTTCCAGGCGCATCTGGATCTCACCAAGGCCCCCCCGGCCACCGGTGGAAAGCCGCCCCGCCTGATCGTATGGCCGGAAACCTCGGTTCCTTTCATCCTCACACGCAGCCCGGATGCGCTGTCGTTGATCTCCGACGCGCTTGAGGATGGACAGACCCTGTTTGCGGGCGCAGTGCGCGTGGAAGGCGGCGGCGCCGAGGAACGTTTTTACAACTCGATCTACATGATCGATTCCCAAGGCCAGATCATCGGCGCCGCGGACAAAGTGCATCTCGTGCCTTTCGGAGAGTTTCTCCCGTTCGAGGACTTTTTCCGCAAACTGGATCTCCAGGCAGTCGCCGCCATGCCCGGCGGCTTTTCGGCCGCGCTTCAGCGCGGCATGCTGACGCTGCCGGACGGTTTCAGGCTGATGCCGCTCATCTGCTACGAAATCATCTTTCCGGACGAGATCAACGCCGAGGGTTCCGACGCGCCGGACGCGATCCTGAACATCACCAATGACGAATGGTTCGGCGTCAGCCCCGGACCTTGGCAGCATTTCCTCCAGGCGCGGCTGACGGCGGTGGAAACGGGCCTGCCGGTGATCCGCGACGCCAATAGCGGCATATCGGCGATGATCGACCCGCGCGGAAGAGTCGTCGCCGGACTCGCTTTTGGCGCAAAAGGTTTCACCGACACAACCATTCCGACCAAGATCGACACAATTGTGCCAAAAGCCTACCGCACACTCCTCTTCGGGTTGCTGCTGTTATCTAGTTTTTTGATTGCATTGCTTGCTCGCATGGGTTTTGTTTTCGATCGCAATTGACCAAAAACCCCTAGAAATGCATAGTGTATTCGACGGGTTCAAGACATCCTGGAACACGCCATCAATTAACGACATGCAACGTTCGGTTTGCGCATCCTCCCGTATTGGCGGCAGAACTGCACGGCACACATCACCGGAACCAAAAAATGATAGAAAACAAGAAGAAACCGAATCCGATCGACATCCATGTGGGCAGCCGGATTCGCCTTCGCCGCACTATGTTGGGCATGAGCCAGGAGAAGCTCGGCGAAAGCTTGGGCATCACCTTCCAGCAGATCCAAAAATATGAAAAAGGCACCAACCGCGTCGGCGCAAGCCGTCTGCAGGCGATCTCGGGCATTCTGAATGTTCCGGTGTCCTTCTTCTTCGAAGACGCTCCCGATGGCAACCCTGCCAACACGCCATCCGGCATGGCTGAAGCGTCAAGCTCCAATTACGTCGTCGACTTCCTGTCTTCTTCGGAAGGCCTGCAGTTGAACCGCGCCTTCGTAAAGATCACCGATCAAAAGGTCCGTCGCAAACTCGTCGACCTCGTCAAGGCTCTCGCCGCCGAGGCGGAAACCGAATAATGCCGCATCTGGATCGCGGGTTTCCCCAGGGGAACCCGCATCCGGTCGCATAGCGCCGCGCGCGCAAAGTCCCCTCCCCCGCATGACCTGAATCGACCGATCTGCCTTCCGCCTTGTCATTCGAGGCAGCGAGAAATCGCGCATGACCGATTTCCGTTAATGAAGCGGAAACACATTCATATAAAGATATATTTATGTCCTTCTACGCTTGTTTTTCAACAGGCGAGTGACTACACCTGCTTCGGTCTTTCATTGAGGGGAATCCCGCATGCGCTCCAGCTATCTGTTCACCAGCGAGTCGGTATCTGAAGGTCATCCAGACAAGGTCTGCGACCGAATTTCCGACGAAATCGTCGACCTCGTCTATCGCGAAGCCATCAAGACCGGCATCGACCCCTGGTCTGTCCGCATCGCATGCGAGACGCTCGCCACAACCAACCGCGTGGTGATCGCCGGAGAAGTGCGTCTGCCGCCAAGCTTGATGAAGAAAGACAAGAACGGCGTCGACCAGATCAATCCCTCCAAGTTCAAGGCCGTGGCGCGCAAGGCGATCCGCGACATCGGCTATGAGCAGGACGGCTTCCATTGGAAGACCGCAAAGATCGATGTGCTGCTGCATTCGCAGTCGGCCGACATTGCCCAAGGCGTTGACAACGCCGCCGACAAGCAGGGCGAAGAGGGCGCCGGCGACCAGGGAATCATGTTCGGCTACGCCTGCAATGAGACGCCTGACCTGATGCCGGCGCCGATTTATTATTCGCATCGCATTCTACAATTGATTTCGGAGGCGCGCCGCAAGGGCGAAGGCGACCCCGGCAAGCTTGGTCCGGACGCCAAGAGCCAGGTGACCGTGCGTTATGTCGACGGCAAACCCGCCGCAGCAACATCCATCGTTTTGTCGACGCAGCATCTGGACGAAAGCTGGGACTCCCAGAAGGTGCGCAGCGTTGTCGAACCCTTTATCCGGGAAGCGCTTGGCGATCTGCCGATCGCCGACGATTGCGCCTGGTACATCAACCCCACCGGCAAATTCGTGATCGGCGGACCTGACGGCGACGCTGGCCTCACCGGCCGCAAAATCATTGTCGACACCTATGGCGGCGCGGCGCCCCATGGCGGCGGCGCATTTTCGGGCAAGGACACGACCAAGGTCGACCGTTCGGCCGCTTATATGGCGCGTTACCTCGCAAAGAATGTCGTGGCCGCAGGTCTTGCCGACCGCTGCACGATCCAGCTCTCCTACGCCATTGGCGTCGCCCAACCGCTGTCGATCTATGTCGACTTGCATGGCACGGGCAAGAAGGTGACGGAAGACCAGATCGAGGCCGCGATCCGCAAGGTGATCGACCTCTCGCCGACCGGCATTCGCCGTCACCTCAACCTCAACAAGCCGATTTACGCCAAGACCTCGTCCTATGGCCATTTTGGCCGCAAGGCCGGCCGTGACGGTTCCTTCTCCTGGGAAAAGATCGACCTGGCCAAGCCGCTCAAGGAAGCTTTGGCTTCGTGAGCGCTTCCGACGATCAGACAGAGCACCCTTCGCGCTCGACCGAAGCCTTTTTCGGTCGGCGCAAAGGCAAGGCGCTCCGGGTCAATCAGGCGCGCCTGATGGGCGAGACTTTGTCGGCGCTGAAGCTCGATCTTTCCAAGCCGGCGCCCGACGATCTCGCAACGCTTTTTCCCACGCCGGTCGAGCGCATCCGGCTCGAAAGCGGTTTCGGCGGCGGTGAACACCTCATTCACCGGGCGCTGGAAAATCCGGAGACCGGTTTCATTGGCGTAGAGCCCTTCGTCAATTCCATGGCGAAGCTGCTGGCGCGGGTTGAAGAACAGGGCATCCGCAATATCCGCGTCTTCGATGATGATGCGACTTTGGTGCTCGACTGGTTGCCACCCGCTTCCGTCGACCATATGGATCTGCTCTATCCGGACCCTTGGCCGAAAAAGCGTCACTGGAAGCGTCGTTTCGTGTCCGACATCAATGTCGAACGCTTCCATCGGGTGATCAAGCCCGGCGGGCAGTTCTGCTTCGCCTCGGATATCGACACCTATGTGAACTGGACTCTCGCACATTTCGACCGGCATCCCGGTTTCGAATGGACGGCGCGCAACGCCCGCGACTGGCTGACCCCCTTCGCGAACTGGCCAGGCACCCGCTACGAGGCGAAAGCCCGGAGAGAGGGTCGTTCCTCAGCCTACCTGACCTTCAGCCGGCTGTGACGTTCACAATTCGAGGTTTTTGAGAAAAGCGAGCGCGGCCGCGTTGAAAACATACGGCCGCTGTATCGGCGCGAAATGGCTGACGCCCGGAAGGCGCATCAAGGCGCCCTCGCCCAATGCGCGCGCGAGATATTCCGCATGTTCGGGCTTTATAAATTCATCATGCTCTGCCTGGACAACCGTCACAGGCGTCAAGATGGCCGCAAGATCCTGGGCGCTCAAATTTGGCTCGCTCCGCTGCATGGTCGACACGATGTCCACCAAACCCTGAAAATCCTCCGGCGTCTCCGACAACCGGGCATAGTCCTTACCGTGCCGAGAAAAACAGCGTTCGATTTCGGGCGTCAACTCGAAAGGCTTTGCACCGGAAGGATCGATATTGCAGGCGAAAAACAACAGGCCGGCAATGCGAAGGGGATGGCTGCGGCAGAGTTCGAGCCCGATGCAGGCGCCGTCGCTCCAGCCAATGACCGCGAAGCGTTCGAGCCCCAGCCCATCACAGACCGCGAGCACGTCGCAACTCAGCAGTTGATAGTTAAGAGGGCGCACATCCCGCGTGCTGTGACCATGGCCGCGGGTATCGATCAGCAGGACACGATAACCGGCGTCGAGAAGAGGCGTTATTTGATTGGCCCAATTGCCGCTATGACCGAGCCCGCCATGCAGCAGGATCACGCATGGCCCGCGCTCGCCATGCAGCGCCCACCAAATCCGCGCGCCAGAGATGGGTGTATAGCCAGATCGCTCCGGCGCTTGCGTGACGGTGAGGCCGTCACGCTCGAAATCGATCAATTGATCGTCCTGCTTGTACATGGCCGCTCTCCCCCGCCGCGTGCACAAACGCTAGCTGGCAAACAGGGTAGGCGACAAGCCGCATTCCGGCAAGATCAGCCGGACTGCGGCAACGTCTTCAGTGCAGGCTCACAGTCTGCAGATCGTCCTCAGCGGCCTTGAAGAATGTAGAGGATCTGTTGTCGGTCAGGAGGATCGGCGTGCCATCGGCGCCGAACAGCGCCCAGAGGTCGAGACCTGGGTTGATATTCGGGGCTTCCGGGAAAACGCGCGATACGTCTTCAGAACGCATCTTGCGAATATAGCCGAGCTTTCCAGCGCCGAGATGCGCGAACTCGCTACGTGTCAAGCGATCCAGTGTGGGTCTTGCGGCCATTCAATTGCCTCCTGCATGATTCGGAAGACGCGGGGCCAATCCCGTCCAACCATCATTCTGAAACAGAGATGTTAATTTTTCGCACAAGTTTCTCAGGTTCGGGCCTGATGAGGTCGACGGAAAGCAGTCCATTCTTGAGGCTGGCGCCAATCACCTGCATTCCATCCGCCAGCATGAAGCAGCGCTGGAACTGGCGCGACGCGATGCCGCGATAAAGGAACTCTCGCTCACCCTGCTCGGCCTGCCGGCCGCGGATGATCAGCTGGTTCTCTTCCGTGGTGACGTCAAGATCATCCTCCCCGAATCCGGCGACAGCCAGAGTGATGCGGAGGCGTTCTGGCTCACCAGCGGCGGCGTCGGCCTTCAGTCGTTCAATATTGTAGGGCGGATAGCCGTCGTTGCTCTTGGCGAGACGCTCAAGCGTCTTCTCCATGGCGTCAAAGCCCAGAAGAAGCGGGCTGGCGAAAGGGGCAATGCGCGTGTTCATTCCGTTCATGTCCTTGGCTGCAAGCGACAATCGCCGGGCCTCGTTCGAGCATCCGACATGGCGACATATGGTGTCTTCCTGATGGAGTTGCAAGACGCTTGCGCTTGCGGGTCCTCCGCGCAATAGTCGTCGCGAAATCAATAAGAAGAGGACCGCCGCCGTCATGGCCAATCCGAGAAAGATCATCATCGACACCGACCCTGGCCAGGATGACGCCGCCGCCATCATGCTGGCCCTGGGTTCGCCGGACGAAATCGACGTCCTCGGCATCACCACGGTCGCGGGCAATGTGCCTCTGTCCCGCACCCAGACCAATGCCCGGATCGTTTGCGAATTCTCCGGCCGCCCCGATGTCAAGGTTTTCGCGGGTTGCGACCGCCCTCTCAAACGTCAGCCCGTGACGGCCGAATATGTGCATGGCCCTACCGGGCTCGACGGTCCTGAGCTCTTCGAGCCCACAATGCCGCTGCAGGACACGAACGGCGTCGATTTCATCATCGACACGCTCCGGACCCATGAGGCCGGAACCGTGACGCTCTGCACGCTCGGACCGATGACCAATATCGCGACAGCCTTCCAACGCGCGCCAGATATCATGTCCCGCGTCCAGGAAGTCGTGATGATGGGCGGCGCTTATTTCGAAGTCGGCAACATCACGCCGGCCGCCGAATTCAACATTTTTGTCGACCCTGAGGCCGCCGATATCGTGCTCAAATCAGGCGTCCCCATCGTGATGATGCCGCTCGACCTGACCCACAAGGTGCTGACGCTGAAAGCCCGTGTCGGGAAGATCCGCGCGCTGGGAAATCGCGCCGGCATGGCGCTCGCCGACATGCTGGATTTCTTCGAACGTTTCGACATCGAGAAATACGGCTCAGACGGCGGGCCGCTGCACGACCCGACGGTCATCGCCTATCTTCTGAAGCCAGAGATCTTTTCCGGCCGGGAATGCAATGTCGAGATCGAGCTTAACTCGGAACTGACGCTCGGCATGACGGTGGTCGATTGGTGGCGCGTGACCAAGCGCGAGAAAAACGCGATGGTGATGAAGGACATCGACGCCCAGGCGTTTTTCGACCTGCTGACGGAACGCGTCGGTCGTCTCTGACCACTACAGAATTTGACTTTGGCAAGGCCCTGCTCATGCGGGGCCTTTTCCTTTCGCGACATACGAAAAAGGGCGACCCGAAGGCCGCCCTTAATTCCGATCGGTGGATCAGCGCAACAGGCTGTCGCCTATCACATCATGTCCATGCCGCATGTTCAGCGCGCTTGACGCGCTGAACCATCTTTGGTGATGGGCGGCTTTATGGATGTGTGTGATAGGCTGTCGCCTATCACATCATGTCCATGCCGCCCATGCCGCCCATGCCGCCAGGCATGCCGCCCGGAGCGTCCTTCTTCGGAAGCTCGGCGATCATGGCTTCGGTGGTGATCAGCAGCGAAGCAACCGAAGCTGCGTTCTGCAGAGCAGTACGAACAACCTTGACCGGATCGACGATGCCCATGGTGATCATGTCGCCGAATTCGCCCGTCTGGGCGTTGTAGCCGAAGTTGTCGTTGTCCTTGTCGAGGATCTTGCCGACGATGATGGAGGCTTCGTCGCCAGCATTTTCAGCGATCTGACGAACCAGCGACTGCAGGGCGCGGCGAACGATGTTGATGCCGGCTTCCTGGTCGTCGTTGGCGCCCTTGACGGTGATCTTCGTCGAAGAACGGAGCAGCGCGGTGCCGCCGCCGGGGACGATGCCTTCCTGAACGGCAGCGCGCGTCGCGTTGAGCGCGTCGTCGATGCGGTCCTTGCGTTCCTTGACTTCGATTTCCGTGGAGCCGCCGACGCGGATCACGGCAACGCCGCCAGCGAGCTTGGCAAGACGTTCCTGCAGCTTTTCGCGGTCGTAGTCAGAAGTGGTTTCTTCGATCTGAGCCTTGATCTGAGCGACGCGGCCTTCGATGTCGGACTTGGCGCCAGCGCCGTCGACGATCGTGGTGTTTTCCTTGGAGATCGAAACCTTCTTGGAACGGCCCAGCATGTCGAGGGTGACGTTTTCAAGCTTGATGCCGAGGTCTTCGGAGATCACGGTGCCGCCGGTCAGGATGGCGATGTCTTCGAGCATGGCCTTGCGGCGATCGCCGAAGCCAGGAGCCTTGACAGCAGCGATCTTCAGGCCGCCGCGGAGCTTGTTGACGACGAGCGTTGCAAGAGCTTCGCCTTCGACGTCTTCAGCGATGATCAGGAGCGGCTTGCCGGTCTGAACGACAGCTTCGAGCACCGGCAGCATGGCCTGGAGGTTCGAGAGCTTCTTTTCGTGCAGCAGGATGTAAGCGTCGTCGAGATCGGCGATCATCTTTTCTGCATTGGTCACGAAGTAGGGGCTGAGGTAGCCGCGGTCGAACTGCATGCCTTCGACGACTTCGAGTTCGGTTTCGGCGGTCTTGGCTTCTTCAACCGTGATGACGCCTTCATTGCCGACCTTCTGCATGGCTTCAGCGATATCAGCGCCGACCTGCTTGTCGCCGTTTGCCGAGATCGTGCCGACCTGAGCGACTTCTTCCGAAGTCGAGATCTTCTTTGCCTTGGCCTGGAGGTCCTTGACGACTTCAGACACGGCCAGATCGATGCCGCGCTTGAGGTCCATCGGGTTCATGCCGGCGGCAACGGCCTTGTTGCCTTCGCGAACGATGGCCTGGGCCAGAACGGTCGCGGTCGTGGTGCCGTCGCCAGCGATGTCGTTGGTCTTGGACGCGACTTCGCGGACCATCTGGGCGCCCATGTTTTCGAACTTGTCTTCAAGTTCGATTTCCTTGGCGACCGAGACGCCGTCCTTGGTGATGCGCGGAGCGCCGAAGGACTTGTCGATGATGACGTTGCGACCCTTCGGGCCGAGCGTGACCTTCACAGCATCGGCGAGAATGTCGACGCCGCGCAGCATCTTTTCGCGGGCGGTACGGCCAAACTTGATTTCTTTAGCAGCCATTTTAGAAAACTCCCGGGCTCATTGCCCATTGGTTTGCATGGAATTTGACGAGATCGGCAATCAGCCGATGATGCCCATGATGTCGGATTCCTTCATGATCAGAAGGTCTTCGCCATCGAGCTTAACTTCGGTGCCCGACCACTTGCCGAACAGAACGCGGTCGCCAGCCTTGACGTCGAGAGCAACGATATTGCCCTTGTCGTCGCGGACGCCGGAGCCGACAGCGACGATTTCGCCTTCCTGCGGCTTTTCCTTGGCGGTGTCAGGGATGATGATGCCACCCTTGGTCTTTTCTTCGGATGCAACGCGGCGAACGACGACGCGATCGTGAAGCGGGCGGAAATTGGTGCTTGCCATTGTCTGTTTCCTCGATCAAATGACATTACCGGGTCAAGCCCGGCGGAAAGGTTGTTAGCACTCTCTCCTGTGGAGTGCTAGCGGGACTGGATTTAGGATCGGGGCGACCGAGAGTCAAGGTTTGACGCTCGGAAAAATATTGCGACAAGGTAAACGCGGAACCGCAATGATCGATCTGGAACAGCCGTCCCCACGCCCTCCGCATCCTGATTTTCGCGAGGCCGCCCGCCTTTGGGCGAAGATCGGCGTGCTCAGCTTCGGCGGCCCGGCGGGTCAGATCGCGCTGATGCATCGGGAACTCGTCGATGAACGGCGCTGGATTTCTGAAAGCCGTTTCCTGCATGCGCTCAATTTCTGCATGCTGCTGCCCGGTCCCGAAGCGCAGCAACTCGCAACCTATATCGGCTGGCTCCTGCATGGCTGGCGCGGCGGACTGGTCGCCGGCATGCTTTTTATCCTGCCGGGTTTCATCGTGATCCTCGGACTCTCGGCAATTTACGCCGTTTGGGGGCATACAGGCCTGCTCGACAGCGCGTTCGCCGGGTTGAAAGCCGCAGTGCTGGTGATCGTCGTGGAAGCGCTGATCCGGGTCGGGCGACGGTCGCTCAAGAACAACGCCATGCGCGCCATCGCGCTTGCGGCCTTCATTGCCCTCTTTGCTTTCGCCGCGCCCTTTCCGCTGGTCATCGTCGTCGCGGCGCTGATCGGTTACGCCGGCTTCCGATTTGCGCCCGACCGCTTCTCCAGTGGCGGCCACCATGGCGCAGGCGCGGACCGCCCGTCGGTCATTGACGCTGATCATCCGGGGCGTCCGGCGAGCTGGCTCGGCTCGATTGTGGCGGCGGTCGTCTGGTCGATGCTATGGGCCGCTCCATTCGGACTTCTCTTCGCCTTTGGCTTCGGCTCGAGCGTTTATCTCGACATCAGCCTGTTTTTCTCGAAAATGGCAGTCGTCACCTTCGGCGGCGCCTATGCCGTGCTCTCTTATGTCGCCCAACAGGCGGTCGATCATTATCAATGGCTGAAGCCCGGCGAGATGCTGGATGGTCTCGGCCTTGCGGAAACCACGCCGGGCCCTCTGGTCCTGGTGCTCAGCTTTGTCGGCTTCATCGCCGGCTTTCGCGCGTCCGGGGATCTGTCACCGCTTCTGGGCGGCGCGCTCGGCGCTACGCTGACTACCTGGGTGACTTTCACCCCCTGTTTTCTGTGGATCTTCCTCGGCGCGCCCTGGGTCGAACGCCTGAGATCCAACCAGGCGCTTTCGGGGGCTTTGACAGCCATTTCCGCCGCCGTAACCGGCGTCATCGCCAATCTGGCGCTCTGGTTTGCGGCGCATGTTCTGTTTACGCGCCATGCGGTCGTCGAGACGGGTCCGATCCGCATGAGCCTGCCGGACATCTCCTCGCTCGACATCGTCCAACTGGCGCTGACGGCGCTGGCCGCGCTGGCTTTGTTTCGTTTCAAGCTCGGCGTGTTCAAGACGCTCGCGCTACTGGCGGGAGCGGGCCTGCTGACCGGACTCGCGTCATGATCGGACGCGCTCCAAGAGACTTGCGAATTTCCCGATCCCTGTCATAACCCGTGACATGACCGACAAACGCGCATTGCCCCAGCCATCCGATTTCGCCCATGTGACCGAATGGGTGTTCGATCTCGACAACACCCTTTATCCGCATCATGTGGATCTGTTCGCGCAAATCGACCGCAACATGACCGCCTTCGTGGCGGAACTCCTGGGGCTGGACGCCGGCGAGGCGCGCAAGCTGCAGAAGCAGTATTACCACGAACATGGAACGACGCTTCGCGGATTGATGCATCATCATGGCATCGACCCTGCGGCCTTTCTTGAGGCGGCCCATCGCATCGATTACTCCGGGCTCGCCGCGGACGAGGGGCTGAGCGAGGCGATCAAGGCCCTGCCCGGCCGCAAGTTCATCCTGACAAACGGCACGGTCAAGCATGCGGAGGAAGCTGCCCGCGCACTGGGCGTCCTGCATCATTTCGAAGACATTTTCGACATCGTGGCCGCCGATTTCGTGCCGAAGCCGGCCGGCTCGACCTATGACAAATTCGCGAGCCTTCATCGCGTGGAGACGCGCAAGGCCGCCATGTTCGAGGATCTGCCTCGCAATCTCGAAATCCCGAGGGCGCTTGGCATGAAGACCGTGCTGATCGTGCCTGTCGACAAGGAGCATCACCTCGAACGGTGGGAAATACCCGACGAGAACGATCCCGTCATCGACCATATCACCGATAATCTCGCCGATTTCCTGAGAGCCATCCTCTGACCGGTTAGCTGAACGAGGCGTTCAGCCTCGGTTCAGGGCAAATCTCCTAGAAGTGATTTCAACGTCGCGGCCGGATTCCTCCAAACGCGACGATGCGACGGCCGGCTTCCCCCATCCGGCCGAACCAGAGAAAGGTTGAAATCATGAACTCCAAGACCCTTATCGCCTCCGCCATCGCCCTGACTTTGGCCGCCACCAGCGGCGCTGCGTTTGCCGCCGCCTCCACCACGCCCACGACGACAGCTAAGGATCCCGCCAAGCGGGAGCAGCGCGTCGCCCGGATGGTCAAGCGGCTCGACACCGACAAGGATGGCAAAGTCTCCAAGTCGGAAATGGAAGCAGCGATGAACGCCACCGTGACGGTGGTCGACGCTGACAAGGACGGTTTCCTTTCCAAACAGGAAGTCGATGCCGGCAAGGACGCCCTCAAGGCCTATCGCCAGAAAGTGAAGGCTGAGCCGAACGCCACCATGGCGAAGCCCGGACAGTTGCCCCGCGGCCTGATCAAGCATTTCGACAAGATCGACGCCAACAAGGACGGCAAACTGTCCAAGGAAGAACTCGACACCGTTGCAGACCGCATGTTCCAGCGTCGTGACGCCAACAAGGATGGCTTCATCACCGCCGATGAGTTCCTGGCGACCAAGACCAAGGCCAAGAAGCAGGGTTGAACACCCTCACTTTCCTGAATCTGATGCGGCGTCTCCGTCAGGAGGCGCCGTTTTCCTTTTCATAGAACCGCTTTATGATGGCGCAGGCCTCATCGGCGGTGTTGACGAAGCTGATCAGTTCGACATCCTCCGGCGCGATCGTGCCGAATTCGGCCAGCGCGTCAAAATCGACGACCCTGCGCCAGAACTGTTCGCCGAACAGGATCAGCGGCACTTTCGCCATGCGCCCGGTCTGCATCAGCGTGATCGTCTCGAACAATTCGTCCAGCGTGCCGAAGCCGCCGGGAAACACCGTCACGGCCTTGGCCCGCATGAGGAAGTGCATCTTGCGAATGGCGAAATAGTGGAAGTTGAAGCTCAGTTCCGGGGTGACATAGGGATTGGGCGCCTGCTCATGCGGCAGCACGATATTGAGCCCGATCGACGGCGCGCCGACATCGTCAGCGCCGCGATTGCCCGCTTCCATGACGCCCGGGCCGCCGCCGGTCACAACCACATATTCCTTGTAGTCATAGCCCGCCGACCATTCCGAGCACAGGCGAGCAAATTTGCGCGCCTCGTCATAGAAGACCGACGCTGCTTCGAGATTGGCTTTCTGGCCATCGTTTTTGGCCGCCCAGGCCGGCTGGCCCGGGGCGGGAATGCGGGCGCCGCCGAACATGACCACCGTCGAGCGGATGCCATATTCGGTGAGCATCATTTCCACCTTGAGCAGCTCGAGCTGCAGGCGAACCGGGCGAAGCTCTTCCCGGCACAGGAATTCGGAATCGGCGAAAGCGAGGCGATAGGCTGGCGACAGGGATTGCGGCGTGCCGGGAATACGCTCGGCGCGCTTGAGGTCGCTGCGGCTGCTGCGCAAGGGATCCCACACGCCGTCCTTGCGCCTGAGTTGGTCGGTTTTCCCCTTTGCCATGCTTATTTCCATCCGCTATAGAGCCGCAACCGGCCCAGTTTTTCGCTATTCTGGCAGGATAATCCTTCAAAGCTTAAGGAATTCCCATGACCGTCCATGACCTCGCCTCGCTCGAAAAGACCATCGACGCCGCCTTCGACAACCGTGATTCCGTCTCGACCGCCACCAAAGGCGAGATCCGCGACGCCGTCGAAACCGCGCTGAACCTGCTCGACGCCGGAAAAGTGCGCGTCGCGACCCGCAGCGAGGACGGCGCCTGGACCGTGCATCAGTGGCTCAAGAAAGCGGTTCTTCTCTCCTTCCGCCTCAACGCCATGGAAGTGATCAAGGGCGGTCCGGGCGATTCTACCTGGTGGGACAAGGTGCCGTCGAAATTCGATGGCTGGAGCGCCAACGAATTCGAAAAGGCGGGGTTCCGCGCCGTGCCGAACGCCGTTGTCCGCCGCTCGGCCTATATCGCGCCGAACGCCATCCTGATGCCGTCCTTCGTCAATCTCGGCGCTTATGTCGGCGAAGGCACGATGGTTGACACCTGGGCCACCGTCGGCTCCTGCGCCCAGATCGGCAAGCATGTGCATCTTTCGGGCGGCGTCGGCATCGGCGGCGTGCTGGAGCCGATGCAGGCCGGCCCGACCATCATCGAAGACAATTGCTTCATCGGCGCCCGCTCGGAAGTCGTCGAAGGCTGCATCGTACGCGAAGGCTCCGTGCTAGGCATGGGCGTGTTCATCGGCAAGTCGACCAAGATCGTCGATCGCGCCACCGGCGAAGTCACCTATGGCGAAGTCCCGCCCTATTCCGTCGTCGTCGCCGGCTCGATGGGCAGCGGCAATCTCATGCCGAACGGCGTTGCGGCTCCGAACCTCTATTGCGCCGTCATCGTCAAGCGCGTCGATGCGCAGACCCGCTCCAAGACAGGCATCAACGAATTGCTGCGCGACTAAGGGGCAGCGACGCCTTGCGGCGCGCCGGCTGGCGCGCCGTTTTTTCCCCGTGACAGAGCCTCATTCATCGGCTAACGCTGGACCATCATGCCAGTCAAAGATCCGATTGATAATCTTCAAAAACTCATCCGCTGCCCCTCTGTGACGCCCGAGGAGGGCGGCGCGCTGGCGTTGCTCGAATCCATGTTGGCTCCGCTCGGCTTCAAGGTCGAGCGAATGACCATGCGCGAGGCGGATACGCCCGATATCGACAATCTCTACGCCCGACTGGGCGAGACCGGCCCGCATCTGATGTTTGCCGGCCATACGGATGTCGTGCCGGTGGGCGACGAAGCCGCCTGGAGCCATCCGCCCTTCGGCGCCGAAATCCATGATGGCGTCATGTTCGGTCGCGGCGCGGTCGATATGAAAGGCGGCGTCGCCTGCTTTGCAGCCGCAGTCGCCCGTCATATCGAAAAGCACGGGCGTCCCCAGGGGTCGATTTCCTTCCTGATCACCGGCGACGAGGAAGGTCCCGCCGTCAACGGCACAGTGAAGCTGCTGGAATGGGCGCATGCCCGGGGCGAGCGCTGGGACGGCTGCCTGGTAGGCGAGCCGACCAATCCGGACACTCTCGGCGACATGATCAAGATCGGCCGTCGCGGCTCGGTGTCGGGAATGGTGACCGTCCAGGGCGTGCAGGGCCATGTCGCCTATCCGCATCTGGCCGAAAATCCGGTTCGCGCCGCCTTGGCCATGGCGACCGAACTGATGGAAACACCCTTCGATCATGGCACGGATGATTTCCAGCCGTCCAATATGGAAGTGACGACGATCGACGCCGGCAACAAGGCGACCAATGTCATTCCCGCCAAGGTCAGCTTCGCCTTCAACATCCGCTTCAACGACGCCTGGACCGCCGACACGGTCAAGGCGGAAATCATCCGGCGGCTGGATCAGGGCGCGGCATCCGCGGCGCTGCGGCCGGGCCGCGCTCCGGCGCGCTATGAGTTGGTCTGGGCCGAACGGCCGAGCCATGTGTTCCTGACCCGCGACGATCGATTGATCGGCACGCTGTCGCGCGCCATCGAACGCCATACTGGAACAACGCCCAAGCTTTCGACGACGGGCGGAACTTCGGATGCACGGTTCATCAAGGATTACTGCCCGGTGGTGGAGTTCGGCCTGGTTGGCCAGACCATGCATATGGTCGACGAGCGCGTGCGCGTATCGGAACTCGAAGCCTTGACGCGGATCTACGAGAGTTTCATCGCCGACTGGTTCAGAGATGCCGGGGCGTGAGGAAGTCTTCTATTACCTGAACGGCCTGTGGCTGCTCATCCGCGGCCGCAGCGAGGGCTTTCAGTGGCTCGATCTGAGTGATCGCGGTTTCTGGCGGTCATGGTGGGCGATCGTCTATTGCCTACCGCCCATTTTCCTTGATCTCTGGGGAACACGGGCCGTCTATCTCCAGGACATGCCGGAGAATACGCATCTCGGAAACGGCTTCTGGTCGGGCCTGTTGTTGCTGGATCTCCTGGGCTGGACCGCGCCTTACGCTATCCTCTACGCCGCGATGGTCGCCGGCGGCTATGCGCAGCACTTCCGGCAGGCCGTCATTCTGCTGAACTGGCTGAGCGTACCGGTGCAATGGGCGCTGATGGCCATCTCCGCATCGATGATCTTCGCGCCCGCCAATCTCGATCTTCAGGCCTCGATCGCCCTCGTTCTCTATCTCGTCTCGGGCTACGCGCATGTCATGGTCATGCTGCAACTGACCGAACGCAAGGCGCTTCCGGCCATCGCCTTCGTGATGACGCTCGCCGTGGGCTCGGTGCTCACCCAATATTATGCAATCGATGCGCTCGGCCTATCCTTCGGCTGACTCGTCATCATCGAGCGTCAAAAGCGTGGACAGATCGCCGTAATCCACCTGCATGAAAAACAGCCCATGCGGCGGAGCCACGGGTCCACAGCGCGCGCGATCACGCGCAAGCAGCGCCTCGCGGATGTCGAGAGCGCTCCATTTTCCCTCGCCTGCCATCTTCAGCGTGCCCGCAAACGAACGGATCTGATTGTGCAGGAAGCTCTGCGCCGAGGCGCGGATCTCGACATAGTCGCCATTGCGGCTGACCTCGACCCGTTCGATCGTCCGACGCGGATTCTTCGCCTGGCAATGCGAGGAACGGAAGGTGGTGAAATCGTGGTGGCCGACGAATTCCTGCGCCGCCTCATGCATGCGCTCCGCATCGAGCGGCTTCTTGACATGCCAGGCGCGCTCGGCGTCGATAGCAGATGGCGCCATGCGGTTGATGATGCGATAGAGATAATGCCGTTTGGTGGCCGAAAAGCGGGCGTCGAATGTGGTGGGAACCTGCTCCGCCGAGAGAATGGCGACACGCTCCTCCTCCATGGCGAGATGGGCGTTGATGGCGTTGGCCACTGTCGACGCCTTCCAGTCTCGGCTGAGATCGACATGGCAGACCTGGCCGAACGCGTGAACGCCCGAGTCAGTGCGTCCGGCGGCGCGCAAGGACACCTCTTCGCCGCTCATCGCGAAAATGGCCTTCTCGATCGCGCCCTGCACGGATTTGCCATTGTCCTGCCGCTGCCAGCCGACATAGGGCACGCCGTCATATTCGACGACCATCTTGTAACGCGGCATCAGCCGATCCTCACGCCCGGGGCGACGGGCAACCCGCGCAGGAAATCGCCAGCGTCGAGCGGCTTGCCGCCAGCCTTCTGCAGCCTCAACAGCCGCACCGCGCCGTCGCCGCAGGCAATGGTCAGGCGGTCATCGAGCGCCGTTCCCGGCTCCCCTGCCCCAGCGGCGCGCTCGGACGCCAACACCTTGACCCGCTCGATCTTGCCGCCGAACGTCGCTTCGAACCAGGCGCCGGGAAACGGGGCCAGGCCGCGAATGTGATTGTGGACATCGGCAGCCGGTTTGGAAAAGTCGATGCGCGTTTCGTCCTTGCTGATCTTGGCGGCGTAGAGAACGCCGTCTTCGGACTGCGGCGTCAGCGTCAGCGTTCCCGCCTCAAGCGCAGCCATCGCCTCGACCATCAATTCTGCGCCCATCTCCGACAGGGCGTCATGCAGTTCGCCTGAAGTCATGGTCTCGGAGATGCCGATCTCGCGGATCATCGCCACCGGGCCGGTATCCAGCCCCTTGTCCATCTTCATCACCATCATGCCGGTCTTTGCATCTCCGGCCATGATGGCGCGCTGGATGGGGGCAGCGCCCCGCCAGCGCGGCAGAAGCGAGGCATGGCCGTTATAGCAGCCGAGCCGGGTTCCTTCGAGAACCGAGACAGGCAGCAATAATCCATAGGCGACGACGACGGCGACATCGGCGCCGAGCGCCTTGAAAGCCTCAACATCTTCGGCGGCCTTGAAATTCACCGGCGTGCGCACCGTGATCCCCAGTTCCTCAGCCGTCTTGTGAACGGGAGACGGCGTCAGTTCCAGCCCGCGACGACCGGCGGGCCGGGGGGGCTGGGAATAGACGGCGACAATCTCATGACCTGCGGCGTACAGCGCTTTGAGGATGGGCGCGGAAAAATCGGGCGTTCCCATGAAAATGATTCTGAGCGGCATGGCGGATCTCCGGCTGATTGCCCCTTCAAGCCTCTTGCGCGCAGAAGATCAAGCCCCTTGACTTGCGACCGCGCGCCGCCAGTCGGTCGGGCTCTGGCCTGACACGCGCAGAAATTCGCGATTGAAGTTGGATTTGGTCATGAAGCCGGCCTCCAGCGCGATCTGCACCACGCTTTCCTGGGTCTCCTTCAAGAGGCGTTGGGCCTCGCGCACACGAAATTCATTGACATATTGCGAGACCGAAACGCCGTGGCAGCGATTGACCGCACGGGAGACCGCACGGGTGGTCTTGCCGAGCTTGCGCGCCAGCCTGACAAGATTGAGTTCCATGTCGCGATAAAGCGCGTTCGTCGCCATCAGCGCGTCGAGCGCTGCGGCAATCTCTCTGTCTTCCTCGCTGGCTTCCCGGGAGGACGACGGCGCGTCCTCAGCCTCGTCGTCCCTGTCGGCATTCTCCTCCTCCCTCTTCTCGACCCGCGCCGGGTCAACAAGAACTGCGGCAGCAGACAGGATGATCAGACTGACCGTCGTGCCGAAGGAAATAATGGCGCCGGAATAGCGACCGGCAAACAGGACCAGATCGAGACTGATCAGCATATCGGACACAGCGGACGCGATCAGGGTCGCGCCGGTGATCTGCAACGCCCGATAAGACGTGACGACGCCATCAAGCCGTGACGCAACCAGCCGGTCGGGACCGCCGCGCGCGCTGGCCAGCAGAAGTCCGCCATAAAACAAGAAGTCGAGAATGATCACCGCGCCAACCCAATCCCGGCGCAGGACGAGCAGCGCTGTCACCAGGATGGGCCAGACCGCATGCGGCCAATCCGTCAGCCTCGGGCGCGTCGGACCTCCTGTCAGCCCTCGAAAGGCGAGGAAGGCGGCGGGCGGCAACAGGCTCGCCATCGCCGCCATAAAGGGTTGCAGCACCGTGGCTCCATAACCCCATCGCGCCCCGACCAGGAGCGATTGGAACGCGAACAGGGCCATCAACACGATGAAGGCGAGGGCGTCGTCTCCGCGTTCGCGGGCGGTCCGACTGTAGCGGATCGCAAACACCGCCAGGAATAAAGCGACAACAAAGGGAAGCGGCAAAAGGATCATGAGCAGTCCATCGGCGAATGCATGCGTCTGCGCTGGTTCTGTCCTTTATCGCGATCCGGCGCGACCTCAAACACGTTTCAGGTCGCTCCTTTCTGCGATGTCGTCATTCTCCGTGTCGTCACTCATCTCATCAGGAGGCGCCACGATGCGCAAGAAACCCATCATCCTCGGACTGGCCGCTAGCTTTGGGGCCATCATGCTTCTCGACGCCGCCGTCTCTATCTGGACGTCAGAAGCGCGGGCGTCGGATCCCGTCGATCTTTCGAGCGTCAACCGCATCGAGGTCCGCGGGGCCGCAAGTCGGGTCACGATCAATACGGACAATACAGAGCCTCTTGAAGCTCGCCTTATGGGGACCCGCAGCGGCTGGGGAGCGTTGTGGCGCTCAAGTTGGTTCGACGACGGCTGTGCGATGACGGGCTCCATGTCTCTCGATCGCGGCTCGCTGATCGTCGACACCGGCGACGCGCCCTTTGATTTCGACTGGGACGATTGCCGGCTGGAGCTCAGGGCCAATCTCAGGCCGGACGCGGCCGTGCTGATCGACCAGCGCGCCTCAGCCATCACGCTTGCCGGAGATTTCTCGGTGCTGGATATCAAATCAGACGCCGGCGATGTCGACGTCGAGGGTCATGCGGACGCGATTACTCTGTCGGGCGCGGCGCTCCGAGCCAGGATCGCCTTCGACGAGGTCCGCAAATCCGAAACGATCCGGCTGATGGGCAAGATGATGGATGCGACGCTGATCTTTCCGACGGGTTCCGTCATCAGCTATGCGGTGGAGTCGATCGCATCCTATATCGACAGCGCGCTGCCCAACACGCCGGGCGCGAAGCCGGAGATCCGGATCCGCGGCGACATGGTCAGGACCACGATCAAAGAAGGATGATCAGGCGCGCAGTTTGGCGGCCTTGGTGAACCGCTTGATCACCATTTCGCGCTTCAGGCGCGAAATATGGTCGATGAAGAGAACGCCGTTCAGGTGATCGATCTCATGCTGCAGGCAGGTGGCCAGAAGGCCATCGGCCTCGATTTCCTGGATCTTGCCGTCGAGATCGACATAGCGGACGCGAATCGCCGCCGGCCGCTCGACCTCAGCATAATAATCCGGGATCGACAGGCAGCCTTCTTCATAGCTGGACCGGTCGTCGCCCGACGACAGGATTTCCGGATTGATGAAGACTTGCGGCTTCTTGTCCTCGCCTTCCTTGTGAAGGTCGATGACCACCATTCGCTTGGGAACCCCCACCTGAATGGCGGCAAGGCCAATGCCTGGCGCATCATACATGGTCTCCAGCATGTCGCTGGCAAGGGATTGCACCTCCGGCGTCACGTCTTCGAGCAGGGCCGAAGTCTGGCGGAGGATCGGGTCGGGCAAAATAATGAGCGGCTTGATCGTCATTTCGCCTCCATAATACAGCCGCCCGGCTTGCGCAACAGGCCGGCCGCTGCGAAGCGTCCGGCGCGTTCAAAATTGAAAGTCAGGCCGCCTGCCGTGTTCCGGCCGTCCGTCGTCCGGCGCCCCAGGCCGCCTCGCCGGTCTTGAAGCCATCGAGCACGCCGTTCAACCGCTCCACTTCGGCTGCAAGCGCGCGGACCTCGCCCGAACTCTTGTCAACCATGCCTGCATTCTGCTGTGTGATTGTGTCGAGGTTGCTGATCGCAGCCGACACCTCCTTGAGCCCGGAAGATTGCTCATCGGCGGCCGAGGCGATGTCGGAAATGATCTTGGTCAGTTCGACAATGCGCGAGGTGATGTCGCCGAGCGATTCGCCGGAGCGATTGACGAGGGCGACCCCTGTCTGCACCTGATTGGAACTTTCGGCGATAATTCCCTTGATCTCCTTGGCGGCGTTTGCCGAACGTTGCGCAAGCTCTCGCACTTCCTGGGCGACGACCGCAAAGCCTCGTCCGGCCTCCCCCGCTCGCGCCGCCTCGACGCCGGCATTGAGCGCAAGGAGGTTGGTTTGGAAGGCGATTTCATCGATCACCGTGATGATTTTGGAAATTTCAGTGGAGGATTTTTCGATGGCGCTCATCGCCGACACCGCTTCCGACACGGTTGCGCCCGACGTCTTGACCACTCCGAGCGTTTCCTGCGCCACGCTAGATGCCGTTCTGGCGCCAGTTGCGGTCGACGTGACGTTTTCCGACAATTCGTGCAGCGCAGCCGAACTTTCTTCGATGCTGGCCGCCTGCTGTTCGGTGCGGCCGGAAAGATCATTGGTCGCCTTGGCGATCTCCTGGGAGCCATCCAGTATCTGCTGGGCGGCAATACGGACATTCTCCATGGACTGGCGAAGCGCTTCCACCGCATTGTTGTAGTTGCTGGCCATCGCGCCGAACTTTTCCGGCATGTCGCTTGCGAAGCGCGCCTGCAGATCACCCGCCGAAAGTTGCTCCAGCATGCGCCCGAGTTTGCTCATCGCGTCAGCCTGCTCCGCCTCCGCAACGGCTCTATCGCGTTCGACACGCTCGCGTTGCGCCGCCTGCTCATCGAGATAGACGCTGATGGCGTAGTCCATGTCAAGAAGCGCGGCCTTGACGATCAACGAGATCTCATCCGCGATCACCTTGTCCTTGGATTTTGAAAAGAAGCCGCCGGACTTCCTGTCGACGACGCCATGGATCAATTGCTCCAGCACCAGGGCGTAGCCGGCGATATAAAGCCGCGGCTCAAGGCCAATTCGCGCATGCGTCTTGCCGATCATGGTCACGCCGTTGACATAGGCATCATCGAGCGTGCCGGAGGTGATCAGCCCCCAATGCTTCGCCTGCGCGCTTTTGGCGCCGCTGATATGTCCTTCGGACTTGAAAAATCTGGCGGTCTCCGGATTGGCGCGCACCTTGGCGTAAAATTTGTCGAGTGCGGGACCTATCATGTCCATTACGAGAGGATTGAGCTTCTGCAACTCTTTCTGCGCCGCCCCGTCTATCCCGAGGAAATCAAGCCGTTGGCGAAGAGGTGTCGTTTGTTGCGAAGACGAAGTCATGTCAGGCGATCCTCAAGGGGAGAAGTTGTGTCGTGGTCGGCATAGTACTTTTGAGCGTAGGGCGCATTGGTTAACGAGCTATTATTCCTATCTTATTAGTTTTTTAAATTTAAGGCGGAAGTCTTGCCGATGCGGTGAATATCATAGTCTTCTGATAATAGAGGGCGACCATGCGCTGTTCTTGATCAAGATCAAATTTGGATCGGCTGCTCGCCATCGACGGCAGCCGTCTTTGTTTCTTGGTTGACGCTTGGTTACCGGTAAGCGCCAAACTTCATGTTCACGTTTTGGTCTAGCGGGCGACCGCGAATCTGCTAGAATTGACGGATGAACGCTTCCTTCGCCGCAGCCGCCCCCTTGCTGGAATTCGGAACAACGACCATCACGACCGGTCATGCCGCCAGCGCCATCGCATTTGTCGCCTTTATTGCCGGATTGCTGTTTCTGCGCTCCAGACGCCGAAGGGTGGAGGCGGAAGACTTCGCCGACGCTCTGGAAGCCAAGGCGGAGGACGATGCGCGGCAACTGAGCCAGATCCTCAAGGCGCAGACGGAAATGCAGGGCAGGATCGCCGCCATGACGGAAATGTTTGGCGCGCGACAGGCTGAATTCAACCAGAACGTCAATCAGCGGCTCGACGGCATGACGCAACGTATCGGAGCCACGATCAGCGAGCAGACACGCGCCACGCATGAAAATCTCCGCCGCCTGCAAGAGCGCTTGGCTGTCATCGACACGGCCCAGACCAATATCCAGACGCTGGCGCGCGACATCGTCTCCTTGCAATCGATCCTCTCCAACAAACAGACACGCGGCGCTTTTGGCCAGGGACGCATGGAAGCAATCATCGCCGACGCGCTTCCGCAGGGCGCCTATCGATTTCAGGCGACCTTGTCCAACGGAGCCCGGCCGGACTGCCTGATCCGAATGCCGAACAGCCAGCCGTCGCTGGTCATCGACGCTAAATTTCCCCTCGAAGCCTGGAACGCGATGCGGGACGGCGGCCCAGAACGCGTAAAGGCCGCCGGCCAGCAATTCCGTCGCGATATGGAAATCCATATCCGCGACATCGCCTCGAAATATCTGCTTCCGGGAGAGACACAGGACACCGCCTTTATGTTCGTGCCATCCGAATCGATTTTCGCGGATATGCACGAGCGGTTCGAGTCTATAACCCATACCGCGCATCGCAGCCGGGTGGTCATAGTGTCGCCGTCGCTTCTGCTTTTATCGATCCAGTTGATCCAGTCCATGCTGAAGGACCAGCGGATGCGCGAACAGGCGCATGTGATCCAGGCGGAGGTCATCGGTCTGATGGAAGATCTCGGCCGCCTCGATGAACGGGTCAGAAAATTGCAAGGGCATTTTCTGGCCGCCCAGAAGGATGTCGATTTGGTAATCGCCGCGACCGACAAAGTCTCGCGGCGCGGTCAGAAGATCGAGGCGATGGAGTTTGAAACGCCCGGCATCTCGGCTGAGGCTCCCGTTCAAAAAACGGCGGAAAGCAAGACCGGCCTTCTCAAACTAAGGCTGGTTGACGAGGACTGACCGGCGGGCGACAAAGGGCGCCTCAAGAAAAACAACAGCCCTGCGGGAAAACCAATGATCACTGTCCTCGGCTCCATCAATATGGACCTCATCGCCAATGTGCCGCGTCTTCCCAAGCCTGGCGAAACCGTCACGGGCGACCGCTTCACCACCGCGCCTGGCGGCAAGGGCGCCAATCAGGCCTTGGCGGCGCGCCGGGCAGGCGCGCAGGTCGCCATGGTGGGAGCGTGTGGCGAGGACGAATTCGCCGGCCCGGCGCTGACCTATCTTCGCTATGACGGAGTCGAGTTGACGCGCATCAAGAGCGCGGCCACCGCGACCGGCGTCGCGCTGATCTTTGTCGGCAGCGACGGCGAGAACGTTATTTCGATCATCGCAGGCGCGAATGGAAAGGTTGGCGTCGAGGACGCCGAGACCGCCGTGGCGTCGATGAAGCGCGGCGACATCCTGATGCTGCAGCTGGAAATTCCGGCGGCAACGATCGAGGCAGCGTTAAAGGCAGCCCGGGCGCGCGGCGTCCGCACAATCCTCAACATCGCGCCCTTTACTGAAGATGCGCCGAAACTGGCCGCCATGGCCGATTACGTCATCGCCAACGAAACCGAGTTCGAACTGCTGGTCGGCCGCCCTGACCTGTCGGCAGAGGAACGTAGGGAGACGATGGAGGCGCGCCATAAGGAATTCCAGCAGACGCTGATCGTCACGCTTGGCGCTGACGGCGTCGCAGCAATGCACAAGGGTGTCTATTTGACAGCAGCCGGGCTCGACATCGACCCTGTCGATACGGTTGGCGCCGGCGACACGTTCTGCGGCTATTTCGGAGCCGGGCTGGACGCGGGCTTGAATTTCGAATCATGTCTCCGTCAAGCTGCGGTGGCAGGATCTCTGGCCTGCACGAAACCAGGAGCGCAGCCATCCATCCCTTTTCTTGCAGAATTGCGCAATTTATAAGCAGCAAGAACGTAATTTCTGAGCAATCGCCGGGAAGCTGAGAATTTCCCGGCCAGCAAATATGAAAGATTCATGATACCTAATGTGTCAGAGCTGATTTTTAGCAATTTTGAAATATTTTACGGCTGATCTTGATGGCATTTGCCGGAGATGGGGTTGTTCACCCTGTCCGTTTTCGAGGTTAGCCGCCAATGACGTCCTTCGCGCCGAAATCGCTCGCCATGAAGTTGTTGCTCGTGACCGGAGCCACGATCGCAGCCCTTCTCGTCGTTTCCAACTTCTTCCTGATTTCCCAAACCCGGGACCGCGTGCAGTCGCTGATCCAAAACCAGGCGGAGACGGAAGCCAAATCCATCGCCTCGCTCATCGCCGGACAGACCAGCGAACTTGCCAGCGCCGCCCGCACCATGACTGGAGTGATCGGACGCGCCCATCAGGACAAGTCGCTCGACCGGAAGGGCGTCATCAATGTGCTGCGCGCCAATCTCGAGCAGCATCCTATGGCGTTCGGCAGTTGGTTCGCCGAAGAGCCCAAGGCATTTGACGGCCGCAAGGACGAATTGAAGAAGCAGAAGGATCTCGGCGCCAACGAAGACGGCGTTTTCACACCCTATTGGTCCAAGGGTAAGACCGGCGAGGCGTTCTATTCCACCTTCCGCGCCGACTATGCGGCTGAATGGTACTCCGTTTCCGCCAAGACGCTCAAAGGCTCGATCACCAAGCCCTATCTCGCCGAAGGTACGGAAGTGCCGACGTCAATGAGTTCGATCTCCTTTCCGGTCATATCCAACGGCAAGCTGATCGGAGTTGGCGGGGTGGACATATCGCTGCGCATGCTGGCCGAGTCGCTTTCGGCGCTCAAGCCGTTCGGCACTGGACGTGTGATGCTGGTGTCGCAGGACGGTAAGTGGTTGGTGGCCCCACAGGCCGAGCAGATGATGAAGGAATATGATGGCGCGGCGCCCGAGGTGGTGAAATCGGCGATGCAATCCGGCAAACTAGCCGAGATCGACGATCTCGACGGGGCCGACGGCGAAACTTTCAACCGTCTTGTCTATCCCTTCGAACTGACGGGCCTTGGCGTGAGCTGGGTTCTGCTGATCGATGTGCCGCAATCTGCCCTAGCCGGTCCGGTGCGCGACCAGACGATCCTGATGGTGGCTGGCGGCGTCGCCCTGCTGTTCGCCGTGCTGGGCGGGCTCTATTACGCCGTCCGCGGCTTCGTGCAACGTCCGATCCGAAGCATCATTTCAGATGTCGTCAGGCTTGAAAACGGCGACTATGCGCATGTGGTCTCCGGCCAGCATCAATCCGATGAAACCGGCGACGTCGCACGCGCCCTGGAGGGTTTCCGCCACAAGCTCGCTCGCTCCCAGGACGTCGAGCGCGAATCCGAAGCGCACCGCCGGGCGACGGAAAGCGAACGCGCCCGAACTGAAAATGAACGGCTGGAGAATGCGCGGGTTCAAAACCTCGTGGTCACCGAAGTCGGAAAAGCGCTTGAGAAATTATCAAGCGGTGACCTGACATGTCGCATCGACGGCGCGTTCCCAGGTGAATATCAAAGCCTGCGCGACAACTTCAATTCCGCCGTCGAAAGTCTCGAGCAGACCGTGCAGATGGTCAATGCGGCAGTGGTGGCCATCAACGGCGGCACGAGCGAAATTTCCAGCAGCGCCAATGATCTGTCGCGTCGCACCGAACAGCAGGCGGCGCAACTTGAGGAAACGGCGGCTGCGCTCAACGAGCTCACCGAGCAGGTGCAGTCGAGCGCCGACAATGCGCGCAACGCCGCAGGCGCCGTGCAGAAGGCCTCGAATGACGCCGAGCATTCCGGCAAGATCGTACAGAGCGCCATACAGGCCATGCAGGGCATCGAGCAGTCATCGGGCCAGATCTCCAACATCATCGGCGTCATCGACGAAATCGCTTTCCAGACCAACCTTTTGGCGCTGAACGCAGGCGTTGAAGCCGCCCGCGCCGGAGAGGCGGGCAAGGGCTTTGCTGTGGTGGCGCAGGAAGTGCGCGAACTCGCACAACGCTCCGCAACAGCGGCCAAGGAGATCAAGACGCTGATCAGCGCGTCGGAGGCGCAGGTGCATGACGGCGTCAATCTCGTTGCCCAGACCGGAGATACCCTGCAGGCGATCGCCCAGCAGGTTCTGCAGATCAACGGCCTGATCAAGATGATCTCGGTTTCGGCCAGCGAGCAGGCGACGGGCCTTAAGGAAATGAACTCGGCCATGCATCAGATGGATCAGGTGACGCAGCAAAACGCCGCCATGGTCGAAGAAACGACCGCCGCCTCCATGACGCTCAGTGAAGAAGCCGAGAGCCTCAAGAACCTGGTGGCCCGCTTCCGCACCTCCGGTCATGCAGGCGCCAATGCCTTGCATTCGGTGGCCCGCAGGATGCGCGCCTGATCATCGCGATGGGATCTCAAAAAAGGGTGGAGGCTCAGCCCTGCCCTTTTCCGCGGGCCATCTGGAAGATAACGGAGGCCTAAAATCCGAAAGCCAAGCCATAGCGAGACGGCGCCTTCCTTTGCGACATGATTAAATTAGCGGCGCCGACACTGCTGCCGCTATTTCTCATTGGAGCCGGAAAGTATTATCTTTGTATTCTTCAGTCGGATTTCTTTATCCTCCCCGCCTTCAATTTCTTCAATTCAACTTTTTGAACATCATAAAAGCATGCGCCATGGAAGAATATTCGCAGGATACATTGATTTTTTTCGCGCCTTCATCGCCGCGATCAACAGGATTTCCTTATATATCGTGGAATTTTAATTTTGAGGATTAACAAAATTTCCTATCAGCGGCGATGGTCGGCGAATTTTCCACTCGAAGACCTACTTTAAATTGGAGATCGCGATGTTATTCATGGCTTGTGCAGGCGATAAAACAACTTATAAAAGAGCACCGAATCATCGTTGTGCAGGAATGTAAAGTGCGTAAGGTCGGCGAGTTGACACTTCGGGTCAGAACGCAACTGATCTACGATGACGAAATTTAATTAATGGACATCCGTGCTCGGAGAGGAATGGCCGGAACGGCCAACGTGGTGCGGATTTAGGTGTTCAACCCATATGTTGAATCATTGATCGGGCGGGAATCGACGTGTTCAGGATTTCGAAAGCGACAACTTTTCTCCGGCAGTCCCTTGTTACCGATCACGGCGATGCGGACGCGCATGACGTCGACCGTTTCTGCTCGACGGAAGCATGGGTTGGAGACCTGGCGAATGGCCTGTTTCAGATCGGGCGGGTCAGCGGTTATTTTCATGGCCTGGAACAGGGTGAATGTGGGCTTCTGACCCTGCTGCGCTGCTACGAGCCAAATGATCGCGTTCATATCCTCGAACTGCTCGAAGACGCGTCTTCGTCGCCATCATCCTTCTGCTTCTCGACCTATATCATTTGCGGCCCAGAAGAGCGCCAGCCGGTAATGTGCGTGGGCGAATCCATGGGCTTTGGCGACACCACCCATGGCGCGATGCGCGGCGTCTTCATCTTCCCGCGCATTATTCCGGCTCAAGGCTCGCACTGACGCCGGCGCGCTTACGAAACGCGAATTCCTGGCGGTCGCTTTTCCGAAATTTTTCCACCGTTTCGTTGATCGCGCGGACTGTTCACCAGATGAAGACGAAACGTCTTCATCTACGCATATATCCTAAACAATTAGAACATGGTTTAGTCTCTTCATCGAAATGGAGAGTCCAATGACCAACAACGTCCTCATTCTCATCGCCCGCATCCTTCTGTCGTTCATGTTCATCATGGCCGGTTTCGGCAAATTGATGGATCCCGGCCAGACCGCCGGCATGATCGCTGGCGCCGGCATGCCCGCCGCCACCGCTCTGGCCTATCTCGCCGGCCTGTTCGAACTGGTTGCGGGTCTCGCCGTACTCGTCGGCTTCCAGACCAAGATCGCCGGCTTCGCTTTGGCCGCCTTCTGCGTCTTCACCGGCGCGTTGTTCCACAGCGGCACCATCGCCGTTCCCGGCTGGCCGGAGGCTGCGCTCGGCTGGCTGAACGCACTGAACTCGATCATGTTGTTTAAGAACTTCACGCTCGCCGGCGCTTACATCCTGCTCGCCGTGTCTGGCGCTGGCGCCTATTCGGTCGACGCCCGTCGCGCAGGCTGATCCCCCGGACAAGTCTGGAAATACTGCGGCGGAGCCTCAAGCTCCGCCGTTTCTGTTTTGACTATTTTGCGGAATGATCAGCGACGGATGACGTTGCACAACCCCGCCACCGCCTGCGGATCGCGCGGATGCACCTGTGCGGCGCCAAAACTCAAAAGATGACGCGCGCCGTAGAGATCGGCGATCCGCTCGGCGGCGTCTCGCAACGTCACCGGTTCGCCAGAGCAGACATTGACGACGCCGGTCTGGCCGGTATCGACCAATCCGGCCACATCGGCGCCGGCGATCTCGACATTGAGGAAATCGCGGATCTTGTCGCCGGCCGACAGGCTCATGGCTTCGCCCGCCTTGAGCTTGCGATGCAGGGTCGGAAAGAGGCGCGCCGGATGCTCGCCTTCCCCGAACAGATAGAAGAGACGCGCCCAGGCGAAATCGACGCCTGCGTGATCGAAACGCCGTCGGGCGGCGAGATAGAATGCGAGCTTCGCCGCGGCGTAGAGCGTGAACGGTCCGAGCGGCGATGTATCGGTGATCCCACTGTTTGGCAGCCGATATTCGAAACAGGTGCCGATGCCCACAAAACGCCGCACACCGGCGAGACAGGCCGCATCGGCGAGCCGCAAGCTCCCCTGCAGGCAGCGGATATTCTCTGCGGAATCGAGATATAGTCCCGGCTCGACAAACCAGGCGGCGTGGATCACGGCATCGACGCCCTCAAGACGCGAAAGCCACCAGGCTTCGCTTTCCCCGAAGAGGTCGGCGGTCGGGACGATGTCAACCAGGCCTGGACACGCCGCGGAAACTCCGCGGTCGGGCCGCGCGGTCAGGCGCACGCCATAGCCGCGGCTCAGAAGCGACTTGACGATCTGTCGCCCCACAAATCCGGTTCCACCTGTCACCAGCACTGTTTTCAAACAATTCCCCCGGTTCAATACCACGCCACGGATGTATTCGACGTCATGAATAGCTCCGTGCAAGGATCGGGGGAATATGGTGATCACCGTTAACCAGAGATTCGTAGGATGCCGCAGCTTTTGGATATGACAGGCAGCGCCCGAATGCGGCATGGCGCGCGCATATTTTCCAGCCCGCCGGGCGTCATCAGGTCGCTCGGACTGCTGGAGGAAATCGCCAACGGAGCGCCATTCGCCGCGCCTATTCGCGATCAATCGGGAATAGGTTTGTACGGCGCCGGCGATTTCGGCCGCATGGCGCTGGATGTGCTGAAGGCGCTGTGGATTCGACCGGCTTTCATCATCGACCAGAGGGCCAAGGCCGCCCGCGACAATCCCGCATTCGCGGGCATTCCCATTTATGCGCCGGACGAGGCGCCCGATGCTCTGAAGCAACAGGCGCAGATCCTGGTCACGGTGGCGACCGCACCCTATGCGCCCATCGAAAACGCCCTTCACGAGCGCGGCTTTCAGCATGTCGCGCCTTTCTATGACTTTTCTCAGCGTTTTCGCCACATTCACCCCTTGTCGAACGGTTGGCGGCTGGACGCGTTCACCTCGCATGACCAAGCCATGGTGGCCAATGTTCTTCAGGGGCTCGAAGATGATATGTCGCGCGCCCATCACCTGCAATTTCTCGCCTGGCGGCGGCTTCGGCAGGAGTGGACGTTCGACGGCGCGCCGGTCGACACCTCCAATCGCTACTTCATTCCAGACGTCGAGACGCTGCTTGCGCAACACGAGCGCTTCGTCGACGCGGGCGCCTATCGCGGCGGCGTATCGATTGAACTTTCAAAACGCCGTTCCGATTGGGGCAGCATCACCGCGATTGAACCGGACCCGCTCAATCGCGCGGATATGACCGACGCTTTCGCCGCGGCTTTCCCGGATGCGGCAAGACAGCCGCTCATATTCGATTGCGCGCTCGGCGCGGCCAATGGCGAAGCCTCGTTCCATCACGGTCTCGGCTATGCCTCGCAGCTCTCCGTCACCGGTGGACTTGTTGCGCAATTGCGGGCGCTGGATGATCTGGACCTGTCACCAACATTTCTCAAACTTCACCTCGAAGGCGGCGAACTCGACGCGCTCAAGGGAGCCAGCCGCACGCTCGCCAAGCAACGCCCCATCATCGCCGCGACTATCTATCACAACGACGACGGGGTCTGGCGCACGCCGCTCTATCTGATGCAGACCCTGAAGGACTATCGTTTCCTCCTCCGCCTGCACGCCTGGTGCGGCACGGGCGCGGTGCTTTACGCCCTGCCCCGCGAAAGGTCGGCGCCATGACGCCCGGTTTCGACACGCTCGCCGAATGGGCTGGGCAAATCCGCCGATCCACGCCCGAAGGCCTGCTGTCCGGGACGAAGCCTGCGGCGCTTTATGGCTATGGCTTTCTCGGCCGCTTCGCCCACACGGACCTGCTGAACCAGGGCGTCGACCTTCATTGCGCCTATGATGGCAAACCGGAATTGGATGGGCAGACCGTGAACGGGCTCGAAATCCGCTCCCCCACCCGTCTCGGCGCAGACAAGCCGCCCTTCGTTTTCGTCAGCGCCCGCCACGCGGTGCGTGACGTCTCCATGAGGCTCGACGCGCTCGGCATCGCCCATGTTTCTGTCGACGCCCATTATGTTGCGCGCGATATAGACGCCTACAAGCAAATTCACGACGACTGGCTGACCGACGAGCGCTCCCGGTCGACTTTGCGCGCGGTGATGGCGACGATGCTGACGGGCGATAAAGCCTATGTCGCGGGGGTGTTCGAACGCGACCAGTATTTCTGCCTGCCACAATTCTGCGGGTCGGAGAAGGAAATCTATGTCGATGCCGGCGCCTATGTCGGCGACAGTCTCGAGCGTTTTCTCTGGAGCCAGAACGGCGTCTTTCACAAGGCGCTCTGCTTCGAGCCGGGCATGCGCCAGTTTCGCGCGCTCGCCAATCGCCGCCGTCGGCTGATCAGCGAATGGGCGCTCGACGAGAACCAGATCGCTGTCATCCCAGCCGCGCTGGGTGAGACGGATCAAACCGCCTCAGCCGCCACCAGCAGCGGCGACATGACCAGCCTGGCGCTGTCTGATGCAGGCGAGCACCCGATCAAGATCCTCTCGCTCGACGCGCATCTCGCCGGCGAGCGTGTGAGCATGATCAAGGCGGATGTCGAAGGCATGGAAATGCCGCTGCTTCGCGGCGCCGCCGAGACCATCCGCCGACACAGGCCCAAACTCGCCATCTGCGTCTATCATTACCCCTCGGATATTCCGGTCATCAGCCGGACCATCAAATCGCTCGTTCCGGACTATCGTTTCGCGCTGCGGCACCATTCGCCGCAGTTCATGGAAACGGTGCTCTACGCCTGGGTCGAGACCTGAAAGGAAGCCGTTATGGATCCCGTCGAACATTTCCGCCAATTGGTCGCCAACAATATCCGCAAGATCGGCGAAGACAGAGATTTTCTCGGCCTGTCCAATATCTGGGTGCGGGAATCGATCCGGCATGGCTATGCACAGAATTTCACCTGGCTCGGCCGTCCCGTCATCCAGGTGCCGCAGGATCTCTATGCGATCCAGGAACTGATCTGGGCCTGCCGGCCCGATCTCATCATCGAAACCGGCATCGCCCATGGCGGCTCGCTGGTGACCTCGGCCTCGATGCTGGCGCTCATGGATTATTGCGACGCCGTGGTCGAAGGCAAGGTTCTCGACCCCAAGGCCAGCCGCAGAAAGGTGGTCGGCGTCGACATCGACATCCGCGCCCATAACCGTTCGGCGATCGACGCCCATCCGATGCGCCACAAGATCCATCTGATCGAGGGCTCCTCCGTCTCCGCCGAGGTGATGGCCCAGATCGAACAGCATGCCGAGGGTTATGAGCGGATCATGGTCTTCCTCGATTCCAACCATACGCATGAGCATGTGCTTCAGGAACTGGAGCTTTACGCGCCTTATGTCAGCAAGGGCTCCTATTGCGTGGTGTGGGACACCGGCGTCGAAGACCTGCCGGAGGGCTTCACCGCCGATCGCCCCTGGGGCAAGGGCGACAATCCGAAGACGGCCGTCTGGGAATATCGCAAGCGCCTGGAGAGCGAAGGCCGCAAGGGCCGCGACGGCGAGCCGCTGAACCTCGACATCGACCTCACCATCGAACACAAGATCGCCATCACCGCTTCGCCGGATGGGTTCCTGAAGCGGGTGTGACAGGAACCGCGCACAGCAATGAGAAAAGCCGGGTCGAACGCCCGGCTTTTTCATTGTTCAGATGGGGCTTGAATTATTCCGCCGCCTGCGCCGCCGTCGGCGGCACGATGGCCGCGTCCAACTGACGCCTGATATCTGCAGGCAGTTGCGAGACGTCGACGGCAGTGCGGTTGCCGCAGCCGGCGCAGAGCTTGATGTCGTTGCAGCCGCCATTGAGATGCTTGCGGCGGATCTCGTAAAGCGCGACGGAATCGACGACTTCGAGGATCGAGCCGCCCAGATGCGCCTTGGTCGGCGGAAGCTCCTCCATCAGATGTCCGACGGTCAGGCCGTTGAACACGTCGGAGCAGCAGGCCGAAACCTTGCCATTGTGCATGACATAAAGGAGATAGAAGGGGATTTCGCAGGGCGCGGCCATGCCGTCCTTGCCGTCCAGCATGCCCTTGCCGACATCGACCAGCGGCTGCTGCTTCAGATGCACGACATTGGACTTGCGGGCGGCCTCGGCGAATTCGTTGAACACCGAATCCGAATCCGCCTGGGTGATGCCATAAGAGTTATCCTCCTCGGCGGCGAAATATTTGATGTAGAGCTCGGTCTTGCCCTCGGCTTCGACAACCGGAATGACAGCGCGAAGATTGGCGGCCACCCGTTCGGCGAAATCGCCCACTTTGACCGTGTTGTATTTATCGCGATCGAGCGTATCGACGCTGATATGGATCTCATCCAAACCGGCGGCGATCAGTTCCCGAGCCTTGGTCTCGTTGAGCAGAATGCCGTTGGTGATGACGCGGGTTTTCAGCGCGAAGCCTTCAGCCTTCACCTTGGCGATCATCCCGCCGATTTTCTTGTTGAGCAGCGGCTCGCCATTGCCATGGAACTGGATCATCGCCAGCGGCCCGCGCTCGGCGACATAGACGCGGAGATCCGACAGGATCTTCTCCCAGGTCTCTTCCTTCATCACGCCGGCATGTTCGCGGAATTTTGGCGCGCGGCCGGAATGGGCGTCGCAGAAGGTGCATTTCAGATTGCAGGCAGAGGCCGCTTCGATCACCAGCGTCAGGATCTTTCGATCGAGCAGCGCTGCGGTGAGATTGCGGGCCCGGATCGCCATGAATTGCGGATCCTTGGCTTGCTGGAATGTCAGCATGTCGAACTTTCCTTCCCCGCCCAGATGACAGCGCGCCTTTCGGCTGCATTAACTATAGGGCAGCAAATGCAAACAAAGCTTTTATGCCGCTCCCGCCTCATGCCCGCTTCTTGGCCTTTTCATCGACCACGAACTGAAAATCGGCGACAATTTCGGATACCGGCAGAAGCGCCGCCGAGACGAAGCGATAATAGTCTTCGCATGTCCGGCAATGGGGATTGTCGGCGCTGACCACCAACAGCTTCTCCGGCGTCAACCCGGAAAAGGGCGCCACATTGCCCGGACGTT
The DNA here is from genome assembly GCF_029892285.1 of Rhizobium sp. SG_E_25_P2. Lineage (GTDB taxonomy): Bacteria > Pseudomonadota > Alphaproteobacteria > Rhizobiales > Rhizobiaceae > Rhizobium_E. The sequence goes on from NZ_JARXVM010000001.1 coordinate 312,298, forward strand.
CCGGATAGGCGGGCTTGAACTGCCGGAGATATTTGCCGCCCTTCCATTTGGAGAAGGCTGTGCGGTAGCGAGCCACCGTGATCTCGAAGTCCTCGGCAGAGGCGGCTGCGGCGCACTGGTTCATGCAGGCCTGGACAAAATTGTCCTCAAAGCCGGAAAAGGCGACGCCATGGCGCTTGGAAAACCAGTGATGCACCATGCCGATGCAGGCCATCAGCCCAAAGCGGCTTTTGAACGGATAATCCTTGAAGCAATCCATCTGGTCGAGCGGCGCATCGAGTTCCTTGTCGAACAGCGCCTGCTTGGCCTCCTGATCCTTCAAGCTCTTGATGCCGGCGGTGTTGGACATCGGGCAGACGCCGAGCACCGACAGCGGTCGGGCGCAATGGACGAAGCCACGCCCATTGGCGATGATCTTGTAGATGCTCTCGTAGTCGACCACCGGGAATTCGAAGAAGGCGCCGCCATAGCGCGCCTTGATGCGATCGATCAGTTGGCGCGAGGCGGCGCCATGATAGATCGAAAATCCGGAGACGATGATATTGCTCGCCTGACGAAAACGATAGGCGCGATCCTTGATCAGATCATGCGAGACGTCATGGACGGCGGTCAGCGTCTGCACAATCTGACCGGAAGCGGGCTTTTCGCCATCGGGCCAGGTGTAGAACAATTTCGCCCAGTCGATCGCCTCGACGCCCGGCCGCTCCGCCTCGATCTTGAGAATGACGCCGGCGGCGTCGGGATCGGCATAGTCGTCATCGCCGATGAACGTCACCCAGCGTCCGGTCGACGCCTCCATAGCCATATTCCAGTTTTCCAGCATCGAGCGGGTCTTCTCGCCGCTGGTGACATAGCGGATGCGGGAGTCAGCGAGAAAAGGACGCATGAAGTCGTCCATGATCCCGGGTTGATCGGAATTGTCGACGAAAACGAATTCGACATCTTCGCGATCGGACCGCAGCAACGCCTCAATCGTCTGCTTGAAATAGGGCTGGCGATTGCGGGACGGCACGCAAATGGACAGAACGGGCTTCAGGGCCGGCATGAGAGGACTCCGTGATCGGCGGAGACTAGCCGTGTTGGCTTAAGCGAAACTGGCTGCCGCCGAAACTTGGCCGAAAGCAAGGATAGAAAGCTCGGATTCTCAGGCGCATCGGCCCTGTGGAGGGCAAAGAGCGACGGCGCGGATCGGCGCTCAGGCATGCGCGCGGCGCGGAAGGTCCTTGGGGGCTTCGACAGAAGCCTCACCCGGCTTCAGGCTCGGCGCAACCACATCGAGGGCGACGAGCGCCGTCACATCTCCCGCAGCGTCGGTATGGCTGTCGCGAACTTCCCACCCCAGTCTCTGATATAGGAAAGTTGCGTCATGATTTCGGTCTGGATGTTCCATGGCAGTATCACCACCCTGTCGGGCCTCTCGGCTATCAGCCTCGCTTCGTCGACCACGGGGATCCGGCTGCCGGGCAGATAGGTTCCCTTCTTGGCCGGGTTCTTGTCGACCACGAACGAGATGAGATCGCGCCTGACACCGCCGAAATTCAGCAGCGTATTGCCTTTCGCCGCCGCGCCATAGGCCGCGACGGAAAGGCCCTTGCGGCGGCATTCGATCAGATAGGCCACGACATCATTTCGCACCCGCTCGGCCTCGGCCTGAAAGCCGGTGTAGAAATCGGGCTCCAGCATCCGGGCGCGTGCCTCGGTCGCCATCATCATGCCCACGGAGGCTTGCTCAGGCCTTGAGCGTGCGTCAGTGCGGCTGGCGAAGACTCTGAGACTGCCGCCGTGCCAGGGCGTCGTCTCGACATCGAAAACCCGGAGACCATTGGCTTCGAACACCCGCTTCACCGCATGAAGCGAAAGATAGGAATAGTGTTCGTGATAGGCGGTGTCGAACTGGTGCTGTTCGACCATGTTGAGCAGATGCGGGAACTCGAAGGTCGCCACGCCTTCCGGCTTCAGCAGGCGGGCGAAGCCGGACACGAAATCATTGATGTCAGGCACATGTGCGAGCACATTGTTGGCCGCCATCAGATCGGCGCTCCAACCGTCCGCCTTGAGACGTTCGGCCAACGCGAGGCCGAAAAACTCTTCGACCATGTCGAGGCCCTTGGCGCGGGCGGCTGCGGCCGTGCTCGCGGTCGGCTCCACACCCAGGCATGAAAAGCCGGCGGCTTTGGCGTATTGCAGGAGATAGCCGTCATTGGCGGCGATTTCGACCAGGCGCGCGCCGTCGGCAAAGCCGAAGCGGGTTTTCATCGCCGCGACATAGGCCTGGGCATGATTGAGCCAGGAGGTCGAAAACGAGCTGAAATAGGCGTAGCTATCCGAAAAGAACGTCTCGCGGCTGGCGAAATCCTCGGTTTGCGTCAAAAGACAGGAGGCGCAGGTCCTGATGACCAGGGGATACCAGAGCTCGGGGGCAGCCAGTTGATCGGCGGCGAGATAGGAGTTGGACGGCGGCGCCGTTCCGAGATCGAGAAACGGCCAGAAGGTCTCGCCTCCGCAATGCCGGCATTTCATAAGTCTATTCCCTCAAAGGCGGCGTCCAGCATGGCATGGGAGCTGTCCCGTTCCGAAAGATTGGCGAGCGGCAACGGCCAGGCGATTGACAGCCGCGGATCGGCAAGATTGAGCGCTCCCTCGGAGGCGGCCTGATAGGGCGCTGAATGGGCGTAGAGCAGTTGCACATCGTCGCTCAGGGTCTGGAAGCCATGCGCGAAACCCTGAGGAATCAGGAGAGACGCACAGTTGTCCTCCGACAATTCGACGGCGAAATGCTGGAGAAATGTCGGCGAGCCCTTGCGGATATCGACGGCGACGTCGAGCACGGACCCGCGCAGGCAGGTGACGAGCTTGGCGTCGGCGACCGGCGGACGCTGGAAGTGAAATCCTCTTGCCGTCCCGCGCTTGAGCGTGACGGTTTCATTGACCTGGGCGATGCCGCCGAGCCAGCCATAGGCGGCCAACCCCTCGGCGTCGAACAAACGGCTGAGATGACCGCGATCATCGGCCAGACGCTTGCGCGTCAACAAGATCAGACCCGAAAAAGGCGTGCGGCTGGCATTGAAGCGGCCGGTCATGCAGATCTCCTCTCGATGGCCGAAGGGTGGCCCAATCGGGCTTCGAAGGCGTCGACATCATGCCCGCAAAGCGTTTCGGCCGAGACGCCGCCGGCGAGGCCCCTATACCAACTCCAGGTTCTGGCGATCGTCTCGTCGAGATCGAAGCGGGGCGCGAAACCCAATTCGCCGCGCGCGCGGCTGCTGTCGAGCGTCAGCAGTCCCGCTTCATGCGGCCCCTCCGCGCCATCGCCCCAGCGGATACGGGCGAGATCGAAATAGGTCGCCGAACGCTCCAGGAGATCGCGCACGCTGGTCGCATTGTCCGAATCAGGACCAAAATTGTAGGCGGGACCGGCTTCCGGATCGCGCCATAGCCGTTCGGCGAGCAGGAGATAGCCATGCAGCGGCTCAAGCACATGCTGCCAGGGGCGCACCGCCCGGGGACGACGAATGTCGAGTTCACCGTCGCCGCCGAAGGCCCTGATCGCATCGGGGATCAGCCGGTCATCCGCCCAGTCGCCCCCGCCGATGACATTGCCGGCTCGCGCCGTCGCAATGCCGACGCCGCGCGCCAGGAAATAGGAGCGGCGATAGCTTGTCGTCACGATATCGGCTGCGGCTTTCGACGCCGAATAGGGATCATGGCCACCCAGTGGATCGGCCTCGGCAAACGCATTGCCGGTTTCGGCGTTTTCATAGACCTTGTCGGTCGTCACCGACACCACGACACGCAAGCCTTCAACCATGCGCGCAGCGTCGAGAAGATTGGCTGTCCCCTGCACGTTGATTTCAAAGGTTTCCAACGGATCGCGATAACCTGCTCTCACCAGCGGCTGGGCCGCCAGATGCAGGATGATCTGCGGATTGACCGCCAGGATACGCGCCCGCACTGCGTCACGGTGGCGAATATCGAGAATGTCGCGACCATCCTTCGCTCCTCCCAGCAGGAGGTGCAGCGCCGGACGATCCTGCGCGGGCCCGAGCGCGAGACCCCCGACCTCTGCGCCCAGACGCTTCAGCCAAAAAGCGAGCCATGCCCCCTTGAAGCCGGTATGCCCCGTCAGCAAAACACGTTTTCCGCGCCAGAAGGACCTGTTCATCTCACCAGACCTTCCACGGCGGATTGCCGGAGGCCCAGAGATTTTCCAGCTGTATCTTGTCGCGAAGCGTGTCCATCGGCTGCCAGAAGCCTTTGTGGAACCAGGCCTTCAACTGTCCATCGGCGGCGAGACCGCCGAGCGGCTCACCCTCGAAGCTGGTGGCGTCGCCCTCGATGCGGTCGATCACGCTCGGATGCACAATGAAGAAGCCGCCATTGATGAAGCCGCCCTCGCCTTCCGGCTTCTCGACGAAACCGGTAACATCGTCGCCCTCAAACCGCAGCGCCCCGAAGCGGGCCGGCGGACGCACGGCGGTCACGGTCGCAAGTTTGCCATGGCGCTTGTGAAAGGCGATCGTCGCGGAAATATCGACATCCGCCACGCCATCGCCATAAGTGAAGCAGAATGGCTCATCCGGATCGAGATAGGAGGCGACCCGCTTCAACCGTCCTCCGGTCATTGAGTTTTCGCCGGTGTCGACCAGTGTCACACGCCAGGATTCGGCATTCTGGCGGTGAAATTCCAGCCGGTTCGCGCCGAGATCGAAAGTGATATCGGACATATGCAGGCTGTAATTGGCGAAATATTCCTTGATCATATAGCCCTTGAAGCCACAGCAGATCACGAAATCGCGCACGCCATGCGCATAATAGATTTTCATGATGTGCCAGAGAATCGGTCGTGAACCGATCTCGACCATGGGCTTGGGGCGCGTATGCGTTTCCTCGGCCAATCTGGAACCGAGCCCACCCGCCAAAATCACAGCCTTCATGTCTGCTTCACCCGCGAATCATCTTGCCGCTCCATGGGCCTTATAGACATTCTTGCGCGAGGAAGCTTATGCGGGCCTAAAGTTCTTGCAGCGTCGAGGAAAGGCGCCTATCAGTAGCTTTGCTTTTTTAGCAAAACACCGGAAAAAGCATGATTCAATCAGCTTTTCCCGGAAGCGAGTGACGTCTCACATGCTATCCATGCCCCAGAAAAATTACCTCAAGCGCCAGCAATTCATTTCGCTGCGGTCGAGGCTTTCGGCTCGGCTGATAATCCAGCAATCGCGCGTGTTCCTACACGAAGCCAGGGAAGAGGCTGCAAAACAGGGCGTCAAGGAGATCGGCGCGGCATTTCTCCGGCTTGAGACGTTCCGGGATTTCGACAATATCGAGGCCGATTTTGGCTTTTTCACCGAAAAGCCCATGCGCGCGCACGGCCCTTTTCAGGCAGGCAGCTTGCCGGCTGCGGATTACCTCCAGACGAATTGGCGCGGCTCCTATGAACGAATGCGCGATGTCCATATCATCGCCATTCAATGGGCCAATCACATGAAGCTCGGAATAGACAGCAGGCGCGATGAAAAAGGCCTCCACTTCGGATGCCTTCTCAACGTGTTCAAGGTATGCAGCCTTTCCGAGCCCGATCCGGAGAAATGGGAGACCGACATCCTGTTTCGACTCAAGAAGTCCAAACCCGGCGACGCGGTGGAGCCATTTGTTCATGCTCTTCCACCGCGCCTCCCCACATAACCGGGCCGCGTTCACATCCTGTCGCGCGCGATCGTCTTCTCATAGGTTTTACGGAAGAACTCGTCTTCGCCTTCGATCGCCACCACTTCGGCGCTGATGATCCAGTTTTCGGCGCTGCAGGCGATCCGCGCCGTCGAGATGGTGCGGACGAACCAGCCGGGCCGCGCCATGTCGCAGGTCCATACCGACGTCCCGGTCATCGACGTCGGATCATTGTCGGCAATCGTCCAGACTTCTTCACGCAACTGCCGCGTCGAAAGCCCGGTGTCTGGATGCTCGTGCAGGCCGGTGTCCTCATGGATCCGGTATTCTGTACGGGCATGGGTCAGATCGCGCATCACCGAACGCAGGGTCTCGGAAGGCGCATGTTCGATATAGGTCGGCAGCGGCGAAGGATTTTCCGGCTCCTTCATCGCGATTTGTTCGGCCTCGCCCAGCATAGGGAGCATCAGTTCGATCGCACCGAGATCGATATCGAGCGTCGCATCCGTCGGCGGCGGCAGGATCATCGGCCAATAGGCCGTCGACAGCGACAGCCGGATGCGATGACCCGGTTCGAACCGGTAACCGCATGCGTCCAGCGTCAGCTCGATCTCGGTTTCCTCACCAGGCGTAAGCGGCTCCGGAAACTCGTTGGAGGCCCGATGCGCGAGGTTGAGAACGCCGAAGCTAACCCGCAGCGCGGTCCCATCTGGATGAACGTCGACGAGGCGGGCGCAGAGATTGGCGAGTTCGGCGTCGGAATTGAGCTTGAGCCGAACGACGGGCATGCCGAGATAGTCGCGGGCTTCGGCAAGAGCTTCAGTCTCGAAAACCAGCGAGCCGGCGTCGTCGCTTCTTTGATCAACGGCCATTTCGGCATCTGGCTTCAGGGTGAAATATTCCCCGGACGCCGTGCCGGTGGCCAACGGCGAGCGCAACAACACCCTTCCTCCGGCTTGGCTTGCCGGGCCCGATGCAAGCGAGAGACCCGCGTCGAGCCGCAGAACATCCATGACAGGCTTATTCCAGTGCGATTTCGCAATCCAGAAGCCGGGATCGAAATCGCGGCGGGCGGCGGGTTTTACGGCGTCCATGATATAGGCGCGCACCTGCGGCAGGTCTTCTGCGCCGTTCTCTTCGCCCTTCAGCCAGCGGCTCCACCAGCGGATGGCTTCGCCGAGAAAATCGGCGCGCGGCTTGGGCCAGGCGAAATGCGGATATTTGTGCACCCAGGGGCCGATGATCGCCTTGGCCTTGTCGCCCAGGCCTTCCACCGCCTTTAGGGGCGTGTTGCGATAGCCGTCGGCCCAGCCGGCGATCACCAAAGTGGGGATCTGCACGTCGTCGAAATTCTCGCAGATCGAACCATGCTTCCAGAAATCGTCGCGACGCTGATGCTCGAGCCATTCCTCCAGAAAGAAGGGTTCGGCGTCGAGCCGCTCCAGCCACATTTCCTTCCAGCGATTGCCGGTCAGTTCCGGATCGGGCGAGCGCGACTGATAGGCGAGCATGGTCGCCGCCCAGGACAGTTGCGCCGACAGATGGCAGCCATTCTTGTAGTGGATGTCGTCATTATAGCGATCGACCGTCGAGGCGATGGAGATCACCGCCTTCAGCGCCGGCGGGCGAAGCGCCGCGACCTGCAGCGAATTGAAGCCGCCCCAGGAAATGCCCATCATGCCGACCGAGCCGTTGCACCAGGGCTGCTCCGCGATCCAGGCGATGAGTTCGCAGGCATTGGCGAGCTCCAGCGGCGTGTATTCGCCGTCGATCACGCTGTCGGATTCGCCAGAACCCCTGATATCGACGCGAACGCCGGCGATGCCGGCGGCGGCAAAGACCGGATAGGTGGATTCGTCGCGCGGGCTCGTTCCGTCACGCTTGCGATAGGGGAGGAATTCGAACACCGCCGGCACCGGATCGGCCTCGGCATTGTCGGGCATCCAGATGCGGGCGGCGAGGCGCGCGCCGTCCTTCAGGGTGATCCATTGATTTTCAATCGTGGTGAAGGAGCGATCGGCCATGGTGTTTCCGTGCGATGAAAAGATGCAGTCGTCTCAAGGACAAGTCTAGGAGCCAGGGCGCTGAATGTCATTTCAAAAGCGCCCCGGGCAGGCCCATTTGCGGCCAACTTATATCATTATAATTATCTAATGGGCGGCGTCGAATGGCAGCCAGCGTCACCAGCCGGGCAGCATATGGCCGGCCTTCAGCCGGGGCATGCGAGGCCACATTTTCACATCACGATCGAGTTCATCATCGACATTGGCGGGCGTGATGTTGTCCAGACAGGCGGAGATATGCGCGGTGATGGCGTTGGTCAGCGAGGTCGACAGGCCCGTGCGCTTCATGATGCCGATCTGGACAGGCGCGAGCGGCGGAAAGCCGTCCGGTTGTCCGAGAACCTTCATGCCGGTGCGCAACGCCGATTCCGGCAGAACCGAAACAGCCATGCCGGCGAGCACGGCAGCCGCCACGACGGTGGACGACCAACTGGTGAACAGGATCTGATATTCACGACCGATGGAATCCAGCGAAGCGCAGGCGAGCCTGCGCCACTGACAATCGCGCCGGCCGAGCGCCAGCGGCACAGGCGCGTTTTCCGGCAGAGGATGATTGGCCGATGTCACCCAGCAGAGCGGCTCGGTTCGGACCACCTCAGACTCACGTTCGAGCGGATTATGGGTGACGAGAGCGATATCAAGTTCGCCGCGCCCCATTTTCTCCGCCAGCGCCACCGAGGGCTCGCATTCGATATAGAGTTCGACATTCGGATGCGATCGCGCGAAACGCTGGATGATTTCTGGCATGTAGCGGTCGGCGTAGTCATCAGGCGTGCCAATCCTCAGCGTGCCTTCCAGCCGGTTGTCGTCGAAGGCTGCGACTGCCTCATTGTTCAGCCGGATCATGCGGCGGGCGTAATTGAGGAGTTTCTCGCCTTCGGGCGTCAGACGGTTGCCGCGGCCATCCTTCACGAAGAGCGGCTTGCGGATGCGTTCTTCGAGGCGCCGCATCTGCATCGACACCGCCGATTGCGTCTTGAACACGCGCTCTGCAGCCTTGGTGAAACTACCCGCGTCGGCGATCGCAACGAAGGTCTGTAACTGATCGATGTCAAGCGGCGCGGACATGCATATCCCTCACACATAAAGAACGTTGATGATAATGATTAGAAACATTCGTTGGACTGATCAATAGGATTCTTTTTATCTAGAAAACATCAAAACAACAGCCGCCGGTCAGCCCGGCATGGAGAGTTCAATGACAACGCGCGATACGATTGCCGGAAGCGCAGAGTCCGGCATAAAAATTTTTTTGCAGAACTGGACGGTACTCCCCTTGCGCGGCCTTGTGAAAACTTATCGGGCGTACAAAAACCGACGTACGATTGCGTCGATGCGCGATTTCGATGACGCGCAATTGGCCGATATCGGCTTGAGCCGTCGCGACATCGACAAGGCGCTGGATCTGGCGTTTCGGGACAATCCCTACGCGTCGTTGATTCAGGCGCGGGAACGGACGGCCCGGGGCCTGCGCCGCTTCTGAATGAATTTCGCCTTTGATGGAAGGCGCACGAGTTTCCCCGCAGGGTTTCGCCAAGCAGACCCTGCCATTTGCCCGGTCGCATTGCCTCCCAGCAATGCACCGGGTTTTTTTCTGCTTGTTTTCTGGCAGACCCGTCGCCGAAGGCCAACGATCAATTTTCGGTGCGGGCGAAGGCGGCCAATTGGGTTCTGATCATGATCTTGTAGTCGGCAATGACTGCAGCGGATTCCTCCGGTCCCACCGAGAGCGCCAACCGCACCGCGCCGCTCGCCAATTGGAACATCAGGAACGTCACCCGCTGGAACGCCTCGAATCGCTCCTCGGCGATAAAGGGACGCGCACTTTCACAGAATAGGTCGGCATGGCGGCGGGTAGCGGCGATATCGGCGCATTTGGAGCCCTTGTCGGCTTGCACGGCATTGACCATGTCGAGAATTGCGGGATCGGCGATGATGCGCTGATAATAGTAATCCAGCATGGCGACAGCGGCGTTGAAGATTTCCTCAAGGTTGCTCGCCTCGTCCAATCCGCTTTCGAGAACCGAATCGAGGTCCGCAATCCACTGATTGTGCAACATCGACACGATCGAGGACTTGTTGGGAAAGTATTGATAGAGCGAAGATATGGGGCCACCGGCTAACGCTGCGATCTCGCGCATCTTCACCGCATCGATGCCCTTTTCGCCGATCAACTGTTTTGCGGCGACCAATATTTCCTCGACGCGCTCCCGGCTCCGGTCCTGTTTCGGAGAACGCCTCAAATTGGAATCCTGCTCCTGCATGCCGCTGCGGCCTTTCCCTCTGCGCCCCTGCTTGACAAAAAGATGATCAACTGTCAGATTCTTTTATAAGGGGAATATAAATAAGACCAATTGAGCAATCCGCAACAAAAAGCAAGCGGGAGGATGGTCGTGCAGAGTGGATATCGCTCGGCGCTGCGCCGGAGCCTGAAGACGTTGCTGCGAAGCAACCTCGCCCCCTCCATGGCGGTGGGCTCGATCGGCGCATTGTCTCTGGGATTGCAGCCGGTTCTGCTCGGCGGACTCTTCAGCGAGGGACGCGCGACATTCGATGAAATCGCCATCCTCGCCACCCTGGAAATGTTGGCCATCGGCCTGGGGTCGGCGATGTTGTCGGTTATCGGCGGCGCACGCTCGATGCGGGTCAAATCTTTCCTGCTTCTGGGACTTGCGGCTGCGGCGCATGCGGCGACAGCCTTTGCCCCGAGCCCTCTCTGGCTCATCCTTGTCAGGGTTTTCGCCGGATTCGTGGAGGGCGGGCTCATCGCGGTCGCGATCGAACTCATTGCCCGCAGCCAGACCCCCGGGCGCAATGGCGGCTGGTTCATCATCGTCCAGACGCTCGCCCAAAGCGCTGCGGCGGCTATCATAGCGCTCCTCGTCGCGCCCGCCTGGGGCTCCACGGGAAGCTTCCTGTTGCTGGCGGCCGCGACCCTGACCGGCCTGTTGGTCGCGCCGCGTCTTCTCGACGACTACGGCCCGCTCTCGCCAGACGCTGCGCTTCACCCAACAGCGGTCATCGCGCTTGGCCCGGCGCTGGCGCTGCTGTCGATCTTCAGTCTCTATATGTTTACCGGCGCGATCTGGGCGTTTCTGGAGCCGCTGGGCGCTCAGAACAATGTGCCCTCCGCCACTGTCGGCCTCATCGTGTCGGTGTCGCTGCTTGCGCAGGTCGCAGGGGCTCTGGCCGCCACCGCGCTTGAGCCGAAGATACCCTATGTCGGAATGTTGTCGTTTTGCGCGCTGACGGCTGTCGGCATCGCCTATGCCTTCACCCAGGGCGTTTCCCTGCCGCTGTTCTGGCTATTGTCGCTCGCCGCCGGCTTCCTGCTGCTGTTTGTTACCCCCTGGCAGATCGCCATGACGGTGGCGGCGGACAGCACGCGTCGCACAGCGCTTCTGACGCCCGCCGCGCAACTGTTCGGCGGCGCGCTGGGGCCTGCTGGCGCCTCGTTTTTCGTCACCGGCGACGACTTCAGGCCGATCGCGGTTTTCGCCGGGGCATCGGCGCTGGTCAGCCTGGTCCTGACACTATCCTTCGGCCTCACCCGATCCAGACACAGAGGAGTTTGACACGATGAATGCGCCGCAACCCTGGTCGAACTGGTCGGGCTATGTCACTGCGCGCCCGCAGCGCTTCGACACCCCGCGCACGGTCGAGGCGCTGCAGGACATCGTGACATCGGCCCCAGGTCCCATCCGCGTCGTCGGCTCCGGGCATTCCTTCACACCGCTGGTCCCAAGCGAGGGAACGATCGTCTGCCTCGACCATATCGAGGGTCTCGTATCCCACGACGCCGAGAACTGCCGGGCGACGGTGCGGGCAGGCACCAAACTCGGCGCTCTCACACGCATTCTAGACGGGGTCGACCAGGCGCTCGCCAATATGGGCGACATCGACAAGCAGTCGATCGGCGGGGCGCTCGGCACCGCCACCCATGGCACGGGCTCGACGCTGGGCGCCTATCACACGCTGCTCCACAAGGTGGAACTCATCGATGGGCGCGGGCAACGCCGCGTCTTCACCCGCGATGCGGACGGCGACATGATGAACGCCATCGGCGTCAGCCTCGGCGCCTTCGGCATCCTGAGCGAGGTGACGCTCAACAATCTGCCGACCTATCGCATGCGCAAACGACGCTGGGTGCTGCCCATCGGCGACATGATCGCCAATTTCCATTCGATGATGACGGCCCATCGCTCGGCGGAGTTTTATTTCGTGCCCTATTCCGGCCATGCGATGTTTCTCGCCAGCGACATCACCGACGAGCCGGCGACATCAAGGCCGCCTGAGGATGACGAGGACGGATTGAAAACCCTGAAACTGGCGCGCAACCTGTTGAAGTGGTTTCCCTGGCTCCGCCGCAAGCTGATTTCAGACGCGATGCGCAAACTGCCCCGCGAAGACTTCGTTGAAAACTGGCTAAAAGTGTATACGAGCGACAGGCAGACCCGCTTCAACGAGATGGAGTATCATCTGCCGGTTGAGGAGGGGCCAAAAGCCTTGGCTGAGATCATAAACCTCACCGAAAAACATTTTCCGGAGGTCTATTTCCCAATGGAAGTGCGTATGGTCGGCGCCGACGACATCTGGCTCAGCCCGTTCTACAAGCGGCAGACCTGCTCGATCGCCATTCATCATGACGCCGCCGAAGACCCCATTGCCTTCCAGCGCGCCGCTGAACCGATCTTCCGCCGCTATGGCGGCAGACCGCATTGGGGCAAGATGCATACGCTGACCGGCGCCGATTTCGCAAAGCTCTATCCCCGCTGGAAAGATGCGATGGACGTGCGGCGCATGCTCGATCCCGACGGACGGTTCGTGTCGCCTTACATCAAGCGGCTGATCGAGACATGAACGACGCGCCCTATTTCGCGTCCCTCGGCCGCGCTTTGGCGGAGGCCGGTCGATATCAGCCGACGCTTGTCATCGATCGCGACCGGCTGGACGCCAATGCCGATATCGTGGCGCGCAGGAAGCCGCCAGAGCGAGCCTTGCGACTGGTCGACAAGTCGCTTGCGGTTCCCGAACTTCTAGCGCGACTTATGACGCGGCTGCAGACCAACAAAGTGATGAGCTTTCATCTGCCCATTGCCCGGGCCGTCCTCGCGGCGCATGCCAATGTGGAGATCCTGTTCGGCAAACCGATGCCGACAGCGGCGCTCCGACAGGCGCTTGCACATGCGACGACATTGGAGCGGCAAGCGCTCAGCCTCAGGACCGTGCATCTCGTCGACAGCGCCGAACGCCTGGCCGCATATGCAGAGCTTGCCGCTTCATTGGACATCGACTTGCGCGTCGCCGCCGAAATCGATGTGGGGATGCATCGTGGCGGGTTTTCCTCTCCCGAGGCGCTGAGGTCTGCCTTCGCCGCGCGACGGAACAGCCGCATCCGCTTGGAAGGCGTGATGGGCTATGAAGCCCATATCGCCAAAATTCCCGGCTTTGTCGGCGGCGCGACCGGCGAACGCGCCCGGGTGCTTGACCGGTACAAGGCCTTCGTCGCCGTGCTCTCGCCGGACGAACACAGGATCCTCAACATCGGCGGCAGCAACACCGCGCTCGGCTATGGCCCCGATCTCGCCACTGAGATCTCCATGGGGTCGGCTTTCCTGAAGCCAACGGATTTCGACAGCAAAGAACTCACCGAACTCGCCCCAGCCCTGTTCATCGCCACGCCGATCCTCAAGCGCGTCACGGCGCAGCTGCCCGGCCCGTCCTTTCTGACCAAACTGATGCAGACGCTCGGCAAGTTTCCGCGCGAAGGCTGTTTTCTCTATGGCGGCAAATGGATGGCGACCGCTGTCCATCCTCCAGGTATGCGGGAAAATCTGCTCTGGGGGCACAGCTCCAACCAGCAATTCATGGCGCTGCCGGATGGCTCGCCAGTTCGGGAAGGCGATTTCGCCTTTCTCCGGCCGAGCCAGAGCGAAGCGGTGCTGCAGCAATTTGGCGCAATCGCGGTTTACTCGGACGGGCGGATCGTCGAAGACTGGATGCCATTGCCACCAGGCTGAACATTCCGAAAGACATCCATGAGCGTCACCATCGCCATCGGCGACATACACGGTTGCCTCACCGAACTCGACAATCTTCTCGATCTGATTGATTTTGCTTATCAAGCTGGCACGATCATCTTTCTTGGCGACTATGTCGATCGCGGCCCCGACAGCGCCGGCGTTGTCAGACGGGTCATGAACGGGCCGCAATCTCCGGACTGGCGCTGGATCGCGCTCATGGGCAATCACGAGCGCCTGATGGTCGATGCGTTAGCAGGAGACGATGAGAACGGCTTCTGGCTACACAATGGTGGCGAGGAAACGCTTCAGTCCTATCGCGGCCGCGTGCCCGCAGAACATCTGCTCTGGCTCAGGCAACTGCCTTTGATCCACGTCGATGCTTATCGTATCTTTGCCCATGCGGGCCTGGACCGCAGGCTCGAGTTGGACATGCAAACCGAACAGACACTGCTCTGGCGCAGACCGCAGCCGGAGGACGATGATGGTGATTTTTTCGGCCGGCACTTTTGCCACGGCCACACACCGCGCGATGAGAACCCCATCACGCGCGGCCAACGCAGCAATATTGACAGCGGTTGCGTGTTTGGCGATCGCCTGACGGCGGCCGTCTTCGATGACGCCGTCCCCGGCGGTCCGACGCGTTTTCTGAGCGTTGACAGCCGCTATCGCTGGAAGGCTTAGCTCCGCAATTCCTTCCGGAGGATCTTGCCGACATTGGATTTCGGCAGGTTGTCACGGAATTCGATATATTTGGGCCGCTTGTAATTCGTTAGCCGAGACGCACAATACTCCTTGATGTCCGCCGCCGTGAGATCCGGGTTCTTGCGCACCACGAACAGTTTCACCGCCTCGCCTGAATGCTCGTCCGGCACGCCGATCACGGCGGCTTCAAGAATGCCGGGATGTGAGGCGACCACCTCTTCCACTTCATTCGGATAGACGTTGAAGCCGGAGACGATCACCATATCCTTCTTGCGGTCGACAATGCGGATATAGCCGTTTTCATCCATCACGCCCATGTCGCCCGAGCGGAAGAAGCCATCCGGCGTCATCACATTGGCGGTTTCCTCCGGCTTGTTCCAATAGCCGGACATCACCTGCGGGCCGCGGATGCAGATCTCTCCGACCACGCCGAGTGGAACCTGTCTGCCATCGTCGTCCTGGATCTGGATATCGGTTGAGGGCAGCGGCAGGCCGATCGTGCCGGTGAAGGAGCCGGCGTCGAGACGGTTGACGGTGGCGATCGGCGAGGTCTCGGACAAACCATAGCCTTCGGAGATCGGGCAACCGGTCACCGCCTGCCAGCGTTCGGCCACCGGCCTCTGGCAGGCCATGCCGCCGGCCAGGCTGAGGATGAGGTTCGAGAAGTCGAGCTTCTTGAACTCCTCATTGTTGACCAGGGCGTTGAACAGCGTGTTGAGGCCTGGAAAGACATGGATCTTTTCCGAACGCAGCACCTTCACAAAGGCTGGAATGTCGCGCGGATTGGGTATCAGCACATTGCGCGCCACTTCCTTCATGCCCATGACCAGATTCACGGTGAGCGCAAAGATATGATAGAGCGGCAATGGGCAGATAAAGGTGAAATCCTCTGGCTTGTTGGCGCGCCGATAGAGAACCGACAGCCAGACCGCAGTCTGTTCGGCATTGGCGAGAATATTGCCATGCGTCAGCACCGCGCCTTTGGCGACGCCCGTCGTGCCGCCGGTATATTGCAGAAACGCAACATCGGAGGCACTGACGCTTTCAGGCCGGAAGCGCAGGCCTTGCGCTTCCGCGAGCAGGGTCTTGAACGGTACATGGCCCGGCAAGGTCCAGAGCGGCACGAGTTTCTTGACCTTGCGCACCACGAAATTGACGAGATGGCCTTTCAGGCCGAGCAGATCGCCCATGGTGGCGACGACCACGGTCTCCACGCCCGTTCCGGGCAGGGACTGTTGCACGGTCGCAGCGAAATTCTCGAGCGTGAACAGCAGTTTGGCGCCGGCGTCCTTGAGTTGATAATTCAACTCGCGCGGCGTGTAGAGCGGATTGACGTTAACGGCCACATAGCCTGCCCGCAACACCGCCAGCGCGACCACGGGAAATTGCAGGATATTGGGAAACATGATCGCGACGCGGTCGCCGCGCTGCAGGCCCTTTTGCTGCAGCCAGGCCGCGACCTGGCGCGAAAGCCTGTCGATATCACCGAAACTCAGCGTCTTGCCCATGCAGGTATAGGCAGGTTTATGGCCGTTGCGGCTCACGACGTCTTCGAACAAATCCCCAAGCGAGGCATGTTTCAAAGGCTGGATCTCGGACGGAACGCCCTCCGGATAGGACTTGAGCCATGGCTTGTCGCCTGGCATAGGCTGCAAGCTCGAATCGAATGCATTCATTGTTTCCTCCCAGCGCTATTTTGACATCCTGCGCTCTCCTCGACAGGATGTTAATCGCCTTTGCTCCTCACGCAAGCAAAGACTAGTTTACATTGACGTAAACGTCAACGCGCAGCTGACAGGCGCTCGCGTTTCACGATCGGAAAAGCTGATGACCCTGGAATCCCATCTGTTGATTTGCTGCGCCTCGTCAAGCGAAGGCATGCTCGCGCTTCATCGGTTTGGCGGCGCGGCGGAGACGTTTACCCTTGCGGCCAACCCATCATTCCTGGCCGCGTCCGAGAAGACGCAAACGATCTACGCGGCCAGCGAAAGACCTGCAGGCCCAGGCCTTGTGACGCCGCTTGACCTTGGGGCGAACAGGCTGTCGGCCCGCACAGCGCAATCGACTGGCGGACACGCCGCCGTGCACCTCTGCCTTGACCGCACCGAACGCTTTCTGTTCGTCGCCAATTACCAAGCGGCGCGTGCGCCAGGGGACGCCTCGCTCACTGCCTTCGCACTTGTGGACGGCGGCGACCTCTCCGGCCCCATCGCTCATTTCGCGCATCAAGGCAGCGGTCCGGATCACGGGCGTCAAGAAGGGCCGCATTGCCACTGTGTCGCTATCAGCCCCGACAACCGCCGGCTCGTCGCTGTCGACCTCGGGGCCGACAGGCTGTTTTCCTACGCTTTTGATGCTCAGGCAGGCAGCCTGCGAAGCGACCGCGAAACAGAAACGCCAGCGGGCGCCGGTCCGCGCCATGCCGTGTTTCATCCCAATGGCCGCATGCTCTATGTGACAGGGGAGCTGGATTCGACGCTTCTGGCTTTTTCGGTGAGCGATGATTGCCTGAGGCTGACGACCGGAACGCCGGCCACACAGCGCAAGGCCGACAGTCGGAACTATCCATCCGGCATCCTGGTCACGCCTGATGGCCATCACCTGCTGGTCGCAAATCGTGGCGCCGATACGATCGCGGTGTTCTGGCTCGATCCGCGCAGCGGCCTTCCGACGCTGAAGGCCGAATATGATTGCGGCGGCGCCTTTCCGCGCGCCATCCGCTTCGACCGCGCCGCGCGGCGGCTGGCTGTCGCCAATCAAAAATCCGATGGCGTCGCGCTGTTTGACTGGGATTTCGCCGAAGGAAAGCTATCGGCGGAGCCCACCGAGATCGTTTCGGTGAAAGCTCCGCTCGACATGCTGTTCGTCGATCTTCAGTAACCGGCGGTCCGCGCCACGACATGCTCCAGCGCCTCGCCGCGTTCGAAGCGGTCGATCTGCCGTTCGACATGGGCAAACAGCGCCGAGACATCCGAATCCGCAGCCGAATGCGGCGTCAGAATCACATTCGGCAGCGACCAGATCGCCGAAGTCTCCGGCAGCGGCTCGACCTCGAACACATCGAGCGAGGCCGATTTGAGCAGGCCCGACTGCAGCGCCTCGATCATGTCCGCTTCGACCTGGCTGCCGCCGCGGCCGGCATTGATGAACACCGGGCCGCCCAGCGCGCCATCCCGCTTCAGCTTCGAAAACAGTTCGCGATTGAAGATGCCGCGCGTCTCCGGCGTCAGCGGCAACAGGCCGACGAGAATATCGGATTGGCCGAGGAACCGGTCGAGATCATCAGCCGCATGCATGGCGACGCCGTCTACCGGCTTGCCGCTCTTCGACCAGCCGATGACATTGAAGCCCATGGCCTTGAGCTTGCGGGCGGCGTCAGAGCCGAGAACGCCCATGCCCATGACGCCCACGGTGAGATCCGCCGCCTCAGGCTGCGTCAAAGGCTTCCAGACGCGCGCGCGCTGCTGTGCGTCGTAAGCGAGATGCTGGCGCAGATGCATCAGGCACTGCATGACCACCCATTCGCTCATCCGCGTCGTCAGCGTGTGATCGACGAAGCGCACAAGCGGCAGGTCGGGCAGGCCCGGCAGCGTCAGGACGTGATCGACGCCTGCGCCGCCAGAGAACAGCACCTTGAGATCCTTGGCGCGCGCGAAGAGATCGTCCAGCGGCTTCCAGAGCAGAGCGTAAGAAATGCCGGAGAGGTCGCGATCGCGCTGGGCGGGGTCGGCGCGGTTGATCACCTCGCGCCCCGGAAAGGCCGTCTTCAAGCCCTCCGCCACCTGATCGGGATGAAAGCGGAGATCGACGATGATGGGGCTTTTGGTGCTCATACGAAACCTGTCACTGGCGGATGGCGGCGGTCTTGACCGCCTCGATGTTGAAGGCGGCGGCGAGAAGGGCCTTGGTGTACTCCTCGCGCGGATTGGCGAACAAGTCCCCCGCTGGGCCTTTTTCGACCACCTGGCCGTTGCGCATGACGATGATGTCATTGGCGAGCGCCCGGACCACTTTGAGATCGTGGGATATGAACAAATACGCGAGCTGATGCTTGACCTGCAGGTCGCGCAGGAGATCGACCACCTGCGCCTGCACGCTCATATCGAGCGCTGAGGTCGGCTCATCCAGCATCACGAATTTCGGCTTCAGCACCATGGCGCGGGCAATGGCGATGCGCTGGCGCTGGCCGCCGGAGAATTCATGCGGATAGCGATGCCGCGTCTCGGGATCGAGCCCGGTCTCGGCGAGCGCCTCGGCGACCGTGCGATCGCGCTCCTCGGCCGTCAACTGCGGCTCATGCACGAGAAGCCCTTCGCCGACGATGTCGGCCACCGACATGCGCGGGCTGAGCGATCCATAGGGGTCCTGAAAGACGATCTGCATCTGCCGCCTCAGCGGCCGCATCTCGGCGAAACCGCGCCCCTGAATATCCTGTCCGACAAAGGCGATGCGGCCTTGCGACGAGATCAGACGGGTCAGCGCCAGCCCGAGCGTCGTCTTGCCCGAGCCGCTCTCGCCGACGATCCCCAGCGTATGGCCGGCCTTGAGTTCAAGATCGACGCCATCCACCGCCTTCACATGATCGGTCACCCGGCGCAGGAAACCTGTCTTGATCGGAAACCACACCTTGACGTCGTCCGCTGAAATCACGATCGGCTTGTCGGCATCGGCCGCCGGCGGTTCGCCCTTGGGTTCGGCGGCCAGCAGCTTGCGGGTGTAATCATGCTGAGGGTTGGCGAAGATCTCGGCCGTCGGGCCCATCTCGACGATCTTGCCCTTGGTCATGACGCAAACGCGGTCGGCGATCTTGCGCACGATGCCCAAGTCGTGGGTGATGAACAGGATCGACATGCCATGCTCGCTCTTGAGCTTGCCCAAGAGTTCGAGGATTTGCGCCTGAACCGTCACGTCGAGCGCGGTGGTCGGCTCGTCGGCGATCAAGAGTTCCGGCCGGTTGGCGAGCGCCATGGCGATCATCACGCGCTGGCGCTGTCCACCCGACAATTCATGCGGATAGGCCGTCAACCGCTTTTCCGGGTCGCGGATGCCAACCTGGGTCAACAGTTCGATGACACGGGCGCGGGTGGCGGCGCCCCGGATCGGCTGATGCAGTTCGAGGATCTCGCCGATCTGCCGCTCGATCGAATGCAGCGGATTGAGCGAAGTCATCGGCTCCTGGAAGATCATGGTGATGTCGTCGCCGCGCACCTTGCGCAGCGCTTCAGGCTGGGCGCTGAGCAGATCCTGCCCCTTGAACAGGATCTGGCCGGATGGATGCGACGCTGAAGGGTAAGGCAGCAGTTTCAAAATCGAATTGGCGGTCACCGATTTGCCGGAGCCGGATTCCCCCACCAGCGCCACCACTTCGCCGCGGGCAATGTCGAAACTGACATGATCGACGGCAAGCGCTGTCTGGCCGCCCTGATGAAAGGCGACGGAGAGATCGCGAATGGAAATCAGCGGCTCGGTCATCGTATGAGATCCTTGAGAATGGCGGCCAAAGTCGGCGCATCGGGCCGGATCACCGGCGCTGGCATCAGCGCGATGCCGGTTAGGGGATGAATGACGGGCTCGCCGGTCTGGATACCCTCGTCCTGCGTCAAAAAATGCGAACAGCCGGCCTGCATCGCGGTGGCGACATGGATGGCGTCGGGCAACTTGAGCGACCGGCGCGCGGCGCGGAGAGCGGCGGCCAAGTCTAGAACTTGCTCGGACACTGGAACGACCGAGAGCCAGTAACTGCCCGACCTCAGTCCTGCATAAAACTGGGCCGCTGCAAGTGCGCGTTCTCGATAGGGCTTAACCAGCAACTCCGAAAAAGTCAGCGCGCTGGTGAGAAACCGGGGAGCGGTCTCCGACCGGCGATGTCCCGCGATCATCTCGCGCAGAGCATCGCCTTTTTCGAACTCGTCTTCGAGAAACGCGATCAAGATGTTGGTGTCGAAATACACCAGCGGGAACAAGGTCATTCCTCATCCCATTCATCGCGCAGGGCCCTGATGTCAGCCACCGCGTCTCTTAGAGACCTGGGTTCTTTCAGCGAGGCTCTTGCTTGCTGCAGCGTCGCCCAGAAATCCTCACCCTCGCCACGCGCCAACGGGGCATTCTCCGACTGTCGAGCTGCGCCCTCCTCGATCACCAGCCGCACCGTCTCCACCCCCGGAAACTGCGCGCGCAGGTCCTCGGGCAATTGCGAGACGGGATAGTGCTCGCGCACGATCTTGTTCATCGGCGGCCTCCTGGTCTGGACCGCGCCAACACTAAGGCCAAAACCCTGGGAAAGCGAGATCCCCTCATCCGAAGGTCTTTCGCGGGTCAAAGGCGTCGCGCACCGCTTCGCCGATGAAGATCAGCAGCGACAGCATGGCGGCCAGCGTGAAGAAAGCGGTGAAGCCCAGCCAGGGAGCCTGCAGGTTCGACTTTGCCTGGCCGACCATTTCCCCCAGCGAGGGCGAACCCGGCGGCATGCCGAGCCCAAGGAAATCGAGCGCCGTCAACGTGCTGATCGATCCCGACAGGATAAAGGGCAGAAAGGTCAGCGTCGCCACCATGGCGTTGGGCAGAAGATGCCGCCACATGATCACGGCGTTACCGACGCCGAGCGCGCGGGCGGCCCGGACATATTCGAAATTGCGGGCGCGGAAGAATTCCGCCCTGACAATGCCGACGAAACTCGTCCAGGAAAACAACAGCAGAATGCCGAGCAGAACAAAAAAGCCGGGCGGCAGGATCGAAGCCATGATCAGCAGGATGTAGAGCACCGGCATCGACGACCAGATCTCGATGAAGCGCTGGCCGATCAGGTCCGTCAATCCGCCGAAATAGCCCTGCACCGCGCCGATGGCGACGCCGATCACGGCCGAGGCCGCCGTCAGCGCCAGACCGAACAATACCGACAGCCGGAAGCCATAGATGATCCGGGCGAACACATCGCGGGCCTGATCGTCGGTGCCCAGCCAGTTCATGTTGCCCAGCGTGCAATTGGGGTCCTTGTCGGCGAGCGGATAGGCCGAGCAGCGCTGCTCTTCCGGCATCAGCCAGAAGGGCCTGGTCGGGGCCGAGGTCGGCACGAATGTGTTGGCGGTCAGATAGGAATAGCGGATCGGCGGCCAGATCATCCAGCCGTTTTCGTCGATCTTCTCGCGCACCAGGTCGGTCTTGTAATCAGTGGTCGGCAGGAAGCCTTCATCGCCGAGAAAGACCGCCTCCTCGTAATCCCTGAGGATGGGAACGTAGAATTCGCCCTTGAACGACACCAGGATCGGCCGGTCATTGGCAATGACTTCGGCGAACAACGAGAGGCCGAAGATCAGCATGAAGATCCAGAACGACCAGTAGCCGCGCCGGTTCGCCTTGAAATTGGCGAGACGCCGCTGGTTGACGGGCGTGAGCCAGGGTTTCTTGGTTGCCACGGCCATGATCACACCTCCCGCTTTTCGAAATCGATGCGGGGATCGACCCAGGTATAGATGAGGTCGGACAGGAGGCCGACGACCAGTCCGAGCAGCGAGAAGATGTAGAGCGTGCCGAACACGATCGGATAATCGCGCTTGATAATCGCCTCGTAGCCCATGCGGCCCAGGCCATCGAGCGAGAACAGGTTCTCGATCAACAGCGAGCCGGTGAGGAAGGCCGAGATGAAGGCGGCGGGAAAGCCGGCGATCACGATCAGCATCGCGTTGCGGAACACATGGCCATAGAGCACGCGATGTTCTGTCAGCCCCTTGGCGCGGGCTGTCACCACATATTGCTTCTTGATCTCGTCGATGAAGGAATTCTTGGTCAGCAGCGTCGTGGTGGCGAAGGAGGAGATGAGCAGCGCAGAGATCGGCAGCGTCAGATGCCAGATGTAATCGAGGATCTTGCCGCCGATGCTGAGCTGGTCGAAATTGTCGGAGGTCAGACCGCGCAGCGGGAACCAGTCAAAGAAGGAACCGCCGGCAAACAGCACGATGAGCAGGATGCCGAACAGGAATCCGGGCACAGCGTAACCGATGATCACCACGCCCGAGGTCCAGACATCGAAGCTCGATCCGTCCGACACCGCCTTGCGAATGCCGAGCGGAATCGAAATCGCGTAGGACAGAAGCAGCACCCAGACGCCGAGCGAAATCGACACCGGCAGCTTCTCGACGATCAGATTGACGACGCTTTCGTCGCGGAAGAAGCTCTGACCAAAATCAAAGCGGGCGTAATTCCAAACCATCTCGCCGAAGCGCTGCCAGGCGGGCTTGTCGAAACCGAACTGCTTTTCCAGCTTGGCGATCAGCTCCGGATCGAGCCCCTGCGCGCCCCGATAGCGGCCGGAACTGTCGGACGCCTCGTTGAACGACACCTCATTGCCGCCGCCCGAGAGCCGGTCGCCGCCGTTCTGGTCGGTGAGATCGGCGATCATCTGCTCGACGGGGCCGCCGGGAGCAAATTGCACGATGATGAAGGACAGAAGCAGGATCCCGAGAAGCGTCGGGATGATCAGCAGAAGCCGTCTCAGAATATAGGCGGCCATCTCAGCTTTCCCCTCGCGGGCCGCCGCAGGGCGGCGTGACTGTCAAGATCTGCAACGAGGTCTCCATGACGGGATTGGTCAGATATCGCGCTTGCATTAGTCTCACAGGCTTTCGCGAGGCTTCATTGGCCCTTGGCCCACCAGATCGAGGGAAAGCCCGAGGAATAGTGCGGCAATTCGGCAGGGCGCTCGAATTTATCCCAATAGGCGATGCGGTTCGTGCGCAGCGTATAGGACGGAACGATATAGTAATTGTGCAGCAGCACCCGGTCCAGCGCCTTGACCGCCGCTACTTGCGCGTCGCGATCGGGGGCGAAGATGATCTTGCGGATGATCGCGTCGATGGCGGGGTTGGAGATGCCGGCGTAATTCTGCGTGCCCTCCGCGGCGGCGGCTTTCGAGCCCCAATATTCCGCCTGTTCGGCGCCCGGATTAAGGCTCTGCGCCCAGCCCTGATACATCACGTCGAAATCGCGCTTGCGCCAGCGTTCGGTGAATTGCGAAGCGTCGACGGAGCGCACAGTGGCGGTCACGCCGATCTTCTTGAGATTGGCGGCAAAGGGCAACGCCACGCGCTCGATGATGTTGGAGCTCAACAGGATCTCGAACTGAAAGGGCTTGCCGGTCGTAACGTTGACCATGCGGCCGCCCTTGAGCTCCCAACCCGCCTGCTTGAACAGCCCCAGCGCCTTGCGCAGGTTCTGCCGGAGCTTGCCTTCGTCGCCCGCGACCGGGTTGGAATAGGGTGTCGTGAAGACGCTTGACGGCACCTTGTCCTTGAGTTCTGTCAGGATCTCCAACTCCTTGCCCTGCGGCAGGCCTGAAGAGGCCAGTTCCGAGCCGTAAAAATAGGAATTGATGCGGCTATATTGCCCGTAGAAGATCGTGCGCTTCAACGTCTCGAAATCGAAGGCGTAGTTCAGCGCCTCGCGCACCCGCGCATCCTGGAATTGCTCGCGGCGAAGATTGGGAATGAAGCCCACCATCACGCCAGACGAGCGATAATCGTTGGGCAGTTCCTCTTTCTTGACCTTGCCCTGCTGTACGGCTGGGAAGGTATAGGCGGTCGCCCAGCGCTTGGCCTCGTTTTCAGCCCAAAAATCGCTGTCGCCGCTGCGGAAGGCTTCGAATTCCACGTCGATATCGGCGTAATAAGTGTATTCGATCGTCTTGAAATTGTTATAGCCGATATTCACCGGCTGGTCCTTGCCCCAGTAATCGTCGCGAAGCTCGAATTTCAGCGTCGAGCCGGGAGACACCGCCACGAGCTTGTAGGGGCCGGAGCCCATCACCGGCTCCAGCGAGGTGGCGCCGACATTGCGTTTGACGCCGCGGGCGTCCGTTGCCTCCCACCAATGCTTGGGCACGATGGTCAACTGCCCGACGGTGGCGACCAGGTCACGATTGTTCTTTTCGTCGAAGGTGAACTTCACCTCGCGCTCGCCGGTTTTTTCGGCCTTGACGACATGCTGATAATAGAAGGCCTTTGCGGGGTCGAACTCCTTGGCCTTGTCGAAGGAGAAGATCACGTCCTCGACGCTCACAGGCTTTCCATCAGCCCAGGCCGCTTTGGGATTGAGACGATAGGAAACCCACGAATAATCCTTGGGATAGGAAACGCTCTCGGCGATCAACCCATAGGTGGACAAGGGCTCGTCGAGCGACGGCTTCATCAGCGTCTCATAGACCAGCGCCGCCACGGGCAAAGCGAGATTGCCCTTGTTGGGGATCGGATTGAGCGAGTCGAAGACGCCGAATTCGGAGAGGCGCAACACGCCCTGCTTGGGCGCTTCGGGATTGACGTAATCGAAATGGCTAAAGCCGGGCTTGTACTTCAATTCTCCGAGGCTGGAGACACCGTTGGTCCAGAACCCTTCCTCCGAAAAAGCCGGCGCTGCGGCAAGCCCCGCGATCAGCGCGATGGCCGGGGTGAGTGTTCCCAAACGTGCGAAAAAGCCCATGAAAAACGCCTGCTGTTCGATGTTCGAATCTTGCTTATTATCTTATGTGAAAAAAGGATCGTGGCAAATTTGCCATTGCCGCGCCTCCTTTTCCCAGCAATTCGGCGCAGCGGCCAATTTCAGCCAAGTTTGATGTATTCTGATCCGCAAATCACTTGCCTGACGCGGCAGACGCGGCGGCAAACGAAGGATGCGCAATTGATGCGGAAATTTATGAAAGCGGGGCTGGCCGCGGTTTTGATGCTGGCGAGCGCACTAAACGCCGTCGCCGAAGAAGCCACGCCCGCCAAGCAATTATTCGGCAAGGTCACCCTGCCCTCGCGTGGGCAGGCCGCGTCGATCGGCTTCTACGCCAAGGGCTGCCTGTCGGGCGGCGTCGCCATTCCCGTCGATGGCCCTGCCTGGCAGGTGCTGCATCTGTCGCGCAATCGCCGCTGGGGCAATCCGCGCATGATCTCGTTGCTTGAACAGCTGTCGCATGACGGCCAGCAGAAGGCGGGATGGTCCGGGCTGCTGGTCGGCGATATTTCCCAGCCGCGCGGCGGGCCGATGTTGACGGGACACGCTTCCCACCAGATCGGCCTTGATGCCGACATCTGGCTAACGCCAATGCCGAAGCGGGAGCTTTCCTACGAGGAACGCG
Source organism: Rhizobium sp. SG_E_25_P2 (assembly GCF_029892285.1). Taxonomy (GTDB): domain Bacteria; phylum Pseudomonadota; class Alphaproteobacteria; order Rhizobiales; family Rhizobiaceae; genus Rhizobium_E. Next base: position 337,860 of record NZ_JARXVM010000001.1, read on the forward strand.
AGAAATTTCCGGAGAATTCCGTGCTGCGCAAAGGCGCGCTGACGGTCGACCCCAACAAATGGACGCCGGCGCATGCCCGGATCATCATGCTGGCGGCGAGCTATCCGGAGGTCGAGCGCGTCTTCGTGCATCCCGGCATCAAGAAGAAGCTCTGCGAGAGCTGGCGCGGCGATCGCGCATTGCTCTCCAAGGTCCGGCCGATCTATGGCCATCACTATCATTTCCACATCCGCATGAAATGCCCGCCAGGGGCGAAAGGCTGCACTGACCAGGCAGATCCGCCTGATGGCGACGGCTGCGGCAAGCCGCTCGCCTGGTGGTTCACCGACGAACCCTGGGGCAACAACAAGCCGAAAACGCCGCCGAAGAAACCGGTCAAGCCGGTGAAACCACGCCAGCTGACGCTCGCCAATCTGCCCAAGGCCTGCGCCATGGTGCTCGGCGCGCCATCGGTGGGGGCAGCCGCGGCGGCCGAATATGAGCCCGCGATGGGCGTATCCGCCGATCCGGCTCCGGTCTCCGCCTTCGCCGCTGCGCCGTCGGTCGGCGACGACTTCGCAGCTTTTGCGCTTATCGGCCCCGCGCCCATTCCCCGGGCGCGACCGCTCGATCAGTAACGCTCTCTTCGCGTTTGCGAAATTTCATGGAACTTTCATGCGGGAGGCTGTTCCCTTCCCGCATTTTCCGTGTTAGCAGCCCTCGTCATCTTCCGAAAGGTTTTCCGCTTGCGGCGTCCCGGCCGCAGCGTCCAGGTATAAGGAACATGGCATGGCCCGCATCATTGAGACCATCACCGGCCTAGAGGCCCTCACCTTCGACGATGTGCTGTTGCAGCCCGGACATTCCGAGGTCATGCCGGGCCAGACCAACATCACCACCAAGATCGCCCAGGACATTGAGCTGAATTTGCCGCTACTGTCGGCGGCCATGGACACGGTGACGGAAGGCCGCCTGGCGATCGCCATGGCGCAGGCCGGCGGCCTCGGCGTGATCCATCGCAACCTGAACCCAGAAGAGCAGGCCGAGCAGGTTCGCCAGGTCAAGAAGTTCGAAAGCGGCATGGTGGTCAATCCCGTCACCATTGGTCCGGAAGCCACGCTCGCCGAAGCGCTTGGCCTGATGAAGGCGCATGGCATTTCGGGCATTCCGGTGGTGGAAAATCACACCGGCGGCCGCACCGGCCGGCTCGTGGGCATTCTGACCAATCGTGACGTTCGCTTCGCGAGCAATCCCAACCAGAAAATCTACGAATTGATGACGCGCGAAAACCTGATCACGGTGCGCGAAAATGTCGATCAGGGCGAAGCCAAACGCCTGTTGCATCATCATCGCATCGAGAAACTTCTGGTAATCGACGATTCCGGCCATTGCATCGGCCTGATCACCGTCAAGGACATCGAAAAGTCGCAGCTCAACCCGCATGCCTCCAAGGATGCGCTCGGTCGCCTGCGCGCCGCCGCCGCCACCTCGGTCGGCGATGATGGTTTCGAGCGCGCCGAACGGTTGATCGACGCCGGCGTTGACCTCCTGGTCATCGACACGGCGCATGGCCATTCCCAGCGCGTTCTCGACGCGGTGACGCGCGCCAAGAAACTCTCCAATTCCGTGCGCATCCTCGCCGGCAATATCGCAACGCCGGCCGGCGCGCAGGCGCTGATCGACGCGGGCGCGGACGCGGTCAAGGTCGGCATCGGCCCGGGCTCGATCTGCACCACCCGAATCGTCGCCGGCGTCGGCGTGCCGCAGCTTGCGGCCATCATGGGCGCTGTCGATGTGGCCAGCAAGGCCGGCATTCCGGTGATCGCTGACGGCGGCATCAAGTTTTCGGGCGATTTCGCGAAAGCCATGGCCGCAGGCGCATCGGCCTGCATGATCGGCTCTCTGCTCGCCGGCACCGACGAAAGTCCCGGCGAGACCTATCTTTACCAGGGCCGCTCCTTCAAGGCCTATCGCGGCATGGGCTCGGTGGGCGCGATGGCGCGCGGCTCTGCAGACCGCTACTTCCAGGCGGAAGTGCGCGACACCTTGAAGCTGGTGCCCGAAGGCATCGAGGGCCAGGTGCCCTATAAGGGTCCAGTGTCTGCCGTGCTGCACCAGCTCGCTGGCGGCCTTCGCGCCGCCATGGGCTATGTCGGCGGTAAAGATCTGATTGATTTCCAGGAGAAGGCGCAATTCGTGCGCATCTCCGGCGCTGGCCTGCGCGAAAGCCATACCCATGGCGTGACCATCACCCGCGAAAGCCCGAACTATCCGGGCGGCGCGTGATCTCAGCGCAATCAGCTTCTCAGGGGCGGCTCGAAAGGGCCGCCTTTTTCAATTTGCGGATATCGAAACTCCGACTTGCGACAATTTAATTTGTGCGCCGCACATGGAATTTCCATATGCTCTGGGTAGCCTCGCTTTCATCGGCGACAGGAAGGACTGAGCATGGAGAATGGACACGACAAGAAGATCCTGGTGCTGCAGGGCGGCGGCGCGCTCGGCGCGTATCAGGGCGGAGCCTATGAAGCGCTGCATATAAGCGGCATCAGGCCGGAATGGATTGCCGGGATCTCGATCGGCTCGATCAATTCCGCCATCATCGCCGGCAGCCCGCCGGAGAAACGGGTGGAGCATCTCAGGCAGTTCTGGGAAAAAGTATCGTCCGGCCCCTCGGCGCTGCCCTATATGCTCGACCAGCCCTTGCGCAAATGGTTCAATGAATATTCTGCGGCCCTCAACGCGATGATCGGCGTCAATGGCATGTATCTGCCGCAGGCCTTCATGCCATGGCAGTATCTCGCCAAGCCGGAGGCGCGGATCAGCTTTTATGATACGACGCCGCTCATCGACACGCTCGACGAACTCGTCGATTTCGAGCTGATCAATCGCCGCAAAGTGAGGCTATCGGTTGGCGCGGTCAATGTCGTCAATGGCAATTTCGCCTATTTCGACAATTTCCAGGACAGGATCACCGCCCGCCACATCGCCGCATCCGGCGCGCTGCCGCCCGGCTTTCCGCCTGTTGAGATCGACGGCAATTTCTACTGGGACGGCGGACTGGTCTCCAACACGCCGCTGCAATGGGTGATGGACCAGCGCAGGACGTCCGACGATCTCTGCATTTTTCAGGTCGATCTGTTTTCGGCGCGCGGCCGCATGCCGCAGGACATTTCTGACGTGCTGGCGCGCGAAAAGGAGATCCGCTATTCGAGCCGCACCCGCATGAACACCAATGAGGCGGCCCGCAACGAACGTATCGACAAGGCCATCCGCCGGCTGCTCAAGAAGCTTCCAGCCGACCTCGCCGACGATCCGGATGTCAAATTCCTGCGTCGGCAGGAAGATATGGGCGCAGTGACCATCGTGCATCTGATCTACAGGCGCAAAGCCTATGAGACTCATTCCATGGACAACGAGTTTTCGCGGCTGACCATGGAGGAGCATTGGAAGGCGGGCTATGACGACGTCATGGAAACCCTGTCCTGCCAGAGTTGGAGAAACCGCGAAATTCCCCAAGATGGCTTCGTTGCCATCGACCATTGGAAGAGCTGGGCGTAACGCGCCGCGAGCATGAGGAGAAAGCCATGAAACTGAAGGACAAAGTCGCCATCGTCACCGGCTCGGCCAGCGGGCTCGGCTACGGCATCGCCAAGCGCTATGTCGAGGAAGGCGCACGCGTCGCCATCGCCGACCTCAAGATCGACGCCGCCAACGCCGCCGCCGCTGAGCTCACCAAACTGGGTCCGGGCGAAGCGATCGGCGTCGAGATGGACGTGACCAGCGAGGATGCCGTCAATGCCGGCGTCGCCAAGGTTGCCGAGACCTGGGGACGCGTTGACATTCTCGTTTCCAATGCCGGCATCCAGATCGTCCACAAGATCGAGGAATTCCCCTTCGCCGACTGGAAGAAGATGCTCGCCATCCATCTCGATGGCGCCTTCCTCACCACAAAGGCCTGCATTCCGCTGATGCAGAAGCAGGGCGGCGGCGCGATCATCTATATGGGATCGGTCCATTCCAAGGAGGCGTCACCGCTGAAGGCCGCCTATGTCACCGCCAAGCACGGCCTGCTCGGCCTCGCCCGCTCGGTCGCCAAGGAAGGCGGCCCGTTTAAGATCCGCTCCAACGTCATCTGCCCCGGCTTCGTGCGCACGCCGCTGGTCGAAAAGCAGATCCCGGAACAGGCCAAGACGCTCGGCATTTCCGAGGAAGAGGTGATCAAGAAGGTCATGCTCGGACAGACGGTGGACGGCGAATTCACCACGATCGAGGACGTCGCCGAAGTCGCCCTCTTCTTTGCGGGCTTCGAGACCAATGCACTGACCGGTCAGTCGGTGATCGTCAGTCACGGCTGGCACATCGAATAACCCTATGAAACGAGCCGGGCGTTCGTCCGGTTCCATCACATTGTTTTGACGGCGGCGCCGGCATTCTCCGGCGCTTTCGTCTCGATTTTCACGCCTTGTCGGGGTCATTGTCCTCTTCAGCATTGAAGGAGGCCGCCATGGACAAGCCGAAAATCACGCAGGCGATGATCGACGCCTATGACGAATACACCCATCTGACCCTCGACCGGCGCGATTTCATGCGCAAGCTGCAGCTGCTGGCGGGCTCCGCCGGCGCGGCCGCCGCCATTGCGCCGCTGATCGGAGCAAGCGCCGCCCAGGCGGAAATCGTCGCTCCTGATGACGACCGGCTGGAAACCACCACGACCACCTATCGCGGCGCGCCGGGCGAAATCTCGGCCTATATCGCCGCGCCCAAGGACCGACCGGGCAAACTGCCGACGGCGATCGTGATCCACGAAAATCGCGGTCTCAACGCCCATATCAAGGACGTGACCCGGCGCATGGCGCTCGAAGGCTTCCTCGCCATCGCGCCCGATCTTCTATCCCCCTCGGGCGGCACGCCGGCCAATGAGGATCAGGCGCGGGGCGATATTTCCAAACTCGACCAGCCGATGACCACGTCAAACCTGATGGCGGCCATGGCGTTCCTGAAGACGCATCCGCGCTCCACGGGCGCGATCGGCGCCGTCGGCTTCTGCTGGGGCGGCAGGCAGGTCAATCTGCTCGCGGTCGCCGCACCCGAGCTCAAGGCCGGTGTCGCCTATTACGGCGCGCAGCCGCCTGTCGAGGAGGTCGCCAAGATCAAGGCGGCGCTGATGCTGCATTACGCCGCCCTCGACGACCGCATCAACAAGGGCATCGACGCCTATAAGCAGGCGTTGGAAGCCAACAAGAAGGACTTCCAGATCTTCATCTATGACGGCGTCAACCACGCCTTCAACAATGATACGTCGGCCGCCCGATACGACGAGAAGGCCGCCGACCTCGCCTGGTCGCGGACGGTGGACTTCCTGAAGGCGAAGTTGGTCTAACCGCCTCAGGCGACGACGAACCGGATGCGGCTGCCCCAGGGATCGAGCGTTTCCACCGTATCGCCCTCTTCCCGGTGATCCAGCCCTCGACTGTTGAGACGTTCGCGCAACCCGTCCATCAGCTCCGGCGCGCAGGCGAACACCGCCTCATCCAGCCCCGACATGGCCTCGGGACGTTTGCCTGCGCCCCTGCTCTGCCAGATATTGGAGCCGACATGATGGTGGTAGCGGCCATTGGCAAAGAAGGCGGCGGAACTGTCGGGCAGAAGCCGCGTCAGATCGAGACCAGCGGCGCCGACATAGAAGTCGCGCGCGGCGGCGACGTCGCCGACCCGCATATGAATATGACCGATGCGCAGACCCGAGGGCGCGGAATAATTCGGCGTCGGCGTTCGCGGCAAGCCGGCCACGAGACCGTCCATGTCGAGCTGCTCGGTGGCCATGACCACGCCGCCCTTGTCCCAGGTCCATTGCATCGGTGAGCGGTCGGCATAGACCTCGATGCCATTGCCTTCGGGATCGTCGAGATAAAGCGCTTCGGACACGAGATGATCGGCAAAGCCGGTAAAGGGAGCGCCGTTGAGATAGGCGTGAATGAGCCAGGCGCCGAGCGTCCGGCGATCGGGCATCAGGAAGGCGGTGTGATAGAGACCGGCCGACACCTTGTCGTCGGGCTGGTCATCCGGTTTTGCAAGCAGCGTCAGCAACAACGCTCCGTCCTTGCCGAGTTCGGACTTGGCGACGTCGCGCGCCAGCAGATCGAGGCCGATCACCTCGCGGTAAAAGCCGGTCATGCGATTGAGATCGCGCACCCGAAGCGTCACCGAGCGCACATGGATAGGCGTGGTCACCGCGAAGGAACTAGACGGATTGGCGCGAGGCGTCTGCTCCGCCGCGCGGGCCACGAAGGGACTGCCGGACAAAGCAATCGCACCCGTCGCGATAAAATGCAAAACCGCCCTGCGGCCGATGCTGTTGGCGTTCATCGTGTCTATCCCCGTTTTTTCCGCGATTAGCAGTTTGGGGTGAGAACAGGAAGCACACGCGCCATCACGATCCGTTGAAGGCGTCAGCCGCGACGGATGAGAAACACATGGCCGCCCGCGTCACGCTCCTGGGCGACGAGGGCGTGGCCATCCTCCTGGCAGAAATGCGGAATGTCGAGGCCGGCAAGCGGATCGGTGGTGAGAATGCGCACGAGCGCGCCGCCGGGAAGCGAGGCGAAAGCCTTGCGCGACTTGAGCACCGGCAGCGGGCATTTCAGTCCCTTGAGATCGAGCACGAGATCGGGCTCGGCCGACACCATCACCAGACTTTCCAGAACGGCTTCTTCTGGTCGGCGGCGGGGACGGATTGCGGCGCGGCGGCGGGCTGTTCGACCGTAGCGACTTCACCGGCGACAGTCGCGGGCGCGGCGGCGGCGGGCGAAGTCCTCGCCGTTTTCCCGACCGGCGTCGAGGCGGTGGTCGCGACGCTTCCCATCGCAGCCGCGGGATCGGCGCTGGCCTGCTGCGTGGGCATGCTCTGCGGCGGCTTGCGACGGAAGAAGGACCACACCGTATTGTCGTTTTCAGCCGCGGGCTGGGCGGCGGCCTGCATCACCGGCTTGATCGGATTGGGCTGAGGGATCGGCGCCTTGACGCGTCCCTGCGCCTTGGCCAGCCGCTCTTCTTCCTTGCGCTTGGCGTCCGCAGCCTTCTTGCGCGCCTCAAGTTCGGCGACCGAGATATACTCGACCTTTGGCGGCTCGTTGTTCTTGATCGCCTCGACCTTGGCGTAAGCAGCCGAATAGCTGGTGACCGTATCGGAGGTCGGCGTCAGCTTGGCTGAGGGGTCGACGAGCACATATTCGGCGTCGTTGGGGATCGCCTTCTTCTTGCCCATGCGGCGCGCGAGCCGTTCCTGCGCCTTGCGATCGAATTCCGCCACATCCTTCCAGTCGCTAGGCCCCCATTTGATCGTGGCCTTGGCGAATTCGGTCTGATAGGTCTTGTCGTAAGTTGCGTAGGCGCTCAGAAGCGACTGCGGCGTAGAGTCCGCTGGGCATTTGCCAGCGGCGCTGAAGCGGCCACCCACCTGGTTGAAGACATATTTCTTTTCGCAGACCTCGACCTCGGGCGGCCGCTTGGTGATCTCAAAATAATCGTAGCCGGTCTTGAGGTTCTGCCAGAACGGATAATGTTCGGAATGGCGGTGCTTGGCCATGTTCTCCGCCGTCATGCGGAAAGGATAGGCCTGGATCTGAAAGGCCTTCTGGCCGCCCCGGAAGGCTTCGCGCGCGAATGCGTAAATCTGCAGCACGGCCGCGTCCGACATCGAGTAGCAGCCCGCCGATGAACAGGCGCCATGCACCATCAAATTGCTGCCCGACCGGCCATAGGCGCGGTCGTATTTGTTGGGATAGCCGATGTTGAAGGAGAGATAATAGCTCGAATTCGGGTTCATCTGACCGGGCGAGACCGTGTAGAAGCCTTCGGGCGCCTGACGGTCGCCTTCCTTCTTCTTCGGGCCCAACTGGCCCGACCAGGCGCAGATCGGATAGGTGGCGACGAGCTGATAGCGGTTGTTCATATCCGCCTTCCAGATCTCCATCACTTCTTCTTCCTTGAAGATGCGCATCATGATCGGAGAAGAAACGGAAATATTCAGCTTGCGCAGTTTCTGCTGCATCTTGGCGGGGAGCGGATGTTCGACGCGATTGTTGACCGCGACGATCTCCAGCGTCTCCTGGGTGCAACCGGTTAACGCTCCGAGAGCGAGCGCCAGAGCCAAACCCATGCCGATACGCTTTGCAACCATGTCCGCCATCACTTCAAGGGCCCTGTCAGGGCCGGGAATCACGTCAGCTACGCCTTATAGGACAGAATTCGTTAACGGAATATTCACATCCCGTTAATCATATCAAAGCCCTAGCGCGGACAGGCCGCATTTTCGGCGACGCCATGACAGAGCGGCGCGAATATGGCCGAGTTTTGGCGGCCCTCGACGAAAAGCTTACAGATTGCGGCCCATTTCGAGAAATTTCTGCCGACGCTCGGCGCGCAGGTCGTTTTTCTGCGCCAGATCGGCCAAGGCGGCGGCGATCACGTCGCCGGTCGCGGCGATCACCCGCTCGGGATCGCGATGGGCGCCGCCCACTGGCTCAGGGATGATGCCGTCGATCACGCCGAGCGCCTTGAGGTCTTCGGCGGTGATCTTCATGTTGGACGCGGCTTCCTTGGCGCGCGCTGAATCGCGCCACAGGATCGAGGCCGCGCCTTCTGGCGAAATCACCGAATAGATCGAATGCTCCAGCATATAGACTCGGTTGCCGGTGGCGATCGCGATCGCGCCGCCGGAGCCGCCTTCGCCAATCACCACGGACACAATCGGCGAACGCACATTGAGGCACATTTCGGTGGAGCGGGCGATGGCTTCGGCCTGGCCGCGCTCCTCGGCGCCAACGCCGGGATAGGCGCCCGCCGTATCGACCAGCGTCACCACCGGCATGTTGAAGCGGTCGGCCAGCTCCATGATGCGGATCGCCTTGCGATAGCCTTCCGGACGGGCCGAGCCGAAATTATGTTTGAGGCGAGCCTTGGTGTCGCTGCCTTTTTCCTGACCGATCAACGCCACCGGCTGACCGCGAAACCGGGCGAAGCCAGCCTGGATGGCGTCGTCATTGGCGAATTTCCGATCGCCGGCGAGCGGCGTGAATTCGGTGAACAGCGCCTTCTGATAGTCCATGAAATGCGGACGCTGCGGATGGCGCGCGACCTGCGTCTTCTGCCATGGCGTCAGCTTGGAATAGATGTCGGCCATGGCGTCCCGGGCGCGGGTTTCCAACCGGGCAATCTCTTCCGACGTGTCGATGCTTTCGTTCTCGGTCGCGATATTCTTCAGTTCGAGAATCTTGCCTTCGAGATCGGAGATCGGTTTTTCGAAATCGAGATAATTGTACATCAGCTTCCGTTCCGGCTTTCCAGTTCAGCGTCTGGCCGTGGGTTTTGCGGGTCTAATCCCTGTTTTTGGCCTGTTTGGCAAGAGGGTGATGCGTTTCCACCAGTTCCCTGAGCTTTTCATCCAATACATGGGTATAGATTTGTGTCGTGGAAATGTCGGAATGTCCCAACAGTTCCTGCACCACGCGCAGATCGGCGCCATGGGCCAGCAGATGGCTTGCAAAGGCGTGGCGGATCACATGCGGAGACAGCTTGTCGGCGGAGATGCCCGCGCGCGCGCCGAGCGCCTTGAGATCCCTGGCGAAGACCTGGCGAGCGAGATGGCCGGACGCGCTGTCGGCCGGAAACAGCCAGTCGAATTCCCGGTCGCCGTGAACGCGTCGCAATTCTTCTCCGAAAGCCGCGATCGCCGCAATCGCCGGCTTGGTCAGTGGCACCAGCCGCTCCTTGTTACCCTTGCCCCTGATGATGAGAAAACGGCCCTCTTCGGCCAGCACCCGCGCCGGCAGCGAGACCAGTTCGCTCACACGCATGCCTGTGGCGTAGCAGAGTTCCACCAGAGCCAGCAGCCGGAGCCGCTCCAGCCGTCCCGGCCCCTCCGCCTTCGCCTCTTCGGCAGACAGCGCGAGCAGCCTGACAACGTCCTGTTCGCTCAGCGTCTTGGGCAGAGGGCGGCCCTTTTTCGGAGCGTCGAGAATGCCGGTGGGATCGTCGCCGCGCAGATTTTCGGCATAGAGAAACTTGTAGAATTGCCTCAGCGCCGAAAGCCGCCGCGCCTGCGAAGACGCCTTATAGCCCTCCTGGGCCATATAAGCGAGAAAGGCCTTGAGATCCTCTGATGTCGCCGACAACAGCGTCACGCCGCGACTCTTCAAAAAGGACCTGACTTCCTCGATATCCTTTTCATAGGATATCAGCGTGTTCTGGGCGGCGCCGCGCTCGGCGCTCATCATTTCGAGAAAGGCTTCCGCATGCGCCGCCGATAAATCCATCATGCATTTACGTCCTATGGGGCGGGATTGGTGCGGGCGGCAGGTATCTCGATCACCGCCGCCCGCTCGCGCGGTTCAACCAGATAGGCGAGCGAAAACAGAATGGCGTAGACGAATCCGACGAGAATGGCGCACCAATAGAGAAATCTGAAAAGGGTGGGCATGGGCCTCGACATCCGGCGGACTTGGATACAAGCCGCGAAACTAGTTCCCCAACTCTTTACAGACTCCTTCGAAATTGAGCAAATCCCTGTCGTCCTTTCCCGCCGCCGCTTGACGCCAGCGCCAGTTTTTCCGATAGGAACCAAGGATGATGGCGGCCGTGAGGCCGGAGAAAGGGTCAGATGGACGTGTTCAGCCACGCCGGCGACGACAGCGCCGAACGCGCGCGCCGTGCGCTCGGCAAGCGCAATCTCGTTCTCGTCGGCCTGATGGGCGCGGGCAAGTCGGCGATCGGCAAGATCGTCGCCCATGAACTCGCCATTCCCTTCGTCGATTCCGACCACGAGATCGAGCGCGTCTCGCGCATGACGATTTCAGAATTGTTCACCGCCTATGGCGAGCCGGAATTTCGCAAGCTCGAAAGCCGGGTCATCCGGCGCCTGCTTCGCACCGGGCCGCGGGTGCTATCGACCGGCGGCGGCGCCTTCATGACCGCCGAGACCCGCGACGCCGTCCGGCAGAACGGCTTGTCGCTCTGGCTCGACGCCGATCTTGACACGCTGTGGGACCGGGTCAGCAAACGCGACACGCGCCCGCTGCTGCGCACGGAAAATCCGAAGAAAACGCTCGAAGACCTGATGATCGCCCGCTATCCGATCTATGCCGAAGCGCATCTGAGGGTAAAATCGCGCGACGTCAAAAAAGAACAGGTTGCCGACGAAGTGATCGCCGCCATCGCCGGGACCCTTGTCGAGCCCGAGAACGGAAAAGACATATGAGCATTGAAGCTGCCAGCACCGTCCATGTCGATCTCGGCGAGAGGTCCTATGACATCCTGATCGGGCCAGGGCTGATCGGCAATGCCGGCGAGGCCATCGCCAGCCGCCTCAAAGGCAAGCGCATGGCGGTGATCACCGACGAGCATGTCGGCGCGATCTATCTCGGCCCGCTGACCGAAAGCCTGGCGGCCCAGGGGATTTCGGTGCATCCGCTGACCCTGCCGGCCGGCGAGAAGACCAAGAGCTTCGCGCATCTGATGACGGTGACCGATCATGTGCTCGACGCCAAGATCGAGCGCAATGACGCGGTGATCGCGCTGGGCGGCGGCGTGATCGGCGATCTCACCGGCTTTGCCGCCGGCATTGTGCGCCGTGGAACCCGCTTCATACAGATCCCGACCTCGCTCTTGGCCCAGGTCGATTCCTCCGTCGGCGGCAAGACCGGCATCAATGCCCGCCAGGGCAAGAACCTGATCGGCGTGTTCCACCAGCCCGATCTGGTGCTGGCCGACAGCGACACGCTGACCACGCTGTCGCCGCGCGAATTCCGCGCCGGCTATGCCGAAGTCGCCAAATACGGTCTGATCGACAAGCCCGATTTCTTCGAGTGGCTAGAGACGAACTGGCGCGACGTTTTCGCCGGCGGCGACGCCCGCATCCACGCCATCGCCGTCTCCTGCCAGGCCAAGGCCGATGTCGTGGCCAAGGACGAGCGTGAAAACGGTTTGCGCGCGCTTCTCAATCTCGGCCACACCTTCGGTCATGCGCTGGAAGCCGCCACCGCTTACGATTCCGCCCGGCTCGTGCATGGCGAAGGTGTGTCGATCGGCATGACGCTCGCTCACCAGTTCTCGGCGCGCATGAATTTGGCCAGCCCCGATCTCGCCGCGCGCGTCGAGGCCCACCTCAGGGCGGTTGGCCTGCCGACGCGCATGGACGAGATCCCCGGCGAACTGCCGCCGGCCGAGATACTGCTCGAGGCGATCACCCAGGACAAGAAGGTCAAGAGCGGCAAGCTCACTTTCATCCTGACGCGCGGCCTGGGCGAAAGCTTCGTCGCCGACGACGTTCCGGCGTCAGAGGTGCTTACCTTCCTCCGGGAAAAGCGAGGCTGAGGCATGAGCGATACCGGCTTCTGGCGACGCTTTTGGTCGTCCCTGTTGGGACGGCCCGACCCTGTCGCGGAAACCGAACGCCATGACGACGGCGGATCGCCGGCCCAGAACGGGCGCAACGGAGCGCAGAACGGCCGCGACAGACCGCATGGCTGGGCGGAACTCGACGAGCGCGAGATCGCCGACATCCTGATCCATCGCACCCGGATGAAGGCGCTGAACGCCGACGATCCGCCCGAGGTCAATATCAGGGCGATTCTCGACAGTCCCTTCACCCGCATGCCCGTCTGGCGCGGCTCGATCGACAATATCATCGGCGTCCTGCATTCCAAGGATCTGCTTCGAGCGCTCGCCGAATCCGGCGCGACGCCCGAGACGCTCGACATCGTCAAAATCGCCGACAAGCCCTGGTTCGTGCCCGAGACCACCAGCCTGCGAGACCAGCTCGGCGCTTTTCTCAAGCGCAACACGCATTTCGCCATCGTCGTCGACGAATATGGCGACATGCAGGGCATGGTCACCATGCAGGACATTCTCGAAGACGTGCTCGGCGACATGACCGACGACCGCGATATCGGCCTGCAGGGCGTGCGCAAGGAGGCCGACGGCTCGATCGTCGTCGATGGCGCTGTTACGGTGCGCGATCTCAACCGCGCCATGGGCTGGAGCCTGCCGGACAGCGAAGCGACCACCATCGCCGGCCTTGTCATCCACGAATCCCGTTCGATTCCTGACGAACGTCAGGCCTTCACCTTTCACGGCAAGCGCTTTATCGTGATGAAACGGCTTAAGAACCGCGTGACCCGCCTGCGAATCCGCCCTGCCGAGGCAGTTTCGACGCCCAAGGCAAAGCCCGCCGCGCAGCCTTGATTTAATCGATTGAAATAACTAGTTTCCGGCCAGCATGAACATCGGGAGAAGACCGTGCAGACCATCCTCGCCAAGTTGAAGGACGTAGCCCACGCCACCCAGGCCACCGATATCCGCGCCGCCTTCGCCGCCGACGCCGGACGATTCGACGCCTATCACGCCTGGTTCGAAGACCTCTTGATGGATTATTCGAAGACGGCTGTGAATCAGGAGATCATGGCGCTCCTGACCGAGCTCGCCGCCGCCGCTGATGTCGCGGGCAAGCGCGAGGCGATGTTCAAGGGCGAGATCATCAATTTCACCGAAGGCCGCGCCGTTCTGCACACCGCGCTGCGCAACCGATCCAACGCCCCCGTGCTCGTCGACGGCCGGGATGTGATGGGCGACGTCAACGCCGTCATCGCCGCCATGGGCAAGTTTGCCGAAGGCGTGCGCTCGGGCGCGATCACAGGCGCCACCGGCAAGAAGATCACCGATGTCGTCAATATCGGCATCGGCGGCTCCGATCTCGGTCCCGTGATGACAACGCTGGCGCTCGCACCCTATCACGACGGCCCGCGCCTGCATTACGTCTCCAATATCGACGCCGCCCATATCGCCGACACGCTGAAGCTTCTCGATCCCGAGACCTCGCTGTTCATCGTCGCGTCCAAGACCTTCACCACCATCGAGACGATGACCAACGCGCAGACCGCGCGGGCCTTCATCGCCAAGGCGCTGGGCGAAGGCGCCGTGCAGCATCATTTCGCCGCCGTGTCGACCGCGCTCGACAAGGTCGCCGCCTTCGGCATCGACGCTGCCCGTGTATTCGGCTTCTGGGATTGGGTCGGCGGTCGCTATTCGATCTGGTCGGCCATCGGCCTGCCCCTGATGCTCGCCATCGGCGAAAAGGCGTTCGGCGAATTCCTCGACGGCGCGCATGCGATGGACAACCATTTCCGCTCCGCGCCGCTCAACAAGAATATCCCGATGCTTCTCGGCCTGATCGGCTATTATCAGCGCAACGCGCTCGGCTACACATCGCGCGCCGTCATTCCCTATGACCAGCGCCTCAGCCGCTTCCCGGCCTATCTGCAGCAGCTCGACATGGAATCCAACGGCAAGGGCGTGACCATGGACGGCAGCCCAGTCGCCGGTTCTTCCGGCCCCGTCGTCTGGGGCGAACCCGGCACCAATGGCCAGCACGCCTTCTTCCAGCTCCTGCATCAGGGCACCGACACGATCCCGGTCGAATTCATGATCGCCAAGACCGGCTTTGAGCCGGAGTTGCGCTATCAGCACGAGTTGCTGATGTCGAATTGCCTGGCGCAGTCGCAGGCGCTGCTCAAGGGTCGCAGCCTTGAAGAGGCCAAGGCGCAGCTGTCGGGCATGGGCTGGGATCAGGCCAAGATCGACCATATCGCGCCGCATCGCGTCTTCACCGGCAATCGTCCGTCGATCACCTTCGTCTATGACCGGATGACGCCGTTCGCGCTCGGCCGGCTGATTGCGCTCTATGAGCATCGCGTCTTCGTCGAAGGCGTGCTGTTCGGCATCAACTCGTTTGACCAGTGGGGCGTCGAGCTCGGCAAGGAACTCGCGACCGGCCTCCTGCCGGTGGTGCAGGGCAAGAAGGCAACAGACGGCCTCGATTCCTCGACCGCCGGCCTCGTCGCCGCTCTGTCCTGATCATGATCACGCGCGGGAGCATCCTGTTCCCGCGCCATTCCGGTGAGCGCCGATGAATTGGGACGACATCCGCATCTTCCTCGCCGTCGCCCGCACCGGCCAGATCCTCGCAGCCTCCCGGCGCCTCGGCCTCAATCACGCCACGCTGTCGCGGCGGTTGACATCGCTGGAAGAAGCGCTGGAAACCCGCCTTTTCATCCGCCGCACCAATGGCTGCGAGCTCACCGCCGAAGGCGAGACCTTCCTTCTTTCCGCCGAGCGGATGGAAAACGAAATGCTGGAGGCGCAGGCCCGGCTCGGCCGCACCGACGCGGCGATCGCCGGCACGGTGCGCATTGGCGCGCCCGACGGCTTTGGCGTTTCCTTCCTCGCCCCGCGCATCGGACGTCTGATCGAGCGGCATCCGGAACTGCGCATCCAGCTCGTGCCGGTGCCGCGCTCCTTTTCGCTGTCGAGCCGCGAGGCCGATATCGCCGTCACGCTGGAGCGACCGGAACAAGGCAGGCTCGTTTCCTCAAAGCTCACCGACTATACGCTCGGGCTCTATGCGTCGCGCGGCTATATCGAACGCTTCGGTCTTCCGACGAGCGCCGATGACCTCAAGGCGCACCGGCGCATCGGCTATGTCGAGGACCTGATCTTCTCGCAATCGCTGAACTTTACCGGCGAAGTCATGCGCAATTGGTCGGCAGGCTTCGAGATCTCCTCGGCGATCGGCCAGACCGAGGCTGTCAGGGCGGGCGCCGGCGTCTGCATCCTGCACAATTATATCGCTCGCCATCATGCCGATCTCGTGCGGGTTCTGCCTGAAATCGCCATCACCCGAAGCTACTGGACGATCTTTCACGAAAGCGTTCGTGATCTCGCCCGTGTCCGCATTGTCGCAGACTTCCTGCACGAGATCGTGCGGGAGGAAAAAGGCGCATGGTGAGACAATTGATGCCTCAAAAAGCTCTTAGCCGGCGAATAAACCTTCGCCATTAACCGTCATTTTTGGGTATGGTTTCAAAAGTCTTGCGCTTTCGTCGGCGATAGTGCTGTAAGGCCGCAAGAGCCGCAGTCGTTTTCCGGGGGCACACGTGAAAAACAACGTCAAATTCACCAGCAAACTTCGCTACTGGTTCGACCAGACCATGGCGGCGGGCACGGGCGCGCTGATCGGCTGGCTCGGCATCATCTCGCTTGTTATCATCATGGTGTTCGGTGCGATCATCGCGCTGACCGGTCTGACGCAGGCCGATGGCGAATCGTTGACTTTCAGCGAAGCCATGTGGGCATCGCTGATGCGCACGCTGGACGCTGGCACCATGGGCGGCGACACCGGCTGGGTGTTCCGCTTCGTGATGCTGCTCGTCACGCTCGCCGGCATCTTCGTCGTCTCCACCCTGATCGGCATCCTGTCCTCCGGCATCGAGAACAAGCTCGACGAGCTGCGCAAGGGCCGGTCCCAGGTGCTGGAAGAAGAGCACACCATCATTCTCAACTGGTCGCCGTCGATCTTCGACGTGATCGCCGAACTGGTGATCGCCAATGAGAGCCGCCGCAATCCGCGTATCGTCGTCATGGCCGACCTCGACAAGGTCGAGATGGAAGACGAGATTGCCGCCAAGATCGATGATCTCAAAAATACCAAGGTCATCTGCCGCTCGGGCGATCCGACCGATCTCACCGATCTCGCCATCGTCAATCCCAATGCCTCGCGTTCGATCGTCATTCTCTCTCCGGATGCGACAGATCCCGATTCCAGCGTGATCAAGACCATTCTGGCCATCACTCAGAATCCCCATCGCCGCACCGAGAAATACCGGATCGCGGCGGAAATCCGCGACGTCCACAATGCCGAACTCGGCGCGATCGTCGGCGGCGACGAAACGCAACTGGTGCTGGCCGACGATCTGATCTCGCGCATCGTCGTTCACTCCAGTCGCCAGCCAGGTCTCAGCGCCGTCTATACCGAACTTCTCGATTTCGACGGATCGGAAATCTACACGATCCCTGCCGAGCCGCTCTCCGGCCGTTATTACGGCCAGGGCTGCCTCGCATTCGAAACCTCGACGCTGATCGGCCTGGTCACGGTTGACGGCAAGGTGGAGCTGAACCCGGCCAAGGATCGCAAGATCCTCGCCGAGGAACGCCTGGTCGTCATCGCCGAGGATGACGACGCCATCGAGGTCAAGGGCTTGCAGGGAACTATCGACACGTCGATGTTCAACGCCGCCCGCTCCAATGTGATCCAGCCGGAACGCACGCTGCTGCTAGGCTGGAACCGTCGCGCCCCGCTGATCGCCACGGAATTGTCGCGCTTCGTGGCGCCGGGCTCGGTCCTGACCATTGTTGCCGATACGCCTGATCTCGCTGGCAAGACTGCGGGCATCCGCCTCGCCTCCGACAATCTCACGCTCGACATCCGCAACGCCAATTCGTCATCGCGGGCCGAAATTCGCGCCCTCGATCCGCTCTCCTACGATCATATCCTTGTCCTCGGCTATAACGAGGATCTCGACCCGCAGCCGGCAGACACGCGCACATTGGTCACGCTGTTGCATCTGCGACAGGTCGCCGAGGAGGCCGGCCGCCGCTCGAGCGTCGTCTCGGAAATGATCGACGTGCGCAACCGCGAACTGGCCGAAGTCTCCAAGGCCGACGATTTCGTGGTCAGCAACAAGCTGGTCAGCCTGATGCTGGCTCAAGCCGCCGAAAACGAATTCATGTCGCGCATCTTCGGCAGCCTGCTCGACGAGGAAGGCGCAGAACTCTATCTCCGTCCGGCTTCCAACTATGTGCAACCGGGCGCGACGGTGGATTTCTATCAGCTGACGCTGGCCGGCCTGATGCGCGGAGAAACGGTGATCGGCTATCGCCAGCGCGGCGTGACTGTGGATGAGCGCCGCCTTGGGGGCGTAAAGATCAACCCGTTCAAGTCCCAGAAGGTAACCTTCTCCGAGGGCGATCAGGTGGTCGTGCTGGCGTCAAACGGCTGAGACGACGATATTTCTGCGGAGGGCGGGTGTTCGCGCCGCCCTCCACCCTTTTCCAGGTCCTGGAAATAGGCCATAGCTTGCGTGAAAAGAACAATGCAAGGCTTGGCAATGACCGCTTTCGATGTGCTCACGATCGGCAACGCGATCGTCGACATCCTCTCCCGCTGCGAAGAAGATTTCCTCGTCGACAATGAAATCGCCAAGGGCGCGATGAATCTCATCGACGCCGAACGATCGGCGCTGCTCTATTCGCGCATGGGACCGGCGATCGAAGCCTCCGGCGGCAGCGCCGGCAACACCGCCTCGGGCGTGGCCAGCTTCGGCGGCAAGGCCGCCTATTTCGGCAAGACCAGCCGCGACAAACTGGGCGAGATCTTTGCGCATGACATGAAGGCGCAAGGGGTGCATTTCGCCACTCCGCCGCTCGGCGGCACGCCGCCCACCGCAAGCTCGATGATCTTCATCACGCCGGATGGCGAGCGTTCGATGAACACGTTTCTCGGCGCCTGCGTCGAATTGGGCGTCGAGGATGTCGAGCCAGAGGTGGTTGCCACGTCCAAGGTCACCTATTTCGAAGGCTATCTCTGGGATCCGCCGCGCGCCAAGCAGGCGATCCGCGAATGCGCCCGCATCGCCCATGAAAACGGTCGCGAAATGTCGATGACGCTGTCGGACAGTTTCTGCGTCGATCGCTGGCGCGATGAATTTCTCGAACTCATGCGCTCCAAGACCGTCGACATCGTTTTCGCCAATCGCGCCGAACTCCTGGCGCTCTACCAGACCTCCGATTTCGACGGCGCGCTCGACATGATCGCTAGAGATTGCGACCTCGCCGCCGTGACGCTCAGCGAGGAAGGCTCGATCATCGTCGCCAAGGGCGAGCGCATTCCGGTTCAGCCGCTTGCGGTGGACAAGGTGGTGGATACGACGGGCGCCGGCGATCTCTATGCGGCCGGCTTCCTGTTCGGCTACACCAACGGCTTCGGTCTTTCCGATTGCGGTCGGCTCGGCAGCCTGGCCGCTGGCCTGGTGATCCAGCAGATCGGTCCGCGCCTGCAAACCTCGCTGCGGCAGGCCGCCCGCGACGCCGGCTTTATTTTGTGAAGGCCTCGCCCGGATAAGCGCCCCAGATCTCGGCCTGGCTCACCCAGCCTTCGACACCCTGCGCCTCGCCGTGGCACCATTGGCCATTGCATTCGTCGATCTTGAGAACCACGCCCGGCTGGAGCCGGGCGACGACGGATGCGCTGTCGCGCGAATCACTGCGCATGTTGACAAACACGTCATCGCCCTTGTTGCGCATCCAGGGAGCGGCGAGCGCGCTGCGGTCGCCAGACAGCAGCGAGTGGAACACCCAGCCTTCGGCCCCTTCGGCGTCGCGAATGCGCCGCCAGTTGTCATATTCCTGGATCACTTCGACCGGCAGGCCGGACTTGGTGTAGAGCCAGGACACCGCGTAATCCTGCCCCGGCCCGACCCGAAGATTGACTTTCTTGGCCTTGAGCGACACGAAGCGCGGCAAAGGCAGGCCGCTCGACCCCTTGGCCGCCTGGGCAAGCGCATCCATCGGCGCGCCGATGCCGGTGAGAAGGGCGAGCACGCCTGCGATGAAAACAGCTGATTTGCGCTTTGTCATATCAATGCTCCGGCCAGACCGAACGCCGGGGAAGAACAGGGCCATGCGCTATCCCCCGAGAAGGAAGCGATTGTTTTCACAGGCGGGTCTGATTAAGACTATGCTTACCGCTGGGAGCATCGCCCAACTTGGTTAACGGGCCGTCAACAGGATCGCGGAAGCAGGCATGTCGAACAAGAAAAAGCCTTTGGTCTATATCACCCGAAAGCTGCCGGATCCGGTGGAAACCCGGATGCGCGAATTGTTCGAGGCCGAACTCAATATCGACGATACGCCGCGGACGCGCGGGGATCTCGCCGCCGCCATGGCGCGCGTGGACGTGCTGGTTCCGACCGTGACCGACCGGATCGACGCAGAACTGATCGAGGCCGCCGGCCCGCAATTGAAGCTGATCGCCAGTTTCTCCAACGGCATCGACCATGTCGATGTCGAGGCCGCCGCCCGCAAGGGCATCACCGTCACAAATACGCCCAACGTGCTCACCGAAGACACCGCCGACATGGCGATGGCGCTGATCCTCTCCGTGCCGCGCCGGCTGGCCGAAGGCGCGCGCATCCTCACCGATCGCAAGGGCGAATGGGGAGGCTGGTCGCCGACCTGGATGCTGGGCCACCGGATCTGGGGCAAGCGGCTGGGCATTATCGGCATGGGCCGCATCGGCACGGCGGTGGCGCGCCGCGCCAAAGCCTTCGGCTTGGCCATCCATTATCACAATCGCCATCGCGTCAGCCCACAGACCGAAGCGTCGCTCGAAGCCACCTATTGGGACAGCCTTGACCAGATGCTGGCCCGCGTCGACATCGTCTCGGTCAATTGCCCCTCGACGCCCGCCACCTATCACCTGATGTCGGCGCGGCGGCTGGCCCTGATGCAGCCGACCAGCTATCTCGTCAACACCGCCCGCGGCGGCGTGGTCGATGAGACGGCGCTGATCAAATGCATCCGCGAAGGCAAGATCGCCGGCGCCGGCCTCGACGTGTTTGAAAACGAGCCGATCGTCAATCCCAAGCTGTTGAAACTCGCGCATGAAAACAAGGTGGTGCTCTTGCCGCATATGAGTTCGGCGACGATCGAGGGTCGCATCGATATGGGCGAAAAGGTGATCATCAATATCCGCACCTATTTCGACGGCCACCGGCCGCCCGACCGCGTGTTGCCACGCCGGACCTGATCAGGGATCGATCGGCGCCGCATCGAGATGGCGCCAGAGATACCAGGACGCGATGGAGCGATAGGGACGCCAAGGCTCGGAGACATCGGCCAGCGTCTTGTCCGGCCCGAACAGCAGCCGCACCGCCCGCTGCAGGCCCGCATCGCCATGCGAGGCGACGTCGGGTCGTTGCAATCCGAAGATCAGGAACATTTCCGCCGTCCATTTCCCAACCCCGGGCAACGCCGTCAGCGCTTTGGTCACAGCCTCTTCATCCGGCTCGGCGGCGAGCGCGACGAAATCGAGTTGGCCAGCGGCGACCTTGTCGGAGAGCGCGCGGAGATATTTCACCTTGGCGTTGGAAAGGCCGCAGGCCCGGAGCGCTTCGGCTTCGACGGCCAGAATGGCGCTCGGCTCCAGTTCGCCGCCGATCACCGCGAGCACCCGCCGCTCGATCGTATCCGCCGCCTTCACCGACAATTGCTGGCCGATGATGGAGCCGGCAAGCGTCCGAAACGGATCGAAGGCCTGATCGAGCAGCACACACCGTCCATGACGGGTGACGAGCGCGGCCATGACAGCGCAATTTTCTTTCAGATGGCGTTCCGCGGCGCTGAGGGTCATGATCGCACTCCCGGCGCCGACAGTAACGCGCAATATACTGATGCGGCAACCGCAAAGATCCGCCTGTCGCGCGGATGTAACAGCCATCCCCGGAAGCGGCGTGATGCCGAAATTGTGATGGCGATTGGCAAGACGTGGGCGGAAGCACGGGTCTAGACAAGGACATTCATCCTCCCCCGGAAATCGCATCGAGTCCGCCATGCCTACAGAGATCATTACCACACGCCGCGCCATGCTTTTCGGCATGGCCTCCGCCACCGCGGTCCTTGCCGGCTGCGCCACGGACCGTAGTCGCATTGCCAATCCGCCCGCGCCGCAGCCGGTCATGCGGCCGATCACCGCTCCTGGCGACGCCGATCTCGCAGTGATGTACGGCCCCGTCTCCGACGGCGGCTTCCTGATCCCGGCCATCCCCTACCAGCAGATGGACGCGAAATTCTATCGCCAGCGTGTCATCGACCCCACCGGCGAGGCGGCTGGCACGGTGGTGGTCGATACGCCCAACCGGTTCCTCTATGTCGTCGAACCCGGCGGCACCGCCATGCGCTATGGCGTCGGAATCGGCCGCGAAGGTTTTGCCTGGCAGGGCGAAGGCGTGATCCATTGGCGCCAGCCCTGGCCGCGCTGGAAGCCGCCAGTGGAAATGGTGGCCCGCCAGCCAGAACTTGAGCAGTATTCGATTGAGAACGGCGGCATGGAGCCAGGCCTCAAAAATCCGCTCGGCGCCCGCGCGCTCTATATCTTCCAGAACGGCCAGGACACGCTCTACCGGCTGCACGGCAATCCGGATTGGCGCTCGATCGGCAAGGCGGTGTCATCTGGCTGCGTCCGGCTGATCAACCAGGATGTCATCGATCTCTATGAACGCGTGCCCTATCACGCCCGCATCGTGGTGTGGCAGTAACGCCAAAACAAGCCCTCGCCTGTCGCGGGGGCTATTCCATCATCAGGATGTGGTTGCGAACGACAGGATAGATCTCGTTGTCCCAGCGGCGGCCGTTGAAGACGCCGTAATGACCGACATTGGCCTGCAGATGATGTCGCTTGAGGTGCGGGCGCAGCGACGAACACAGGTCATGCGCCGCCGCCGTCTGGCCGAGCGCGCAGATATCGTCGCGCCCGCCCTCGACGGTGAGCAGCGCCGTGCGGCGGATCTTGCCGGGATCGACCTTGCGGCCGCGATAGTGGAACTCGCCGGTCGCCAGTTCGGCGCGGTGAAAGATCCGGTCGATCGTCTCGATATAGAATTCCTCGGTCAGATCGAGCACAGCGAAATATTCGTCATAGAATGTCTTGATCTTCTCGGCCGCCTCGACCTCGCCGGCGGCGAGATGATCATAGAGCTTCTGATGCGCCGTCTTGTGCCGGTCCATGTTCATCGCCATGAAGGCCGTCAATTGCAGAAAGCCGGGATAGACCCGCCGTCCGCCGCCGCCATAGCGATAGGGCACCGGCGAAATCACCGATTGTTCGAACCAGGCGAGCGATTTCGACACCGCGAATTCATTGACCTCGGTCGGGCTTTCGCGCGGATCGATCGGGCCCGCCATCAACGTCATCGATCGCGGCGTGGCGGGATTGTTGTCCTCCGACATCACCGCCACGGCGGCGAGACCCTGCACGCAGGGCTGACAGACCGCAAGGATATGGGCGCCGGGGCCGATTTCCTCCAGAAAGCGAATGATATAAGCGATGTAATCCTCAACCCCGAAGGAGCCCGCCGACATCGGCACGTCGCGCGCGTTCTTCCAGTCGGTGATGTAGACGTCGTGATCGCGCAACAGCGTCTCCACCGTACCACGCAACAAGGTCGAGAAATGCCCAGACAAAGGCGCGATCACCAGCACCTTGGGCTGCGGCATCTCGATATCCTTGCGAAAATGCAGGAGATCGCCGAATGGCAGGCTAAAGCTTACCTCTTCGCTCACGGCGGCGTCGGCATTGCCGGTTCGCACGCGCCGGATCTCGAAGGGCGGGCGGGCATGGCTTATCTCGAAACGAGACACCATTTCCAGAGCCGCCAGCCAATGCCGGCCAAGCGCCTGTTCGCGGACGGGGAAATTGGCGGAGAGCCAATCCATCCATCCGCGCGCCATCATTCGGAGCGGCGCGACCATATCGTCTTGGAGCTGGTAGGCTTGATAGAGCATCGCGATACCCCTGCTTCGGCTGCGAAAGCCATTGTGCATTGCAAAAAACTAGTGCATTTCTACTGGTAAGACCAGCAAATACTGCGTGCAGCAATGCACGGGCGGGAGGCCGTGATGAGCGAGACGACGCTGACGATATCCTCTAAAAACTATTCCTCATGGTCCATGCGCGGCTGGCTTCTCTGTCGTATGGCCGGCCTGGAGTTTCTCGAGCGACCCGTCGATATCGACGAGTCGGCGCGGCGTGAGCTGCTGCTGCTTTCGCCGTCGGTCCTGGTGCCGCGTTTGAACCACAATACGGTCAGCGTCTGGGATACGCTGGCAATCGCGGAATATCTGGCGGAGATCAAGCCGAAGGCGGGCCTGCTGCCCAAGGATGTCGCGGCCCGGGCTCATTGCCGGGCCGTTTCGGGCGAGATGCATTCGGGCTTTCACAATCTGCGCTCAGCGCTGCCGATGAACATCAAGGCCCGTCACGAGCGCTTCAAGGTGTTCGCCGGGGCGCGGCCCGACATCGAGCGCATCAAGGCGATCTGGACCGAATGTCTCGCGGCATATGGCGGTCCCTGGCTGTTCGGCGACAAGCCGACCGTGGCCGACGCCATGTATGCGCCGGTCTGTTCGCGCTTCCTCACTTACGCCGTGGATCTCGAAGCGCCGCTCGCGGCCTATCGCGACCGAGTGATGGACTGGTCGCTGGTGAAGGACTGGATCGAGGGCGCCCGGGCCGAGGCCGACGAGATCATCGAACTCGAAGTCGAGTTCTGAGACGCCGGGTCAGGCGTCTCAGTCGTTAAGGTCACAGTCCGATTTCATGCGCCCAGGGCGGATTGGCGCCGGCGCGCGACACGGTCACCGCCGCCGTCTTGGCGCCCAGCGCGAGCGCATTGCGCACCGCCTGTTCCGAGAGATTGGCGACCGACGCTTTGGTCAGCAGTCCATCGCGCTTGAGAGAGGCGAGAACGCCCGCGTCGAACGTGTCGCCGGCGCCGATCGTGTCGACCACCGTCACCTTCTCGCTGGGAACCTCGACTTTGAGCGTGTTGGTGTAGCCCACCGCGCCGTCGGCGCCCTTGGTGATCACCACCAGTTTCGCGCCCATGGCAATCCATTCCTTGGCGAGCATGTCGTGATCGCCGGGCATGCCGAACCAGTCGAGATCTTCATCGGAAAATTTCAGAATGTCGGATTTGGCCGCCATGCGCAGGATGCGCGCCATATGGTGCTGCTTGTCATTGATGAAGCCGGGGCGGATATTCGGATCGAGCGAGATCACGCGGCTGTCCGTCTCCCGCATCAGCAGCGCTTCATAAGCTGCGCCACAGGGATCGGGGATCAGGCTGATCGCGCCGAAATGCAGCGCTTCGCAATCATCTCCCAATGTCGGCAGGTCATTGACCGAGAGCATGCGGCCGGCGGTGTTTTCGTCATAAAAGGCATAGGTGGCCGAACCATTGACCAGCTTGACGAAAGCGACTGTTGTCGGCCGCGCGGAAATCGCGCAATGACTGAAATCCACCTTGGATGCGACCAGCGTCTCACGAAGGACGTCGCCCAGCATATCGCTGGAAAGGCCGGTGAAGAAGGCGGTGTCGACGCCCAATCGGCCCAGCGCGATCGCTGTATTGAAGATCGCCCCGCCCGCATAAGGCGCATAGGCGTTTTCTCCGAGTGTCGACTGCCTCGGCAGCATGTCGATCAGGGCTTCACCGCAGCACAGGATCATGTCTCTTCCTCCCAAGGTCGCGCTATCACTTCAAACGATTTAGATGAGCGCGCAAAAAAAATCCAGATCCTTTGGACCTGGATTTTAGCATTTGCTCACCATGTGAGTATTTGCTCAGGCTGCGGCTGTCGGCATTTCTTCCAGGCCAAGCAGGAAGTTGATCTGGGGACGCGCCTTCACGAGATCGTCGATCGTGTATTCAGACAGAACTTCGAAAAAGGCGTTGAGCGCGCGGCGTAGGGCTGAATTCAGGCCGCAGCTGTCGATCAGCGGGCAATCCGCCGCGCCATCGTCGAAACATTCGGCCATCGAGAAATTCTCCTCGGTGACACGGACAACATCGAGAAGCGTGATCTTGTCGGCCGCGCGGCCCAAGCGAACGCCGCCATTGCGGCCACGAACCGTGTCGACCAGACCAGCCTTGTGCAATGGCTGCAGGATCTTGAAGAGAAACAGTTCGGAGACATTATACGCCCTGGCGATCTCCGGAATGCGGCTCAAATTGGGTTGATTGGCGGCGCAATACATCATGATGCGCACTGCGTAATTCGTCTGCTTGGTCAGCCGCATGCATAGGCTCCCTGGCCGGTTTGTTTGCCTTATATAGACCCTCTCGTAGTTTGGAACAATTCCAAAAACGTGAAAATCACAATCATGTTATAAACATTTCGCCGTATTGACAGGCTCCTCCGCCCGGCATTACCGAAGCATGCTAAAATAAACGCAAATAGTCAACTTTAGGAGGAAGCCTTGCGCGGGAAATTGAAACTTGCCGGAATGCTCACGGGTCTTGCGACGGCGCTCAGCGCGGGCGCAGCCTATGCCGATGGCGAGGTCAACATCTATTCCTATCGTCAGCCGGAGCTTATCCAGCCGCTGCTCGACGCCTTCACCAAGGAAACCGGCGTCACCGCCAATGTGCTATTCCTCGACAAAGGCCTGGTGGAACGCATCCAGGCGGAGGGCGAAAATTCACCGGCCGACGTGATCCTCACCGTCGACATCGCCCGGCTGACCGAAGCCAAGGATGGCGGCGTGACGCAGGCCGTCGTCGACGAGACGATCAACAAGGACATTCCCGCCAAATATCGCGACGCCGACAATCAATGGTTCGGCCTGACCACGCGCGGTCGCGTTGTCTACGCATCGAAGGATCGCGTCGCCCAGAACGACATCACCTATGAGGAACTCGCCGACCCCAAGTGGAAGGGCAAGATCTGCATTCGCGATGGCCAGCATTCCTACAATATCGGCCTGTTCGCCTCGATGATCGCTCATCACGGCGCCGACTATACCGAAAAATGGCTGACCGGCCTCAAGAACAATCTCGCCCGCAAGCCGAACGGCTCGGATCGCAGCCAGGCGAAATCCATCGCCGCTGGCGAATGCGACATCGCGCTCGGCAACACCTATTATGTCGGCGTCATGATGACCAACGACAAGGAGCCGGAACAGAAGGAATGGGTGAAGGCGATGAAAGTGCTCTTCCCCAATGCCGGCGATCGCGGCACCCATGTCAACATTTCCGGCATGGCGCTGGCGAAATACGCCCCCAACAAGGACAACGCCATCAAGCTGATGGAATTCCTGTCCTCCAAGCCCGCCCAGGAAATTTATGCCGAGCAGGTCTATGAATATCCTGTGCTGCCGGGCGCCGAACCCTCGGCGGTGGTCAAGAGCTTCGGGACCATCAAGCCCGACCAGATGCCGCTGACCGATGTGGCCAAATATCGCAAGCAGGCGTCCGAACTGGTCGACAAGGTCGGCTTCAACGACGGACCGTCGCAGTAAGGGCCTCGGCTTTTCAAGCTTGAACCCCAAAGAAAAGCCCGCCGGAAACGCATTTCCGGCGGGCCTTTTCATTGTGTCGCGATAACAGCGATTATTTCATCGTCGGCATGACGAATTCGGCGCCATCCTTGATGCCCGAGGGCCAGCGGCTGGTGACCGTCTTGGTGCGGGTCCAGAACTTGATGGAATCCGTGCCGTGCTGGTTGAGGTCGCCGAAGGACGAGGACTTCCAGCCGCCGAAGGAGTGGTAGGCGAGCGGAACCGGGATCGGCACGTTGACGCCGACCATGCCGATATTGATGCGCGAAGCGAAATCGCGGGCGGCATCGCCGTCGCGGGTGTAGATGGCGACGCCATTGCCATATTCATGCTTCATCGGCAGGTCGAGCGCTTCTTCATAGGTCTTGGCGCGCACGACCGAGAGGACGGGTCCGAAGATTTCGGTCTTGTAGATGTCCATGTCGGGCGTGACGTTGTCAAACAGGCAGCCGCCGACGAAGTAACCGTTTTCATAGCCCTGCAGCTTGAAATCGCGGCCATCGACGACGAGCTTGGCGCCGGCCTCGACGCCGCTGTCGATCAGGCCGAGAATGCGGTCGCGCGCTTCCTTGGTGATGACGGGACCCATATCGGCCTTGTCATCGGTATAGGGGCCGATGCGCAGCGATTCCACCATCGGCGTCAGCTTTTCGATCAGGCGGTTGGCGGTGTCTTCGCCAACGGGAACAGCCACCGAGATCGCCATGCAGCGTTCGCCGGCCGAACCGTAGCCCGCACCCATCAGCGCGTTGGCGGCCTGGTCGAGATCGGCGTCCGGCATAATGATCATGTGATTCTTGGCGCCGCCGAAGCACTGAGCGCGCTTGCCGTTCATTGCCGCCGTGCCATAGACATAGCGGGCGATCGGGGTCGAGCCGACAAACGAGATCGCGCTGATATCGGCATGGGTGAGCAGGCCGTCGACGGCCGACTTGTCGCCATTGACGACGTTGAGAATGCCGGCCGGCAGACCAGCCTCGATCATCAGTTCAGCCAGACGGATCGGCACGGACGGGTCGCGCTCTGACGGCTTCAGGATGAAGGCGTTGCCGCAGGCGATGGCCGGCGCAAACATCCACATCGGGATCATGGCCGGGAAGTTGAACGGCGTGATGCCTGCGCCGATGCCGACAGCCTGGCGGATCGAGTACATGTCGATATTGGGGCCTGCGCCTTCGGTAAACTCGCTCTTGGAGAGATGCGGAATGCCGATGACGAATTCGCACACTTCAAGGCCGCGCACGATGTCGCCCTTGGCGTCTTCAATGGTCTTGCCATGCTCGGAGGACAGGAGAGCGGCAAGCTCATCCATGTTGTCGTTGAGCAGCTGCACGAATTTCATGAACACGCGGGCGCGGCGCTGCGGGTTGGTCGCGGCCCATTTGGGCTGCGCCGCCTTGGCGTTCTCGACGGCGGCGTTCAGTTCTTCAGCGCTGGCAAGCGAGACTTCCGCCTGGATTTCGCCGGTGGCGGGGTTGAAGACGCCCTGTTTGCGGCCCGAAGTTCCGGCGACCTGCTTGCCGCCAATGAAATGTCCGATCTGACGCATGGATGTTCCTCCGTGATTATTGATGGCGGCATCATGCGCTATAATTTCGACAAAACAAGACGATGTTTTGCGCATCCATTGTGCGTATTTTATAGCCCTGTGACGTCAGGCGAGCTGCTTGTACATATAGGTGCAGGCGTCATAGACATCCGCGAAAGGATCGCGGCTATAGGCGGGAATGACGCCCGCGACCTCGAAACCCGAGGCGCGATAGAGCGGTTCGCCCTTGTCGCCGGAGCGGGTGTCGAGCGTCAGAAGCGTCAGCCCCTTGTCGCGCGCCGCCTGCTCCACCGCCGCCATCAAGGCCTTGCCGATGCCGCGGCGCTGGAAGGCGGGATGAACCAGCATCTTCTTGACGTCGGCGCGATGGGCCTGGTTGGGTGGCGTGTCCGCGTCGAGCTGCACCGAGCCGACCACGCGGCCGCCCTCCATCCAGCCGAGAACGGTCAGCAAGCCGTCGTCCATCCGCGCCAGCACTTTCTTGCGCCAGAAGCGCTCGGCGTCCGCCATCGCATAGGGCATGACGAAATTGACGCTGGCGCCATCCATCACGCAGGCATGCAGGAGGTCGGACAACTCATTGATGCGAGCCTCGATATCGGCGGCGGAGAGAGGAACAATGCTCATGTGAAAACCTCAGACGATAAACAGGAAATAATGCGCGCCTTCAGTGTCCGAGGCGCGGAAGCTGGAAGGGCCCGATATCTTGTAACGAAGGCAATCGCCGGGCCCGATGTCATAGGTGCGGCCTTCGATGGTCAGCGCCAAGCCGCCCGCAATCATGATCAGGTGATGTTCGAGGCCGGGGCGCGGCGGCAGCTGGTAATCGATGCGGGCGGCCGGCTTCAGCCGGCATTCCACCGCCTCCCCCGAAAGGCTCGCAGCCGGCGGCGAGACCGAACGGCGTTCGAAGCCGAGGCTGGCGTCGGTCCAGACCGGCTGATTCTCCGGCCGGACCAAAGGCGTGAACGCGTCCTCCACCATGCGCATCAGCCGCGACATCGGCATGCCATAGGCGCCGCAGAGGCGGCCGAGCACATTGGCGGTCGGGCTGACCTCGCCCTTTTCCAGCCGTGACAGCGTCGCGCGGCTGACCCCGCTTCTTTCCGCGAGATCGTCGAGCGACCAGCCGCGCTCTGTGCGCAGCAGCTTCAGACGTTGGGCAAGTTGGGCGTCGAGCGGATCAATTTCTTCCATAAACGAGAAATA
The DNA here is from genome assembly GCF_029892285.1 of Rhizobium sp. SG_E_25_P2. GTDB lineage: Bacteria > Pseudomonadota > Alphaproteobacteria > Rhizobiales > Rhizobiaceae > Rhizobium_E. The sequence continues at coordinate 367,604 of NZ_JARXVM010000001.1, forward strand.
ATCTCATTTATGAGAAGTCGTCAAGTCTGATCACATCACCAGATGGGCGAGCCTGTCCGCATAGGCTTTAGCCGCATCGTCATCGGCAAAGCCGACAAACAGCATGGCGTAGCGAGTTTCCTTGGGCTCGCCGCGCCTGCGGCTGGTCATGTCGATCTGGAAGGTGGGGTGAGCGAAATTCTCGCTCAGCGCCTTCATCGGCGGCACGCCGCGAGCAATCGGCGCGCGACCGTTCCAGGCCAGAAACTGGCCATTGGCCATGAAGGCGTCGAAAGCCGCGAAGAAGGCCTCGCGATCGGAGGCGAACTTGCCCTTATAGACGACATCACCGATCTGGAAACGCTCGTCGCGCATGGTCGGCTTGACGGTGACGCGGCTGATGATCGGGGCGCGGTTGAGCGCCACGCCGCATTCCATGGCGAATTTCACCAGAGCGGGCGAGCCCGAACGATAATCTTCGACCGTCTCGGCGATCGTTCGAACCAGTCCCGCCTGCAGTGCGAAGGCCATGCGTCTTCCCCTTTTGTGATGGGCAAGGACATAGCACACCTGATGGACCGGGCAAGAGCGCGGCGCTTCTCGCCGCCACCCATTTATCGCCGCCCCGGGCGGCTGCTTCTTTCCGACTCTGTCGCCGCATGCTAACAGCAGACCCATGAAAAACGGTGATCATCTTTTCCTCGTCGACGGGTCCGGCTTCATCTTCCGGGCCTTCCACGCGCTGCCTGCGCTGACCCGCAAGTCGGACAAGCTGCCGGTGGGCGCGGTGTCGGGCTTCTGCAACATGCTGTGGAAGCTGCTGGTCGACGCGCGCAACACAGATGTCGGCGTCACGCCGACCCATTTCGCGGTGATTTTCGACTATTCCTCGGCCACCTTCCGCAAACAGATCTATCCCGACTACAAGGCCAACCGTTCGGCCCCGCCCGAGGATCTGATCCCGCAATTCGGCCTGATCCGCGAGGCGACTCGGGCCTTCAACCTTCCCTGCATCGAAACCGAAGGCTACGAGGCCGACGACATCATCGCCACCTATGCCCGCCAGGCCGAAGCGACCGGCGCCGAGATCACCATCATCTCCTCCGACAAGGACCTGATGCAACTCGTCACCCCGCGCGTGCATATGTATGACGCGATGAAGGACAAGCAGATCTCGATCCCGGAAGTGATCGAGAAATGGGGCGTACCGCCCGAAAAGATGATTGACCTGCAGTCGCTCACCGGCGATTCCACCGACAATGTGCCCGGCGTGCCCGGTATCGGCCCGAAGACGGCGGCGACGCTGCTCGAACAGTTCGGCGATCTCGACACGCTGCTCGCCCGCGCCTCCGAGATCAAGCAGGAGAAGCGCCGCGAAAGCATTCTCGCCGCCCGCGATCTCATCCAGGTTTCGCGCCAGCTGGTGACGCTGAAGACCGATGTGCCCGATCTCGCGCCGCTCGAGGATCTCGTGCTGCATCCGCAGGACGGGCCGCGCCTCGTCGCCTTCCTCAAGACGATGGAATTCACCACGCTGACCCGCCGCGTCGCCGAGGCGACTGGTGCCGACGCCGCCGAGATCGAACCGGCGCCTGTCAAGATCGAATGGAACAACGCTGCCCACGGCCCGGATCTCGATCCGACGGCCGCCGACGGCAAGCCCGCAAAGGCCTCCGCTGCGGCCAAGCCTGCGAGCGACGCGTCGGCCACAGGCGTCGGCGGCGACCCCGTCTTCACCCCGAAGGCGCTGGCGGACGCCCGCATCCAGGCCTTCGCCTCAAGCCCGATCGATCCGTCCACCTATGAGACCGTGCGCGACACGGCCCGACTGGAAGCCTGGGTCAAGCTCGCCCGCGACACCGGCCTCGTCGCCTTCGACACCGAGACGACCTCGCTCGATCCGATGCAGGCGGAACTCTGCGGCGTCTCGCTCGCCGTGGCCGACAATGCCGCCAATTCATCAGGCGCCGTGATCCGCGCATGCTATATTCCGCTCGGGCACAAATCCGGCCGCGGCGACCTGCTTGGCGGCGGCATCGCCGAGGGCCAGATCCCGCTGCGCGACGCGCTCGCCATCTTGAAGCCCATGCTCGAGGATCCCGCAATCCTCGTGATCGCCCAGAATATCAAATATGACTGGCTGATCATGAAGCGCCACGGCATCGAGGTCGCCCGTTACGACGACACGATGCTGATGTCCTATGTGCTCGACGCTGGCGCGACGCTGCACAATATGGACACGCTGTCGGAGCGCTGGCTCGGCCACAAGCCGATCGCCTATAAGGATGTCACCGGCTCCGGCAAAAGCGCCGTGACCTTCGATATGGTCGACATCGACAAGGCCACGGCTTATGCCGCCGAGGACGCCGATGTGACGCTGCGCCTCTGGCATGTGCTAAAGCCGCAGCTCGCCGCCAAGAGCCTGACGCGGGTCTATGAACGGCTGGAACGGCCGCTCGCCACCGTGCTCGCCAGCATGGAAGCGCGCGGCATTTCCATCGACCGGCAGATTCTCTCGCGTCTGTCGGGCGAACTCGCCCAGTCCGCCGCCCGCATCGAGGACGAAATCTATCAGCTCGCCGGAGAGCGCTTCAACATCGGTTCGCCCAAGCAGCTTGGGGAAATCCTGTTCGGCAAGATGGGTCTGGATTCCGGCGGCGGCAAGACCAAGACCGGCCAATGGTCGACCTCGGCGCAGGTGCTGGAAGATCTCGCCGCCGCAGGCCATGACCTGCCGCGCAAGATCGTTGACTGGCGCCAGATCACCAAACTCAAGAGCACCTATACCGATGCGCTGCCGTCTTACGTGAACCCTGAGACCAAGCGGGTGCACACCTCCTACGCCATGGCCGCCACCACCACGGGCCGGCTGTCGTCGTCGGAACCGAACCTACAGAACATCCCGGTGCGCACCGCCGAAGGCCGCAAGATCCGCACCGCCTTCGTGGCCGAGCCCGGCCATGTGCTGATCTCGGCCGACTATAGCCAGATCGAACTGCGCGTTCTCGCCCATGTCGCCGATATTCCGCAGCTCAGCCGCGCCTTCGCCGAAGGCATCGACATTCATGCGATGACGGCGTCGGAAATGTTCGGCGTGCCGGTCGAAGGCATGCCGTCGGATGTGCGCCGTCGCGCCAAGGCCATTAATTTCGGCATCATCTACGGCATTTCCGCTTTCGGCCTCGCCAATCAGCTCAGCATCGAGCGGTCGGAAGCCGGCGATTACATCAAGCGCTATTTCGAGCGTTTCCCCGGCATCAAGGCCTATATGGAAGAGGCCAAGGCCAAGGCGCGCGAATTTGGCTATGTCGAAACCATTTTCGGCCGCCGCATTCATTATCCCGAAATCCGCTCGTCTAACCCGTCGGTCCGCGCCTTCAACGAGCGCGCCGCGATCAACGCGCCGATCCAGGGCTCTGCGGCCGACGTCATCCGCCGCGCCATGATCAAGATGGAGCCGGCGCTGGACGCGGCGAAGCTCAAGGCGCGCATGCTGTTGCAGGTGCATGACGAACTGATCTTCGAGACCACCGAGGACGAGGCCGACCGCGCCATCCCCGTCATCCGCGAGGTGATGGAAAACGCCGCCTTCCCGGCCATCGAAATGAGCGTGCCGCTCGCCGTCGACGCCCGCGCCGCGAAGAACTGGGACGAGGCGCATTGAAGGTGAGACGCCTTCAATTCTCCCTGAGCGCGTAAGGCAACGCGGCGCGGCGGTCGTGATCGATCACCAGCCGCCCCTTGAGCGGCGGCATGGCGCGGCTGGGACACTGGCCGCGCGCGCAGATCCGGCAGGAGATGCCGATCGGATCGAAGGCTCCTCTGTTGTCCAGATCGAGATCGTCGGCATAGACGAAGCTGTCGGCATAGGAAATCTCGCAACCCAGCGCGAGCGCGTAATGCTGTTGCGGCTTGCGGAAACCCCGTCCGCCCTTGGAGATCTGCGTGGCGAAACAGAGATAACGCACGCCATCCGGTGTCTCCGCCAATTGCCTTATGATGCGGCCCGGCTGCTCAAAGGCCTGATGCGCGTTCCATAGCGGACATGCGGCGCCGAAACGGGCAAATTGCAGCTTGGCGGCGGAATGGCGCTTGGTGATGTTGCCGGCCCGGTCGATGCGGGCAAAAAAGATCGGCACGCCCTTGGCCCCCGGCCGCTGCAGCGTGGACAGGCGATGACAGACCTGCTCGAGGCTCGCGCCGAAGCGCATGGCCAGCAGATCGAGATCATGCCTCAGCGCCCGCGCCGCCTCCATGAACACCCGATAGGGCAGGATGAGCGCGCCGGCGACATAGTTCTGCAGGCCGATGCGACAGATCTCGAAAGCTTCCGTGGTGCGGAAGCCGGCATTGCGGGCGATCTGGTCGATCATGTCGGGCAGAGACAGTTGGGCGATCTGCAGCGCCATCTGGAAATCGCGGGTGGCGGCGGGCAGATAGGCGTTGAGTGTCAGGATCTTGGCCTGCCGGTCATAGCTGCGGATCATGTCGTCTTCGGTGAGCGCCTTGCGAATGCGCACTCCATGCGCCCGCTCCAGAAAAGCGGCGAGCGGCGCGCTCGGATCGGCTTCGCCGAGCCCGATCTCTGCGGCCAGCTGTTCGGCGGCGATATCGAGATCATGAATGTAATTGTCGACGAAGTGAAAGAAGTCCCGCACTTCTTCATAGGGCGTGTTTTCGGCGATGCCAGGCGAACGTCCCAGCGTGTCGTCGATGCTCGCCAACTGTTCGGAGTTGTGGCGGTAGGCGCGATGACAGGCGATCAGCGCATGCGCGACGCCAGGCGCATTCTGCGCCACCAGCTTCAACTCCTGCAGGCTCGCCGATTGCGCCTCAAACAGCGGATCGTTGAGCGCCTCGGTCAGCGCCGAGAGCAGCCGGTCGCCTTCGCCCGCCGAGAGATCGGAAAGATCGACACGGAATTTCTCGGCCAGCGCAATCAGCACGGCGGCGGAGACCGGGCGTTGATTGTTTTCGATCTGGTTGAGATAGCTGACGGAGATGCCGATGCGCTCGGCGAATTGCGCCTGGGTGGCCTTGTTGATCTGCCGCAATTCGCGAACCTTGCGGCCGATATAGAGTTTTCCGATCGCCATAGTCGCATCTCTCCGCCATTGTCCGTGTCAGACTTGCGCATTTTTCGCAAATTCGCAATTCTCAGTTCGTAGTATTGCAAACCGCACAAGTTCGCCTGTTCAACTCTAGGCCCAGGCGCGGTTCGGACGTAAAGGAAAATGAGTATGCCGAGCGGGAAGGATGGGAGCCATATGCGCGAAATTCTCGAACAGCTGGAAGACAGACGGACCGCAGCGCGGTTGGGCGGCGGCGAACGCCGCATCGCCACCCAGCATTCCAAGGGCAAGCTGACTGCGCGCGAGCGGCTGGACGTGCTGCTCGACGAAGGCTCCTTCGAAGAATACGACATGTATGTCACCCATCGCTGTGTCGAATTCGGCATGGAGCAGGACAAGATCCCCGGCGACGGCGTCGTCACCGGTTGGGGCACCATCAATGGCCGCCTCGTCTATGTCTTCAGCCAGGATTTCACCGTGTTCGGCGGCTCGCTATCGGAAACGCACGCCCAGAAGATCTGCAAGATCATGGACATGGCCGCCCGCAACGGCGCGCCGGTGATCGGGCTTAACGATTCCGGCGGCGCGCGCATCCAGGAAGGGGTGGATTCGCTGGCCGGTTACGCCGAGGTGTTCCGCCGCAACGCCGAAGTCTCCGGCGTCATTCCGCAAATCTCGGTGATCATGGGTCCCTGCGCCGGCGGCGCGGTCTATTCGCCCGCCATGACCGATTTCATCTTCATGGTGCGCGACAGTTCCTACATGTTCGTGACCGGCCCCGACGTGGTGAAAACCGTCACCAACGAGATCGTCACGGCGGAAGATCTCGGCGGCGCGAAAACCCATACGTCAAAATCCTCCGTCGCCGACGGCGCCTTCGACAATGATATCGAAGCGCTCCTCAAGATCCGCGATCTCTTCGATTTCCTGCCGCTCAACAACCGCGAAAAGCCGCCGGTGCGGCCCTTCCACGACGACCCGAGCCGGCTGGAAGCGCGGCTGGACACGCTGATCCCCGACAGCGCGGCCAAGCCCTATGACATGCGCGAACTGATCCTGGCGATCGCCGACGAAGGCGATTTCCACGAGATCGGCGAGGCCTTCGCCCGTAACATCCTCACCGGCTTCATCCGCATCGAAGGCCAGACCGTCGGCGTGGTCGCCAATCAGCCGATGGTGCTGGCCGGCTGCCTCGATATCGACGCTTCGCGCAAGGCGGCGAAATTTGTGCGCTTCTGCGACGCTTTCAACATTCCGCTGCTGACGCTGGTCGATGTGCCGGGCTTTCTGCCGGGCACGGCCCAGGAGTATAACGGCATCATCAAGCATGGCGCCAAACTCTTGTTCGCCTATAGCCAGGCCACTGTGCCAATGGTGACGCTGATCACCCGCAAGGCTTATGGCGGCGCCTATGACGTCATGGCCTCCAAACATATCGGCGCCGATGTCAATTATGCCTGGCCGACCGCCGAAATCGCCGTGATGGGCGCCAAGGGCGCGACCGAAATCCTCTATCGCGCCGAGCTTGGAGACCCCGAAAAGATCACTGAGCGCACCCGCGCCTATGAAGAGCGGTTCGCCAATCCCTTCGTCGCCGCCGAACGCGGCTTCATCGACGAGGTGATCTGGCCGCATTCCTCGCGCAAACGCATCGCCCGCGCTTTCGCCATGCTGCGCTCCAAGAAGCAGGAGAGCCATTGGCGCAAGCACGACACGATGCCGCTCTGAGGTATCAGCCCGATGAGCCCCTCCCCCCGCATGGCCGCCCAGGGAATTGACAAGCGTCAAGTCTTTGATGCGCCTACAGGTTTTTTAAGCGAACGCTTTACAACAGCGGCATTCCGCCGCACACTGTCCTCCTGCTGCTCTCGGGAGGATGGCGATGGCGGAGAGAAAAATCCTGACGCGCGAGGAGGCGCGAAAGGACCACGAGGCCATGTTGCGTTTCATGGCCCTTCGGTTCGCGCTGGGGCTGTTGGTCGGCCTTGTCTGTGCGAGCTTGATATTCCTGCTGGACATCGGCAGCCTCGGCTCGCGGCTGGCGCGCGCTTCGGATCCGATCATTCCGGTGTTTCTGATCGCGGTTCCCATGGGCCTCACATTCGGGGCTGTGGCCGTCTGCATCGCCATCTGGGTGTTGCCCTATGAAGCGAAATATCAGGAACGCGAAACCGGCCGGGACCCTTTCTGACGGCGCACCGCAAGGCGGGTCGCGATGAGGACCGCCATCATGGGCATCAAGCCAAAACTGACACCGACGGAAGCCCGCGCCGATCACTGGCGCATGCTGCGTTTCATGGGCCTGAACGCCGCCTTCGGCGTGTTTCTGGGCCTGATGATCGCGGCCCTTCTCATTATACTCGATATCGGCGGGATCGGCAGCCGCATCGCGCGCTCCGAGACGCCCATTCTTCCCATCATCCTGATCGCCTTTCCGCTCGCGCTGACCTTTGGCGCGGCTGTATCAGCGTCGGCGATCTGGATGATGCCCTATGACAGCAAGTTTCGCGCGGAAAACGACAATAAGCCCGACCGCGGCGAGGGAGACAAAGACGCATGATCAAGAAAATCCTCATCGCCAACCGGGGCGAGATCGCCTGCCGCGTCATCCGCACGGCCAAGAAGCTGGGCATCGCCACCGTCGCCGTCTATTCCGACGCCGATCGCGACGCCATGCATGTCAAACAGGCGGATGAGGCGGTGCATATCGGCGCAGCGCCGTCCGCCCAATCCTATCTCGTCATCGACAAGATCATCGAAGCCATCAAGGCGACCGGGGCGGATGCGGTGCATCCCGGCTACGGCTTCTTGTCGGAAAACCGCGCCTTCGCCGAACGGCTGGAGAAGGAAGGCGTGACCTTTATCGGCCCGCCGGTCGGCGCGATCGAGGCGATGGGCGACAAGATCACCTCCAAGAAGCTCGCCGCCGAGGCCGGCGTCTCCACTGTTCCCGGCTATATGGGCCTGATCGCCGACGCCGACGAGGCGGTGAAGATCTCCAACGAGATCGGTTATCCCGTGATGATCAAGGCCTCTGCCGGCGGCGGCGGCAAGGGCATGCGCATCGCCTGGAACGAAGCCGAGGCGCGCGAAGGCTTCCAGTCGTCGAAGAACGAGGCGCGCAATTCCTTCGGCGACGACCGCATCTTCATCGAGAAATTCGTCGACCAGCCGCGCCATATCGAAATCCAGGTGCTGGGCGACAAGCATGGCGAGGTGATCTATCTCGGCGAGCGCGAATGCTCGATCCAGCGCCGTAACCAGAAAGTCGTCGAAGAGGCTCCCTCCTCCTTCCTCGACGAGACGACCCGCCGGGCGATGGGCGAACAGGCGGTCGCTCTGTCGAAAGCCGTGGGTTACCATTCCGCCGGCACGGTTGAATTCATCGTCGATGGCGCGCGGAATTTTTACTTCCTCGAAATGAACACCCGCCTGCAGGTCGAACACCCTGTTACCGAACTGATCACCGGCATCGATCTGGTCGAGGAGATGATCCGGGTCGCCAATGGCGAAAAGCTGCGGCTGACCCAGGAGGATGTGAAACTCAATGGCTGGGCGATCGAAAGCCGCCTCTATGCCGAGGACCCCTATCGCGGCTTCCTGCCGTCGATCGGCCGGCTCAGCCGCTACCGGCCGCCGCAGGAAGGCCATCTCGCCGACGGCACGATCACCCGCAACGACACCGGCGTGTTCGAAGGCGGCGAGATCTCGATGTATTATGATCCGATGATCGCCAAGCTCTGCACCTGGGCGCCGAACCGCGGCCAGGCAATCGAGGCTATGGCCCGGGCGCTCGACGATTTCGAGGTCGAGGGCATCGGCCACAACCTGCCCTTCCTATCAGCGGTGATGGCGCATCCGCGCTTCTATTCCGGCAATATCACCACCGCCTTCATCGCAGAGGAATGGCCTGAAGGTTTCCAGGGCGTCGAGCCCAACATGGATCAGGCCCGCATCCTCGCGGCCATCGCCACCTTCGCCCATCTCACCGACGAACAGCGCAAGACGAAGATCTCCGGCGCGCTCGCCAATCACAGCCGCGCCGTGGGGACGAGCTTCGTCGCCACCGGCGGCAAATATTACTGGCCGGTGGGCGCCAGCCTCGAGGCCGGCGTGATGGCGCTGAACTTCGATGACGACGTCGCCTTCACCGTGCAATCGGACTGGACGCCCGGCGATCAGCATGGCCGCTTTTTCATCAACGGCCAATCCTATGGCGTCAAGATCGCCAAGTCCTCCACCGGCTGGCGATTGCGCTTCCGCGGCATCGATCTCGTGCATCAGGTGATGACGCCGCGCGTCTTCGAACTCTCGCAATTCATGCCGGTCAAGAAAGCCGCCGACACCTCCAAGCAGTTGCTCTGCCCGATGCCGGGCGTCATCACCCAGGTGCTGGTGAAGGACGGCGACACGGTGGAAGCCGGCCAGAGCCTCGCCACCGTCGAGGCGATGAAGATGGAGAACGTGCTGAAGGCGGAGCGCCGGGCCGTGGTCAAGGCAGTCAAGGCGTCGGTCGGCCAGAGTCTGGCGGTCGACGAGGTGATCATGGAGTTCGAGTGAGATGGGATTTCGGATGACTGGGCTGACGGCGCCGTTGCATTCTTCCCTCTCCGTCGCAGTGACACTGAACCTCAGGTCGGGCGATAAGCAGGGTCTGCGTCACGGATTGGACTCGCACAGATCAAGGCGTTTGATGGAGGCGCTTCACGATGTGTTGCGCATGGTCCTGCCCTCCAAAAAAGACCGCAAGCACCTGGATCTGGCGAAGTTCGGCCTGGACCGAAAAATAGAATATCGCGCGGTCTTTGGTGACGCAGCGGAGATCAGGCAGAAGTTCGGGCAACAATGTTCCCTGGTGCGGAGCCGCGCCGAGGCGCATCATCTCGGCTTCAATGCGGCGCACGCGACGCTCGGCATTTTCAATAGCATCCGAAATGGGTTCGCCCAACGCGGTATAAGACGTCACCAGAAACCGCAATATCGACACGAGGTCTCGGTCGATCTCTTTGGTTCTGGTGACTTCAAAGACCATAAGTCGCCCGCTGTGCGGCAATCAACTCGTCCAGATGCTTCTTGCTTTCTTCGGCGTTCAAGAAGGGTCCTTTTTGCCTCTCAAGGAGCAGGTCCCTCAGGGCCGCAAGCTCAGCCTCATGCGACTCGTGCCGTTCACGCAGCAGCTCAAGGCCCCTTTGCACAACGGCGCTCACACTGGAATACTGACCTTCTTCGACCAGCCGCCTTGCAAAGCTGTCTTGCTGCTCGGAAATCGAGACCGACGCTTTCACCGACATTTCGCCGTCCTCCTGTTGAGAGGCCAAATTACTACTCCATAGCAAATGCGTCAATTCGGACATGGTTTTGCGCCGCTTGTCCTCGCTTGACGCCTGTCGAGGATTGATCTCATGTCCGCCAAGACCATCGACGACTGGAACCGTCTCGCCGAGCGCGAACTCAAAACCTCGCCCGAGACGCTGACCTGGAAGACGCCCGAAGGCATCGACGTCAAGCCGCTCTATACCGAGGCGGACACCGAAAATCTCGGCCATCTCGGCACGCTGCCCGGCTTCGCTCCCTTCACGCGCGGCCCTCGCGCCACAATGTATACAGGGCGGCCCTGGACGATCCGGCAATATGCCGGCTTTTCGACCGCCGAGGAATCCAACGCCTTCTATCGCAAGGCGCTGATGGCGGGTCAGAAGGGTCTGTCGGTGGCCTTCGACCTCGCCACCCATCGCGGCTATGACAGCGACCATCCGCGCGTCACGGGCGATGTCGGCAAAGCGGGCGTGGCGATCGACAGCGTCGAGGACATGAAGATCCTGTTCGACAAGATCCCGCTCCAGGACATGTCGGTGTCGATGACCATGAACGGCGCGGTGATCCCGATTCTGGCCAGTTTCATCGTCGCGGGCGAGGAACAGGGCGTGGCCCGGGCCGATCTGTCGGGCACGATCCAGAACGACATTCTCAAGGAGTTCATGGTCCGCAACACCTATATCTATCCGCCCGAGCCCTCGATGCGGATCGTCGCCGACATCATCGAATATACGGCGCGGGAAATGCCGAAATTCAACTCGATCTCGATCTCCGGCTATCACATGCAGGAGGCCGGGGCGACGCTGGTGCAGGAACTGGCCTTCACGCTGGCAGACGGCCGCGACTATGTGCGCGCGGCGCTGGCCAAGGGGCTCGATGTCGACGAATTCGCGGGGCGCCTTTCCTTCTTCTTCGCCATCGGCATGAATTTCTTCATGGAGGCGGCCAAGCTGCGCGCGGCGCGGCTGCTCTGGTCGCGGATCATGGCGGAGTTCAATCCGAAGAAGCCGTCGTCGTCGATGCTGCGCACCCATTGCCAGACCTCGGGCGTGTCGCTGCAGGAGCAGGACCCGTATAACAATATCATCCGCACGGCCTATGAGGCGCTGGCGGCGGCGCTGGGCGGCACGCAATCGCTGCACACCAATTCCTTCGACGAGGCGATCGCACTGCCGACGGAATTCTCGGCCCGCATCGCCCGCAACACCCAGCTGATCCTGCAGCATGAAACGGGCGTCACCAAGGTCGTCGATCCCCTAGCCGGCTCCTATTATGTCGAAAGCCTGACCTCGGAGCTGGCGGAGAAGGCCTGGGCGCTGATCGAGGAGGTCGAAGGCCTCGGCGGCATGACCAAGGCGATCGAAACCGGCCTGCCCAAGCGGCTGATCGAGGAGGCCGCCACCCGCCGCCAGGCTGCGGTCGATCGCGGCGAAGAGGTGATCGTCGGCGTCAACAAATACCGGCTCGCCGAGGAAGCCGATATCGACACGCTCGACATCGACAACCGCGCCGTCCGCGAGGCGCAGATCCGCCGGCTTGAAAAGACCCGGCAGCTGCGCGACGCCAAGGCCTGCGAAGCCGCGCTTGCCGCGCTCGAACAGGTCGCCAGATCGGGTCAAGGCAATCTGCTCGCGGCGGCCGTGGACGCGGCGCGGGCGCGGGCCAGCGTCGGCGAGATTTCCGACGCCATGCGCCGCGTCTTCGGCGATTACGAGGCGGTTCCGGAAGTCGTCTCCGACATCTATGGACCGGCGAGCGCCGAGGATCCCGAATACCGGCAGATCGCCAGCCGGCTGGCGGAGCATGTGGCCAGACAGGGTCGCAAGCCAAAAATCCTCGTCGCCAAGCTCGGCCAGGACGGCCATGATCGCGGCGCGAAAGTGATCGCCTCGGCCTTCGGAGATATCGGCTTCGACGTGGTCGCGGGTCCCTTGTTCCAGACGCCGGGGGAAGCCGCCGATCTCGCCATCGGCAAGGGGGTTGACGTGGTCGGCGTCTCCTCGCTTGCGGCCGGGCATAAGACACTGCTGCCGGAACTGGTCGCGGATCTGAAAGCCAAGGGCGCCGGCCATATCATCGTGGTCTGCGGCGGCGTCATTCCGCGCAAGGACTATCAGTTCCTCTATGGCGCCGGCGTCGCCGCCGTCTTCGGCCCCGGCGCCAATGTCGTGGATGCGGCCCGCGCCGTGCTCGACCTCGCCGAAGGCAAATTGCGCAACGAATAGGACCTGCCATGCTCGGACGAATCAATCATATCGCGCTCGCCGTGCCCAATCTGGACGTGGCGGTCGCGCGCTATCGCGACAGCCTCGGCGCCAAAGTTTCTGAGCCGCAGGCGCTGCCGGAGCACGGCGTCACCGTGGTCTTCGTCACTTTCGAGAATTCCAAGGTGGAACTGCTGGAGCCGCTCGGCGAGGCCTCGCCCATCGCCGCCTTCCTGACAAAAAATCCCGATGGCGGCATGCATCACATCTGCTACGAGGTCAGAGACATCAAGGCGGCGCGGGATCATCTGATGGCGGCGGGCGCCCGCGTGCTCGGCGGCGGCGAGCCGAAGATCGGCGCGCATGGCAATCCGGTGTTGTTTCTGCACCCGAAGGATTTCTTCGGGACGTTGATCGAACTGGAGGAAGTCAGGGCTTATACCTAGGATCAACGATAAGAACGCATGCGATGAGCCGGAAGCGGGCATCCGGGCCGGAGAACCGCAGCGGTGGACAATTTCGACGCCGTCCGGCAACCGATTTCCTGCTCACCCTTGGGGTCGGTCGCTTTTGGCTCCCGGGTGGCGTCGGGATCGAAGGGAGCTGCGAAACCGGGATCGCGCCGCCTGTTCCGCTGTTCCCGGTTCAAACCGATCCGCGATCACTCTTTGTCGGAATTGGCGAGCGCCCAGCGCATATATTCGAGCAGCAACTCCTTCTCGAAGCACCGAAACCCCTTGAACAGATCGGCATCGGCGGCCAGCGCCGCCGTGATCGCCGCCTCCTCGATATCGCGGCCGCGCTCGGTCAGGAAATTTTGCATGGCGCGCCGGTCGGTCGGGTGAACCTGGCGACGGATCAACCCATCGCGCTCCATGCGCTGCAGCGTGTTGGCGAGCGTCGCCTGCTCGATCGCCAGCCGGTCGAGGATCTGTCTCTGGGTCAAGCCGTCTTCTTCCCACAGCGCGCAGAGAACGGGAAACTGACCGGGCGAAAAACCGAGCGCCGCGCCGCGCTCCTGCAGGCCGCGTGAAAACGCTCTGGCCAGCAAGCTCGTCAGATAGGTTGCGGATTCCGTCAGCTTGTAATCCATGACCGCCGCTGTGACATTGTGCTTTCGCGACACTAGCAGCTTGCGACTGTGCGAGGCTTTCGCGTCGGCGTTCTACGCACCCAATTCATCACGATTTTTGCCGCTTGGACCGTTGTGAACCGTGACATCGAAAATATATCTTGAAATTGTGGCGCAACCATCTACACTTATTCCGTGAGCGCTCCATGAACGCCGCGGCATTGGATGCCAGCCGACGCTGTTTTGCGACGTAATACTTTCATTCCTAACGGACAGTTCTGTGGTTTAACTCGGTGTGTGGAGCGCGGCCATGCGGCCTTGCGTGCGTGTTCAGCCTGTCTCTGTTTTACTTCTCGGCGTCCTCCTGCTTGCCAATTGCGCGCGGCTGCCGTCTTCCGGTCCCTCCTATCGACAGATTGAGGCGCAAGCCTTCGCCCAGATCGAGACTCCCGCGCAGAGCAACTATGTGCTGACCAATCTGTCGCTCGATCTTGCGGACAGACTGAACAAGGCGCAGGTCGCGGCGCCGGCGGCGTGGACGTCGCCACGCATCGCCCCGCAACCCACGCTGGGCGTCGGCGACCTCGTTGATGTGACCATCTTCGAATCCCAGTCCGGCGGCCTGTTCATTCCGGAAGACGCCGGCAGCCGGCCCGGAAACTACATCACGCTTCCGCGTCAGGCGGTCGATGCCCGCGGTGCGATCATGGTGCCCTACGCAGGCGCCGTCGCCGCCGATGGCCGGACGATTTCCGCTGTCCAGGAGGATGTCGAAGCGAAACTGTCCAACCGCGCCATCGAGCCGCAAGTTATCATCAGCCTGGCCGAAAGCCGATCGAAGCGGGTTTCGGTGCTGGGCGTGGTTCGGCAGCCCGGCCAGCTAGACCTCAATCCCTCCGGCGAAAGAGTGTTGGACCTGATCGCCCGGGCGGGCGGTGTGGACGGGCCGCAGCAGGAGGCCTGGGTGCGGATCGAAAGCGGCCGTCGACAAAGCGCGATGCGGTTGACGGACCTGATCAACAATCCGGATGGGAATATCTTTCTGCGTCCCGGCGATATCGTCTCCGTCAGTCGCGACCGACGCAGCTATCTGGTGCTCGGCGCGGCGAGCCAACAGGGCCAGTTCGATTTCGAAGAAGACGCCCCAAGCCTCGGCGAGGCCATCGCCCGCGCCGGCGGATTGCGCGACGACCGGGCCAGCGCCGCGCAGGTTTTCCTCTATCGCGATATGGCGCGGGAGGATCTCGCCTTGGCCGGCCTGAAGGCGGCGCCGGCGCAAGCCGCAAGCGGGGCCGCGATTTTCCACGTCGATCTTTCCGACCCCGCAATGCTGTTTGCCGCCCAGCGTCTCGTGCTGCGCGACAAGGATGTGGTCTACATCGCCAATGCCGATGCAGTCGAGATGCAGAAATTCCTGGCGCTGGTCTCTGGTTCGACGGCGACCGGCTCATCCGCGCTGGCCGATGGCGCCGCCATCGATCGCTCCCTGCGGCGGCTGTGACACGACGCCGAAGCGTGTCCGGCGCCTTGACGAGGGCTGCGATCCCCTGTCATCTGCCCGCGCTGAGGAGAGGACGCCCGCCATGAAAACTGCGACACGATCTGGGCCCGCTGGCCCCGCGGAGGCCCGCGCCCACGACCGTCGTTGGGCGGCGATGGCCGTGCTGCTGATGGCGAGCTTTATGAACATGATCGACGTCACCATCGTCAATGTGGCGCTGCCCAGCATGCGCGCCGACCTGGGCGCCACGGAAAGCGGCATCGAATGGGTGGTGGCGGGCTATATTCTATCCTTCGCGCTCGGGCTGCTGCCCTTCGGCCGCTATGGCGACATCATCGGCAAGAAGCGCATGTTCATGCTCGGCGTCGGCGGCTTCACGCTCGCCTCTGCCTTTTGCGGGCTGGCTTCCAATATCGAGATGCTGATCGTCGCCCGCATCATTCAGGGCGTGGGCGGAGCAGTGATGACGCCGCAGGTGCTGGCGATCGCCCAGGTGATGTTTCCGCCTAAAGAGAGGGCGATGGCTTTTTCGCTGTTCGGGCTCACCGCCGGTCTCGCCTCGGTGGCCGGCCCCGTCGCTGGCGGCTCGCTGATCCATGCGGATTTCTTCGGCCTCGGCTGGCGGCCGATCTTCCTGATCAATCTGCCGATCGGGGCGCTCGCGCTCTGGGCCGGCTGGAAGATCATCCCGACGATCCCCGGCAATTCTGGCCTGCGCAACGACTGGGGCGGCATCGCGCTGGCCGGCGGCGCCATTCTCTGCCTGATCTTTCCGCTGATCGAGGGCCGCGGCTTCGGCTGGCCCGCCTGGATCTTCGTCGTGATGGCGCTCGCCCTCCCGCTCGCGGCCGCCTTCGTATGGTGGGAACGGCGACAGAACGCCCGCGCTGCGGCTGAACTGGTGCCGCTCGGCCTGTTGGGCAACCGCAACTTCATCGCCGCCTCCCTGGGCGCCATGGTGTTCTTCTCCGCCCTGCCAGGCTTCTTCTTCATTCTCGCCGTGTTCCTGCAGAGCGGCTATGGCCTCGACCCCCTGGCCTCTGGCGTCACCACCATCCCCTTCCCTGTCGGCGTGCTGGTCGCTTCAGTGATTTCGGGCCGCTCAGGCGGAAAATTCGCCCGCAGCCGTATCATTTTGGGCGCGCTCTCGCTGATCGCCGCCATGGCGCTTCTGCGCCAGAGCGTAAGCGGGCTTGGCGATACGCTCGATCAGATGCGCTTCATCCTGCCGCTCGCGCTGGGAGGGCTCGGCACGGGCCTCGCCATCTCGCCCTTGTTCCAGACGGCGCTGGCCGGCGTGCCGCCGAAGGATGCGGGCTCCGGCTCGGGAGCGCTGCAATCGATACAGCAAATCGGCGGCGCTTTCGGCGTGGCGATCATCTCCCAGATATTCTTCGCCACGCTCGGCGGAAGCCTGGCTGGCGGCGCGGTGCAGCACGCCGCCTATCGCGAGGCGCTGTCAACAGCCGTGCTTTACAACATCGCCTGTTACGCCGTCGTCGCTCTGCTCGCACTTCTGCTCAAACCCGCGCCGCTAGGCCGGCATGCAGGGCCGGTGGCGGTGGAGTGAACAGCAAAACCCGCCCGTCGTCGGATCCCGTTCGTCGGCGCGGCGCTACCCGAAGAGACTTCCGACAGCCGATTTCTCACTTCGCCGGCGTGAACGTGAACTTGCGCACGATCGCCTCGACGGGCTTTCCATCGCTCGGCGACTTGCCCCGGAAGCCCCAGAGATTGAAGAAAATCGACATGGGTTTGGAGCCGATGCGGCTCTGATAATCGGTCGGCGCATAGCGCCAGGACACGGTCTTCAGCGCGTCGCCGTCGCTGTTGAGAAGGACCGACGTGTATTCCACCGATTTGCGGCTCCAGACGAATGTGTGGCGGCTAAGGGTGACGCCGCGCGGCCAGGCGAAGGCCTTGCCTGTCTGGTTGAGCGCATCGTTGGCGGGCCAGACCGTGAAGTTGAGCGGTTTGTTGGCGCGGTCGGCCCAGCGGGCGAATTCGATGTCGATCTCGTTGGTGGTGTCGGGGCCGACATCGGCCGAGGGATAATTGAAGAAACCGAAGACGACATTCTTGTCCTGGCCGCCGATATCGCCTTCAAACTCCATTTCATAGGTCCCATAGCCGAAGCGGCTGACGCTCTGTATTTCTCCCGCCGTCCAGCGGCCCTCGTCATTCTTGGAAAAATGCAGATGCAGCCGTCCCTGGCCGTCGACCTTCACCTGGCTCGCCGCCCAGCGATTGGGGCCGGGGCCGAGGCCTGCGCCGGCCTTGATGGTGAAATCATAACCGGAAAAGCGGATGCGCTTGGCGGCGTCCGCGGGCGTCGCGGCAATCGCGGCCATGAGGCAGACGGCGAGAAAGAAAGTCTTCATGGCGTTTTCTCCAGCGGCGGATGCCGCCGCTGGATAGCCGAGATCGCTGAAGCGAGGCTGATCAGGGGACCAGCAGCGTGCCGGCGCCAGTCTCAGTGAACAGTTCGAGCAGCACCGAATGCGCCGTCTTGCCGTTGAGGATGACCACGCCCTGCACGCCGGCCTGGATGGCTTCGATGCAGGTTTCGACCTTGGGGATCATGCCGCCCGAAATCGTGCCGTCCTTGATCAGCGCATGCGCCTCGGCGACCGACAATTCCTTGATGAGATTGCCGTTCTTGTCGAGAACGCCCGGAACGTCGGTGAGGAACAAGAGACGCGAGGCGTTGAGCGCGCCGGCGATGGCGCCCGCGAATGTGTCGGCGTTGATATTGTAGGTCGCGCCGTCGCGGCCCGGCGCCACGGGGGCGATGACCGGGATCATTTCCGAACGCGCGAGCAGGTCGAGCAGCGTGCGGTCGACTTCGACGACTTCGCCGACAAAGCCGAGGTCGAGAATCCGCTCGATATTGCTGTCGGGATCCTGGACCTTTTTCTGCGCCTTTTCGGCGAAGACCATGTTGCCGTCCTTGCCGCAGAGGCCAATCGCCCATTCGCCGGTCTGGTTGATCAGCGCGACGATCTCCTTGTTGATCGAGCCGGCCAGCACCATTTCGACGATCTCGACCGTCTTCTGGTCGGTCACGCGCAGACCGTTCTCGAAGCGGGATTCAATCCCCATCTTGGCGAGCATCGCGCCGATCTGCGGGCCGCCGCCATGCACGACGATCGGATTGACGCCGGATTGCTTGAGAAGCGCGATGTCGGCGGCGAAGGCCTTGCCCAGCTCTGGATTGCCCATGGCGTGGCCGCCATATTTCACCACGATGGTTTTGTTCTCGTAACGCTGCATGAAGGGCAGCGCCTGGACCAGGAGCCGCGCCTGGATCTCGCTTTCGGTGTGGGACATGAAAGGCCTCGCATGGACTGGAAACGAGCCTCTTTAGCTCAACTTCGTGACAGATGGAATGATCCGCACCGTGCATGAATGCGTAATTTCGTCAGGCGTCGCGCGGGGGAGGCGCATCCGGTTCACCATCACCAATGGACGAGATGATGCATGATCTGAACGGATTGCTGGGTCGCGTCGCCCTCGGGGACCGCAAGGCGTTCTCGGCGATTTATGAAACCGCGGGCCCGAAACTTTTCGGGATCCTGCTGCGTATCCTCAAAAACAGGCAGGAAGCCGAGGATGCGTTGCAGGATGTGTTCGTCAAAGTCTGGCGCCGCGCCGATCGTTTCAACCGTGACGCCGGCTCCGCCGAGATATGGCTGGCGGCCGTGGCGCGCAATCATGCGATCGACGCGCTGCGGGCGCGGCGGCCAGAAGCGAGTTCAATCGACGAAGTCTATGATCTGGCCGGCTCAGATCCAGATCCGGAAAAGCTTGCCGTGCTCAGAAGCGAAGGGGTGAGAATTCACAGATGCATGCAGACCCTCGAATCGGATAGGAGAGACGCCGTCCGAAAAGCCTATGTCGATGGGCTGAGTTATCAGGAATTGGCGGAACAGTATAATGTGCCGCTGAACACGATGCGAACCTGGCTGCGCCGCAGCCTTTTGAAATTGAGAGAGTGCCTCGGGCAATGAGCGAGAAGCCGCAGGATTGGGACCGCGGCCGGGATGAGATCATCTCGGGCGAATATGTGCTGGGCGTCCTGTCCGAAGCCGATCGCAAGCGCGTCGAAGCCCGCATGGCCACCGATGCGAAATTCGCCATGCAGGTGCGCCGCTGGCAGACCAATCTCGCCGATTTCAACGACGACTATGAAGCAGCGCCCCCGCCTTCGCATGTATTCCGCCGCATCGAGGCGCAATTGTTCGAAGACGAACGCGCCAATGGCGCCAGCCTCACATCCCGCGCCTGGAATTCGCTGCTGCTCTGGCGCGGGCTCGCCGTTGCGGGCGTGCTCGCCGCCGCCTGGATCGGCCTTGCGCCTCGCCTTCAGCCTCTGGGCCCGGGGCAACCGCCGCGGCCGCTGGTGGCGGAGCTGACCAGCGAGAAAAACGGGTTTAATCTCGTCGCCACCTATGATTTCGGCACCGGCCGCCTGAGCGTCATTCCGGCGGCGCTGCGACAGAACGGTCCGAAATCGCTGGAAGTCTGGGTGATCGAGGACGGCAAGCCGCCGCTGTCGGTCGGCGTGCTGCCCGAGACAGGCCGCGGCGACATTGTCATCCCGACTTCGCTGCGCGCCAGCTTCACCGCCGGCCGCACCATCGCCATCACGGTGGAACCGCTCGGCGGCTCGCCCGATGGCAAACCCACCGGGCCGGTGATCGCGGCGGGGCGCGCGGTCACGCTTTAGGGCTGACGGGCCAATTGCGGACGCCATTTTGCCGTTTCGAGGAAGCGTGATATCATTCCGCCAACAACAACGGGAATGGACATGGCCTCTACTTCATCCGTGCGCGCCGACGTTGATGCCAACATCAAGACCGAAGCAGAAACGATCCTCTCCGATATGGGGCTAACGGCATCCGACGTGCTCCGGATGGCGCTTATCCGTATCATCGAGGACAAAGCGCTGCCGGCCGAGTTCAAGCGTCCGAACGCCGAAACCCGATCGGCCATCGATGAGTCGCGGTCCATCATCGAATCTCGTAAATCCCGCTTCGCCGAGGCCAAGGAGCTTTTCGAGCAGCTTGACAAAAACGCCGGGTGACAAACGCGGCGCCATACCGCCGCGATCGGTGGATTTCACCAGCGCCTTCCAAAAGGATTGGCGGAGGTTAGCGCGCGCCGGTCGTCACGATATGCGGCGGCTAAAGCTCGTGATGATGCATTTGATTGGCAATGAAAGACCGCCCGATCCGGAATGGCTGGATCACCCCCTGAAGGGCAACTGGTCTGATCATCGCGAGTGCCATATCGGCGGCGATTTCCTCCTGATATACAGGGCAACAGAGCACATGATCATCTTCGTACGGTGCGGCTCCCATAGCGATCTTTTTGGTTGAAGCCGGAAGCATCGGGGCGGCAATCAATAAATCTTTCAGCAAAGCCGAAATTTTCTCACTCACCCTGAAACTCATTTTTCTCCCTTCCGTAGTTCGCAGTGTCCCCCAATGAGGGACGACGCCGGCGGGACATCCGGCGTGATGTTCAACAGGAAGGAAAGATCCATGCTCAAGACCACGTTTCGCACTGCCGCCCTCCTCTCCGCCGTGATCGGAGCGGGCGCCGTGGCCTATGCCTCTTCCAACCCGGAAGTCGGCGGCGCGCCGATGTATGACAACAAGACGATTGTCGAAAACGCTGTCAACTCCAAGGATCACACCACGCTGGTCGCCGCCGTCAAGGCAGCCGGTCTGGTCGACACGCTGAATAGTGCAGGCCCCTTCACCGTCTTCGCCCCCACCAACGAAGCCTTCGCCGCGCTGCCGGCCGGCACGGTTGACACCCTGCTCAAGCCCGAAAACAAGGATCAGCTGGTCAAGGTGCTGACCTGCCATGTGGTGGCCGCCGACGCCATGGCGGCGGCAATCGACAAGATGATCAAGGATGACGGCGGCAGCCACGACGTAAAGACCGTGGGCGGCTGCACGCTCAAGGCCACCGAAATGGGCGGCAAGATCATGCTGACCGACGAGATGGGCAATATGGCCACCGTCACCATCGCCGACGTCAAGCAGAAGAACGGCGTCATCCATGTCATCGACAAGGTGCTGCTGCCGAAGGCGTAAAGCCTGAGCAGCCGCGCGCGGGTCCTCCCTTTGGGGTTGCGCGCCCCGGACTCGCTTCCTGCCGCCCGGGCCTCCCGGGCGGCTTTTTTATGCGTTGTTCAGCCCAGAGACAGAAGATACTGGATCGCCGCCCGCATCTCTTCGACGCCCACGCCCTTTTCGGAGGAGGTGGCGAGAATTTCCGGATAGGACGCCGGATGCTTGGCGAGCTTGGCGAGGGTTTCGACCTTGAGCGTCTCCAATTCCGAGGGCTTGATCTTGTCGGTCTTGGTCAGCACGATCTGATAAGAGACGGCGGCGAGGTCGAGCAGCTTCAGCACATCCTCGTCATTTTTCTTGATGCCATGGCGGCTGTCGATCAGCACATAGACGCGCTTGAGCGTGGTGCGGCCGCGCAGATAATCGAAGACCAGCTTGGTCCAGGCGTCCACCTGCGCCTTCGGCGCCTGCGCATAGCCATAGCCCGGCATGTCGACCAGCGCGCAGGGCGGCAGGTCGCCCGCCTCGCCCGAATACCCGTCCGGCACGAAATAATTGAGTTCCTGCGTGCGGCCCGGCGTATTGGAAGTGCGGGCAAGCCCGTTCTGGCCGACAAGCGCATTGATCAGCGAGGATTTGCCGACATTGGAGCGACCGGCGAAAGCGATTTCGGCTGGTCCCTCAGGCGGCAGGAACTTCATCGCCGGCACGCCGCGAATGAACACCCAGGGCCGCGTGAAGATGCGGCTGAGTTTGTCGGCTTGCGTGTCGGCCATGGTTCTATCCTGTCTTGCGGCTAAACCTCGCCTTTTGGGCTATTCCCCGCATAAGTCAAGGCTTAGCGGCGATCGCGGGCGCCGGAGCCTGCCGTTTCAGCGCTTTCGAAAGGTAGAAGATCAGCGCCGCCAGGATGATCAGGCCGCCGACCACGGTTTCCGGCCCCGGCACTTCGCCATGAAAGATCGCCACCCAGACCGGGCCGAGCATGGTTTCGGCGGTCCCCAGGAGCGCGGCGAAAGCCGAGGGGATCAGCCGCGCGCCGGTGACGAACAGCGCCATGCCCAGGCCGAGATTGAGCGCGCCGAACACGAACAGCACCCCGAATTCGCCCGGCGTCACCGCAAAGCCCGAGGCCTGGGTTGCGGCAAAGGCGCAAGCCGCAAAACAGCCGAGGCTTGCGCCCGGCGTCTGCCGGACATTGGGAAAGCGCCGGGTGACAACGGTGGTCATGGCGAAGACGATGGCGATGGCGAGCGCCAGGAGATTGCCGAACCAGGCATATGGATAGGCGGCGTCAGTACCCGCGCCTTGCGCCTCATCCCCCGTCAGCACAGCCAGCAGCGGCCCGCCGGCCACCATGATCGCCACGCCGGCGATCACCGCGACAATGGCGAGCCAGGTGGCGAGGGTGACGCGCTCGCGAAACAGCAGCCAGGCGATCAGCGCCGCAAACAAGGGCACGCCGGCCTGGATCAAGACGACATTGGCGACCGTGGTGTAGGAAATGGCGATGACGAAGCAGGACGAGGCGACGGCGAAGCCGAAAGCCACCAGCAGGCCGGGAACGCCCATATTGCGATAGAGCGACAGCGTCTTCAGCGGGCCGTCGCGCAAAAGCAGAAAGCCAAGCAGGAACAGCCCGGCGAACAGGCCGCGCCAGAACACCACGGTCCAGCTGTCGTCGATATCCAGATAGCGAGCCAGCGCGCCGCCAAAACTCCAGGCCACGGCCGAGAGAAACACCAGAAGCGCGCCCATTCCCTCCTGCTGCGCCGGCGCGGTCGCCATGCTCTTGTCCATTCGTCGCCCCTGCCCTTCGCTCGTTTACGCCCAGTCTAAACGAAAGCAACCGGGGCGAAGCCCCGGTTGCGACATTTGCGACTTATCAATTCTTTTCAAGACGCATTCACGCCGATGATGGCTTTCGCTTGAACAGTCCCTTGAGATTGTCGAACAGCTCGATCTTGGCGCCGTGACGCTTCATGATGATGCCCTGCTGCAGCACCGACAGCGTGTTGTTCCACGCCCAGTAGATCACCAGACCCGCCGGGAACGAACCGAGCATGAAGGTGAAGATCAGCGGCATCCAGTTGAAGATCATCGCCTGCGTCGGATCGGGCGGCGTCGGGTTCATCCGCATCTGCACGAACATGGTGATGCCCATGATGATCGGCCAGACGCCGAGCATCAGCGCATGCGGAGGCGTCCAGGGGATCAGGCCGAACAGATTGAAGATCGTGGTCGGATCCGGCGAAGACAGGTCCTGAATCCAGCCGAAGAACGGCGCATGCCGCATTTCGATCGTCACATAGATGACCTTGTAGAGCGCGAAGAACACCGGGATCTGCAACAGCACCGGCCAGCAACCGGCCACCGGATTGACCTTCTCTTCCTTGTAGAGCTGCATCATCGCCTGCTGCAGCGCCATGCGGTCGTCGCCATGCTTGGCTTTCAGCTCTTCCATCTTCGGCTGCAGCGTCTTCATCTTGGCCATCGAGGCGTATTGCCGGTTGGCGATCGGGAAGAAGATCAGCTTGACGATGACGGTCGTGCCAAGGATGGCGAGGCCGAAATTGCCGAAATAGTGGAACAGCCAGTCCATCAGATAGAACATGGGCTTGGTGAAAAAGTAGAACCAGCCCCAGTCGATCAGCTTGTTGAAATCCTGAACGCCGTATTTCTCTTCGTAACCTTCGATCACGGGCACCTGCTTGGCGCCGGCGAAAATCATCGTCGAGAAACTTTTGGTCTCGCCCGCGGCCACCGCCGTGGCGGCGTTTTCGCGATAATCGGCCTGATACAACGGCTGGCCGGTCTCGACATGCGAAAACTGCGAGGTGAAGGCGGAGTTCTTCTGGGGAACGATGGCCGCAGCCCAGTATTTGTCGGTAATGCCGAACCAGCCGCCCTGCGGCGCCTCGAACTTGGCGGGCTCGCTGCTGGCGCCGCTGAAGGTTTCTTCCTTCAGGCTGCCATCCATGACCCCGACATAACCTTCATGCAGAACCCATGCGGACGCATGCGTCGGCTGATTGTAGCGCACGACGCGACCGTAAGGGGTCAGAGACAGCGGCGCGGCCGAGCCGTTCTTCACGCTGTCCTCGATCTGGAACATATATTTTTCGTCGACCGAGATCCGGCGGGTGAAGGTCACGCCTTCGGGATTGGTGTAGGTCAGCGTCACCGGCGTGGTCTGGGTCAGACGATTGTTGCCCTCCACAGTCCAGTTGGTCGTCATGCCGGGCAGGTTCTGCGCGCCGAGGAAACCGAGTTCGACGAAATAGCCGTCCTTGGTGTTGCCAGGGCTGAACAGCGTGATGATCGGGCTGTCCTTGTCGATCGTCTCGCGGTAATTCTTGAGCCGGAGATCGTCGAGCCGCGCGCCGGCCAGGCTGATCGAGCCGGTGAGCGAGGGCGTATCGATGATGATGCGGTCGGTCTGGGAAAGCGCCTGCTCGCGCGTCACCACGGCCACCGTCTGGCCATTGGCGCCGGGGATGGGCTGGCCGGACTGATCGAGCGCGGGCGCCTGCGCCGCAGCCGGATTGGCCTTTTGCTGCAGGGCGATTTCAGCCTGGCGCTGCTCCTCGATCTTCTGCTGGGCCTCCATTTTCGGACCCATGTAGAAGAACTGCCAGGCAAAGACGATCAGGACCGACAGAACGATCGCGACATAATAATTACGGTTGTTTTCCATCACTCTTTCCCGGTGGCCGGCTTTTCTTGTCCTGCCGGCTGGAGATGCGCGCGATAAGGGTTTTGCTCAAATCATCGAAGGAAGCGGACATTGCCTCTCGATGGGCCACAATCACATAGTCGTGTCCCGGCTGCATTGCAAACTGCGCCTTCAGCCTGACCGCTTCTTTCAGGCGGCGGCGGATGCGATTTCGCTCCACCGAATTGCCTTGCTTCTTGGTGACGGTGAAGCCGACGCGCGGCGCGTCTTCGGGAGATTTGCGATCCAGGACCTCGACGATGAAAAAACGGCCTCTGCGCCGCTCGCCCTCGCGCACACGCAAAAATTCCGGCCGGCTCTTCAGCCGACCGGCAGTACGAACATCTTTTTGGTTCGTCATCAGTCCTTCGGGTCCGTCGCGCTTTACGCGGACAGAACCTTGCGGCCGCGATTGCGGCGAGCGCTGATAACCTTGCGGCCACCCTTGGTGGCGATGCGGGCGCGGAAGCCGTGACGACGCTTGCGGACGATCTTGGACGGCTGGTAGGTACGCTTTGTTGCCATTTATTTAATTACCGCGGAGTGCGGCCCTTCTTGATGAGCGTGTTTTGGATGTCGCACGGAAACGCGTTGGCCGCTTGCGCGGACCCGGCCATCCCGAACGTGGCCGGGCTTATAGGGAGAGACGCCGAGGAAGTCAACCTTTCGGCCGCATTTCAGCTCCGTTGCGGGGTTGCGGAATTCGCGCGGACCTTTACATGATGCTTAAGCATGAGGGGCGCTCGAAAGGCCCCGAAGGTAACTCCAGAGGACGGAGCGGCGATTGGCCCGGGATGGAATGATTGCACAGGCGCCCGTCCGCGGCCTCGCTTTCGATGCGACGGCGGAAACGCCGCCCGCCGCCCGCCTGTCCACCCGCATCCTCCTGCTGACCGTGATTTTCGTGATGCTGGCCGAAATCATGATCTTCGTGCCCTCGGTCACCGATATGCGGCTGTCCTGGCTGCGCGACCGGCTCAACACCGCCGCCGCCGCCGCCATCGTCATCGACGGCCTTCCGAACATCAAGCTGCCGCGCTCGCTCGAGGATTCGACGCTGATGGCCACCGGCACCAAGGCCATCGCCCTGCACAAGGAAGAACTGACCCGGATGATCGTGGTCTCCGAAGTGCCGCCGGCGGTCAACGCGCAATATGACCTGTCGGCGGGAAGCTTCCTGACTAACGCCTATGACGCTTTCGCGACACTCGCCTGGGGCGGCGAGCAGGTGGTCAGCGTGCGCGGTCCGATCGGCGCGTCCGGCATGGAGATCGAACTGGTGATGAGCGACCGGGCGTTACGCCAGGCCATGCTCGTCTATTGCCGCGAAATTCTGTTCTTCTCGATCGTCATCTCGCTGACCACGGCGGCGCTGATCTTCTTCACCATCAACCGCATCCTGATTCGCCCGATCGGCCGGATGACGGCAAGCATGCAGGGTTTCGCCGCCGATCCCGGCAATCCCGGAGCCATCATGGCGCCGCCCGAGGGCCGCGACGAATTGTCGGTCGCCGCCCGCCATCTCGCCGCCATGCAGACGGAATTGCAGCGCACGCTGAAACAGCAGAAAAATCTCGCCGATCTCGGCCTCGCCGTCTCCAAGATTAATCACGACATGCGCAATATCCTGTCGTCGGCGCAATTGATGTCGGACCGCCTGACCGAACTCGGCGATCCCGTCGGCCGCGGCCTGTCGGCCAAGCTGGTGCGCACGCTCGGCCGCGCCATCAGCTACTCTTCGGACGTCCTCGCCTATGGCAGGGCGAGCGAAGCCGCCCCGCAGATCGGCCGGTTTGCGCTTGGCCCGCTCGTCGACGATGTCGGCGAAATTCTCGGCTTGGCCATGGAGGGGCCGATTCGCTTCATGAGCGACATCGACCCTTCGCTCGAAATCGAGGCGGATCCCGAACAGATGTTCCGGGTGATCTACAATCTCTGCCGAAATTCGCTGCAGGCGCTCGAATCGCATGAGGCTGACGACAAATGCATCCGCATCGGCGTCGCCGTCGTCGACAACCGCCTGAGGCTGGATATCGACGACAACGGTCCGGGCATGCCCGCCAAAGCGCGCGATCATCTGTTCTCCGCCTTCCGCGGCTCAACCCGCGCCGGCGGCGTCGGCCTCGGCCTGGTCATCGCCCGCGATATCGCCATCGCGCATGGCGGAACGATCGCGCTTGTGGAAAAAAACGCTCCCGGCTGCCTGTTCCGGGTGGAAATCCCGCATCGCGCAGGGCTTTGAGCCGTCCCGGAGCCGGTTTTTCGACCCCGCTCCGGAGACCCCCTCCCCGCTTTTATTGCATTTTTTTGAAAAAGACGCTTGCAATCCCAAAAGCCTCGCAGTAGTAGAGCCGCACACCGCCGGACACGGCGGCGGATTGGCAAGCACCCGTAGCTCAGCTGGATAGAGCACCAGACTACGAATCTGGGGGTCAGGAGTTCGAATCTCTTCGGGTGCGCCACTTCCCTTCTTCTTTTCAATGAAATCAAAGTGTTGAAGGTCCTACAGCGTTGCTGACGCTGGCCTCTGGCTTTTGAGTTTCCCTTCCCCTGCTACGATTTCGCGTGTTGCGACACGCCGTTAACGACAGACGAAAAAATCCCCACCGCCGTCCTGCTCGGGCCTGTCCCGAGCATCTGCAACGGCTTGATTTTGTTCACTGTCTTGGATCCTCGATGACGACGGAGCGGGGCGAAACCCCTCCCCAACCCCTCCCCACAAGGGGGAGGGGCTTGCGCTGCCGCCCCCTCCAACCCCAAGAAACCTCGCCTCCGCTAGGCTGAACTGTGGGACGCCAGCGGCAGCTCCAAGTTAAGCCCCTCCCCTTGTGGGAGGGGTGGGGGAGGGTCTTCCTCAAAAAATCACCCTCCCGAAAATTTTTTCATCCCCCACCATCCCACGCCGCTTATCCTCATCTCGTCCCATCATCGGCTACACCGCGAGGCGTCGCGGCGAGATGGGGCCGGCGCTGGGGAAAGGGGGACGACGTGAACTCTCTTTCTCCGGGGCTTCGAGAAACGACGACCCCCGAACACTGGGGACTTGGCGTGAAAGCGTCCCCCCAGGGTGGCGTCTCGAAAGGGACGTTACAGTAAGGCCCGCTTTAGAGGCGGATTACCCGTAGGCTCGACCTGCGGCGACGAGCGTCAAGTTCGAGGCACAAACCGCCGAATGCGGGGCGCGATGAGCGTCATACTAACACTAAACAAACGAGGCGTTCTTCGCGCCCCGGCCGAGCCCGCATGGGCGAAGCGAGAAAATCATGCGGAACTCTGGGCGTGATGACGCGGCGGAGCGATTTGGCGCGTCCGCCGCTTGCCCTCACCCCAACTGCTTCTTCAGCGCATAAAGCGCCTCCAGCGCCTCGCGCGGGCTCATGTCATCGGGATTGAGCGCCTTCAGCGCCGCCTCGACTTCAGAGGCCTTTTGCGCCTTGGGCTCATCACGCCTGACAGCCGCCTGAAACAGCGGCAGGTCATCGATCAGCGTGGTCGCCGGGTTCTTGCGGTCGGCGTCTTCGAGGATAGTCAGCACGTCGCGGGCCCGCGCCACCACCGAATCGGGAAGACCGGCGAGACGCGCCACCTGGATGCCATAGGAGCGGTCGGCGGCGCCGGGGCCAACTTCATGCAGGAACACCACGTCGCCATGCCATTCCTTGACGCGCATGGTGACATTGGCGAGACGGGCGAGCTTTTCCGACAGCACGGTCATTTCGTGGAAATGGGTGGCGAACAGCGAACGGCAGCGATTGACCTCGTGCAGATGCTCGACCGCCGCCCAGGCGATCGACAACCCGTCAAAGGTCGAGGTGCCCCGGCCGATTTCATCGAGGATCACCAGCGAGCGCGGCGTCGCCTGATTGAGGATCGCCGCCGTCTCGACCATTTCCACCATGAAGGTGGAGCGGCCGCGCGCCAGATCGTCGGACGCCCCGACGCGGGAAAACAGCCGGTCGACCACGCCGATGCGCGCCTCCTCGGCCGGCACATAGGAGCCCATCTGGGCCAAAATGGCGATCAGGGCATTCTGGCGCAAGAAGGTCGATTTACCGCCCATATTCGGGCCGGTCAGCAGCCAGACGCCGCCATTCTTCTCGCCGGCAAGCGGCGAGAGATCACAGTGATTGGCGACGAAAGGCGACCCTTGCGCCTTCTTCAGCGCCTGCTCGACCACCGGGTGGCGGCCGCCGCGAATGCAGAAATCGAGCGTATCGTCGACATGCGGCCGGCAATAGGCCTGCTCGTCGGCGAGCGTCGCCAGGCTTGCGGAGACATCGAGGACCGACAGAGCATTGGCCGCAGCCTTGATCACTTCGGCGGCGTCCACCACCGCCTTGACCATGCGATCATAGGCGGCAAGCTCGATCGAAAGCGCCTTCTCCGCCGCGTTGGCGATACGGCTTTCGAGATCGGAAAGCTCGATCGTGGTGAAGCGCATGGCGCTGGCCGTGGTCTGGCGATGAATGAAGCGGGCGCGGCGCTCGGGCGTCTCGGTCAGCGCGCCTGAGGTGCCCGAGGTCAGTTCGATGAAATAGCCGAGGACATTGTTATGCTTGATCTTCAGCGACTTGACGCCGGTCTCCTCGGAATAGGAGGCCTGCAGTCCCGCGATCACCCGGCGCGACTGGTCGCGGAGTTCGCGGAGTTCGTCGAGTTCGGGGATGGCGCCATCGCGCAGGAAGCCGCCGTCGCGTTTCAACAGCGGCAGGTCTTCAGCCAGCAGGCCGGCGAGAAGATCCTCAAGCGCGAAAGGCACGCCGCCAAGAGCTGCGACAGCCTGCATGAGTTCCGCCGGCAGCGCCCGTCCGGAAAGATGCGCGGCGGCGCCCCGCGCTGCGGCGAGGCCTGCGAGAATGGCGGCGAGATCGCGCGGGCCGCCGCGATCGAGCGCCAGCCGCGACAGAGCGCGCGGCATGTCGGGCGCGCGCCTCAATTCCGTGCGGAGCTCGTCGCGCAGCCGCGCCTCGTCGAGGAAGAAGCCAACCGCGTCAAGCCGCCCATTGATGATGTCGGGCTTGGTCAAGGGCGACATCAGCCGTTCGGTCAGAAGGCGCGCGCCCCCGCCGGTTACCGTGCGGTCGATGGCTTTGACCAGCGATCCCTCGCGAGAACCGGAAAGGGTGCGGGCAAGCTCGAGATTGGCGCGGGTGGCGGGATCGATGAACAGGGTGGAGGCGGTGCTTTCGCGCTCGGGCCGGCCGAGCGGCGGGCGTTCAGCGATCTGGGTCTTCTCCACATAGGCGATGGCCGCAGCGCCAGCAGCGAGCTCGGCGCGAGTAAAGCCGCCGAAGCCATCGAGCGTGCCGACAGCGAAATAGCGGGTGATGCGGGTCTCCGCCGTTGCGCTGTCGAACAGCACCGAAGGCTGCGGGCTGACGACGCGGCCGAGCACGTCGAACACGCCGCGCAGATCGACATCGTGGAACAGCTGGTCCGAAACGATCAGCTCCTTGGGGTCGATGCGCAGGATATCGGCCAGAAGACGCTGCAGCTCGCTCTCCGTGACGCGGAAGACGCCGGTGGAAATATCGATCCAGGCCAGCGCATAAACAGGCCTGTCGCCGCCCTTGATGCGGGCAAGCGCCATCAGGTAATTGCTGTCGCCGGGATTGAGAAGTTTCTCCTCGGTGATCGTGCCGGGCGTGACCAGCCGCACCACGTCGCGGCGCACCACCGATTTCGCCCCACGCTTCCTGGCTTCGGCGGGATCCTCGATCTGCTCGCAGACGGCGACGCGATAGCCGAAGCCGATCAGCTTCTGCAGATAATCATCGGCGGCATGCACCGGCACGCCGCACATCGGAATGTCCTGGCCGAGATGCTGGCCGCGCCGCGTCAGCGTGATGCCGAGCGCGCGGGAGGCTTCGAGCGCGTCCTCGAAGAACAGCTCGTAGAAATCGCCCATGCGATAAAACAGCAGGCTGTCTGGATTGGCGGCCTTGATCTCGATGAACTGTTCCATCATCGGCGTGGCGGAAAGGCGGCTTTCCTCCGACGCCAGCTGGGCGACCGTGAGCGCGTCGGTAATCGTCATGCTGTTCTTTTTGACAAAGTTGGTCTGTTGTTCAATAAAGCTTTTGTCAAAGACTCTAGACGGATTGAGAACAAAGACAATAAGCGGCGCCGGCAAAACGGAACGCGCCCACAGAAGCCTTGAGGGAGGAACTTCATGCCATCCGAGACAAAGCGCGACCGGACTCTGCCCACCGTCACCCGGCAGGAGGCGCTGGATTTCCATTCCATGGGCCGACCCGGCAAGCTGGAGATCACACCGACCAAGCCGATGGCGACGCAGCGCGATCTTTCGCTGGCCTATTCACCGGGCGTCGCGGAACCCGTCAAGGCGATCGCCGAAGATCCCGCCACGGCTTATGACTATACGGCGCGCGGCAATATGGTGGCGGTGATCTCCAATGGCACCGCCATTCTCGGCCTCGGCAATCTCGGCGCGCTCGCCTCCAAGCCGGTGATGGAAGGCAAGGCGGTGCTGTTCAAGCGCTTTGCCGACGTCGATTCCATCGATCTCGAGATCGACACCGAGAATGTCGACGAATTCATCAATTGCGTGCGCTTCCTCGGCCCCTCCTTCGGCGGCATCAATCTCGAGGACATCAAGGCGCCGGACTGTTTCGTCATCGAAAGCCGGCTGCGCGAAATGATGGACATTCCGGTTTTTCATGACGACCAGCACGGAACCGCCATTATCGCCGCCGCCGGCCTGATCAATGCGCTGGATCTGACGGGCCGCGACCTTAAGACCACCAGGCTGGTCTGCAATGGCGCGGGCGCCGCGGCCATCGCCTGCATCGAGCTGATCAAGGCCATCGGCTTCAATCCCGCCAATATCATCCTTTGCGACACCAAGGGCGTGGTCTATCAGGGCCGCACCGAAGGCATGAACCAGTGGAAATCGGCGCATGCGGTGAAGACCGACAAGCGCACGCTGATCGAAGCGATGGACGGCGCCGATGTCGTGCTCGGCCTGTCGGCCAAGGGCGCGTTTTCGGCCGAGATGATCCGCTCCCTGGCCGACAAGCCCATCATTTTCGCCATGGCCAATCCGGATCCGGAAATCACCCCGGAAGAGGTCGCCCGCATTCGCGACGACGCGATCATGGCCACGGGCCGGTCGGACTATCCCAACCAGGTCAACAATGTGCTGGGCTTTCCCTATATCTTCCGCGGCGCGCTCGATGTGCGCGCCTCGACCATCAACGAAGCGATGAAGATCGCCGCCGTGCGCGCGCTCGCCAATCTCGCCAAGGAAGACGTGCCGGATGACGTGGCCGCCGCCTATCAGGGCAACCGGCCGCGCTTCGGCGCCAATTACATCATTCCCGTGCCGTTTGATCCCCGGCTGATCTCATCGATCCCGGTGGCGGTGGCGCAGGCGGCGATGGACACCGGCGTGGCGCGCAAGCCGATCGCTGACCTCGACGCCTATGCGCGGTCGCTCAACAGCCGACGCGACCCAATCGCCTCGACGCTGCAGCAGATCTATGAGCGCGTGCGCCGCCATCCCAAGCGGGTGGTGTTCGCCGAGGCCGAGGAAGAGCAGGTGATGCGGGCGGCCATCGCTTACGTCAACCAGCGGCTCGGCACCGCCATTCTGCTCGGCCGCGACGATGTGATCCTGGCGAATGCCGAACGCGCCGGCATCGATCTCGCCCGGCCCGGCATCGAACTCATCAACGCCCGCACATCCACCCGCCGCGAGGTCTATGTCGACTATCTCTATGCACGGCTGCAGCGGAAGGGCTACCTGCATCGCGACGCCCAGCGGCTGATCAACACCGACCGCAACCATTTCGCCGCCTGCATGGTGGCGCTCGGCGACGCCGATGGCATGGTGACGGGGATGACGCGCAATTATTCGACCGCGCTGGAAGACGTCAGGCGCTGCATAGACGCCAAGCCTGGCCATCGCGTCATCGGCGCGTCCTTGGCGCTGTGCAAGGGCCGCAACGTGCTGGTGGCCGACACCGCCGTCCATGACATGCCGTCTTCAGAGGAACTGGCCGATATCGCCGAGGAAGCGGCCGGCCTCGCCCGCCGGCTGGGTTACGAGCCGCGCGTCGCCATGCTCGCTTATTCCACCTTTGGCCATCCCGAAGGCGAACGTTCGGAACGGCTGCGCGAGGCGGTCAAGATTCTGGAAAAGCGTCGCGTCGATTTCGAATTCGACGGCGAGATGGCCGCCGATGTCGCGCTCAATCCGAAGCTGATGGAGCAGTACCCGTTCTGCCGTCTCTCCGGCCCGGCCAATGTGCTGGTGATGCCCGCCTTCCACTCGGCCTCGATCGCGACGAAGATGCTGCAGGAACTCGGCGGCTCGACGGTGATCGGCCCATTGCTCGTCGGTCTCGACAAATCGGTGCAGATCGTCTCGATGGGCGCGAAAGACACCGATATCGTCAATATGGCGGCGATCGCCGCCTACAACGCCGGCTCCTGACGGCCAATGGCGGCGTCGAGCGCCGCCATGCTGTCGGCGAGTTCGCCCTTGAGCCAGGCCTTGAAGGCCTTGGCCTTGGCGGTTTCGCGCCCGCCTTTCGCGGTCACGATATAATGGGCGAAACCGGTGCGGGCGCGGATGGGAAAGGGGACACACAGGCAGCCGCCGAGAATGGCGTCGACAGTAAGCGTCTGCCAGCCCAGCATCACGCCCTGACCTGAAATCACCGCGTCCAGGCAGAGCGAGGCTTCGCTGAGCCGGTGGCGTGGGGTGATAGCCTCGCCGTGGAGATCTGCGGCGTTCAGCCAGATGTCCCAGCCGAACATGGCCTGGCTGTCGATCACGGCGGGCAGAGCTAGGATATCGCGCGGCTCTGTGAGGTGGGTTGTGAGCGCGGGAGCGGCGACGGGAAAGATCTCCTGCTCCAAGAGCAATTCGGCCTCGACGCCGGGCCAGTCGCCACGTCCGACGCGGATGGCGAGATCGATATCGGAGGCTGAGGGATCAACCAGCCGGCTGGTGGCGTCGATGCGGATATCGATCTCGGGATGCAGACGGAAAAAGCCGTCGAGCCGGCGCACTAACCAGCGAGCGGCAAACACGGGAGCGACGGAAATCGTCAGCGTGCGATCGTCATCGCCGCGCACAGAGGCCACCGCTTGAGACAGAAGACCGAACCCTTGCGTGAGTTTCGGCAGAGCGACGCGGCCCGCCTCGGTGAGCGCGAGCCCCTTGGGACGACGCTCGAAGATCTGTTTGCCGAGCTGCGCCTCGGCCTTGGCGAGCTGCTGGCTGATCGCGCCGGGCGTCACGCCCAACTCATCAGCTGCCGCCTGCAGCGTTCCGGCGCGACCCACCGCTTCGAGCGCGCGCAGGCCGTTGAGATGGACGAGGTTGAGGTTTCTCATTTAGAAAACCTATAGTGACAGCTTGAAGAGCTGCATTGAAGCTTAGACTGAGAAGGAGAATATCTAAATCATCACGTCAATGCCAGATGGAGGACGACAGGATGATGGACATCAAGCAAAATAGGCGGATGACCTTGGCGAGCGCCATGTGGAGGGTGCTTTCGAACGCTGCGGCGTGGCTCAAGGAGAGCGACGCGACGGAGGAAGATCCCTTCCTTGATCCGGTTTTTCGCAGCATGAGCCCGCGCGAGCTTGCCGACCTCCCGCTTACGAGATGGCCGGCCGAAAAAGAAGCCTCCCCGGCGCAGACGCCGGAGAGGCTGAAGAAAATGCCGGAGCGAACGGCCAGTTCGGCCCCGGGCCTACCGAAGGATGGGTGGATGTTCAGCAGGCAAAACGCTGGGCGTCGGCCCCGTAGTAATTAAGATAACGGGTGGAAATGCTCTCGACCGGCAGCACGATCAGCACATCCGTGGTGCCGAAGGCGTGATCGACCACCGCGCCATCGCCAACCATGGCGCCGAGACGCAGGTAACCCTTGATCAGCGGCGGCATGGCCATCAGCGCCCGCTTGGCGTTGACGGCTTCCGGCGGCATCAGGTCCATATCGCGGTGATGCTGCGGCAGGGCGCGAACGGACCATTCGTCCTTGGCGAGATTGTTGTGATGCAGGAAAGACAGGGCCAGCGCATGCAGTTCGGGATAGCGTCCCGGAAACGAGCCGCAGCCGAACATGACCTCGAGGCCATGCTTCAGCGCATAGGCCCAGTTGCCCTGCCAGAGCAGTTCGACGGTGCGCTTGGTGCGGTAGGCGGGCAGCACGCAGGAACGGCCGAGCTCCATGAACTTCTTGCCGGGATGGCGAGCAAGGAACGGAGCGATTTCGAATTCGGAGGCCGAGTAGAAGCCGCCATTGGCGAAAGCGACGTCATGACGGAGAATGCGATAGGTCGCGACGATCTGCTCGTGGCTCTGGCCGTCGATACCGGTGTCGAGCACGATCAGGTGGTCGCAGATCTCGTCGAACGCGTCGATGTCGCGGCCCAGCCGCATGGCCTGCGGCGGCAATTGGGCGCCCATTTCCTCGACGAAAATCCTGTAGCGGATGGTCTGCGCCGCCTCGATCTCCCGGCGGGACACCGCAAGGCGGGTCTCAAGCGCGCCGATGCGGCCAAGCGCCGGCTCGCGGGCTGAATACAGCGAGGACGAAGGGTCGAGCGGCGGCGCGATGTCGGAATTGATCTGTAAGAGCTCCGCAGTCATGGCATGCATCCTTCACGTCAAGATGCAGCTCTATAACCATATGTGTGAGACAATATGATGACGTGTATCCGCCTCGCCGCATGGCGGCGAGACACGCTAGACCGCGATCTCCAAGGCCGGTTTTCCCAGAAGCCGCAGGATCGCGCCATTGAGAATATCGGGATCGGCCGGCTTCAACAGAACGAGATCGGCGCCGCGCAGGAGAAGCTCCCTGCGGGTGGCGTCGGAGGCGTCGGCGGTGAGCACGATAACGGGCGTCACCGGCAAACCCTCTGCAGCCTCGGTGTCGCGCAAGCGGGCGATGAAATCCAGGCAGACGCCATCGGACATGTGATGGTCGGTCAGGATGAGATCGGGCTTCTTTTCTAAAAACGCCGCATCCAGCTTGTTGAACGTATCCGCCAGACGGGCGCGATGGCCGGCCTTTTCGAGAATGGCCTGGCAAATCATCGCATTGACCGGATCATCCTCGCCGATCAGGATTGAGAAGCCGGAGCCAGCCCCCGGACGCGCCGCAGCTTGCTCGTCCTCTTGCGCCTCGGCCGCGAGAACGGGGAAATCGTCATTGGCGGCGTCGCGGGCTTCCAGGCCCTTCAGCCGGCCGGTGAGCACGTCGATCAGCGACTGTTCACGCAGCGGACGAATCAGCCAGCCGTCATAGGCGCCGCCGGACATCTGGGCGGGACGCGATTCGGGATTGACGAGATAGACGCGCTTGGCGCCGGCCAACCGTGGATCGCGGCAGAGGCCCGCAGTGAATTCGGCGTCCAGGCGGTGGTCGACGATGATGCCGGTGAATTTTTCGCGCATGGTCAACAGCGTTTCGGCGTCGATGATCGCGGAGGCGGCATGGGTTTCGGCGCCCAGGCCCTGCAGTGTTTCGGCCAGCGCCCTTGCGGCAGGGCCGACTGGCGCGAGCAGCAGGATACGTCCGCCAGCGAGTTCGCGGCCGCTGCGCATGGGCCGCGTCTCCATATCGGCGGGCATGCGGATGGTGAACACGCTGCCTTGACCGAGCTCGCTTTCAACCGTCACCCCACCGCCCATTTCGGCCATGATGCGCGCAGAGATCGCCAGGCCCAAACCGACGCCGCCTTCGCGGGCGCGGCTCAGATCGCCCTGTTCGAAAGCGTCGAAGATCCGCTTCATCTCGCCTTCGTTCATGCCGGGGCCGGTGTCGCGCACCGTGACGACCAGATGGCCCGCCTCGACGCCCACCGAAACGACGACGCCGCCCTGTTCGGTGAATTTCACGGCGTTGCCGACGACATTGTAGATCACCTGCTTGAGGCGCGCCGGATCGATGGTCAGGATCTCCGGCAGATCCGGCGCCATGACGGCGCCGATCTCCACGCCCTTTTCATGGGCGCGGCTCGACAGAAGCTCGACGATGCTTTCGACCAGCGGGCGAATGGGCTCGGCGCGCGGCCGCAGCCGGAACCTGCCAGCCTCGACCGTGGAAAAATCAAGCAGATCCTCGACCAATTGGGCGAGCGCCACACCGGAAGAACGAATGCCGGCGAGGTAATTGGCCTGCGCCGGCGTCAGTTCGGTATCGGACAGCAACTGGCCCATGCCGAGCAGGCCGCTCAGCGGCGTGCGGATTTCATGGCTGACGGTCGCAATCAGTTGCGATTTCAGCTGGCTTTCCTCCTCTGCCCGCGCCCGGGCCTGCTCCCGGCTTTCGGCGTCGAAGCGTTCGGAGGTGACGTCGCGGGCGATGCTCTGGACGACCATGTCGCCCATCACCGGATCGCGGGTGACGATGTCGTGCCAGAGATAAGTGCGCAGACCATCGCGCGTGCGGAAGCTCACGTCATAGCAATGCTTGATCTTGCCCGGCTCGAACCGGATGCCGAGACTTTCGCAGGTCCGGCCCTCGGGCGTCTCGCAACCGCTGACGCGGCGAAAGGTGTTGTTGGCGGACAGAATCACGCCCTTCAGGCTGCGGCAGACGGTGATGTCGCCGAGCGCATCGTGGATCGCGCCCATGAGCACGCCGGCGGCAAGGCGGCTGTCGCCCTGGCTGGTGGAAAGCTCGTCGGCGACCTGCGTCGTTTGGGCGGCGGTTGCGGGCGATTGCGTCCGCTGCTGCGGCGAATTGCGCGCGGAGGAACGCAGGAACAGGCTGCCAATCGCGACAGCAGCGAGAAATCCGCCCATCGCCAGCAGGCCGACCTCAAGACCGGATGACAGCGCCAGCGCCGCAGCCACCAGCGCGCTGCCGGCGATCCAATATTTCATCGAGCCCGGCCCCTCCATATCAGTGGAGGCCAAAAGCTCATCCGGATCGGGCTCTAGCGGCGGCGAGAAGTCCCGCCGCGACGGGTCTCTGACGGGATAACGCAAGTCCATAGGCTCCTCCTTCAGGCGAGGAGCCTCGGCCAGGAATTCCATCGCGAGGCGATGTTGGAGTTTTTGCGGTTCGCTCATGACACATGGGCTAACACGCATCCGCTTTCAAAAGCCTTGCGGGTTATTCTTAAGGCGCAGTTAATTCCCGTTCCGGGACGCTTTTGGCTGAAAAAAGATCTCCCAGACGCCGACGCAAGCGGCGCCCACCGAGATCAGCGCATCCGCCAGGTTGAAGACGGCGAAGGACCATGTCTCAGTATGAAACAGCACATAGTCGATGACATGGCCATAAACGAATCGATCGATGATATTGCCGATGGCGCCGGCGACGATCATCGCAAAGCCGAGATTGAGCAGGAAGGCCCGCCGATCGGCGCCGCGCCACCACCAGAGCACCACGCCAATGATGACGAAGCGCATGACGACGATCACCCATCCGTCCATGTCCGACAGGAAGGAAAAGGCGACGCCCTCGTTCCAGGTGCGATAGAGCGCCAGAAACGGAATGACCGGCAGGGCTTCATGCAGCGGCAGATAAAGCTCCACCAGCGCCTTGATCAGCTGATCGAGCGCGACAGCAACGAGGATGAACGGCAGGAAGGCGCGCGGCCGCGCCAAGAGGCTGGCTTTCTCCTCCATATCAGGCGTCCAGTTCGAGCAGATGACGGCGCGCCTCAAACAGCATAACGGCGGTGGCGCAGGCGAGATTGAGCGAATCGGCCTTGCCCTGCTGGGGGATCTTGACCCTGACATCGGCGGCTTCCGCCAGTTCGTCGGGAATACCGGACTGTTCATTGCCCATCAGCAGCACCACGGGGCGCGCCTTGTAATCGGCGCGGCGATAGTCGATCGCGCCCTTGAGATGGGTGGCGATCAGGCTCGCGCCCGAGGTCTTGCGCCATTTGAGAAAATCGGCCTGACTGGCGCGAGCCACGGGCATGGTGAAGATCGAACCCATGGTGGCGCGCACGGTTTCCAGCCCATAGGGGTCGGTGGTCTCGCCGACCAGGATCACGCCAGAGGCGCCGGCGGCATCGGCGGTGCGGATGATGGTGCCGAGATTGCCGGGATCGCGAACGCGATCGAGCGCTACCCAGGTCTCCCCGGCCTTGGGCTTGATGGCGGAAAGGGAGGTCCAGCGGGCGTGGAAAATGCCAACCACCATCTGCGGATTGTCGCGGCGGGTGACGGAGGACAAGACTTTTTCGCTGACTTCGAGCACGAGGCCGCCGGCGGCGACTGCGCGCGAGGCGGCTTTTTCGACCAGGGGCTTGTCCTTGGCGGATTTGGCGAAAATCAGCGTGTCGATCTTCCAGCCGGTCTCCAGCGCGTCGAGAACCAGTTTCAGCCCCTCGGCCATGAACAGGCCGCCGGCTTCGCGGTTCTTCTTCTGGCTGAGCGCCTTGATGTCCTTGATGATGGGATTGGCGAGCGAAGTGATTTCCTTCACCTGCCCGGGACGGCGCGGGCCGTCGTCATGGCGTTCGGTCATGGTCTGGTCCAACGGCTGAAGAGCGAGGTGGAGAGCGCGCGGGCGGCTTGTCCGGGTTCGGTCGGCGTTTCGCGAATGATGAGTTCGCCTGATTCCACCAGCCCGCCCATGCCGCGCATGGTCTCCATCATCAGTTCATGCATGGAATAAAAGCTCGCCCGGATCGAATAGGCCGTCAACACCAGGCCGATCGGCTTGGGCGACAGGAGATCCCGGCAGATGTCGAGCATCACAGGCAGATGGTCGAAAAGCTGCCAGACTTCGCCATCGGGGCCGCGGCCGAATTTCGGCGGATCAGTGAGGATGATGTCGTATGTGTTGCCGCGCCGGCGCTCGCGCTCGATGAACTTCATCGCATCGTCGAGGATCCAGCGGATTGGCTTGTCGGTCATGCGCGCCAGCTGCTGGTTTTCCTTGCCCCAGCCGATGGCTTTTTTGGAGGCGTCGACATGGGTCACCTCAGCGCCGGCGGAGGCGGCGATCAGCGAGGCGACGCCGGTATAGCCGAACAGGTTGAGCACCTTGGCCTTGCCGCCGCGCCTGATGACCTCGTCGCGCATCCAGCTCCAATGGACGATCTGTTCGGGGAAAACGCCAGTATGGCGAAACGAGGTGAAGCGGCCGAAGAAATCGACGCCGAGCAATTGCATCGGCCAGGTTTCGCCGATCGCCCGGCGCGGAAAGCGCCAGCGGCCCATGCCTTCCTCGTCAGTGTCGCCGGTGAAAACCGCGTCGGCCTTGTCCCAATGCGCGTCGCTCAGCGATTTCGGCCAGAGCGCCTGCGCTTCCGGCCTGACAACGGTAATATCGCCATAACGTTCGAGCTTGAGGCCTGCGCCGCTATCAAGCAGGCGATAGCCGTCTTCGCCCGATGTTTCCAGAATGAGCGGCGCGCGCTCGGCTGGCCTTTCGCCCTCGCGCAGGACAAGCTGCGGCTGCGGCTGCGATACGGGCTTGGCCTCGCGCTTTTCCCGCGGGACTTCTCGGACCGTCTCGTTGCGCGCCGGGCGAGCATGCTCTGGGCGTCCGCCCGGTTTTGCGGCGCGCGAGGGAGCGCGATCAGCGGATGCTCGGGGGCCGCGGGGCGGATTCTTGCTCTTCACTCTCTGCCTTTTCTCAATTCTGCGACAAGCGGGTGGAATAGCATCCTTGCGCCTCTTGGCAAAGATGTTTGAGGACTGCATTAAGTGCAACAAAAACCCGCATGGAGGAGAGCCGCATGGATCTGACTGGAGAAGAACGCATTCCCGCACGCCGTGAAGCCGTCTGGGCGGCGCTGAACGATCCGGATATTCTCTGCAAGTGCATACCGGGTTGCCAAAGCCTGGAGAGCACCGGCGAAAACCAGATGGCGGCCGTGAGCAAGCTGAAGATCGGTCCGGTGTCGGCGACCTTCAAGGGCACGGTGACGCTCAGCAATATCGTCGCGCCGGAAAGCTACACGATCACCGGCGAAGGTTCGGGCGGCATCGCCGGTTTCGCCAAGGGCGGCGCCGATGTGAAATTGACCGAGGATGGCGATCACACCGTCCTGACCTATTCGGTCAACGCCAAAATCGGCGGCAAGCTGGCCATGCTGGGTTCACGCCTGATCGATTCCTCGTCCAAGAAACTCGCGGAGAAGTTTTTCCGCAAACTCAAAAAGGCGGTGACCAACCAGGCGATCACCGACGACGAGGAGGACGAAGGCTGATAGCGGCGATTGCCCGGCATCAGCCTCAACGAGAGGCGGAAATCAGTTTCTGCGTGGTGAGATCTTCGATGCGTCCACGCTGGCGATCCGCCTCCTCACGCCATTTGCGGGCTTCGAAAGCCTCGTCGCGGGCCCGCTTGCGATGACGCCCCTGGGCAAACCATGTGGCGAAGGAGCCGATCACGACGCCGACCATGACGGCGATCAGCAAGAAAATGAAAAACGGCAGCGTCAGCGACAGCGTCTGGTCGGCCGGCTCGAACGGATTGAGCGCGAGCGTCGCGGCATGCCGGTTGGCGACCGCAAGCAGGATCAGCACCAGAGCGACGGGGATCAAAATTACCAGTTTCAGGATGCGCATGATCATCCGGCCAGTCTCCTTCACGCTTTACCGCGCCTTGAGCGCGCGGCACCATAAATCCCGCTGGCCCGCAAGATCAAGCCGCGACGGCGCCGCAGGGCGCGGGAAGGCCGATGAAGATCAATCGTCGTCGTCTTCCTGGTCGGCCAGGTCGGGATTGAGGCGCTCGCGCAACTCCTTGCCGGTCTTGAAGAACGGCACCCATTTTTCCTCGACGAAAACAGCATCGCCAGTCCGCGGATTGCGACCCGAGCGCGACGGACGGTTCTTGACCGAGAATGCGCCAAAGCCGCGCAATTCGACGCGATTGCCACCGGCCAGCGCATCGGTGATTTCGTCAAGCACCGCATTGACGATGTTTTCCACATCGCGGTGGTACAGGTGCGGATTCTTCGCAGCGACAATCTGCACGAGTTCGGACTTGATCACGGACGCCCCCTCTGACGGACTTTGAATTTTCCCTATTATTTCTGATCAAACTGCCAAACCGATACAAGACCGTCAAGCAACATCTTGTCATTGCTCAGCTTCCCGAAGGATTTGAGCTCAAGCGCCCAATCGAGACCGACCATGCCCAGCAGTTGGCGCGCCATGGCCCCGACGCCGAACAACGACGTTTCTTTCCTTGCGGTCCATTCGACGATCGGCAGATCGACGGCGACTTTCTTCGCCTCGAAGAAATCTCGAATCTCCGC
The DNA here is from genome assembly GCF_029892285.1 of Rhizobium sp. SG_E_25_P2. GTDB lineage: Bacteria > Pseudomonadota > Alphaproteobacteria > Rhizobiales > Rhizobiaceae > Rhizobium_E. The sequence goes on from NZ_JARXVM010000001.1 coordinate 409,774, forward strand.
TTCGCCGCCCAATGCGTCGACCAGCTTGGCCTGCTTCGCCTGGCGACCGGTGAAAATGCGTCCGTCGGCGAGTTTCAGCGTCTCCTCGCGGCTCAACTTGCGCCGTTCGGACACCAATGTAGCGAACCAATCGAAAGAGTCCATCACCGTGCCGCGAATGGCCGCGAGCGATTCGGGCGGCGGGGCATGGAAGGGCGACGGCTCGGCTTTGAGCGGCGCCGACTTGATTTCCTCCAGCGAAACGCCGAGTTTGTCGAGCAGCGGCTTGATCTGGCCGTACTGGAAAATCACGCCGATCGAGCCGGTCAGGGAGGTCTCGCCCGCAACGATATGGTCGCCGGCGATCGCGATCATATAAGCGGCGGAGGCGGCGAGCGTGCGAATATCGGTAACGACAGGCTTCTTGGCGGCGACGCGGCGGATGGCTTTGTAGATGACCTCGCCGCCATAGGTTGTGCCGCCGGGCGAATTCAGCGAGACGATCAATCCCTTGACCGCATCATTTTCGGCGATGGCGTCCAATCGTTCGATCAGTTCAAGATCATCGGTGATCACGCCGCCGATCGACACACGGGCGATATGGGCGCGACCGGTGGGAGCCGCGCCATCTTCTTCCTGCCAGACAGTCCAGGCAAAGCCCAGCAAGAGCGCCAGGAACAGAAAAGCGAAGATGCGCCAGCGGCCAAGCTTGCGGCGGAGGCTCCGCCTTTCCAGGATCTGCGACGCGTCCATCAGTCTTCCTCCATCATTGATGTCGTCCTGACATAAATGCGCCGGCGCGGCAAGGAAACCGCAACGCGGCCATTTAAGCCGCTTTGATCAAAGTTTTTCATTGCCGGAGGCTTGATTGTAATTTTAAGGCCAGCCGCCTATGTGATAAGGCTGATATGACCCATTCAGGAATTTCATGAAGATTCGCTCCACATTCGACGCGCCGTTTGCGGACCCGCAGCTTGCCTATCGGCGGGCGCTGTCGCATTCCGGACGCGTGAAGCGGCTGAAAATCCTGCTGCCGGCGTTGGCGGTGGCCATTTCACTCGCCTTCATCGCGGTGTCCTGGGTGCGGGCGATCTTCCCGGATAATCTCACCATTGGCGGCGCGCGGATCGAAAACGGCCGGGTGGTGATGGAGAAACCTGCGATCTCGGGCCGCAACGACGAGGGCATCAGTTATTTCATGAATGCGGCGCGCGCCTTGCAGTCGATCGCCAATCCCTCCGATATCGCGCTCGAGACAATCGAGGCGGCAGTGCCGATCCGCAGCGACCTGATCGCGCGGGTGACGGCGACGGCGGCGAACTTCGACCGGGACACGGACCGTCTTGACATGACCGCGCCCTTCGTGGTGACGCTTTCTTCAGGCATCACGGCTAACTTCAAGTCAGCGCATCTCGACGTGCATGCCGGAATTCTCGCGTCCAAGGAACCGGTGACGGTAACCGCCAAGGAATCGACCCTGGTTGCGAACAGCATGAATATAACCGATAAAGGCCGGGTGATCGGGTTTTCGGGTAATGTCCGACTGACCCTCAATCCAGCCGCGTTTCGTTCCAAAGAAAACCAAGGACAATGATCCGATGAGATTGGCCCGCACTCTTGCAAGTCTGTCCTTCCTGGCGGTTCTGGCCGCGATCTCGTCGGGCGCTTACGCGCAAACGGCTGAGAAAAAGGGCTTCGCGCTGTCCAACAACAAACCGATCCAGATCGAGAGCGACAATCTCGAACTGCGCGAGCAGGAAAAGCGGGCGCTGTTTAACGGCAATGTCAAGGTGGTGCAGGGCGAGATGACGCTGACCGCGAACCACATGATCGTCCATTACAAGGGCCAGGGCGGCTCACTGGCGGCCGGCGGCGGCGATATCGACCGCATCGAGGTGGACGGCAATGTGTCGATCGTCTCGGGCACGCAGAGCGCGCGCGGCGACAAGGGCGATTTCGACATGCGTTCGGAAGTGCTGACGCTGTCGGGGAAACAGGTGGTGCTGGTGGACAGCGGCAATGTGCTGACCGGCTGCAAGCTCACAGTCCAGATGAAGAGCGGCCAAGCGAACATGGGCAATTGCGGCGGCCGCGTGAAGATCCTCATCGATACGCAATCCAACAAGTCCAATTGATCCGGTTGCCGTTTTGAAAATCCCGTTTCTCACCAAGGCGCGGCCCGTCGCCATCGAGGCCGAGCCGGACGATCTCTCGGCGCGCGAACGCTATCGCGGCACGCTGATCGTGCGCGGCATAACCAAAGCCTATCGCGCCCGCCGCGTCGTCAATGGCGTGTCGATGGTCGTGCGCCGCGGCGAAGCCGTGGGCCTGCTCGGCCCCAACGGCGCCGGCAAGACCACCTGCTTCTACATGATTACCGGACTGGTGCCTGTCGACCAGGGTCGCATCGAGATCGACGGCAATGACGTCACCTGGATGCCGATGTATCAGCGCGCCCGGCTGGGCGTGGGATACCTGCCGCAGGAGGCCTCGATCTTCAGAGGCCTGACCGTGGAGCAGAACCTGCGCGCGGTGGTCGAGATCCACACCAAGGACAAGGCCGCCCGCGAGGAGAAGCTCAACTCTCTGCTCGGAGAATTCGGCATCACCCATCTCAGGGAGTCGCCGGCGGTGGCGTTGTCGGGCGGCGAGCGGCGGCGGCTGGAAATCGCTCGCGCACTGGCGACCGATCCGTCCTTCATGCTGCTCGACGAACCTTTCGCGGGCGTCGATCCGATTTCGGTGGCCGACATCCAGAATCTCGTCCGACACCTGACAGCCCGCGGCATCGGCGTGCTGATTACCGACCACAATGTCCGCGAGACGCTGGGGCTGATCGACCGCGCCTATATCATCCATGCCGGCGAAGTGCTGACCCATGGCCGCGCCTCGGAAATCGTCAGCAATCCGGATGTGCGCCGATTGTATCTCGGCGACAATTTCAGCCTCTGAGCGGAGAGATGAAAAATCAGGCTGCGGCAGCGCCTGTGTCCGCCCGTCGCGAACAATTTGCATAATTTCGCGTCTGGAGCCTTCCGTCTCTTGACCCGGAAGAATTTCTAAGCAATTTTTGGGCCAGTTCGTCATCGTTTGCATCAAACTGCCACTGTCCCGCTTGGTCGGGGACGAACAGGGAGTATAGCGTAAGCCATGGCCTTGTCTGCAAGCCTCCTGTTGCGACAGACCCAATCGCTGGTGATGACACCCCAGCTGATGCAGTCCATCCAGCTTCTGCAAATGAATTTTCTGGAACTGAACAATTTCATCGCCCAGGAAGTCGAAAAAAACCCGCTGCTGGAGCTGGCGACCCCGGCTAACGCTGACCAGGGCGATTTCGAGCCGCAAGGCTTTGACGGAGCCGATGGCGGCAGGCCCCCTGACCGCGGCGACCGCAGCGACGACGCGCCGCTTCAGCCCAGCCGGGCGGAGAGACTGTCCGAGGCCCTGGACACCGGCGTGGAAAACGTCTTCCAGGACGATGCCGGCCCCCGCAAGGCCGATGCGCCGGAATTGCTGCAGCAATGGAAGTCGATGCCCGGCGGCGCCGGCGAAAGCAGCGAAGCCTATGATCTCGACGATTTCGTCGCGGGACAGGTGACGCTGAAGGATCATCTCGAGCGCCAGATCCCCTTTACGATCACGACGGCCACCGAACGGCTGATCGCCCGGCACCTGACCGACATGCTGGACGAAAACGGCTATATCGGCCTTGAGGCCAGCGAACTGGCGGAACGGCTCAAGGCGCGGCCGGAAGATGTGGCGGCTGTTCTGGCGAAACTTCAGGAGCTCGATCCTCCGGGCGTCTATGCCCGTTCGCTCGCGGAATGCCTGGCGATCCAGCTCCGGCTCAAGAACCGGCTCGATCCCGCCATGCAGGCGCTGCTGGCCAATCTCGAGCTTCTCGCCCGGCGCGACTTTTCCTCGCTCAAGAAGATCTGCGGCGTCGACGAGGAAGACCTGCTCGACATGCTGGCGGAAATCCGCGCGCTCGATCCAAAGCCGGGCAGCAGCTTTGAAAGCGCGCCATCGGAATCGATCATTCCCGACGTGATCGTGAAAGCGGCGCCCGATGGCGGATGGACCGTGGAGATCAATCCCGACACGCTGCCGCGCGTGCTGGTCAACCAAACCTATTACGAAAAGGTCGTGGGCTCCGTGGCCCGGCAATCGGCCGACCACGCCTTTCTCAACGAATGCCTGCAGAACGCCAACTGGCTGACGCGCAGCCTCGACCAGCGCGCCAAGACCATCATGAAGGTCTCAACCGAAATTGTGAGGCAGCAGGACGCGTTTTTCGCCCAGGGCATCGCTCATCTCAGGCCATTGAACCTGAAAACAGTGGCGGAAGCGATCAAGATGCATGAATCGACGGTCAGCCGAGTCACGTCGAACAAATATATGCTGACCCCGCGCGGCCTGTTCGAACTCAAATACTTCTTCACCGTCTCGCTCGGCTCCAACGAGGGCGGCGACGCTCACTCGGCAGAGTCGGTGCGCCACCGGATCAAGGCGATGATTCTGGAGGAAACCGCCGACAAGATCCTCTCGGATGACGACATCGTCGAGGCCTTGGCCGGCGCCGGCATCGAAATCGCCCGCAGGACCGTGGCGAAATATCGCGAAGCCATGAACCTGCCCTCCTCGGTGCAACGCAGACGGGAGAAGAGAGCGATGGCCAAAGCCGTCCCAGCCTGAAGACAGCTGATTTTCCAGCAGACGCCGACAATCTCTATTTGTATGATTTATCGCCTATACACAGCCTGCCGACGCAGCGCCGCTTGACTTCACCACAAGCGAGCGTTAGAGCCCGCGCCCAATCGGAGCAAAAACGCGCGTTCGAAACTCCTTAAGCACGCCGCGAGAAAAGCTTGGATGGCGGACCGGCTTGGAATAGACTGACCCGAATGGTTTGCCGAAGCAGAACAGGCGCCCGCCCGCCCACATGGCGCGGAGCCACCGGTTCTAGCAACGGCGAAGGCCTCACGGGAACAGAGGTCCCTCCCGGAAAGGTCGTGACCATGCGGACTTCGGAAACGAAAGTGCAGGAAGGGAAAACACCATGAGTGTGCGTGTGACCGGCAAGCAAATGGATATTGGCGATGCGTTCCGCACCCGTATCACGGGGGCGATCAACGACGGCGTGACCAAGTATTTTGACGGAGGCTTTTCCAGTCAGGTGACTGTGACCAAGACCGGATCCCGTTTCAACGCCGACTGCCGTGTCCACCTCGATTCAGGCGCGGACCTGCATGCCGCCGGCGACGCCAACGACCCGCAACTCGCCTTCGATTCGGCGCTGGAAAAAGTCGAGAAGCGCCTGCGCCGCTACAAGCGCCGGCTGCGCGACCACCACATCGGCGGCGACTCGCGGCTGCATATGGAAGTGGCCTATTCGGTGATCGACGCCCCGTTCGAGGACGATGACGACGAACAGGAAGTGTCGGAAGATTTCGCCCCGGTGATCGTGGCGGAAACCACCAAGAAGCTGTCGACCATGTCGGTGGCCAACGCCGTGATGGCGCTTGATATGACCGATGAACCCGTTGTGATGTTCCGCAAACCGGGATCGGAAGAGTTAAACATTGTATATCGCCGCAACGATGGCAATATTGGCTGGATTGATTCTGCCAGTATCAAGGGTTGATCCCGCGATAGAGACCACGCGGGTCGGCCGAGGCCGACCCGCCGATACCAAGCCGGAAAAGGACAGTGTTTATGGCTTTGGCGGATATCCTGCACCCGGAAGCAATTCTTCCGGGCTTGCGCGTACAGTCCAAGAAGCAGCTCCTCATGGAGCTTGCGACATGCGCCTCCACTCTCACCGGCATTTCCGAGCGGGAAATCTTCGACGTGGTGCTGCAGAGGGAAAAGCTCGGCTCCACGGGCGTCGGCGCAGGCATCGCCATTCCGCATGGCAAGCTGAAATCGATCGACAAGATCACCGGCGTTTTCGCCCGGCTGGAGACGCCTGTCGATTTCGAGGCGCTCGATGACCAGCCGGTTGATCTGGTCTTCATGCTGCTGGCGCCGGAAGGCGCTGGCGCGGATCATCTGAAGGCTCTGTCGCGCATTGCCCGCGTGCTGCGCGACCAGGATCTCGTGGCGCGTCTGAGATCCTCCGACACGGCGCAGGCCCTGCATGCCTGCCTCAACCAGGAACAGACCTCCAACGCCGCTTGACGGCCCCGGGGCGTCACGCCAGCAGAAAAGCCCAGAATGTGACGCTGACCACGCCGAAACCGGTGGTCAGCGTGATGGTGGACGCCGCCAAGGGTTCGCCGGTGCGAAACTGCGAGGCGATCAGCCAGGCATTGACGCCGGTGGGAACGGCGGCGACCAGCACCAGCGCGCGCCGCCATTCGTCGCTCAGCCCGAGCAGGGTTGCAAACAGCAGCACCAGCGCCGGCATGGCGACAAGTTTCAGCAATGTGGCGGTCAACGACAAGGGCAATTGCCCCGCAAAACCGTAGCGGCGCATGGCCATGCCGAGCGCAAGAAGCGCCGCCGGTCCGGCGATCTGGGAAATCTGCTGGATCACGGTTGCCGGCACGCCCTCCAGTCTGACGCCGAGGAGATGCCAGAGACCGCCGCCGATAATGCCGAACACCAGGGGATTGCGCGCGAGATTGCGCCAGAGAGAGGTCAGCAGGCCGATCCAGCCACTTTTCGGCTTGCCCGTGTCGCGCTGCTCCGCCTGCTCGATCAGAAGCGACGAGGCGATCATCATCACCGGCAGATGGATGGCGATGAGAATTGACAGCGCAACCAAGCCTTCCGGCCCGACAATGCGATCGATCAGCGGCAGGCCGACGAACACGGTGTTTGCGAAGGCGGAGGATACGCCCACCACCGTGGCCATGCGATGATTGACCGCAAAGACCGTGATGGCCAGCGCGTAAGCGATGGCCCAGACAATCGCGACGGCCGAAAAATAGGCGATCCAGAGCCGCACCGGAAAGGCGCCGTGGAAATCCGCCTCGGCGATGGTGCGGAACAGCAGCACGGGCACGGCCACCTTGAAGACGAAATTCGACAACGCATCGCCGGCTTCAGCCCTGAGATAGCCGGTCGCCACGGTCAGCCAGCCGGCAAAGATCAGGATGAAGACCGGCAGGACATTTTGCGCGGTGGCGAGCATGGTTCGGGTCTCCTTGAGTTCGCGCCCTGCATATATGCCGCATGCTGGCTCGCAAAGCCTATCTTGCTTCAGGAAAAGCCTTTCCATGCTCCTGGGGCCGCTTGTGTCTTGGGGGAAGTGATGGCAGTTTCGCAACCGCGAAAGGGCTCATCATGACAGAACCGACGGATTTCCGGGAGAGAATCGAGGCTTCCTTCGCCTCCCAAGGCGCGATGGCGCTGATCGGGGCGGAGCTCACCCGCATCGAGCATGGCTCGGTGGAAATCGAACTGTCCTACCGGCCAGAGCTCACCCAGCAGCACGGTTTCCTGCATGCGGGCGTGATATCGGCCGCGCTTGATTCTGCCTGCACCTATGCGGCCTATACGATGATCGAGCCTGAGACCTCGATCCTGACGATCGAATTCAAGGTCAATCTGATGTCGCCCGGCAAGGCGCCGCGTTTTCTGTTTCGCGGCGAGATCACCAAGCCGGGCTCCAACATCATCGTCGCTGACGGCCGCGCTTATGCGCTGGGCGACGGACCCGCCAAACTGATCGCCTCGATGACCGGGACCAAGATGGCCCTACGCGGCCGGGAGGATATTCGCGGATGACAGACAGGCTGAAACAGGCGCACGGCAAATCCATTCTCTATGTGATGGCGGCGGAGGCGGAATATGGCCCGGCGCTGAAAGCGCTTTTTACACCCGTGATGACCGGCGTGGGGCCTGTTGAAGCCGCCGTTCAGCTGACGCGCGCGCTGACCGAACTGACGCTGGATGGGCGCAAGCCCGATCTCGTCGTATCTCTCGGCTCGGCAGGCTCGGCGACGCTGGAACAGACCGAAGTCTATCAGGTTTCCTCCGTGTCCTATCGCGACATGGACGCCTCCGCCTTCGGCTTCGAGAAAGGCCGCACGCCCTTCCTCGACCTGCCGGCGACGATCCCCCTGCCCTTGCGCATTCCCGGCCTGCCGGACGCGCGGTTGTCGACCGGGGCCAATGTCGTCTCCGGCGCGGCCTATGAGACAATCGACGCCGACATGGTGGAGATGGAAACTTTCGCGATCCTGCGCGCCTGCATGAGCTTCGGCATTCCGCTGATCGGCCTGCGCGGCATCTCCGACGGCAAGGAGGAGGTTCGCCATGTCAGCGACTGGACCGAATATCTGCATGTGATCGACGAAAAGCTCGCCCACGCCGTCAAGACGCTGGAAGCGGCAATCGCCGACGGACGCCTGGTTTTTTGAGCGACGCGGCGGCGCAACCGCTTGCGCGATCCCGAGAGATTCTTTAAAGGCTCGCCATGACCCAGCAAGCTCCTTCCGACACCATTCTCATCATCGATTTCGGCAGCCAGGTGACGCAGCTCATCGGCCGGCGCGTCCGCGAGGCGGGCGTCTATTGCGAGATCGTCCCTTTCCAATCCGCCGAAGAAGGCTTTCACCGCCTTCGCCCGAAGGCGATCATCTTCTCGGGCGGCCCGGCTTCGGTGCTCGACGAGGGCAGCCCGCGCGCGCCGCAGGCGGTGATCGACAGCGGCTTGCCGATCCTGGCCATCTGCTATGGCCAGCAAACGCTCTGCACCCAGCTCGGCGGTAAAGTGGAAGGCGGCCATGCCCGCGAATTCGGCCGCGCCGATGTCGAGATCCTCAAATCCAGCCCGCTGTTCGAAGGCTTCTGGGAGGTCGGACAGAAATATCCCGTCTGGATGAGCCATGGCGACCGCGTCACCGTGGCCCCCGAAGGCTTTGAGATCATCGGCACATCCGAAAACGCGCCGTTTGCGATCTGCGTCAACGAAGCGAAGAAATATTACACCACCATGTTCCATCCGGAAGTGGTGCATACGCCTGATGGCGCCAAGCTGCTGTCCAACTTCGTGCACAAGATCGCGGGCGTCACAGGCGACTGGTCGATGTCGGCCTATCGCCAGCGCGCCGTCGAGACGATCCGCGAACAGGTGGGCGATGGCCGCGTGCTCTGCGCGCTTTCGGGTGGCGTTGACTCGTCTGTGGCGGCGCTTCTCATCCATGAAGCGATCGGCGACCAGCTGACCTGCGTGCTCGTCGATCACGGCCTGATGCGCAAGAACGAGGCGCGCGATGTCGTCGCCATGTTCCGCGAGCATTACAATCTGCATTTGATCCATGTCGACGCCTCCGACCGCTTCATCTCAGCGCTCGAAGGCGAAAGCGATCCGGAGACCAAGCGTAAGACCATTGGTCGGCTGTTCATCGAAGTGTTCGAGGAAGAAGCCAAGAAGCTTGGCGGCGCCGACTTCCTGGCCCAGGGCACGCTCTATCCCGACGTCATCGAAAGCGTTTCCTTCACCGGCGGCCCGTCGGTGACGATCAAGAGCCACCACAATGTCGGCGGCCTGCCTGACCGCATGAACATGAAGCTTGTCGAGCCCCTGCGCGAACTGTTCAAGGACGAAGTGCGCGTGCTTGGCCGCGAACTCGGCCTGCCCGACAGTTTCATCGGCCGCCACCCCTTCCCCGGTCCGGGTCTTGCGATCCGCTGCCCGGGCGGCATCAGCCGTGAAAAGCTCGAAATCCTGCGCGAAGCCGACGCCGTCTATCTCGACGAAATCCGCAAGGCCGGCCTCTACGACAAGATCTGGCAGGCGTTTGCCGTGCTGCTGCCGGTGCAGACTGTCGGCGTGATGGGCGACGGCCGCACCTATGAATTCGTCTGCGCGCTGCGCGCTGTGACGTCTGTCGACGGCATGACAGCGGATTTCTACCACTATGACATGAACTTCCTCGGCCGCGCTGCGACCCGCATCATCAACGAAGTGCGCGGCATCAACCGCGTGGTCTATGACGTGACGAGCAAGCCGCCCGGCACGATCGAATGGGAATGATTTCGGCTCTCTGATGAGCGTGAAAAACCGGCTGCGGCAAGCAATTGCCGCAGCCGGTTCGTTTTGAGCCTTAGGCCCGGACGAAAGCCAGCAGGTCTTCGTTCAACACATCGGCATTGACGGTGAGCATGCCGTGCGAAAAGCCCGGATAGGTCTTCAGCGAACCATTCTTCAGGAGCTTTGCAGACTTCAGGGCCGAATCCGCGATCGGAACGATCTGGTCGTCTTCGCCATGCAGCACCAGCGTCGGCACGGTGATGGCCTTCAGGTCTTCCGTCTGGTCGGTCTCGGAAAAGGCCTTGATGCCGTCATAATGGGCTTTTGCGCCGCCCATCATGCCCTGGCGCCACCAATTCTGGATGACCCCTTCGTGAACCTGGGCGCCATCCCGGTTGAAACCGTAGAAGGGACCGGCCGGCACGTCGCGGAAGAACTGGGCGCGATTGGCGGCCAGAGCGGCGCGGAAGCCATCAAACACCTCGATCGGCAGGCCTTCCGGATTGGACGCCGTCTTGAGCATCAGCGGCGGGACGGCCGAGACGAGAACGGCCTTGGCGACGCGGCCGGCGGGCTGGCCGTGCTTGGCGACATAGCGGGCCACTTCGCCGCCGCCGGTGGAGTGGCCGATATGGACGGCGTTCTTCAGGTCCAGATGTTCTGCGACGGCGAAGGCGTCGGCGGCGTAGTGATCCATATCATGGCCATCGGCCACCTGCGCAGAGCGGCCATGGCCGCGACGATCATGGGCGACGACGCGGAAGCCCTTGGACAGGAAAAAGAGCATCTGGGCGTCCCAATCGTCCGAGGACAGCGGCCAGCCGTGGTGGAAGACGATCGGCTGCGCGTCTTTCGGACCCCAATCCTTGTAGAAGATGTCAACGCCGTCCTTGGTGGTGACGAAACTGCTGGTCATGTCGGTGTCTCCTTGGTTTTTGGAAGCGGTTTGGCTGTTGGCGAATACGGGAATATTAAGGGCTGCGAGCGACACGGCTGCGCCGCCGGTGATCAGCAGGCCGCGGCGGGTGGCCATTGGGCTGTAGCCCTGTTCAATCGATGCCATGGTCGTTCCTTTCTCTGGCGGTTTGCGCTCTGTCGTCGTTTCGACATGGACAGATGTAGGCCATTCGTGCTTTCACCGCAGGTGGCGCAACTGACATTAATCATGCAGAAAGTGACAAGATGATGAGGCCGGTGAATTGGGTGTCGGAAGTCGGATTGCTGATCTATCCCGACTGCCAGTTGTCAGCTGTCTATGGGCTGACAGATCTCTTCCGCATCGCCAGCCAATGGGCGCCGCAGCAATCCGGGCAAGTGAAAGCCATTCGGGTCTCGCATTGGCAGGTCGAGGCTGACGACGTGGTCTGCGTTTGGGATAGCCAGCCGGAACAGCCGCATCGGCTCGGCTATATCATTGCTCCGCCAAGCATCGTCATGCCCGCGCAGATGCAGCCGATGCCGGCGGCGGCAAGCTGGATCGTGGACATGCACGCCAAAGGCGCCACAGCGTGTTCGATTTGCGCCGGCGCCTTCGTTCTCGCGGAGACAGGTCTGGTCGATGGCCGGCGGGTGACGACCCATTGGGCGTTCAGCGACGAATTGGCGGCGCGCTTTCCGAAGGTGGATCTGGCCGCCGAGCAGATGGTGATCGACGACGGCGACGTCATGACCGCAGGTGGAATCCTGGCATGGACGGATCTCGGCCTAACGCTGGTCGAAAAGCTGATGGGCGTCGGGACGATGCTGGCGACGGCGCGCTTTCTTCTCGTGGATCCGCCCCGCCGCGACCAGGACCTCTACAAGGCGTTCATTCCCAAATTCGATCACGGCGACGCCGCCATCCTTGGCGTCCAGCACCACATTCAAGCGCAGGCGTCGGAAGCGCATGATATTTCCGAACTGGCGCGCCGAGCGGGCCTGGCCGAACGCACCTTCCTGCGCCGCTTTACAAAAGCGACGGGGCTGCGCCCAACGGAATATCTCCAGCAGATCCGGGTAATGAAAGCGCGCGACGCCCTAGAAACGACCAATCGCTCCGTCGAACAGATCTCCTGGGATGTCGGCTATTCTGACGCGACGGCCTTCCGGCGGGTGTTTCAACGGCTGACCAGCCTGACGCCAACGCTTTACCGGCAACGTTTCGGGGTGCGGCGCGGCCACGAGCAGTGAGCGCTTCGCCGCATTCAGGCCCCGTTCACCCCCCGGCGGACTTGAGCGCCGTCAGCGCCGCCTGGAGATCCGCGATCATGGCCTCGCCGGTTTCGAAGACGCCGCCTTCCACCACCACCATGTTGCGGCCCGCCCCCTTGGCCTCGTAGAGGCACTGGTCGGCGCGATCGAGGGCAGCCTGGAGGTTGTCGTTCTCCGCTTGCATCTTGGCGACGCCGAAGCTGGCGGTAATCTGGCGGTCGATGCCGAACTGGCGCCAATCGCGACCGGCGAAACGCAGGCGAATGCCATGCGCCAGCACGCCGGCTTCGGCGAGTCCCGCATTAGGAATGCAGATGACGAATTCTTCGCCGCCCAAGCGTGCGGCGACCGCGCCGGCCGGAATCGACGTCCTGATCTCCAGCGCGAACGCCGCGATCACCCGGTCGCCGGCGGCATGGCCGAAGCGGTCGTTGACCTGCTTGAAATGATCGATATCGGTCACCACGATCACGCCGGACCAGGCTTCGCGACCTTGTGCGGGTCTCAACGCCTGGTCGAGACCGCGCCGGTTATAGAGACCGGTCAACGGGTCGATCTCGGCGGCGCGGCGATAATTCAGCATCACCCGCATGACCATCGAGCCAAAGGCGGCGGCGGCGAGCAACACGCCGAAACAGCCGCCGGTGATCTGAATGACCACGGCGTAAACCGACTCGCCGAAGGCTGCGAGGTCGTCATTGTCGCCGACAAGATAGTTGATGGCGATCACCCGGCCCAGCGTTTCGATGACCACCAGCGAAGCCGCGGCGACGACCAGCCGGTCCGCCGGCGTAAAAGCCTGCTGGACCACCGCCGTCAGCGGCAGACCGAGCAGGAGCGCGGCGACGAGATCGTTGAGCAGCAATTCCGAGCGGAGGTCAGCCAGACCAAAAACAAGATAGACATCAACGGCGAAATACAGCCCGATCAACAAAAGGCGATAGCGGAGGGCATAGGTCGCGCCGAAATGGGTGAGCAGAGCCTGGCCATAGGAGAGAAATCCGAAGACGAACAGCATGTCGCCCGCCATCGCCATGACTTCATCCGACGCCAGCGGCAGACTGGTAAGGAAACCCAAGCCGGAACAGCCGAAGCCAAGGCCCCAGAACAAGGCCGCCTTCAGCCCGAACCGCCACAGCACCATGAAAACCGCAGACACGGTCAGCGCCATGATCGGCAGGGTCAGGGCAAAACTATCGAAGGTTTCCATGACATTCCCGGCGACGAACTCACTCTTTGTCCAGAGCTACACGGGCAGCCTTAAAATTCGTTTTAAATCCGTGGCGTTTGTCGGTTTTCGCCCGCCACGGGCCGGTTGCGGGCGAGCCGTCGGCTGGATAAAACCAACAAAAAGGGATGCAAGCCACATGAACGCAACGATTTACGGAATCAAAAACTGCGACACGATGAAGAAAGCCTTCGCCTGGCTCGACGGCCATGGCGTGGACTACCGCTTCCACGATTACAAGAAAGAGCCGCCCGCTCCCGAGGCCATCGCAGCCTGGGTCGACGCGCTGGGCTGGGAGACGGTGCTGAACCGCGCGGGAACCACGTTCAAGAAATTGCCGGAGGAAGATCGGACGGATCTCGACCGCGACAAGGCCATCCGGCTGATGGCGGCGCAACCTTCAATGATCAAGCGGCCGATTCTCGACAGGGACGGGAGCGTGACGGCGGGGTTCAAGCCCGACCTGTATGCAGGCGTCTTCGGGGGCTGACCGATGTCGAAGTCCACGCGCGCCACGCTTTCGCTCGCCAAGGCCGGCGTCGCCTTCGAGACGGTGATCTATGACTATGATCCCGACGCCGATCGCATCGGGCTGCAGGCGGCTGAGGCGATCGGCGCGGCGCCATCGATCGTGCTGAAGACGCTGATGGCGGAAGTGGACGGCAAGCCGGTTTGCGTGGTGCTGCCGTCGGACGAGGAAGTGAGCATGAAAAAGCTCGCCAGCGCCTTCAAGGGCAAATCCGCCAACATGATGAAGCCGGCGCAGGCGGAGAAGACGACGGGCTATGTGGTCGGCGGCATCTCGCCGTTCGGCCAGAAGAAGCAGGTTCCGACCGTGTTCGAGGAGCAGGCGCTCGCCCATCGCCTCGTCTATATGAATGGCGGCCAGCGCGGGCTTCAAGTGAAGCTTTCGCCGCAGGACGCAATCAAGGCGGCGAATGGCTTCGCCGCCTCGGTGATCGCCTGAATCCCAGGCTATCAGGCCGTCTGTTCTGAAGTCGGCGCGGCGTCGGCCTTGGGGCCGCCCTTGGAGACGCCGACCATGGCGGGGCGCAGGACGCGGTCGCCAATGACATAGCCGTCCTGCACCACCTGGATGACGGTGTTGGCCGGGATCTCCGGATTGGGGACTTCGAACATCGCCTGATGGAAATTGGGGTCGAATTTCTGGCCGGTCGGTTCGATCTTCTTGACGCCATGGCGTTCGAGCGCAGACAGCATGGAGCGCTCGGTCATTTCCACGCCCTCGACCAGCGCCATGAAGCCGGCGTCGCCGCCTGCCCGCGCCTCGGCCGGAATGGCGTCGAGCGCACGGCGGAGATTGTCGGATACTCCCAGCATATCGCGTGCGAAGGACGCAGCCGAATAGGTTTTGGCGTCCTTCACGTCGCGCTCGGTGCGGCGGCGCAGATTGTCCATCTCGGCGGCGAGGCGCAGATATCTGTCCTTGAGGTCGCTGTTTTCGGCCCTCAGGAGCTCGACCGGATCGGGTTCGGCGGCGGGCTGGGCCGTTTCGGCGTTTTCATGAGCGGCGGCGGCGGCTTCGGCGTCCGTCTGCGGCGCGGTCTTGGTCTCGTCGGTCATTACGGTCTCCGCATAAGTGAATGCATCATGGTGAGCTGATTTGATCGGGGATATCGAGGTTCGGGGCGAAAAAATCAAGGCATAGCGGCAAGATTCACCGCCTGAGCGGCGGCCCTACACAGTCTTGCCGGCAAGTTTCGACATCAATTGCGCGGTGTAGTCGACCATGGGCACAATCTTCGAATAATTGAGCCGTGTGGGGCCGATGACGCCGACCGCGCCGATGATCCGGTCCTCGCTGTTGCGATAGGGCGCAACGACCAGCGACGAGCCGGACAGCGAGAACAGCCGATTTTCGGACCCGATATAGATGCGGACGCCCTGGCCGCCTTCGGCGAGGTTGAGGATGTCGCTCAGCGATTCCTTCCGTTCGAGATCATCGAACAACATGCGCAGGCGGTCCAGATCTTCCGCGCCATCGACGCCTTCGAGGAGATTGGAGCGCCCGCGCACGATCAGGCGCGCCGGTCCATCGTCATCAACGGCGCCAGACCAGGTCGCGAGGCCCCGCTCGACCAGATCGCGGGAGAGCTGGTCGAGTTCGGTGCGGATCGTCTCTTTCAGCTTCTGGATGCGGTCGCCCGCTTCCGTCAGCGTCAGCCCCGACATATGGGCGTTGAGAAAATTGGCGGCGGCCACGAGCTGCGAGGATGTAATGCCCGCCGGCAAGGAGATGATGCGGTTTTCGACCTCGTCGCGATCCCCGACCAGCACCGCCAGCGCCTTTTCCGGCGACAGCCGGATGAATTCGACATGTTTGACCTGCGCGTCGTTCTTTGCGGTGATGACGAGGCCAGCGCCACGCGAGGCTGACGACAACAACTGGCTTGCGCCATGAAGCGCGTTTTCGACCGGCGTGTCCCTGTCGTCGGGACTAATCTGCCGGTCGATCTGCCGGCGCTCCTCCTCCGACAACGCGCCGATCTGCATGAAGGCGTCGACGAAAAAACGAAGGCCTTGTTGCGTGGGCAGCCGCCCCGCCGATATATGCGGCGCGTAAATCAGACCGAGTTCTTCGAGGTCACTCATCACATTGCGGATGGAGGCCGGCGACAGCGACATCGGCAAAAGACGAGAAAGCGACCGCGACCCCAGCGGCTCGCCCGTGCCGAGATAGCTTTCGACAATGCGCCGGAAGATTTCGCCAGACCGATCGTCGAGCATTTTCATCTAGCATTCCCTGTCGATGAGGCATTCCACCATGGCCGGCACAGGCCGCGCCTAGGAGAAATATAAGGATTTGAAGGCGCTGCGCAAAAGAAAAAACATCCCTTTTCCTTTGCAAATCCACCCTAGCGCCCTTAATACGGCTCAAGACAAGCACAGCAGGAGTTATGACGATGCGGCCATCCGGACGGAAAACCGATCAAATGCGCAAGGTGACGTTCGAACGCGGCTTTTCCAAGCACGCCGAAGGCTCCTGTCTGGTCAAATTCGGCGACACGCATGTGCTGTGCACGGCGAGCGTCGAGGAAAAGCCGCCGGCATGGCTGCGCAACACCGGCAAGGGCTGGGTGACGGCGGAATACGGCATGCTGCCGCGCTCGACGGGCGATCGCATGCGCCGCGAGGCCACGTCCGGCAAGCAGGGCGGACGCACCCAGGAGATCCAGCGGCTGATCGGCCGTTCGCTGCGCGCGGTCGTGGACCTGCAGGCTCTCGGCGAGCGCCAGATCACCGTGGACTGCGACGTCATCCAGGCCGATGGCGGAACCCGCACAGCTTCCATCACCGGCGGCTGGATTGCGCTGCATGATTGCCTGAAGTGGATGGAAAACCGCAACATGCTGAAGGTCGAGAAGGTCCTGAAGGACCATGTCGCGGCGATTTCCTGCGGCATCTTCGCCAACCAGCCGGTTATCGACCTCGATTATCTCGAAGACTCCTCGGCCGAGACCGACGCCAATTTCGTGATGACCGGAAAGGGCGGCTTCGTCGAGATCCAGGGCACCGCCGAAGGCGCTCCGTTCAGCGAGGAAGAGCTTTTGACGCTGATGGGTCTCGCGAAGAACGGCATTGCCGAACTGGTGACGCTGCAGAAACAGGCAATCGTCTGAGGAGATTCGCGATGAAGGCCGGCCGCGTGCTCGAAACCGCCGTCTATGCCGCCGATCTCGATGCGGCCGAAGCCTTTTATCGCGACATTCTCGGGCTCGACCTCATTTCGCGCGGCGGCGCGCGGCATGTGTTCTTCCGGGCGGGAGACGGGGTGCTCTTGGTGTTCAACCCCGAGGAAACCGTCACTGCGCCCACGCCCGATCAACTGCCCGTGCCGCCGCATGGCGCGAGAGGCGAAGGCCATCTCTGTTTCGCCGCGAGCGGTGCGGAGATCGACGCTTGGGAACGGAAACTGACTGCGGCGGGCGTGGCGATCGAATCCCGCGTCGCCTGGCCGAATGGCGGCCGCTCCATCTATTTTCGCGATCCGGCGGGCAATTCGCTGGAATTCGCCGAGCCCCGCATCTGGGGCGTCTGAACCAGAGGCAATCATGCGCAAGCTCGACAGCAAGACTATCATCGTCGCCAGCCACAATGCCGGCAAGATCGCCGAGATCAACGATCTCATCGGCCCCATGGGCTTCACCGCCAAATCCGCCAAGGAATTGAACCTCGCCGAGCCCGACGAGACTGGTACGACCTATGAAGAGAACGCCCGTATCAAGGCGCTGGCCTCGGCCATGGCGTCGGGGCTTCCGGCGCTCTCGGATGATTCTGGTCTCGCCATCGACGCGCTCGGCGGCGCGCCGGGCGTTTATACGGCCAATTGGGCCGAGCGCGAGGATGGCAGCCGCGATTTCGCCTGGGCGATGGAGAAGGTCGAGCGCGCACTGGAAGACAAAGGCGCCGTCGCGCCCGACCAGCGCAAGGGCCGCTTCGTCAGCGTTCTCTGCCTCGCCTGGCCGGACGGCCATACCGAGACCTTCCGCGGCGAAGTCGAGGGCGAGATCGTCTGGCCCCCGCGCGGAACCGCCGGCTTCGGCTATGACCCGATCTTCAAGCCCGACGGCTATGAAACGACCTTCGGCGAAATGACCGCCGAGGAAAAGCATGGTTGGCGGCCTGGCGACGCAGAGGCGCTGTCGCATCGCGCCCGCGCCTTCAAGCTGCTGGTGGAAACGGGGCTGACGCTCTGAGATGGACGTGAACGCCGCCCTGCTTCCGGATACGGGCGAACCGGGTTTCGGCGTTTATCTGCATTGGCCTTTCTGCGCGGCCAAGTGTCCCTATTGCGATTTCAACAGCCATGTTCGCCACCAGCAGGTCGACCAGGACGCCTTCGTCGTGGCCTTCCTCAAGGAAATGTCGGTGATGCGTGACATCAGCGGCCCGCGGACGGTGACATCGGTCTTCGTCGGCGGCGGCACGCCGTCGCTGATGAGACCCGAGACAATCGACGCCCTGTTGACCGGGATTTCCCGGCTCTGGCACATGCCTGACGGCATCGAAATCACCATGGAGGCGAATCCCTCCAGCGTCGAGGCCGAGCGCTTCAGGGGGTATCGCGCCGCCGGCGTCAACCGGGTGTCGCTCGGCGTGCAGGCGCTGAACGACCGCGACCTCAAATTCCTCGGACGGCTGCACAATGTCGAGGATGCGCTGAAGGCGGTGCGGCTAGCGCGGGAGATCTTTCCGCGCATGAGCTTCGACCTGATCTATGCCCGGCCCGGCCAGAGCGAAGAGGCGTGGATCCGCGAACTCAACGAGGCGATCGGCTATGCGGTCGATCATCTGTCGCTCTACCAGCTCACGATTGAGGAGGGCACGCCGTTCTTCGGCCTGCACCAGAACGGCAAGATATCCCTGCCCGATACCGACACTGCGGCGCGGCTTTACGAGATCACCCAGGAGGTGACGGAAGCGGCAGGCATGCCTGCCTATGAAGTGTCCAACCACGCGAAGCCGGGCGCAGAGAGCCGCCACAACCTTACCTATTGGCGCTATGGCGATTATGCCGGCATCGGACCAGGGGCGCATGGGCGTCTCAGCCGTCAAGGGCATAAATACGCCACCGCCACCGAGCGGCATCCGGAAACCTGGCTCGCCGCTGTCGCGGCCAAGGGCCAGGGCATGGTCGAGCAGGAAAGCCTGGAGCGCGACGAGCAGGCCGACGAAATGCTGCTGATGGGCTTGAGGCTGCGCGAAGGGCTCGATCTGGCGCGCTGGAGCGAACTCGCCGGACGCGGCCTCGATCCAGATCGGGAAGACTTCCTCATCCAGCATGGACTGATCGAACGGCTGGGCAATTCGCGGCTGCGCTGCACGCAATCAGGCATGCTGGTTCTCGACGCCGTGGTCGCCGATCTCGCCGCCTGACATCCTCATGCCTTGCGTGAGCCTTGAAGGCGACGTGATCCGTCGCCAGCAAGGTCTTGACGCGGCGCGAATTTCGCTTTCCTAATAGGGATCTAGGTAGCGCCAGGATGATTTTGCTCTCCGCGTTCGGAACCTGATTTCTAGACTATCGATTTTCATGTCATCCCACACACTCGAAGGCGCCTCTGCGGGCGGCGCGAAACGTATCCGCAAATCCATCGAATGGCCCACCATGCTCCTCGCTGTCGTCATATATGGCGGCTGGGGGCTTTTGACCTTCTTCTGGGCCGCTCTCCCCTATCCCCTGCTCTTCGCGCTCGGCGGCTGGATCATCGCCTGGCACGGCTCCCTTCAACATGAGGTGCTGCATGGGCACCCCACCCGCTTCAGGGTGATCAACGACGCCATAGGCTGGCCGCCGATCTCGATCTGGCTGCCTTACCGGCTCTACAAGCGCTCGCATCTCAAGCATCACAACGACGACTGGCTCACCGATCCGATCGAGGATCCGGAAACCTATTACTTCACCGGCGAGCACTGGGCGCGGACCGGCGCGGCGGGACGGCTGCTCGCCACGCTCAACAACACCTTGCCGGGGCGGTTGATCCTCGGCCCGCTGATCGCTGTCGCAGCCTTGTTCGGCTCGGAGACAGCGCTGATGGTCAAGGGCGATCGGCGCAATCTCGGCCTGTGGCTCCGGCATATGGTGGGCGCGGCTATCGTCTTCGTCTGGGTGATCAGCGTCTGCGGCATGCCGCTCTGGATCTATCTCACCGCCTTCGTCTATGCCGGCCTCGCTTTTTCCAGGCTGCGCTCCTTTGCGGAGCACCGCTATGCCGGGGAGAAAGAGGAGCGGACTGCGATCGTGGAGAATACGCCGGCGTTCGGATTGCTGTTTCTGCACAACAATCTCCACATCGTGCATCACAGCCGTCCGCAACTGGCCTGGTACAAGATCCCGGCGCTGTACAAGGCCGAGCGCGACGCCTTCATCCGGCTGAATGGCGGCCTTGTTTATAACGGCTATTGGGAAGTGGCGCGGCGCTATTTCTTCCGCGCGCATCATGAGCCGGTGCATCCGCATCATCCGGAGAGGGTGATCGTGGGCGATCAGGCCAGGGTCGGGTAGCCCTGCTCTTCGGCCTGACGACGGAAATCGTCGAGCCTCTGGTAGTCGCCGTCCGTGAGGATGGCGACGCCCTTCAGACCGAGCGCCGCGAGTATGGCGGCATTGGCCGAATCGCCGATGACATCGGCAAGAGCCGATTGGATCAGAGCGAGTTCCTCGTCGCTCGTCGCGCCGCGCGTGATGAAGGGAAGTCCGGGGCCGCGGGGCGTCTCCGCCACGATTCGCACGCCAGCCAGCCGTTCCGGCGCATGCTTCTCAAGCAACCCCCAGGTGACAGTGTCGACCGAAGCAATCTCGGCCAGGCCGTCGCGCACGGCGTCGATGGAGGCGACATGACCGCCGCTGACCATGATCGAGCCGAGAAAGGGCTGGCCCTTCGCCAAGGGCGCGAGCGCGGCGCGAAACAGGTTCATGCCGGAATTCGACATCCAGTCATTGATCGCAGCGCGGCGTCCACGGAAATCCTCAAGCGTCCGACCCGGATGGGCCTCATGGGCGATAACGAAGCTGGCGCGCTCCGTCCCCTCACCACCCTTGAACTCGTAAATCGGCGTGGCGACCAGGCGCACCCTGTCCCGGAGCTCCATGACATAGGGATAGCCGCAGGTCTGTGAGAAGATCAGGTCCGGCTCGCTCCAGACCGCATGATAATGCGACTTGCGATCCAGCGCGTCTGAGACGGAAAGACCGCCCTTGCGAAGTCTCTGCGCAAGGGCGGTCCAAAGCCGGTCATTGGCCTCGCGCACCGGGCCTTCCATGTCATACATCGACAGGGTGGCGCGGAGCGTCGAAGCCAAGGATTGATCACTCATTGATAAGGCGGCGCAGCAGTTCGACTTCCTGCGACAATTTCTGGTCGGAGGACAGAAGTTCTTCGATCTTGCGCACGGCGTGCAGAACCGTCGTATGGTCGCGTCCGCCAAAGCGACGACCAATTTCCGGGAAGGAACGCGGCGTCAGGGTCTTGGACAGATACATCGCCACCTGGCGCGGCTTCACGATCACGCGGGTGCGGCGGTTGGACACCAGTTCCTGGCGCGAGACATTGTAGTGCCGCGCGACGATGCGCTGGATGTCTTCGATTCGCACCCGCTTGGGCTCGCCGGCCCCGACAAGATGCGCCAGCAGTTCGTCGACTCGCTCAAGCGACAGGTCCGGCTCGAAGGAGCGGCGGAAAATCAGCTGGTTGAAGGCGCCTTCCAACTCGCGGCCAGAGGCGGTGACGTTTTCGGCGACATGGCGAAGAATATGTTCGGGAATGTCGATGCCCGGATCTTCGGTGCGGGCCTGGGCCAGCCGGATCTTCATCATTTCCAGACGCATTTCAAAATCGGGACCTTCGATCTCGATGGCCACACCGCCCTGCAGGCGGGAGCGGACGCGCGGATCGAGCGATTCGAGTTCCCAGGGCGCGCGGTCAGCGGCCACGACCACCTGCTTGGCGCTGTCGAGCAGCATATTGAGCAGATGGCAGAACTCGTTCTGGATCAGCTTGCCCTGCAGGAACTGCATGTCGTCGATGATCAGAATGTCGATGTTGCGGAGCGATTCCTTCAGCGTCAGCGCGTCGTTGTCGCGGATGGCGGTGGCGAAACGCCACATGAAATATTCGGCCGTCAGATAGACCACGCGCGGATTACGCGGGTTCGACAGCGCCGCGGCGGCAATGGCCTGCAAGAGGTGAGTCTTGCCGAGACCGACGCTCGAATGAATGAAGAGCGGATTGAAGCGCACTGCGCCCGCGCCCGATTCGGCGATCGTCTTGGCGGCGGCGAGCGCAACGCGGTTGGACGAGCCTTCTACGAAGCTCTGGAATGTGTAGCGGCTGTCGAGGGGCGAGCCAAACAGCGTGCTCTGCTGGGCGGGGGCCGCGCGGCTGGCGGTTTGCTGGGCCTGCGGCGACGTCATGTGCAGCGGTTGGGCAGGGTAGGAACTGGAGCCCCGGCGCTGCGGCTGGGCAGCGGGCGACGGATCGGCAAGGTTCGCGCCAGCTTCATCCGCCATAATCGGGCGAGAGGGACGTGCGGCGGACCTAACGAGAATTTCGACCTTGAGGATGTTGGCGTCTTCTTCCTGAAGAAGGGTCGTCATCATGTCGAGATAACGATTGTTGATCCACGACTTCAAGAAGGTCGTCGGCACCGAGAGGCGCACAACGCTCTTCGAAACCGAATGGATCTTCAGCCGGCCAAACCAGCTGGCATAGACCTCGGGCCCGACCTTGGCCTTGAGTCGCGCGCTGAAACGCTCGAACAAGGCGTCGCTCTTCATGCCGGTGTCCCCCGCATCCGCGCCAGCATTGGCTGCTGTTATGAGAGCGTCTCCCGATGAGAACGCGCCCTTTTCTGTCATTGTCATTTGCATGTCGCCGCCTTTTTTCACGCCAAGAACGACGGCCACGGAACACTCCGCGACTCATCGTCCGTCCTCCTGAAAGTCAGGCTCATCCGCCAATTCGCAGCCATTTCAGGACGCGAAAAGTTTGACGGGCCTCGTTGGGCTTGACGATCAGGATCTAACGCTCATTTACTCACACTGTTCCCTGCATTCCCTGTCCCTGGAAAATGCGGGATTTACGCACTCGCCTCGTCGAAACACTCTCCGCGACATGTCGACAGAATAGCGCGGGATGACTCGGATGAGTCGACCCTTGGCATGCCTGTCGGTCGAGGATTGAGCGATGCTTCCGCCCGAGGCCGGAGCTTGGTTTACCGATGCGTCCTAACTGTCTTCACCGGTTTTTCCTGTCTCCGTGGATTTCATTTAGGCAAGATCGGCCGGCAAGATCAATCGCCTTTTTTACCCAATCTTAAGAGAAAACCGTTGACTTTCGCGAAGCTCAATCCGCACCCGGGACCCCCAAAAGAGAATCGCAGCCAAATCAATAGGATTCCCGAAAGAGCCAGTTTTGGGGGCGTCACAAACAAAAAAATAAAAAATTCACTTGACTCGATTTATTCGGACGCTGCCGCAGGGAAAGGCGCGAGCAACAAAAGACACCTCCCGCAAGCCATTGAAATTCATATATTATTTACGCCTCTCACAAGCTCTCCGAAATGTTACAAATGTCAGATCTCGTGACAATTTGACGAACTTCGGACGACGATTCCGGAGAACGACAAAAGGCCCGGCGCGAACGCCAGGCCATTTTAGAAAGCAATATTTGCTGTGATCAGGCGCCGATCGAGTTCACGCGCTGGGCAAGACGAGAGACCTTGCGGGATGCGGTGTTGCGATGAACGACACCCTTGGTCGCGGCGCGCTGCAACTCAGGCTGAGCAGCCTTGAGAGCGGCTTCCGCTGCGGTCTTATCGCCAGAAGCGATTGCTTCCTCGACCTTGCGGATGAAGTTGCGCATACGCGAGCGACGCGACTTATTAACGTCCGTGCGGCGGGCGATCTTGCGGGTCGCTTTTTTCGCCGAAGTGGTATTGGCCATGTATGCCTCTCTAAATTCGATCCTGTCCGACATGCCCCTTTGCCGTGGACCCTTCCGGGGTACGGCCTCAATGCCGGGCAATGAGGGAGCATCCAGAAAAGCCGAATAGACGGCTTTTCAAACTGTGGGCGGCGTATAGCGCCAAACCGCCCGTGCGTCAATGATCCCGGCAAAAGAATCTGTGGCGGTTGCGCGCATGACGAGTCCCGTTTCAGCGATGCCGGAAGGCCGGCTTACGCTTCTCCACAAAGGCCGTCATGCCTTCCTTCTGGTCATCCGTCGCAAACAGCGAATGGAACAGGCGCCGCTCGAAGCGCAACCCTTCGGCGAGCGTGGTCTCGAAGGCGCGGTTGACGCTCTCCTTGGCCATCATCACCGAAGGACCAGAGAAGGACGCGATCTTTTCGGCCGCCGCAAGCGCCTCGTCCAGGAGGCGGTCGGCTGGCACGACGCGCGCCACAAGCCCAATGCGCTCGGCCTCCTGAGCGTCAATCAGGCGGCCCGTCAGGACCATGTCCATGGCCTTGGCCTTGCCGACAGCGCGCGCCAGGCGCTGTGTGCCGCCCATGCCGGGCAGGATGCCGAGCGTGATTTCCGGCTGGCCGAATTTGGCGGTGTCGGCGGCGATGATGAAGTCGGCCATCATCGCCACTTCGCAACCGCCGCCAAGCGCAAAGCCTGCGACCGCGGCGATCAACGGCTTGCGGAAGCCGGTGACGCGATCCCAGCCGGCGGCGTAGTCGGCGCCATAGGCTTCCGTGTAAGTAAGGTCCTTCATCTCTTTGATGTCGGCGCCTGCCGCAAACGCCTTTTCGGAGCCGGTCATCACCACGGCGCGCACAGCGTCATCGACGGCAAACGCAGAGAGCGCGTCGACAAGCTCTTCGAGCAGCTTTGCATTCAGCGCATTCAGCGCCTGGGGTCGGTTGAGTGTCACGAGGCCGACGGCTCCGCGGGTTTCGACGATCAGCGTTTCATAAGCCATGTGATGTTCCCGATTTTAAATCTGGCATTCAGAGCAAAAGAAGGTCGAGCGGCCGGCCTGGACGATGCGGCCGACAGTTCCCGCGCAGCCCGGCGTCGGGCAAGTCTGCCCCTCACGGTCATAGACGCGGAAACGATGCTGGAAATAGCCAAGCGAGCCGTCGGTCTGGATATGGTCGCGCAGCGACGAGCCGCCCGCCTCGATCGCCTCGGCGATCACCGCGCGGATGTCGTCCGACAATCTCGACAACCCAGCTTTCGGCGCGCCTCTGGCGTCGACAAGCGCGCCGACCGGGGTCTCCGGCGACAGACCGGCGCGGTGCATGGCCTCGCAAACATAGATATTGCCGAGGCCGGCGATGATCTTCTGGTCGAGGAGCGCGCTTTTCAGCGGCTGCTTGCGCCCCTTGAAGCGGGTGGCGAGATAATCCGCCGACAAGAGATTGCCTGTCGGTTCCGGCCCCAGCCCCTGGAAAGATGGGTAATCGTCAAGCAGCGGCGCGCTCCATAGATGCATGAAGCCGAACCGCCGGGGATCGTTATAGACGATACGGACCGGCCCCGCCTCGCCCGCGAGGTCGAAGACCACATGATCATGGGCCGCGTCCTTAGAGCGGGGATGATGGAATTCGCCGGGCGCTGCGCGCTCTTCCGCCTCGATCCGGAACGAGCCGGACATGCCGAGATGGGCGATGACAGTTGAGCCGCCCTCGATATGAATGAGAAGATATTTGGCTCGTCGCCCCAACGCCTCGATGCGGCGTCCCTGAAGAGTGTCGACGAAGCCTTCGGGAAAAGGAAATCGGAGATCGGGCCTGTTGAGCGTCACGCGGTCGATGCGCGCCTTTTCCATGAAGGGCGCGAGCCCGCGGCGCACGGTCTCCACTTCAGGCAATTCGGGCATGGTCGGCGGCTTTCTCGGGCAGGTGACTGTCGCCGTCTATATAGACAAGCCGAACGCCCCCCGCCAGCCCGGCCGATCAATCGGTTGCGGGCTGATAGGGATCGGCGAGCGCCGCGCCGGGACGGCTGATCGGGTATTTGCGAACCGATATCTTGGCCGCCATGCGTTTTTCGCCGTAGCGCGACAGGAGTTCGCGGAAACTCTTATGCATGCCGCCGTCCTGATAGGCATACGCAGTCGACGCCGCAGGCATGGAGAGCGGGGCGGACGCCAGCGCCGGTTCGGTGAGGCAGGGCGCGAGCGGATTGGCGGGCAGGCTTTCGGCCGGCTGGTTGAACACGTAGCGGCCGGAGCAAGCGCCGACAGCAGGTTCGCGACGCGTTGTCTCGAAGGAATCATAGCCGAGTTTGATCGCCCGCCAGAACGCCATATTGGGATCGCCCGCATGCCGGGCCATATTGTCAGGCGTCATGCGGAATGGGTAGGACTGGACCTGGAAGGACGGCTGGCCAGCTCTCAGCGCCGCCTTCACGAGCGGGTAGATTTCCGCCATCTGCTGGTCGGTGAGCGCGAAACAACCCGACGACGAACAGGCGCCATGCACCATGAGCGCTTCACCCGTATAGCCCAGCGCACTTTCCAGCCGGTTGGGGTAGCCGAGATTGAAAGACAGGTAGAACTGCGACTTCGGATTCAGCAGGCCGAGGGAGACATTGTAAAAGCCCTCCGGCGCCTGCCTATCTCCGATCTTCTTCTTGGGGCCCAGTTTCCCCGACCATCGACAGATCGGATAGGTCTTAAACAGCGCATATTGGCCGGACGGTTTCTTCTTCCAGACCTCGAATTCGCTTTCCGCCTTGAAGATGCGGATGAGCACCGGATCCTCCTCGCGAAAACCTTTGGCGCGGATCTCGCGGGCGAGCTTGGGCGAAATGGACGTGTCCGGCTCGATGTCGAGCGCTGATGTCGTGCAGCCGGCAAGCGCCGCAAGCGAAAGAAGGCCGAAAGCGGCCAGAGCTGAGCGGAACGGGGACGACAATGTGCTGGCCATGAAGTGGTTACTCAGAAATTCCAATATCGGTTATCCCGGGACGATCTTTCCGTTCCGTTAATCACCTATCGCGATCAGGGAAAGCGACAGCCTCAACACGACAACGTGACCGCAATATGCCCGGCAAAGCCTGTGCGAAGCCTTTTTGTGTCGCGCGCAACAATCTGCCCGCGACCATTTTGCGCCGCTCGGCTATGGCGTCGGCGGGACCGATCCGGTATGGTTCGACCATTGTAAAGCAAAAAGACAAAAAAGACAGAAGTGGAGCGCCACATGACGACGGAACGCGCAAGCGCCGATGGCGGCATGGAAACATCCTATGGTTTTCGCCAGGTCAATCCCGGCGAAAAGCAGAGCCTGGTCAATGACGTGTTCCACAAGGTTGCCAAACGCTATGACATCATGAACGACCTGATGTCGGCCGGCCTGCACCGCGTCTGGAAGGACGCGATGATCTCAGCCCTCAATCCGCGCAAAAGCGCAGACTACAAAGTGCTGGACGTCGCCGGCGGCACCGGCGATATCGCCTTCCGCATCATCGAGGCTTCCGGACGGCTGGCGCAGGCGACCGTGCTTGACATCAACGGCTCGATGCTCGGCGTGGGCGCGGAACGCGCCGAGAAAAAGGGACTGGCGGGCAATCTGACTTTCGTCGAGGCGAACGCCGAGGAACTGCCGTTCGAGGCCAACACATTCGACGCCTATACGATCGCTTTCGGCATCCGCAATGTGCCGCGCATCGATGTCGCGCTGTCGGAAGCCCATCGCGTGCTCAAGCGCGGCGGTCGCCTGCTGGTGCTCGAATTTTCCGAAGTCGAAATGCCGCTGCTCGATCGGGTTTATGACGCCTGGTCGTTCAACGCCATTCCGCAGATCGGCAAGGCGGTGACGGGCGAGGCCGAACCCTATCAGTATCTGGTGGAATCGATCCGCAAATTCCCCAATCAGCGGGATTTTGCCGAGATGATCACCAAGGCCGGCTTCTCGCGCGCTGCCTACACCAATTATTCCGGCGGCATCGCCTGCCTGCATTCCGGCTGGAAGCTTTGATCTCATGAGCACTGCCGGAGCTTATCTGCGCCTGATCAATCTCGGTTGGGTGCTGACGCGCGAGGGCGTGATCTCCGCCCTGCCCGCCGATCACCTGCCAGCCATTCTGCGCTTCGGCCATTCGCTGGCCGGACTGCTCGCCAAGAAGCGGGCGAAGACGTCGGCGCAATCGGACAATCTTGCCCGCGCCGTCGACCGGCTGGGCCCGTCCTATGTGAAGATCGGTCAATTCCTCGCCACGCGCCCCGACGTGGTGGGCAAGGATTTCGCCGCCGATCTGGCGCTTTTGCAGGACCGGATGTCGACCTTTCCGATGGAGGCCGCCAGGCGACAGATCGAGGATTCGCTCGGCCGCAGCATCGAGGATCTGTTTGAGGAATTCCTGCCGCCGGTCGCCGCCGCCTCGATGGCGCAGGTGCATCCGGCCATTGTGATCGACAAGGACGGAGGGCGCCGCAAGGTGGCCGTCAAAGTCATCCGACCGGGCGTGCGCGAGCGCTTCGCCCGCGACCTCGAAACCAATTTCGTGGTGGCGCATCTGCAGGAGCGATTCTATCCGCCCGCTCGCCGCCTGCGACCAGTGGAAGTCGCCAAGACGCTCGAGCAGACCACCAAGATCGAGATGGATCTCCGGCTTGAGGCGGCCGCGCTCTCCGAACTCGACGAGAATACGGTCAATGACCCCGGCTTCCGGGTCCCCAAGGTCGATTGGGAACGCACCGGCCGCGACGTCGTGACCATGGAATGGATCGACGGCGTCAAGATGTCCGATATCGCCGGGCTGAAGGCGGCAGGCCATGATCTGTCGACGCTGGCCCAGACTTTGATGCAGAGCTTTCTGCGCCATACGCTGCGCGACGGCTTTTTCCATGCCGACATGCACCAGGGCAATCTGTTCGTCGATCCCGAGGGAGTCGTCGTCGCCGTCGACATGGGCATTGTCGGACGGCTCGGAAAGAAGGAACGTCGCTTCCTCGCCGAAATCCTGTTCGGCTTCATCACCCGCGATTACCAGCGCGTGGCGGATGTGCATTTCGAAGCCGGCTATGTGCCTGCCCATCACAATCACGCCTCCTTCGCGCAAGCCATCCGCGCCATTGGCGAGCCGATCCACGGCCAACCGGCCGACACGATTTCCATGGCGAAACTGCTGACGCTGCTGTTCGAAGTGACCGAACTGTTCGACATGGAGACGCGCTCCGAACTGATCATGCTGCAGAAGACCATGGTCGTGGTCGAAGGCGTGGCCCGTTCTCTCGATCCGCATTTCAATATGTGGAAGGCGTCCGAACCGGTGGTCGGATCCTGGATCCGCGACAATCTCGGTCCCAAGCGCATTGTCGGCGACTTGAAGGACGGTTTGAAGGCGGCGATGCGCATCGCCGAAGCCGTGCCGGAGATCGCCGCCCGCGTCGAGAAGCTCGCCGTCAACATCACCGACATGACTGAGCATGGACTGAAATTCGACGCCGAGACCGCCGAAAAGATCGGCAGGTCCGAAGCGCGACACTCCCGCTCCGGCCGCGTCGCGCTCTGGGTGATCGCCGGCGCTCTTCTTTACATTGCCTGGCGTATTTCAGAGTTCTGACTGGTCATCCAGGCCGGCAGCGCGGCGATCGCGCTATCGGCGCTCATGACGGCGGCGATCTTGTCGGTCATATAGCGCAGCGACACCGAGGCGTGCTGATCGTCATAAGACGCCACAGCGTCCTCGACGATGACCACATCGAGATCGCGCTGATAGGCGTCGATCGCGGCCATGCGGATACAGGCATGGGTGTTGACGCCAGTCAGCACCAACCTGGTGACGCCGCGTTCGGCGAGGATTTCGTCGAGATTGGTGCGGAAGAAGGTGCTATAGCGTTTTTTGACAATCTCGATATCGCCAGCGTCGCGCTCAAGCGCCGGATGAAGGGCTACGCCGGGCGTTCCCTCGATCGAAACCGAAACCTGCTTGCGCCGCATTTCCAGGAACGCGTCGCTGAGATCGGCCTTGAACTCGCCGCCGACCATGATCACTGCCAGACCGCGCGCGCGAAAAGCGCCAGCAAGCCGGTTCTGCCGCTCGACCAACTGCTCCACGCGCGTGGACGGCAGCGCCTCAAGCGCATCAATCTGCATGTCTATGATCATCAGGGCTACGGTCATGGCGTCGTCTCCAAATCGCGCCCGATCCATGACGCTCGCGGGCGACAGGCCAATGACAGAAATCAGACGTTTTCGCGGCGCTCAGAAGCGATCCACAGCCGATCGCACATGGTCGCGGATCGTGGTGATCATGATCGACAGCGCGAGGCTCGGGTCACGGTCGGCGCGCTTGGTCAGGCCGACGGCGCCCCGCGTCTCGGACGTGTCGATATCGAGCCGCGCAAGACGCCCCGCCGCGATATCGGGCGAGGCGACGCCGCGCGAGATGATCCAGACAGCGTCGAAACGATCGAGAAAAGCGCGGGCGAAACTGTCCGACACGGTCTCGACCGATTGCGGCAGGTCGGCGATGCCATTGGTCAGGAGGAAGCGGTCGACCAGCGGCCGGATGACGGCGCCCGAAGGGGGGATCAACACCGTGTAATGTACGAGTTCGGTGAGCGAGAAGTGGGGACGCGCCGTCAGAGGATGGTCGGCGCGAACCACGAAGCAGACCTCCTCCGTATACAGCGGTTCGAAATGCAGGCCGGTCATGCGCTCGGGCGCTGCGAGACGCCCGACGACGAGATCGAGATCGCCGAGCCTGAGCGCATCGAGAAGCACGCGATTTTCGCCTGAAACAATGGTCACGGAACTGCCGGTGTCGGCCTCCAGAAAGGCATGGACTGCGTCCGGCAGGAACGTGGCGGAGGCGGTCGGCAGCGCGCCGATGCGGACCGGCGGCCCGATCGACTTGCGGGCGAGCGAGATCGAATCGACGCCCCGCTGAACGGCGGCGACGCTTTCGCCGGCATGGCGGAGAAAGACCTCGCCGAACCGGCTGATGCGAATGCCGCGGCCGTCCTTTTCAAACAGGTCGACGCCGAGCGCGTCTTCCAATTCGCGGATGGTGCGGGTGACGGCCGGCTGGGTGATCGCCAGCACACCGGCGGCGCGGCCAACGCTTTTCTGTCGCGCGACCTCTATAAAGGTCTGCAGATGGCGAAATTTGATTCGGCTGTCCAATTCATAGCTCCCTGCTTATGAATAGCGCCGTAAATATCATTTTTCTTGTCAAAAACCATTCGATATCTTTTGTCCCAGTGAGGAGCGCATCATGGCATTCGCCAAAATCAACGGTCAGGTTCTGCATTACGAATTCCTGACGGAATCCAAGGACGATCCCGTCGTCGTGCTGATCAATTCGCTGGGCACGGATTTCCGCATCTGGCTGCCGTTCATCGACGAAATCGCCGAGGAATGGTCCTTTCTGCTCTATGACAAGCGCGGCCATGGCCTGTCGGAGACCGGCTCCACGCCCTATTCGATCAGCGATCACGCCATGGATCTGATCGGCCTTCTCGACCACCTGAAGGTCAAGAAGGTTACGCTGGTCGGTCTTTCGGTCGGCGGCCTGATCGCCCAGGAGGTCTGGCGGCAGCGCCCAGGCCTTATCGAAAAGATCGTGCTTTGCGACACCGCCCATAAGATCGGCACGGCCGACGGCTGGAACCAGCGGATCGCGGGCGTCACCGAAAAGGGCATTGCCTCGCTCGCCGATGGCGTGATGAAGCTTTGGTTCACGCCGGATTTTCACGCCAAGCGCGCCGATGATCTCGCCGGCTACAAGACCATGCTCACGCGGCAGTCGGTCGAAGGATACGCCGCGACCTGCGCAGCGATTCGCGACGCCGACTTCACCAGTGTGGCTCCGACCATCACCGTTCCGGTGCTGACAATCGTCGGCGACCAGGACGGCTCGACGCCGCCGGATCTGGTGCGCTCGACGGCCGCTCTCATTCCCGACGCCCAGTTCGAGATCATCGAGGGCTGCGGCCATATTCCCTGCGTCGAACAGCCGGCGGCGCTCGCCGAACTGATCGTCGATTTCATCAACGAGGACTGACAACAGTGACGGACGCTTCCCAGACGGAACGGTATCGGCAAGGCATGGCGACGCGGCGCTCGGTGCTCGGCGACGCGCATGTGGACAGGGCCGAGGCGGCCAAGACCGCTTTCGACGAACCCTTTCAAGCGCTGATCACCGAAGCCGCCTGGGGGCATGTCTGGTCGCGGCCGGAATGGACCAAGCGCGAGCGCTCGATGGTGACAATCGCGCTTCTGGCCGCGCTCGGTCAGGACGAGGAAGTGGCGATGCATGTGCGCGCCACCGCCAATACCGGCGCGACGCCCGAAGATCTGCGCGAGGCCATGCTGCATGTGGCCATTTATGCCGGCGTGCCGGCCGCCAATCACGCCATCAAAATCATAAAAAAAGTGCTGGATGAGATGAACGCCACTCAATCTCATGGAGGAAAAGCATGAGCAGCAATCAGAGGCCCGAAACAGGCGCCTTCTACGCCCGCGACCGCGCCTGGCATCCGCCGGCGCTGACGCCGCTTTACAAGACATCGGTGGCGCGCTCGCCGCAGCGCGCGCTGCTGTCGCTCGACGGCACCAAGAGCGAAATCACCGGCCCCGTCTTCGGCCACAACATGCTCAACGAGCTGGATAACGACCTGATCGTCAATTTCGCCAAGCCAGGCGAAATGGCGATCGGCCAACGCATTCTCGTGCATGGCCGGGTGCTCGACGAGCGCGGCAAGGGCGTGGCCGGCGCGCTGGTGGAATTCTGGCAGGCCAATGCCGGAGGGCGCTACCGCCACAAGAAGGAAACCTATCTCGCCCCTCTCGATCCCAATTTCGGCGGCTTCGGCCGGACGATCACCGACGAGGACGGTTACTACTGGTTCAAGACCATCCAGCCCGGCCCTTACCCCTGGATGAACTGGGTCAATGACTGGCGGCCCGCCCATATCCATTTCTCGGTGTTCGGCCATGGCTTTGCCCAGCGGCTGATCACGCAGATGTATTTCGAGGGCGATCCGCTGATCTGGAAATGTCCGATCGTCAAGACGATCCCGGATGAGGAAGCCATCAAGCAACTGATCGCGCCGCTCGACATGAATTCGACCATTCCGATGGACATGCGCGCCTATAAATTCGACATCGTGCTGCGCGGCCGCCGCTCGACATTTTTCGAGAACCGCAAGGAGGGCAACTGACATGGTGCAGAGGCTCGATTATCTCAAAGAAACCGCCTCCCAGACCGCAGGCCCCTATGTGCATATCGGCTGCACGCCGAATTTCACCGGCATTCACGGGGTCTATGACAGCGATCTCGGCTCCGGTCCGCTTTACAACGACAAGACACGCGGCGAGCGCATCACCATCAAGGGCCGGGTGATCGACGGAACCGGCACGCCGTTGCGCGATGCGCTGGTGGAGATCTGGCAGGCCGACGCCGACGGCTTCTACAACAGTCCGTCCGAGACGCGCGGCAAGGCCGACCCGAACTTCTTCGGCTGGGGCCGCTGCCCTGCTGACATGGACAGTGGCGAATTCTCCTTCCAGACGATCAAGCCGGGCCGCGTTCCCTTCCGCGACAAGGATCCGCGCCTGATGGCGCCGCATGTGACCTTGTGGATCGTGGCGCGCGGCATCAATATCGGGCTTAATACGCGGATGTATTTCTCCGACGAACCCGAGGCCAATGCGGAAGACCCGATCCTCAAGACGATCGAGCATCGCGTGCGCGTGCCGACCCTGATCGGCCAGCGGGATGGCGATGTCGTGACGTTCGACATCCATCTTCAGGGCGAGAAGGAAACGATCTTCTTCGATATTTAGGCGGCTTACTATCGGAAGCGCGCGCGAGCGCGCTTCTTCACGTCAACACGCGGGCGAGTTCAGCCTGCACAGCGAGAAGCGACGGCAAATAGCGGTCCTCAAGCGCCTTCGCTGTCTCCGCGCCTGCCGCCAGTCCGACATTGACGGCCGCAACGACATGTCCTCGGGTATTGCGCAGGGGGACCGCGATCGAGCGCAGACCGATCTCGACTTCCTGGTCATTGAGCGCGAAGCCGTCGCGGCGGACGCCACCCAAGAGCGTCATCAGCGCCTCAATGTCCGTCACCGTTCTCTCGGTCCGCTGCGTGCGGGTAGACGCGTCCAGAATACGCCTGGCCTCGACCGGATCCAGCGCCGCGAGCAGAATACGGCCCATGGAGGTGCAATAGGCGGGTAGGCGCGAGCCCGGCATCAGCGCGATCGACATGACCCGCCGTTGCGCGGCGCGCGCCACATAGACGATTTCAGTCTCGTCCAGAATACAGACGGAACTGCTTTCGCCGATTTCCTGGCTGAGCCGGTCGAGCACCGGCTGGACGATGCGGGGAAGCGGCATGGCGGCGAGGCTGCCGACGCCCAGACGCAACACCCTTGGCGTCAGCGTGAAGAATTTTCCGTCATAATCGGCATATCCGCCTTCGGCCAAAGTTAGCAGGCAGCGGCGCGTGGTGGCGCGATCCAACCCTGCAAGCGTGGCCGCTTCGGTGATCGACAAGCGGGGACGCTCGGCGCTGAAGGCTTCGATGACCTTCAGCCCCTTCATCAAGCCGCCCATGATGTCGCGCGGTTCCGCCATAGCGATGCCCCTCTTCATTGTCTATTTGTGCGATAATCGTACAAATATCTTATATCGCACAATTTGATGGACGTCGATCCGGGACGGGATTATTTCTTCTCTGCAAGCCGACCGGTTATCCCGTGCGGTCGGGATGGAGGTTCCGAATGGACAAGACAGTTTCCAGCGCGGCTGACGCCGTCGCCGCGATCGGCGATGGCGCGACCGTGATGATCGGCGGTTTCGGCGGCTCCGGCGCGCCGATCGAACTCATTCACGCGCTGATCGACCAGCGGCCCATGGGGCTGACGGTGATCAACAACAATGCCGGCAATGGCCGCATCGGCATCGCCGCGATGATCGACGCCGGCATGGTCAAAAAGATGATCTGCTCGTTTCCGCGCTCGTCGGATCCGCGCGCCTTCACCGACCGCTATCTGGCCGGCCAGATCGAACTGGAGCTCGTGCCGCAGGGCACGCTTGCCGAGCGCATCCGCGCCGGCGGCGCCGGCATTCCGGCCTTCTACACGCCGACCGCCTATGGCACCGAGCTTGCCAATGGCAAGGTGATCGCCGAATTCGACGGTCGCTCTTACGTGCAGGAGCGCTGGCTGAAGGCGGATTTCGCCATCGTCAAGGGCCATATCGGCGACCGCCACGGCAACCTGACCTACAACAAGGCCGGACGGAATTTTAATCCGCTGATGTGCATGGCGGCCAAGACCACGATCGTGCAGGTCTCGAAGATCGTCGAGGCCGGCGAGATCGATCCCGAACAGGTCGTGACCCCCGGCATCTTCGTCAATCAGGTCGTCGAAATCCCCAACCCGCAACAGGAAGAAGAGCTCATCCGAGCCGGAGTGGCCTATATATGAGCATCGACACACGCGAAGACATCAAGCTCTCCAACGCCCAGATCGCCTGGCGCGCCGCACAGGATATCGAGGACGGCGCCTATGTCAATCTCGGCATCGGCTTTCCGGAAATGGTCGCCAAGTTCCAGCCGCCGGGCAGGCAGGCGATCTTCCACACCGAAAACGGCATTCTGAATTTCGGCGAGGCGCCCAAGCCTGGCGAGGAAGACTGGGACCTGATCAACGCCGGCAAGAAGGCCGTGACGCTGAAGCCGGGCGCCGCCTTCTTCCACCATGCCGACAGTTTCGCCATGGTGCGCGGCGGCCATCTCGATGTGGCCATCCTCGGCGCCTATCAGGTGGCCGAGAACGGCGATCTGGCCAATTGGCGCGTCGGCTCCAAGGGCGTGCCCGCCGTGGGCGGCGCGATGGATCTGGTGCACGGCGCCAAGCAGGTTTTCGTCATCACCGAACATGTGACCAAGACCGGCGAACCGAAGCTGGTGGAGCGCTGCGCCTTCCCGCTGACCGGCGTCGGCTGCATCACCCGCGTCTATACCAGCCATGCGGTTGTTGACATCCGGAACGGCCATTTCGTGGTCCGCGAAAAGCTCGCGGGCATGACCATGGACGAATTGCAGGCCATGACCGGCGCCCCCCTCCATGTCGAGGGCGAGGTCGCCGATCTCATCGTGCCGGAACTCTGAGGAACCTCTTATGTCAGACGCTTACATCTGCGCCTATATCCGCACGCCCATCGGTCGCTTCGGCGGCTCGCTGTCTTCCGTCCGCGCCGACGATCTCGGCGCCGTGCCGCTCAAGGCGCTGATGGCGGCGCATTCCTCGGTGGATTTCGCCGCCGTGGACGAGGTGATCTTCGGCTGCGCCAACCAGGCGGGCGAAGACAACCGCAACGTTGCCCGCATGTCCTCGCTGCTGTCAGGCCTGCCCGTCTCCGTGCCCGGCACGACGATGAACCGGCTCTGCGGCTCCGGCATGGATGCGGTGATCACCGCTGCCCGCGCCATCAAGGCCGGCGAAGCCGAGTTGATCATCGCCGGCGGCGTGGAAAGCATGAGCCGCGCGCCCTTCGTGATGCCGAAAGCCGAGAGCGCCTTTTCGCGCGCGGCCGAAATCCACGACACGACCATCGGCTGGCGCTTCGTCAATCCGCTGATGAAGAAGCAGTATGGCGTCGATTCCATGCCGGAGACGGCGGAGAACGTCGCCGACGACTATCAAGTCAGCCGCGAAGACCAGGACGCTTTCGCCGTGCGCTCGCAGGCCAAGGCGTCGGCCGCGCAGGCCAATGGTCGTCTCGCCCGCGAAATCACGCCGGTGACCATCCCGCAGAAGAAGGGCGACGCCATCGTCGTGGACAAGGACGAGCATCCCCGCGCCACGTCGATTGAGGCGCTCGGCAAGCTCCGGCCGATCGTGCGCGCCGACGGCACGATCACCGCCGGCAACGCCTCTGGCGTCAATGACGGCGCCGCCGCCCTGATCATCGCCTCGGAAGCGGCGGCGAAAAAGCATGGCCTGACGCCGATCGCCCGTATTCTCGGCGGGGCGACCGCCGGCGTGCCGCCGCGCATCATGGGCATCGGGCCTGCGCCCGCGACCCAGAAGCTTCTCGACCGGCTGGGCCTGACCCAGGACCAGCTCGACGTGATCGAGCTCAACGAAGCCTTCGCCAGCCAGGGACTCGCCACGCTGCGCCAGCTGGGCGTCGCCGACGATGACGAGCGCGTCAACCGCAATGGCGGCGCCATCGCGCTCGGCCATCCGCTCGGCATGTCCGGCGCGCGCATTGCCGGCACGGCGGCGCTGGAACTCACGCTGACCGGCGGCCGCTATGCAGTGGCCACGATGTGCATCGGCGTCGGCCAGGGCATCGCCATCGCGCTCGAACGCGTCTAAACTCCAGAGGCGGGCGTCACAGCTCGCCTTTCGCCTTTGCCAGTATCGGACTGTTCTCATGAGCCAGATCGCCCTCGCTTTTCTCGACGCCCTCCTGACGGATCAGGAGATGGCGCAGCTGATGGGCACGAAGGCCGATCTCGCCGCCATGCTGCGCTTTGAGGTCGAACTCGCGGCAGCCCAGGCTGAACTCGGCATGATCCCTGCCGATCACGCAGAGGCGATCCGTGCAAAGACCGCGACGTTTTCCCCCGATGTCGCTTCGCTCACCCGCGCCGTTCTGAAAGACGGCGTCGTGCCGCCCGATCTTATCCGGCAAATGCGCGCCCATATCGGCGGCGAGGCGGCCAAGAGCCTGCATGTCGGCGCCACCAGCCAGGATGTGATCGACACGGCGCTGGCGCTGAAGCTGAAGCCCGCGCTCGAGCTGCTGGAGAGCCGGCTGGGCGCCGTCTCAGCGGCGCTGTCCGCTCTCGTCGCCAGCCAGGGCGATCATGCGCTGATGGGCCGGACGCGGATGCAGGCGGCGATCCCGATCACCGCGCGCGACCGCATCGAGGCCTGGCGGGCGCCGCTCGCCCGGGCGCTCCACGATGTCGCTGATGTCAGCGCCAGAAACCTGATCCTGACGCTCGCGGGCGCGGCGGGGACATCGGATAAATATGCCGACAAGGCCGAGGCGCTGCGGGCCTTGCTGGCGGCGAGACTTGGGCTTTCTGCGCCCGATTACACGCCGCATGCCCAGCGCGACCGTATAGTCGCGCTCGGAAGCTGGCTGTCGCAGGTTACCGGCGCGCTCGGCAAGATGGGCCAGGACGCAGCCCTGATGGCGCAGAACGAGATGGCCGAGATCGTGATGTCAGGCGGCGGCGCTTCCTCCGCCATGGCGCATAAGCAGAACCCGGTGCTGGCCGAGACGCTTGTTGCGCTCGCCCGCTTCAACGCCGTGCAGATATCGGGCCTGCATCAATCGCTGGTGCATGAACAGGAGCGGTCCGGCGCCGCCTGGACGCTCGAATGGATGATCCTGCCGCCGATGTTGAACGCGACCGCAACGGCGCTCGCCCATGCCGGCACACTGGTCGCCTCGATCCGATCAGTCGGCAAACCCAATCCTTGAGCCGGATTGTGGCTGGCATTCCCGAGCGAATCCGCTAGCGTCTGCGAAACTCAGTTGGAAATCCGCATGCGCGTCCTGATCGTCGAGAATATTCATTCCACCCCCTGGGGCAATGTGGGCATCGCGCTCGAAGAGGCGCAAGCGGACATCGAGCTCTGCCGCGCCTGGCAGGGCGATCCGCTGCCCGAGCCGGATGGCTATGACGCGGTCGTGGTGCTGGGCGGCGAACAGAGCGCTCTCGACGACGAAAAGCACCCTTATCTGCCGCATCTCGCAGCGCTGATGCGGCGCTTCGGCGAGGCGGACAAGCCGGTGCTCGGCATCTGCCTCGGCAGCCAGTTGCTGGCGCGCGGCCATGGCGCAACCAATCTTCTCAACCAAGCTAAGGAAATCGGCTGGCGCGAAGTGCGGCGCACAGAAGCGGCCGCCGATGATCCCGTCCTGTCGGTCGCGGATGAGGCCTTCCCGATCTTTCAATGGCATTCCGACACCTTCACCCTGCCCGAAGGCGCAGTGCGGCTGGCGACCAATGAGACGGCGACCAATCAGTGCTTCCGGGTGGGACGGGCGAGCTACGGCATGCAGTTTCATTTCGAAGCCAACCGCGATGTGGTCGCGACCTGGGTGAAGACCTTTCCCGAAGCCGTGGCGCGCATGGACCCGGACTGGCTGCAGAGCTATCCAGAACGCGCCGAGATCGAAGGCCGGACGGCCGATGCCATGGGGCTGGCGCTCGCCCGCGCCTGGGTGCGGCTGATCGGCGCCTGATCGCTTCCCATGCATTGTTGCGGCTTTCTGCCAGCTGCGAATTGCTCTAAAGGCAGGGCATGCCTCAGAAAGTGTTCATCCGGCGTCTCGCGCTGACCGCCTATCGCAACTACCGCTCCGCCGCTCTCACATTTGATGCGCGGCATGTGGTGCTGACCGGCGAAAACGGCTCAGGCAAAACCAATCTTCTCGAAGCGGTGTCGCTGCTCTCGCCCGGACGCGGATTGCGCCGGGCTGTTTATTCAGACGTGGCGCTGAAGGGCGAAGAGGCGGGCTTTTCGGTGTTCGCCGAAGTCGAGGGCATGGAGGGCGATGTCGAGATCGGCACCGGCGTGCAGCCGGATGCGGCCGCACGGCGGGTGCGCATCAACGGCACCGACGCCAAAAGCGGCGACGAATTGCTCGATCATCTGCGCGTGCTCTGGCTGACGCCAGCGATGGACGGGCTGTTCACCGGCCCGGCCTCCGAGCGCCGGCGCTTTCTCGACCGGCTGGTTCTGTCGCTCGATCCGGCGCATGGCCGCCGCGCCGCCGATTTCGAGCGCAGCATGAAGATGCGCAACAGACTGCTCGAAGACGGACGCTATGACGCCGACTGGATGAGTTCCATCGAGCGGCAGATGGCCGGCCTCGGCGTCGCCATCGCGCTCGCCCGCACGGAAGTGGTGGCGCTGATCGCAAGGCTTGCGGAACGGGCCGAGGAGGCGAGCCGCTTTCCGCAATCGCTCTTGACGCTCGAAGGCTTTCTCGATGGCGGGCTGGACCGGCCGGCGATCGATCTCGAAGACCATTACGCCAATCTCCTCGAACAGGGCCGCAGGCGCGACCAGGCGGCGGGGCGGACGCTGGATGGACCGCACCGCACCGATCTCATGGTGCTGCACAAGGAGAAATCGATCGAGGCCGCGCTCTGCTCGACCGGCGAACAGAAGGCGCTGCTGGCGGGGCTGGTCCTCTCCCATGCCGAACTGACCGCGACGATGACCGGACACGCGCCCATCCTGCTGCTCGATGAAGTCGGGGCGCATTTCGACCGCCATCGCCGCGCCGCGCTGTTCGACCTCATGGATAGAATTGGCGCCCAGGCCTTCATGACCGGCACTGACGCGCATCTCTTCGAAGCGCTCGGCGACAGGGCCCAATACTTCCATGTGAACCAGGCAAGACTGGAGCCGCAGGCCCGTCCCATAGTGTGACGGCGCGCTCAGTATGTCTTTACATTAACAAGAATTAACATTTCTTTGCCTGGCCGATCCATTGAAATGCCACAAAGTCGGGGCCATCTCTTGGTCATAGCAGCCACGCCCCTAAGGCTGCGAAAACCCGGCAAAAGGCAAGTCCCCCGCCCGGCCGGGCACGCGGACCAAGACGCCCCTAACTCTTGTCCGCATCACAGAGACCGTCATGGCGCCGCCCTCCGGCCATGACGGTCTTTCTGTTTGTGGGGGGAGCGTCAGCGGGTTGAAGCGAACTCTTTTACGCCAAAGTCAAAAGTTCCCGGCTTGATTATTCGTACATTTAGAGTTGTATGATAGTTTTTCTTTCGTTGCTGTAAAAGCTGCCCGACACGTTGGAGATAGATTTTGGATCGAGTTACTGCCCATATTGCCGAACCCATATCTGGTGAAAGTCTGTATCAAGAAAGAGCCCGACGAGCCCTGCCGATGCTCGTACGTCAGGCTGAATCAGGAAACAGTATCTTCTATTCCGATCTAGCAGACGAACTTGGCATGTCGAATCCGCGGAACCTAAATTTTGTCCTGGGAAGCATTGGCCGGACATTAGAAAATTTAAGCAAACGTTGGAAGCAAAAAATCCCTCCGATCCAGTGCCTAGTACTCAACAAAAACACACATCTTCCAGGTGAAGGCATCGGGTGGTTTTTGATTAAGAAGGAAGACTTCAGCTCTTTGTCGACAGTTAGAAAACGAGCAATCGTCGATGCAGAATTGGCGCATATCTATGGGTATCCGCGTTGGCGGGAAGTACTACAAATTTTGGATCTACCTCCGGTCAACCAATCCTTTGCAAAAGTCAATGAGGCCGCTGCTGGTCGCGGAGGAGGAGAAAGCGAAAGTCATCGAAAGATGAAGGAATTCGTCGCAGTACATCCAGAGGTCGTTGGCCTCCCAGCTTCGACAGCCGGCGGCAAGTGCGAGCACCCCCTGCCCTCAGGGGATAAGCTCGACGTGTCTTTCGTCACGAAAGCGGGCTGGATCGCAGTGGAAGTCAAAACAGAAATTTCCAACGAAGCAGATATCGTTCGCGGCCTCTACCAATGTGTAAAGTACGTAGCAGTTATGCAGGCAGTTGAGGCATCAGAAAATCGTGAGATTAGTGCGCAGGCTTTCTCGGCTATCGCAGGAAAATTGCCAAAAAACCTACTTCCTTTAAAGAACATGCTTGGTGTCGCAGTGATTGAGGACGTGTCTTACCAATAGAAATACTTTGTTAACGAGTCTGGAACCGGCGGGGCGCGCAAGCTGCGTCATGCCCGTAAAGGTCAAGGAAAAGCGGTAGATTCCGGACTGTTCATTACTTCGAGGGCGGAGATATTCCGGTTTTCGCCTAGGCGATCTACGTGAAGAACGAAAAGGGCAACCTCTCGAAAGCGGAACGGAACGAACTGGCCCGCATCCTCCCCAAGCTGGTGGATGCCTATAGACAGAGAAAGAATACGGTGTGACTTTCGGAAAAGAGCTTATCCAGAGCGCACATGAAGCACTGGCGATCGCAAAGGGCCGCGCAGAACCCGCCGCTGTTTTCGTTCCTGAAACGATCGACGTGGCGGCCATTCGCAAGCGCCAGAGGCTTTCGCAGGCGGAGTTTGCG
Organism: Rhizobium sp. SG_E_25_P2; assembly: GCF_029892285.1. Taxonomy (GTDB): domain Bacteria; phylum Pseudomonadota; class Alphaproteobacteria; order Rhizobiales; family Rhizobiaceae; genus Rhizobium_E. The sequence continues at coordinate 451,697 of NZ_JARXVM010000001.1, forward strand.
AAGCGCTATGGCCTATCCGCCGGCACGATCAAGGATTGGGAGCAGAAGCGCCGCCAACCGGATCGCGCCGCAATAGTGCTGCTGAAAGTGATCGAGCAAGCCCCCGAGACTGTGGCGCAGGCAATCCGCGCCTGATCATTTTTACCCCTCGTTCGAAGGGAAGGGGCAAACAACCGGAGGAGTCGCGAAACCTAGGATTTCGCGACTTTTTCGTTGCAGGTCAATGACAGCAAGGGGCCAGAGGCAACCATCTCGCTGACCAAGCCCACGTAGACCCTCACCGTATCTCCCCCGCCTGCGGCCCCCATACATCCGTGACCGCAAATCCCTCCGCAGTGGGGTCGAAGGGATCGAGCGCCACCTGGGTCATGCCGAAGGTCCAGGCGCGGCCGGAGATGGTGGGGATGATGGCGGGGCGGCCGGCGATGGTGGTGACGTCTTTCAGGCCAACGCGGAATTCCGTGCCGATGGTGGAGCGCGAGATGAAGGTGTCGCCGATCTTGGCCTTGCCGCGCGCATGGAGCGTTGCGAGATTGGCGGAACTGCCGGTGCCGCAGGGCGAACGGTCGACGCGGCCGGGCCACATGGTGGTGCAGGTGCGCACCGCGCCATCGGGCTCCTCGCCCCGGAACATCACATAGGCGACGCCGCGGATTTCGGGGATTTCCGGATGTACGACCGGGATCGTGCGGTTGATGAGATCCTTGAGCGCCATGCCGGCGGCGACGAGCTCGCGGGCGTTCGCCTTGTCGATGGTCAGGCCCACGGCGCTCGCGTCCGCTATGGCGTAGAACACGCCGCCATAGCAGAGATCGACCTTCACCTTGCCCCAGGTCCCCGTGTCGACCTCGACATCGAGATCGAGCACGAAAGAGGGCGTCATGGTCAGCTCCACCCGTTCGCAACGGCCGTCGCGGCAGGTGGCGGTGGCCTTGACGAGGCCGGCGGCGGTGTCGAGTATGACCACCGTTTCCGGCTCCTTCATCTCGATGATGCCGGTCTCCAACAGCGCCGTGGTGACGCAGATCGAATTGGAGCCGGACATGGCGTGCGCCTGATCGGCCTGCAGGATGATGAAGCCGGCGTCGGCGCCCTCGCGCTTGGGCGGCAACAGCAGATTGACCGAGCCCAGCGGCCCCTGTCGGGGTTCGAGGCAGAGGAAACGGCGCAGGCTGTCATCCACCGTGTTGATGTAGTTGAGCTGCTCGGCGATGGTTTTGCCGGGGATGTTCGGCACGCCGCCGGTGGCCAAGCGGCCGATTTCGCCTTCGCAGTGAACATCCACCAGTTGGATCGTACGTTTCCAGCGCATGGGTCTTCCTCTTGTTCGGGGCCGCGTGTCAGTAGCGGTTGATGCGATAAGGCGTCAGATCGATCGGCGGCGTCTGGCCTGTCATCAGATCGGCCATGGCGAGCGCGGTTGTGGCGCAATAGGTCAGGCCGAAATGGCCATGGCCGGTCGAATAGTAAAGGCCGCGCGTGGTCGAAGACGCCGAGAGGACCGGGATCGTATCCGGCAGCGCCGGGCGGTGCCCCATCCATTCGGTGGCCTCCTCCACCTTGAGACCCGGCAGCGCATAGCGCGCATGCTCGACCAGGAAACGGGCGCGACGCCAGTTGGGCGCGCGCTCCAGCCCCGCCATTTCCACCGAGCCGCCGACGCGGACGCCGCCCGCCGTGGGGGTGATCATGAAGGCCCGCTCCGGCCAGATCAGTGACCATTTGAGATCGACGCTAGGGGCCATGATCTGGGTGTGGTAGCCGCGTTCGGTCTCCAGCGGAATGGGTTCGCCCGCCGCTTTGGCGAGATCGCGGCTGTGCACGCCCATGGCGATCAGCACCCGGTCGGTCTCGATGCGCTTGCCGTCAGTGAGAATGACGGCGGTGACGCCGCGCTCGTCGCGCTCCAGTCTCGTGACCTCGCCCTTGAGGAAAGCGCCGCCACGGGCGCGCATGGCCTCGACCAGACGCAGCACAAGGCCGTGGGGGCTGGTGACGAAATGATTGTCCGGCAGCAGCACCGCCTTCGGCAGAGCCGGGTTCAGGAGCGGCTCGACCTCGCGCAGGCGCGGGCCGGAAAGCACCTCGTATTTGAGGCCGAAATGATCCATCAGCGCGAGATTGGCGCGGCCGGCCGCGAATTCGGCTTCGGTGCCGAACAGCTGCAGGCAGGCAGTGTCGCTGAGCATATCCATAGACCCGACGCGGCCGAGCAGTGTCTTGAGATCGGCAAGCGAGCGAAGGGCCAGATTGGCGCCGGCCTCCTCGATCTCCTTGATCCGGTCTGGACGGCCGGCGGCGAGAAAGCGCAGGAACCAGGGCAGCATCTTGAAGGCATAGACAGGATTGACCGCCACCGGCGCGACGGGATCGGCGAGCCAACCGGGGATCTTTTTCCAGACCGCCGGCCGCGACACGGCCTCGAAGCCATTGACGGCGATGCTGGCCATATTGCCGAAAGAGGCCCCGAGGCCCGGCTCCTGGCGATCGATGAGCAGGACAGGCTCGCCGCGCAGCGCCAGTTCCGCCGCGGTCGATGCGCCGACAATGCCGGCGCCCAGAATGATGATCGGCTTTTTGGACATGCTTCCCTCTCAGGTCTTCAGCGCGAGCGGCGCGAGATGGGCGATTTTGGTTTCAAACATCCGGGCGGCGCGCTCGGCGGCCAGCGCTTCCGCGCGGTCTATGAGACGAAAGCGCAGCCGGTCGCCAGCGCGGGCCTGGGCGAGCTTCCACTGATCAGCGCCAATGACATGGGCGATCTTCGGATAGCCGCCGCAGGTATTGGCCTCGGCGAGCTGGATCACCGCCTGTCCCGACGGAGGCACCTGCACCGTGCCCGGCATGATGCCGTGGGAGTGCAGTTCGAGCTTGCGCGTGAGGATCAGCGGATCGCCTTCCAGCCGCATGCCCTGACGATTGTTTTGCCGGCTGACGATAAAGTCGGAGCCGAGCAGGACAGACCGAGCCTCGTCGGTAAAATCAGCATATTCGGCGCCAGCCATGATGCGCAACAGCGCGGGATCGTCGCGGCCGAGCAGCACTGGATCGAGGCCATGGCCAGCGGGTTGTTTCGCGCGGATGCGGCTGGGGCCGAGAGCGAGGCGATCACCGCGCTTCAGCGCCCTGCCCTCCAGCCCGCCGAAGCCGCTTTTCAAATCCGTGGCGCGGGAGCCGAGAACGAGGGGCAGGTCGATGCCGCCCGAGAAAGCCAGCATCACGCGCGCGCCGGCGCTGGGAGCGTCTATGCGAAGCTCGTCGCCCGCCTGCGCCTGCCGCGCCCACCAGGCCGGAAAGGTGCGATTGCCGAGTTGGGCGAAAGCGACAGCGCCTGTCATCGCCACGAGACAGGGCGCGTGAAAGCGCAGGCGGAACGGGAAGACGGCGATTTCCAGCCCTGCCGCGCCAGCCTCATTGCCAACAAGCAGATTGGCCGCCGTCAGCGCCTGCCGGTCCATCGCGCCGCCGCGGCCGACGCCCTGATCGAGATAAAGCGGACGGCCGAGATCCTGGACGCTGTTCATCAGGCCCGAGGTGAGGATTTCGATCATCGCCGCGCCTCCGGCACGAAACGCAGGCGATCGCCGGGGGCAAAGAGCGCTGGCCTGTCGCGGGTCGCGTCGAACAGGCCGAGATCGGTGCGGCCGAGAATATGCCAGCCGGACGGCGCCGTCACCGGCATGATGCCCGCCTGCGCGCCGCCGACAATGACGGAGCCGACCGGCACGCCGTCGCGCGGATTGGAGAGGCGCGGGGCGGCCAGTTGCGGATCGAGCCCGGAGAGATAGACGAAGCCCGGCATGGCGCCGACGGCGGCCACCGAATAGAGCGGCGCCGCATGGCGTGCGATCACCTCGTCTGCGGTCATGCCCTTGGCGCGGGCGAAATCTTCGAGATCGGGTCCGTCCTCGCCGCCATAGCGAACCGGCACATCGCGAACCACGCCCCGCCTTGCGGCGCCCACGATGCTCCAGCCCGCGAGGATATCCGCCTGCAATTGATCAGCGTCCGTCAGAAAGGGGTCGAAGACGAGGAGCAGGTTGTTCATGCCCGGAACCGTCTCGATCATTCCGGGGAAAGCGCGCAGGCTTTCGGCCAACGCCCAGATCTTTTCCTGCACGGCGTCGGAAAACGCCCCCATCGCGCCGTCGATCAACAGCGCGTCGGGTCCTTCGAAGGACAGGCGGGGTGGGTTTACCTCTATCATGGATGTTCCTGTGTCTCCCGATCTGATATATCAGTCGAGCGAGCTTGCCTACTGGGGCGGAGAAGATTCTTTGTCGCGGGCGCGATGACGACCGCCCCTGCGCATGCTTTAAGGAAGCAACGGTGACGCAGGCAGGAGACGGCGATGAAGGTGGACCTCAATTCCGACATGGGCGAAGGCTTCGGCGCCTGGAAGATGGGCGACGACGCGGCGATGCTCGACATCGTCAGCTCCGCCAATGTCGCTTGCGGCTTGCATGCCGGCGATCCGGAAGTGATGGCGAACACGTTTCGTCTGGCGCGGGAAAAAGGCATCGCGGTGGGGGCGCATCCCGGCTATCCCGATCTCTGGGGTTTCGGACGACGCAACATCCCCTTCACCATGGGCGAGACGGAGCGGCTGATCGCCTATCAGATCGGCGCCGCCCAAGCGATGGCGGCCTATTCCGGTCATGCGATCCGCTATGTGAAGCTGCATGGGGCGCTCGGCAATCTCGGCCAGCAGAACCGCGATATCGCGCTTGCCGCCTGCCGGGCGATCAGGGCCGTCGATCCCACACTCATCTGCCTGACGATCGCGCTTGGGGAGATGGAGAAGGCGGCGGACGAGATGGGCCTCGACTATCGCTCCGAGATCTTCGCCGACCGCGCCTATACCGATGACGGTTTTCTCGTCGACCGCCGCTTGCCCGGCGCGGTGCTGCATGACCCCGACGAGATCGCGCGCCGCATCCTTTCGATGCTGGAGGCGGGAGCGATCGAGACGGTGACCGGCAAGCGGCTGAAGACCGCGATCCATTCGATCTGCGTGCATTCCGACACGCCCTCGGCCGTAGAGATCGCCCGCGCCCTTCGGCAGTCGCTCGAAGCCGCTGATGTCACCATCCAGTCTTTCGTGGAGTAAGCACAGATGGATTTCGACCTGATCGACCGGCTGATGCGGATGCTTGAAGCCTCCGATCTCAACGAGCTCGACGTGACCGAAGGCGGCATGCGCATAAGGCTGGTGAAACAGGCGTCGGAGGCCGAGCCTGCGGCAGCGCCAAAGCCTTCGGCCGTCCCTCAAGCGCCCGCGTCGACGGCGGATGCGCAGAGCGCGACGCGACAGATCAAGGCCGGCATGGCCGGGACCTTCTACCGCTCGCCCGCGCCCGGGGCGAAGCCTTTCGTGGAGCTGGGCGACCGCGTGCGCGACGGCGACCAGATCGCCATCATCGAGGCGATGAAACTGCTCAATCCGGTTGAAGCGGAGTGCGATGGGGTGATCACGCAAATCCTGCCCGCCGATGGCGACGGGGTCGAGCCGGGAATGCTGCTGTTCACGATCGAGGTCGATGCATGACCGACCACAAGGCGGAGCGCCGGTTGATGCGGATGATGGCGGCGCGCGGCATCGGCGCCATGACCTATCAGGACGATGGGATCGATCTGATGATTGCGCTGCCCAAGGATCTCCTGGGTGAAATCAGGGCGCCGCAGGCCGGGCGTTTCACGTTGTCGACGCCAGGTGGCGAGGAACCCGCTTTTCCGCGTCAGGTCCGGGCAGATGAGATCGTCGCTTGTCTGCGCGTGGGGCCGCTGCTCTTGCCCGTTTCAGCCCCATCAGACGGAACCTGCCCTCCCCCGCTTGCGGAGGAAGGCGATCTGGTCGGCTATGGAGAGACCCTGTTCTGAGGATCAGCTTGCAGGCTGCCCTTCGGCGTCTGCCGCACCGGCATGATCCGCCGCGTCTTTTGCCGGACGGCGGCGCACGGCGGCACGGGTGATGCGCACCTTCTTGATCCGGCGGGGATCGGCGTCGAGCACGTGGAATTCGAAGCCCGGCACCGCCTGGACGACTTCGCCACGGGCCGGAATGCGGCCGAGTTCGGCGAAGATCAGGCCGCCCAGCGTATCGACTTCGTTGACCTGGCCGGACACGTCGAAATCTGAGCCGATTGCCTGGGCGATCTCCTCGAGTTCGATGCGGGCGTCGGCGATGAACACGTCATCCGACTGGCGGATGAACAGGATTTCTTCGTCGTCATGCTCGTCTTCGATATCGCCGACCAGCATTTCGACGATGTCTTCCAGCGAGACCAAGCCGTCGGTGCCGCCATATTCGTCGATGACCAGCGCCATCTGAATGCGTTCAGCCTGCATCTTGGCCATCAGTTCGGAGGCCAGCATGGACGGCGGCACGAAGAGAACAGGGCGCAGGATGCCGGCTTCCTCGATTGACACATCCGTGTTGATGCGGCCGAGATCGAAGGGTTTGGAGCTTTTCGAGGCGCGTGGCGCGGGCGCGCCTTCGGCTGCGGGCTGGGCGGCGGATTTCGGCGCGGCGCGGCGGCGCTTGGCTTCCTTGATCATGTAGCCCATGAGATCGCGGATATGGACCATGCCCCTGGGATCATCCAAGGTTTCGGCAAAGACCGGCATGCGCGAACGGCCGGACTCGTGAAACATCAGCATGAGATCGCCGACGGAGCGGTTCTGGTCGACCGCCTCGATTTCAGCGCGCGGCACCATCACGTCCTCCACCCGCACTTCGCGGAAGCGCAGGGTGTTCTTGAGCATGGCCCGTTCGATGGGGGAAAATCCGATGCTGGCGCTCTCTTCGGTGGCCAGCACATCCGCGAGATCTTCGCGGAGACTATGCGCATTCTGCGGACGCAGAATTCTAGCAACCTTTGCCCAGAAAGATTGTCTGGGCGCGGTGGTACTCTCGCCTTTTTGCGCGCTCGAACTGTCCTCGGCGGATTTCACCGCCGAAGCGCCTGTGTCGGCCTCACTGGACCGTGTAGAATATTCGTTCATTGCCTCAACTGTCAGTTCCGGTCGTCATCCCTGTAGGGATTTTCAAGGCCAAGCTCCGCGAGTATGCGGATCTCCAGACCTTCCATGACCGCCGCTTCCTCTTCCGTCATATGGTCGTAACCAAACAGGTGCAGGAAGCCATGCACCAAGAGATGGGTCAGATGATCCTCGAATGCAACGCCAAGGTCAAGGGCTTCACGCCGCAAAGTTTCCTCGGCAAGGATGATGTCCCCCAGCATCGGCCCGGGCTTGCCGCCCGGTGCGAGCGGAAAAGCGGGAAAAGACAGCACATTGGTCGGCTTGTCCTGTTCGCGCCATTCGGCGTTGATCTCGCGGATCGCGGCGTCATTGGTAAAGACCAGCGAAACTTCCACAGGCTGCTTTGGAAAGGGCTGGCGCTCTTTCTCAGCCAGATGCGTCGCCGCATGCTCAAGCACGCGACGCACGAAAGCCTCCAGCACATCTTCGCTCTGCCAGTCGCCCTCTTCGAGCGACAGCTGGATATCGAGACGGTCGGACATCAGCCGTCGCGACCACTGTCAACCGCGCCTTCGGCGTCATAGGCGCGGACGATGCGGGCGACCAGCGGATGACGCACGACATCGACGTCCTTGAAGCGAACGACGGAAATACCCTCGACCGAATGCAGGATCTGCAGCGCTTCGACGAGGCCCGACTTGACGCCGCGCGGCAGGTCGACCTGGCTCGGATCGCCTGTCACGATCATGCGGGCATTGTCGCCGAGACGCGTCAGGAACATTTTCATCTGCATGGAGGTGGTGTTCTGCGCCTCGTCGAGAATGACGGCGGCGTTGGCGAGCGTGCGACCGCGCATGAAGGCGAGCGGCGCGATTTCGATCACGCCGGCGGTGATCGCCCGCTCCACCTTGTCGCCCGGCATCATGTCATAAAGCGCATCATACAGCGGCCGGAGATAGGGATCGACCTTTTCCTTCATGTCGCCGGGCAGGAAGCCCAGGCGCTCGCCGGCCTCGACGGCGGGGCGCGACAGGATGATGCGATCGACGGCGCCGCGCTCCAGCAACTGGGCGGCATGGGCCACCGCCAGATAAGTCTTGCCGGTGCCGGCGGGGCCGACGCCGAAGACGAGCTCAGAACGCTCCAGCGCCCGCATATAGGCGTCCTGGGTGGGAGTTCGCGCGACAATGGTCTTCTTGCGGGTCGAGATCTGGCCCATAGTCAGCTTCGCCTTTTTCTCGAGCGCGGGAAACACCAACTGATCATCAGCGGCCTGGGCCATGCGAAGGGCGCCCTCGACGTCATTGACCTCGATCTGACCGCCGTTCTGCAACCGGCCATAGAGATAATCCAGCGCGCGCCGGGCGATATTGGTCGCCTGCACATCTCCGGTGATCGACACCGTATTGCCGCGCGTCCGCGCGTCGATATGGAGGCGATCCTCGATGAGTTTGAGGTTCTGGTCGAACTGGCCGAAAAGCTCGCTTGCGAGGCGGTTGTTCTCGAAGGTCAGGACGAAGTGATTGGCGTCTGCCGGGTGTCGCTTGGGCTGGCGCTCGTGGGAAGACATCGCTTCGGGTCTCGTCAAACCGCCTTGCTCCTTTTCATCGCCGGCGCCGGTCTGTCATGCGGGATCCGCGTGGAGACTGTTGGTCCCGGCCTTGGTGATTCGCACAGAGATAATGTCACCGATTTTCGCGGGGTTTGCATCAACAATCACTGGCAGCAGCCAGGGCGAGCGGCCGACCATCTGGCCCGGCTCGCGGCCCGGCTTCTCCATCAGCACATCCATGGTCTGGCCGACCAGAGACTGCTGGAAGGCTGTCTGCTGCGCCATCAGGAGCTTCTGCAAACGCTCAAGACGCTCGGCTTTCACCTCTTCCGGCACATGATCGGGCAAATCGGCGCCCGGCGTGCCGGGGCGGGCAGAGTATTTGAAGGAAAAAGCCGAGGCGTATCCGACGCGCTCGACAAGCCGGATAGTGTCCTCAAAATCCTCGTCAGTTTCCCCAGGAAAACCTGTGATGAAATCGCCCGACAGCGCCAGATCGGGGCGGACATCGCGGATCTGGTCAATCAGCCTGATGTAATCCTCCGCCTTGTGACGCCGGTTCATCGCCTTCAGGATCCTGTCGGAGCCGGATTGCACGGGAAGATGCAGATAAGGCATCAGCTTGGGAAGGTCGCGATGCGCCTCGATCAGCCGCATATCCATGTCGCGGGGATGGGAGGTGGTGTAGCGCAGCCGCGCAATGCCGTCGATCTCGGCAAGATGATAGAGCAGATCGCCCAGGCCCCAGGGCTTGCCGTCAGGACCCTCGCCATGCCAGGCGTTGACATTCTGGCCGAGCAGCGTGATTTCGCGCACACCGGCATCCACGAGACGGCGCGCTTCGACGATCAGTTGCGACAGCGGACGCGACACTTCCGAGCCGCGCGTATAAGGCACCACGCAGAAGGTGCAGAACTTGTCGCAGCCTTCCTGCACGGTCAGGAAGGCCGAAACGCCGCGAGCGAGCGTCTTTTCCCGGTTGATCTCGGGCAGATGCTCGAACTTGTCTTCGACGGCGTATTCGGTCTCAATCACGCGCTGGCCGCTCTCGACACGGGCCAGAACATCGGGCAGGCGATGATAGGTCGTGGGGCCGATGACGAGATCGACGACCGGCGCGCGGCGGATGATTTCGGCGCCCTCGGCCTGGGCGACGCAGCCCGCGACACCGACCTTCAGGTCAGCTGCCCCGGCTTTTGCCCGTTTACGCTTCATCTTCTGCAGGCGACCGAGTTCGGAATAGACCTTTTCGGAGGCCTTTTCGCGAATATGGCAGGTGTTGAGGAGGACGAGGTCGGCGTCCTCGACCGTATCGGTCGGCTCATAGCCCTGCTCCGACAGCGCGTCGGTCATGCGCTGGGAGTCGTAGACATTCATCTGACAGCCATAGGTCTTCACAAACACCTTGCGGGTGTTGGCGAGCGGCTTCTTTTCAGGGCTTTCAACGATCTGGTCCATGCCGGCTCTTTAGTGCCTTTCGACCGAAAATGGAAGCGTCGGCGTCAAAGGTCGCGCACGGCGCGATCGCGCAGGCATTCCTCCATCAGCCGGCGGATCTCGCTTTCGGCCTCAAACGCCAAAGCCTTGCGGTTCGTGGCGGTCGTCACCTCGACCGGCGGGCCGAAATTCACCTCGGCGTCAATCGCGCCGATCCTGAGCACGCCGATCAGATGCGGCAGCAATTCGATATCGCCAGGCCAGGCGGCGACAGGACGATGATAGTGCCCCATCGGCATGCCATGAATTCGGGTGTAGGCGATGGCCGCGGGCTGAACGTCGACGCGGCCTGTGGGCGACGTCTGCGCAGCAGACGTGGCGGCGGCGAACAGCGTGGATTTGGTGACAAGCAGCCGATTGCCATCCGAGGTTGTGCCTTCAGGAAACAGCACCACCACCTCGCCGGCATTCAGCCGATCGGCCATGTCATTGGCTTGGTCCTGACTCCTCCGCTTCTGGTCGCGCTCGACGAAGACGGATCGCTGCAACCGCGCCAGCACGCCGAACACGGGCCAATTCTTCACCTCCGCCTTGGCCACGTAAGTGACGTCGGCCACCGAGGCCATCACCAGAATATCGAGCCAGGAGGAATGGTTGGAGACGACGAGCAGCGGCCGGCGATCGCCGAGCGAGCCCTTCACGTCGACGCGAATGCCGATGGCCCAGAGCGCGGCGCGATGCCAGAGCCGCGGCAGGCGATTGCGCCAGCGATGCCCGGTCGCCAGAAACAGCAGCTGGAAGGGCAAGAGAAGCACGGTGACGAGGAAGACGCCGAGCAGGCTAGAAACGATCCGAAACCAGGCGACCATGTATGTGCGCCTCAGCCCTGATCATCGCGTGCAAGCGGCACGCCGTAAAGCTCCAGCCGATGATCGACCAGCTTGAAGCCATGCTCGCGGGCAATGCGCTCCTGTAGCGCTTCTATTTCCGGAGAATGAAATTCAATCACGCGTCCCGTCTTGAGATCGATCAGATGATCGTGATGCTCTTCGGGCACGGTCTCGTAGCGCGAGCGGCCCTCGCGGAAATCATGCCGCTCGATGATGCCGGCGTCCTCGAACAATTTTACCGTGCGATAGACCGTGGCGATCGAGATGCGCGCATCGACCACAGCGGAACGACGATGCAGTTCCTCGACATCGGGATGATCAGTCGATTGCTGCAGGATGCGGGCAATGACCCGCCGCTGGTCTGTCATCCTGAGGCCGCGTTCGGCGCAGAGTTCCTCGAGCGTGCGCGTGATATCCGCCATGAACGCGATCCTTCAGCTGGTTCGGCTGAGGAACTAGCGAAGATCAAGGCGCATGACAAGCGCGGTGGATCGGCCGCCATCGCCGTCGGCGTAATAACCCTTGCGTTCGGCGACCTGACGAAAGCCCAATTTACGGTAGAGACCGAGAGCGGAGACATTGCCTTCATCGACTTCGAGGAAGATCGTTTCCCCGCCGCGGGCGCGGGTTTCGCGCATGGCGGCCAGCATCAGCCGCCAGCCGAGACCTTGACGCCCAAATTTATCCGATACCGCAATGGTGAGGATTTCGGCCTCGCCAGCCGCCGCGCGCGCCAGGACGAAGCCGCCCAGCCCAAGGCTCGGTCCGCTGGTCACACGGGCCGAAAAGCCGAAGACGGTGTCCTGGGTCATCAGCGAGTGAAACTCGCCATCGCCCCAGCGGCGATAGAAACGCTCGCCATGCAGACGAGAGAACTCATCGCAATCAGAGTTTTCAGCGGGAAAAATATCGAATTCTATTTTCCGGACGAAGAGGTTTTCAAGAAAAGCGCCTGGTTTCATGGCTCCCATCCATGCATGCGGGGTATCGGATAGCTGAGCTTAGGCCCAACTCCTTTAGAAATATATACGCGCGGGACTTGCTTCAGGCATGTTGCACTGCAAAACCAATTTGCGGCTTTGCATCAGCGCCACGGATATAGAGAGGAGAGGCATGATCATCTTCATCCAGGCGCATCGCGATACGCCCGATCGCCAGCAGGGGAAAAACGTCGGGACCACCCGATTGCCCGCCGTCGAGCAGCCCAGCTCCCGAGCCGATGACGATCGCCTGAAACCGCGATGCCGCAGCCTTGGCGGTCGCATAATCATAGGCGGCGGGTTCGGTAAGCGCTTCCCCCACAGGGGAGAAGATCTGTGCATAGACTTCATCGCGCTTGGCGTCGAGGACCGCCATCACCGGCGCAGGCGGGCCGATCTCCAGCACGCTCTCGGCGACAATGCGGAGGGTGGAGACGCCAACCGCCGGCTTGCCGAGCGCAACGGCGAAGCCGCGCGCCATGGCCACGCCCACTCGGATGCCGGTGAAGGAGCCTGGGCCGATCGTCACGGCGATTCGATCGAGATCGGCGAGCGGCACACCCGATTCGGCGACGATCTCGCCCACCATCACCGGCAGTAGTTCCGCATGACCTTTGCCAATCGTTTCCGATCGCGCCGACAACAAACTGTCCGCCTCCGCGTCATAGATCGCGGCAGCGCAAACAGGCCCGGACGTGTCGATCAGAAGCAGGCGCATGCGTAACCGTCAGACCGCTTCGACTTCCCGCACTTCGGGGATGAAGTGGCGCAACAGATTCTGCACGCCATGCTTCAGGGTCGCGGTGGATGACGGGCAGCCGGCGCAGGAGCCCTTCATATTGAGGAAGACGGTGCCATCGCGGAAACCCTTGAAAGTGATGTCGCCGCCATCCTGGGCCACGGCCGGACGCACGCGGCTTTCGAGAAGTTCCTTGATCGTGTCGACGATGGTCACATCGGCCGGGTCGAAGAATTCGCCTTCGATATCCTCTGCCTCGGCGGAGCGGGCTGCGCCCATGATCGGCGCGCCGGACATGAAATGCTCCATGATGGCGCCGAGAATGGCGGGCTTCAGATGCGCCCAATCGGCGTCTTCCTTGGTGACCGTGACGAAATCATAGCCGAAGAACACACCGGTGACGCCTGGCACCGAAAACAGCCGCTCAGCGAGCGGCGACTGCGCTGCATCGTCGGGGCCGCGGAAATCGGCGGTGCCGGTTTCGAGCACGATACGGCCGGGAAGGAATTTCAGCGTCTGCGGATTGGGCGTGGCTTCGGTCTGGATGAACATGTCGGGCTCCTGTGGTCCTCACCGGTCAAGACGGCGGCACTTTAGAATGGTTATAAACAAATAGGCTGTTTATCGGCAAACCGCAAGCGATATGCGCCTTAAACGACCGCCAAACAAGGTTTCACGACTCAAGTTTCGGTGATCTTTCGGCGCGTATCAGCTCAGCGCGTCGATATCCTCGTCGGTCAGGCTGTCGGGGATGATCGTAACAGGAATGGGAAACGCCGCGCCCCGACCGGCCACTTGCTGCACCAGCGGGCCGGGTCCATCCTTGCCGCTGCCCGCAGCGAGGACGAGAATGGCGACGTCGCGGTCCTCTTCGATCAGCTGAAGGATCTGGTCAGACGCCTTGCCTTCGCGAATCACCAGTTCTGGCTCCGCGCCGATCTCGTTGCGCACCTTCTGGGCGATGGTAGCCATGATCGTTTCGGCCTCTTCGCGCGCTTCGGCCCGCATGATGTCGCCGACCCCAATCCACTGGTTAAAGTCGGCGTCAGAGATCACATACAGAAGAACCAGGCCACCGCTGGAATTCTTGGCGCGCATGCCAGCGTAACGCACGGCGCGTCCACATTCCGGAGAATTGTCGATCACCGCCATGAACTTGCGGCGGTGACCCTCAAGCCGCGACTGTCGCTTGGACACCATGATGATCCGCCCCCTAAAATCCGGGCTCAGCCTTAGCCCAGAAATCCGACGATGTCGCGCACTTCGTTCATGGTGACTTCGGCCCGCGCCCGCGCCCTTTCGCCGCCGTCCTTCAGGATAGCGTCGATATGGGACGTGTCCTCCATCAGACGGCGCATTTCACCGGTGATCGGCGAGAGAGTGTTCACGGCGAGATCGACCAGCGCCGGCTTGAACACCGAAAACTGCTGGCCGCCGAATTCGGCGAGGACGTCGATCTTGGTCTTGTCGGCGAGCGCCGCGTAGATGCCGACAAGATTATCGGCTTCCGGGCGGCCCTTGAGGCCGTCGATTTCGCTCGGCAAACCATCCGGATCGGTCTTGGCCTTGCGGATCTTCTTGGAGATGGCGTCGGCGTCATCCATCAGGTTGATGCGCGAGAGATCGGAGGGATCCGACTTCGACATTTTCTTGGAACCGTCGCGGAGCGACATGACGCGCGGCGCCGGGCCGTCGATCAGCGGCTCGACCATCGGGAAATAGGCGTGCACGGGCTCTTCGCCCACGGTGATGTCGATCCCGTAGCCCGCCTTGCGGATATGCTCGGCGTAATCGAGATTGAACTTCATGGCGATGTCGCGGGCCAGCTCCAGATGCTGTTTCTGGTCGTCGCCGACGGGCACATGCGTGCCGCGATAGACCAGGATGTCAGCCGCCATCAGGCTCGGATAGGCGTAGAGACCGAGCGAGGCCTGTTCCCGATCCTTGCCGGCCTTGTCCTTGAACTGCGTCATGCGGTTCATCCAGCCGATGCGGGCGACGCAGTTGAAGATCCAGGCGAGTTCGGCGTGCTGCGGCACGGCCGACTGGTTGAAGACAATGTTTTTCACCGGGTCGATGCCAGAGGCGATGAAGGCGGCGGCGATGGAGCGGATCTGGCCGCGCAGGTCGTCATGGACGAGCTGGGCCGTCAGCGCATGCATGTCGACGACGCAGTAGATGCAGTCGTTGCCATCCTGCAGCGCGACGAATTTTCTGATGGCGCCGAGATAATTGCCGAGATGCAGATTGCCAGTGGGCTGCACGCCGGAAAAGACGAGTTTCTTGAATTCGCTCATGATCGACCTCATAGGGAACGCTGTTCTCAGCGCTCCGGGCTTGTGGAGGGCCCCAAGGGCCAAAGGCCCAGGTTGCTAACGGCCGCGCTTATGCACGGCGCATGCGGTGGGATCAAGAGGATTTGGCGTGCTCGATGAGGTCCCAGAGATTGCCGAAGGCGTCGCGGAAGACAGCGACGGTTCCGTAAGGCTCATGGCGCGGCTCTTCCAGGAAGGTCACGCCGCAACTGAGATAGAGCGCGTGATCTCTCGCGAAATCATCGGTCGAGAGAAAGAAGCTGACCCGACCGCCCGTCTGGGCGCCGATGGCCGCCTGCTGATCCGCTCCATCGGCCTGGGCGAGAAGTAATCCTGCGCCTTCGGTCTTGTCGGGGCGCACCACAACCCATCGCTTGCCATCGCCGAGCGGCTGGTCCACCACGAGGGTGAAATCCAGCACGTCGCAATAATAGGCGATGGCCGCATCGTAATCTGAAACCACCAGCGTTGCGAGAAACAGGCTGCGCATCAGTCCTCCGAGGCTGTGGGAGGCGGCGTTGCGGCGCCCCGCTTGATGTTGCGCTTGAGCATGCCGAGGCTGGCGCCGCCGATGGCGAAGGCAACCGCGAAATAAACCACCATGGCCACGCCGATCAGCGCGAGCACCGCGCCGACCTGCTCGAACAGTCCGCTTTCGGCGCGAATATAGGCTGCTGCGTAACGCGAGGCGTATTCCACCGCCGCCGCCATGATCAGCGCAGAGATGATGAGCCTGACCACACGCCAGGCCATGGCCGGCTCGATTTCGAGATGGCCACGCCGCCAGAGCGTGATCCCGAGCAGCAGGGTCGAGATCCAGCCCGAAGCGACCTCCGCGGTGGCGATGCCGCGCTCGGCGATGAAGGGAAAGAGCGACAAAGCGAGCGCGCAATTGACGCCGACGGCGATCATGGTGAAGCGCATCGGCGTTTTGGTGTCCTCGCGAGCGAAGAAGCCTGGGTTGAGCCCCTTGATCATCACGAAACCGGGCAGGCCTAGGCCGTAGATCGCCAAGATCGAGGCGACGGTCGCGGTCATCGAGGGATTGAAGGCGCCGTGTTCATAGACGACGCGAATGATCTCATCGGAGAGCACCCAGATGCCGGCCGCCGCCGGAAGCGTGAGGAACAGCACGAATTCCAGCGACCGGTTCTGGATGGTGGACGCTTCCCGGAGATGGCCGGCGCGCAGCGCCCGCGACAATTCCGGCAGCAGCACCACGCCCACAGCCACGCCGACCACGCCGAGCGGCAACTGGTAGATACGGTCGGCATATTGCAGAGCGGAGATCGCGCCCTCCTTGGTGGAGGCGATCATCTGGCCGATGAGCTGGTTGATCTGGGTGATGCCGCCGGTCACCGCAGCTGGCAGCGCCAGCACCAGCAGCCGCTTGACATTCGGCGTCATGCGCGGCCGGCGGAAGGTGATCGACATACCGGCATGCAGGACACCGAGATAGAGCACCGCCATCTGCAACAGGCCTGCGCCCAGCACGCCCCAGGACAGATACCAGGCGGTGGCGAGCGGATCGGCGCCGGTCCACATGCCATAGCCGAGCGCGCCGATCATCATGACATTGAGGAAAACAGGCGCGATGGCCGCAGCGAAATAATGATGCAGCGAATTCAGCATGCCCGACAGCATCGCTGTCAGCGACATGCACATCAGATAGGGAAACATCACGATCGCCAGCTTGACCGTGATTTCGTATTTTTCCGTTCCGGGCTCGAAACCGGGCGCGATGATGGTGCGCACGATCAGCGGCATGGCGAGCTCCATCACGATGGTGATGAGCAGCAGCACCGTGAACAGGACGCCGAAGACTTCTTCGGAAAAGCGTTTGGCGGCTTCCTTGCCGCCGCCCTCGATCTCCTTGGCGAAGAGCGGCACGAAGGCGGCGTTGAAGGCGCCTTCGGCGAACAGCCGGCGAAAGAGATTGGGGAAGCGGAAGGCGGCGTAGAAGGCGTCCGCCATCGGCCCCGTGCCCAGCGCCGCCGCCATCATGGTTTCGCGCGCGAAACCCATGAAGCGGCTGCCGAGGGTCGCGCCGCCGACGGTCATGAATTTCTTGACCAGGCTCATGCGCTAGAAGCCGGCTTGCGAACGCCCTTGGGCTGAAGCGGGGTCACCACGCCGGGGGCGACACGGGAAGCGCCGTCGTCATCTTCCGGCATCACCGATTTCAGCCGCGCCGCAATCAGCGCCTGGCGATTTTCCGTGGTGATCTTCTCGCCGGTCAGATCGGTCACGTAGAAGGTGTCGATCACCTTTTCGCCGAAGGTGGTGATGCGGGCCGAAGCAATGTCGAGCGAGAGATCGGCGAGCATGGAGGTGATGTCCGAAAGCAGGCCCGTCCGGTCGAGGCATTCGATCTCGATGACGGAAAAGCGGTTCGACAGGCTGTTGGAGATCGTCACCGACGGGACGATGCTGAACGTCTTGTCGCGCTTTTTGCCTTTGGTGCGGGTGGCGATGACCTCAGGCAGGCGCCGCTTGCCCGCGAGCACATCCTCGATCATGCGGGTGATGGTGGTGGCCCGGCGCAACTCGTCCTCGTCGTCCTTGAACTGGCGGCTGACATGGATCGTGTCGAGCGCGCGGCCGAAGGCGGTGGTGAAGATCTGCGCATTGACGATATTGGCGCCGGCCGCAGCGCAAGCGCCGGCGATGATGGCGAGCAGGCGCGGATGGTCGGGCGCGAACACCGTGATTTCGGTGATCGCCCGGAAGGCGTCGGTGCGGGCCATGGTGGCGAGCGCCCGGCCATCCTTGTCGACGTCACGGATGAAGCCGGTATGGCGCACCTGGTCCTCGAGCGGCACGGACAAGAGATAGGGCGCGTAGTGCATGCGCACATAGGCCTTGCGCTCGCTTTCGGGCCAGTCCGACAGCGCATGGGCCAGCTTGTCGCGGGCGTTCTGGACGCGTTCGGTGCGGGTGACTTCGGAGAAGCCGCCCGCCAGCACCAGTTCTGTCTCGTAATAGAGGATGCGCAGGAGCTGACCCTTCCAGCCGTTCCAGACGCCGGGACCGACGGCGCGGATATCGGCGACCGTCAGGATCAACAGCATCTTCAGCCGTTCGAGCGACTGCATGCGCATGGAGAAATCGTTGATCGTCTTCCAGTCGTTGAGATCGCGCGTCTGGGCGACCATCGACATGGTCAGATGCTCCTCGATCAGCCAGGCGACCATTTCGGTCTGCTTTGGGGAAAGGCCGAGACGCGGGCAGAGCTTGCGGGCGACTTTAGCGCCGGCGATGGAGTGGTCCTCGGGACGGCCCTTGGCGATGTCATGCAGCAGCGTGGCGACATAGAGCGTCTCGCGGTCCTCGATCGTCTTGATCAGCCCTGATGCGAGCGGATGCTCATCCTTGCCCTCGCCCTTCTCGATCGCCGCAAGCACGCCGACGGAGCGGATCAGGTGCTCGTCGACGGTGTAGTGATGATACATGGAAAACTGCATCATCGAGACGATCTTGCCAAATTCCGGAATGAAGCGTCCGAGAACGCCGGCCTCGTTCATCCGCTGCAGCACGAGCTGCGGATCGCGCCGCGTCGTCAGCGCCGACAAAAACAGCCGGTTGGCTTCGGCATTCGAACGCAGGTCATCGTCGATCAGGCTGAGCGAGCGGGTGATGCTTTTCAGCGCATTGGGATGCAGCTCGAGGCCGTGCAGATCTGCGACATGGAAGAAGCGAATTAGGTTGACCGGATCCTTCTTGAACACATCGGGGGCGGCGACATCGAGGCGGCCGCGATCTTCCACGAAATCAGCAGCCCCGGGGATCTTGCGGCGGCGATTGGCGAAGCGGCTAAAGACATTGGCGATGCCGGGCTGTTCCTTGGCCTGCTGGTCTTCTAGCGCGGCGCAGAGAATGCGGGTCAGATCGCCGGTGTCCTTGGCGATCAGGAAGTAGTGCTTCATGAAGCGCTCGACAGCCGAAAGGCCGGGACGCGACTGATAGCCGAGCGCCGCAGCCACTTCCGGCTGGAGATCGAAGGACAGACGGTCCTCGGCCTTGCCGGTGATGAAATGCATGTGGCAGCGCACCGCCCAGAGGAAATCCTCGGCTTTCTGGAAGAGGGCATATTCGGATTTCGAGAGAACTCCGAGACGCACGAGATCGGCGGTGTCGCGCACCCGATAGAAATATTTGGCGATCCAGAACAGCGTGTGCAGATCGCGGATGCCGCCCTTGCCTTCCTTCACATTCGGCTCGACAAGATAACGGGTATTGCCGGATTTGACGTGGCGGTCGTCGCGCTCGGCGAGCTTGGCGGCGACGAATTCCGGGCCGGTGTTCTTGACGATTTCGCTGTCGAAACGGGCTTCGAGTTCCTGTTCAAGGGCGCGGGCGCCGCAGATATAGCGGGTTTCGAGAATGGCGGTGCGGATGGTCATGTCGCTGCGCGACAATCTCAGGCATTCGTCGATCGTTCGGGTGGCGTGGCCGACCTTCTGGCCCATGTCCCAGAGAAGATAGAGAATGAACTCGACCGCCTTGTGGCCCATTTCGGTCTGCTTGCCCGGCAGCAGAAAAAGAAGATCGATGTCAGAGCCGGGCGCAAGCGTGGCGCGGCCATAGCCGCCGACTGCGGTGACGCAGAAATTGCCGCTGCCGGGATAAGCGTGGACGGTCGCGTAGTCAAAGGCGGCGGCGACGATCTGGTCTTCCAGCCAGGAGATCCGCCGCGCGCAGGCCATGCCCAGGCCTTCGCTCTTGAAGATTTCGCGCACCTTGGCGCGGCCTTCTGCGTTGACGGTACGGAAAAAGGCGAGCAGGGCTGGTCGCGCCTGGTCGGGTCTACCCCTATGCTCGACGGCGATGGCGTCGAGGGAGCGCTGGAAATCCAGCATGTCCAGGATTTCGGGATAGCCGGCGTCGGGCGATGGCGCCACGGCCTTCTTATGCTGCATCGGGAGACACCTCGTCGGTCATGCGGTCGGACGCGCCGAGTGCGGGCCTATAGCGCGGCGCCCCGTTGAAATACAGGAAATTCTTTTCGCCGGGATTAACGCCGCCAATGCGTCAAAATTCCGGTGGCCGAGGATTTCCATATCATTCCGCTTTGGAATGAACTCATACTGAAATAAGGATATTCAGGATGGCGTCGACCATTTAAGACCACAGGTCTAGGGCCGATCAGCACACACCAGAGGCAGCCATGCTCAACGATCCCCGCTCGCACGGTCTATGGGAAAAGACCGCCCCTTCGCCAGCATCCACGCCTGCTCTGTCAGGCGACGCCCAGGCCGATGTCGTCATTGTCGGCGGCGGCTTCACCGGCATTTCGGCGGCGCTGCATCTGGCCGCGCGCGGAAGTTCAGTCATCGTGCTGGAAGCGCGCGAACCGGGCTATGGCGGCGCTGGCCGCAATGTCGGGCTGATCAATGCCGGCATGTGGGTGATGCCCGACGACCTGCCGGGCGTTCTCGGCGACCTGCATGGCGAGCGACTGCTGGACCTGCTCGGCAACGGCCCGCAGCTGGTGATGGAACTGATCGACAAGCATGGGATCGCCTGCGAACTGGAGCGTCAGGGCACGCTGCATTGCGCTGTGGGCGACGAGGGTCTCAAGGAAATCGAATCGCGTTGCGAACAATGGGCCAAGCGCGGCGCGCCGGTGAGCATGCTCTCGGCTGAAGAGACCGCCCGCCGCATTGGCGCATCCGCCTATCGCGGCGCGCTTCTCGACATGCGGGCCGGCACGCTGCAGCCGCTCGCTTATGTGCGCGGCCTCGCCCGGGCCGCTCTGGCCGCCGGCGCACGGCTTTGCGGCGACAGCCCGGTCATCGCAACAGAACGGCAGGGATCGCGCTGGAAAGTCTCGACCGCGCAAGGATCGGTCACCGCCGACTGGATCATCGTCGCCACCGACGCCTATAGCACCGGCCCCTGGGAGCAGGTGCGCTATGAGCAGATCCACCTGCCCTATTTCAACCTCGCCACGGCGCCGCTGTCGGCCGATCTTCTCAAAGAAATCCTGCCCAACCGCGAGGGCTGCTGGGACACCAAGGAAATCCTGTCCTCCTTCCGCATGGACCGGGCGGGACGCATGGTGTTCGGCAGCGTCGGCGCGCTGCGCAATGGCGGCCAGACCGTGCACAAGAACTGGGCGCGACGGGCGCTCGCCAAGCTCTTCCCGCAACTGGGCGAGGTGGAGTTCGAAAGCGAATGGTATGGCCAGATCGGCATGACCGACAACGCCCTGCCCCGCTTCCACCGGTTCGCAGACAATGTCGTGGGTTTTTCCGGCTATAACGGCCGCGGCATTGCTCCCGGCACCGTGTTCGGCAAGGTTCTCTCGCAACTGATTCTCGGCGACATGACGGAACAGGATCTGCCGCTGCCAGTCACCGATCCGCGCGCGCCGAGCCTTCGTCCCATCAAGGAAGCCTGGTATGAGGCGGGCGCCCAGGTGGCGCATTTCGCCGAACACCGTCTCTGATCAACATTCAACGCCCTCCAACCTTCGGAAGACGATCATGACCCTTTCCACTCTCGACCTCGCCAGCGAAACAGCCCAGCTGATGGCGTCGCTCGGCGTTCCCGCCTCGCGCCTGACCGGCGGCTCACTCTCCGTCTTCTCGCCGGTCACCGGCAAAGAGATCGCCACTGTCGCTGAAGACGATGCGGCGGCGACCGACGCCGCCATCGATCGCGCGCATACGGCCTTCCTCGCCTGGCGCAACATCCCGGCTCCCAAGCGCGGCGAACTCGTGCGCCTGCTCGGCGAAGAACTCCGCGCCAACAAGGATGCGCTCGGCCGTCTCGTGTCGATCGAGGTCGGCAAGATCACTTCGGAAGGCCTGGGCGAAGTGCAGGAAATGATCGACATCTGCGATTTCGCCGTCGGTCTCTCCCGCCAGCTTTATGGCCTGACCATCGCCACCGAACGCGGCGACCATCGCATGATGGAAACCTGGCATCCCCTAGGCGTCACCGGCATTATCTCGGCCTTCAACTTCCCTGTCGCCGTCTGGTCGTGGAATGCGGCGCTGGCGCTGGTCTGCGGCAATTCCGTCCTGTGGAAGCCGTCGGAAAAGACCCCGCTGACGGCGATCGCCACCCACGCCATTCTCGACCGCGCCATCGCCCGTTATGTCGAAGCTGGTTACGCCGCGCCCGAGGGCCTGTCGCAGTTGCTGATCGGCGGCCGCGCCATCGGCGAGACGCTGGTCGACAACAAGAAGGTCGCGCTCGTGTCGGCGACCGGCTCGACCGCGATGGGCCGTCAGGTGGGCCCGCGCGTCGCCGCCCGCTTCGGCCGCTCGATCCTGGAACTCGGCGGCAACAATGCCGCGATCATCTGCCCCTCGGCCGATCTCGATCTGGCGCTGCGCGGCATCGCCTTCGCCGCCATGGGCACCGCCGGCCAGCGCTGCACCACGCTGCGCCGCCTCTTCGTGCATGACAGCGTCTATGACGCGCTGGTGCCGCGTCTGATCAAGGCCTATGGCTCGGTGCAGATCGGCAATCCGCTCGAAACAGGCACGCTGATCGGCCCGCTGATCGACGCCCGCGCGTATCAGGCCATGCAGTCCTCGCTCGACGCTGCGAAAGCCGATGGCGGAACGGTGCATGGCGGCGGCCGCGTGCTCGAAGCCGAAGGCGGCAACGCCTATTATGTCCGCCCGGCGCTTGTGGAAATGCCGTCGCAATGCGGTCCGGTGGAGCACGAGACCTTCGCGCCCATTCTCTATGTGATGAAATATTCCGATTTCGACGCCACGCTCGAGCTGCACAACGCCGTGCCGCAGGGCCTGTCCTCGTCGATCTTCACCAATGACCTGCGCGAAGCGGAAGCGTTTCTCTCGGCTCGCGGCTCTGATTGCGGCATCGCAAACGTCAATATCGGCCCCTCGGGCGCGGAAATCGGCGGCGCCTTCGGCGGCGAGAAGGAAACCGGCGGCGGTCGCGAATCCGGCTCCGACTCCTGGAAGGCCTATATGCGGCGCGCCACCAACACCATCAATTACGGCCGCACCCTGCCGCTCGCCCAGGGCGTGAAGTTCGACGTCGAATAAGACGTCCGGACCCTGAACAGGAAAAAGCCCTTTTCGGCGGCGCCGGAAAGGGCTTTTTTCATCGGGCGATTGGCCGAAGGATCAGGCGCGTTTGGCGGCCGGCAGCAGTTCCTCGCCGAGCGTGGCGATCCTGTGCATGGCGATCTTCAGATCCTCATCCGGAACGGTCAGCGAAAGACGCAGGAAATTCCGCGCCTGCACGCCAAACGAGTTGCCGGGCATCACAGCGACATGCTTGTCTTTCAGCAGCTTCCAGGCGAAGTCCTCGCCCGAAAGTCCCGTCGCGGAGACGTCCAGCAGAATGAACATGCCGCCTTCGGGCATCAGCGGCGCGATGGCGTTTGAGCCTTCCAGCGCCTCGCGGGCGATATTGGCGCGACGCCAGTAATTGTCGCGCATCACGGCGGCGGTGTCGAAATCCTGGCTGAGCGCCATGGCCGTCATGTCGGAAATGAACGGCTGAACGCCGAACAGCATAGTTTCAGACACCGGCAGCAGCCGCTCGCAGAATTCCGCCGGGCCGATGGCCCAGCCGGAGCGGAAGCCCGGCGCGGCATGCGACTTGGAAATCGAGGAGACGACGATCACCCGGTCGGCAAGCTCGGGATCATCGAAGGGCGAGGCGAAGGCCTTGTCGAAGATCAGCTCTTCATAGACCTCGTCGCAGACGATCCAGAGATCATGCTTGCGGCAGACCTCGCCGATTTCGGCGACTTCACGCGGGCTGAGCACCGCGCCCGAGGGATTGTGCGGATTGTTGAGCAACAGCACGCGGGTGTTGGGCGTGATCGCCTTTTCGAGATCGGCGGCCTGGAGATGGAAACGCTGTTCGGCGCGAAGCGGCACAGTGGCGAGACGCGCGCCGGTGGAGGCGACGACGCCTTCATAGGTGGCGTAAAGCGGATCGCCGGTCAGTACGACATCGCCTTTTTCCACGAGGCCGAGCATGACGGTGAACAACGCCGTCTGCGTGCCGGGAAAGCAGAGAACATTGGCGGAGGTGACATCGTCGCGACGCTTGCGATATTTCTCGACCAGCGCCGCCACGACGCCTGGTTCACCGCGGCCATTGGAATAACGTGTGCGGCCGGCATACATGGCGCGGGCGCATTCATCGAGAAGGGCCTGATCGGGCGGCAGATCGGGTTCGCCGATGGTCAGCTGGATCACGTCGACGCCGTCATGCGCCATCTGGCGGGCGGCGATGTGCAGCGCCCATTTGCCGGAGCCGAGCCCGTCGAGCCTTTCGGTGATGGAGGCGTAGCGCATGATGTCAGTCCTTTTTGAGAAAATGCGGATCTTCGATGGGCAGGGTCAGCCCGGTCAGGCGCTCGACGGCGAGGAGCGCGATGCGGCCGAGTTCGCCTTCGGAAAACATATCGGCCGCCATGCAGCCTTCGAGCCAGAGACCGTCGATGACGCCATTGATGGCGATGGCCTGAGCGCGGCGATCCTCAGGCGTCGAGGCCTTGCCCGCGGCTTCCATCGCGTCCTTGACGAGATTTTCGATCGTGTCGCGATAGGAGATGTAGCCCTCGCGGTGAATGCCGGCCAGCGCCGGATCGACGCCGGTCTGGGCGATGAAGGTCGCCCAGAGCGCCAGCATGCGCTGGTCGATGACCGGCGGCTTGAAATTGGCGAGCACAAAAACCGACAGCCGCGCGAGCGGATCGCCGTGATGCTCGTCGGCCGAGCGCTGGGCGGTGTCGAACATCGTGACGACCACTTCGCGATAGGCGGCCTGGAAGAGATTGTCCTTGCCGGCGAAATAGTGGCGGATCAGGCCGGCTGTCACCCCGGCCCGATCGGCGATCTGTCGCACTGTCGCGCCCTGCAGCCCGAACTCGACGATGCAGTCGAGCGTGGCGGCGACTAGCGCCTGCCGCCGCGCATCTTCGCTTTCATGATGAAAGCTGCGTCGCGTCATCTCAGTCCCTTCTCAGGATCGGCCGCGTGAGGCAGGTCGGGCCGCCTTCGCAGGCGATGCAGAGCGCATCCGCAGTGAAGGTCTGGACCTCGCAGCCGGCGGCCTCCATGGCGGCCTTGGTCTTTGGGAAGCCGTCGATCATGATCACCTTGTAGGGCGAGGTCGGCAGGACGTTGAGATTGAGGCCGTTGCTGTCGGCGAATTCTTCCGGCGGCGCGACGATCATCCGGATGCCGCGCTCCTTGAGCAGCAGATAGAAGCTCGCCGGCAGAAGGGGCGCATGCACCAGCGCCAGATCCTCGGCGAGCGGCGAAATCACGCTCATCAGATGCAGGCAGGCCTCCTCACCCTGCCAGAGCGGCAGGTCGAAACCGAGAACGGTGACGCCGAGCGGCGCGAGAATCGCCTGAAGCTGATCGATGCCGGCCTGATTGGAGCGGACGCCGCGTCCGATGCAGAGGGTCTGCTTGTCGAGCCAGACGCAATCGCCGCTTTCCACCGAGCCCGGCGCTTCGAGACGGCCGAGAATAGGGATTCCGGCGGCGCGGTAGGCGGCCTCGTGCAGATCAGCCTCCTGGCGGCGGAGCGGCTTACCCATCCGCAGAATCACCGCGCCTTTATCGGTCACGAAAGACGGATCCTGCGTGAACATCGAATCAGCAAGGCCGTCGCCTTCATCCTCCAGCCAGAGTATCTCGGCCCCGGATTGTTCGACCAGACGCGCGAAAGCCTGATATTGCTCGATCGCCTTGGGC
The DNA here is from genome assembly GCF_029892285.1 of Rhizobium sp. SG_E_25_P2. Lineage (GTDB taxonomy): Bacteria > Pseudomonadota > Alphaproteobacteria > Rhizobiales > Rhizobiaceae > Rhizobium_E. The sequence goes on from NZ_JARXVM010000001.1 coordinate 477,306, forward strand.
GCGTCGAAGGTCGGACCGTAATGCCATTCCTGCGGATCCGCAGCGAGAAGGCTCTTGCCCGGGCGTCGCATCAGAACGCGGGCGAGAGAGGTGGACATCGCCTGGGAACCATAGGCGCTCATGGAAAACTCCGAGATGGGGGACGTAAGCGGAATTGCTGCCCTGCAAGATAAATGGATTATACACTTGAATAATTGCAAAACAAGTGATTTACTTTTCCCAAAGGCCGGGCGGAGGCCAGTGACCGCACCGGCGAAAGATAAGACTGGGGAACAAAAAACATCACGAATGGGCGATGACACGCCCATGTTTGGCGGTATTCATGACAGAGACGGCGAAAGCCATCGAGGTTCACGATCTATTCAAGAAATTCGGCCCGCTCGAAGTGCTCAAGGGCGTTTCGATCTCCGCTAGCCAGGGCGACGTGATCGCCATCATCGGCGGGAGCGGTTCGGGGAAATCGACATTTCTTCGCTGCATCAACATGCTCGAATTGCCGAGCGCCGGATCGATCCACATTCACGGCGAGGAGATCGCCATGAAGAAAGATGGTCAAGGCGGCTTGCAGCCAGCCAATCGCAAGCAGGTGCAGCGCATCCGCTCACGGCTCGCCATGGTGTTCCAGAGCTTCAATCTCTGGCAACATATGACGGTGCTGCAGAATGTGATCGAGGTGCCGGTGCATGTGCTGGGCCTCAAGCGCGACGAGGCGATCGCCAAGGCCGAGACGCTTTTGAAGCGGGTCGGCCTGTTTGAAAAGCGCGACATCTATCCCGCCTTCATGTCCGGTGGACAACAGCAACGCGCAGCCATCGCCCGCGCGCTCGCCGTCGATCCGCTCGCTCTGCTATTCGACGAGCCGACCTCGGCGCTCGATCCGGAACTGGTGGGCGAAGTGCTGAGCGTCATCGGCGACCTGGCCAAGGAAAATCGCACCATGCTGCTCGTCACGCATGAGATGAACTTCGCCCGCAACGTGGCGAACCATGTCGTCTTCCTTCACAACGGGCTCATCGAGGAGCAGGGCCCGCCGGATCAGGTCTTCGGCGCGCCGAAGTCGGAACGTCTCCGGAAATTCATAAGCTCCATCCACTGACCACAACAGAAAACAGGGGAACCTCATGATCAAGGCATTGAAAACCGCAGCGTTGGCGCTGGCGGTTGTATTGGGCGGCGGCGCAGTCGCCTCGGCGGAAAGCGTGAAGATCGGCTTCATTACCGAGCCCTATCCGCCCTTCACCTCCATGGACGCCTCCGGCAAGTTCGTCGGCTGGGAAGTCGAATTCCAGGAAGCCGTCTGCAAGGAAGCCAAGCTCGATTGCGTGATCACGCCGGTTTCCTGGGACGGCATCATCCCGGCGCTGACCTCGAAGAAGATCGACGTCATCGTCGCCTCCATGTCGATCACCGGCGAACGTCTGAAGACCATCGATTTCACCGACAAATATTACAACACCCCCACCGGCGTCATCGGCCGCAAGGAAGACAGCTTCAAGCCGACCGCCGAAGGCCTGGCCGGCAAGATCATCGGCGTGCAGGTCTCCACCGTCCATGCTGATTATGTGAAGAAGCATTTCGGCGCCACCGCCGCTGAAATCAAGGAATACCAGACCCAGGACGAAGCCAACCAGGATCTCGCCGCCGGCCGCGTCGACGCAGTCCAGGCCGATGCGCTCGCGCTCGACGCCTTCCTGAAGTCCGAAGCCGGCGCCGCCTGCTGCGACTACAAGGGCGACGTCGCCGCCGATCTCGAAATCCTCGGCCCCGGCGTGGGCATGGGCGTGCGCAAGGAAGACACCGCGCTCAAGGACAAGCTGAACGCCGCCATCAAGGCCATCCGCGCCAATGGCACTTACGACACCTTCTCCAAGAAGTATTTCGACTTCAACATCTACGGCGATTGATCGTCACCGGCGCGACGGTTGACCGTCGCGCCGCTTTTCCTCTCGGCGGCGATTGCGAATTCGATGTTTGACGCGCTGATTTCACTGACCAATCTCGGAATGCTGTCGCTGGAGCCGCCCGGCTGGGGCGGCGTGTTGCTTGACGGCTTCCTCGTCTCGATCGAAATCGCCATCGGCGGCTTCGGGCTCGGCGTGCTGATCGGCGCACTCGGCGCCTCAGGCAAGCTCTATGGCGGGCTTGTGACCCGCGACCTGCTTGAAGTCTATACGACGTTGGTGCGGGCGATCCCCGAACTCATTCTCATTCTGCTGCTCTATTACGCCGGCACCGGCCTCGTGAATCAGGCGCTCGCCGCCTTCGGCCGCGATCCGATCGACATCAGCGGACTCGTCGCCGGCATCGTGGTGATCGGCTTTGTGCAAGGCGCTTATTCCACCGAAGTGATCCGCGGCGCGATCAAATCCATTCCGCCTGGCCAGATCGAAGCCGCGCGCGCTTACGGCATGGGACCAATCCTGATTTTCCGCCGCGTCATCCTGCCGGCCATGCTGCCTTATGCGCTGCCGGGCCTGGGCAATCTCTGGATGATCGCCACCAAGGACACCGCACTGCTGGCCGTGGTCGGCTTCACGGAACTGACACTCGCCACAAGGCAGGCGGCCGGCGCTACCAAAGCCTATATGACATTCTATCTCGCCGCCGGCGCGCTCTACCTCGCGCTCAGCCTTGTGTCTGCCCTGATCATCAAGGCGCTCGACGCGCATTTCCGCCGCGGCATAGCGAGGCCGGCATGAGTGCTGTAGAGATATCCAAGCCGGGCTTCTGGATGCCGCATCGCATCGTGATGGCGACTTTCTTCGCCGCTCTGGTGCTATCGGCCGCGCTGCTGATGCGATGGGACTGGCTGCCGCGCTACATTCCCATGCTCGGGCAAGGCGTCCTTCGCTCACTGGCTATGTTGTTTTCCTCAGCGATCATCGGCTTCTTCTTCGCCGTTCTGCTGGGCATCGCGCAGGTGGCGGGGCCGCTGCCGGTCCGTTGGCTCGCCAGCGGCTTCTGCGGCGTGATCAGGGGCACGCCGCTGCTGTTGCAACTCTGGCTCCTCTATTACGGACTGGGTTCGCTCTTCTCGCAATATCCGGAAATCCGCCAATCTTTCCTCTGGCCCTATCTCCGGCAAGGCTGGCCCTATGGCTTCACCGCGCTGATGATTTCCTTCGCGGCCTATGAGGGCGAGGTGATGCGCGGGGCGTTCGCCGGCGTGCCAAAGGGGGAGATCGAGGCGGCCAAGGCCTATGGGATGAGCCCGTTTACGCTCTTCCGCCGCATCTGGCTGCCGCGCGCCGTGCAGCGGGCGCTGCCGACGCTCTCAGGCGAAACGGTGCTGCAGCTGAAATCAACGCCGCTGGTGGCGACGATCACGGTCATCGATGTCTATGGCGTGATTTCGAAAGTGCGGCAGGAGACCTACCTGACCTATGAGCCGCTCTTGCTGCTAGCGGCCATTTACGTCTGCCTGACCGGGCTTCTGGTGGTGACGTTCCGCTATTTCGAGAACAAGATCCCGGTCAAGGGCTGACCCCTGGCCAAGTACTGGCAACGGCTGTTTCTGAGAAAATATCGAGGGAGTAACCTCCCTCTCCCGGCGAACCGGGAGAGGGAGTTCGGGCTTCCGCCGAGTGGGCGTCTCGACCCTCCGAACCCCGCATCGGAAGGGAGACGCACCGACTGCCAAGCCATCGGCGAAAGCCTTGACCGAATGGGTCAAGTGGAACGGGACGCCGGAAACCAGCGTCCGGACAGTTCTATCAGGTCGCCTTTTCCAGCGACGGCATCGGCTTCAGAATGCTCATCAGCGCGCCATAGGGCAAGAGCATGAACAGCGCGACCAGCATCTTCACGGTGAGATCACCAAGCGCCCACGAAATCCACCGCGGCGCTTCCGCCGACATGACGCCAAAGATGGGTGCCACGCCCAGCGCGAACTCATCGTTCGGGCCGAGGACAGAGAAAAAGGCGGCAAAGGATAGGCTGAAGAACAGGGCGGTGTCGAGCACTGAGCCGAACAACGACGCCATCAGCGGCGCGCGCCACCAGGATGTGCGACGCAGCCGGTTAAACACACTGATATCCAGCATCTGACCGCAGAGGAAAGCGACGCCGGATGCGATGGCGATGCGCGGCGCAGAGAACCACCAGGACAAGGTCACACCGACCACAAAACCGGCGATCACCACAAGCCGAGCATATTTCGGCCCAAACTGGCGATTGGTCAGATCGGTGATGAGGAAGGCCACCGGATAGGTGAAAGCGCCCCAGGTCAAGAGATCGGCGAGATTGACGCCGAGCAATGTCCCGCTCAGCGGATACTGAACGAGGATGTTGGAGGCGACGACCACGAGGGTCATCAGAAGAACATAGACAGACGTATAGCGTTGAGCCTGCATTTTTTTATCCTGGGTGATGCCACCAGTTGGAGGACGGATTGGGTAGTTATGCACAAAGAGAAAAGGCCTGAACGACGCCGTTCAAGCCCTCATCTCATGCATGCGCAGCCTGTAATCAGGCGGCAGCCTTCTTGGCGATCTGGCGCTTCAGAAGACGGGCGCGAACGGACAGTTCGCCTTCGTCAGCCTTAGCGAGGAACGCGTCGAGACCACCGCGATGTTCGACCGAGCGGAGAGCCGCAGCGGACACGCGAAGACGGAAACGCTGGCCGAGTGCGTCGGAGATCAGCGTGACGCTGCACAGGTTCGGCAGGAACCGGCGCTTGGTCTTGTTGTTCGCATGGCTAACATTGTTTCCCGACTGGACGGCCTTGCCGGTCAATTCGCAACAACGGGACATGATATCACCTATTCTTTTTCGAGCCCTGCGACATGACTTTCCGACCCGATAGTCGGGCCTGCTCGCCGCCGGCCTGTTTTGGAAGTTGCGGTTCCATAGAGAGATGGCGCGGCCCTGTCAAGCCAAAGCAAGCGAAAGAGGCAAAAATCTCGACTCGCAGCGCGCGATCGCCAGCGCAGAAAAACCACATTGACCGCATAATCGCTATCGCAAATGATCGTGACCGCCATGCAGAATCGTCTCCTCGCGCTCCTCGCCTCCATCCTGATCGCCGCGGGATCGTCCTCCGCGCGCGCTGACGATCCCGTCAACACGGCGGAATTCAGCATCGCGCTATCCGGCCTGCCGATCGCACGGGCTGAATTCACCACGACGCTGCGCGACAAGCGCTACGAGATCTCCGCTGGTCTCAGGACCACCGGACTCGCGCGCTTCATCACCGATACGAAAGCGCAGATCATTGTGGACGGTTTAGCCGGTCGCAAGAACTGGCGTCCCCAGAGTTTCTCCTTCCGATACGATTACGGCCGCCGAAGCCGGTCTTTCGAAACCCGGTTCTTGCATGATCAGGTGACATCATCGACGATCACGCCAAAGCCGGATTACAGCAAGCGAAAGAACTGGGTTCCTACACGGCCCCAGGACCTCAAAAACGTCACCGACCCGGTGTCCGCCCTGATCGTGCCGGGAGGAACAGAACCCTGCCGCGCCATGGTTGGCGTGTTCGACGGCGAAGCCCGGATGAACCTGCGGCTTTCCCACAAGCGGATGGACAGATTCACGACGGCGGGGTTCGATGGCGAGGTCACGGTCTGTTCGATCCGCTATGAGCCGGTGTCGGGCCACCGCCGCAAGAGCAAGGACATCGATTACGTCAAGCGGCTCGACAATATCGAGATCTGGTTTGCGAAGTCGGCCAAGCTCGATGTATATGCCCCTGTCTATCTCGCCGTGCCGACGAAATATGGGGTGATCAGCATCACCGCCACGCGTTTCGATGGGTAGCGGCCGCTTCCGGGGGCTTCTCAATGACACGCGCGACGCTGATCGGTTTTTCCGCCATCCTGATGTGGGCGCTGCTGGCGCTGATGACGGCGGCTTCGGGCAAAATGCCGCCGTTTCAGATGAACGCTGTCTGCTTCGCCATCGGCGCCCTGCCCGGCCTTATGCTGTTCGCTGTCAAGCCGGAGCGGTTGAAGCTGCTCCGCCAGCCTGCGCGGGTCTGGATTCTCGGCATTGTCGGTCTGTTCGGCTATCACTTCCTGTATTTCACCGCGCTGCGCAATGCGCCGGCCGCCGACGCCAGCATGATCGCCTATCTCTGGCCGCTGTTCATCGTGCTCGGCTCGGCCATGCTGCCCGGCGAGAAACTGAAAGCGGCCCATATCCTCGGCGCGCTGGCAGGCCTTGCCGGCGCGATCCTGATCGTCTCGGCGCGCTCCAGCGATTCCTCCGCAAATTTCAGCGATGCGCAGTTGTTGATCGGCTACGGCGCGGCGCTCGCCTGCGCTTTCTTCTGGTCCGGCTATTCGCTGATCAGCCGCAAATTCGGCTCGGCCCCGACCGACGTCGTCACCGGCTTCTGCCTCGCGACATCGCTTTTGTCGCTTGTCTGCCATCTGGCGCTTGAAACCACAGTCTGGCCGGAATCCACGACCGAATGGCTGGCGATCGCCGGACTGGGATTGCTGCCGGTGGGCACCGCCTTCTACACTTGGGATTACGGGGTGAAGAAGGGCAATATTCAGATCCTCGGCGTGGCGAGCTACTCGGCTCCGGTTCTGTCCACGCTCATCCTGATCGTCGCGGGTTTTGCCGAGCCGTCCTGGCGCATTCTGATTGCCTGCCTGCTGGTGACCGGCGGAGCGCTGATTGCGGTGTCGGGATCGCTGCTCGGCAAGAAGCAGCCGGCCTGAGCCATGACGCCGGTCTTCCGCTTCGCGCCCAGTCCGAACGGAGACCTGCATCTCGGCCATGCGCTGTCGGCGATCCTCAATCACGACATGGCCCGAGAAAAGAACGGACGCTTCCTTCTGCGCATCGAGGATATCGATCCCCAACGCTGCCGGCCGGAATTTGAGGCGCGGATTTTTGAAGATCTGCGCTGGCTTGACTTGAGTTGGGAGGAGCCGGTTCGCCGGCAGTCAGAGCATGTCGAGACCTATCGCGACGCTTTGGACAAGCTGCGCGGAATGGGCCTCGTCTACCCCGCCTTCCTCTCCCGCGCCGAAGTGAAGCGCCGGGTCGCCGATTTGGAAGCGCAAGGAGGCGATTGGCCGCGCGATCCCGATGGCACGCCGCTCTATCCAACAGAGGAGCGTGAACTGGACCCGGCGCTCGCCGCGACGCGCCTCAAAGCCGGAGACCGGCATCTTTGGCGGCTCAATATGGATAAAGCGATCAGCCGTCTGGGGCAGGAACGGCTAACCTGGCTGGAAACAGGCGACGCTGCGCCCGAACGGATCCAGGCCAATCCCGCCCTCTGGGGAGACGTGGCGCTGTGGCGCTGGGACGCGCCGTCGAGCTATCATCTCTCGGTGGTGGTGGACGACGCGCTTCAGGGCGTGACGCATGTGGTGCGCGGCAGGGATCTCTATTGGTCGACGCCGGTTCACCGGCTATTGCAGCGCCTGCTCGATCTGCCGGAGCCTATCTATCTGCATCATCGTTTGCTTCTCGACGACAACGGTCAGAAACTGTCGAAAAGCCTGCAATCGACAGGGCTCAGGGCGCTGAGGGAAGCGGGCGCGACGCCCTCAGATATCCGCCGCCGGATCACTCTCTGACGCGGAGACGCCATTGATGCTGCGCTTGATCAGCCGGCGGACGCGATATTTCATCAGCGCCGCGTTGATTTCCGCCCCCAGCATCAGGATCACGCCGAGCATATAGAGAAACACCAGCGCGATCATGATTGAGGCGAGACCGGCATAGGTGGCGGCGTAGTTGGCGAAGGTCGACAGATAATAGCCGAACACCTTGGCGGCCGCATACCAGGCGACGATCGTCAGCACGATACCGGGCAGAACGTCGAGAAAACTGCGCTTGCCGGCGGGCAGGAAGAGATGGGCGACGAACAGCACGATCAGGATGGTGGCGAGCGCCCCCCAGACGCTCCAATTGTCGATCAAGGCCATCAGATCCGACGCGATCGGAATGAACCGGCCAGCGAAATGCACAGCGAGCGGCGCCGCCACGAGGAAAGCCGAGAGCAGCACCAGCGCCATCACCGCCGCCAGCACATAACCGAGACTGATGAGACGCGTGACATACCACCGCCTGACATCATAGACGCGATAGGCGCGGTTCATGGAAATGCGCATGGCCTCGACGCCGTTGGAGGCGAAATAGAAGGCGGCGAGCACGGAGATCGTCAACAATCCGCCGCGCGGAATGGTCAGCACCTGCACGACCTCCTTGGAGATCGGCTCAGCGATCAGCGCCGGCAGATTGTCGAAGATCAGATGCACGGCGGTTTCGGAGAATTCATCGGCTCCGAGAAAGGAGGCGAGCGTCGTTCCGAAAATCAGAAACGGAAAAATGGCGAGCAGCGCCGACAAGGCCACGTGACTGGCCATGGCCCAGCCATCATCCTCGCTGAAATGCCAGAAGGCGTCGAAACACACTTTCCAGGCCAGTCTTATGGCTGCCGGCATTCCATCTCCACGTCTTTTCTCCCGTGCGCAAAGCGAATATGGGAAGGCGAGGCTCCTTTGTACAGGAAAAGCGTCGAAATGATTGAAAAGCCAAGCATCATCGTCACAGGCGCATCCAGCGGCATCGGCGCCTATTGCGCCCGCGCCCTGAAATCCGAGGGATGGCGGGTCTTTGCAACCGTCCGAAAGGAAGAAGACCGCGCGGGTCTGGAAGCCGATGGCGTCGAGACTTTTCTGATGGACTATACGCAAAGCGAATCGATCGAGGCGCTGGTCCGCGATGTGCTCGCGCGAACCGGCGGGCGGCTCGACGCCCTGTTCAACAACGGCGCCTATGGCCAGCCCGGCGCGGTCGAGGATCTGACGACGGATGTGTTGAGGCGACAATTCGACGCGAACTTCTTCGGCTGGCATGATCTGACCCGGCAGGTGATCCCGGTCATGCGCCGCCAGGGACATGGGCGAATCGTGCAATGTTCCTCGATCCTCGGCCTTATCCCCTACCCCTGGCGCGGCGCCTATAACGCCTCCAAACACGCGCTTGAGGCCTTGTCGCTGACCATGGCGATGGAGCTTAAGGGCTCGGGCATCCATGTGTCGCTGCTGGAGCCCGGTCCGATCGAATCGCGGTTTACCGCCAATGCGCTTGCCCAAGTCGAGGCCAATATTGATCTCGAAGGCTCCGTTCATCGTAAGGAATACCAAAGGCAGTTGGCCCGCCTGAAAGGGGAGCGAACCGGCATGAAGGGCAAACTCGGCCCGGACGCCGTCTATCGGGACCTGCGCCACGCCTTGACGTCGCCGCGGCCGAAGCCGCATTATGTCATCACACGACCGGCCAGGCAGGGCGTTCTGCTGAAACGGCTTTTGCCGGCGGGGCTGTTTTACAGACTGCTGGCCCGGCTGGGTTGAGATTGGATTTTTCGATGGGCACAGTCACCTATTTCGCCGCCATCGTCGTCATGTTCCTCGTGGTCGTCGTGCTCGGGCGCGGCCTCTACAATATGATGGTGGGCGGCAACGGCAATACATCTAACAAGCTGATGCAGCTGCGCATCGTGCTGCAGGCGATCGCGGTGGCGCTGATCATGCTGACGCTGTGGCTGACCGGAGGCGGTCGCTCCTGACATGGTGAAGCTCAACAAGATCTATACCCGCACCGGCGACGACGGAACGACGGGGCTGGCAGTCGGTCCGCGCCGGCTGAAATCCGACCTGCGCATCGAAGCCTTCGGCGCCATCGACGAGACCAATTCGGCGATCGGGCTGGCCGTTCTGCATTGCGGCGAACGGGCGGCGTTAGCCGGCGCGCTGCACCGCATCCAGAACGATCTGTTCGATCTCGGCGCGGATCTCGCCACGCCGGAGACCGGCGAACCGCTCGCCTGGGAGCCGCTGCGCATCCTGCCGGCCCAGGTGGCCTGGCTCGAAGGCGAGATCGATCGCCTCAACGAGGGGCTTGAGCCGCTGAATTCCTTCATCCTGCCTGGCGGATCGGCTTTAGCTGCGCATCTGCATCTCGCCCGCACCATTGCCCGGCGGGCGGAGCGGGTGATGGTGGCGTTGCGCGACGGCCAGCAGGAGATCGTCAATGCGGAAGCGCTGAAATATGTGAACCGCCTGTCCGACTATTTGTTTGTGGCCTCGCGGCACGCCAATGAGGACGGACGCGACGATATTCTCTGGGTTCCCGGCAAAAACAGGTAAGGGCTGATCAGGCGCATGTTCGTTCCAATCTATGACGTCAACGCGCTCAAACATATCCGCCTGCAATATGTGACGCTGGGGCTGATCGCCATCAATACGATTGTCTGGCTCGCGACCGGCTTTTTCGGAAGCGAGGATTTTGCCGCAGAAGCCTCGGTCGGCCTCGGCTTCATACCGGCGCTCATCCACGACTATGCGGTGCTCGACGCAGAACTCAAGATCGCGCCCGAGGGCGCGACCTTCGTGACCTACGCCTTCCTGCATGGCTCCTTCATGCATCTGGCAAGCAATATGCTGTTTCTCTGGGTGTTCGGCGACAATGTCGAGGACGCCATGGGGCATCTGCGCTTCATCCTCTTCTATCTCCTCTGCGCCGCCGCCGGCGCCTGGCTGCACGGCATGGTGCTGCCGCAATCGGATGGTCCGCTGATCGGAGCCTCCGGCGCAATCTCGGGCGTCGTCGCCTCCTATTTCTTCCTGCATCCGCGCGTCAGGGTCTGGGTGCTGATTCTCTGGCGCTTTCCCCTGCCGCTGCCGGCCTTCATTCCGCTGATCTTCTGGATCGGGCAGCAATTCTACATGCTTCTGGTCGATGCCGACGGATCGGTGTCCTGGGCGGCGCATGTCGGGGGAATTATCGCCGGCCTTGTTCTGACGCCGCTGCTCAAGCGCCGGGAGGCGCCGCTTCTCGACCGGCAGATCGTCAAGCCCGCGAGCGTCGAACTGGCCGACAAAACCGAAAGCGATCAGGACGAAAACAAACCGCGCTGGGGACGCGGATAAAATCGATCTGCCCCGGCCATCGCGCTGTTGACGCTCCGTTGAGGCGCCTATATTCCCATTGCGACATGTATTTGGGACGGCCTGGCGGCATATTCCGTCTTTCGAATGGCAGAATCGTGCTGGAAACTGACGCCGATAGACAAATGAACCGGGCGAAGATGGCGCATTTTCGCCAGCAGAGCTGAATAGGAAGGGAACCCATGAAAATCCTTGTGACCGTCAAGCGCGTGGTCGATTACAACGTCAAGATCCGGGTGAAAGCCGATGGTTCGGGCGTCGAACTCGCCAATGTGAAGATGTCGATGAATCCCTTTGACGAAATTTCCGTCGAGGAAGCGCTGCGTCTCAAGGAAGCCGGCAAGGCGAGCGAAGTCGTCGTCGTGTCCGTGGGTCCGGCCAAGGCCGAGGAAACCCTGCGCACCGCGCTCGCCATGGGCGCTGATCGCGCAATCCTCGTCGAAACCGACGCAGAGATCGAGCCGCTGGCCGTCGCCAAAATCGTCAAGGGCGTCGCTGAGGCCGAACAGCCGGGTCTGGTGATCGTCGGCAAGCAGGCGATCGACGACGATTCCAACCAGACCGGCCAGATGCTGTCGGCTCTGCTCGGCTGGCCGCAGGCGACATTCGCCTCCAAGGTCGAGATCAAGGACGGCTCCGCTGACATCACCCGCGAAGTCGACGGCGGCCTGCAGACCATCAATGTCAAGCTGCCGGCGGTGGTGACCTCGGATCTCCGCCTCAACGAGCCGCGCTACGCCTCTCTGCCCAATATCATGAAGGCCAAGAAGAAGCCGCTCGACAAGAAGAGCCCGGCCGATTTCGACGTCGACATCACCCCGCGCCTCAAGGTCGTCAAGACCGAAGAGCCAGGCGGCCGCAAGGCAGGCGTCAAGGTCAAGACCGTCGCCGAGCTGGTCGAAAAGCTCAAGACCGAAGCCGGCGTTCTCTAATTCAGGAAAGGGACAAGACAGATGGCTATTCTTCTTCTCGCCGATCACGACAATTCCACTCTTTCCGACCAGACCGCCAAGGCGCTGACGGCGGCCGCCCAGATCGGCGGCGACGTGCATGTGCTGGTCGCCGGCAAAGGCGTTTCCTCTGTGGCCGAACAGGCCGCCAAGCTCGCAGGCGTCGCCAAGGTGCTGACCGCTGATGGCGACGACTACGCCCATCAGCTGGCCGAGCCGCTCGCAGCCCTGATCGTCTCGCTGGCTCCGGCCTATGACGTGATCCTGTCGGCCGCCACTGCGACCGGCAAGAATGTCTCGCCGCGCGTGGCAGCCCTTCTCGACGTCGCCCAGGTGTCGGAAATCATCGAAGTGGTCTCCGCCGACACGTTCAAGCGTCCGATCTATGCCGGCAACGCCATCCAGACCGTGCAGTCGACTGACGCCAAGAAGGTGATCACCGTCCGCACCGCCGGTTTCGCGGCCGCCGCCGAAGGCGGGTCCGCTGCAATCGAAACCGTGGCCGGCGCCGGCAATCCGGGTCTGTCGAGCCATGTCGCCGACGCGCTGTCGTCGTCGGATCGTCCCGAACTGACCTCGGCCAAGATCATCGTCTCGGGCGGCCGCGCCGTCGGTTCGGCCGAGAAGTTCCGTGAAGTGATCCTGCCGGTGGCCGACAAGCTCGGCGCCGCCGTGGGCGCAAGCCGCGCCGCCGTCGACGCCGGCTACGCGCCGAACGACTGGCAGGTCGGCCAGACCGGCAAGGTGGTCGCGCCCCAGCTCTATATCGCCTGCGGCATTTCCGGCGCCATCCAGCATCTCGCCGGCATGAAGGACTCCAAGATCATCGTCGCCATCAACAAGGACGAGGAAGCGCCGATCTTCCAGGTGGCCGATTACGGCCTGGTGGGCGACATTTTCGAGATTCTGCCGGAACTCGAAAAGGCGCTCTAATCCCAGAACCCTTTCTTCGCACCTGCAAAAAAAGCTGGCGCGAAGATCATAAGGGAAGTATCAAAATGGCCGGGCTTGCGAAAGCAGCGCCGGCCATTATGATGTTTATGGGCCGGGCGCCCAAGGGATAGACAAGACTTCATAAAAAGCGGAAACGGACAGGACAATGGGCAGTGAAATCAAGTCTGTAGGCGTCATCGGGGCTGGCCAGATGGGCTGCGGCATCGCGCAGGTGTCGGCGGCTTCCGGCTACCAGGTGCAGATCTACGACCTGTCGCCTGACCGTATTGAGGCAGGGCTCGCCACCATCAACGGCAATCTCGCCCGCCAGGTGGCGAACGGCAAGATGAGCGAAGAGCAGCGGAAAGCGTCGCTGGCGCGGATCTCCGGCTCAGCCGACCTCAACGACCTTGCATCCGCCGACATCGTGATCGAGGCCGCGACGGAGGACGAATCCGTCAAGCGCAAGATCTATTCTTCCGTCTGTCCGGTTCTGAAGCCGGACGCGATCCTGGCCACCAACACCTCGTCGCTGTCGATCACGCGGCTTGCCTCGGCGTCGGACCGGCCGGAAAAGTTCATGGGCATCCATTTCATGAATCCGGTGCCAGTGATGAAGCTGGTGGAACTGGTGCGCGGCATCGCGACCGACGAGGCGACCTTCAAATCCGCCCGCGCCTTCGTGACCAGTCTCGAAAAGGAAATCACCGTCGCCGAGGATTTCCCGGCCTTCATCGTCAATCGCATCCTGCTGCCGATGATCAACGAGGCGATCTATACGCTGTATGAAGGCGTCGGCAGTGTCGACGCCATCGACACGGCGATGAAGCTGGGCGCCAACCATCCGATGGGGCCGCTGCAGCTTGCCGACTTCATCGGCCTGGATACCTGCCTGTCGATCATGCAGGTGCTGCATGACGGCCTGGCCGACAGCAAGTACCGCCCCTGCCCGCTGCTGGTGAAATATGTCGAGGCCGGCTGGCTCGGCCGCAAATCCGGTCGCGGCTTCTACGACTATCGCGGCGAGGTGCCGGTTCCGACTCGCTGAACCGGCTCTTTCGCGCTTGTTTGAAACGGTCGGCGACGCCGGCCGTTTTTTGTTGCGCCCGATCATAAAATCATACAATTTCCCGCGCCAACGGACTGCGCAAGGGGGAGACATATGGCCAAGGTGGAAGAGTTCGGCGTTGACGCCAAGGGGGCGACCGTGTCGCGCATCACGCTGACCGGCGGCGGCCTGACGGCCAAAGTGCTGACATGGGGCGCAGTCATCCAGGATCTCCGGCTCGACGGGCACAAGGCCCCGCTGGTGCTGGGCTTTGAAACCATGGAGCCCTATCTCACCCATTCGCCCTATTTCGGCGCGACGCCGGGGCGCGTCGCCAACCGCATCGCCAAAGGACGTTTCACGCTTGATGGGCAGGATTATCAGCTTGAACTCAACGAGCGCGGAATCACCCATCTGCACGGCGGATCCGATGGTATCGGCGTCAGCAACTGGGAGATCGAGGAAGCCGGCGAAAATTTTGTTCGCCTCGCGATCGTCGATCCTGACGGCCGCGCCGGCTATCCCGGCAATTGCAGCGTGACCTGCACCTATAGGCTCGCCGGGGACGGCGTGCTGAATGTGGTCTATGAAAGCAAGACAGACCGGGCGACCGTCGCCAATATCTGCCAGCATAGCTATTTCAACCTCGACGGCCAGCCGACGACCTCAGACCACATGCTGATGATCAAGGCCGATCACTATTTGCCGACAGATGAAGAACAGATCCCGGCCGGCGGACCGGGCGACGTGACGGGGACGCTATTCGATTTCCGTGAAACCACGTCTGTCATTCGCCATGACGCGGAAGGCAAGCAACTGTTGCTTGATCATAATTTCTGCCTGTCTCCGGAGCGGATGGACAAGCGGTCCGTCGCGCAGCTTTCCAGCAAGGCCTCGGGCGTGGTGATGGATGTCATCACGACCGAGCCGGGCGTGCAGGTCTATGCCGGCTTCAAGATGGATGTGCCCGTTCCTGGCCTCGACGGTCGTCGCTACGGCCCTTTCGCGGGGATGTGTCTGGAAACGCAGATCTGGCCGGACGCCATAAACCAGAGCGGCTTTCCGAACGCCGTGCTGCGGCCGGGCGAAGTCTTGCGGCAAGAAACCGAATATGTATTCTACCGGTCTGTTTGACGGGGCGCGGCGCGCATAAATTCTTCCTCGCGATGGAACAGGATTGTCTCCCGGCGGTTTAGCCATGGGAGTTTTTCGGGAACATCGTCATGACCGCACCGCTTGCCTTGGATGGCTGCGCCGTCCTCGTCGTCGAGGACAACTATTTTGTGGCTGTGGACACGCAGCGCGCGCTGATTTCGGCGGGCGCGGTGGTTTTCGGGCCCGCCGCCAGTGAGCAAGACGCGATGCGGATGCTGCACACGATGTCGCCGACCTTCGCTGTGGTCGACGTCAATCTCGGACAGGGGCCGTCTTTTCACATAGCGGAAGCTCTTGCAGATCGTGGCGTGCCCTTCATCTTCGTCACCGGCTATTCCGATCTCGATGCGCCAGACCGCTTCAAGGACATCGTGCGCATCGAAAAGCCCGCGCCGATGGAACACATCGTCGCCGAATTGCAGAGGATGAAGCAGGAGATCCAGACGCGTCCCGCCTGATCATCGTTTCACGGGCGGCACCTTCATTGCATAACAGCGTACGAGTTCGTCAATCGCCGATTCCAGATCCTGCTGATCCCAACCGGCCGAAAGTCCTTCTGACATCAAGCGGCTTCGAATCGGCATGAGATCGCGAAAGGCCGTCTCGGCCTTGCGCACCTGATCGAGAAACAGCGCCTCCAACGCTTCCTGACAATCGAGATCGCGATCCCTGTAAGGACCGTCTGCCCGCGGCGGACGTATCATCCGGTCTCCCCTTCCCAGCGCAGCCATCATGACCATCGGTCGACAGTCTGTGATGACGGTCTACCGAAACGCCCGGCGTATCCGCGGGTTCCATGTCATCCGCGCATATCCTAATATTTATTGCGAAATACAGGCGGAAATTGGAGACAGCGCCAAACCATGTTTTGCGCCGGAACCACTTTGTTGAAGGCCAAATTGAGGGGGTGCCGCCAATCTTTTCCGGGAAATGACCGACTTTTCCGTTTCTGACGCCAATGGCTCCGACGCTACTGAGCCGCGAGTTGAGATTTTGCCGCGGCGCTCCCGGCGCCATTCGTCGCGCGCGACTTCGCCTGTTCAATTCCAGATACAGATGTTTTGACCCCGCTTCACCCGCGCTGCCGCCACTGCCGAGCCTCTCCGTTGAGAACAAATCCGCCGGATATGGCGCGATTGATATTTTTGTTCATGGAATATTTGAGGTCACGGCAGATCACGGAGCAGAATGACGGCTTGGCGAGCCCCTTTGAAATCTTAAATATTCGCCGAGTTCAAGACAGTCAAACTGTTGTATATTAATAATAAATTTACTGTTATTTTAAACTGGATTTCCCAAATTTGTATTTTATAGTCTGGCAAGTGATGTGCCTCAAAGGGTTGATTATGGCTAGGAGACTGTCGGAACGAAATGTGGGCGAACGGGCCACTCGATCTGTTGCTCGCGAGCTTCATGCACTGGGGGAGCAGGATATACCGGCTGACTTCAGGCGTCTTCTTTTGGCATCCACTGCGCCGGAAATGCGTTTTGACGCCGATTTTTTCAGAGCCTCCTATAAAGAACTGCTGAAAATTGCGGATGATACGGACAATGATGAACTGCTCGCCCGATATATTGGCGAGGCAAGTTCAAGCCAATTAAGTCCCAACCCGCACTTCAACGAAGCTGGATATCTGCGAGACAATGCCGATGTCGTCGATGCGGTTCGCGGCAAGCAGTTCGCCTGCGGCTTCCACCATTGGCTGCTTGGCGGTTTTGCAGAGGAGCGTACAGGGTGGAACATGCCCCATATCGCGCCACAGCAGACGCGCAGCGCAAAGGCGGTGCGACGGCGCGTGCGCATAGCGCCGGCGCGCGCCCTGTCTTCCTTTGACCTTAGCAATGGGCTCAATGGGCTTTCAGCCGAGCAAATGCGGGATGTCCTTGTCGAAACGGGACTTTTCGATCGCGACCTCTATCTCTCCTGGTATCCTGACCTCCGCTCCGTGGATTGCGTGGACCATTATGTTGCTTGGGGGTTCAAGGAAGGGCGGATTGTAAGTCCATTTTTTGATGATAATTACTACAAGCGTAGTTATCCAGAGGTGCTTGAGTTCAATGGGCCGCCTCTTATTCATTATTTGCTGGCGGGAGCAAAGAAGGGGTACAACCCCCATATATTATTAAATACGTCGACTTACTCTAGCAACAACTCAATTGATCTTAACGAGAGCAATCCTCTGATTCACTATGCTCTCGCACGCGAAAAACGGGGGCTTATCGATACTCCCCATTTTGACTATGACTATTATACAGGCCGGCATCCTGACGCTGCGACGTTCGCGGGCGGGCCATTGTTGCACTTTCTTTATTTCGGCGTCTATGTGGGATATAAGCCCAGTCCAACCTTCAATACCCTTTATTATTCGGATCGCTATCTCAACCGTGACTTGAGCCGCAATGCATATCTGCACTACCTCGAAGTTGGCCGGCAGAATGGCTATGCCACCTATATCCCCGACGCCCAAACGACTATCGCGCGCGAGGTGGCGAAGTTCACCAATCCCGGCGAACAGTTTGAAAACCTCGACACCAGTTTGGCGAGGGGAGAGAGAAAGCGGGCGCGGCTCATTGCATTCTATCTGCCGCAGTTCCACACATTCCCTGAGAATGACGAGTGGTGGGGCAAAGGCTTTACAGAGTGGCGGAACCTGCCGCGCGCGATTCCCCGTTTCGCTGGACATTATCAGCCGAGAATTCCGCGAGATTTGTCTTTTTACAATCTAGAAGATCCGGCCGTCATGAGGCGACAGGTACAGATGGCCATGGATATGGGCCTCTGGGCTTTCTGCTTCTATTTCTACTGGTTCAACCGTCATCGCTTGATGGAAAAGCCATTGGATGCTTTCCGTGACGACAAGTCCCTCAATATGCCGTTCATGATTCTCTGGGCGAATGAGAATTGGACACGGCGATGGGATGGCGCGGACCAGGAAATTCTCATTCAGCAGGACCAACTTCCCGAAGACGACGAAGCGCTGGTGGATTGTCTTCAATCCTATTTCTCTGATGCGCGATATGTCCGCATCGGAGGCCGTCCACTTCTCGTTGTCTACAGGGCGGATATCATCAAGGACAGCCAGTCGACGCTAGATCGCTGGCGCGCCATCTTTAAGGATAGGCACAACGAGGAACCTCTGTTTTTTCTGGCGCAGACGTTTCTTGCTGAAGATCCGAACAAATACGGGTTTGACGGCGCCATCGAGTTTCCTCCGCATAAACTGGCGAATTTTGTCGCCGACACGTTCAGAAATACAGAGATTCTAGACTGGGAATTTGAAGGCTCGGTTCTTCCTTACCCAGAAGTCATTGATGTGTCTCTGAATGAAACGCCGCCCTCTTTTCCCCTCGCAAAAACCGTTTGCCCGAGCTGGGACAATAGCTCGCGCCGGAAAACCGGCGCCTTGGTGTTTGATGGCGCGACGCCGCAACTGTTTGGCCGGTGGCTTGACGGAGCGATAGACTATTCCCGCGCCAATCCGGTGCTGGGGGAAAATATCGTCTTTATCAATGCCTGGAACGAATGGTGTGAGTCGGCCTATCTTGAACCGGACGTGCACTATGGTGGGGCCGTCCTGAATGAACTGGCGAGAACGATCTCTGCGCCGGAAAAGGCGCATGCCGGCGACAAACACAAGATCTTGTTGGTCGGACATGACGCGTTCCCGGCCGGCGCTCAACGCAACCTTGTTGCATTGGCGACGACACTGCAGAATCAGTTCGGCCTGGAGATCGAGATTCTTCTGCTCGGGGGCGGAGCTTTGTTGGAGACCTACCAGTCGCTGGCCCCGACGATCGTGTGCGACCAGGCGACCATAGACAGTCACCTCTATCGCCTGAAGTCGCGTGGCTTCGCCAAGGCGATCGTCAACACCGTGGTGTCTGGACGGGTGCTGCCGAATCTCAAGGCGTTTGACTTCGAGGTGGTCAGTCTGGTCCATGAGCTTCCGGATCTGATCACGGAATACAGGCTGAAAGATATCGCGGCGGATATCGCCCGCGAGTCTGACTTCGTCGTCTTTGCGTCCGCAACGGTAAGAGATGCTTTCGTATCGAGCTTTGGCGAATGCAGCAACGAAACCGTCATTCGCCCGCAGGGCATTTATCATGTATTCGACCGCGATGACGCCGCCAGGAAGAAAATCCGCGACGAACTTGCGCTTGATGAACACCAGAAGCTGATCATCAATGTCGGCTATGGCGACATTCGAAAAGGGATCGACCTGTTTCTCCAGACGGCGATCCTGAGCTTCAATCGCGGGTCTGACACGCAATTTGTTTGGGTCGGCGGCTTGCATCCGCAAGTGGGCGCCCAGATACAGCGCGATATCGTCAGGACCGGCATCACAAACCTCCATCTCGTGGGCGAGCGATCGGAGGTGAAAGACTTTATGAACGCCGCCGACGCCTTCCTGCTGACGTCGCGCGAAGACCCGTTTCCGTCCGTTTTGCTGGAGGCGATGCAGATCGGCCTGCCCATCGTCGCTTATGAAGACAATGGCGGTTATGTCGATCTCCTGCGCGCTGATAAAAAACTCGGTTCGCTGGTTAGCCAGGGAGATACCGAAGCCACCTTGGAGGCGCTTGATCAAACGATTGCAGAAACGTCTGTTCGACCGGCCCTTATCCAGCATCGCATCGACAAGGCTCGGAGGGACTTCGATTTCGTCGATTACGCGTTCGGCCTGGTGAAGCTGGTGAAGCCAGAACTTAAAAAAGTCAGCGTCATTGTTCCGTCCTATAACTACGAAGCCTATGTCAAGGCGCGGCTCCGGAGCATTTTTACACAAACCTATCCCATCTACGAGCTTATCATCCTGGATGACGCCTCAACCGACAACAGCGTTCAGGAGATAATGCAGACGCTTGCCGGGCATGCGCGGATTGCAAAAGTCGTGGCATCGTCAGAAAATAGTGGCAGCGCTTTTGCGCAATGGGAACGCGGCGCCAGGCTGGCGACAGGCGAGCTTGTTTGGATTGCGGAAGCCGATGACCTTTCCGAGCCCGTTTTCCTTGAAACCATGGTCGAGGCGCATACATCCACACAGGACTGCGCCTTCTCATTCACCGACAGTCTGTCCATCGATTCCGACGGATTTCGGGTTTACGACAGCTATATCCCCTATGCCGAGAGCATCGCGCAGGGTTTGCTTCTTGAGAGCAGAACGTTCTCCGGCTTTGAATTCGCCAAAGAGGCGCTTGGCGTGGCCAATCTTGTTCTCAATGTCTCGAGCATCCTGTGGAACAGCGAGGCGTTGAAAAGCGCCTTGCAAGACGTCGAAGACGACATGAGCCGCTTCCGTTTGGTCGGCGATTGGCGGCTCTATCTGGCCGCCAGCAATCTTGGCCGTCAGGTGGCCTATGTTGCGTCCCCCCTCAATATTCATCGCCGCCATCAGAACAGCATCACAACGAGTATGGATATCGACGCCCATCTCGCCGAAATTGAAGCCATCCATCAAATCGTCGGCCGAGCCGGCAGAAACAGAGCCGATCTGAAAAAAGCCCAGGCCGCATACCGCACAAAGACGCGCAGATGGCTGGAGGCCAATTAGAATTCGCCTTGGTCGACGGGATGGATCGGATTGATCCATCCCCTGAAGATTTATTGGGGATGCTACCAGCAGCATCTTTCATGACCGCTGTTGCTGTGTTTTCCAGTCATAGCATCATTGGTCGACGATCAATATCCTCGCGGGACTTGCAGATGGGGCGTCGGAGCCGTTTGCACCTCAAGAACTGCCAGCTGAATTCAACCGGATTCACGTGGGCAGTTCGGCGGCGGCGGCAGGATGAGGATGGATTCGGGAACGATGAGATTGTTGGATATGCCCCGGTGGTCCAAGACAGGGACGGCGCGGGCATTGTTCGCGGCCTTGCGAGAATCTCGATCAGCACCGATGGTCGTGTGGCGAGGAATGTCCTTGATCCCCGCTGGGCCTGGCGACAGGCTTAGAATATCCCTAAAAAGCGCTTTCTCTTTCTTTGAGCTAGCGCATTTTCAATTTTTGACAATCGCTCATCCAAACGGACGATAAATATATCATTGTCTTCAATGATCTTCTTAAGATCCATGAATGTCTGCGACGTTGATTTAGTTATCTCGTCGATCTTTGAATATATATCTGAAAAAGCAGCTTCCTGAGCAGATAGCTCTGACCTCACCCTTGAAAAACGTCTTTCCACATCCCCCCCATATTGGGCGATTGCTTCCGCTATAAGGCGATCTATTTCGGTTTCGATCTTTAACGTTATGGTATTCTCGTCACTTGCCTTTGCAATGAACGTCAGTTGCCGGACACTGCGAACCCAATGCGGCAACACGATCTCGAAGGCATGTTTTCCATCGCCAAAGCCGGCCTCAGCTAGATCCGGCCGGAATACTCCAGCCGGGGCGCCAGCAATTTGCGCGCCACCAGACTGAACCGAAATATCAAGAACCTTGGTTAGATCGTCTTGATCAATCGCCCAACCATACACCTTGGCGCCATCGTAAAAATCCACCAGTCCTACAAGCATGCATTCCTCACGAAAAAGCTCGTTGAAGCATACATTGCCTCAACGAGCTCATCAAATAACAAAGCCATTACGTATCAATTACACGACGTCAAAATGATCGCCGGGCTTATCCTTCAAGTCCGCGAGTTTCACGTCTTTCAAGGTTATCTTGTTTCCATCGCCGAGATTGATCACGACATCGTCGCCAACCTGCGAAGACTTTTTGATAACATCTGCGGCAGTACTGATTTTATTGAGGCCTTTGGAAATCTGCAGAACGTCGCGATCCACATCGAAATCGACAACCACGTCCTTGCCGGAATTCTTGGCGAAGATGAACAGGTCAGCCGATTTGGAGCCCCCAGCCACATCGCCGCGCAGCGTATCGTTGCCGACGCCGCCACTGAGTTCATCGGCGCCGTCACCGCCACTCAGTTTATCATCATTGAAATTTCCGTAAAGCCTATCGTTGCCGGCGTTACCGAAAAGCGCATCTTTACCTGCGCCACCGTTGAGACCATCGTCGCCGCTGCCTCCGGAAATACGATCGTCGCCATCACCGCCAAACAGGCGGTCATTGCCAGCATCGCCCCGAACGCTGTCGTTCGCGCCCAAGCCCCGGACGATATCATCGCCGCCGCCAGCGCGAAGATCATCCGCTCTCTGCGTACCCAAAATAACCGATGATTCGTTACCACCGAACTTCGTTGCCATGATTACCCCCATAACTCACAAGATTTAACTAGTTGTTAGGTAAACACGACCTTAACGCAGGTGTCAATATTAATCATTTCGCAAGTGCGAAATTTTTTCGCTTAAAATCTCAAGATGAAGCCGTATATGGCAAATAGCCCAAATTTACCGCATTGAACGCACAATAATTGATCTTTTCGCCCGCATATATCCGCCTGCCGAAGTTCATAGACTCAAGAGGCTCACATAATTATTTGAAAGAGACTGCATGCGCGCCCTGCACTGGCGCAGCGAAATGAAACAGTCATGTAGTTACTGTATTTATTTGACACATTTATTGTGTCACGAAATTTATTTTCGTTTTTCAGGCAGGATCGACGGGCATGCAGCGGAAACTGGAAGCGGTTCGCGTTCTCCGTCCGGGAGGCCGGCATCTCAAGATTATACTTCGAAACAACAATCGCCTGGTCTTTTCTCCGTCGACAAAACACGTGGGCGGCAGGTCCCCATTTTCAAATTCCGCCTGAACAGAAAAATAGGATGTACGACACCGGCAGATGGGCGACAGTTCGATCGCGCTGTCCTAAAACCGATTTGCTCAAATACTTCTGCAACGCCCACCTTCCCGGTGGATCGATTACAGCATCCAAATCGCATCAACCATTTGAATGCCGCTGCCTTCTGGATGAATTGGAATTGCCACATTTCCATGCATCATTTACATTCGCAGGATAGTCTGGTGTGGCTGGCATAGGGCGCGGTAGATCTCTAAATACAAGTCCGACTTGCACTACGGCGGGACCCATCCGA
Source organism: Rhizobium sp. SG_E_25_P2 (assembly GCF_029892285.1). Classification (GTDB taxonomy): domain Bacteria; phylum Pseudomonadota; class Alphaproteobacteria; order Rhizobiales; family Rhizobiaceae; genus Rhizobium_E. The sequence goes on from NZ_JARXVM010000001.1 coordinate 500,309, forward strand.
TGCGGACATATATCGACCAGTTCCTTCGTACACACGCCGTGATTTTGCTTGATTTTATACCTGGCCGATCAATCCTCCACCGACATGAGAGAAATTTAAATGAAAATCATCTCATTTGTGACCCGAAAGGGAGGATCAGGAAAAAGTACGCTGACAATAAATCTAGGAATAGCAGCCGAGCTTTCGGGGGAAAGGGTGCTATTTTTGGACTGCGATGAACAAAACACCCTTTCGAAATGGGCAGAACGACGGGAGGCGGAGACTCCGATATTTGAAATTATTGCTGACCAGATACAATTGAAAGAAGCGCTGAAAGAAGCAGCGGAAGGCGATTTTAGTATAGTAATCATCGATACGCCGGGCTTCAATGTCCCGATTGTTCACGACGTCATCAGACATTCCGATCTCTGCCTCGTGCCCACGCGGCCGAGCACTGCGGACATCGAGGCGATGGCCTCGGTTTTGCTCGCCATAAAGGCGGAACGGAGAGATTTCGCATTCGTTGTCAACCAGGCGTCATCCGTCGCTCGATCAATGGAAGCCAGCGCGGGGCTGAAAGCTCTCGGAGACGTCTGTCCGATAATGATTGGCGCGAGGGTAGCCCTGCAGGACGCAATCGATACTGGATGGGGAATTTCGGAGTTTCAGCAGCGCGGAAAAGCGTCTCGAGAATTCGCCGCGCTGTGGGACTGGGTGAAAAATCGACTGAATACCACTGTCACTGACGGAAAGCTGGGGTTAAAGGGTTCAAGCTAGGGAACTTAGTGTTGGTTTTGATCAACACATATTGCAGCGCTCTAAGTCAAACTGGAGCAAATTCCGCGTCAAGGTTTCGCGGACCGAGGTCGAAAAGAATGAATGACATGGAATACATCGGCTTCTGCCCTATTTGCGAAGCTCCCGCCCGTTTTAAATCAACGGAAGCCTGGTATCGTGAGCACCTGTTTTGCATGTCATGTGAGAATGGTTCTTTGCCGCGCGAACGAGCGCTCGCGTCCGTGCTCAACGAGATTGTTCCGGATTGGCGAAACCGGAGAATTCATGAATGCTCTCCGATCTGGCGCGGAATATCTCTGAAGCTCGCCAGAGAAGGATCCCACTATCTCAGCACCCAATTTTTCCCCGAATATCCCACGGGCGAAATAGTGAACGGCTTTCGGAACGAAGATCTGCAAAAGCAGACTTTTCCTGATGAAAGTTTTGACATTGTTGTTGCTCTTGATGTCATGGAACATGTGTTTCGGCCGCAAGATGCAGTCAAGGAAATTTGGCGCACACTGAGCAATGGAGGTGTGTTTATTGCAACCTGGCCGATTTCCAATCGGTTGGTTCAGGGAATGCGCCAACGCGCGATCGAGGATGATCACGGTCAAGTCAAAATGCTGGAGCCCGCAGTATACCACGAGACAATGATCGGCGATGGACGTTCGCTTGTCACCGTTGACTATGGCTATGACGTCCACAAAAGCTTAGCGCAATGGGCGCCTTTCGATGTCAGAATCTTGAGATTCCACGATGAACATCAGGGCATCATAGGAGACTACACTGATGTTATCGTATGCAGGAAAAGAGAAGCAGAAAGCGGATATGTGAGACTGATCAAAAAAGCAAAATAGCCAAGACGATCAATTTATATAAACCCTCTCAACTATCTGCTTCTTTTAAAAACTCATTGAAGCGCCCAACATAATAGGCGTAGCTGTCAATGTTGCTGTTTATCAGATGCCGCATAGAGTCAATTTCCTGGGCAGATGCTTCTCCGGACAGGATTTTATCTATCCTCTGCGGCTTAGGTCCATGAAAGTGGATAATGCTTGCGGCTTCACCAATCCCCTGAAACGGCCGCCAATTCAGATTGGGGGACATCTTTTCCCATTCGTGACCGAAATACAGATTCAGATGTGTCTGATCATATGACGAATGCTGACGACTATAGAAGTTTCTGGCGCGACAGAATTCAATGAAGCCTTCAACTTTTTGTACGAAATTGGCGCGATTGACAACCATGACTCCGGAGTTGAAGCTCTGAGTTTCAACATAGTGATCGCCTTCCGATACGATTTCAGCACATGCGCCAAAAACCTTGGGCGCATAAAAATCTGGCGCGGGATCAGCCACGAACATAATATCGCAGTCGGTGTAAAGAAATACATCGTCTTCCAAGATACGAGCGGCTTCTACGCGGAGATATGCGCCAGAAGCTTGCGCGGGATTATAGGGCGACCCTTGGTTTGCGTGGATCACTGCGTCCGAAAACAACTCGGATTTGAACGAAACCTCATGCTTGATCACAGTAACGCCGGCATTTTTAAGCCAGCGAGCAAAATCAGACTCCGTATCGCCATCCAGTATGCAGATGGGCTCTAAGGTGGTGTGCTGTTTTGCGGATACCACAGCGGCCTTTAGGCAATCGCGAAACCACCCGGTCGCTCGTTGGTCCAGGCTGAATACCCATCGCCTGACATTTCCACCCTGTGATACCATTTTTCTTTTCTTTTTCTGTGTAAGACCGATCACTCTCCGCTGAGTATCTCAAAAGGCGTCGAAAACCAATATCGGTTGGCAACTTTTCATTTGCGGGGTGTCACTGGCCTTCCGACCGTTTGAAACCGCAGAGCGGCGCCTCCCGCATCGGTCGAGGATTTCAGCGCCCACCGGCAGCTGATTTCCTGTTCACCCGCAGGACCACCTGCGTTTGATTTCCGGGCGTCTTTGAAAATCTTCGCTGCGGCTTTGGGTTCGACCGCAGCTTTCTCCTGCCGAACGTTAAAATCGATCGGTTGCGGATAATTGAGACAAGCAACAGCCGGACGGAAAAGAGCTGCGGCATAAAGAAACCCCCTCGCCAAAGCAGCGAGGGGGCGGGCGTTCAGATGATCAGAAGTCCATGCCGCCGCCGGGCATGGCCTGAGCGGCATCCTTCTTCGGCTTTTCGGCGATCATCGCTTCGGTGGTGATCAACAGGCCCGCCACGGAAGCTGCGTCCTGCAGCGCGGTGCGCACCACTTTGGCGGGATCGATGACGCCTTGGGCGAACAGGTCGCCAAAGTCGCCGGTCTGGGCGTTCCAACCATAGGCGAAATCAGATTTCTCGCGCAGTTTGCCGACGATGATCGAACCTTCGGCGCCGGCGTTTTCCGCGATCTGGCGCACTGGCGCTTCGATGGCGCGGCGGATGATGTCGATGCCGACGCGCTGGTCGTCATTGGCGGTCACTAGGCCATCCAACGCCTTCACCGAACGCAACAGCGCCACACCGCCGCCCGGCAGAATGCCTTCCTCGACCGCCGCGCGGGTGGCGTGCAGCGCATCGTCGACGCGGTCCTTCTTCTCCTTGACCTCGACTTCGGTGGAGCCGCCGACGCGGATCACCGCAACGCCGCCGGCAAGCTTGGCGAGACGTTCCTGCAGCTTTTCGCGGTCGTAATCGGAGGTGGTTTCCTCGATCTGGGCGCGGATCTGGGTCACGCGACCGTCGATCTCGGTCCTGGAGCCGGCGCCGTCGACGATCGTGGTGTTCTCCTTCTCGATCGACACTTTCTTGGCGCGGCCGAGCATGTTGAGCGTGACATTTTCGAGCTTTATGCCGAGGTCTTCCGAAATGACCGTGCCGCCGGTGAGGATGGCGATATCCTCCAGCATGGCCTTGCGGCGATCGCCGAAGCCGGGCGCCTTGACGGCTGCGATTTTGAGGCCGCCGCGCAGCTTGTTGACCACCAGGGTCGCAAGCGCCTCGCCTTCGACGTCCTCGGCGATGATCAGCAGCGGCTTGCTGGACTGCACCACGCCTTCGAGCACCGGCAGCATGGCCTGCAGGTTCGACAGCTTCTTCTCATGGATCAGGATATAGGGGTCGTCGAGTTCGACGCGCATCTTGTCCTGATTGGTGATGAAATAGGGCGAGAGATAGCCGCGATCGAACTGCATGCCTTCGACGACTTCGAGTTCGGTGTCGGCGGTCTTGGCTTCCTCGACGGTGATCACGCCTTCATTGCCGACCTTCTCCATGGCTTCGGCGAGATAGCGGCCGATTTCGGCGTCGCCATTGGCCGAGATGGCGCCAACTTGGGCGATCTCCTCATTCTTGGAGATCTTGCGGGCATTGGCCTTGAGATCGGCGACGACGGCGGTGACGGCGAGGTCGATGCCGCGCTTCAGATCCATCGGGTTCATGCCGGAGGCCACGGCTTTCGCGCCTTCGCGCACGATGGCCTGGGCGAGCACGGTGGCGGTGGTGGTGCCGTCGCCGGCAAGATCATTGGTCTTGGAGGCGACTTCGCGCAGCATCTGCGCGCCCATATTCTCGAACTTGTCCTCGAGTTCGATTTCCTTGGCGACCGACACGCCGTCCTTGGTGATGCGGGGCGCGCCGAAGGACTTGTCGATCACGACATTGCGGCCCTTGGGACCGAGCGTCACCTTCACCGCATTGGCGAGGATGTCGACGCCGCGCAGCATTCTCTCGCGGGCGTCGGTGTTGAATTTCACGTCTTTCGCAGCCATGGGTCACTCCTTCATAGGCAGCAGTTTATGACTGTATGCAATTGGGGTTGACGATCAGGCGGCTTTCTTGTCCGCCACGGGGATCTCGATGACGCCCATGATGTCGGCTTCCTTCATGATCAGCAGCTCCTCGCCGTCGATCTTGATTTCAGTGCCCGACCACTTGCCGAATAGCACACGGTCGCCGACATGCACGTCGAGCGCCACGACCTGGCCCTGCTCGTTGCGCGCGCCCGGGCCGACGGCGAGAACTTCGCCTTCCTGCGGCTTTTCCTTGGCGGTGTCGGGAATGATAATGCCGCCCTTGGTCTTTTCCTCGGACGTGACGCGACGAACGACGATACGATCATGCAACGGTCTGAACTTCATGTTTTCCTCCTGGACAAACACAGTGCTTGCTTTCCCCTCGCCCGGACCGGCGGAGGACCGGACGGGGCGCCGGACCCGCTCCCGGCGTCCGACGCGAAAAGATCTGGTTTTGCAGTTTTTCGTTTTCAAGAGGGCGAAATCAAAAAAATCAGCACTCGCGTAAAATGGCTGCTAACAATATGTTTTAAAACGATCTTTTGTCATTTTTCTGTTGCAATGCGCATCCCGCGTGGCACAATTTCTTCGTTGACCATGAGAGGGAAACCGCATGAAGGCTACGCATGACTTCACCCTTCAAATGGAAGGGTATGGATTGACCACCGCCCATATTCTCTACCGCATGCCCGATTTCACATCCGTGCTGCAAACCTATCTCTGGCAGGATTACGACCTCGCCCCCGATTTCCCGCAGATGCGCAAATTCCTCGACTTCTGGGAAAAGACCCTGGATGGGGCGCTGCATTCGGTCCGCTACAGCCACAAACGGCTGATCGGCCCGAATGAATGGCGCCGCATCGACGGGGAGATCGTGCTGCACTGACCGCGCTCAGCGCGCAAGAGCCGAGAAGATCACCTCATAACCGGCGCGGCGGAAATGACCGTAGTCGTCGGCATAGTTGCCGCAGGGCGGACGCGCCTCGGCTGATGTCGTCCGGTCGCCGCCGCAGGTCAGCTTGAGCGCGTCGATCTCGATATAGCGCATGCGGTCGCGACCGGCGGCCCAGGCGGCGAGCTCGGCGTTGAGCGCCTTGCGGTCAGCGTCGCGGAAGTGGAAATCGGCCCCGCGCGGCGGCACGGCCACGAGATCGAGCCGCGCCTTCGGCCAGATCGCCAACGCCTTTTCGGCCACGGCCTGAATACCGGCGGCGATGGCGCAGGGCGGCATGTAGTCATAAGTGAGATTGTTTGTGCCGACGAGCAGGATGACCCTGGAGGCTTGCGTCGCGCGGCCCTGCATCCGATCGAGCAGCCAGAGCGTGTGCTGTGTCATGGCGCCGCCGACCGCGGCGTTCCAAACGCGACGTCCGTCGAATTGACGGCGGATCTGATCCTCGGGCCAGTTAGCGAGCAGGGAATCGCCGATGAGCACGATATCGGCGCGTCCGGGCGGATTGGCGATCAGATCGTCGGCGCGCTTCAGGCCATGCGGCCATTGATAGGGCACGGCATCGGTCGCCACCCTCACAGCGTAGGGATCACAGGCTTTATCGTTGGCCCACGCAAGAGATGCCGAACCGATAAACGCTAGAAACAGCGCCGCCCAGCATAGCGTGCGCTTCGTCCATATCGGCCAGTGTGTCACACATGTTCGCATAGGCGAAAAATGGCTGGAAAACGAGCGTTGCGCAAGCGGTTCAGACGCCGGTGAACAGGCGCGTGGCTTTATAGCCGATGACTGCTGACGATGCTGACAGCACCGTGCCCCAGATAAGATCGGCCACCGTCAGCAGCGTCGACCAGTTGCGAAGCACCGCCTGGCTGGTGAGATCATAGGTGGCGTAGGCCGCAAAACCGAAAAAGGCGCCATGCAGCAGCGCCACTTTCCAGTCTCCGGCCGCAAGCGCCGGGCGGATGGCGAAAAACACCAGGGCTGCGATGAAGATCAGGTAAAAGGCGACAGCCGGCGCCAGGCGAAATTCATCGGCCAGCATATCGCCCATCACCGGACGATAAAGACGGCTGGTCATGGTGGAGAGCCAGATGGCGTCGATCACCGCGAAGGCGATGCCGGTGGAGAGATAGGCGATGGCGGCTGATTTGATCGACAGTGTGGCCATGAACAGTCCTCAGTTGATGCGGGTCCAGCCAACGCCCTTACACAGAAGGCCGCCGAGAATGCAGCCTTCGGTGGTCAATGTGGTGTCGCCGACGGTGAGATTGATGCGATAGCTGCGGTCGCGCTGCGGATCGAAGGCGGTGCCCGAGAGCTTGCCGGGACCGGTCGGCTCGACGCTCATGACCAGTTTGTCGCCAGTCTTCTCGTCCTTGGTGCCCGGCTTGATCCAGGTGTTGATCGCGCAGAGATCGCCGCCGCAGCGGACGATCTTGACGCGCGCCTTTCCGTCGCCGCGCGCCCAGTTTCCAAACAACCGATCGTCGGCGGCATGGGCGGACGCGCTCAGGGCGGCGAGCGCGAGGATGGTCGAGGTGATGGTCTTCATGGCGCGTCTCCACTTTGGTTCGAGATACGGACAAATGAGCGCGCGCGGATCACTCCGCCGGCTGCGCGGGCAGGTCGCCGACCGATACGGGTTCGGCGGGCGGAGCGGGACGCTTGCGCAAGCGAACGCCTTTCAGCCAGATCTTCAACGCTTCCCAATGGATGCCGCCAACCACGCGCAGCGTGAGAAGCGGGATCGTGAAAAATGCTTTCAGCAGCGCCGCGTCGGTCAGTTCGGTGCGTTTCGCCAGATGTCGGGCGGTGAGCACCAGGCCCTCGTCGTCTGACACGTCGATCTTGACCGAGAGGCGATCCTCCGGAGGCGTAACGCGGAAACGGTATTTGAGATCCATCTCCATGAAGGGCGACACGTAAAAAGCCTTGTCGCAACTCTGCTCAATCTCGCCAGACCCCTCTGTCAGCACTGGGATGATATAGGCGTGGCGCTGGCCGAATGTGTTGTCGACTTCCCAGAGAATGGCGGCGAGTTCGCCAGTCGCGCGATAGCAGAAGAAGATGCTGAGCGGATTAAAGGCCCAACCGAGCAATCGCGGCATGGTCAGAAGCATGATGCGGCCGCCATCGGGCTCAAGCCCGCAGAGGCGCATGGCGTCCTCGACCTGGCCGCGCAGATCGCGGCCCGTGCGGTCGCCGCGATCTTTTCTCCTGAAGGAAAACAGGTTGAAGCCGTCGACGGAAAAAAATTTCAGTCGCTTGTCCAACGCGTCGAGTTCGTCGAGATCGAGGAGCAGCGAATAGATGCGATAGGCGAGGCTGTGCCGGCGCGGCTTGAGTCGCAGATGCGTGACATGGCCGGGAAAGAGCGCCGAGCGGAAGCCTGTCACGCCATCGCCTCCGTCCTGATCGGCAGCGACAGCGGACGGCGCACGATGCGGGCCGATTCCGCCTGCACCTGCCAGGGGCGCCGGAGACCGCCGAGATCTTCAGCCACTGCTAGACCGGCCTGCAATCCATCCTCATGGAAGCCCGCGCCGAAATGGGCGCCGCAGAACCAGGTGTTGCCATGACCCTGCAACGACCAGAGTTCCTGTTGGGCGCGCTGCGTGCCGACATCGAAGATCGGGTGCTCGTAGGTTTGGCGGACATGCACGCTGCCGGAACGCGGATCGCGACAGGGATTGAGGGTGACGAAGGTCGGCGGCGCATCGCCAAGCGGCTGCAGCTTGTTCATCCAATAGGTGACGGAAAGCGAGCGCTGACCATCGCGAGTGTCGGAGAGGTAATTCCAGGCCGACCAGGCGAAGCGGCGCTTCGGCATCAGGTTCGGGTCGGAATGCAGAACGGCTTCGTTGCGCGAATAGCGGAAGGCGCCGAGCAGACGACGTTCGTCCTCGGTGGGATCGGCGAGCATGGAGAGCGCCTGATCGGCGTGCGTTGCGACCACCACATCGTCGAACCGCCGGACGCCGCCATGCGCATCGCGGATCTCGACTGCGCCGCCAAGGCGCTTGATCGAGGCGACGGGCGTGGAGGTGAGGATGCGGTCGGCGAAGCGGGCGCTGAGACGCTGCACATATTCTCGGCTGCCGCCCTGCACCGTGCGCCATTTCGGGCGATTGACGACATCGAGAAGGCCGTGATTGCTGCAAAAGCGCACGAAAGATGCGGCGGGATAATCGCCGACATCGAGCGCCGGCGTCGACCAGATCGCAGCCGCCATGGGATAGAGGTGATCCTCGCGGAAGCTGCGGCTATAGCCGTTACGCTCAAGATAGGCGTCGAGCGTGATGTCGCCCATCTCAGGCAGGTCGCGCGGCGCGTTGCGGTAAAAGCGCAGAATGTCGGACAACATCCGCCAATAGCGCGGCTTGAACGCATTGGACGGCTGGGCGAACAGCCGGAAGGCGTCAGAGCCCGAATATTCGAAGGCGCCGCCATTCATCGACACGGCGAAGGACATGTCGGTTTCGACATTCGGCGCGTCGAGCGCCTTAAACAGCGCCGTCAGATTCGGATAGGTGCGTTCGTTATAGACGATGAAACCGGTGTCGACCGCGACGCGTTGTCCTTCATGGTCGAATTCGACCGTATTGCTGTGGCCGCCAACGCGGTCTGCTGCCTCATAAACGGTGACGCTGTGGCGTTGGGAGAGCAACCATGCGGCCGATAGGCCTGAGATCCCGGTTCCGATCACCGCGATATCAAGCGGTCTTTCGCCGAGGCGTCGTTCCATAAAGGCCATAAGGTCTGCGCTCCAATCTGCTTGCGACATTATGTCTACGCAGCGGCTTGCGCGACAGTTTCATCATCGGCGATTTTTTCACGGAAAACCGACTTCGGGGCCGGAAAGAAAACCGAGGCCAGCGCCGCTGCGTAACAAGCACTGAACAAACCCACCAGCCTGATGAGGCAAACAATGACTTTCAACGGCGTAATACTGCTGGCGATCATGATGAGCGCGATGATGGCGCTGGCCTGGGCAGCGCAGCGCAGGACCGGATCAAGCGGCTGGATCGATTCGATCTGGTCCTTCACGGTCGGTCTTGGCGGCGTGACCGCCGCGCTGATCGCCGACGGCGGCGATGATTTCAGGCGCTGGCTGGCGCTTGGCATTGTTGGTCTGTGGTCGGCAAGACTTGGCGCACACATCGCAGCCCGCACGCGAGGCGCGGGAGAAGATCCGCGTTATCAGGCGCTGATAGAAGAATGGGGCGACCGCGCCGGCGTGAGGCTATTTCTCTTTTTGCAGGTGCAGGCGGCCTGCGCTCTGGTTCTGGCGCTCGCCGTTTACGCCGCAGCCTCAAATCCCGCCATCTTCGGACTTGTCGATATGCTGGCGCTGGTGATCGCCATTGTCGCCATTGCCGGAGAAGCGGTTTCCGACTGGCAGTTGTCGCGCTTCCGGGCCGCCAATCGTGGCAGAGGCAAGGTCTGCGAAACGGGGTTGTGGGCCTATTCCCGGCATCCCAACTATTTCTTCGAATGGCTGGGCTGGTGCGCCTGGCCGCTGCTGGCGCTTGATGTCGCCGGCGGCCACCCGCTCGGGTTGACGGCGCTCGCCGCGCCGGCGCTGATGTATTGGCTGCTGGTGCATGTCTCGGGCATCCCGCCGTTGGAGGCCCATATGCTGCGCTCGCGCGGCGAGGCCTTCCGCTCGCTGCAGGCCCGCGTCAACGCCTTCTTCCCCGGTCCCCGCCGCACCCAGTCTCAAGCCGTGATCAAGGAAGCCCGCTCATGAATCTGATCGCTCTCGCCATCAATGCGGCCGAACGCGTCGCTCTTCCCGACACTGTCACGCTGGCCGGCATCGACTTTCTCTGCGGCCGCACCAAGCGCCGCCTCGCCGAGACGCCTGCTAGCGACGAGGAAGCCTTCGCCGCCTCGATGAAATACTATCCAGTCGCCACCCATACCGGCGAGGCCAATGAGCAGCATTATGAAGTGCCCTCGGAATTCTTCGAACTGGCGCTCGGTCCGCGACGGAAATATTCGAGCTGTCTCTATCCCACCGAGACGACCACACTGGCCGAGGCGGAGATCGCTGCGCTCGCCGAGACCGCGCGCCACGCCGATCTCCAGGATGGGCAGGAGATCCTCGAACTTGGCTGCGGCTGGGGTTCGCTGTCGCTCTATATGGCGGAAAACTTCCCCAATTCGCGCATCACCGCCGTCTCCAACTCACGCACGCAACGCGCCTATATCGAGAGCCGGATCGAGGCGCTGGGTCTCACCAACCTGACCGTCATCACCAAGGACATGAACGAATTTTCTCCAGGCGGCGGCTATGACCGGGTCGTCTCGGTGGAAATGTTCGAGCATATGTCCAACTGGCAGGCGCTGCTCGAACGGGTGCGCGGCTGGCTCAAAGCTGATGGGCGGCTGTTTCTGCATGTGTTCACCCACAAGTCCCGTTCCTATCGCTTCGATCACAACGATCCGTCCGATTGGATCGCCCAGCATTTCTTTACCGGCGGCATCATGCCGGCGCATGACCTGCCGAAGCGCTTTTCCGACCTGTTCGAGATCGACGAGGAATGGCGCTGGTCGGGCACGCATTATCGCCGCACCGCGCTACATTGGCTGGAGAATTTCGACGCGCATTCCGCCCGCATCGATACGATCTTCCGCGAAGTCTACGGCGCCGACGCCAATCTCTGGAAGCGTCGCTGGCGGCTGTTCTTCCTGGCGACCGCCGGCCTGTTCGGACATGCGGGCGGCGAGGAATGGGGTGTGGGCCATTACCGGCTGAAGCCGGTGCAGGCGAGCGCCTGACATGGCTCTGCCGCACCAAGAAGGCGCTGTTGACGATGCGGCGCTGACCCAAGCGAGCGTCACCGTCGCCTGGGTGATCCTGCTCAACAAGCCGGTCTATCCGCTCTATGTCTGGTGGTTCGTCGGCGAGGGGACATTGACCTCGTGCCTGACCATGCTCGGAGCGCCGCTGTTTGCGCTGGTGATCTGGCTTTCCAGGCGCAACGGGCTCCATGCACGGATCGCCCTGCCGATCGCCGGCGCCGTCGATACGATTGCGGAGACTTACCTTTTTGGCGCTGCGTCAGGGACGGAACTGTTCCTCGTCGCCTGCATGATGATCATCGCGCTCTCCTTCCGGCAAAGCGAGACCTTGATCAAGCGCGGGCTTGCGATCGCGCTGTTTGTGATCTTCGTTCTGGTCCATGGCCGCACCGGCGGGCCGCTCTATCCCTGGACGGAAGAGCAGATCGCCACGCTGCGCAACATCAACATTTTCGCGGTGGCTGGCCTCACGGCCTTCCTGGCGCTGCGCTATCCGAACCGGGCGTGACGATCAGCGCCCGGAATGCCAGTCCGCAAGCTCAGCTTCGGCGCGCTCCAGCGCCGAATAATTCAGGAGCTTGCGCAGGAAGGCAATGGTGACGGCGCGGGCGCGCAGGTTGAAGCGGCTTTCCTCGTTGTCGTTCATCGGTTGGTAAACGTCGAGCTTCTCATAAAGCTGTTGCAGCCGGTTCTGCACTGAGCGTAACGACAGATTCCGCCGTTTGGCGATGGCCCGGTCGGTCAGACCCAAAGCGATGTCCATCAGGACCTCATATTCGCTGTCAGTAAAGCCGTTGGCGTGGCCCAGGCTCTTCTGCTGCAGCCCGCGCACCTCGCGGTCGATCACGCATTGGCTCTCGATGAAAATGCTGCGCAGCGCCAACTTCAGCCGGTCGTCGGAGGCCGACTTCAGCACATAGCCGTAGGCGGCGCCGGGCGGCACGATGCGGGAGACGCCGCGCACATAGGCCTCGTCAGCATAGTTCGACCAGAACAGGATGCGGGTGTCGGGCCGCTCCTTCCAGATGGTGCGCGCCGCCTCGATGCCGTTGCGCGCGCTCATCTGCAGATCCATCACCACATGGGCGGATTTGTTTTCTCGAGCGAGCTTTTCGCCGGCGCCGCCATTGTCGGCTTCCAGCACCTGCTCGCATTCCGGCAGCGCCGAACGCACCGCCTCATGCAGATAGGACCGGTGCAGCGGATCATCCTCGACGATCAGGACCTTCATTCCACCGTCTCCGGAGCAGCGAGCGGCAGGCTGACCTGCACGGTCGAGCCGCGATTGTCGCGATTGCGCATAAGCTCGAACCGGGCGGAAATCAGCCGGGCGCGGGTGCGCATATTGTCGATGCCGGCGCCGCTGCGCTTGGCGGCGGGGGGAATGCCGACGCCATTGTCGCGCACCTCGATGATCAGCGCGCGGCTGGTGCGCCGCAGCCTGACCGTGATACGGTCGGCGTGCGAATGACGGATGGCGTTGTTGATCGCCTCCTGGGCGATGCGAAACAAAGCAGTGGCGACGGATTGGTCGAGCGCCTCGATCGCGCCCGGGGAATCATCGACAAGCTCCCAGCGAATGGCGAGCCCGCTATCGCGCGTCGAGCGGTCGAGATGGTTCTCCACCGCCTGCGCGAATCCGAACAGCTGCAGCACGGTCGGCCGCGCCGTCTCGATGATTTCGCGCAGATCCTGCATGCAATGCTGCAATCCGCGAAACAGCGGCTCCAGCGCCTCGCCGGCCACGTCTGGCTGGCGGGTCAATTGCTCCATGCGGCGTGCGAGCCGGGTGAGATCGGCGAGCGTCTGGTCATGCAGGTCCATGCCGATGCGCTGGCGTTCGGCCTCCAGCGCCTCGGTGAGTTTCAGCGCCCCCTGGCGCAGCCCCTCTTCGCGGGCGCGGGCCTCGGCCTCGACGATCGCCGAGCGCTTGGCCTGTTCTGCTGCGCGCAGCGCGAAGAAATAGGGCGCGAGCAGATCGGCGATCGCGCGGGCCTTTTCGACATCGGCAGCATTGTAAAGTCCGGCCTGCAGGCTCGAACAGGAGAACACGCCGATAATGTCGCCGCGCACTTTGAGCGGCACATGCAGCCGGCTTTTCAGCCCCGCTTCGAGGATCGGCCCGTCGAACGCGCCTTCGAAATGAAAGCGCGGATCATCGCAGGCGTCGTCGGTGAGCAGCATGTCGACTTCGCCGAACAGCAGGCTGCGGATTGGGCTGCCGTCCAATGGCGCCGGCGGTCGGCGGCCCCAATCGGTCTCGAAGCCGCTTTCGTAAGCCGTATGAAACAGACCGTCCGGCGTGGTGATGCAGACATCCATGTGATCATGCGGGATGATATGGCTGATTTCCTGCGCCACGGCATGGATCGCCGAGCTGAAATCCAGCTGGCCGGCGAGCAGCCGCGATATCGTCAGGTACTGGCCGAGCAGCGGCGTGGCGTCGAGCATCGCGAATCCTCCCTGCCCCCGGCGTCTCTCCTCCCGCCGGTTGCGAATAGTCCGAACATAGCGCTTCTATGGGCGCGTCCGTCTTGCAGAAACCCGCAAATTTTCTGCGCTTTCCCGCAAGGCCGCTGCCGTGAACCGCCTATACAGGCTGCGGCTAATGCTCCATCATGGCTTTACTGAGAGCGACAGCCTCAGTGCAAGAACTATTTCGGACGCCGGGAGGACGGCGCCGAAAGCCGGCGAGAGGAGCCGGTTCAACAGGGAGGAAGATGATGACGTTCAGGACGCTACTCCTGGCGACAGCCGCTATGCTGTCCGCCGCAATGCCGCTGTCCGCTTCGGCCGACACATCGGGCAAAAAAATCGCGCTTTCCAACAATTACGCCGGCAATTCCTGGCGTCAGGCGATGTTGACGAGCTGGGACAAGGTGACCAAGGAAGCCGTGAAGGCCGGCGTGGTCGCAGCCGCCGACCCTTTCACCACCGCTGAAAACCAGGCCACAGAACAGGCCGCGCAGATCCAGAACATGATCCTGCAGGGTTACGATGCGATCGTGATCAATGCCGCATCCCCCACCGCGCTCAACGGCGCCGTGAAGGAAGCCTGTGACGCCGGCATCACCGTCGTGTCCTTCGACGGTATCGTGACCGAGCCCTGCGCCTGGCGCATCGCCGTCGACTTCAAGGAAATGGGCCGCAGCCAGGTCGAATATCTCTCCAAGCGCCTGCCGGAAGGCGGCAACCTGCTCGAAATCCGCGGTCTGGCCGGCGTCTTCGTCGACGACGAGATCTCGGCGGGCATCCATGACGGCGTCAAGCAGTTCCCGCAGTTCAAGATCGTAGGCTCCGTGCATGGCGATTGGGCGCAGGACGTGGCCCAGCGCGCGGTCGCAGGCATCCTCCCAAGCCTGCCCGACATCGCCGCTGTGGTGACCCAGGGCGGTGACGGCTATGGCGCCGCCCAGGCGTTCGACGCCGCCAAGCGCAAGATGCCCACCATCGTGATGGGCAATCGCGAGGACGAGCTGCAGTGGTGGAAGCAACAGAAGGACGCCAGCGGCTATGAGACCATGTCGGTCTCTATCGCGCCCGGCGTCTCCACGCTCGCCTTCTGGGTCGCCCAGCAGATCCTCGACGGCAAGGACGTCAAGAAGGACCTCGTCGTGCCATTCCTGCGCATCGACCAGGACAATCTTGAGCAAAACCTCGCCAACACCCAGAAGGGCGGCGTCGCCAATGTGGAATATTCCCAGGCCGACGCCCAGAAGGTGATCGAAGCCGCCAAGTAAGGCGTCGCTATCTGACGGCTCGGGCCTCCACGCCCGGGCCGTTTCCGTCTCTCGTCAATGGATCAGTATGATGGCCGAACGTCCCGCCGTGGTCGCCGCCAAAGGCGTCAAGGTTCAATTCGGCGCGGTGCGCGCGCTCGACGGCGTCGATCTCGACATCCGCCCGGGCGAATGTCTAGGCCTTGTCGGCCATAACGGCGCCGGCAAATCGACGATCGTCAATGTTATCAATGGCGGGCTGAGCCCTCAGCAGGGCGATCTCGCTTACAATGGCGCGAGCTCTTCAGGCGGCATCGCGGCGGCCCGCGACAATGGCGTGCGCTGCGTCTTCCAGGAACTGTCGCTCTGTCCCAATCTGATGGTCGCGGAAAACACCCGCGTCATGCATGCCGATCTCGGCGGCTGGAACTGGCGTAGCCGGGCGCTTACACTGGTGCGCGAAAAACTCTCAGACATATTCCCCGGCAATTCGGTGGATTGCACCGCGGCTGTGGGCGATCTCTCGATCGCCGAGCGGCAAATGGTGGAAATCGCCATCGCCTTCACCAGCGTCTCCAAGCCGGCCCGTCTGGTCATTCTGGATGAGCCGACCTCCTCGCTCGACGCCGGCCTCGCCGCGCAGCTGATGGCCTATGTGAAGCGCTTCGTCTCCGAAGGCGGCGCCGTGCTGCTGATCTCGCATATTCTCGGCGAAATCTTCGATGCCTCCAACCGCATCGTGGTGATGAAGGACGGCCGCGTCGTGACCAGCCGTCCGACGCATGACTTCACCGTCAACTCTCTCGTCGAGGCGATGGGCAGCGTGGTGCGCGACAATGCCCGCGGCGCTCGCGCGCAGCGCGCCCAGACCGAAACCGTCATTTCGCTCGCCCCCCGCCACGGCTCGACCATTCCCTTCTCGGCAAGTCGCGGCGAAGTGATTGGCCTTGCCGGCCTCGGCGGCCATGGCCAGACCGACATGCTGCTGGCGCTCCACAAGGCCTTCAGCAGCGACTGGATGCCGGGCCGCGGTCGCGACATCGCCTTCGTCGCCGGCGACCGGGCGCTGAACGGCACGTTTCCGCTCTGGAGCATTCTCAAGAATCTGTCGATCGCTTCGCTCGGCGGCCTGTCGAAAGCAAGTTTCGTCGATTCCAGCAGCGAACGATCGGTCGGCGACAGCTGGAAGAAACGTATCGAAATCCGCACGCCCGATATGGACAACGGCATCCTGTCGCTATCGGGCGGCAACCAGCAGAAAGTGCTGTTCGCCCGGGCTTTGGCGACGCCGGCCCGCATCGTACTGATGGATGATCCCATGCGCGGCGTCGATGTCGGCACCAAGCAGGAGGTCTATTCCATCCTGCGCAGTGAAGCCGAAGCCGGCCGCACCTTCATCTGGTATTCGACCGAGATGGATGAAATCTGCCTCTGCGACCGGGTCTATGTGTTCCGCGACGGACGCATCGCCGCCGAACTCACCGGCGACGAGGTGACCGAGGAACAGGTGCTGACCGCATCATTCGAAGGAGAAGCCGCATGATGGGCCTTTCGGCCAACACGATCCGCCAGATCGTGCCGGCGCTGTCGCTCGCGGCCTTGCTGGCGGCGGTGTTCTATTTGCAGCCCCGCGCCATGAGCTATGTCGGGCTGAACCTGCTGTTCAATCTCGCCGTGCCGATCGCGCTGGCCACGCTCGCGCAGATGATGGTGATGGCAGTCAACGATCTCGATCTGTCGATCGGCACATTCGTGAGTTTTACAGCCTGCGTGGCGGCGACCTATCTGCAGACCTCGCCTATCCTGGGCATCGCCATTCTGCTGGCCGCCATCGCCGTCTACGCCGCGATCGGGGTGATCATTCACCTGCGCGACCTGCCGGCCATCGTGGTGACGCTCGGCATGAGCTTTGTCTGGGGCGGGCTCGCGGTGCTGATCCTGCCCGCGCCGGGCGGCTCCGCGCCAGACTGGGCCCGCTGGCTGATGACGTCGAAGCCGCCGCTGGTTCCCATGGCGATCGTGGCCAGCGTGCTGATCGCGGTCATCGCCCATCTCATCGTGATGAAATCAAGCATCGGCGTGCTGGTGCGCGGCGTGGGCGGCAATGCCCGCTCGGTGGCGCGTTCGGGCTGGTCGGTGATCGGCATCCGCGCCGGCGCCTATGCGCTCGCCGCTGTGCTCGCCATCCTCTCCGGCATCGCGCTGGTCGGGCTCACGACCTCCGCCGACGCCAATATCGCGCTGCGCTATACGCTTCTGTCCATAGCGGGCGTCATTCTCGGCGGCGGCGAGTTCGTCGGCGGCCGCGTCTCGCCCGTCGGCGCGGTGATCGGCGCACTGACGCTGACGCTTGCGGGTTCCTTCCTATCCTTTCTCAGGATCTCGCCGGATTGGCAGATCGGCGCGCAAGGGGCGATCCTCATCATCGTGCTCGGCCTGCGGCTGCTGCTGAACCGCGCCGAAAAGCGGGAGAAAAGCCAATGAGCCAGACCTTGGGACTGTTGCGCCGACCCTGGATCTGGTCTTTCCTGGCCACGATCCTGGTGTTCATCGTCACCGCGCTGTTCACCGGCGGCGCAAGCTCGCTCGGGCTCGGCCAGGCGGCGCTGACCTTTGCAGCCTTTTCCGTGATCGTCGGGCTCGGCCAGATGTTCGTCATCACGCTGGGTCCGGGCAATACCGATCTGTCGGTGCCCGCCACCATGACGCTGGCCGGCACGCTGTCGCTCAAATTTATGAACGGCGTCGAAGGCACGATGCTGATGGGTCTCGGCGTCGCCATTCTCTGCGGCCTCGCCATCGGTGTGGCCAATTACGCGCTGATCAAGGCCCTGCGCATTCCGCCCATTATCGCCACGCTGTCGATGAGCTTCGTGGTGCAATCGACGGCGATCTGGTCGAATCGCGGATTGCGCATCAAGCCGCCGGACAGCCTCGCCGCCTTCACGACCTCCCACATCGGTGGCGTGCCGAATGTGGCGATCGTGGCGCTGATCCTGACCATCCTCGGCTGGTTGCTGCTGGAGAAGACCATTTACGGCCGCTGGATCTCGGCGATCGGCCAATCCTCCTTCGCCGCCCGCATGGCCGGCATCCCGGTCGATGGCGCGCGCTTCGTCACTTACGTGCTCTGCGCGGTGCTTGCCTCGATCGCCGGTTTCCTGCTCGCGAGCTTTTCGGGCGGCGCGGCGCTGAACATGGGCGCGGAATATCTGCTGATGTCGATCGCGGTGGTCGTGATCGGCGGCACGGCGGTGGCGGGCGGCAATTCGAATGTGCCGGGCATATGGGGCGCTTCGCTCTTCATGTTCCTCGTCGTCTCCATGCTCAACACCTATGGGTTCGGCGCCGGCGCGCGCCTGATCCTGACCGGCCTCATCATCATCGCGGTCATTCTGGTCGCGAGCGGCGGCGCATTGAAGCGGCGATAGCATCTGGGGGATATTATGGCGTCGGACAAGCCGTCCATCTACGAAATCCATGACGACCGGTTCCGCTTCCTGACGGTCGGCATTGCGGAGCTCGACGAACTCTATTCCGGCTGCCGCTGGGCCGAAGGCCCGGTCTGGATCGCCGATCAGAACTGCCTGGTGTGGAGCGACATCCCCAACCAGCGCCTGTTGCGCTATGCGCCCGACGGAACCGTCTCAGTGTTTCGCGACAACAGCAATTTCGTCAACGGCAACACCCGCGACCGACAGGGCCGGCTCGTCTCCTGCGAACATGGCGGCCGCCGCGTCATCCGCACCGAGCCGGATGGGACGATCACCACCATCGCCGACCTCTACAACGGCAAGCCTCTCAACTCCCCCAATGACGTGGTGGTGAAATCGGACGGCTCCATCTGGTTCACCGATCCCACCTACGGCATCCTGTCGGACTATGAAGGCTATCGCGCCGACCCCGAACAGGAGACCCGCAACGTCTATCGCGTCGACGGGACGACGGGCGTGATCAGCGTGGTCGTCGACGACTTCCTGCAGCCCAACGGGCTGGCCTTCTCGCCCGACGAGACCAGGCTCTATGTCGCCGATTCCGCCATCAGCCATGATCCGACCGCGCCGAGCATCATCAGGGTATTCGATGTCGAGGACGGTGCGCGCCTGACCAATGGCCGCGTCTTCTGCCATATCGACAAGGGCCTGCCGGACGGCTTCCGCGTCGATGTCGCCGGCAATGTCTGGACCAGCGCCGGCGACGGCGTGCATTGCTTCAGCCCTGAAGGCGATCTTCTCGGCAAGATCCTGATCCCGCAGACGGTGGCCAATCTCTGCTTCGGCGGCCCGCGCCGCAACCGGCTGTTCATCACCGCGACGAAATCGCTCTATGCGGTGTATACGGCGACATCAGGCGCGCAGTATCCGTAGGCTGGTGAAGCGCGTCAGCTATTGGCGATGCGCAAAAGCCTCACAGCCTTCATGCTCGGGCCTGTCCCGAGCATCTGCAACGCTTTGATTTTGTTCGATGGTTTAGATCCTCGGCACAAGGCCGAGGATGACGGAGGAAAGGGAGTGCGCCGCCTCTTCAAGCGGCGCGAAACCCTGCCTAATCCCTCACGTGATCGCCCCCACCTGCCAGGGCACGAATTCATTATCGCCGTAGTCATAAATTTCGCTCGACGTCTTCTTGCCCGAGGCGACGGCGATGATGTCTTCGAAGATCCGCAAGCCCGCAGCCTCGATCGTGTCTTCGCCTGTCACGATCGCCCCGCAATTGATGTCCATGTCTTCCTCCATGTGGTCATACATGTCGGTGTTGGTGGCGATCTTGATGCAGGGGGCGGGCTTGAAGCCGGAGACGGAGCCGCGGCCGGTGGTGAAACAGATGACATTGCAGCCGCCGGCGACCTGGCCTGTCACGGCGGCGGGGTCGTAGCCGGGCGTATCCATGAACACGAAGCCTGATGCGGTGACCGGTTCGGCATATTCATAGACCGCCTTCAACGGCATCGAGCCGCCCTTGGCCACCGCGCCCAATGACTTTTCGAGAATGGTGGTCAGGCCGCCCTGCTTGTTGCCATAGGACGGATTGTTGTTGAGTTCGTCGCCGTTGCGGGCGGTGTAGTCGCGCCACCAGTCGATGCGGTCGAGCAGCTTCTTGGCGACATCGGGGGTGACGGCGCGGCGGGTGAGTAGATGTTCGGCGCCATAGATTTCAGGCGTCTCGGCCAGCACGGAGGTCGCGCCGTGACGGACCAGAAGGTCGGAGGCGACGCCGAGCGCCGGATTGGCGGAGATGCCGGAATAGCCGTCCGAGCCGCCGCATTCCAGCGCCAGTTTCAGGCCCGACAGCGGCTGTTCGGTGCGCACGGCCTGGTTGACGGTCGGCAGCATCTCCTTGATCATCTCGATCGCCGTTTCGATGGTCTTGCGGGTGCCGCCGGTCTGCTGGATGGTCATGGTGCGCAGAAGCGCGCCCTCGGCGATCTGGTAATGTTCGAGGATCGGCGCGATCTGGTTGGTTTCGCAGCCCAGGCCGATCAGCAGCACGCCGCCGAAATTGGGATGCCGCGCATAGCCCTGGATGGTGCGGGTGAGGATGCGGTAGCCTTCCGACTTGGTGTTGATCGCGCAGCCGCCGCCATGGGTGAGCGCCACGACGCCATCGACATTGCCGAAGCCGTCGAGCCCGCCCATGCGGTTGAAGTGATCGGCGATGTAGCGCGACACCGTGGCGGAACAGTTCACCGAGGAGATGACGCCGATATAGTTGCGGGTGCCGACATGGCCGCCGCCGCGATCAAAGCCCATGAAGGTGCGTCGCTCGTCGATAGGCAGCAGATCCTCCGTCAGCGCGCCCGCGCCCATCTGGTAATCATGCTCCGAGGGAACCATGGCCAGATTGTGCAGGTGGATATGCTCGCCGGGCGCAATATCGGCGGTGGCGACGCCAATGACCTGGCCAAATTTCAGCACTTCCTGCCCGGCCTTGATCGCCTTCAGCGCCACTTTGTGTCCGCGACCGATGAAGTCCTTCGCCAGTAGATCCCGATAGCCGGTGGCTTCGCCCTTGCCGATCTTGGCCCGGGCCACGCCGACATCGTCAAGCGGGTTGAGAATGATGATGGGCGCCGATGCCGAAGTCATGGCGAAGTCCTCCCTGTTTTTTCTCCATAGAAGACAATTAGGGCCATGCGCGCGCGCGTCAAGGTCGGCCTGTGGCCGCAGACGGTTGTTTTTATTGTTCTATTCAATACAGAAACTTGTCACTCCGGCACGCTCGGCAACACCGCTTCGGTCTTTTTCAGGCGCTGCTCGCGAAAGAAGATGAACAGGCCGGAGGCGACGATGAGCGCCGCGCCCAGCATCATCGGCAGGGTCGGCGTGTCGCCGAAGACCAGCCAGCCGAACAGGATCGCCCAGAACAGCAGCGTATATTGCAGCGGCGCGACGGTGGCGGCAGGCGCGATCTTCAGCGAATAGGTCATCAGCATATGGGCGAGCATGGCGACCACGCCGAGCAGCGCCATCCAGAGAAGGTCGAGCAATGTCGGCGTCACCCAGTCGAACGGAAGGGTCGCAGCGCCGGCGATTGTCGCCCCGGCCATCTGCCAGAACACCAGCACCGTGCCCGACGTGTTGCGCAGGAAGCGGCCAAGCATCAGCATGACCGAGAAGAACATCGTGCCGACAATGGAGATCAC
Organism: Rhizobium sp. SG_E_25_P2; assembly: GCF_029892285.1. Taxonomy (GTDB): domain Bacteria; phylum Pseudomonadota; class Alphaproteobacteria; order Rhizobiales; family Rhizobiaceae; genus Rhizobium_E. The sequence continues at coordinate 521,961 of NZ_JARXVM010000001.1, forward strand.
CGCCGGCATGGTGAACATGGCGCTCGACGGATTGAGCGCAACCAGCACGCCGGAAAAGCCGATGGCGATGGCCAGCCAGCGCCGCCAGCCGACATGCTCGCCGAGAAACAGCGGCGACAGCGCGGCGATATAGATCGGCGCCGCCAGCCAATAGGTCATGACATCGGCGAGCGGCAGATAGGAAACGGCGAGATAGAAGGCGAAGACTTCCGCTGTGGCGAGCGATGCCCGGAGTATCTGCAGGCCGGGTCGCTCGACATTCACGACCTGGCGAAAGCCGCCGCGCCACAGGAACGGCAGGAGCACGAGCACTGCCGCAAAACTGCGCAGAAACAGCAACTGGCCGACCGAATAGGTGACGACCAGCCATTTTCCCATCACGTCATTGATGGAGAACATCAGCATGCCCAGGAGCATGGCGGCGACTGCGGTGGCCGTGGCGGCCTGTGGACGTGGGAGCGACATGGGAAAACGCCTTTCGGGATCAACTGCTCTTGCTGTCGATCCGTCCAAAAGGCAAGCGGCGGCCGACATAAGCGGAAAATAAATCAGCGGCCGGGCGACCGACATGGTCTTTCCTTGATTTTCCTGCGCTTTTCTTGTTGACGCAACGGCAGCGCCGCGCTTGTTAACGGGTTGGAATTTAATCGCGCCCGACCTGAGATCCTGATGACCGACGATCCGCTCTCCACCGCCGAAATCGAGCGCTACCAGCGCCATATCCTGCTGCCGGAGATCGGCGGCCAGGGACAGCAAAAACTGAAAGCCGCGGCGGTGCTGGTGATCGGCGCGGGCGGGCTGGGATCACCGGTGATCGAATATCTGGCGGGCGCGGGCGTCGGCACGATCGGTATCGTCGACGACGACCGGGTGTCGCTGTCCAATCTGCAGCGACAGGTGATCCATGGCACCGATAAGGTGGGCGAGAAGAAGACCCGCAGCGCCGCGGCCCGCGTGCGCGAGATCAATCCGCATGTGGCGGTCAACAGGCACGAGACACGTTTCGACGCCGACAGCGCGCCGGGACTGGTGTTCGGCTACGACTTGATGATCGACGGATCCGACAATATCGAGACGCGCTATTGCGCCGCCGACGCCGCCGAACGCGCCGGCGTGCCGCTGGTGTCGGGCGCGGTGGGACGCTTCGACGGGTCGGTAACCGTGCTTGCGCCGCATCTCAATGGTCCCGACGGCAAGCCCAATCCGCGCTATGTCGATCTCTTCCCCGAGCGTCCGCCCGAGGGCATGTTGCCGGCTTGCGCCGAAACCGGCGTGATCGGCGCGCTGACCGGCGTGATCGGCACGCTGATGGCCATGGAGGCAATCAAACTTCTGACCGGGGCGGGCGAGCCGCTGATCGGACGGCTTCTCCTCTATGACGCGCTGGCGGCGCGCTTCGACACGATCCGCTATAGGCGAAAATAGCCGAATGCAATCAATCCTCGTCGGGTTCGGCCACGGCGCGGAGCTTGCGGGTGCGCAGGAGGATGGCTGAGCCCTTGCGTTCGATCGCGCCTTTCTCTTCCAGCGAAAGAATGGCGCGGTTGATCTTGGGCCGGGAGGCGCCGACGACGCTAGCGATTTCGGACTGCGACAGGCCGATCTTCAGCACCGCCTCTTCCGGAGGGTCGTCGCCATGCACCTGACGCATCGACAGAAGAAAAAACCGGGCGACGCGGGAATCGAGATCGTAAAGCGCCAGCGTCTCCAACTGCTCATTGGTCTCGCGCAGGCGGCGGCAGAGAAAGCGCATCACCGCCTGCATCGCTGAGGGATTTTTCGCCAGGAAGGCCGCGAAATCCGCTTTGGCGATGACATAGCCGTCCGTGGCGACCGCGGCGGTCGCATCGGCGGACCGCGGTTCGCCATCGATGACAGCCATTTCCCCGAGAAGACCGCCATCTTCCATATGCCTGAGCGTCAACTCGCGTCCCTGGGGCGTGATCAGTGACAGCTTGATGCGGCCCGAGGCGACCAGGATCATATAGTCGCCGGGATCGCCGCGCTGAAAGATCACCGCTCCAGCCGGCCATTTGCGCTGCTGTGCGAGCGCGCGCACCTCGTCGATCAGGACCGGGGTGAATTCCTCGAAGATCGGGAAGGATCGCCAGAAGGCGACGCTTTTGGGGCTTTCTGCCATGCGGGCTCCATCCATCAGGCGACACGGCGGCTGAGACCAGACGCCTCTGCAAAATACTCATGGTTTACAAGGACTCAACAAAGCCTTGCTTCATTCCCCTTTACAGGCGCCAAATTAACCGAGGCTTTACCACTTCGCCTTGTTTTAGCCGTCTTGGATGAACCTTTCCAGCCGATTTACCTTTTGGGGAGCTTTTGGCGACATAGGATCATGCTGTCTCGGAATGGGCCATGAAGGCCTTATTGGTGAAGGGGCATGGAGAGCCAATGGCGCGCGTGATTTTCTCATTTTTGGGAATGGTGTCCGGACTTATCGGTCTTGGGCTGTTGCTTTTGCCGATCAGCCTGCAGGCGCAGCTTGTGCTGAGCTTCGGCGCTCTCGGTTGTATGTTCTTCACCATGAGCCGGCCAGACAACAAGATCTTCCGGATGATGTCCTTCGGCTTCGTGAGCCTGCTGGCGCTGCGCTACGGCTATTGGCGCACGGTGGACACGCTGCCCAGCATCTATGAACCCTGGAACTTCATTCCCGGCTTCCTGCTCTATCTCGCCGAAATGTACTGCCTGGCGATGCTGTTCGTGTCGCTGTTCATGCTGGCCGATCCCTTGAAGCGGCAATCGCCCAGCCTGCCCAAGATCGAGGACCTGCCGACCGTCGACGTCTTCGTGCCAAGCTATAACGAGGACGCCGAACTGTTGGCGGTGACCCTTGCCGCCGCCAAGGCCATGGCCTATCCCAAAAACAAGCTGACCATTTATCTGCTCGACGACGGCGGCACCGACGCCAAGCGCAATGATCGCGATCCGCGCAAGGCGCTGGCCGCCATCCATCGCCACGAGCAGCTCAAGGCGCTGTGCGACGCGATGGGCGTGGTCTACCATGCCCGCAAGGAGAACAGCCACGCCAAGGCCGGCAATCTCAATGAAGGCCTGAAGATCTCGAAGGGCGAACTCGTGGTGGTGTTTGACGCCGACCATGCGCCGGTGCGCGATTTCCTCAAGGAGACCGTGGGCTTTTTCCGCGAGACGGAAAAGCTCTTCCTCGTCCAGACGCCGCACTACTTCCTCAATCCCGACCCGTTGGAAAAGAACCTTCAGACCTTTGCGCGCATGCCGTCGGAGAACGAAATGTTCTATTCGATCATGCAGCGCGGGCTCGACAAATGGGACTCGTCCTTTTTCTGCGGCTCGGCGGCGGTGCTGTCACGCAAGGCGCTGGAAACCACCAACGGCTTTGCCGGTCAGTCGATCACCGAGGATTGCGAGACGGCCTTAGCGCTGCATTCGCAAGGCTGGCATTCGATCTATGTCGACAAGCCGCTGATCGCCGGCCTGCAGCCGGAAACCTTCGTGTCCTTCATCGGCCAGCGCGCCCGCTGGTGCCAGGGTATGCTGCAGATCCTCATTCTCAATCGTCCCTTCCTCGCCAAGGGGCTGAAGATGCAGCAGCGTATCTGCTATGCCGGCATCAACCTGTTCTGGCTGTTTCCGCTGTCGCGGCTGGCCTTCATGTTCTCGCCGCTGCTCTACATCTTCTTCTCGCTGGAAGTGTTCCAGTCCAACATTACCGAATTCGCCTCCTACGCGCTGACCTATCTGGTCGCGTCCTACGCGCTGCAAAGCTATCTCTATGGCCGGGTGCGCTGGCCCTGGGTGTCCGAGCTTTATGAATATGTGCAGTCGGTGATGCTGTTCGGCTCGATCGTGTCGGTGGTGCGCAATCCGCGCAAGCCAACCTTCAACGTGACGGCAAAAGGCCAGACGCTCGACAAATCCGGCATGAGCCCGATCGCCAAGCCCTATTTCGCCATCTTCTTCATCCTGCTGGTCGCCGCCGTCTATTCGGGCTTCCGCTACATGACCGAACCCCTGTCGGGCGATCTGCTGATGATCGTGGCCGGCTGGAACCTGATCAATCTGGCGCTGGCGGGCGCGTCGCTTGGCGTGGTGGCCGAACGGCGCGAACTGAGGCGCAACCAGCGCCTGCCGGTCAAGCGCCATGCGCTGATGCGCATCGGCGACAAGCTGCATTCGGTGATCGTGCGCGACGCCTCGAGCGGCGGCGTCGCGGTGGAGTTTCTCGACGGCGAACCGCAGGCCGCCGAGATCGGCCAGCTCTCGGGCACATTGGAACTGAGACGCGGCGGCGAGGCGATTTCAGCGGAAATGGTGCTGCGCGGCGTCCGACGTTCGCCGGAAGCGCCCACCGCCTGGGGCTTTGCCTATCGCGAACGGACGCCGGCGACTTTCGCAGTCATCGCCGATCTGATGTATTCCAAGCAGGCGGTGCTGCAGGACCGGCTGAACCGGCGCCAGGTGCGGCTGGGCTTCTTTGCCGGCACGGTGAAATTCGCCGCCTGGACCTTCTCGGAAACCTTCAGGGCATTGCGCTATTCGCTCGGATGGATCGGCGAAAGCGAGGTCGCGTCCGAACCTGATGCGCCGATCGAAATCAAAGCCGCGAGCGTCAGGATGACGCCGATGGAGATCGAGGCTGAGCTGACCAAGGCCGCAGGAGGTCTCCGTGCGTAAATCTCAATCCCTGATCAACGCAACCCTGCTCCTTTCGGCGCTGTCGACACCGGCGCTGAGCGCGGATAACCCGCTTCTGCCGTCCAGCGTGACGCCCGCCGGCGCGGTCGAGCCCAAGGCGCAAGCGATCGCCGCCGCCAGCGGGCTCACGCCCTTCATCGAAGCGGCGACGCGGTTTCGCCTGTCCGGCGAGAGCGACACGGCGGAATTCACCTTCTGGGCCAGCAAGGCCGAGGCCGAGGCCGGCGGCGACATCGTGCTCGCCTACAAGAACGCTGTGTCCGTGCTGCCCGACACCGGGCGCGCCAGCGTGGCGATCAACGGCAAGCCGGCGGGAGAATTCAAGATCGCCTCGCCTTTCGATTTCACCCCCCAGAGCTTCAAGGCGGCCCCCGGCTCTTTGCGGGCCGGCTACAATGTCGTGCGGCTCAAGATCGCGCAGCATCATCGCATCGATTGCTCGCTCACCGCCACATACGAACTGTGGACGGATGTCAGTTCGGCGCGGAGCGGCTTCCGACCCGCAAATCCAGGCATGGTTGGCGTGCTTGCCGATCTCAACAAGGCCGGACGGCTGGCCAACGGCTCGACCGACCTGCGCGTGGTGACGGACACCAAAACTGACGCGAGCCTGCTCAACGCGGCTTCTGGCGTCGCCCAGGCCGTCGGCCTCTATCTCGGTCGGCCCGATCTCACCGTTTCCCTCTCCGATCGCCCGGGTCAGGGCCCGGGTATCGACCTCTATCTGATGATCGGCGGACCGGCCGGCGTCAGCGTGGCCCCCGGCGGCGAGGCAGGCCGCATCGCCGTCACTTTCCGCGCGCCGTCTTCCGCTGCGGTCCATGACCTTCTCGTCGAAACGGTGAAGAAGGACATGATGACGGGTCTTCGCGACCTCAACGCCCGCAAGCGTTTCGCCGAGGTCAGGCTCGACGCCGGCAAGACCGCGACGCTGAAGGAGATGGGGTTCCATAGCGAGCCCTTTGCCGGCCGGATGATGCGGACCCGCTTCGACATGACCATGCCGGCCGACTTCTACCCCGCCGACTACGGCTCGGTGGCGCTGACGCTGAATGCGGCCACCGCGCCGGGGCTCGAACCCCAATCGCAGATGCTGGTGCGGGTCAACGACGTGGTGGTCAACGCCTTCCCCTTCCGCAACACCGACGGGCAGAATTTCGACGGCAAGCTGATCGAATTGCCGCTGCGCGCTTTCAGGCCGGGCGTCAACCGGGTGGAAATGCTGGCGGAACTGCCGCGCGCCTCCGATAAGGCCTGCACGCCCGACACGCGCGAGGACATCAAACCGCGCTATATCCTGCTCGACACGACCAGCATCGGCGTGCCCGAACTGGCCCGCGTCACCCGCCTGCCGGACCTCGGCGCCATGGCCGGCTCCGCCTATCCCTATGGCGACGGCAAGCCTTTCCCTGTCTATCTCGACCAGGCAACGCCGCAGGCGGCGGGGGCCGCGCTGACGCTTCTGGCGCGGCTGGCGCAATCGGCAAAGGCGCCCGTCAATGCGGATTTCAGGATCGGCAAGCCGGGCGGTCCGATCGCGGGCGATGCGCTGGTGCTGATCGGCGCGGGCGAAAACGAGGAAACAGCCGCCGACGACAGAACCATTCCCGCCGCGGTGAGCTTAGAGCAGACCGGCGCGATCGAGGTCGCAGCAAGCGGCGGCGAGGATCAGTTGATCACCGCGTTCAGACAATCGGCGACCGATGACGGCGCGGACCTTTCCTGGTCTAGCCGCTTCAGCGCGACTGCAGACAGGCTCGGCCACCGCTTCAAGCGCTGGCTCAATTATCAATCGGAAACGACGAGCGCGCCGGATCTCAGGAACGCGCTGGTCACCATCGCCCAATCTCCATCCGCAGGCGACGGCGCCACGACCGAGATTCGCGCCAACACGCCTGAAGATCTCGCGCTCGGCGTCAAGAAATTGGCGAGTTCGGACATCTGGCCTCGGCTGGGCGGAGGCGCAGCCGCCATTGCCGCCGACACTCTGACGCTCGCAGCGCTTGACGGCGCATCGCCCCGCTTCAGCGACGTTACCGAGCAGAGCGTCGGCAACTACCGCCGCATCGCAGCAGCCTGGCTGTCGGACAATTTCAAGATCTATGTCGGGCTGGTGATCGGGCTGATCGGCTTCTTCGCCGCCTGGTTAGGCTTTGTCGTACAACGCAAGGGCACAAGGAGCGACGCATGACACGTTCCATCCTGTTCACGGGCGTTTGCCTTCTCTGCCTGTCGGTCGGCGCTGCGAAAGCGGCCGATCCCGCCAGCCCGCTGGTGGCGCCCGCTCCATCCACGAGGCAGGCGATGCAAACCCTGCCGAATGCGGCTCCGACAGCGACCGAGGCGACGAAGCCGAAAGCCGTGACGGTCGCGGTCAAAACGGCAGGAGGCCCCGACTCCATTGAACTCGCAGCACTGTATTACTACGCCCGCAACAAGGAAGAAGCGCGGCTGAAGGCCGAATTCGCGCGGCTGCAACACAAATATCCCGGCTTCGAGATGCCTCAGGATCTCTATCAGCCCACCGCCAAGCCTGTGGACGAAAGCCGTATCTGGGCGCTCTACGCCAAGGACGATTTCGCCGGTGTCGACGCCGAGATGGCCCGGATCGCAGCCGAACGCCCGGACTGGAAGCCGAGCGGAGACTTCGCGGCGAAGTTTGCCCGCAAGAAAATGCGCTTTGCCGTGACCGCCGCAGTCAAGGCGCGCAACTGGCAGGGCGCGGCCGCAGCGGGCGCGTCCATCGATCCGGCCACGGAAAAAGAGGTGGATCTGGTCTGGGACATGATCGACGCCTATTCGGCGCTGGGCGACCGGGACCGGCTGGCGAGGTTTTACCGGGCGCTGCTGTTCCGCGATCCCGCCCATCAGATTTCTAAATCCGCGATCGTGGCGACGATCAAGAAATCCACCCGCGACTTCACGCCCGACGACGTGCGCGGCGTGATGGCGGTGTTCGCCGCCGATCCGGTGATCAGCGCCGGCCTTTCCAGCGTCACGACCGATTTGACCCGCAGAGCGGTGGCTGAGTTCAATACGGACAAGGCGAAGACCGAACCGCTCGCCAAGACCGACATCGACGCGCTCGCGAGCGCCGCGACCGAAGGCAAGGCGCCGGCCGATTTTTCGCTGCTCGGCTGGTATTATCTGAAGATCAAGGAGCCGGCCAACGCCGGCGCCTGGTTCCGCCGCGCCATCGAGGCGGAGCCGACTGCAGATCACGCCAAGGGCCTCTATCTCTCGCTGATGGGACAGGCGCGCGATCAGGAAGCCTATGAGCTTGCCGTGACCTACAAGGCCGCGCTGATTTCCGATCCTGTCTTCCTGATGAACGCGCTCGCGGCCCGCATTACCGGTCCGCATGCCGAAGGCGTGAAACCCGACGCCGTGGCCGCCTATGCCGAGGCGATTCTCGCCGCCAAGAGCGGACCGCATGCCGAAATCCTCGCCTGGTACGCCTATAATAGCGGCCAGTTTCCCGCCGCGCGCGCCTGGTTCGACAAGGCTTTCGCCTGGGAGCCCAATGAGGCGCGGCTGAAGGGCCTGGCGCTGGCGGAGGGACAGTTGGGCGATCGCGCCGCGCTGGTAGCTCTCTACAAGGCCTATGGCAAGACCTATCCCGCCATCTGGGACGACGTGCACCTCGCCAAGAAGGGCGCCAGACGCGCAAGCGCCAGGCCGGTGATCGACCAGATGCAGGTAGGCGCCTTGGAAACCAAACAGCAGGCCCGAGAACCCGACTTCATCGAAACGTCGCCGCAGCGCGCCGAGCCCCAGCAGGCCGAGTCCGTGCGTCGCAGGCGAAGCGTCGCCGCGAGCGGTTTCGACGCGTTGCTTGGGCAGAAACGGTTTGGCGACTGCGTGGCCGCGATCACGGCCCGGGAGACGACACAAGGGCTCAAGCCTGGCGACCAACTGGTCAAGGGCTGGTGCATGATGGGCCTGAAGCGGAATTCCGAAGCGCAGGCCGCCTTCAGCGCAGCCCTCTCCGGCGGCGGCAAGACCCAGAGCGACGCCGCTTACGGTCTCGCGCTGACGCTTCTGCGCAACCAGATGACCAGTGAGGCCCAATCGGTGATCTCGCTCTATCCGCTGGGCGGCGCCCGTGACAAGGAGATCCGGCTGGAGATCTATTGGCAGATGGCGCGCGCCGCGTTCGACCGCAAGGATTACCGCCAGTCGCTCGACGCGCTCAACGAACGCATCCGACTCGCCCCGGAGCCGGTGGGCATGACGCAATTGCGCGCTTGGGCGCATTACAATCTTGGCAACAAGGCCGAGGCAAAGGCGATATTCGAAACGCTCGCGGACTATGTTGATGACAGCGGCGTGCGGCGCGGGCTGGCCGCAGCGACCAGCGGACCGACAGGAGGACGCTGATGGCCACGTTTTTTCATCACGGCGCTGTTATCGCTGCGCTCTCATTGCTGGCGGGTTGCTCGACTTCGGGGCCTGACCCGTATCTGACCACGCAGGCCGTCTCCGCCAAACCGCAATCGTCTGTGTCGACAGTCGCGCCGCAATTCGCCGCCGCGCAATTGCCGCAACTCGCGGGCCCTGCCCTCCTCGTGCGCCAATCATTGGATGGCGACCACTTCCGCCAGGAGATCGTCTACGCCAACCGCACAGCGCTGGCGGGCGAGAACCTGCTGACGGTGATGGCGGGACCGCCGAAGGAAAACAGCCTGCTGCAGCCGCCGAGCGCTGCCGAAGTGCGTCGGGAAATGCGCGCCATGCTGCCCGCCGGCGTCTCCCCCGAGATGGGCGCGGCGCTCGGCGCCAATATCAACGGACGCTACGGCTATGCGACCGCGAGCCTGCCGGGCGGCGGCGCCTGCCTCTATGCCTGGCAGCGCATCAAGAGTGTCAACGCCGGCGATAAGACCGGCTTTGCCGGACTGGCCGATGAACGCATCGCCGCACAGATCCGGCTCCGCTATTGCGATCCGGCGCTGAACGAAGCCCAGATCCGTCTGCTGATGGACGGCCTTTCGATGCGGCCGATCAGCGATGCGACAATCGACATGCTGCGCTATGCGGCGGGCAGCGGCGTCAATGCCGTCATCGCGCCACAGCCAGCAATCATCGCGCCTGTGGCGGCGACGGAGCCCGCAACAGTCTCGAAGCCGCGCATCCGCAAGGCGCGAGTTGAGCCTCAGCAAACAAGCGACGACTGGCGCCAGGACGCCGAGGCCGCGCCGGTGACGGTTCCGGGTGGTGAAGAGCCGGGAGCTGTGATGCGGGCGGCAGCGCTGGTGCCGCTGCCCGAGGAGGGCGCGAGTGCAACAGCCAAGCCAACGGAGACGTCAGTGGCGGCTCCGGCTGGGCCTGCCGTAACAGTGCCTTTGCCGGAATGATCGCTCACGCCTTGACCGCGACGATGAACAGCCGTGGAAAAGCGAGCAGCACCCGGCCATCGGCTCGCGCGGGATAGACGCTGGCGATGCGGGCGGTATAATCGACGAGGAAATCCTCGCGCATATCCTCCGGAACCCGCTCAAGATAGGGCCGGAGACCAGTGGCCCGCACCCAATCGACGATCGCGTCGGGGCCTGTCATCACATGATAATAAGTGGTGCGCCAGAGATCGACGCGCGACGATTTCAGCGCGAGACGGTCGTAATAGCTCTCGGCCGAGGGCAATGGAGGGCGGCGCACGCTCGTGGAAAAGCGCGCGCGCCAGGGCCCCGTAACGGCGCTCTCCTCCATCATCAGATGGCTCGGCTCATCGAGATTATCAGGCATCTGCACGGCGAGCGCGCCGCCGGGGACGAGATCATCCATCAGCCGCTCGAGAAGGGCGGGATGATCGGGCAGCCACTGAAACACCGCATTGGCGAACAGCAGACCGGCCGACGCAGCGGGACGCCAGTCGGCCAGATCGCCTTTCAGAAACGGCGTATCCGGCAGTCGGCGCCGTGCTGACGCAAGCATGTCGTCATCGCTGTCGAGGCCGGACACTTGGCTCACGCCAAAACGCTCGACCAGCAATTCGGTGGAATTGCCGGGGCCGCAGCCGAGATCGAAGACAGGCGCGTCGCCGATATAAGGGACGCGCGACAGGAGCTCACGGGCGGGCCTGGTGCGTTCATCCTCGAATTTCAGATAGCGTTCAGCCGACCAGGCCATGGGAACCTCCTTCGCCAGCCGCCGCCGGCTTTACTGTTGACGTTCCGCCTCGAAGGTTCGGACCTGGCCGATGAGCCAATCCGAAAACGCCTTGACCGGCGGATATGAGACTTTCGCGAGCGGGCGGACCAGATAATAGGCGCTCTGGCTGCGCACACGGTGATCATAGGCCTTGACCAGTTGGCCGCTTGCCAGTTCCGCCTCAATGAGAAACACCGGCATCAGCGCCACGCCGAGACCGGCGATGCAGGCCTGGGCGACATTGGAAAACTGTTCGAAGCGCATGCCGCCGCTGGATTTGATGTCGACGCCGAGACTGCCGAACCAGTGTTCCCAGGCGCCAGGCCGGGACGCCATTTCCACGCGCGGCAGATTGATCATATCCTCAGGCCTGAGCACCGGATTGCGCGCCAGAAATTCCGGGCTCGCCACGGGGATCACATCCTCATGCATCAGGAACTGGCAATCGGCGCCCGGCCAATCCGGCTGGCCGATATGGATAGCGGCGTCGATTTCCTCAGCCTCGAAGTCGAAACGCCGGATGCGGGTGGCGAAATTGATGATGACCTTGGGATTTTTCGCCACGAAATCGGGAATGCGCGGCATCAGCCAGCGCGTACCGAAGGTGGGCAGGATGGCGAGGCTCAACCGGTTGCCGGCCGAATTCGACATCGCTTCCAGCGACAGAAGCCTGATCTTGCGCACGACCTCGGCCACGCCCTCGGCATAGGTCTTGCCGGTTTCGGTGAGAACCACGCCGCGACCGTTGCGGTGAAACAGGCGAACACCGAGCTGCTCCTCCAGAATGGCGATCTGGCGGCTGATCGCGCCCTGGGTGAGCGACAATTCATCGGCGGCCGCCGAAAAGCTGCCGAGCCGCGCCACGGAATCGAAGGCGGCAAGGGCTGCTGTGGACGGCAAGAGACGGCGCTGGGTCATGGACATCGGTTATTCCTAAAGCTGATATCCGGCAGAGTAAATATGGCTTGTCGCGGGACCATCAGAAAGGCATGTTCGGGCAAATTCTTCAGGAGTGAGAGATGAGCGACATGTCCGCCTTCAACTGGGAAGACCCTTTCCTTCTCGACGACCAGCTGTCCGACGAAGAGCGGATGATCCGCGACAGCGCCAAGGCCTTCGCCGAGGCCGAATTGCTGCCGCGCGTGAGCGAGGCCTATCTCGACGAAAAGACCGACGCCGGCCTGTTCAAGCTGATGGGCGAAGCCGGTCTGCTCGGCGTGACGCTGCCGGAAAAATATGGCGCGGCGGAAGCCTCCTATGTCGCCTATGGCCTGGTGGCGCGCGAAGTCGAGCGCATCGATTCCGGCTATCGCTCGATGATGAGCGTGCAGTCCTCGCTGGTGATCTACCCGATCTACGCCTATGGCTCGGAAGAGCAGAAGGACAAATATCTGCCGGGCCTCGTCTCAGGCGAGCTGATCGGCTGCTTCGGCCTGACCGAGCCGGACGCCGGCTCCGACCCCGGCGGCATGAAAACCCGCGCCGAGAAGATCGACGGCGGGTACCGACTGCGCGGCTCGAAAATGTGGATCTCGAACGCGCCGATCGCCGATGTCTTCGTGGTCTGGGCCAAGTCTGAGGCCCATGACGGCCAGATCCGCGGCTTCATCCTCGAAAAGGGCATGAAGGGCCTCACCGCCCCCAAGATCGGCGGCAAGCTGTCGCTGCGCGCCTCGATCACCGGCGAAATCGTGATTGACGGCGTGGAAGTCGGCGAAGACGCGCTGCTGCCGAATGTATCGGGCCTCAAGGGTCCGTTCGGCTGCCTCAACCGCGCCCGTTACGGCATTTCCTGGGGCGTAATGGGCGCCGCCGAGGATTGCTGGCTGCGCGCCCGCCAATATGGCCTCGATCGCCACCAGTTCGGCAAGCCGCTCGCCGGCACGCAGTTGTTCCAGAAGAAGCTCGCCGACATGCAGACCGAAATCGCTTTGGGCCTGCAGGCCTCGCTGCGGGTCGGCCGGCTGATGGACGAGCACAAGTTCGCGCCCGAGATGATCTCGATCGTCAAGCGCAACAATTGCGGAAAGGCGCTCGACATCGCCCGCCAGGCCCGCGACATGCATGGCGGCAACGGCATCCAGATCGAATATCACGTGATGCGGCATGCGCAGAACCTGGAAACCGTGAACACCTATGAGGGCACTCATGACGTCCATGCGCTGATCCTCGGAAGGGCGCAGACGGGCATCCAGGCCTTTTTCTGATCCGACCTTTCGGTTCCGACAGCCAATGGCGGCCCTCACGGCCGCCATTTTCGTATCCGGCCCCTTCGCGACAATTTTCCTTCACGCGACGGAAAATTAGGCGAAACATCCTCCGAGAGTTGATTTTTGGAAATCTACTAAATTTGTATACATAATTTTATTCTGCTATGGTTGCTTCGTCTCCGGATTCGCCGGGGCCCAGCGGGAAAGGATGGAGCCATGCCTGAAATAAATAGCGAAGGCTTACACTCTCACTTCGTTTTCGCAGTCTCCTGTCGAATGCGCGGAATGTTTTGAAATGACGACATTCAACGCAGGAACAAGCCGGGCCGCCCCTCGTTCTGGACCCGGGTATGGAGACGGATCATGCAGAAACAGGTTGTCGAACTGGCCGGAGAGCCAGTCGGAATCGCCATTCGGGATGGGGAATCGCTGAGATTTCTCGCGGTCAAATATCACGCCATGGGCGTTGACGGGCAGGTGTTTCCATCGCTTGCGGCGATCAAAATTGCGCTTTCGCAACTCCCCATGCGGCAAAGGCGCAGCGCCGCATAAGAATTGTCGTGAAAAACCAGATTTCTTCACGCGATTTCATATAAAAACAACTTGGGGCGCCTTATTTAGGCTAAGAGTCCTTCATAGACGGCGAGCGCCGTTCTATGAAGGCGGCGCTCGTGGTTGGATTGGTGCGGTATGCTGACGAATAAGGGAAAATATGGGCTGAAGGCGCTGATCGCCTTGGCGAAGCTGCCTCCGGGCGAAACCTTGTTCAGCGGCGAAATCGCGCTGGCCAACAATATTCCTAAGAAATTCCTCGACACGATTTTGCTGGAATTGCGCAATGCCGGCATCGTGCGCTCCAAGAAGGGTCCGACGGGCGGCTATTCGCTATCGCGTCCGGCCGCCGAGATTCGCGTCGGCCACGCCATCCGCGTGATCGATGGCCCCCTGGCCCCGATCCGCTGCGCGAGCCGCACCGCCTTCGAGTCCTGCGACGATTGTCCCGATCCGGCGTCCTGCCTGGTGCGCAAGTCGATGACCGAAGTGCGCGACGCCGTGGCCGAGATCCTCGACAACATGACGCTGGAACGGTTGGTGTCAGGCGATTACGCCGAGTCTGACACAGGCTTGATGCTGGAAAAAGCAGCGTCCTGATCTTTTAAGACAGAAAATCCAGACCATAGATCAAAATGATCCTAGCCGTTCCGCCTGCCGGCGCAGCGGCTAATTTTTCATGTTTTTCAGGAAGTTCGGCAACCCTCGACCGCGTCGCCCCGCATTGAGGACGGGCTGTTGACGCCCGATCGCCCCGCACTGCGCCCCAAGACCGACGCGATTTGCGCTTTACAGCCGGAAATATGGCGGCATTATGACTTCATTCATCATCCGCTAGGAGATCGGCAATGATCAGCATGAATGGCTTCACACTGGGTTTCTTCATTCCCAAGCAGGAATCGGAACAGAAGGCCGTCAGACCGAACAAATCCGTCGACGACAAGGATGCGAGACCAGCGACGCGGGAGACCACCGGTCCGTCTCTCGATGACGACGGCCGGGAGCCGTCGCCGCTGTTTCATTACGCCTATCGCTTCTTCTGAGACTTCAGATATTGCGCTCGGTATAGGCCTTGATGCGTTCGTAGAGCGACTTGTCGATGGTCAGACCGTTTTTGAGGCCGCGCTTGAGATTGGCGGCGCGGCGATCGTTAGGCATCCGCGCTTCCGGCTGAGAGGTCACGGAGGCGATCAGGCGCTCGATTTGCTTTTCGAACAGGCCGCCTGAAAACATTTTCGGCTCCAGCGCGATGAAAAATTGGCCGGATCCAACAGGCAGTCCATCGTCATCGGTCATCGAGCCCATTTCCACGCCGCGATTGGCGCCGGCGAGTGCGGCCGACATGGCTTCCACCACAAGACCCAGCGCGAAACCCTTGGGTCCGCCCACAGGCGCGAGCATGCCGTCAAGCGCCGCCTTGGCGTCGGTGGTCGGCTGACCGCCCCGCTCATAGGCGACGCCCTCCGGTAGGGCTTCGCCTTTCTCGGCGGCCTGCTTGACTGCGGTCCAGGACGAGGCGGAGGAGGCCATGTCGACCAGGAAGGCGACGCGACCCTTGCGTCCGGGAGCGGCGAAAGAGAAGGGATTGGTTCCGATCACCGGATTGCGGCCGCCGACCGGCGCCATGACCGCCGGCGAATTAGCGAAGCCGAGCGCCACCAGCCCCTGCTGGGCGAGATAGCCGGTGTGAAAGCCGAGCGTCGCGGCGTTGTAGGAATTATGCACCGCCATGGCCGCCACCCCATATTCCTGCGCCGCCGGCACGAGATGGGAAAAGCCCTTTTCGATGGCCGGGTGGGCGAAGCCATTCTTGGCGTCGACACGGAAAGAGACGAGCGAGATGCGCTTGACGGCGGGATTGGCGGCGCCGTCGACTTTGCCGCTCTCGACATGGGCGCAATAAGTGGGCAGCCAGTCGAGCCCATGGCCGTCAAGACCCGACAGTTCGGTCTCCAGAATGGCGTCGGAAAAATAGCGGGCGTTGCGGGCCGCGACGCCCGCGCCGATCAGCGCGTCGAAGATCAGGTCGGACGCCTTGTCCACGCTCAGTTTCACCACGCCGCTCATCTCGATCTCCTGTCAGACGTCCAAAGTCATCAAGGCGATAAACGGAGGGGGCTGCTGCTTCAAGCCCCGGAGGCGAATCAATTCGCCGGACATCCCGGAAAAGGCCTGATTAGCAACATCTAGCCCGCGCGAACCGGCTTTTCAGCCGATGCGGCCCTCATTGCGGGTCGCCACGAACAGAGCGGAGGCGGACAACAGCGCGCCGACAACCAGCGCCAACCAGAACGGCGGGTGAAGAATGATCAGCAGACTGGCGAAACTGACGGCCATCATCGCGATAGCGAAGACCTTGGCGCGGCGGGGAATGGCGCGATTGTCCCGCCATGCATGCAAGGGCGGGCCGAAAACACGGTGCTCGTAAAGCCAACGCTCAAAGCGCGGCGAGGCGCGGGCGAAAAGCCATGCCGCCAACAGGATGAATGGCGTCGTAGGCAAGAGCGGCAGAAAAATGCCGATAACGCCCAAGGCCACGCAAAGCCAACCGAGAATGATGAGAATGATCCGCATGCGCCGCTTCTTTTGAAAATCGCGAACCGGGTTTTACGCCGAACTCCGCCGTAATGCTACGGCAGAGGCGATCATGCGGATCAATCTGGGCAAGGCGACGGCAAGACGCCGTCTTACGAGAGAAAATCAGAGGCCGGCGGCGGCGATTTCGGCGTTGAGACGCTCGCGCGCCTTCTTGGGCAACTTAGCGGCCTTGATCGCATCGATATTGGCCGGCGCGTCGCCGACCACCACCAGCGCCACCATGCCCATGCCGACATGCGGCATGCATTTGACGGCATAGGCTCCTGGCGTGGTGAAAGTCACCTTGACCGACTGATTGGTCTTGCCCTTGAAGGGCTCGGCGCCCGCCGGGATCATGTCCTTGATGCTTTCGGCGTTGTGGCTCTTGTCGGTGGGAACGAATGTGACGCTGTCGCCGGGCGCGAGCTTGACGAAGCCGGGCTCAAACACCATCGCGCCGTCTTTGCCCTTGTTGAGCATATGAACCTCGATATCGGCAGCAAGAGCAGACCCGGCCATAAAGGAGGCGACAAGGGCGGCGCGGGCGGCGACTTTGACGAATGCATGCATTTCCAGTTCCTTTCAGCAATTTGCTAAGAGGCGGAATAAACAGGCGAAACCGGTTCCGCCTTGACATGGCGCAAATGGCGACTGGAAACCAGCTTGATCAATCGAGAAGCTGACGAAGGCGCAAGGCGAGTTCTGTGGCGGTATAGGGCTTCTTGAGCCAGCTTTCCTCGTTGACCAATTCGCGGCCGGCGATGCTCGGCTCGGCATAGCCCGAGGTGAACAGCACTTTCAGCTCCGGTCGAAGCCCTCGGGCCAATTCAGCGAGTTCGCCGCCATGCATGCCGCCGGGCATCACGATGTCAGTGAACAAAAGGCTGATATCTGGATGCGTTTCCAGGATCTCGATGGCTTCAGGCCCATTGCCGGCTTCGACGACGTCATATCCCGCCGACACGAGGCGGCCAACAGTCACCCGGCGCACGCGCGGATCATCCTCGACCACGAGGATGGTCTCATGGCCTCTCGGCGCGGCAGCGGGCGCGTCCGCATCCGCGCGCGCGTCGTCGACCGTTTCTTCGACCACTCCGGCGACAGGCAGAAACAGCCGGACGCTCGCGCCGAGACCAGACTCGCTATAAATCTGGATATGCCCCCCGGATTGCTTGACGAAACCATAGACCATGCTGAGACCGAGGCCGGAGCCGGCCCCCACCTGTTTTGTGGTGAAGAAGGGCTCAAAGGCGCGCGCCTTGATCTCTTCGCTCATGCCGACGCCATTGTCCGTCACCGCAATCACGATGTAATCGCCTGTGCGCACTTCCGGATACATCTGGGCGTAATCGACATCGAGCCGCACGCGGCTGATTTCGAGCGTCAACACGCCGCCGCGAGGCATGGCGTCGCGGGCGTTGAGCGACAGATTGAGCAAAGCGTTTTGCAATTGCGGCCCGTCCACCAGCGTCTGGTTTGGTCCGCCTTTGAGGACCAGACGCAATTCGACGCTTTCGCCGACGGCGCGACGCAGGAGATCCGCGAAACTGCTGACCAACTGGCCGATATCGGCGAGTTTGGGGCTCAGCGGCTGGCGGCGGCCAAAGGCCAGCAGCTGGCCGGTGAGTTTCGCGCCGTCCTCGGCAGCATCCTGTGCTTCGCGCAGCAACAGACGCTGCGCCGGATCGGAAAGCCGCGACTCCAGCATTTCGAGGTTGCCGCTGATCACCGTCAGCAGATTGTTGAAGTCATGGGCGATGCCGCCGGTCAACTGGCCGACCGCCTCCATCTTCTGCGCCTGGCGCAGCTCTTCCTCGATTTTGTGGCGGCTGGTGAGATCGCGGATGAAGCCGGTGAAGATGCGCCGGTCATTGGCGAGCGCCTCGCCGATCGCGAGCTCCATAGGAAAGGTGGTGCCGTCCTTGCGCTGACCGTTGACCACCCGGCCGAAGCCGATGATGCGGCGTTCGCCGGTGCGGAGATAATTGGAAATATAGCCGTCATGCGCGTCGCGATGCGGGTTGGGCATCAACATGCGCACATTCCGCCCCTCGACTTCGTCTGCCATATAGCCGAACAGGCGTTCGGCCGCGGTGCTGAAAGAGGTGATGCGCCCGACCTCATCGATCACCACCATGGCTTCCGGCACGGTGTCGAGAATGGAGCGCAAATGCGCCTCGCGCGCCGCCAGGTCGACCTGGATATCCTTGATTTCGCTGATCTCGGTGTTGATCTGGATCACCAGCGGCTCGGCTTCGCCTTCTACGGTGACAACGATCAGTTGGCTCGACATCGGGGCCTGGGATTTGTCACGGCGCCTGTGCACCAGTTCCCCCGCCCAGACGCCATTGTCCTGCAGCGCGGCGCGGATGACGTCCCTGGGCTTGGACAGCACCGTCTGCAGCAGCGTCTGCACTTCCTGCCCCACCGCCTCGGCCTCTGTCCAGCCGAACAATCGCTCGGAGCCGGACGACCAGCGGCGGATCACGCCTTGCATCGTATGGACGATCACGCTCGAATAATCGAGCAGTCGCATCATTTCGTCCAACGCCGCCTCGGTGGTGGGCGATAGCATGGCAGGCGACATCGACGTCCTTTCCGGCTTCAGGCAGGCCAAACAGCCTGGCGCGCATAAGGTTCGCCGGAACCGTTGGCCCCCATGCAATCGCCATCGCCAGCCAGGCGCGCGAGCATGGAATATTTGTTGATGCGCATGTCGTGGCGACCGCGCTGGGAGATCACGCCGCGACCGATCAGGCTCGTAATCGTGCGCGACACAGTCTCGATGGTCAGACCAAGATAATCGGCCATGTCCAGCCGCGTCATCGGCACATCAACGTCCTGATTGTCGGCGCGGTCTCCCGCCTTTCTTTCCGCCAAGCGCAGAAGGAAGGTGCAGATGCGCTCTTCAGCGTTCTTGCGCGATAACATCACCATTTGTTCTTGCGCGCCAGCCATTTCGTCGCAGAGCTTGGCAAAAAACTGTGGCCGCAATTCGGGCGACAGATTGATGGCCTGCTGGAACGAAGCGGCGGAGAAACGGCGAACTCTGACCGCGTTGACGGCCTCGGCGCTATAGAGATATCGATCGCGCATCGACACGCCCAGAATATCGCCGGGATAGAGGAAGCCGGTAATGGCGCGGCGTCCGTCGCCGATGATGCGGAAAATCCGAAGGACCCCTTCCACCACTTCGAACACATGGGTGGCGGGATCGCCCTCCCACACCAGTCCTGCGCCCGCTCCGAACGATTCGGTGGGGCGATCCGAAAATACTGAAGACAGCGTGATTTCAGGCGTCACGTTCTTGGCGGCGTGATGTGGGCGGCGATGGGAAGCGGCTTCCAACAACATGTGAATTCTCCTCGTCTGTTGTCGCCAATATCCACCGCCCGCGTTACATGCGTTCGATTTGTCTGTTATGAAACGTGCAATTGTGTAACAGTTTGTAACGAGCCGATTCCAGTGGAAAGCCATAATAAAATGATCGGGGCGTCCAGTCAGAAGGAGCACATTCTCGTCGTTGACGACGACCAGCGTATCCGACAGATGCTGTTGAGATATTTCGAGGACGAGGGCTATCGCGTCACAGCAGTGGCGGACGGCGATGGTATGCGCGACGCGCTTCGCAGCGCCGCTTTCGACATCATTCTGCTCGATCTCATGCTGCCGGGCGAAAGCGGGCTGGAACTTGCGCGCGAGGTGCGAGCGCGCTCCGACACGCCGATCATCATGCTGACCGGCAAAGACGACGTGCTCGACCGCATCGTCGGGCTGGAACTCGGCGCTGACGACTATATGAGCAAACCTTTCCACTTACGGGAAGTGCTGGCGCGGATACGCACGGTGCTTCGCCGACGCGCGCCAACGCGCAAAGAGACGGCGGGCGAGAGCGACCAGGTCGTTTTCGAAGGCTGGATTCTGGATTTGTCGCGGCGGTCCCTGACGCAACAGGACGGAGACATGATCGATCTCACCACAGGCGAATTCGACATGCTCGCCGTGCTGGCCCGCAATGCCGGCCGTGTGCTGAGCCGGGATCGATTGATGGATCTCACGCGCGGCCGCAGCCTGGACGCCTTCGACCGCACCATCGACGCCCAGATCGCCCGGCTCAGGAAAAAGATCGAAGTCGACCCGGCCAATCCACAGATCATCAAGTCGGTGCGCGGCGTCGGCTATGTCTTCACATCAAGGCTCAACCAGAGCTGACGACATCAAACTGCGATATTGACGCAGAGCCCCGCAAACGTGACGGCGCCTTCGATGCGTTCAGCGACGCGTCGCCAGGCTTCTCCGCCGGGCGCCCAGATGCGCGTCTGCCGGCAACCCGAGGCGCGAGCGCGTTCGGAGAGTTTCTCGACAAGAGCGACAATCACACCGTCCTCGTCGATGGCGCTTGCGGTCAGGAACACCGGGGCATCCAGCGTGCGGCCGAACAACAGGCTCTGGATCGCCTGAGAAAACATCAGTCCCTTTATGACGCCGCCGCGGTCCACCGCCACATGCACTTCGTCATGCAGGCCGGTGGCGCCGCGCCATTCGATAATGCGGCGAACGAAGATCCGCCATTCATCTGCGGCAATGCCGACGCCGCCAGCCTCGACAAGAAGTTGGGACGGGAGAATATCGGCTTCCGAAATCGGTCGAACTGTATAGGCTGCCATGCCCGCTCCGGCACAAAGGCTGAAATCTAATCACCGCGCCAAGCGCGCAGCTTTGGACGAGCCTGACAGGCGATACCACTTATTTGTTTGATCAATATCAAATATAGCAAAAATCAAGCATGAAAAAACGACGAGTTCCGCATCATCGTCAAAGCTCCGGCGTCATTGCCAGCAACAAGCGCGGGCAGATCAGCCGCCGAAACCGGCCGGCCATAAAGGAAACCCTGACCCACCGCGCAGCCCATTTCGGCCAAGACATCGTGCTGGCCCGGCGTTTCGATGCCCTCCGCCACGCTTTCGAGCCCCAGGTCGCGCGCCAGCGCAATCATCGACTTGGTGATGACCGCGTCGCTGCGATTGCTCTGAATGTTTTGGATAAAGCTACGGTCGAGCTTCAAGGTCGTCAGCGGGAATTGCTGCAATGAACTCAGCGAAGCATATCCGGTGCCGAAATCGTCGAAGGCGATGCGAACGCCGAGATCGGCGAGACAGCGAAGCGATCGAAGACCGCATTCGTCGTTGAGCAGCGCAATCGTCTCGGTCACTTCGAGTTCGATCATCTCGGGCGCGAGATTGTTGACGGAAAGAGCCTGCAGCACGCGCCGCACCAGCGCCTCCGAACGATATTGAGCGGTGAACAGGTTGACGCTGACCCGTTGCAACGCAAGCCCCTGACGACGCCATTGCGCGAGTTGGGATGCGGCCTCGTCGAGAATCCACCAGCCGAGCGGCAGGGCAAAGCCGTTTTCCTCCACATCGATCAGAAAGGACTTTGGCAGCAGCAGGCCGCGTTGCGGATCGCTCCAGCGCACCAGCGCTTCGACCGCATGCATCCCGCCGGTGTCCATCGAGACTTGCGGCTGGTAATGCAACAGAAATTCGCCGCGATCGAGCGCGCGGGCCAGATCGGCCTGGGTGTTTCGACCCGCCGCAGGGCGGACGAACGCGAAATTGCCCGAGGGATTGGCAAGCGCAACCGCCTCTCCGACAAAAGCGATCATACCCGCGCCATCAGGCGCCGCCCAGGATTGGACCGAAATTTCCACCGGCCTTTCGCCGCCGCCGCCGAGGATGGCGGTGCGAAACAGCCGCTTGCTGACATGCGATTCACGCCCATGCGCATAGACCGACATGAGGGTTTCGCAGCCGGCGTTGAGCGGGCCGGGCGCGATGACGGCGTCAAAGGCCAGGCCGCAGAGTTCGGCCTGGCCACGCCCCAGAAGCTCGGCTGCGGCGACGTTGGCGTATTCAATCGCGCCTGCGGCGTTGACCGCCAGCATCGGCCGCGTTTCCGTCTCGAAACAATCCAGCGCACTCGCCCGGTTCCAGGCGTCTCGCAGCGCGCAGATGCGGTCCATGGCGAGCGTCGCCAGCGCTTTGATCGCGTTTTTCTGATGGTCTGATATGCCGACCCTCGGCTTGGGGTCCAGCACGCAAAGCGAGCCAACGCGATGGCCCTCGGGCGTGGTCAACGGCGCGCCCGCATAGAAGCGCATGCGTGGCTGGTCGTCGATGAGCGGGCGATTGGCGAAACGCAGGTCAGCGGCGCCATCCGGAACAACGAGAACTTCATCCGACAGGATAGTCGAAGAGCAAAACGATTCCTTGCGCGGCATATCCTGGCGAGGAATGCCCTGCTGCACGACAAAAATCAGGCGGTCGCGATCGACCAGCGTGAGGACTGCCGCCCCGGCGTCGAAGAGAATGGCGAGCGCATTGACGATCGCTTGAAGACCTTGATCGTTGCGTAGGCCCAAGGCCAGAAGAGCCCGGACGCCTTCAACGCGCCTCGCTTCGTCTTCGGCGTTCAGCGGCGACTTCATCTGCTGGATCTCAACCAACTCACCCTTCATCCACATTGGAACCCGATCACCTCATCACTAGGCCCGCGGCCAACCGCGGTCTTTGTTATAAGTCAATTTTTATGTCGCGAATTGATCGATGACCTGGATGCCCTTGTCGGCAAACCTGTCCATCTCAACGAGGGCCGGGACCGCATCGCCAAGCGATAGGCGGGAGCCGATGAGCGCTGAGGGATCGAGCTGCCCCGACAGGATCATCGCCATCATGTCGTCGTAGCGCCAGGCCTGCATTCCATGGCTGCCGTAAATTTCCAGTTCATGCGCGATGACCTGGGACATCGGGATCATCGGACGGGCGTGATCGGCCAGCATGAGGCCAACTTGGACATGCCGGCCCCGGCGCCTCAGATTGGCGATGGAGTTGAAGCAGGTCTGGGGATGGCCGAGCGCGTCGATCGACACATGCGCGCCCCCGTGAGTCAGATCCTTGACGGCCGCCGGAATGTCTTCGATCTCGCCGCCGTTCAGTGTGACCGCAGCGCCGAGCCGGCGGGCGTAATCGAGTTTGTCCTGGGCAATGTCAATGGCGACGATATTGGCGCCCAGCGCCTTGCCGATCATGATCGCGGACAGGCCGACGCCGCCGCAACCATGCACGGCCAGCCATTCGCCGCCCCGCAACCGACCTTGGTCGACGACAGCGCGAAACGAGGTGGCGAAGCGGCAGCCAAGGCTGGCGGCGGTGGCGAAATCGATCCGCTCGTCAAGTTTGACCAGATTGTTTTCGGCGTAATCAATGGCGACATATTCGGCGAAGCAGCCCCAATGGGTGAAACCGGGCTGGAACTGCTCCTCACAGACCTGCTGGTTGCCCGAGCGGCATTCGCGGCATCGTCCGCAGCCGGAAACGAAAGGAACGGTCACGCGGTCGCCAGGACGGAAGCCCGTGACGTCTGCGCCCACGGCAGCGATCACGCCCGCGAATTCATGACCCGGCACATGCGGCAGGCGGATGTCGGGGTCATGCCCTTTCCAGCCATGCCAATCGCTTCGGCATAATCCGGCAGCCTTCACTTCGATGACGACGCCCGATCTGGAGGGGGAAGGGTCGGCCACGGTCCGGATCTCCGGCGTCTCGCCGAACCGCTCATAATACATTGCTTGCATGCTGGTTCATATCCTCAGGCTGGCGAAGCAGTCCTAGCATAGAAGACGCGGCATCCAAAGTGCTTCGGTGCACGCAAATCGCCGCGTGCAAGATCTCGGGAACGCTTGGGCGCTTCACTGGTTAAGCGACGACAGTTTAGAAGGAGCGAGCGATGCAGAATGAACGTGGAGCCAACCGAGCGCTGTGGTTTTTCTTCGCGGCGGTGGTAGTGGTGATCCTGCTGGTCGCCTTGTTTTCCAGCGACAATCTCTTCCAGTCCGACAATGCCGCGCCGACCCAGCCGAGTCCGCACGCCATAGATCAGAGCCCTGACGGCGCAACGTAAACAGGAGAGACGTGATGCTGCTGCGGATCCGCGGATTTTTCAAACAGCTGACGGCGGAGATCGTCGGCAGCCAGCGGCTTCAGAAAGAAGGCCAGCGAGAGGTCATGGCCGATCGCCTGGCGGATCGCGACATCCCTCCGGTCGACAATCGACCCACTGGCGCGGTGACTATCGAACGTGACGAAAGCCGCCCTGACGCATGACTGCAGCTAGCGCGGCGCAAGCCCCCGCCCGCATGATGCCCCTTTGTCGACCATGCGAGGGGCGCATGAATTTCAGGATCATTCAGGGCGGAATGGCGACCAGGCCGCATCAAGCGCGATCACAAACGATCGGCGACGAAGCGCGACGACGCATCGCAGCCCTCGGCTATGACGCCTACAGGGCGAGGATGCTGGCCACGGGCGAGCCGGTTCCCAAATCGGTGGACCGGTTGCGGATGCAGATCGAGTTCGTGGCGAAGACTCTGTCTTCGCTGGCGTCGACGCCGGAAGACTTCGCCGATGACGCCTATTGGCCGAGCCCCTGAATCGAGAAAGGCGGCCTCCCGGGAGACCGCCTTTGGATATCCGTATGCCGGGGCCGCTTATTCGGCGGGAACCGGCTGAACTTCGATCAGATCACCGACAGGCTCCGGAGAACCGGAGAGCGCGGCGTTGAATTTCTCGACGTCCAGTTCGTTTTCCCAACGCGCCACCACGACGGTCGCCACCGCGTTGCCGATGAAGTTGGTGATCGCGCGGCATTCCGACATGAAGCGGTCGATGCCAAGGATCAGCGCCATGCCGGCCACCGGAACGGTCGGGACGACCGACAGCGTGGCGGCAAGCGTGATGAAGCCCGCGCCGGTGATGCCGGCCGCTCCCTTGGAGCTCAGCATGGCCACAAGCAGAAGCAGAACCTGATCGCCGAGCGACAGCGGCGTGTCGGTGGCCTGCGCGATGAACAGGGCGGCGAGCGTCATATAGATATTGGTGCCGTCGAGATTGAACGAATAGCCGGTGGGAATGACCAAACCCACGACCGAGCGCTTGCAACCGGCGCGCTCCATCTTGTTCATCAGACCCGGCAGAGCCGCTTCCGACGACGAGGTGCCGAGCACCAGCAGCAGTTCTTCCTTGATGTAGCGGAGCAGCGCAAGCAGCGAGAAGCCGTTGTAGCGAGCGACCGCGCCGAGGATGACCGCCACAAACAGGAACGACGTGACGTAAAAGGTGCCCATGAGCATGGCGAGGTTGGCGATCGAGCCGATGCCATATTTGCCGATGGTGAAGGCCATGGCGCCGAAAGCGCCGATCGGCGCCGCCTTCATCAGGATCGCCACCAGCTTGAAGACCGGCAGGGTGACCGCCTGAAGGAAATCGGTGACGGGCTTCGCCTTGTCGCCGACCATGGCAAGCGAAATGCCGAACAGGATGGAGAAGAACAGCACTTGTAGGATGTCGCCTTCGGCGAAGGCGCCGACGATGGTCTTGGGAATGATGCCCAACAGGAAGCCGACGATCGACTGATCATGGGCCTTTTCGGCGTAGTCGTGCACCGATTTGGCGTCGAGCGAGGCCGGGTCGATATGCATGCCCGCGCCGGGCTGGACGACATTGGACACGATGAGGCCGACGATCAAAGCGAGCGTCGAGAAGGTCAGGAAATAGATCATCGCCTTGCCCGCGACGCGTCCGACCTTCTTGAGATCCGACATGCCAGCGATGCCGGTGGCGACGGTGAGGAAGATCACCGGAGCGATGATCATTTTCACGAGCTTGATGAAGGCGTCGCCGAGCGGCTTCAGGCTGGCGCCGAGTTCCGGATAGAAATGCCCGAGCAGGATGCCGGCGGCAATGGCCGCGAGAACCTGGAAATAAAGTTGGCGATAGAACGGCCGCTTGGCGACCGGCTCTTCAGCCGATGCGAAAGATGCATGCATGTGCGTATCCTCCAGCGCGCCCCAACCGCTTCAAGCGGCCTCCCGGGGCAGAGACGTTAACGGGTCGACGGCCTTTCGGGCGTCCACATGCTATTTTGCAATCGCCATGCCAGAAGACGCATCGCCTCCATGCCATTGAAATGCTTCAGTTATTTTTATGACGTCTGTTCGGCGCTCGACATTCCGTGCGAAGTTTCGCACGATCGCGCTTGGCATTTGTGTGGATTCATGCACAATTCAATTGATGACGGAGCCCAATACAGATCCACAAGACAGGCCGGAAGCGGAGGCGCGCTCAGCGCGGCGGGCGCTTGCCTGGCTGGCGATTATCGGCGTCCTCGTCCTCGCTGCGGCGATCTATGCCGGCGGCGTCTATGGGCGCCTGTCCGCCACCGCCGATCTCAAGCGCCAGGGCATGACCGAGGCCAATCTGAAAGTGGCGCTGCTTCGGGCGGTGCTGGAGCGGCCGCGCGCGCTGCCGCTGGTTCTGTCACAGGACCGCGACATCGTCGACATGCTCGGCGAGCCTCAACCGGCCGCCATCGACCGGGTCAATCGCAAGCTGGAAAGCCTGGTGGGCGGCAGCCAGGTGTCGGTGATCTATGTGATCGCGCCGTCGGGCCAGACCATCGCCTCAAGCAACTGGCGCCAGGCCGATTCCTTCATCGGCAGCAATTACGGCTTTCGCGATTATTTTCGCAACGCCATGGCGACGGGCGTCGCCGAGCAATTCGCGCTCGGCAATGTGTCGCGGCGGCCCGGCCTTTATATTTCCCGCCGCATCGACGGAGCCGGACGGTCGCTGGGCGTGGTGGTGGTGAAGATGGAGTTCGACCGGCTAGAGGCCGACTGGCGCGACAGCGGGCGGCCGGCGCTGGTGGTGGACGGCCGCGGCGTCGCGCTGATCACCACGGTTCCCAACTGGCGCTTCATGACCATGGCGACGCTGCCGGAAGAGCGGATCGCCGCCATACGCGAGAGCCTGCAATTCGGCGACGCGCCGCTGACGCCCCTGCCCTTCCGCAAAGATGCCTCCGTCACAGGAGACAACGCCGAAATTCGCGTCGCCTGGCCGGATGGGCGCGAGATCTCCTATCTCAGGCTGAGGGCGCAGGCGCCGACGACGCCCTGGGTGCTGGAATATCTCGTCTCCACCGATCCCGTGCCGGCGGCGGCCCGGCAGAATATGCTGGCGGCCTTTGCCTTGTTTGCGCCGCTGATTGCGCTTCTTGGCGTGGTTTTCGAGCGCCGCCGCCGCGCCACCGCCCGGCTTGCGGCGGCGCAGGCGCAACGCGCCGCGCTCGAATCCCGCGTCGAAGCGCGCACCCGCGACCTGACGCTGGCGCGCGACCGGCTGGAAGCAGAAATCGCCGATCACCATGACACCGAAAAGCGGCTGCAGGTGGTGCAGCAGGATCTGGTGGCGGCAAACCGGCTGGCGATCCTCGGGCAGGTGGCTGCGGGGGTGGCGCATGAAATCAACCAGCCGGTCGCGACCATCAGGGCCTATGCCGACAATGCCCGGGTCTTTCTCGACCGCGGCAGCCTCGACAAGGCCAGCGGCAATATGGAGGCGATCGCCGGACTCACCGAACGGATCGGCGCGATCACCGAAGACCTGAAGGCGCTGGCGCGCAAAGGGCGCGGACCAGCGGAAGCGGTGAGCCTGAGCGAGGCGATGGACGGGGCGCTGATGCTGCTGAAAAGCCGATTTTCCCACAGGCTGGACGCGCTGACCCTCGAAAGGCCCGAGCCAGATATTCGCCTCAAGGTCGACCGCATCAGGCTCGAACAGGTGCTGATCAACCTGATGCAGAATGCGCTCGAAGCGATCGAACTGACGCCTGAACCGCGGGTCATCGTGCGGGCGGAAGATCGCGGCGGGCAAGTCGCCGTGCAGGTGTCCGACAACGGGCCGGGAATCGCGCCCGACATTCTCGAACAGTTGTTTACGCCCTTCAACACCTCGAAACCGCGCGGCCTGGGCCTGGGGCTGGTGATCTCCAAAGAGATCCTCAGAGATTACGGCGGCGAAATCTCGGTTGAAACCGGTCCAACGGGAAGCTGTTTCACCATTCACCTGTCGAAGGATCAGGCATGACCTCAACCCGCTCCGTCATCTTGTGCGACGACGACGCCGATCTCAGGGCGGCGCTCACGCAGACACTCGAACTTGCTGGGCTCGATGTCATGGCGTTTGGCGCGGCCGCGCCGGCGCTTGCGGCGATCACTCAGGATTTCGCCGGCGTAGTGGTCAGCGACATCCGCATGCCGGGCATGGACGGGCTGCAACTGCACGCCGCGATCAAAGCGCGCGATGCCGATCTGCCGGTGATCCTGATGACCGGCCATGGCGACATCCCCATGGCGGTGGCGGCGCTGCAGAACGGCGTCTACGATTTCATCGCCAAACCTTTTGCGGCCGACAGGCTGGTGCAGAGTCTGATGCGGGCGCTGGAAAAGCGCGCGCTCATTCTGGAAAATAGGGCGCTGCGTCGCAGCCTCGACGACAGCGCCGACGATCTGCCGCTGATCGGCCACACGCCGGCCATGGAGCGGTTGCGCGGCACGATCCGCCAGATCGCCGACACAGACGTCGATGTTCTCGTGCGCGGCGAGACGGGCAGCGGCAAGGAAGTGGTGGCGAGCCTTTTGCATCGCTGGAGCAAGCGCCGGCGCGGCCAGTTCGTGGCGCTCAATTGCGGCGCGCTGCCGGAAAGCGTGATCGAAAGCGAATTGTTCGGCCATGAACAGGGCGCCTTCACCGGCGCGCAGAAGCGACGCATCGGCCGGATCGAATATTCGAGCGGCGGCACTCTGTTTCTCGACGAAATCGAGAGCATGCCTTTGGCCACCCAGGTGAAGATGTTGCGCGTCTTGGAAATGCGGGAGATCTCGCCGCTGGGCGTAAACGAGGTCAGGCCCGTCGATCTGCGGGTGGTGGCGGCGGCGAAAGTGGATCTCGGCGATCCCACTGCGCGCAAGGATTTCCGCGAGGATCTCTATTACCGGCTGAATGTGGTGACGCTGTCGATCCCGCCGCTTCGGGAACGCGCCGAGGACATTCCAGTATTGTTTTCGCATTTCGTCACAAAAGCTGCGGCGCGTTTCGGACGCGACATGCCGGACCTTCCCCCGGGCTTGACAGCGGATTTGAGGGCCCGGCCATGGCCGGGCAATGTCAGGGAACTCCACCATTTCGCCGAACGTTTCGTGCTCGGCCTGGAGCCCACGCAGCCCGTGATGACGACAGCGCCATCGGCGGGGGCGCTCAGCCTACCGGAGCGGCTGGAGCGCTATGAAGCCGAACAGTTGCGGCAAGCGCTTATGGAACAGGGCGGCGATGTCCGGCGCACGATCGAGGCCCTCGGCATTCCCCGCAAGACATTTTACGACAAGCTGGGGCGCCACGGCATCAACCGCGCCGATTATGAGTGAGCCGGTTCACGGCGAGATTTCAAACCGTGACAAAAATGTCAAAATACAAGACTATTTTACTCATGTTCACAGAAATACCCCGGGGTTAATTTGATAAAATCCATCAACTTTTGCAACAGGAGTCATAATTTGACCATGGAGTGGAAGATATGGGGCGCAATTTCACCATCCGGACCACAACGATCTGGCTCTTGAGCGGAGCCGCCATGCTAACGCCGTATCTGGCGCAGGCGCAGGACAGCCAGCCGACTGAGCTGAAGAAGCTGGTGATCGAATCCGAAAGCGACGACATCCTGGTGCAGGACGGCTATGTCGCCAAGGAAGACCGCATCGGCTCGAAGGTGGATACGCCTCTCACCCTGATTCCGCAGGCGATCTCCGTGGTCACCCAGGACCAGATGGAAGATCAGAAGCCGCGCTCGCTGAATGAAGCGCTCGGCTATACGGCCAGCGCCAATCCCAACAGCTACGGCGCCGACAGCCGCTATGACGCCTTCTTCCTGCGCGGCTTCCAGGCCTATTACAACGGCCAGTTCCGTGACGGGCTGCGTCAGTACAACGGCCCCTCCGCCTGGTTCAAGACCGAGCCCTACGGCATCGAAGGGGTGACGATCCTCAAGGGTCCGGCGTCCTCGCTTTACGGCGTCTCCGGCCCGGGCGGCATCGTCAACGTGGTGACCAAGCGTCCCAAGGACGAGGAATTCCGGGAAATCGAAGCCCAGGTCGGCACGCATGACCGCTATCAGGTCGGCATGGATCTCTCCGGCCCTGTCGCCGGCAATGAAGACCTGCTCTATCGCTTCACCTCGATGGGTCGGCTGAGCAATACCGAGCTGCCCTTCTACCCCGACGACAAGCTCTATCTGGCCCCGGCCATCACCTTCAAGCCGAACGAAGACACCAAGATTACTCTGCTCGGCGAATATTCGAAATTCCGCGTCGGCGGCACCGCCGCCTTCTACAACCCCTCCTATGGCCAGGTGTCGCATCTCTATGAAGGCGACAAGAACTGGAACGATTTCGACCAGGAACAGGGCCGCATCGGCTATGAGATCGAGCACCGCCTGAGCGATGTCGTCACCCTCAGGCAGAATCTTCGCTATGACGAGTCCGACGCCGACCTGCAATATAGCGGCCACTACGCCTCGGGAACCGATCTCGCCCGTTATTGGGGCCTCTACAAGGAGCATATGAAGAACTTCACCGTCGACAATTCGGCGGAGTTCCAGTTCGATACCGGGCCGGTCGAACACACCGCGCTTGTGGGCGTCGACTATTCCTGGGCGACCTACACGGCCTATAGCGGCGTCGACTACACCTCGGCCGCCTCGATGGAGGCCGCCGGCGCGCCCTTCTCCGGCAAGCAGGACATGGACAGCGTCGGCGCCTATGTGCATGACCAGCTGAAGTGGAACGATTTCACCCTGTTCGCCTCCGGCCGTTACGACTGGGTGAGCACCGACAGCTGGGATTCCTCCTCTGTGAAGACGACCCAGAAAGATGACGCCTTCTCCTGGCGCGTCGGCCTGTCCTATGAGACGCAGTGGGGAACTACGCCCTACGCCAACTACTCCACTTCCTTCTCGCCCAATATCGGCTTCGTCTATGACGACGTGACCACGGACGAAAAGCGCGTGGCGCGGCCAACCGAAGCCGAGCAGATCGAAATCGGCGTGAAGCAGGAAATCCCTGACATGAACGCCGTCGTCACCGCCTCGGTGTTCGACATCGACCAAGACAATGGCGTGGTGTTCGACGCCTCGACCGGCGTCAACAAGCAGCGCCAGCTCGACCTGAATTCGCGCGGCTTCGAAATCGAGGCTAACGGCAGCCTCGACAACGGCTTTGGCTGGATCGCCTCCTACACCTATCTGCGCATGAAGATCGTCGACGGCGCCGAAGGCACCGACGGCAATGAGCTGTCGGCGACGCCGAACCACATCTTCGCGCTTTGGGGCAATTACAAGGTCCAGGACGGAACCTTTAAGGGCTTTGGCGCCGGCGCCGGCGTCCGCTTCATCGGCGAGAGCTATGGCGACGACATCAACAGCTTCAAGAACTCCGCCCGCACGCTGGTCGACGCTTCGGTCTCCTACGACTTCGCGGCGATCGACAAGAAAATGGAAGGCCTGAGCCTGCAGGTCAACGCCAAGAACGTCTTCAACAAGCGCGAAGACACATGCTCGGCGGGCTATTGCTACCGCGACGAAGGCCGCTCGATCATGGGTTCGCTGCGGTATCGCTTCTGATGGGCGAGAGCCTGAAGCCAAAACTCTCCCCGGTCGCCGTCACCACGGCGATCGGGGGTCTCTATATCAGCCAGAGCGTCATCGGCGGCGTGACCTGGACCGGTCTGCCGGCGGTGATGCGCGACCGGGGCGCAAGCCTCGACCAGATCGGGCTTTTGTCGCTGATCGCCCTGCCCTGGGCGCTGAAATTCCTGTGGTCGCCGGCGATCGAACGCTTTCGCCTGCCCAGTTCAGGGCGCAATCGTTCGGGATCGATCGTCCTGATCGGCGGCCTGATCTCGATCCTCGCTCTCCTGATGGTCGCCTTTGCGGGACCCGTTCTCTCGCCCATCACAATCGCCGCCTTCGCGCTGACCGCCTTTGCCGCCGCCACGGTCGACATCGCTTGCGACGGTTTCGCGGTCGAAAATCTCCGCGAGGCCGATCACGCCTGGGGCAACACCGCCCAGGTCGGCGGCGCCTATCTGGGCGCGGCGATCGGCGGCGGGTTGTTTCTGGTGCTGGTCGACGTCATCGACTGGCGCGGTGCGCTGATCGCCATGTCCGCTTCGCTTGCGCTGTTCGGCCTGCCCTTCTTCGTGATCACCCGTGGGCTTGCGCAGTCAGGCGCGCGGTCCCACACGCCGTCGATCCGCGCAGCGCTCGCCCGGCCGGAGATCCGCAAGGGCCTGATCGTCTCAGCCGTCTATGTCGCCGCCCAGAAGCTAGGCCTGCAGATGCTGTCGCCATTTCTCGTCGACCTCGGCTTCAGCCTGTCGGATATCGGCCTGATCAACGGCATGGGTTCACTGTTCCTCGGCGCGGCAGGGGCATTGATCGGCGGCGTGGTGATCCGCCTCATCGGCGCCCGCGCCGCATTGCTGATCAGCCTCGGCTTTCAGATCGGAGCCCTCGGCCTGTTCACCATCGCCGCGGGCGACCCCGCCATCATTCCGCGATGGCTCATGGTCGGAGCGGCGCTTCTGAGTTCGTCGGCCATGCTGGCGCTCGGCTTCACCGCGCTTTACGCGCTGTTCATGCGCTGGTCGGATCCCCGCCAGGCGGGCGTCGATTTCACTTTGTTTCAATGCATGGATTCGACGCTCAGCATCATCGGCGGCGTGGCGGCGGGGCAGATTGCCGAAGGTCTCGGCTACGCCGTCTATTTCGGACTGGCCACCGCGATTGCTGCAGCGGCGGTTCCCCTGATCTTCCGGCTCTGTCGCGACGATTGAAACGGCGGGGTCAGATCGAATAGTCGCCGTTTCCGATGATGGCGGAGACGAAGCGTTTGGTGCGCTCGTGGGCAGGCGCATCAAAGATCGTGCGGGCGTCGCCGGTTTCCACCACATTGCCCGCTTCCAGGAACACCACCTTGTCGGCGATCTTGGAGGCGAGGCGAAGATCATGGGTGGCCATGACCATGGTCGTGCCCTCTATGGCGAGCTGACCCAGAACATCCACCACTTCGGCGGCGAGTTCGGGATCGAGCGCCGAAGTCGGCTCGTCGCAGAGCAGCACTTTCGGCGAGGGCGCAAGCGCGCGGGCAATGGCGACGCGCTGTTGCTGGCCGCCCGACAGCGTAGCCGGCCAGGCGTCGGCCTTGGACGCCATGCCGACTTTGGCGAGAAGCTCGGCAGCGCGGGCGCGGGCCTTATCCTTGGGCCATTTCAGCACGGTGACCAGGCTTTCCATGACATTCTCGATCGCCGTGCGATGCGGAAACAGCTGGAAATTCTGAAACACCATGCCGGTCTGGCGGCGGATTTTCTGGATTTCGGCCCAGCCGGGACGCTTGCCCTGCGAGAAAGTGATTTCATCGGCGCCGATGCGCACCACGCCTGAAGTCGGCTGCTCGAGGAGATTGATGGAGCGCAGCAGCGTGCTCTTGCCGCCGCCCGAGGGGCCGATCAGCGCAGTCACCCCGCCTTCGGGCGCGCTGATGCTGACATTCTTCAGGATCACGGCGTCGCCGAAGCGTTTTTCGATATTGCGGAGTTCGATCATCGCTGAGCCTCCATCATGCCGCCATAGCGGGCGAAGCGTGTTTCCAGCCGGGCCTGCAGCGCTGACAGCACTGAGCTCAACACGAGATAGATCAGCGCCGCCTCGATATAGAGGATCAGCGGCTCATAGGTGGTGGCGACGATGCGCTGGGCGGCCTGAAACAGCTCGGGCACGGTGATGGCGGCGGCGAGCGAGGTGTCCTTGACCAGCGAAATGAAGGTGTTGGACAGCGGCGGCACCGCGACGCGGGACGCCTGCGGCAGGATGGTGCGGGTCATCGCCTGGCGCCAGTTCATGCCAATGGAATAGGCGGCTTCCCACTGTCCTTTGGGGACCGAGGAGATGGCGGCGCGGATGATCTCGGAACTATAGGCGCCGATATTGAGCGTGAAGCCGATCAGCGCCGCCGGAAAGGCGTCGAGCAGGATGCCGATGCTCGGCAGGCCGTAAAAGATCACGAAGAGCTGCACCAGAAGCGGCGTGCCCCTGATGATCCAGACATAGAAGCGGGCGATGGCGCGCACCGGCGCCGGGCCGAACAGCCGCCCTACCGCCGTCGCAAGCCCGAGCGCCATTCCGAATGTGAAGGAAAGCAAAGTGAGCGGAATGGTGAAGATCAACCCCGCCCAAAGCAGGGTCGGCAGCGAATCCGCCATCAATTGCAGCCAATGCGGCACGGTCTTATCCTCGTGAAACAGCGCCCGACGGAGATCGCCGGGCGCTTGCGCATGCGTTGATCAGATCACATCGTCTTTGGACGATTACTTGGAGACGTCCTGGCCGAAATAGGTGTCGGAAATCTTCTGATAGGTTCCGTCGGCCTTGATCTCGGCCAGCGCCTTGTTAATCGCCGCCAGCAGTTCCGGCTCGCCCTTGCGGATGATCACGCCCGAATAATCGGCGTCCTTCTGTTCGGCGACCACGGCGACAGGCGCATCCGGCTTGTGCTTCTTGAAATCGAGGAAGGACAGGCTGTCATTGATGGTGGCGTCGGCGCGGCCGGTCAGCACCAGTTGGATCGACTGGTCGAAACCGTCTGTCCCGACGAGTTCGGCGCCGTTGGCTTCGGCGATCTTGCCGAAATTGGAGGACAGCGACTGGGCCGACGTCTTGCCCTTGAGATCGGTGAAACCCTTGATCTCATCATTGCCCTGCTTGACGATCAGCACCGCCTTGGAGGCGATGTAGGGCTCCGAGAAATCATATTTCTGCTTGCGGGCTTCGGTGATGCCGACCTGGTTGATCACCGCGTCATACCGGTTGGCGTCGAGGCCGGCGATCAGGCCGTCCCACTTGCCTTCGACGAATTCCGCCTTGACGCCGAGTTTGGCGGCGATGGCCTGGCCGATTTCGACATCAAAGCCGACGAGCTTGTTGCTGGCGTCATGGAAGGTGAAGGGCGCATAGGTTCCTTCGGTGCCGATGCGGAGCACGCCGGCGGTTTTCACAGCGTCGAGATTCTCCCCGGCCAGCGCGGCCGCGAAAAGGCCAGCCTGCAGAAGGGCCGCGGCGGCGATTGTTTTCAACCAGTTCATCTCACACTCCAGAATATTGCGTTGCAGCAGTGTTTTCGCATGCGCAGGACAGAAATGGAGCGGACAATCCCGCCGATTTTCTGGGCAAATGCAAAATATTTTATCAACTTCATGGATGGATGCGATCGATCCATCTCGTCACCCTCCCGGGTAGAGCGGGATTGGGGGCCAATCTGAAGTCTCGCGCATCAGTCTCGATCCTGCTTCTTTTCGATTTCGGCAAGGATCTGTTCCGGCGGCATGTTCTTCTTGAGATCTTCGAGTTCGTGGTCGGTGACTGCGGCAGGCGCATCAAGATGGCGCGAAATCGCCTCGACCATACTGATCAGCCGCGTCGTCTCATGTTCGGCCAGCAGTGAAATCTGCAGGCTGAGTTCGGAACGCTTATCCTCCAGCGCCGCCATGCGGTTCTGATTGATCATGACGAAGGTGGATATGAAGATGGCCTCAACCGAAGCGATCATCGCCAGCGCCACGAATGTAGGATCGAAGGGTGGAATGAAGGGCAGCCAGCCGAGATTGACGAGGATCCACGTCCCGAAAATCACGATATGCAGATAGACGAATGTCATGCTGCCGGCAAAGGCGCTGATGGCTGCGGCGATGCGGCTTTCCTGCGACTGCTTTCGAATGTCGTCCGCCTTCTTGCGGATGAGCGCTTCGATGTTTCTATCGAGGACGGCCGACATGTCGTCTTGCAAATCGCCTTTCGGAAAACTGGCGTCTGCTCGGGTCGAGGCGATGTGCTGGGTCATGCGCGGGGCTCCAATTGCCTGGCGAACCCACAACGCCGATCTTTCGAAGCTGTTCCGCTTTCGAAACCGCGAATGCGAATAACACGTGATGAAATCGACTTTTCTTGCTCCCGCCGAACGGGTCAGGGGCAACAGTCGCGCCGGAAATGCGGCTTCGGTTGTATAGGCATGTACAGCAAAGGCCTTGCATGACGCCCGGCGCCGTTTTAGCCTGCACGCCTGCTAGAACAGGGAGAGCCGCCATGTCGCTCAGGCAATTCGATCTCACCGGCCGCAAGGCAATCGTCACCGGCGCAAGCCGAGGCATCGGCCAGGCCATTGCGATCGGCCTCGCCGAGGCGGGCGCCGATGTCGTGGCCACGGCGCGCGACGTCCAGTCCTTGAACGAGACGATTGCAGCGATCGAAGCTGCCGGACGCAAAGCGGTGGCGGTGGCGCTCGACGTTCGCGACACGAACGCCTGCGCTCATGCGGTCGATCGGGCCGTTGAGGCGCTTGATGGCGTTGACATTCTCGTCAACAATGCCGGCTATGAGGAAATCCGCCCCTCGCTCGATGTCGACGAGGCGCTGTGGGACCGCATCGTCGACACCAATCTGAAGGGCGCCTTCTTCATGGCGCAAGCAGCGGCGCGGCGGATGGACAAGGGTGGGGCGATTGTCAATCTCTGCTCGCTGACTTCCTATGTCGGCGTCCCCACCGCCACCCCATACGGCTCGTCGAAATCGGGACTGATGGGCATGACGCATGCGCTCGCCGCCGAATGGGCCGGTCTCGGCATCCGGGTCAACGCCATCGCGCCCGGCTATTTCCGCACCGCCATGACTGACGTCTTCTATGAGAACGAGGACTGGGCCGCCTCCATGCTGCAGAAGATCCCGCAACGCCGCTTCGGCGCGATGGAGGATGTGGCGGGCAGCGTCATCTTCCTTGCCAGCGACGCGTCACGCTATGTGACCGGCGTCTGCATTCCGATCGACGGCGGCTATCTCGCCTCCATCTGAACACTATAAAGGCAGGGCGGAAATTTAGGCATTCCATTGACGTCCTGCCTGGACATGTATAGACATCTTCCCAGATCAGTCTGCAAGGGCATTCCCATGACCAAGGTTTCCTTTCACGAACTCGCCAGCCTCGACGCCAGCCAACGCGCGGCGCTCCTGCGCCGCTCCGAAGCCGATCTCTCCAGCTTCATGGACAAAGCGCGGCCGATCATCGAAGCCGTCCGCACGGAAGGCGATGCGGCGCTCGCCCGCTTCGGCCGCGAACTCGATCGCGCCGACATCACCGAAGACCGCCTGAAGGCGACGGAAGCCGAATTCGACGCAGCCTTCGATCTGGTCGACAAAGAGGTGATCGGAGCGATCCGCTTCGGCATCGACAACATCAGGCGTTTCCACGAAGAGCAGAAGCCCGAAGCCATGTGGCTCAAGGAAATGCGCCCCGGCGCATTCGCCGGCGACCGCTTCACGCCGATCAAGTCGGTGGCGCTCTATATTCCGCGCGGCAAGGGCGCGTTTCCCTCGGTGACCATGATGACCGCCGTGCCGGCGGTGGTGGCTGGTGTGCCGGACCTGGCGATCTTCACCCCGCCCTCGCCCGACGGCTCCGTGGATGCGGCGACGCTGATCGCGGCGCGGCTCGCAGGCGTCGAAACCGTCTATAAATGCGGCGGCGCCCAGGCCGTGGCCGCAGCCGCCTATGGCACGGAAACCATCAAGCCGGCGCTGAAGATCGTCGGCCCCGGCAGCCCCTGGGTGGTGGCCGCCAAGCGTCTGCTCTCGGGCGTCATCGATCCCGGCCTGCCGGCCGGCCCTTCCGAAGCGGTGATCTTCGCCGACGACACCGTGCATGGCGGTCTCGCAGCGCTCGACCTGCTGGTTGAGGCCGAACATGGCCCTGACTCCTCGGCCTATCTCGTCACTCATTCGCGCCGGGTGGCGGAGGAAGCTCTGGCGGCGCTGCCCGAACACTGGGCGCGCATGACCGAACAGCGGGTGGCCTTCTCCTCCGCCGTGCTCGGCGGCGCCTATGGCGGCATCGTGCTGACGCCGTCGATCGAAGAGAGCTATCGCTTCGTCAATGATTACGCGCCGGAACATCTGGAAATCCTGTCGACCGATCCCTTCGCCCATCTCGGTAAGATCACCGAGGCGGCGGAAATCCTGATGGGACCGCATACGCCTGTATCCATCGGCAATTTCGGCCTCGGCCCCAACGCCGTGCTGCCGACCAGCCGCTGGGCGCGCACCTATGGGCCGCTGTCGGTCACCGACTTCGTCAAGCGCTCGTCAATCGGCTATGTCACCGCCTCCGCCTATCCGGAATTTGCCCATAATGCCCGGGTGCTGGCGCGCTACGAAGGCTTCTCCTCGCATGAGCTCGCGGTGTCGTCTGTCCGCGACGCCTATTTGCCAAAGTGAGGCCGGCATGAAGGCGGTCAGGCTCTACAAAGCGGGCGACCTGCGCGTCGAGGACATCCCGGCGCCGGGGCCGCTCGCTTCTGGCTCGGTGCGGATCGCTGTAAAGGCCGCAGGCATCTGCGGCTCCGACCTTCACAATTATCGCACCGGCCAGTGGATCAGCCGGTCGCCCTCGGTGGCGGGCCATGAATTTGCGGGCGTGATCACCGAAATCGCCGCTGATGTCGTGGGTCTCAGAGTCGGCGATCTCGTCGCCGCCGACAGCCGTTATTGGTGCGGCGACTGCGCCGCCTGCCGCTCCGGCCGCCGCAATGTCTGCGAAAAGCTCGGCTTTGTCGGGGAGGTCTGCGATGGCGGCTTCGCCTGGGAATGCGTGCTGCCAGCCCGGCTGGTGACGCCCTGCCCTTCCGGTCTCGCCCCCGAGATCGCCGCCATGGCCGAACCGCTGGCGGTGGCGCTGCATGCGGTCAAGCGGCTGCGTCCGCCCGCCGGCGAGCCGGTGCTGGTCGCCGGCTGCGGCCCGATCGGCGGATTGGCGGCGTTGCTGCTCTCCCGGCTGCATGACGGGCCGATCCTGATCGCCGAGCGCAACGCGGCCCGGGCCGCGCTGGTCGGTGATGTCGCCGGCGCCCGCAGCGTCGATCTCGACGCCGCATCGATCGAGGCGGCGCTCAACGGACGGCCCCTGCGCTATGCGCTCGACGCCACCGGCAGCATTGGCGCGCTCGACGCGCTGATCAACCTGCTCTCCGGCGGAGGGGCGCTGGCTCTTGTCGGCATTTCCCACGGCAAGTTGGACCTCGACCCCAACCTGCTGGTGGAACGCGAGATCGCGCTGATCGGCTGCCATGCTTTCGAAGACGAAATGCCGGAGGCCGTGGCGATGATGCCCGATCTCGCCAGCGCACTCGGCCCGTTGATCGAAACCCGGATTTCACTGGACGACACGCCCGCCGCCTATCAGCGGCTGCTGGAAGGCAAGGCGACCGGGCTCAAGACCATCATCATCCCGGACCTGGGAGGCGATCATGGCTAACCTGCCTGAAACGGCCGGACCGCTCTACGAGAAGGTCAAGGACTATATTCTCGACCATATCGGCAGCGGCGCCTGGGGCAAGGATCAGCGCGTGCCGTCCGAGCATGAACTGGTGTCGATGCTCGGCGTGTCGCGCATGACCGTGCACAGGGCGCTGCGCGAACTGACCAGTGACGGCCATCTCATCCGCATTCAGGGCGTCGGCACTTTCGTCGCGCCGCCGAAACCCTATTCGACACTGATCGAGATCGTCGATATCGCCAGCGAGATCCGCGCCCGGGGCGCGCGCTACCGCGCCGACATCATCCTGCTCGAAAGCCTGCAACCGAGCCAGGAATTACTGGCCGCCTTCGATTTCGCCACGCGCAAACCCGTCGGTCATTCGATGATCCTGCATCATGAAAACGACATGCCCGTGATGATCGAGGAGCGCTTCGTCAATTCCGATCTCGCCCCCGACTATGACAAGCAGGATTTCTCAGCGGTCACCACTTATGACTTTCTGCAGAAGAGCACGCCGCTCACCGAAGTGGAGCAGGTGATCGCCGCCATCACCGCCGACGAGGACACCGCCCGCATGCTGGCCTTAGAGGCCGGCGCGCCCTGCCTGTTGTTGCATCGTCGCACCTGGACGGGCTCGACGGTCGCCACCGTCAACCGCTTCACTTATAGCAGCCGCTATACGCTCGGCAGCCGCTACGCGCCCAGCGCGTTCCGATAAGCCGTCGTCATCCCAAACCATCTTTGAAGGAGCGGTTCATGTCCGAAACGCCGAAAAGCCGCACCGCAGAAATCCGTGCGCTGGCCCGCAGCGACGAGCCGCGCGCCCTTGCGCAACTGACGGCGCTCCTGTCCGAACTGTTTGCTATTTCGCCCGAAAATCTCGCGATCAATCACGACCAGTACAGCCTCAATTCGCTGAACGGCTTCTTCGAGGCGGATGGCCAGGCCTATTTCTTCAAGTTCCATCAGGAAGAGGGCGAGGAGGCGATGACCGGCGAATATTATCGCGCCGACATTCTCGCCCGCGCCGGATTGCCGGTCGATCAACCTGTCATGATGTCGGTTCTGCCGGGCGAGCAGATTCTTGTCTATCGCAGACGCGCCGATCCGCGCTTTTCCGACGTGCTGCGCGGTCTGGATCTTTCGTCCGACGCCAACGCCGAAATCGAGGCAGTCGCCGCTGAAGCCGAGTTGAACGACCGACTGCTGGCCGTCTATCGCGAGACATTGCATCCGATCACGCCCGATCAGGCCCGAGCGGAGCCGATCAACCGGCTGTTCTTCGAGCGGATGATCGTGCCCGCCACGCGACAGGCGCCCGGCGGACGCTATCGCGACTTCTATATCGACCAGACATTCCGCTTTCCGAACCTCGCTCTCGACTGGGAGGCTTTTTCGAATGCGCAGGTGACGGTGAACGGCCAGGCCTATCGCGACACGTTCGTCGAGCTTTTCACCCGCGCCACGGAAAAGCTGAACC
This sequence comes from Rhizobium sp. SG_E_25_P2, assembly GCF_029892285.1. Lineage (GTDB taxonomy): Bacteria > Pseudomonadota > Alphaproteobacteria > Rhizobiales > Rhizobiaceae > Rhizobium_E. Next base: position 562,933 of record NZ_JARXVM010000001.1, read on the forward strand.
CAATCCATCTCGCTGGAGGCGGCGGCGTGGTCGCCCATGGCGACGCCCACAACGCCAATGTATGGTATGTGCGACGGGCGGATGGCGGCGCCAGCCTATCCTTCTTCGACCCCGCTTTCGCCGGCGAGCATGTGCCGGCGCTACTCGCCGAAGCCAAGGCGACATTCCACAACATCTTCGCCCACCCTTTCTGGCTCTATGATCCGGCGGACGCCGCTCAGCGTTTTTCCGCGAGCGCCACCTATCGCGATGGCGTGCTCTCCTTGGAGACGGACTGGGATCTCAGCCCTGTCAGACAGGCGCTTCTCGAGATCAAGGCCGACAGGCTCTGGCGGCCGCTTCTCGGACTGCTCAAAAGCCGGGGAATGCTTCCGGACGGCTGGCGCGAGACGCTGAAACTGGCGCTGTTCCTCTGCCCGACATTGGTGATGAATCTCCGCGCCGGCGCCGGTTCGCATAGTGAGATTTCCTCAGCCATCGCCTTTTCGGTGGCGATGCAGATGGGGTCGGAGCCTCTGGGTGAAGGCGACCGGATGAGCCGTTTTCTGGATGCGGTGACGCCCAGCTGAAGCGATCAGTCGGCGTGCCGGCTTCAGCCGTCGTCGAAACTGACGCCGATTTCCGTGAGCTTGCGCCAGCGCACGGTACAGGGCCGCATCGTCCCATCCTGGAACTGAAGATCGAAAACATCAGGGGCGAGCAACGCCTGTTCCAGCGCGATCTTGGCGCCGGTGGCCGACAGGTTGCGGATTGTGCAATCAATGGTCGAGCCGCCATGATGAAACACGATCCGCCCGGCTTTGAGCGCCCTGAGCCTCGGCGCTCGCCGCTTATTCTCGCCCTGCTCTTGGTCCGCCGCCATCATCACCCTCGCCGCGCACAGGCGCATATGACTGCCCTCAGTCGACACTATACGGCCAGACATTTAAGGTAACTTGAGGGACTTTGCGCCGATTTGCTCGTTCGGCACCCTGAACGGCATTGAGACGATGAAAGGCCGCGCTCCAGCGCCGGGTTTTACCAGGGATCATTGATATTGCCGCTTTGTCGGCTGCAACGCCCTTGGGCCCATGCCGCCAGGCTATCGACGCCCGATGTCCTTGGAGGCGTTCACGCCATGTGCATGGCGCGGCCGAGCGCCGCGAAACTGGCTTCTTGCACGGCTTCTCCGAGACTGGGATGTGCATGAACTGCGCCCGCGATATCCTGAAGCCGGCAGCCCATTTCCAAGGCCAGCCCAAAGGACGCCGCGAGTTCGGAGACGCCAGCGCCAACCGCCTGAATGCCCAGGATGACGTCATTATCCGAACGGGCCACGATACGGACAAAGCCGTCATCTCGGCCGATCGTCATGGCCCGGCCATTGGCGCGGAATGGAAACAGCCCGACCTTGGCGTCTATCGCCGATGCGCGCGCCTCGTCCGGCGACAGGCCGACGCTGACGATCTCCGGATCCGTAAAGCAGATCGCCGGGATTGCCCGCTTGTCCCAATTGCGGTTCAGCCCGGCAACGATTTCAGCCACCATCTCGCCCTGGGCCATGGCGCGATGGGCGAGCATCGGCTCGCCGGTGATGTCGCCGATCGCGTAGACCCCGCGCATCGACGTTCTACAGCGGTCGTCGATCTGCACATAGGGACCGTTCATCGCGAGCCCGAGATCCGCGACGCCCCAACCAGACAGCGCGGGCTTGCGGCCGACCGCGACCAGGATTTTCTCGGCTTCAATCAGCCGCTGCTCTCCGGTTCGGTGTTCGACGATCAGGCCACATCCGTTTTCAGCGCGACCTTTGGCGTGCGTTTCGATGAGCGCGTCGACCCCCAACTGTTTGAGGCGCGCCGAAACGGGCTTCGTCAAGTCTTCGTCGTAATGCGGCAAGATGCGGGATGCCGCCTCTATGAGCGTTATCGTCGCGCCGAGCTTGGCGTATAGGCAGCCAATTTCGAGGCCGATATAGCCGGCGCCGACAATCGCCATGCTTCGAGGTATTTCGGTCAGGGCGAGCGCCTCGGCGGACGACAGCACATCGCCGCCAAACGGGAGGAATGGAAGCTCGATCGGCGTCGCGCCGCTGGCGATCAGCAAAGTCTCGGCTGTTATGACTTGGCGTTGGGCGCCGTTGCCGACCGCGACGGTTTTCCCGTCGATGACATCAGCCTGACCGGCGATGACCTTGACGCCCGCCTTCTTCAGAAGCGCGCCGACGCCGCCGGTCAGGCGTCTGACGATCCCATCCTTCCAGGCGATCGTCTGGCTGAAATCGATGGACGCGCCCAGCCCCCGTACGCCCGTATTGGACGTGCCGGACGCGGCGCGCGACACGGCGTAAAATTCGTCGGCCGCGTGGATCAGGGCTTTGGAAGGGATGCAGCCGACATTCAGGCAGGCGCCGCCAAGCGCATCCTTCTCCACCAGGACCGTATCGACGCCGAGTTGGCCGGCGCGGATCGCGGCGACATATCCGCCCGGTCCGCCGCCGATGATCAAGAGCTTTGCCTGGAGATCGGCCATCTCAACTCTCCATGAAAATGAGTGTCGGCGTTTCGATCAGGGTCTTGAGGCGTTTGACGAAGACGGCGGCGTCCCAGCCATCGATCACGCGATGGTCGAAACTCGACGACAGATTCATCATCTTGCGCGGAATGAAGGCCGAGCTGTTCCATTTCGGCCTGATGTCCATGCGGTTGACGCCGACGATCGCCACTTCGGGTCGATTGATAATCGGCGTGGTGGCGATTGCGCCGAGCGGGCCGAGAGACGATATCGAGATTGTCGATCCGGTCAGTTGCTCTCGGGTTGCATCGCCATTTCGCGCCGCCTCGGCCACATGTCCGAGTTCTTCAGCTGTTTGCCAGAGCGTGCGGCGCTCGCAATGCCTGACGACCGGAACCATCAGACCGGCTTTCGTTTGCGTCGCAATCCCGATATGGACTGCGGAATATTGCCGGATCACCTCCGCGTCGTCGTCGAAATGCGCGTTCATCCCAGGTTGCTCCCGGACCGCCCTGACGATGGCCGCCATCAGGAAAGGCAGAAGCGTCAGTTTCGACTGTCCATCCCGGCGCTCGACATTGAGGCTTTCCCGCAGTTCTTCGAGGACGGTGACATCGATCTCCTCGACGATGGTGATATGGGGAATGCGTCTTTTCGCCTCCGCCATACGCTCGGCGATCTTGCGTCGAAGGCCGACGACCTTGACCTCGCGCACCGTATCGGTCGTGCCGGGACGGGAGATTTGACGAGCGCCGGCCAAATGGGCGTCGAGATCTTCATGCGTGACGCGTCCGCCGGGTCCGGAGCCTTGCACATAGACCAGTTCGACACCGGCATTCTTTGCCCGCAACCTGACGGCGGGCGACGCGAGCGGGGTTTCGCCTCGGCCTTGGCGGTCGACCGAACCCATATGCCTTGCGGGCAAGGCATGCGGAGAGCGTTCTTGCGCCGTCCCTATCTGCGACGCGGCGACCATCGGTTCAGACGATGCTTCCGGCGGGCGCGACGGGTCGGCGTCCGTTTCCAGTTCGGGCGTCCCATTCGATGGCGACGCCGCCAGCTGAACACTGCCTTGATCATCGACCGCAAGACGCGCCAACGGCCCGCCCACCGCCAACAGCTCACCGATTTCGCCGCCGAGCCAAACGACCGTCCCGGTCACAGGCGCGGGAATTTCCACGGTGGCCTTGTCCGTCATCACCGCCGCCAGGATGTCATCCTCGCGCACACGATCACCGATCCGAACATGCCATTCGACGAGTTCGGCCTCGGCGACGCCTTCACCGACATCCGGGAGCTTGATGGTCAATTCCGTCATTTAAGCCTCCATGACGGCGGCTATCGCGTCGGCGACGCGCTGCGGACCGGGGAAATACTGCCATTCGGCAGCATGCGGATAGGGCGTGTCCCAACCCGCGACGCGTTCGACGGGCGCTTCGAGCCAATAAAAACATTCCTTCTGGATCAAAGCCGCCAATTCGGCGCCATAACCTGACGTGAGCGTGGCTTCGTGCACGACGACGCATCGCCCGGTTTTTCTGACCGAGTTCATGATTGTCGGCTTGTCGAGCGGGACCAGCGTTCTCAGGTCTATGACGTCCGCGTCAACGCCGATTTCGTTCACCGCCGCGAGGCTGACATGGACCATGGCTCCATAGGTGACGATGGTCAGATCTGGCCCTGTTCGCCGCAATGCGGCCTTGCCGAGCGGCGTCGTATAATAGCCGTCAGGGACATCGCCGGCCTCGCTGCTTTTCCAGGAGACGATCGGGCGATCATGATGGCCGTCGAAAGGACCGTTATAGAGCCGCTTCGGCTCAAGGAAAATCACCGGATCGGGATCCTCGATCGCCGCAAGCAGCAGACCTTTGGCGTCCGCTGGGGTCGAGGGAATAACCGTCTTGAGCCCTGCGACATGAGTAAACAGCGCCTCGGGGCTCTGGCTATGCGTCTGGGCGCCGTAGATTCCGCCGCCTGTCGGCATGCGCACCACCAGCGGACAGGAAAACTGGCCAGCCGATCGATATCGAAGACGGGCCGCTTCCGAAACGATCTGGTCGTAAGCCGGATACATATAGTCGGCGAACTGGATCTCGACGCAGGGCCGCAAGCCATAGGCCGCCATACCCACCGCCGCGCCGACGATTCCGAGTTCGCTGATCGGCGCGTCGATGCAGCGTGTCTTGCCATATTTTTTCTGCAAACCGGCAGTGCAGCGGAAGACGCCGCCGAAATAGCCGACATCCTGCCCCATCACCACCACGCGACTATCAGCCGCCATCGCCAGATCATGGGCGTTTTGCAGGGCCTCGATCATCGTCATTCTCGTCATGTTCAATACCCCGCCTGTTGGCGCTGTTCCAGAAGATGCGGCGGCATCTCGGCATAGACATCCTCGAACATCAGTCTTGGCGACGGCTGGCGGCCAGAATGCAGCGTGCCGATGGCCTCCGCCTGCTTTTGCGCGGCGAGAACATGCTCGGAGATCTCGGCCGCGGCCTGCTCGTGACGTTCCTCGGACCATTCGCTGATTGCGATGAGATGCGCCTTGAGGCGTTCCAACGGATCGCCGAGCGGCCAAATCTCGCCTTCCTGGCGTGGGCGGTAGCCGGCGGGATCATCCGAGGTGGAATGGCCCGCGGCGCGGTAGGTGACATATTCGATCACTGTCGGCCCGAGATTGCGGCGCGCCCTTTCCGCCGCCCAGGATCCGGCGGCGTGAACCGCGAGATAGTCATTGCCGTCGACGCGCAGCGCCGGAATGCCGAAGCCATGGCCCCGCGCCGCAAATGTGCTGGCCGCGCCGCGCGCGATGCCCTGAAAGGTCGAGATCGCCCACTGATTGTTGACGATATTGAGCACGACCGGCGCCTTATAGGTGGACGCAAAAACAAGCGCGGCGTGAAAGTCGCTTTCCGCCGTCGATCCGTCACCGATCCAGGCCGCCGCGATCTTCGTGTCGCCGGCGATCGCCGAGGCCATGGCCCAGCCGACCGCCTGGATATATTGCGTGGCGAGGTTGCCGGAAATCGAGAAGAAGCCATGCGCGCGCGATTGATAGAACACCGGCAACTGGCGACCGCGCGCACTGTCTCCCTCGTTGGAATAAACCTGGCACATCATGTCGACGATGGGATAGCCTGCTGCGATCAACAGCCCGGCCTGCCGGTAGGTGGGGAAGTTCATGTCACCCTGCTGCAGCACCCGCTGAAAGGCGCAACTGATCGCCTCCTCGCCGGCGTGCTGCATATAGAATGATGTCTTGCCCTGTCGCTGGGCGATCAGCATCCTGCTGTCATACGCGCGCAGAGTCATCATATGCCGCAGCCCGTCGCGCAGCGCATCCGGGGAAAGGCCGCCGGCCCATGGCCCCCTGGCCTTTCCGTCGCCGTCGAGAACACGAATGAGGCTGAAGGCGAGGTCACGCATCAACTCCGGGGCTTCATCCACGGGGGGCCGCCTGACCTCGCCGGCTTGGGCAATAGCAAGAGCGGAAAAATCCGGCTGGTCGCCGGGCCGGAATTCCGGTTCCGGAATGGTCAATGAAAGCGGGCTCTTCGACATGGTTCCTCCTCAACGCCCGACGAAGACAGCTGGGCGTTTTTCCAGAAAGGCCGCCATGCCTTCCTTTCGGTCCTCCGTGGCGAACAACGAATGAAACACCCGCCGCTCGAACAGAACGCCTTCGGCGAGCGAGACTTCCTCGGCGCGGTCGACCGCTTCGGCAGCGAGCATCGTGGCCGGCTTGCTGTAGGACGCGATCGTCCTTGCGGCCGCCAGGCTTTCCGGCAGCAGCGCGTCATCGACGAAAACACGGGCAACCAGGCCGGCGCGTTCGGCCTCGTCTGCGTCCATCATCCGGCCGGTCAGGATCATGTCCATCGCCTTGGCCCGCCCGATGAGCCGGGTCAGACGCTGGGTGCCGCCCATGCCGGGAATGACGCCGAGCTTGATTTCCGGCTGGCCGAACTTTGCCGACCGACTGCAATAGATGATGTCGCACATCATCGCGAGTTCGCAGCCGCCGCCGAGGGCATAGCCGGAGACGGCGGCGATCTTGGGGGTTCTGAGCCGGGTGAACTCTCCCCATCCGCCGAAGAAGTCTTCGGCGGCCATATCGCCGGCGGATTTCGCCTGCATTTCCCGGATATCGGCCCCGGCGGCGAAGGCCCTGCTGGATCCCGTCAGCACGATGCACCCGATGCGCGGATCCTCGTCCAGTGTTCGCAACGCAGCCAGCAGATTTAGCAACACCGTCGAGCTCAAGGCGTTGAGGACCTCTGGCCTGTTCATCGTCACGAGCGCGACGCGATCGCTGATGGTGATGTCGAGCCCGTCACTCATGGGCGGTCTCCCCGCCCCATCGACGCCATCGTCTCGAGCACGGCCGAAAAATCGCGGCCGCGACCGCCAGAGGCGACGAAATCCCGGTAAATCGTGGTGGCCATCGCGCCGAGCGGCGTTGGCGCGGCGCAGTCTTCTGCTGCGTCCTGGCTCAATCCGAGATCCTTGAGCATGAGTTCGGCGGCGAAGCCGGGCCGGTAGCCATTGTCTGCGGGACTATGCGGCCCAACGCCGGGGGCTGGGCAATAGCTGTTCATCGACCAGCAGGAGCCGGATGAGGTGGAGACGACATCGAACAGCTTTTGCCTGTCGAGGCCCAACCGGTCTGCGAGGGTGAAAGCCTCGCAGACCGCCAGCATGGAAATTCCGAGGATCATGTTGTTGCAGATCTTGGCGGCCTGACCGGCTCCGGCCGAACCGCAATGGACGGCGCGCTTGCCCATCGCGTCGAATATCCCCAACGCATCGGTGAACGCAGCCTCTTCGCCGCCCACCATGAAGGTGAGCGCGGCCGTCGCCGCACCGGATATGCCGCCCGAAACTGGCGCATCGAGCGGACGAAGCCCCCGCGCGCGCGCCTGTCCATGCGCCCAGCGAGCGCTGGCGATATCGACGGTGGAGCAATCGATGAAAAGAGCGTTCGCTGCGCCTACCGTTATGATGTCAGCATAGACAGATCGGAGGATCTGCCCGTCAGGAAGCATGGTGATGACCGCGTCGCAGCCCGTTGCTGCCTCGGCGGCCCCGTCAGCGAGCGTCACGCCTTCGACTGCGGGACGGGCTATGTCGAAGCCGATGACCTGATGGCCGCACCGCGCCAGATTGGCGGCCATCGGCGCGCCCATGTGACCAAGGCCGATAAAGCAAATCTTCATTGTCCAACCTCCTCCGTCGAAAATTCGAGATCGCCGCCGTCTGGCGCGCTCAACATTGTCTGAACCAGCTCATCGGGAACGCTGGCAATCGTCGGATGCCGCCATACCGGCTTCCTGTCCTTGTCGATGATCAGGGCGCGGATGCCTTCGAGAAAATCTCCGTGCCGCATTGCGCGCGAGACGAACCGGTATTCGGTGCGCAGGGCCGCGCGGATATCGGAGGTGGATCGCGCTCGGCGGATGGCCTCGAAGGTTGCACGCAACGAAAGCGGCGAGCCGCGCCCGATCGCTTCCCGCGTCGCCGACGCCCAGTCTCCAGACATGACGGCAAGACGGTCGAGAACAGATGTGAGATCAGGCGCCGCAAAGACCGCGTCGATCTCGGCGCGATGCTGTTGGAGTTGCGAGGACCCCGGCTGTGTCGACATCTCCCTGGCGGCGCCGACATCGCCAGTCGCGATCATCAGGGCTTTCAGGGCCGGAATGTCCTCGGCAGACACCACGATATCGGCAAATCCGGCATAGACTGCGTCTGCCGCGCTCATGCGATGGCCCGTCAGCCCCAAAAATTCGCCCACAAAGCCTGGCGCCCGGGCAAGCAACAATGTGCCGCCGACATCCGGCATCAGACCGACCGAGCATTCCGGCATGGAGATCTTGCAGTTGTCGGCGGCGATCCTCACCGTTCCATGCGCCGAAAGACCGACGCCTCCTCCCATGACGAAGCCGTGCATGATGGCGACATAGGGCTTGGGATAGCGTGCGATCAGGGCGTTCAGCCTATATTCGCGCCGCCAGAACGCCGAGGCGCGATCGAAATCCCCCGCTCTGCCCATGGCGTACAGGCTCGCGAGATCGCCGCCGGCGCACAGCGCCTTGTCGCCACGGCCCTCGAGCATCACCCAGGCGACGTCGACTTGATCCCGCCATGTCCTGAGAGCGCCATCGATGGCATCGACGATGGCCTCGTTGATGGCGTTGAGCGTATCGGGCCTGTTGAGACTGATCCGACCGACCCCGCCTTCTATATCGAAAAGAACGTCGTTGTTCATCCCGCAAACCTCATTCGAACATGTGACGGGCGATGATCAGCCGCATGATCTCGTTGGCGCCTTCCAGGATCTGATGCACGCGGAGGTCGCGGACGACCTTTTCGATTCCATAGTCTTCGAGATAGCCGTAGCCGCCATGCAGCTGCAGCGCCGCATTGGCGACATCGAAACTGGCGTCCGTGACAAAGCGCTTGGCCATGGCGCAGAATTTGGTTGCGTCGGGCGCATGGTTGTCGAGTTTCCATGCCGCTTGATGCAACAGCGCTCTCGACGCTTGGAGGTCGGTTTCCATGTCGGCGACCTTGAACTGCAGCGCCTGGAAACTGCTGAGCGCCGCGCCGAAGGCGCGGCGCTCGCGCATATGGGCGAGCGCCCTGTCGAGCGCGAATTGCGCGCCGCCGAGAGCGCAGGCGGCGATATTCAGACGACCGCCGTCCAGGGCCTTCATCGCGTAGCGGAACCCCGCGCCGATCTCGCCCAACACATTATCCTCAGGCACACGGCATTCATCGAAGTGAACCGCAGCCGTCGGCTGCGCGCGCCAGCCCATCTTCCGTTCGAAAGCGCCGAAGCTCAGGCCCTCGCTGTCGCTCGGGGCGACCATCGCCGAAATCCCCTTCGGCCCGGCCTCTCCCGTCCGGCACATGACGATGTAAACATCGGAATAATTGCCGCCTGAAATGAACGCTTTTGCCCCATTGAGCACATAGGTCGAACCCTCAGCGCGTGCGGTCGTGCGCAGCGCCGCGGCGTCGGATCCCGCGCCCGGTTCGGTCAGGCAATAGGACGCGATCTTGCGCAGGGCGCAGAGGTCGGGAAGCCAGGTAGAGCGCATGTCCCGAGAGCCGAACCGATCGATCATCCAGGCGCACATATTGTGGATGGATACGAAGGCGGCCACGGAAGGGCAGGCTTTCGCCAGAGCCTCAAAAATGAGCGCGGCGTCCAGTCGCGACAATCCGGAACCACCGAATTCCTCCGACACGCAGATGCCGCCGAAGCCCAGAGCGCCGATGTCCTCCAGCATATCTCGGGGAATGGAGCCCGCATGCTCCCAAGCCGATGCGTTCGGCGCGATCCGTTCCGCTGCGAAGGACGTCGCCACATCCACCATTGACTGCTGTTCGGCGGTTATTGAAAAGTCCATGACGCGCCCCGCCGCTCGGACTGGTCGAGCTCTTCCCGCGCGAACGCTTCGGAAGCGAGTTCGGCAACGACAAGATCGGCGATGTCATGGAGACGGAGCCGCTCGACGAATGTGTCCGCGGTCAGGTTGCCGCGAACCTCAAACCGAAGCTCCGTGACATAATGCGAACCGCACTGGGCGATGTTCATGCCCAGCAGCCCAAACCCCATCTTTCGCAGGCTATCCAGCGCGCGCAGCAGCGCGTCAAAGGGTTGAAGCACAGAAAATCGGATGGTGTACATGGCGCCTCCCAACGTCAACATGCACAAACAGCCTATTCCCAACTCCACCAAATTAATTCTCAAAAAATATTGACAATGACGTATTTATAGAAATTATCTTTCACCACAATCAATAAATACAAAATATTATTTTGAGGAACGTCATGAACAAGGCGCTGGATCGGATCGACCGCAAGATCATGCGCGCGCTGGTCGAGAACGGCCGCCTCACCAATACCCAGCTCGCCGAAATGGTCGGCCTCAGCGCCGCGCCATGCTGGCAGAGAGTTCGCCGCCTGGAAAACGAAGGCTTCATTTCGGGCTATACCGCCGTGCTCGATCAGAGCCTGCTCGGCGTCAGGGAGACTGTGCTTCTGGAGGTGACGCTTGACCGACATGACGATGAGGCCGTGGCCAATTTCGGTCGGGCGATGGCCGCCCTCCCCGAAGTCATCGAAGTCTATCTGACGACCGGCGAATACGACTATTTCATCAAGGTCGCAGTCGAGGGCACGCAGGGCTACGCGGATTTCCTGCAGAAGAAGCTGTACAAGATCCCCGGCGTTCGGCATTCACGCTCCAGTTTTACGCTGGGCTGCCTGAAACGCTCGCTTTCCGTTCTGCCGGCTCCGGACTGAATGCCCTGGGACGAGACCGCCTCCGGAGGCGTTCGATCGCCTCGTCGGAACTGAACAGCGTGTCAGAAAAACGAAATTGCCCTGGCGGCATCGAAGGAAGATGGTCATCGCGAGGAGCCCGGCCAAGGCTGGGGAGGTGATTGGCGATCCGAAACGACGCATACAGTCGTGGGATCGCGATCAGGGAGGCATATATGGGGAGCGGCGAAAAAATGGCCGGCAAACCGATCAAACTCAGTCAGGAAACTGTCGTCGTCGGCATTTCCGTGTTGTTGTTTTTGATCTTTTCGGTGGTTCTCGACAAATTTCTGTCGGAAGGCAACATCATTGCGCTTTTGAAGAACGTGTCCATCCTCGGCACGCTTGCTGTCGGCATGGGTTTTGTCGTCGTCGGGCGCGGCATCGATCTCACCATGGTCGCCGTCATGGTCGTCGGCGTCGCCTTCAGCATTTGGATCTCGCAATGGGGCATCGACTTCACGCTGGCGGTGCTGCTCGGCGCGCTGCTGGTTGCGCTGATAGGCCTGTTCACCGGCGTTATGATCGCATTCGCCGAGATACCGCCGATCTTCGTGACGCTGGCTATCGCTTCATCCGTCTACGGCGCGGGCCGTTACGTCTTCGCCTCGGATGTCCTCTATGCGCCGAACGACGTCGCCTGGCTCAAATGGGTGGGCGCGGGCACAGTGTTCGGGCTGCCGGCATCCGTGATCATTTTCAGCGTCGTGACCTTGGTGATGGGCGTTTTTCTGCGAAAGACGCGCTTCGGCCGCCTGGTCTATGCCGCCGGCGACAATCCCCATGCCGCACGCACGATGGGTCTGCCGACGCGGCCGATCATCGTCGCGCAATATGTCATCAGCGCGCTGATCGCGTTTACGGCCGGCATCATCATGACCGGCCTGGTCACGGGTATCAACACCACGCTCTACAGTTCGAGCCTGATCTATGACGTGCTGCTCGTGGTCGTGCTGGGAGGCATCGGTCTGTCGGGCGGCCAGGGCGGGGTGCGCAATGTCATCGTCGGCACGATCCTGGTCGGCATCCTGACCAATGGAATGACCATCCTCAATTTCAGCTACACCAGTCAGAACCTCATCAAAAGCGTGATCCTTCTCAGCGCGCTCGCCATTGATGCGATCATCAATCCGCGCGACGAGCAGACCTCGCAAAGCGGAGATATCTGAAACCGAGACGTCTACAGGGAGGAAACCATGACGATTCTCAAGAACATCATTCTCGCCGGCTTAACCGCCGCAGCCATTTTGACCACACCTTTGGCCGCAGTCTCGCAAGAGACGGATCAGGTAGGACGACAGGCCTATCTCGATGCGATGAAGGGCAAGAAGGTCATCTTCATCCCGATCTCGCAGGGCATGGACCTCAACCAGGCCTGGGTCGTCGTCTGGCAGCGCCATGCCGCCCGTTACGGCTTTACGCTCGAAGTGCGCGATCCCAATGGCGACACCAATGCCGGCATCCGGGCCATGCAGGGCGCGATCGCCGAAAAGCCCGACCTGATCATCGTGCAGAATCCCGACGTGCAGACCTATGCCCGTCTTCTCAAGCAGGCGCAGTCCAGCGGCATCAAGGTGCTGCAGGTCAACATGCAGTCCGCCACCCAGACCGACTCTTACGTCGGCAACGACTGGATCGAGATGGGCCGGCTCGAAATGACCGAACTCGCCAAGACCTGCACCGGCCCGAACGCGCCGTCGCACAAAGTCGTCTGGCTCGCCGGCGTCCAGACCGGCGCCGCCAATATCTATATGCGCACGGGCATCGACGAGATCCTGAAACAGAACCCGGAGCTTGAACTGGTCTCCGACCAGCCGGCCGACTATTCGAGCGAAAAAGCGCGACAGATTACCGAGACCGTGCTGCAGCAGCATCCCGACCTTTGCGGCATCATGGGCATCTGGGACAATGCCGAAGTCGGCGCGGGCGCTGCGGTCAAGGCCGCCGGCAAGCAGGACCAGGTGACCATCGTCACCAATGGCGCCGGCAGCGACACAGGCTGCAAGAGTATCGAAAACGGTCTGCTCGACGTGATCTTCAATTTCAACGCCCCGATCCAGGCTGAAATTTCGGCGCAGCAGATTTCCGAACTGCTGCAGCAGCCGGATCGCGAAGCGGGCAGCGAAAAGACGATCTTCTTCGGCCCCATCACCCGCGTCGACAAGAACAACGCCTCCGGCCGTAATTGCTGGAAGCTCGACGACTTCAAATAAGCGCGGAACAGACAGATGAGCTTGGCAGAACGCCTTATACGCTTGCGCTATCGCGCCCTCCCCGACCATGTGGTCGGGGAGATCCTCGCCAAGAAGTGGATCGACAGCGTCATCCCCTTCTTCGCGCTGGTTCTCCTCTGCGCGATTTTCGGCTCCATCGTTCCCGGATTTTTCAGCCTGGCCACGCTGACCAATCTCAGCGGCCAGACGGCCGAACTGGGTCTGATCGTGCTCGGCCTGACCATCGTCATGGTGTCGGGCGGCATCGATCTCTCGATTGGGTCGACTTTTGCGCTTGCGGTTCTCGCCACGCTTTATGGCATGAATGTCGGGCAATGGAGCTTTGGCGTCGGATTGGCGGCGACGCTCGCGGTCGGAGCGGCCTGCGGCGCGATCAACGCCTTCATGGTCGGCATTCTCAGAATGCGGGCGTTTCTGACCACGCTTGTCACGCTCATCATCTTCCGCTCCGTCTTCGAAAGCATTTTTCCGAAAGTCTCCACGGCGCTGGTGACGAATTATCCGGATTCGCCTGTCTATGACTGGTTTGGCCTCGGCCTGATCTTCGGCTTTCCAGTGTCCTTCGTCTTCTTCGTCATCATCGCCGTGATCATCCACCTGGTGTTGTCGCGCGGTCGATATGGCTGGCGGCTGTTCGCCGTGGGCGGAGCCCGGCGCTCGGCCTACAATGCCGGCATCAATGTGCGGTGGACGGTGTTCAGTGCCTATGTGGTCTGTTCGGTGCTGGTGTCGCTTGCGGCCTTCCTGTTCTGCGCCCGCATCGGCAGCGCCGCCGCCGATGTCGGCTCGGGCCTTGAGTTGCAGGCGCTGACGGCCACCGTGCTCGGCGGCATTTCGCTGGGCGGCGGTCGCGGTTCGGTCGCCAAGGCGCTGATGGGCGTGGTCTTCGTGCTGGTTCTGTCCAACAGCCTGCTGACGCTCGCGGTGCCAGGCCCGGTCAACGCGTTCACGCTCGGCCTCGTGCTGCTCGTCTCGGTGTTTCTCGACGTGCGCTGGGTGAAGAACCGCCACAAGATCCTGCGCAGCGTCTATATTTCGCCGACCTTCGCGAAGATGTCCCAGGCCATCTCCACGGAGCCAGGCTCGCCGATGGCGGTGAATGATCGGCTCGCGGATGCCGGCGTCATCGGTCTCGGCATTCTCGACGGCGCCGAGGACGTGATCTTCGACAAGGAAGACCGGCTTTACACCGGCAGCCGTCAGGGCGATATCCTCCGTTTCTATCCGCCCAACTACACCCGCAGCGAAGTCTTCGCCCATATTGGCGGTTCGCCGCTCGGGATGGAATTTGACAGGCACGGCAACCTCGTCGTCTGCGTCGCCGGCATGGGGCTATACCAGGTCTCGCCCGAGGGCGTTCCCAAACTCTTGACGGCCGAAACCAATCGCAGCCTGACCTCGGTCGTCGACGACAGCACGATGAAGCTGGCCGACGATCTGGACATCCTGCCGGACGGCCGCGTCGTCTTCTCCGAAGCCACCGTCCGTTTCGAAATGCACGACTGGTATGCCGACGCGCTGGAAAGCCGGGGCAATGGCCGTATCATCGTCTACGACCCGGCGACCGGCGTGACCAAAACGCTGCTCTCGAACCTCGTCTTCCCGAACGGCGTCTGCACGTCGTTCGACGGACAATCGGTGCTGTTCGCCGAAAGCTGGGCCTGCCGGATCAACCGCTATTATTTCTCCGGCCCCAAGGCCGGCAAGCTGGAGCGCGTGATCGAAGGGCTGCCGTGCTATCCCGACAACCTCAACCGCGCCTCCGACGGCACCTATTGGCTGGCCCTGATGGGCATGCGGACGCCGGCCCTCGACCTGTCGCTCGAAATGCCCGGTTTCCGCCGGCGCATGGCGCGGCGGGTATCGGAAGACGCCTGGCTGATGCCCAATCTCAACACCGGCTGCGTGTTGCGCTTCAACGAGCAGGGCGAGATTCTGGAAAGCCTGTGGGACCAGACGGGTGAAAAACACCCGATGATCACCTCTATGCGCGAGCACAAGGGAACGCTCTATCTTTGTGGCATTTTCAACAATCGCATGGGCACGCTCAAGCTGCCCGACCGTGATCAGACCTGGTTCAGTAACGACTCCTATTGGGGCAAGAGCGCATGAGACCGCTGGGAAAACTACTCGACCGCTTTCTCGGCCGCGGCGACTGGGCCGTCACCGTACCCACATTCGATGGGCCACTGCTGCCCAACCAGAGGCTCGAAGACGCCGAAACGATCGCCCTGGCCGGCGGCGCCGACAATGTCGTGTCAACGCCGAAGGGCATTCTGCTGTCGTCGGGCCGCAAGCTGCTCAGGCTGCAGATCGACGGAGCGATGGAGGAATTGGCCGGCTTCGATCAGGATGTCACGGCGATCGCCACCGCCCGGGGAATGATCGCCATCGCGCTCGATGGCGAAGGCGTCGTCATCAAGGGAGGCGCCCATGACGGGGCTGTCTTCAAGACCACGGCGCAAGAGACGCTCGGCTGCGTCACCGCCCTGACCTTTCTCGACAGCGACACACTGCTGGCCGCCAATGGATCGGCCATGCTGGGCACGGCCGGTTGGCGACGCGACCTGATGCAGAAGGGATGTTCGGGATCGATCTGGAAAATCGATCTCGCCCGCGGCAAGCTCGATTGCGTCAAATCCGGCCTTGCCTGGCCGGCGGGGGTCGCCACCACCGGCTCCAACCGGATCTTCGTCAGCGAGGCCTGGCGTCACCGGGTCATTTCGATCGATCTGGCCAATGGTCACGCCGACAATGTCCTCGAACATCTGCCAGCCTATCCGGCGCGGATCGCCCCCGCCATCGACGCAGGCTATTGGTTGTCATTCTATTCGAGCCGCAATCAGCTGGTGGAATTCATCCTGCGCGAGGACAAGTTCCGTCAGCGCATGCTGGCGGAAATCCCGGAGCCGTATTGGGTCGCTCCGTCGTTCAGCTCCTGGAGTTCCTATCGTGAACCGATGCAGGGCAGCCAGCTCAAGCAGATGGGCGTCTTGAAACCTTATGCGGTGACGCGCTCCTATGGTCTGGTGGTCAACTGCGATTCCCATATGCGGCCCTTGTCGAGTTTTCATTCCCGCGCCGACGGCAAATCGCATGGCGCGGTCGCCGCCTGCGAACATGGCGACGATTTGATCGTCGCCTCGCGCGGCGGATCCAAAATCCTGCGCCTGGCAGGCGTCGCGAGCCAAGAGCGAGGCTGACATGGATACGATCATTGAATTCAAGAACGCCTCCAAGACATTCGGCGGGGTCGCGGCCTTCAAGAAAGTCGATTTCACCGTCAAGCCGGGTGAAATTCATGCGTTGCTCGGCGAGAATGGCGCGGGCAAGTCGACACTGACCAAAGTCATGTCGGGCGTGTATCGTCTCACCGAGGGCAAACTGTTGTTTGACGGCCGCGAGGTCGATTTCGGCTCGCCGTCCGACGCGCTCAAATCCGGCATCGCCATGGTGTTTCAGGAGACCAATCTCGTTCCGGCGATGACGGTGGCGCAAAATCTCTATCTCGGCGAGGAGAAGATCTTCAACCGGCTGCGCGGCTTGAACATCCAGGCGCGACAATTCCTTGTTGGAATGGGGTTTCAGGTCGATCCCACCGCGCAAGTCAGCACGCTTGGCGCAGCCCATAAGCAGATGGTCGAGATCGCGCGGGCCGTGCATCACAAGGCGCGCGTGATCATCTTCGACGAGCCGACAGCCACCTTGACGCCCGAGGAGAAGCGTCATTTCTTCAATCTGCTCAGCCGACTGGTCAAGCAGGGCGTGGCGGTCGTCTTCATCACGCATGCTTTGGAGGAGGCGCTCCAGGTCGCCGATCGCGTCACCGTGATGCGGGACGGCGAGATCGTCGCGAGCGGCAAGGCCGCCGACTTCACCCGCAATTCGGTCGTCCAGGCCATGGTTGGCCGCAATCTTACGGAAACGCTGCATGGCTCGGCCCAGCGAACGCCGCGTCCCTATGGCGAGAAGGTGCTGTCGGTCGAGAACCTGTCCTGCGCCGGCCTCGTGCGCAATTCATCCTTCTCGGTTTTCGCCGGGCAGGTCACGGGCATGTTCGGTCTGGTCGGGGCGGGCCGCACCGAGATGGCCAAGGTGGTGGCGGGAGCCATGAAACGCGACCTTTTCCACGGCGGGGAAATTCGGCTGTTTGGCAAATCCGTACGTTACAGGGTGCCGCGCCCGGCGGTGATGGACGGCATCGTCTATGTGACGGAAGACCGCAAGCTCGATGGCTTCTTCGAAACCATGACCGCAGGCCAGAACCTTCAGATCGGTGAATTGTCCAATGGCGATAATCCGTTTTCCATCGTCTCCCTGTCTCGCGCCAAAGATCTCGTCGCCGATTGGGGCTCAAGGCTCAAACTAAAGCAGATCAGCGACAAGGCACGCATGATCGAACTATCAGGCGGCAACCAGCAGAAGGTCGTCATCGCCAAATCCCTGATCCAGAAGCCCAAGCTGATTATCTTCGACGAGCCGACGCGTGGCGTCGATGTCGGCGCTATTGTCGAGATCCATCAGTTGATCAGCGAACTCGCCGACCAGGGGATGGCCGTGGTGGTTATCTCTTCTTATTTGCCGGAGATCTTGGCGGTGTCCGATCGCATTCTCGTGGTAAAGCGGGGTCGCGTCGTCGAGGAAATGATGGTAGCGGATGCGACCGAAGAGAAGATCATGTTCGCCGCCGTTCATTAGCGTCTTCGCAAAGGGTTTTCCCAGCCGCCCGCGCCAATCGTCGCAGGCGGCTTTTATGTCCGACTGACCTTGTCACCCTGTCTTTGGCGCATATGCTCTCAGCCGGAGGAGCTGTCCGGGATCGGTCGGCGCAATTGAGACCAAAATCATTATGCCAAGCGTCAATTTGAAGCTGTTGCAAACATTTCTTCTTGCGGCGGAATCCGGGAGCTTTCGCAAGGCCGCCGAAGAAAGCAACCGATCGCCCTCCGCAGTCAGCATGCAAATCAAGGATCTTGAGGAACAGATCGGCATCAGCCTGTTCACGCGCACGCCGCAGCGGGTCAATCTCACCAATGAAGGCCAGGTGTTGTTCGAAGAGATCGGGCGCGCCATGGGCGATGTGCAGGCCAGCCTGGACCGGCTGACGGAACTGGCGGCGCGCCGCAAGGGAAAGATCCAGATCGCCTGCGCCCCGACCCTCGCCTCGAGCCGGCTCGGCGATATCCTGGCGACGTTCAAGCTTCGTTATCCGCGCAGCGTCGTCGAGGTGCAGGAGACGCCGCCGCAGGCCGCCCTGATCCTGCTGCAACAGCAGGAGGTCGAGTTCTATATCGGCCCAGAGGTGCCGAACCTCAACGAATTCCAGTTCGAATCGATCATCGACGATCCGCTCGTCGCCTGCATTCCCGAAGAATTGTTCAATGGCGAAAAGGCGGTCCGGCTGGAAGACTTGGGGCAATTCCCCTTGATCATGCTCAATCGCAAGACTGCGGTCCGGGCGCTTGTGGACCGGCTTACGCGTGAGGCGGGCATCGAACTCAAGGTCCAGTACGAGGTGGAGAGCGCCCAGACTGCCGTGGCGCTCGCCTCGTCGGGACTCGGCATCTCCATTGTGCCCAGCATCGCGCTCGGGGCGAAGATCGATCGCCGCATCCGCGTCGCGCCGCTCGACAACCCCAATGCGCATCGTGCGGTCGGCATCATCACCGCGCGCGGCTACGTGCAGCAACGCTATGCCGAGCAGTTGATCGCGCTGATCCGCACCAATCTGCGCGGCGAAGGCTGATCAGTCTGTCTGGATCCAGATCGCCTTGGTTTCGAGATATTCATACAGATGTTCGGCGCCGCCTTCGCGTCCATAGCCCGACATCTTCATCCCGCCGAAGGGCACGGCCGGATCGATTGCGTGATACATGTTCACCCATACCGATCCCGCCTTTATGCGTCGGGTCAGCTTGTGTGCGAGACCGAGATTCTGCGTGAAGACGCCTGCGGCCAGGCCATAGGGGCTAGCATTGGCGCGGTCGACCACTTCGTCGATGGTATCGAACGGCATTGCGGAAATGACCGGACCAAAAATCTCCTCGCGCGCGATTCGCATGTCGTCCTTCACGCCGCCGAAGATTGTCGGCGTGATGAAATTGCCTTTGTCATAGGGCGCGCCCAACAGTCGTGATCCCCCTGTGATCAGCTCGGCGCCTTCGCTTTGCCCCGAGGCGATGAAGCCTTCCACGACCTTCGCCTGTCGAGGCGAGATGAGGGGGCCGAGATCGGTGTCAGGCTCGATTCCATGGCCGAGCCGCAGCCCGCGCGCGAAATCCGCGAGTTTAGCGACAAATTCGTCATGGATCTCGCGGGCCACGAACAGCCGCGAGCCGGCGATGCAGATCTGACCGGAATGCGCAAAGACGCTCATCGCGGCAATCGGCACGGCGCGGTCGATATCGGCGTCGCGGCAGACGATGACGGGGGATTTGCCGCCGAGTTCGAGCGAGACGCGCTTGAGATTGGCGATACCTGCGCGAGCGATGGCCTGGCCTGTCGCAGTCGAGCCCGTAAAGACGATCTTGTCGACATCTGGGTGTTCAGCGAGCCGCGCTCCGGCCACCGCGCCCTTGCCGGTGACAATATTGACGACTCCATCGGGCAAGCCGGCGTCCTGCATGAGCTTGGCGATCAGCAGCGGCGTCAGGGGCGCGTCTTCGGACGGTTTCAGCACCACTGTGCAGCCCGTCGCCAGGGCCGGAGCGATTTTCCAGATCGAGGCTGCGGTCGGGGCGTTCCAGGGAATGATCGCGCCGACGACGCCGATCGGCTCCTTGCGGGTGAAAGTCACGATCTCGCCGGGAATGGAGTTTTCGATGACCTCGCCATGCAGCGCCGTCGCCATGCCCGCATAGTAGCGCAGCATGCCGACAACGCGGCGTTTGTTAGCCAGGGTGCGGGTGATCGGCATGCCCATATTGAGCGTGTCGGACACGCAGAGGCGCTCCCAATTCGCCTCGAAGAGATCGGCGATCCTCAGGAGAAGCGCCTGGCGCTCATAGGGCGAAAAACGCGACCAGGGTCCGTCGAAGGCGCGGCGGGCTGCGGCGACAGCGAGATCGACATCCGCCGCCGAGGACAGGGGCACCGTCGCCAAGACGGCGCCGGTTGCGGGATCATGGCTCTCGCTGACCTCACCGGTCACAGACGCAACCCACTGGCCGCCGATAAACATCGGCCGGAAGCCGCCATCATAAAGTTCCGCCGCCATTTTCCTGGCGTCGAAATTGATCGTCATGTCGGCTCCTCCCAGATTCTCATTGGCGCGATATTCACCATCGGCGTCGGTGGACACAAATAAAGAAAGCTAAAAGGGCGTTCAGATAATCCGACTGTGAAATCCGCTCGACTTGTCCGATGTTGCGGACAAAGGGAGGAACATCCATGCGTCTTGCAGGGAAAGTGGCCATCGTCACCGGTGGCGGATCGGGTTTCGGCGAGGGAATCGTCCGAAAATTCGTGGAAGAAGGTGCGCGCGTCGTGCTGATGGACCGTGACATCGCCGCTGCCGAACGGGTTGCGGGCGATCACAAGGGTCTGGCGGCGCCCATCTCCGGCGACGTGTCGTCGATGGACGACTTCCATGCGGCGCGCGACCATGCGATCGAAACATTCGGCGGTTTGCATATCCTCGTCAACAATGCCGGCATTGGCCAAGCTCCCATGCCGATGGAAGACATGGACGAGGCGCTGTTTGAGCGGCTGTTCAACGTCAATATCCGTTCGATCTATAATGGCGCCCGTGCGGTGCTGCCGCATTTCAAGGCGCAGAAGCAGGGCGCGATCCTCAATGTCGCCTCGACCGGAGGCGTTTCGCCGCGACCCAACCTCACCTGGTACAACGCCTCAAAGGGCTGGGGCATCGCCGCGACCAAGGGCATGGCGGTGGAGCTTGCGCCGTTCGGCATACGGGTCAACGCCATCAATCCGGTGGCCGGGGAAACGCCGTTGCTGTCGACCTTTATCGGCGGCGACAGCGACGAAATCCGCGCCCGCGTCGTTTCCACCATCCCGATCGGACGGCTTTCGACGCCCGCCGACATGGGCAACGCCGCGGCCTTTCTCTGCTCGGACGAGGCCAGCATGATCACGGGCGTCGATCTTCTCGTCGATGGCGGCAAATGTATCTGAAGGGCCTGCGATGAAGGATATTTATGAAATCGCCGTCGTGCATGGCGACGGAATCGGGCCTGAAGTCTGCGCGGCAGCCATTGAGGTCGTGCGGGCGGCGCTCGGCAACCAGTCGCCGCTGAATTTCCGCGAATATCCCGCCGGCGCGGAGCATTTCCTCATGACCGGCGAGAGCTTTCCAGATCCTACTTTCGCCGCCTGCCGCGATGCGGACGCGATCCTCCACGGCGCCGGCGGCATTCCCGGCGTCGTGCATCCGGACGGCACCGAGGCCGGCCTTGATTTCACGCTCAGGCTGCGCTTTGAACTCGATCTCTACGCCAATATCAGGCCGATCCGCCTGTTTCAGGGCGTGGAATGCCCACTGGCCGGCGTGAAAGCGGGAGACATCGATTACATCATCCTACGCGAAAACAGCGAAGGCCTCTATGCGGCGCGCGGCGCGGGCGTGCAATTGCGCGGCGAATTGGCGGTCGACACGCTGGTGCAGACCCGACGCGGCGTCGAGCGGATCGTGCGCAAAGCGTTCGAACTCGCTCGGCAATCGAACGGCGCGCCGAAAGACGGCGTCAAGCGCGTCACCTGCTGTGACAAGGCCAATGTGCTCCGAAGCTATGCCTTCTTCCGATCGGTGTTCGACGCGGTCGCGCCCGACTATCCCGATATCGAGACCGAATATGTGCTGATCGACGCCATGACGATGCATCTCGTGCTGCGACCGCAGCATTTCAACGTCATCGTCACGGAGAATATGTTCGGCGACATCATCTCCGATCTCGGCGCGGCCACGATCGGCGGCATGGGGCTCGCGCCTTCGGCAGAGCTCGGCGACCGCAACGGCTTTTTCCAGGCCGCGCATGGTTCGGCGCCGGACATCGCCGGCAAGGGGATCGCCAATCCGTATGGAACGGTACTTTCGGCTGCGGCGATGCTGGATTGGCTCGGAGAAAAGAATGGCGACGAACGTCTTGCCGGCGCGGCGCGCGACATCCGCCATGTAACCAATGCCGCGATGTCGGACGGGCTGCTTTCCGCCGATCTCAAAGGTGCGTGGGGAACCGCCGGCATCACCAAATCGCTCTGCGAGCGTTTGGGACAACTTCGTGTGACGATATAGCGGATGACGCTGCAGGTCAGCGCGGCTGGCAATGAACGATTTGAGCCGAGGAAACAGCGTCAACTCGTCGCTTTCGCCATTAGCTCCTGAAAGCGTGCGCCTCGGCTGGACTGAAGCTGAGATGCACCTCTGCGCCGTGACCAAGGCCTTCAAGCATCGGATGTCCAAAAGGCAACCGAACCGACAGCGGCTCTCCGGAACCGATATCGACCAGAAGATGCGTGTTGTTGCCGAGAAAGGTCAGATCGCGAACCTGGCCGGAAAGCGCGTCGCGGCTTGTCCCGCGCGCAATGTCGATACGCTCCGGCCGTAGCAGGAGCGATGCTTTCTGGCCCGTTCCCTGACTGTGGAGCGGCACGCCCGACACCATGACGCCGCCCGGAAGCGCCAAGGTGCTTTTGCCGCCGTCAACAGCGACGATATCGACCTCGATGAAATTGGAATCGCCGACGAAACCCGCCACGAACCGGGTCGACGGATCGGCATAGAGCTGCTGGCCGGTGCCGATCTGGTCGATCTTGCCATGGCTGAACACGGCGATACGGTCGGACAGGCGCAATGCCTCTTCCTGGTCATGGGTGACATAGAGAATGGTGACGCCGGTTTCCTGATGGATGCGGCGGATTTCGAACTGGATTTCCTCGCGCAGCTTCTTGTCGAGCGCCGATAGCGGCTCGTCCATCAGCAGCACCGGCGGCTCATAGACCAGAGCCCGGGCCAGCGCGACGCGCTGCTGCTGGCCGCCCGACATCAGCGCGGGCTTGCGATCTTCGAACCCTTCGAGGCGCACGAGACGCAGCGCCTCCTTCACCCGGCGTTCGACATCGGCCTTCGGCAGCCGCCGGATACGCAAGGGAAAAGCGACATTCTCGCCCACCGTCAGATGCGGAAACAGCGTGTAGCGCTGGAAAACCATGCCGATATTGCGCTTGTGCGACGGCGTGTCGAGCAGCGTCTTGCCGTTGAGCAGGATATCGCCCTGGGTCGGATCCTGAAAGCCGGCGAGGATGTAGAGCGTCGTCGACTTCCCCGAACCCGACGGGCCAAGAAAGGTCATGAACTCGCCCTGGCGCACATCGAGCGTCACGTCCTTGACGGCGGTGACGGGACCGTAATCCTTGCGGATGCCGCGGATTTGGAGAAAGGGTGAAGTCATGATTTCCGTCCCTTGCGGACCACAGCCGCGATGATCATCAAAAGCATGGTGAACAGGATGAGAAGCGTGGAGGCCGCCGCGATCACCGGCGTCAGATCCTGCCTGAGCGTCGACCAGATCTTCACCGGCAGCGTCTGCAGCGTCGGGCTCGCCATGAAGATCGCCAGCACCACCTCATCCCAGGAGGCGAGAAAAGAGAACACCGCCGCGCCGAACAGCCCATGGCTGATGGCGGGCACGGTGACACGGAGCCGCGCTTCCCAGGGCGAGGCGCCGCAGAGAATAGCGGCGTCCTCGATCGATTTGTCGAAACCCTCGAGCGCATTGCCGATGGAGATGATCGAAAAAGGCAAGGCGATCAGAAGATGGGCGATGATGAAGCCCAGCGTCGTGCCGGCAAGCCCGATCTTCAGGAAAAAAGCGTAAAGCGCCACCGCGAGCACCACCACCGGCAGGATCATCGGCGTGAGAAACAGCGCGCGCAGCACCTCCTTGCCGATGAAATGCCCGCGATTGAGGCCGAGCGCGGCCAGAAACCCTGTCACCACCGAGAGCACCGTGACGATCAACGCGATCTTCAGGCTGGTAAAGGCGGAAGAGAGCCAGCGCGGATCGGCGAAGAGTTCGGCATACCAGCGTGTGGTCCAGGATGGCGGCGGAAAGATCAGCCATTGCGACGAGCCGAAGGACAGCGCGGCGATGAACACGATCGGCAGGATGAGAAACAGACACACAAGCGTGGTGACGCCGATGAGCAGCCATTTCCATGCGCCGAGTTTTTCGAAATCCAGAAGCATCGCGTTCCCCCCTAGCTCATCCGGCCAGCGCCGAAGAAGCGTAATTGCACGCCATAGAGGATCAGCGTCACCACCAGCAGCACAAAGGCGGCCGCGCCGCCCATGCCCCAATTGACCAGCGATTGGACGAATTGCGCCACCATTTCAGCCAGCATCATATTGGCCGTGCCGCCCAGTAGAGCCGGCGTGACATAATAGCCAAGCGCCATGACGAAGACCATCAGCGCGCCGGCGGCAATCCCGGGAAGCGAAAGCGGCAGAAGGATGCGGGTGAAGCATTGCCAGCTATTGGCGCCGCACAGCGCGCCGGCCCTGAGTATGGCGGGGTCGATGGACCTGATGACGCCGACCAGCGGCAGGATCACGAAAGGCAGCATGATATAGGTCATGCCGATGGTGACGCCGACGAGATTGTTGACCAGCGCCAGGGGCTGGTCGATCAGGCCGAGCGCTTTCAGCGTCTTGTTGATGACGCCGGTGCGCTGCAACAGCACCATCCAGGCATAGGTTCGGGCGAGAAGATTGGTCCACATCGACAGGATGATGATGGCGAAGACCAGCCGCGACCAGCGCTCCGGCATGACCGCGAGCGCCCAGGCGACAGGATAGCCGATGATCACGGAGAGAACGGTCACCACACCGGCAACGAGAAAGGTGTTGGCGAAAATCCGCACATAGGTGCCCGATCCGATCAGTTCGGCATAATTCTGCAGGCCGAATTGCGGCTCGGTGAGGCTGCGCAGCATCAGGCCCGTGACAGGCGTCACGAAGAAGAGAACAATGAGAATGAGCGCCGGCGCGACATAGGCGAGAGCGCTTCCGCGCCCTGCCGGCCCCCGTCTCAGCGCGACTGTGGCGCTCGTGGTCATGGCAATGATTCCGGTGAAGAATGAGCCGGCCGAACACTCAAGATCGGCCGGCGATACGGTTTAACGTTTACTTCGCCTGCCAGTCGTACCAGCGCTTGCCGATCTCATCGCGATGTTCGGCCCAGTAATCCATGTCGGCATTGACCTGACTGTCGGCCTGCATGTCAGGCAGCGTCTTGCGGATCGCTTCTTCCATCAACAGGTTGGAGTCGAGATTGGTCGGCGCATAGCCGGTCGCCATGGCGAATTGCGCCTGCTGCATGTCGGCGGTCGCATGCGCGATGAACTTCATCGCCGCGTCCTTGTTTTTGGCGCCCTTCGGCACGACCAGCGAGTCGGCGGCCGTGATGTTCTGGTCCCAGGAGGTCTCGACCGTCACGCCGGTGGCGGCGAGCGCGGTCAGGCGGCCATTCCAGAACGAGCCGAACGGCGCTTCGCCGGAGGCGAGCAACTGCTGGGAGGCGGCGCCGCCGTCCCACCAGACGATATCGGCCTTGATCGTGTCGAGCTTCTTGAAGGCGCGATCGAGATCGAGCGGATAGAGCTTTTCAGCCGATACGCCGTCGGCGAGCAGCGCAGCCTCGATCACGCCCGGAGCCGACCATTTGTAGAAGGCGCGCTTGCCGGGGAATTTGGCGGTGTCGAAGAGATCGGCCCAGGTCTTCGGGCAATTGCCGGCGATGTCCTTGTTGCAGCCGATGACGAAGGAATAATAGAAGCTACCGACCGAATAGTCAGTGACGAAACGCGGATCGAGCTTGGACTTGTCGATCACCGAGAAGTCGAGCTTTTCGAGAAGGCCGGCCTTGCCGGCCTGCACGGCGTAATCGCCTTCGACATCGACCACGTCCCAGGTCACATTGCCGGCTTCGACCATGGCTTTGATCTTGCCGTAGTCGGTCGGGCCGTCCTGGATGACATTGATCTTGGTGTTGGCGGTGAAACTATCGGCCCAGCTGGCCTTCTGCGCATCCTGCGTGGTGCCGCCCCAGCTTGCGAACACCATGTCCTCAGCTTGCGCTGCGCCGGTGAAGCCGACCACAGTCATGAGAGCGGCGATTGCGAATGATTTTTTCATGTTCCCGTTCCTTGTTTTGATTATTGGCATTCACGTAGTTTGGATAGGCGCACTCCCGCCGAGCGGTGAAAACGCCGCCGGCTTCATGATCTTGTTTTCCGCGACCTCGATCAGGTCGCGGATCTTTGGCAGAAAGGCGCGCCAGGCGGGGTCCGCCATCAGGCGGGCGCGGCGCGCGTCACGGTCATCAAGGCTGTCAAAAGCCCAGATATGAACGATCTCGTTGATGGGGCCGATTTCCGAGAAGAAGTAGCCGACCAGTTGGCCCAGATGTTTCTTCTGGATGGCGATGCCCTCTTCGCCCACGACTTTGAGATAGTCGGGGATCGCGCCATTCTTCAGCCTGTAGGTGCGGATCTCGTAATACATGGCGTCACCGCATCACGAAGGGATCGGGGATGGGATCGTCCGAGGTCCTCACCCAGACCGTCTTGGTGCGGGTGTAATCAAGCGCTGCGGCGAGCCCGCCCTCGCGGCCCTGGCCGGACTGGCCGAAGCCGCCGAACGGCGCGATCGGCGAGACCGCGCGATAGGTGTTCACCCAGACCACGCCGGCGCGGATGCGCTTGATCATCCGGTGCGCGCGGGTGAGGTTCTGGGTGAAGACGCCGGAGGCGAGCCCGAACTGCGTGTCATTGGCAAGCCTGACAGCCTCCTCCTCCGTCTGGAAGGACAGGACCGACAACACCGGGCCGAACAGTTCCGTCTCCACAGAAGGCGAGGTGACGTGATCGCAATCAAGCACAGTTGGCGCGTAATAGAAGCCCTTGTCGCCGAGCTTGCGGCCGCCAGTCACCAGCTTTGCCCCGGCGGCGATCGAGGCGTCGATCGTCTTCTCGATCAGCGCGCGCTGGCGCTCGGTGCAGAGCGGGCCGACCTCGGTCGCCATATCCAGCGGTTCGCCGATGCGGATCGCCTCGGCGCGGGATTTGAGGATGGCCAGGAACCGGTCCTTCACCGACGCTTCGATGATCAACCGCGAGCCGGCCACGCAGGACTGGCCGGTGGCGGCGAAGATGCCGGCGATCTGGGCGTTGGCGGCGCTTTCGAGATCGGCGTCGGCGAACACCACGAAGGGCGATTTGCCGCCGAGTTCGAGCGAGGTGCTGGCGAGATTTTCGGCCGAATTCCGCACGACGGCCGCAGCTGTGCCGGGACCGCCGGTGAAGGCGATATGCGCCACTTTCGGATGCCGGGTCAGCGCGCTGCCGCAGGACGGACCGAAACCGGTGATGACATTGACGACGCCAGCCGGAAAGCCAGCCTCATGGATCAGCCGCGCAAATTCCAGAAGCGGCGCCGGGCCGTCTTCGGAGGCTTTCACCACGACCGTGCAACCGGCGGCGAGCGCCGGGCCGAGCTTGACGGCGGAAAGAAACAGCTGGCTGTTCCAGGGAACGATGGCCGCGACCACGCCAATTGGCTCGCGCCTCAGCCAGACATCCATATCGGGCTTGTCGATCGACAGATAGGCGCCCTCGATCTTATCGGCGAGACCGGCGTAATAGCGGTAATAGTCTGCGACATAAGCGATCTGGGAGGATGTTTCGCGTATGATCTTGCCGGTGTCGCGGGTTTCCAGCTCAGCTAGCCGTGCGGCGTTGGCGGCGACGAGATCGGCGAGCTTGTAGAGAAGCTTGCCGCGCTGGGTCGCGGTCATGTTCGCCCAGGGGCCAGACCAGAGCGCCGCCTCGGCAGCATTGACAGCCCTGTCGACCTCTGCTTTGCGGGCCTCGGGCATATCGGCCCAGGCCTCGCCTGTCGCGGGGTCGATGCTGGCAAAGCGTCCGCCGCCATCCTCGAATTGCCCATTGATATAGAGCTGAAAACGCTGCATCGGGCTCTCCTCAGCCGAAGGCCGGCATGACCTCGGCGATGAAGCGTTCGAGCGACGCCTTCTTGCGCTCGAAGCTCATGCCGGTGTCGATCCAGAAGGAATATTCGTCATAACCGAGCGCTTCATAGGCCTTGAGACGGCCAATGACCTCGTCGGACGTGCCGATCGGCATATTCGCCCGCATGACATCCGGGCCGAGCATGGCGTTGGCGGCGATATCTTCCTCGCTCAGCCGTTCGATCAGGCCCTGATGGATCGGGCGCTCATTTTTGAACCAGGCGAAGAAGTAATTGTAGTAGACGCTGACTTCCTTCATCGCCTGCTGCACATCCGCATCGTCGGAGCCGACATAGGTGTGGAGCAGCAGCATGATCTTCGGCTTGGCGATATCGGGATTTTTCTTGCAGGCGGCGTTGAAGCGGCCCATCAGGCTTTCGATCTCGGCGTCGCCGTTCCACAGCGGCGTCACCTGGACATTGCAGCCTTGGGAGACGGCAAATTCGTGGCTGTTGGGATCGCGCGCCGCCACCCAGATCGGGGGATGCGGCGTCTGGACCGGCTTTGGCGCGGAGGTCGTGGAGGGGAACTTCCAGAACTCTCCGTCATGGGCGTAATCGCCGGCCCAGACGCCTTTCAGCGCCGGGATCAGTTCGCGCATGCGCAGGCCTGCGCCCCACGCGTCCAGCCCCGGATGAAGGCGTTCATATTCAAAGCCATAGGCTCCTCGCGCGATGCCGACATCGAGACGTCCGCCTGTCACGATGTCGGTCATCGCCGCTTCGCCCGCCAGTTTGATCGGGTGCCAGAAGGGCGCGATCACCGTACCCGTGCCGAGCCGGACATTCTTGGTGCGGCGGGCGAGATCGGCAATATTGATGAAGGGATTGGGGGCGATGGTGAAATCCATGCCGTGGTGCTCGCCCGTCCAGATGGCGTGCATGCCGCCGCGATCGGCGATCTCGCACAATTGGACGAACTCCTCATAGAGCTCCTGATGGGTCTGGCTGGCGTCCAGCCGCTCCATGTGAACGAAGAGCGAGAATTTCATGCGTCACCCTCTGACGGCCTGGGCATGGACCCGGCCCTTTTCTTGATTTCCAACATAGACGCCGAAATTGCCGAGGCTGGCTTCGGCGGCGTAACGCTTGAGCACATCCCGCGTCGCGGCGTCCACGATCCTCTCCATCGGCAGCACGTCGATCGGATAGAGCGCGCCCGACGCGACAGGCCCGTCGCCGAGACCGGCGCGATAGACCACATGCTGACGCCGGGTCTTGGTGTCTTCATACACCGAATAAAGAAGACCCGGCTGCACCGCGACACCCGAGAAAGAAGCGACCGCATCGGTCAGCGCATCGAGCCCTTCGCCACCCGCAAGCTCAACGCCCGGCAGACCGAGCGAACCGTCGGAAGTTACCACCAGAAACACCTGACCATCGCGTTCGGCGACAGCGCTCAGATGCTGCGGCATGTCCTGGCCGGCCAGAAGAGCCTTGTCGGCGAGAACGGGCGAGAAATAGCCGCCGCGCGCATAGCCGAGACCGGCCTGACCGGAATTCTCAAAGGCTTCGATTCGGCCCAGAAGAATGACGTGATCGCCGGCATCGATCACCTGATGCATGGCGCAGTCGAACCAGGCGGCAACGTCGGAGAACACCGGCGAACCATGCGGCCCCTTGCGCCAGTCGACGGCGGCGAAGCGATCGTCAACCGGGCGGGCAAACGTGTTGGACACGTCCTTCTGGCCTTCTGCGAGAATATTGACGGCGAAACCGGAGGCGTTGGTCATGGTCGCAAAATTGCGCGACGTCTTGGCGAGACAGACCAGCAGCAGCGGCGGATCGAGTGAAACGCTGGTGAAGGAATTGGCGGTGAAGCCGATCGGCGCCCCAGTGGCGTCATGGGTGGTGACGACTGTCACGCCGGTCAGGAAGGCTCCAAAGGCGTCTCGCAGGGCTTTCGGTTCAAGCGTCATGGCGGGCCTCCTTCGGGGTCGATGTCATCCATTCGGTCAGCGCGGTATTCACGGCTTCCGGCGCTGTGAGGTTGACCATATGACGGTGTCCCTCGACGATCACCGCCCGGCCGTTCCGTGCGGCTACCGCCATGGCTTCGGCCATCGCAGGCGTTGAATTCAGATCGCCGTCGCCGGTCAGAAACAGCGCCGGACATGTCACCGAGGACCAGCGATCGGCATAGGTCGCATCGCCGCCGGCGAAAGCGCCATAGGCGGTGGCGTATCCCTGCTGATCGACCAATGCGAGCAAGCGCCGGGACAGGACATAGGCCTCTTCATGCTCATGCCCTTCTCCAAACCAGCGCCGCAGCGGCGCTTCGCGATCGAAAGCGCCCGTGACGATCTCCGCCGCCCGCGCCTTCACCGCATTGCGGGCCGCATCATCCCGCCTGTAGACGCCGTTCAGAAGCGCGACCCGCGCCACCTGATCGGGCGCTTCGGCGGCGATGCCGCCCGCAATCAGAGCACCCATCGAATGACCGGCGACGCTGACCGGACCTTTGCCGAGCTCCCGCAACGCTCTCGCGAACCAGGCGACAAACCCTTCGAGCGACGCGCCTGCAGGAAGCGGATCGCTTTCCCCATGGCCCGGCAGATCCACCGCGATGATCTCGAAGCGCTTCGACAGCGCCTCGATCTGCGGCGTCCAGGCTTCGAGCCGCATACCCACGCCATGGATCAGAACGAGCGGATCGCCCGCCCCCGTCACGACATAGGCCGCGCCCGACGGGGTCTTAGACCGCTGCGGGATTGGCGACATCGTGGCCGAGCTCCTTGAGATCTTCATAGCGATTGCCGATGCGGTGATGCGGACGCCCGCCAATCGACGCGCCGAGCGCGATGACGATCTCGTCCGCCGCAGGCGCATCCGGGATGGCGCATTGAATGGTAAGATAATGCGAGCGGCGACCCTCATCATTCTTGTCCATCAACGGGATCATGATCGGTGCGTTGGCCGGCCCGCGCGTGTTGCAGAAGGCGAGATAGGATTTCGCCCCAACCGCCTGGCGATAATGATTGCCGAAGCGCAGCGTATGGATCAGCGCCGAGGCATGCTCGATTTCGCCGTCGAGGCCCACGACTGCGCTCTTGCCATAACCTTCGACCGCCTCGCCCGAGCCGGTGACATCGAGGATCATCTTGGTGAGAAGTGCGCCAAGGACCGGGGCCGCAGCATGAATCTCAGGCTTGAGATCATCGACAAAGCCGCGTCCGGCCCAGGGATTTTTGATCACCGCCATGGCCGCGATCATCTTCAGCGGAACGGCGGCTTCCTTGCCGCCTTCGATGAGCGTGTTTTCCACATGAAGAAGAGTTTTGCGTATCACGGGAACCAAGGCCGCCTCCTGTCATTTCGTATGATGACATGTTGGTATACCATAAGACGACGTGTCAAGAGCTTGCGGGAAACAAAATTTGCGGCTAAACGGGATCATGACCACACAGGACGCTCATCTCGCCGATCTCCGGATCGATACGCCCCCCGCGACCCTGCGCGAAATCGCGCTCGAGCGCATGCGCCGCGCCATCATTGCCGGGCTATTCCAGCCTGGTCAGCGACTGGTGGAGCGGGCGCTGTGCGATCAGCTTGGCGTGTCGAGATCGGTTATCCGCGAAGTGATCCGCCATCTCGAATCCGAAGGGCTTGTCGAGAGCATCGCCAAGCAGGGGCCCATCGTCGCCCGGATCAGTTGGGATGACGCCCGGCAGATCTACGAGATCCGCTCGGCGCTGGAATCGACTGCGGTGGCGGATTGCGCGCGTCGCGCCGGCGCCAAGGTCAAGGCCCGGCTGGGGGCAGTGCTCAGCGAACTCGACCGGACATCGAAAAAAAATTCTCCGCCGGCCATCCTCGACGCCACCCATGAATTCTACAAGATCATTTTCGAGACCAGCGGCCACACGATCGCCTGGGAAATCGTCAACCGTCTGAACAGCCGCATTTCGCGGCTGCGCGTGATGACGCTATCGACCGCAAACCGCACGACATCGGGTCCGGCGAGAATGCGGGAAATCTACGCCGCCATCGAGAGAAACGATCCGGACGCCGCCGCCCTCGCCTGCCGCGCCCATGTGGAGGAAGCGTCACGCATCGCCGAAACCCTGCTCGCCAATGAAGCGGATGGCTGAGACGCGCTAAAAATTGCGGCATTGCGGCCATAGATGGCTCGAAGACGCGGCGCAGGCGTTTGCCCTTACGGCTTCTGGTGGATCGGCTCCTGAACGAAATGACCGCCCTGATAGACAGACGCAGGATCATCCGTGGGCGGCGTCGGCATGGCGGCGTCCAGTTCTGTGCGATAGACTTCGGCATTGTCCTTGGGCCGCCAACCGAGATAGGCGGCGGCGCTGTTATCCCACCAGTTGCGATCATTGTCGGACACGCCCCAGATGATCGGGCAGCCGAGCCTGGGCGCGGTAAACACACGCTCGATCAGGGCCTGGAAATCGCTGTAGGACATCCAGGTGGCGAGCATGCGGTGATTCCTGGGCTTTTCAAAGCAGCTTCCGATGCGGACAAGGGCGGTCTCCTGGCCGAATTTCTCGAAATACATCGTCGCCAGCGCCTCCCCGAAACATTTCGACACGCCATACAGGCTATCGGGCCGCATGGGGTCTGTGGTCTTCAAATGCTGATCCTGCCGATAATAGCCGATCGTGTGGTTGGAGCTGGCGAACAGGATGCGCGGATGCCCATGCGCCCGCGCCGCCTCAAAGAGATTGTAGACGCCGGCGATATTGGCGTTGAGGATCTTGGAGAACCGGTCCTCCACCGAGACGCCGCCGAGGTGAAGAATCCCGTCGCACCCTTCCACCAGCCGCATCACGCTTGCCGCATCGCCAAGATCGCAGGGCATCACCTCCTCATTGGCCTGCGCCGCGCCCAGATCGGCGATGTCCGAGAGACGCAGAACCTCCGCCAGCCCGCCGAGGCGGCTGCGCATGGCCTGCCCCAGCCCGCCAGCGGCGCCGGTGATCAGCAATCTTTTCAACATGTTTCCTCCGAACTCGACGCCCAACACGCCTGATTTGATCGAACTTATCATACAGGTTGCTGGATTTGCGTCAACAAGTCGGCTATATCAACGCTGGCGCGGCGGCCCAGCGAAGGACGGCGACCTGCGTCCGTTGACAGATCGGGAGAACTCGCGGATGAGCCTGGACATGCATGCTGAGAAAGTTTCCGGGAGCCTGACGGCGCGGCTCGGCGATTCCCTGCGGCGTCAGATCCTGGCTGGACACTATCTGCCAGGAGCCAAATTGCCGAGCGAAGCCCAATTGAGCGAAGCCCATGGCGTGAGCCGCACCGTGGTGCGGGAGGCGATCGCCAGCCTGCGCGCCGACCGGCTGGTGGAAACCCGCAAGGGCGCCGGCGTATTCGTACTTGAGCCGACGCAAGCTCCAGCCTCGCCGCTCCATTCCCTGCAAAACATTGATCCTGAACGAGTTTCCTCGATGATCGAGGTTCTGGAACTTAGAACGGCAGTCGAAGTGGAGGCTGCGGGTCTTGCAGCCCTGCGCCGCTCCCCCGCCCAGGAAGAAGCGATCCTGGAGCGCCACTATGCCGTCCGCGCCTGTCTCGAGGCGGGCGTGCCCAGCGCCGAAGCCGATTTCGCGCTGCATCTCGCTATCGCCGAAGCAGCCAACAATCCCCGCTTCCGCGATTTTCTCGCCATGATCGGACGAAACGTCATTCCGCGCGCCGCCCTTCGCAATGATGATTCCGAGGCGGATCAAGCCGCCTATCTCAAGCTCATTGACGAGGAACATCGGGCCATCGTTTTTGCGATCTCCAATGGCGACGAAGACGCCGCCCGCGCCGCAATGCGCCGCCATCTGCGCGGCAGCCAGATGCGTTATCGCAATTTGCTGCGCGAAGAACGCAAACCTGTATGACAGGTACTTGACAGTTATAAAGGCAACATGTAGGACAACTTTGCCGGAGGAGGCAAAAAGAGGATATCTGCATGACGCCGCAAGAGATCAAGGTCGCGCTGGGCGCTGGCCTGCTGTCATTCCCTGTGACGCATTTCGACAATGAAGGCGCATTCAACGCCGAGAGCTATCGCCGCCATATCGAATGGCTGTCGAGCTTTCCCGCGCCCGTGTTGTTTGCCGCCGGCGGCACCGGCGAATTCTTCTCGCTGGCTCCCGGTGAAATCCCCGCCATTGTCCGCGCCGCCAAGGAGGCGGCAGGCGACACGGCCATCGTCTCGGGCTGCGGCTATGGCACGGAGATAGCTGTCGAGATCGCCCGTTCCGCTGAAAAGGCGGGGGCCGACGGCATCCTGCTTCTGCCGCATTACCTGATCGATGCGCCGCAGGAAGGCTTGTTTCACCATGTTCGCCGCGTCTGCCAGTCCGTGGGTATTGGCGTCATGGTCTATAATCGCGACAACTCGATCCTGTCGGTCGATACATTGCAGCGGCTGTGCGACGAATGCCCCAATCTGGTTGGCTTCAAGGACGGCACCGGCGATATCGGCCTTGTGCGTCAGGTGACCGCCACCCTGGGAGACCGGCTGACCTATCTCGGCGGCATGCCGACGGCGGAATTGTTCGCCGAAGCCTATCTGGGCGCGGGCTTCACCACCTATTCGTCCGCCGTGTTCAACTTCGTGCCACAACTGGCCGTGGAATTCTACGCGGCGCTCAGGGCCGGCGACCGCGCCCGCTGCGAAGCGATCCTTCGCGACTTCTTCTATCCGTTCATGGCGCTGCGCAGCCGCCGCAAGGGCTATGCGGTGGCCGCCGTCAAGGCGGGCGTGCGCCTACAGGGCTTTGCCGCAGGCCGCGTGCGCGCGCCGCTTGATGACTTGACCACTGAGGAAGAAGCTATTCTCGAACGCCTGATCGAGCCGTGGAAGCGCTGAGATGAAGATCGCCGCCGTCCGCACCCATCTCTTGGACTATAGGCTGGCGACGCCGTTCGAAAGCGCCTCCATGCGCTTTGACCGTCGCGCGCATGTGCTGGTCGAGATTGTCTGCGACAATGGCCTGACTGGATGGGGCGAGTGCCTGGGGCCTGCCCGGCCAAACGCCTCTGTGGTCGCCGCCTATACGCCGTGGCTGCTGGGCGCGGATCCGCTTGAGACCGAAAAGATCTGGGCGACGCTTTATAACGCGCTGCGTGACCAGGGCCAGCGCGGCCTGACGATGACGGCGCTGTCTGGCATCGACATTGCGCTCTGGGACATCAAGGGCAAGCATTTCGGCGTTCCAATCTCGACGCTGCTCGGCGGACGGTTTCGCGACCATGTCCGCGCCTACGCCACCGGCAGCTTCAAGCGCGACGGCGTCGACCGGATCGAGGACAATGTCACAGAGGTCCGCCGCTATCAGACGGAAGGATTTGGCGCCAGCAAGATCAAGATCGGCTTCGGCGTCGATCAGGATCTGCGGGTTGTGCGCGCCGTTCGCGACGCCGTCGGGCCCGACTTCCGGCTGATGGTGGACGCCAATCACGGCTATGACACACTGGAGGCCATCCGGTTTGGCCGTGCGGCAGCCGAACTCGATATCGATTGGTTCGAGGAGCCGGTGGTTCCCGAACACCTCGCCGCCTATCGCGAGGTCAAGGCGAACCAGCTGATTCCGGTTGCTGGCGGTGAGACATGGCAGGGCCGTTTCGCCATGAAGGAACCGGTGGAGACCCGCGCCGTCGACATTCTCCAGCCGGATCTCGCCGGAACCGGCGGCTTCACGGAAGCGAAGCGCATCGTCGATATGGCGGCGCTCTATGGAGTCCGGGTTGTTCCGCATGTCTGGGGCACGGCGGTTCACATCGCCGCGGCGCTGCAGTTTATGGCGGCGATGGTTCCCAGTCCGGTGCGCGTCAATCCGATCGAACCGATCCTGGAATTCGATCGCACCGACAATCCCTATCGCCAGGCCGTGGTGACGCAGCCGATCGAACACGAAGCGGGCGTCGTGCGGATACCGAATGGTCCCGGCCTCGGCGTCGAGATCAATCGCGACGCGCTCGCCGAATACAAAATGGCGGAGGCCTGAGATGCTGACGCGACCCATTTCTGGCCCCCAGCCGAAGATCAGATTTCCCAAAGGCGCTGTCGACGCGCAGATGCATATGTATCTGCCCGGCTTTGCCGCCCAGCCCGGCGGGCCGGACTTGCCTGCAGGCGCGCTGCCGGATGCGGCGCAGTATCGCCAGTTCATGTCCTGGCTCGGCATCGACAGGGTGATCGTCACCCAGGGCAACGCCCATCAGCGCGCCAATGGCAATCTGATCGCCTGCCTGACCGAAATGGGCGATGTCGCCCGTGGCGTGGCCGCGATTGGCGGCAGCGCCGGTGACGCGGAACTCGATGCTCTGTCAGCCGCTGGCGTGGTCGGCGCGCGGATCATGGATCTTCCGGGCGGCGCGGTCTCACTCTCTGAACTGGAGTCGGTGGATTCGCGCGCGGCCTCGCGCGGCTGGATGCTCGCCGTGCAGTTCGACGGCAACCGGATCCTTGAGCATGCCGACAGGCTGATGAGGCTTAAGTCGCGTTTCGTGCTCGATCATCACGGCAAGTTTTTCGCCGGCGTCGATCCAGCCGGTCCGGAAATCGCGACGGTCAAGCGCCTGATCGATGGCGGCAATTGCTGGTTCAAGTTTGCCGGCGCCTATGAATCATCGAAATCAGGTCCGCCGGATTATGCCGATGTCGCCGCCTTTTCGCGCGATATCGCCGCCCATGCGCCGGAACGCATCATCTGGGGCAGCAACTGGCCGCACAATCTCGCCAAGACCCAGGCCGACTATCCCGACGATGTCGCCTTGACCGACACCGTTCTGGATTGGCTTCCCAATGAGGCGGCGTTCAGGCTCGCTCTTGTCGACAATCCCGAGGAACTGTTCGGCCTGCCGCCCTACCCGGAAGGGGACTGACGACGGAAGCGCCCTCGGCGGAGGATCTGCGGGCGCGGACATGATGCACACAGATAGTCAAATGGAGGAGAGACCATGAACATCGCCAGAATGCTCGCACTCGCCGTCGGCGTCGCCCTCGGCTCCACATTCGCTCAGGCGCAGGAGGTCACCCTGCGCTCGGCCGACATCCATCCCGACGGATACCCCACAGTCGAGGCCGTCAAATATATGGGCGAACTCCTCAAGGAGCGCTCCAACGGCCGCATCGCCATACAGGTGATGAACAATGCCGTGCTCGGCAGCGAGAAGGACACGATCGAGCAGACCCGGTTCGGCGTCATCGACATGAACCGCGTCAACGCGGCGCCATTCAACAATCTGGTGCCGGAAACGGTGGTGCTTGGCATGCCCTTCCTGTTTCGCGACACCGAACATATGCACCATGTGGTCGATGGCCCGATCGGCGATGAAGTGCTCGCCGCCTTCGAGCAGCACGGCCTTGTCGGTCTCGCTTTCTACGATTCTGGCGCCCGCTCCTTCTACACCACCAAGAAGCCGATCAAGTCGCTCGCCGATCTCAAGGGCCTGAAGATCCGCGTACAGCAATCCGACCTCTGGATCGCCATGATGCAGGCCTTCGGCGCCAATCCGACGCCGATGCCGATGGGCGAAGTCTATTCCTCGCTGGAAACCGGCGTGGTCGATGGCGCTGAGAACAACTGGCCCTCCTATGAATCCGCACGCCACTATGAAGTCGCCAGGAATTACACGCTCACCCAGCATTCGTTGAACCCCGAAATCCTGGTGATGTCTAAGACCACCTGGGACAAGTTCTCGCCCGAAGACCAGACACTGATCCGTCAGGCGGCCAAGGATTCGGTCGGCAAGATGCGCGAATTGTGGGTGGCGCGCGAAAAGGAATCAGAAGCGAAGGTGCGCGCAGCCGGCAACACCATCATTGAGGTCGACAAACAGGAATTCCGCGACGCCATGAAGCCGGTCTATGACCGCTTCGTCACCGATCCGAAGATGAAGGATCTGCTCGATCGTGTCGCGGCGGTGAAATAAAGCACTGCCGATCGAGGATCGGCGCTCGGCTCGCGCCGGTTCTCAATCCATACCGGCTCCTCCGGGGCCGGTTCCCCCGGAGGACTTGCAATGCGGCATTTCATGTCGATAATCCGGCCGCTGCTGGCCGGTCTCAGCCGGGCCGCGCTCTATCTCGCGGGCCTCGGCATCGTGGTGATGACGGTCATCATCGGCTGGCAGGTGTTTGCGCGATATATGCTCAACGACACGCCAAGCTGGTCGGAGCCGTTATCGCTGCATCTGATGTCCTGGTTCATTCTGCTGGGCGCCGCCGTCGGCGTGCGCGAGAGCGTTCATCTCGGCCTCGACATCGTCCGGCATGTGGCGCCGCCCGCCATCCAGCGCTTGATGGACATGGCCAGCCTCGGCCTGATCGTTATTTTCGGTTTGGGCATGAGTTACTACGCCACGACGCTGGCCATTGGCACATGGAGCGCTTCGATTCCGGTTTTGGGCTGGCCCGGCGGCGTCGACTTTATCCCGATGATCGTCGGAGGCGCGCTGATTGCGCTGTTCGCCGCCGAACGCTTTATGGATGCCGCGCTCGACCTCGAAGCAACCCCCGTCGTCGTCATGCAGGAGGTGTCTTGATGGCCTATGCGATTTTATTCGGTTCCTTCATGCTGTTGATGACAATCGGCATGCCGATCGCCTTCTGCCTCGGCATCGCCTCGCTCGCCACCGTGCTCTATATGGGCCTGCCGCCGGTCGTGGTGTTCCAACAGCTCAATTCCGGCATGAATGTCTTTGCGATGATGGCGATCCCGTTCTTCATCTTCGCGGGCGACCTGATGGTGCGCGGCGGCATCGCCAGCCGGCTGATCCGCTTTGCAGCCGGGCTTGTCGGGCATCTCCGGGGCGGGCTTGGCCAGGTCAACATCGTCGCCTCGACGCTGTTTGGCGGCATTTCCGGCTCGGCGGTGGCCGATGCATCGGCAGTCGGGGGGCTGATGATCCCGCAAATGGCGGCGCGCGGCTATGACCGAGGATACGCTGTCAACGTCACTGTCAATGCCGCCATCATCGCCCTGATGATCCCCCCGTCGCACA
Organism: Rhizobium sp. SG_E_25_P2; assembly: GCF_029892285.1. Taxonomy (GTDB): domain Bacteria; phylum Pseudomonadota; class Alphaproteobacteria; order Rhizobiales; family Rhizobiaceae; genus Rhizobium_E. Next base: position 602,014 of record NZ_JARXVM010000001.1, read on the forward strand.
ATATGATCCTCTATTCGATCGCCGCTGGCGGCAATGTGTCGGTGGCCGATCTCTTCACGGCCGGCATCGTTCCCGGCATCCTTCTGGCAGCGTCCCTGATGGTCACCGCCTATATCGTGGCGCGGCGGCGCGGCTATCCCTCGGAGCCCTTCCCGGGCTTCTCGAAGCTGGCCTTTTATCTCCTGGCGTCCTTCCCCGGCTTGCTGTTGATCGCCATCATCTTCGGCGGCGTGCGCTCCGGCGTCTTTACCGCCACCGAGAGCTCCTGCATCGCTGTCATCTACGCCTTCCTCATCGCCATGCTGGTCTATCGCGAGCTCAATTGGGAGGGGTTCGTCGAAGCGGTGCTGGGTGCGGCCCGCACCACATCGATGGTGCTGCTGGTGATCGGCACGGCCGCGTCCTTTGCCTGGCTCATGGCCTTCCTGCAGGTGCAAACGCTGATGATCAGCGCCATCAGCGCGATCTCGGACAATCCGATCATCGTTCTCCTGGTGATCAACCTGCTGCTGCTGTTTCTCGGCACCTTCATGGACATGGCCCCGCTGGTGATCATCTCCACACCGGTGCTTCTGCCTGTGGTCAAGGCGTTTGGCATCGATCCCGTCCATTTCGGCGTGGTGATGATCCTCAACGCCGGCATCGGACTAAACACGCCGCCGGTCGGAACCGTGTTGTTCGTTGGCTGCGCCGTCGGCGGCATTTCCATTCGAGAAGCGATGCGCACGATCTGGCCGTTCTTTGGCGCGAGCGTTTTCGTGCTGATGCTGGTGACCTATATTCCCGGCCTGTCGCTCTGGTTGCCGGCGCTGTTCAAATAACGCTGACCGGCGGCGTTTGACGTGGCTGAAAGGACCGGGTTGTCCGCGTTCCGCGCGGGCAACACCCACGCCTGACCGCAAAGCCACAGCCTTCACCGATCATCTAAGACTTTTGAGCAAAAATGGTGCCGCTTGCAGGACTCGAACCTGCGACCCCATCATTACGAATGATGTGCTCTACCACCTGAGCTAAAGCGGCCCGGCGAAACGCCGTCATCGCCTGTTGAAGCGATGACGGGCTGATACAATCAAAGTTTCAGGAATGCAAGACGCGGGCGAGCGGTTTTCGCGGAAAAAAGCGAAGTCCGTCTCAGCCGCAGATGCGCGCGCGGGCTGCCTTGTATTCGCGCTCGAAGCGATCGACGAGGTCGGAGACGGGCAGGACGGATTTGACCGCGCCGATGCCCTGGCCGCAGCCCCAGATTTCCTTCCAGGCTTTCGGGCCTTCGGTCGCCTTTTCGAAATCCATCTTGGAGGGATCGGCTTCCGGCAAATGGTCGGGATCCATGCCGACGGCGCGGATCGAACCCTTGAGATAATTGCCGTGAATGCCGGTGAAGAAATTGGAATAGACGATATCGTCGGCGGAGCTCGCGACGATCATCTGCTTATAGGCGTCCACGGCGCGGGCTTCGCGCGTGGCGATGAAGGGGGAGCCGATATAGGCCATGTCGGCGCCCATGGCCTGGGCGGCGAGGATTGCGCCGCCATTGGCGATCGCGCCCGACAGCAGCAGCGGACCATCGAACCATTCGCGGATTTCCTGGATCAGCGCGAAGGGCGAGAGTTTACCCGCATGCCCCCCTGCCCCGGTCGCCACCGCGATCAGTCCGTCTGCGCCCTTGCGGATGGCGGAATTGGCGTGGCGATTGTTGATCACGTCATGCAACACCACGCCGCCATAGGAATGGATCGCCTGGTTGACCTCGGGCACCGCGCCCAGCGAGGAGATGACGATCGGAACCTTGTATTTCACGCACATCATCAGATCGTGCTCGAGCCGCTTGTTGGTCGTATGGACGATCTGGTTGACGGCGAAGGGCGCGGATTTGCGGGTCGGATGGGCGACGTCATAGGCGGCGAGCGTTTCGGTGATTTCCGCCAGCCATTCGTCGAGTTGGCTCGCCGGCCGCGCATTCAGCGACGGAAAGGAACCGACCACGCCCGCCTTGCATTGGGCGATCACCATTTCGGGATGCGAAATGATGAACAGCGGCGAGGCGACGACCGGCAGCCGGAGATTGTCGGTGAGAATAGCGGGCAGGCTCATAGTCACTCCCATAATGGACCTGTAAAGTCGCCATGATAAGCAAAGCGCAAGGAATTGTTCAACCTTGAATTTTTTCTCATCCGGCCGCACCGCCCTTTTTTGGCTGCATTGCCGATGTTTGCCAGGGGTCGCGCCCTGAAGCGCGCTTGCAAGTGAGGCGGGGAATGTTTACCGAAATGCACGGTTTTGAAACGAGCACGGGAACAAGACGACAGTGAGCGGTCTCGAACACGCCATCCGCAACGCGCTCGAACGCGCCGATCGCTCCGACCCGGAGATCCGCGCGCGCATATACCAATCCGCCCGCCATGCGCTCGATGCCGGCCTCGCCAAACAGGAGGTCGAGGACGAGGACATCATCGCACGCCAGAGGCAGCGGCTCGACGCCACGATCCTGGCGATCGAAGAAGAAGAGCGTGAAAGGCTGCGCGCCATGGCGCGGCTTGAAAAAGTGCTGATTGAGCGCGAACCTGACCCGGAGCCCATGATCGCCGCCGAACCACGTTCCGCCGAGCCTGGAAGGAAAGAGGATTTTTCCGTCAGCGCACCCGATGTCAACGCGCCAGATGTCGATGACAGGCGTGGAAGTCCGCGCTCAGCCCCCAGCATCGAACTGAACCACGACGATCGGGTCGGCGGCGCGCGGCAGGATACAGGGTCGCTCGATGATTTCGCTCCGCGCGGCGACGAAGCCATGGCGCGACTGGTGGCCGACGAACGCCGGCAGTCGGCGAATGCGCCCATTGGAGAGACGAGAAGCGGAAAGGCGAAGACCAAATCAGGCAAACGCAAGGCAGTCATCGAAAAACCCGCCCGCAAGCGACGCGGTTTGGTTGCCTTCTTCATATCGCTGTTCGTCTATTCCTGCTTTGTCGGCGCGATCGCCTTCGGCGTCTGGTGGGTCTACGCCACCGGCATGATCGACGTCGCTCTGAAGGGTGAAGGCAATTTCGATCTCGTGCCCAAGGAATTACAGACGGCGGCGCCGGCGGCCACGCAATCCGAACCGCTCGATCCCTTGCGTCGCTTCTCCGGCGACTGGGTCAATGTCTATACCGGCAAGGAAGCGAACGCGATTTCGCCACGTGGCGCGGCCCTCGTCTCTTCCTTCAGCGACAGCGACGGCGAAGGCGTGACGATCGTCTCCGATGCCCCCGGCAAGGAAGGCGAGGTTCTGGTGGAGACACCAGAGGAGCTTCTCCAGACACTCGCCGGCAAAACGGCGACCATCGCGCTGACCGTCAAGTCCGACGGCGAAACGCCGACGCAGATTTATGTCGAATGCGACTTCGGCACGCTTGGCGGCTGCGGTCGCCATCGTTTCACCGTCGGCAACGAGCGCACCGACGAACTCATCCATCTGACCTTCGACGGCAAGATGGCGCCATCCGAAGCCGGGCAGATCATCGTCAACAGCGATGTGATGGGCAAGGGCCGCAAGCTCAAGCTTTACGGCGTCCGCGTCCTGCCGGGATCATGATCCGCACCGGCGGAAACAAAAAGCGCCGGGAACTACCGGCGCTCAAGGGAATATCCAAAGCGTTCGCGTCACGCTTCCATGGCATAGCCCGCGCCGCGCACGGTGCGGATGACATCCGGCATGTTGGTCAGGTTGAGCGCCTTGCGCAGGCGACCGACATGAACGTCAACGGTGCGTTCGTCGACATAGATGTCGTGACCCCAGACGCCGTCGAGCAATTGCGAGCGCGAAAACACCCGGCCCGGCGACGCCATGAAAAATTCGAGCAGTTTGAACTCAGTCGGCCCGAGCCGCACTTCGCGCGACCGGCGATGAACGCGGTAGGTCTCGCGGTCCAATTCCACATCGCCGCATTTCAGCACTGAGGAAATGGCGTTTGGCCTCACGCGGCGCAGCATCGCTTTGACCCGCGCCATAAGTTCCGGCGTAGAAAACGGCTTGACCACATAGTCATCGGCGCCGGTCGACAGGCCGCGCACGCGCTCGCTTTCCTCGCCACGCGCCGTCAGCATGATCACCGGCAGGCGCTCGGTTTCAGGCCGCATGCGCAGACGCCGGCAAAGCTCGATGCCGGAAACACCGGGCAACATCCAATCGAGCAGCAAAAGGTCGGGCACGCGCTCCTGAAGGCGGATATCGGCTTCGTCACCGCGAGCGATCACCTCGACGTCATAGCCCTCGGCTTCGAGATTGTAGCTGAGCAATGTGCCGAGCGCTTCTTCGTCTTCAACCACCATAATACGGGGCAGCATGAGTTCTTACTCCATTCGCAGTCGGGCGGCGCCCGGCGCGGGCCGGGCGCGTTGACCTGATCACATCAGGCGGGCTGCTGCACGACGGTGGCGGTGTTGTCGTCTTTCGGACGTTCGCCCACCGGTTGGGCGCCAGTGGTCATGTAGTAGATGGATTCGGCGATATTGGTGGCGTGATCGCCGATGCGTTCGATATTCTTGGCGCAGAACAGTAGATGCGTGCAGGGCGTGATGTTGCGCGGATCTTCCATCATATAGGTCAGCATCTCGCGAAACAGCGAGGTGTACATGGCGTCGATTTCTTCATCGCGCAGGCGGATGGCTTCAGCCTTTTCAGCCGAACGCGTCGCATAGACGTCGAGCACGTCCTGGAGCTGGGTCAACGCCAGTTCGGACAGATGTTCGATGCCGCGGGCGAGCGGCCGCGGGATGCCGGTGCTCTGCACGGCGATCACGCGCTTGGCGGTCGATTTGCCGAGATCGCCGACGCGCTCAAGGTCGGCGGCGATGCGCAGCGAACCGATGATTTCGCGCAGGTCGGCAGCGACGGGCTGCCGCTTGGCGATCATCAGCACGGAGCGTTCGCCGATCTCGCGTTCGGCGTCGTCCATCACCACGTCCTGCGAAATCACCCGCTGGGCGAGCGCCGCGTCGGCGTTGACCAGCGCGCGGACCGCGTCGGAGACCATCTGCTCGGCCATGCCGCCCATTTCGGCGATACGGCGCGCCAGATATTTCAGTTCTTCGTCAAAAGCGGAGTAGATATGGGTAGCACCCATTGATGTATCCTCCAGCCGGCGGGGCCGGCGTCACGATGAATTAGCCGAAGCGGCCCATGATGTAATCCTGGGTGCGCTGGTCATCCGGATTGGTGAAGATCTTGTCCGTGTCGTTCTCCTCGACGAGATAGCCGAGATGGAACATGGCGGTGCGCTGCGACACGCGGGCGGCCTGCTGCATCGAGTGGGTCACGATGACGATCGTGAAATTTTCGCGCAATTCGTGGATCAGTTCCTCGACCTTGGCGGTGGCGATCGGGTCGAGAGCCGAGCAGGGTTCGTCCATCAGGATGACTTCCGGGCTGACGGCCACGGCGCGGGCGATGCAGAGACGCTGCTGCTGACCGCCCGACAGGCCCGTGCCGGCTTCCAGCAGGCGGTCCTTGACTTCGTTCCACAGGCCGGCGCGCTGCAGGCTCTGTTCGACAATGGCGTCGAGCTGTTGCTTGGTGCGGGCCAGGCCATGAATGCGCGGCCCGTAGGCGACGTTTTCATAGATCGACTTCGGGAACGGATTCGGCTTCTGGAACACCATGCCGACGCGGGCGCGCAGTTCGACGACGTCGAGATGAGCGGCGTAAACGTCCTGTCCGTCCAGCGTGATCTTGCCGGTGACGCGGCAGCCGTCGATCGTGTCGTTCATGCGGTTGAGCGAACGCAGGAAGGTGGACTTGCCGCAGCCCGAAGGGCCGATCAGCGCCGTCACGGTGTTCTTGCGGATGTTGAGATTGACGTCGAACAGAGCCCGCTTCTCGCCGTAATAGACGGAAACATCCTTGCCGATCATCTTCAGTTCAGGCGTATCGCTCATCGGTTTTACCAGGGCTTTTTCAACTTCGATATCTGTCAGCATATTCATCGTTTCGGCTCCTCACCAGCGGCGTTCAAAGCGCCGACGCAACAGAATTGCGCCCAGATTCATCAGGATCAGGAAGATCAGCAGAATGATGATCGCGCCTGAGGTGCGCTCCACGAAGGCGCGCTCGGCTTCATTGGCCCACATATAGATCTGCACCGGCAGCGCAGTTGCGGGATCGAAGGGGGTCGCGGGGAAGTCGACCACGAATGCGACCATGCCGATCAAGAGCAGCGGCGCGGTTTCGCCGAGCGCATTGGCCAGACCGATGATGGTGCCGGTCAGGATGCCGGGCATGGCGAGCGGTAGTACGTGGTGGAACACGCACTGCATCTTGGAAGCGCCGAGGCCGAGCGCGGCGGCGCGGATCGACGGCGGCACCGCCTTCAGCGCGGCGCGCGTGGCGATGATGATGGTCGGCAGGGTCATCAGCGCAAGCACCAGGCCGCCGACGATCGAGGCCGAACGCGGCATGCCGAACATGTTGATGAAGATGGCGAGGCCGAGCAGACCATAGACGATCGAGGGCACGGCGGCGAGATTGTTGATATTGACCTCGATAAGGTCGGTCCAGCGGTTTTTCGGCGCGAATTCCTCGAGATAGATCGAAGCGGCGACACCGATCGGCAAGGCCAGCGCCAGCACGATCACCATGGTGAAGATGGAGCCGATGATCGCCACGCCGAGACCGGCTGCCTCGGGACGCGAAGACGCGCCGGTGGTGAAGAAATCCGGATTGAACTTCAGCTGCATGGCGCCGTCGGCCTTCAGCTTGTCCATGATGGCGACCTGGCTGTCCTTCACCTTGCGATCGCTTTCCGCCACAGTCAGGTCGATCTGACCCTTATAGGCGGAATCGATGTCGGCGGCGGCGAGGAAGGTCACGGGAACCGTCTGGCCAACCACCTGGGGATTGGCGGCCACGACATTGCGAAGCTGCACGCGCACGCTGTCGGAGACGATGTCCTTTATCGCCGCCATGGCCTTGCGGTCCGTGGTGTCGACGCCGACCATCTTGGCGACCGCATTGCGGGCGAGCAGCGGATAGTTTGCCGTCACCAGCACCTGCGGGTTGGAGGCCCGCTCATTGTTCGGGTCGATCACCTTCTCCGAAAACTCGACCGGCACAGTGATCATGGTCTGGAAGAACGAGGTGTAGCCCTTGGAGACGATGCTGACCAGCAGCATAACCAGGAAGAACAGGCCGAGCGTGATGGCGATCACGCCATAAGCGCGGAAGCGGGCTTCGGCGGCGCGGCGTTTCTTGATGCCGATGTCGCGCGGGCCGGAGGCGGCGGCGACGCTTGCGCCGCCCTGGGTCAGGATCGCGTCGGTCATTCGTACTGCTCCCGGTATTTGCGCACGATGTAGAGCGCGTAGACATTGAGCGCCAGCGTCAGCACGAACAAGGTGATGCCGAGCGCGAAGGCGACGAGGGTCTGGGGCGAGGTGAATTCAAGGTCGCCCGTCAGCTGATTGACGATCTTGACGGTGATGGTCGTCATCGGCTGGAACGGCGAGAACTGCAGATTGGCGGCGACGCCGGCGGCCAGAACCACGATCATGGTTTCGCCGATGGCGCGCGACGCCGTCAGCAGAAGCGCGCCGACGATGCCCGGCAGCGCAGCCGGCAGGATGACCTTCTTCATCGTCTCGGAACGCGTGGCGCCGAGGCCAAGCGAACCGTCGCGCATAGCGCCGGGGACTGCGGTGATGATGTCGTCGGACAGCGATGACACGAAGGGGATGAGACGGATGCTCATGACGAAGCCGGCCGTCAGCACGCTCTGCGCTTCAATGAACGGAACGTCGTTTCCGGTCAGCGCGCCCCAGAGCGCTGCGGAGAAATCCCGCAGGCCTGGTCCGACCGACACCAGCGCAAAGAAGCCGTAGACGATGGTCGGAATACCGGCAAGGATCTCAAGCAGCGGCTTGACGGTGGAACGAACCCTGTTGGAGGCGTATTCGGACATATAGATCGCCGCAAAGAGACCGATCGGCACGGCGATCAGCATCGCCACCAGCGCGATGTAAAGCGTGCCGAGCAGCAGCGGGATCAGGCCGAACTGGCCAGCGGAATTCGCATCTCCGGCCGCCGAGAAGCGCGGATCCCAGACGGTGCCGAAGAAGAATTCCAACGGCGGCACGGCCGTGAAGAAGTGGATGGTTTCGCTGATGAGCGAGCCGATAATGCCGAATGTGGTCAGGATGGCGATCATCGACGACAGGATCAGAGCGCCCAGCGTCACCATTTCGACCTGATTGCGCGCACGGAAGACCAGCGAGACGCGCGACACCGAGTAGGCGGCGCCAGCGAGTGAGGCGAGAATGGCGAGGATGCCGACAACCGTCGCGGCGCGACCGGCAGAGGCTGCATAGGCATAGGCCGCGTCGATCATGTAGGGCTGCGGCGCTTGCGCCAACGGAACGCCCTTGGCGCCGAGAATCTGCTTGGCGCTATCGATATCGGTTCGGATCTGCGTGGCTTCTTCGGGCGTCAGACGCGACAGCCCGCCGGCGATGCCGGTGACCATATGATAGACCACGTTCTGTTCGGGCGCGGTCAGCGCCAGGACGTCTGACGGCAAAGCGGCGTAAGTGGACCGCTCGACGACGTTTCCGCCGATGATGGCGCCGCCGACATAGATGAACAGAGCTGGCAAAATGGCGAAAATCGCGGCATGGGAACCAAAATAGCCCGGCCGCGAGTGCAATTTGGATTCATCACCCGCCGCGACGGTGAGCGCCCGGGACCTACCCAGAATATACGCAGCCACACCGATGAGCAGGATGATCAGGAGAGTTAAGGCGCTACCCATTGTCATTCCTAACCGAGTTCAGGGCCTTATGCCCCCGTGACTTCAGGCGGAACGACCGGCGGCTTTCGCCGCCGGTCGAAACTCGATTACATGTTCTTCCATTCCTTGACGACGGCGCGAACAGCTTCGCGCTCAGCGTCCGGAGCCGGGATCAGGCCGTATTCGGCGAGCGGAGAGTCCGGGCCGATCATCTGGTCGGAAGTGAAGAATTCGACATATTCCTTCAGGCCCGGGACAGAGTCGAGATGCGCCTTCTTCACGTAGAAGTACAGCGGACGCGACACCGGATATTCGCCCTTGGCGACAGTTTCGACGGTCGGCTGAACGCCGTTGATCGTGGAAACCTTCAGCTTGTCGGCATTGTTTTCATAGAAAGACAGGCCGAACACGCCCATGGCGGTCTTGTTGGCGTCGATGCGAGCGAGCGTTTCGGTGTAATCGCCATCGATATCGACAGCCTTGCCGTCCTTACGAACAGCCTTGCACTTCTTCTCGGCGTCCTTCTTGTCCATGCCGCCCTTTTCCATGATGTCGAGGGCGCCGGCTTCCTTGCAGCCCGCGATCAGAACCTTCTCTTCGAAGACTTCGCGCGTGCCATGCTTTTCGCCGGGGATGAAGGCCTGGATGCCAGCGTCGGAGAAGGAGGCGTTGACCTGCTTCCACGTGGCGTTCGGATTGGCGGCCAGCTTGCCGTCGACCGGAACTTCAGCAGCGAGAGCGAGATAGACGTCCTTCGGGGTCAGGGCCATGTCAGCGGCCGACTTGTCGGTGGCGAACACGATGCCGTCGTAACCGATCTTGACTTCGGTGACGTCCTTCACGCCGTTGGCGGCGCAAGTTTCGATTTCGGACTTCTTGATCGGACGCGAGGAATTGGCGATATCAATGGTCTCAGGGCCAGCGCCCTTGCAGAATTCCTTCAGACCAGCGGAAGAACCGCCGGACTCAACCACCGGAGCCTTGAAGTCCGGATAGGTTTCCGCGAAGTTTTCAGCGACGATCTTCGCATAGGGAAGCACGGTCGACGAGCCGGCGACATGGATCTGGTCGGCGGCGAAAGAAACGCCTGCGAAAGCGACGGAGGCGACCAGCGCCGCCATGGTGGTGTGTGCGAGTTTCATAGTGGTTCTCCCGTTCGGGCTTGATGGATCGCGCCTGGCGCGGCGCCCTCGGCCTTTTCCTGTCCGGCCGGGTCCTGATTAGACCCCTGACACCACAGCTTTTATGTCAATTCAGTGAAAGATTTGTGACAGGCCAATTGCTTGATATTTATAGAGATTTTTTTGTGAGCCCGTCACTGTCGCAGCATTTATGTCAAAACCGCACAGAAAATGTGCTGCCCTTGCCCAATTCGGATTTGATTACCAGCCGGGCGCGATGCCGGGTGAGGATATGCTTGACGATTGCCAAGCCGAGGCCGGTGCCTTTTTTGGAGCGACTGCTTTCGACATTGGCGCGATAAAAGCGCTCGGTTAGGCGGGGAACATGCTCTTCGGGAATGCCGGGACCATAATCGATGACACTGACTTGAGCGGCCTGCCCCTTGAGCGCCGCCTCCAGCTTCACATCGACGATCTTGCCTTCCTGTCCGTATTTGCAGGCGTTTTCGATCAGGTTTTCGAAAACCTGGGTGAGTTCGTCCCGGTCGCCCATGACCAGCACCGGCTCTTGCGGCAGCACGAGCCTGATCTCGACCCCGAGATCGCCCGCCAGCGGCGAAAGGGCGTCGGCGACCGATCCGAGCAAGGGAACGAGATCCACCTCGTCGCCGGGCGCGAGCCGCGCCTTGATCTCCAGCCGCGACAGCGACATCAGGTCATCCACCAGCCGGCTCATGCGGGTCACCTGCTCCAGCATGATATTGAGAAAGCGCTCCTGCGCCTTGGCGTCATTGCGGGCCGGGCCGAGCAGCGTCTCGATGAACCCCCGCAGCGAGGCGAGCGGCGTACGCAATTCATGCGACGCATTGGCGACGAAATCCGACCGCATGCGGTCGATGCGCCGCGCCTCGGAGATGTCGCGAAAGATCAACACGTAAAAGGGGCCTGCGCTTTCGGCCGGTTCGGCGCGCACCATACGCACGAGATAGACGCTTTCCGACGGCACGGTCGCGGCGAACTCCACCTGGCCGTTGCGCCCACTGGCGAGCGCGTCGCGGATCATGTCGGCCACCGCCGGCATTCTCACTTTGACCGATATATGCTGGCCGACTTCGATCGGTCCGAAAATATGGCGGGCCGAGGGGTTTTGATAAAGGACATCCGCCTTGAGATCGAGAATATAGACCGGACTATCAAATCCGGTGAAAGCGGCTTTGACCTCTCGCAACGGATCGACATCGGCTGGCGCCTGATGCGCGGCGGGCGCTTGCGTGGCGACGGGCGCGCGCGCGGCGAGGCTCGGCAACACCGCCAAAGTCATCACAGCCACCGCGATCCATGAATTGGTTCCCGCCGCAATCAGGGCCGCGCCCCCGGCTGCGGCCATCAACAGACTGAAAAAGTGGCGCGCCATCCATTCCTTCACCGCTTTTCCCATCTGTTTTCCCATGCTGAAATCCTGTTCCCACGCGGCGGCGGCGTTTCCCGTCATTTTGCCGCGTGGCTCCAGGAGCCAGGGCGCAAATGCAAGCTTAGCAGAATCGCCACTTGGCTTAGAGCCAGTCTCCCTTCCTAACGCTAGATTGTGACAGGTTTTTTCATGGCGAACTTGAAATCACAAGGCGCTTGTGGCCAGTTTGCCCGCAGAGCCCCGTTGCATGGAGGAGATCGCATGGCCGAAGACGAAGTTCACAAGCCCGTCACACTGGATATCGGTGGGGAGAAACGCGTGTTCGACATCGAGAATCCGCAATTGCCGGAATGGATCTCGGCGGAGGCGCTTGGGTCCGGCGGCTATCCCTATAAGAAAAAGCTCGACGAGGTCGAATACGCCAAGACGCTTGAGAGCTTGCAGGAGGAATTGGTCAAGGTTCAATTCTGGCAGCAGGACACCGGCGCGCGGGTGATCTGCCTGTTCGAGGGCCGTGACGCCGCCGGCAAGGGCGGGGCGATCCAGGCAATCATGTCCTATATGAATCCCCGCAACGCCCGCATCGTGGCGCTGACCAAGCCGACGGAAACCGAAAAGGGACAATGGTATTTCCAGCGCTACATCTCCGCCTTTCCGACGCGGGGAGAATTCGTGAATTTCGATCGCTCCTGGTATAATCGCGCCGGCGTCGAACCGGTCATGGGTTTCTGCACGCCGGATCAATACGAAGATTTTCTCGGAGACGCGCCGCGGCTGGAAAAGCTGATCACCGGCGACAGCATTCATTTCTTCAAATTCTACATAGATATCGGCCGAGAGATGCAGCTGAGACGCTTTCATGACCGCCGACACAGCAAGCTGAAATGCTGGAAACTGTCGCCAATGGACATCGCGGCTTTGACGAAATGGGACGATTACACCCAAAAGCGCGACCGGATGCTCAAGGAAACCCATACCGACCACGCCCCATGGACGACCGTACGCGGCAATGACAAACGCCGGGCCCGGCTCAACATCATCCGCTCTGTGCTCGGAGCGCTTGATTACAAGGGCAAAGACAAGAAGGCGATCGGCGAGATCGACGGCAAGATTCTCGGCGGCCCTAAAATTCTAAAATGATCCGGCCCAAAAAGACGAAAGCGGCCTCTCGGCCGCTTTCGTGATCTGACTGAGGTTCACCGATCACCGAACACGGCGACGCTCAGCAGACGGCTGATAGGCCAGCCGCTGATGGAAGGTGCAGTAAGGCGACGTGTCGGGAGAATCATTGCCGCAGAAGCAGAAATCTTCCTTGAGCGGATCGCCGAGCGGCCATTTGCAGGTGCGCTCGGTAAGTCGGATCAGCGGCACGCGACGGAAAATCGGCACGACCACATTGTGCGACGACGACGTCTCGACGACCTCCATCGCATCCATCTCGACCTCTTCCTTCAGCATCGTCGCGCCCGCAGGACGCGCAACGGTGCGGGTGACAGGCCGCTGCTGGGCGAAGCTCGTCTGCGCCGGCCGCGCCGCGACCGGCTGCGTCACGGCGGGACGTTTGGGCGCGCGCGATGGCGCTGCGCCACCCGACTTGGCGCGACCGGGGAGATTGAGGCGATGAACCTTGCCGATGACCGCATTGCGGCTTACGCCGCCCAGCTGGGCTGCGATCTGGCTGGCGCTCAAGCCTTCGGACCAAAGCTTTTTAAGCCTTTCGACGCGTTCGTCAGTCCAGTTTACGCTGTTTTCCATGGGGCGTTCCTTCTGGCGGAATCCCTCACCGAGGCCCGGCGCTGCCGAAGCTCGAAACGCTCTACATTTCCGGTGACTAGTTCCGCCGCATGCAGGTCTAGTAATCTGTTCGTAAGGTAGTGACCGCGTGACTCCGTGACAAGGCCGAGGCGATTCCCGGGGAATCGTTTTTCGAGTTATCCCCAAGATTGATTTGTCAATCAGATTCGCGCTGGTCCGTTTCGGGACGTCCATCACACCGTTTCGCGCTGGCGCTACTGACTTTCAATTGTGGGTTTTTGTTGACGGATCCCCGGGAATTGTGCAATTTGCCGGCGCCGCCCGATAGGGCGGCATTTTTCGTTTTCGCTTGTGGAAAATGCAAGCAACGCCTGCCTGAAACATGACGGAAGGATGACAGCCATGGCCGCTACCTCGCCCCTTTACGAGACCTATGCCCGCGCGCCCCTCCGTTTCGAGCGAGGCGAAGGCGTCTGGCTGATCACCGAAGACGGTGAGCGTTATCTCGATTTCGCCGCCGGCGTCGCGGTCAATGTGCTCGGGCACAGCCATCCGCATCTGGTGGAGGCGCTGAAGGCGCAAGCCGAGAAGCTTTGGCATACATCCAATCTTTATCAGGCGCCCGGCCAGGAAAAACTCGGCGAGCGGCTGATCGAGAACACCTTCGCCGACAAGGTGTTCTTCACCAATTCAGGCGCAGAGGCGCTGGAATGCGCGATCAAGACCGCGCGCCGCTATCACTATTCCAAGGGCCAGCCGGATCGCTACCACATCATCACTTTTGAAGGCGCCTTTCATGGCCGCACAATTGCGACCATCGCCGCCGGCGGCCAGCAGAAATATATCGATGGCTTCGGCCCCAAGGCTCCGGGCTTTGATCAGGTTCCCTTCGAGGATCTCGACGCCGTCAAGGCGGCGATCACCGAGGCCACGGCCGGCATTCTGCTCGAGCCGGTGCAGGGCGAAGGCGGCCTCAGGACGTTCTCGCCGGAATTCCTGAAGGAGATCCGCGCGCTGTGCGACGAACATGGCCTTTTGCTGCTGTTCGACGAAGTCCAATGCGGCGTGGGCCGCACGGGCACGCTGTTCGCCTATATGCAGATGGGCGTGACGCCCGATATCATGGCGGTCGCCAAGGGCATTGGCGGCGGCTTTCCGATGGGCGCGTGCCTGGCGACCGCCGAAGCGGCCTCCGGCATGGTGGCCGGCACGCATGGCTCCACCTATGGCGGCAATCCGCTGGCCATGGCGGTGGGCAACGCCGTGCTCGACGTTGTGCTGTCGGATGGTTTCCTCCAGCATGTGAGGGATCTCGGCCTGCAGTTCCGCCAGGAACTGGAAGGATTGAAGGACCGGTTCCCCGACGTGATCGAGGAAATCCGCGGCCGCGGGCTGATGATCGGCGTCAAGGCCAGGGTTCCCGCCGGCGACCTGTTGCAGGCTCTACGCGACGAACATGTCCTGACGGTGATGGCCGGCGATAATGTGGTGCGCGTGCTGCCGCCGCTGATCACGACGGCAGAAGAAGCTCGCGAGGGCCTGGCGCGACTGGAAAAGGCTGCGGAGAAACTGCGCGCGGAAAAGCTGCGATGAGGCTTGGTCGCCTCGGTCTTTCCCGCTAGTCTTTCTTTTTCGCAGTCCAAGGAACATATGATGACGTCCCACCGGCATTTTCTCGATCTTTCCGCCGTTTCCGCCAACGATCTCCGGCTTATCCTCGACGACGCCAAGACCCGCAAGGCCGCAACGCGCGAGGGTGTGGCCGGCAAGCCGCTCGCCGGCAAGATGCTGGCGATGATCTTCGAGAAGCCGTCTACCCGCACCCGCGTGTCCTTTGATGTCGGCATGCGCCAGCTCGGCGGCGAGACGCTATTTCTGTCCGGCACAGAAATGCAATTGGGTCGCGCCGAGACGATCGGCGACACGGCCAAGGTCCTGTCGCGTTATGTCGACGCCATCATGATCCGCACCACTGATCACAATCGCCTCACCGAACTCGCCGAACACGCCACGGTGCCCGTCATCAACGGCCTGACCGACGCCACCCATCCCTGCCAAATCATGGCCGACATCCTCACCTTCGAGGAGCATCGCGGCCCCGTGAAGGGCAAGACGATCGCCTGGACCGGCGACGGCAACAATGTGCTGCATTCGCTCGTCGAAGGTTCGGCGCGGTTCGGCTATCGCATGAACATGGCTGTTCCACTCGGTTCGGAGCCCGACGACAAGTTCCTCAACTGGGCGCGCAACAATGGCGGCGAGATCATGCTCTGCCATGACGCCGACCGCGCCGTGGACGGTGTGGATTGCGTGGTCACCGACACCTGGGTGTCGATGAACCAGGAACATAAGGCGCGCGGCCACAATGTCTTCATGCCATTTCAGGTCAATGCCGAACTGATGAAGAAGGCTGACCCCAAGGCGCTGTTCATGCATTGCCTGCCCGCCCATCGCGGCGAGGAAGTAACCGACGACGTGATCGATGGGCCGCAATCGGTGGTGTTCGACGAGGCTGAGAACCGCCTGCATGCGCAGAAATCGGTGCTTGCCTGGTGCCTCGGCGCTATCTGAACATACTTGAAACGGTCGGGCGATCGCCTATTTACCTCCCTTCAAAAGAAGGGCATGACATCGCATGCCGCATAGTCGAGACCATCATGACAGTGGAAATCAACAATCCCGGGGGCGCCGCCCCCTTAGCCGGTGATGACCGGGTCGTGCCGTTCCAGGTGGAGGGGCTCGATGTGCGCGGACGCGCCGTCACGCTCGGCCCGCTGACCAACGGCATCCTGTCGCGGCACAATTATCCCGCCCCCGTCGCGCGTCTTCTTTCGGAGACGATCGCGCTGACCGTGCTGCTCGGCACCTCGCTGAAATTCGAGGGCAAGCTGATCGTGCAGACGCAGACCGATGGGCCGGTCAATTTCCTGGTGGCGGATTTCACCGCGCCCGAAGCCGTGCGCGCTTATGCCCGTTTCGACGAGGACGCATTGGCGGCGGCCGTGAAGGCCGGCGAGACCGAGCCGCATCAATTGTTGGGCAAAGGCGTGCTGGCTTTCACCATCGACCAGGGCGCCCATATGCAGCGTTATCAGGGCATCGTGGCGCTTGACGGCGAAACACTTGAGGAAGCGGCGGCGGCCTATTTCCGCCAGTCGGAGCAGATCCCCACCAAAGTGAGGCTGGCTTCGGCCGAACTGTTCGACCGCGACGAAGACGGCAAGCCGCGTCACAGCTATCGCGCCGGCGGGTTGGTGGTGCAGTTTCTGCCAGAAGCGCCCGAACGCATGCGCCACAAGGATCTGCATGGCGGCGATGGCGACACCAGCCATGACTTCGAAGAAGACGACACCTGGTCGGAAGCGCAGATGCTCGCCTCCACCGCCGGGCTTGAAGAGCTGACCGACCCCGATGTCGGCGTCGAACGGCTGCTGTTCCGGCTGTTCCACGAGCGCGGCGTGCGTGTCTACGACGCCCAACCGGTCTATGACCGCTGCAGCTGTTCGGAAGACAAGATCCGCGGCGTGCTCTCGGGCTTCTCGGCCGAAGAAATCGCCTCGACCATCGAGGACGGCGAAATACAGGTGACTTGCGAATTCTGCTCGTCGCGCTATCGTTTCAAGCCGGAAGAATTCATCGTCGCCAACTGATCGGGACGGCGCGCTTCGCGAAGCGAGGCGCGTGTTGCCGCATCCGCATAGGCTCAGTTGAGCGTGCGTTGCAGGCCCGGCGCATCCAGCGAAAAGGCGGGAATCGCCACGTCGAACATTTCACCGGAATCAGCCAGCATCTGGTAGTGGCCGAACATCATGCCCGAGGGCGTGTCGAGCGGGCAGCCGGAATTGTATTCATATGTGTCGCCGGGGCCGAGCACGGGCTGCTCGCCCACCACGCCGGGACCCGTGACTTCGTCGATCTGGCCATTCTCATCGGTAATGTGCCAATATCTGTTCATCAGCTTCACCGTGGCCGCCGAATTGTTGGCGATGACAATTCTGTAGCCCCAGACATAGCGGCTGTCCGCCGGATCCGATTGCTCGGCCAGATAATAAGGCTCGACAGTGACTTCAATGCCCCTGGTCGTTTCTTGATACATGCCGCTCATCCGAGATCTGCAATTTTCATGGTATAAATTTCCTAACGTCTTTAACGGGCAAAGGTCAATATTCGGCGCGACCTTCAACGCCGCGCCGATTGCGAATGCAGAGAAATGCGGCAAATTCAGGCGGTTGGCAATTCCGAAACGCCGCCATGGGCTCCAGACCAGGGAAGCGGGTCGTTGAGGAAGGCTTCGACGGAGGCGAATGTCTCTTTATCGAACAGTTCCTGCTCCCGCGCCGCCGCCAGCACGTCACGCCAGGTGGCGATATGGTGCAGTTTGACCTCGCCATTGGCGAAGCGCTCTTCGGCTTGACTGAAGATGCCGTAGAAGAACAGCGCCATGCCGTGATCGACAACGCCGCCCGCCTTGCGCACGGCGTCGATGAACGTGAACATCGAGCCGCCGGCGGTGGTGAGATCCTCGATGACCAGCACGCGCGCGCCCGGCTTCATATCGCCTTCGATCTGCGCGGTGCGGCCGTGGCCCTTGGGCTGCTTGCGGACATAGATCATCGGCAGAGACAGTCGATCCGCCAGGAGCGCGGCGAAGGGAATGCCGGCCGTCTCGCCGCCCGCGATGCAATCGAACGCCTCGAAGCCTGCTTCCGCCGTGATCGTCGCGGCAGCGAAGTCCATGATGGCCGAGCGGATGCGCGGATAGGACAGGAGCTTCCGGCAATCGATATAGACAGGGCTGCGCATGCCCGAGGCGAGCTTGTAGGGATCGTCCGCCCGGAAATGCACCGCCTTGATTTCCCACAGCATCCGCGCCATCAAGCGGGCATTGACGGACTTGTCGTTGAAGGCGTTGGAAAACATCGGCGGACTCCTGCTCGGGTGAAACTTATCGCGCTTAGCAGGAACGACAGCGCGATGGAAGCCGAAGCGGTTCAATCTTCGTCGAAGGCCGCCTCGATCCAGTTGGCAAAGGCGCGTGCGGCGGGCGTCAGGGCGGCGAATGATCGTGCGACGATGAAATAAGCTCCGCAATCACACTCGGCATCGAAAGGCGCGACCAGCGCCCCCCAAGCAAGCTCACCGTCAATCATCCGGGGATCAAACAGCGCTGCGCCATGGCCGCGCAAAGCCGCCTGAAGCGCCATGCCGCCATCGGCGAACACCGTGCCCTTCTCCGCAGGCGGCTCGACGCCGACGCTGCGGAACCAGTCGCTCCAACCGCTGCGGCTTTCTTCGTGCAAGAGCGGATGGATGGCGAGGTCGGCTGGTGAAGCGATGTGATGTTGGTCGATAAAGTCGCTCGTCATGACCGGCCGGCTGCGCGTCTGCATAAGCCTGTTTGTTTCCACCCTCGCCCATCGCGTCTCACCGCGACTATGGCGAATGGCGAGATCCAAGCCGCCGCCGCGAAATTCTGCGAGACGCGGATCGGCGTCAATCTCGACATCGATGTCGGGGTGAAGACGGCTGAAATCCTGAATATGCGGCGCGAGCCACAACGCCGCAAAGGTCGGCTCGGCGCTGACTTTCACAGAGCCCGACAGCTGCTGGCTAGCGTCAGCGAGCGCCGCGTCGATGCGGTCAAAGCTAAGCGTCGTCTCGGCGAGCAGCGCGCGGCCTGTCTCGGTCAGTTCGACGCCGCGATGCACACGGGTGAAGAGCGGCTGGCCGATCAGGCTTTCCAGTTCGCGGATCTGCCGGCTGATCGCCGCCTGCGACACATAGAGTTCTTCCGCCGCCTTTGAAAAGCCGCCGAGCCGACCGGCGGATTCAAAGGCGCGCAAGGCGGTCAGAGGCAATCGGGCGCGCTTCATGGCTTCCATAACTTCAGGTTATTCGAGAGGCCGACTATAGTCGTTTGAGCGCCGGCGGCAACGGGCGCATGACAATGGCGAAAGGAGAAACGCCATGCTGACAGCCATTTACGACGTGCTGATGGAAACGATCCGCCTCTTGACCTTCACCCCCGGCGCGAGCCGAAGCGCCCCACGCCAACACGTCTCAGACGAGAGGCTCCGACCCAAAGCGGTTTTCTCCGACAGTCCCCGGCGTCGCAAGGAGATAGATCAGGATCAACCAGCCGACCAGCGGCACGAACCCGATCAACAGCCACCAGCCGGACATGTCGCGGTCATGCAGACGGCGCACGCCAACAGCGATGCCGGGGATCAAGGTCGCGAGGCCGAATATGCCGCCGAGAAGGCCCATGCCGATAACCGTCTCGTCGATCACGCCCAGAACGAGCGTAGCGATCATGATGAACAGCACATACCACCAATATTCCGAGCGCCGCGCGCCCGGAGAACGTGGCGTAGTTGGTGGTCAAAACCGATTTGACCGCATCCTGAAATGTCATGATGTCCCCCTGTGAGCAGATGGCCTGTCGCTGGCATAAACGGACAGGCCACTCCTATTATTCATATCTCCGTGACGGAGGCGAGCGGGAATTCCGACACCGTGACGGCGGCGCGCTTACTGCGCCGCTTCGATGATATGTTCGTGCAATTCACCCATGCGGTTCCAGGCGTCGAGGCCAGAAATCTTGTAGGCTTCGGCCAGTGTCGGATAATTGAAGGTATTCTCGACGAAGTAATCGACCGTGCCCTTCAGGTTCAGCACCGCCTGGCCGATATGGATGAGTTCGGTCGCGCCCTCGCCGACGATGTGAACGCCGAGCAGACGGCGCGTTTTCAGCGAGAAGATCATCTTCAGCATGCCGTTGTCGAGACCCATGATATGGCCGCGCGAGGTCTCCCGGAAACGGGCGATGCCGCATTCATAGGGAATGTGGCGCGCCTTGACCTCTTCCTCGGTCAGGCCGCAGGTCGAGATCTCCGGGACGGCATAGATGCCATAGGGGAAAAATTGCGGCGGATCGCAGGCTGGCGCGCCCACGGCGTGACGGGCGGCGATGCGGCCTTGCTCCATCGAGGTGGAGGCGAGGCTCGGAAAGCCGACAATGTCGCCGGCGGCGTAGATGTTGGGCACGTCGGTCTGGAAGGTTTCGGGGTTGACCTTGATGCGGCCGCGCGAATCCGGCTTGAGGCCCACGGCGTCGAGATTGAGCTGAGCGGTCGCGCCGGAACGCCCGGCGGCGTAGAGCACCATGTCGGCATGCAGCGAACGTCCGCTCGCCAGTGTCACCCGGCACTTGCCGTTGGGCTCGCGTTCCACCTTATCCGCCGTTTCGCCGAACAGGAGCTTCATATTGCGGTCGCGGAGCTGGTAGGAGAAGTCTTCGACGATTTCCTTGTCGATGAAGTCCAGCATGCTGGCGCGCGGCTCGATCACCGTCACTACCGTATCGAGCGTGCTGTAGATCGTGGCGTATTCGATGCCGATGACCCCGGCGCCGATCACGATCATCGAGCGTGGGATTTCCTGGATCTCCAGCAATTCGTCGCTGTCGATGATTTTCTCGCCGTCGAAGGGGATGTTTTCGGGCCTATAGGGCCGCGTGCCGATGGCGAGCAGGATGGACACGCCGGTCACCCGCAGCACTTCGCCATCATTCTTCTCGATCGCCAACGTGTTACGGTCCACGAATTCGGCCCGGCCACGAATATGATTGACGCGGTTGCGAGCGAACTGATGTTCGAGCACCTCGACTTCGTGATCCAGCGTGATGAGGAGACGGCGGCGCAGGTCGTCGGCGCTGATTTCCTGCTTGACGCGATAGGAACGGCCGTAGAAGCCGCGCTCACGCCAGCCGGTGAGATTGAGCGCCGTCTCGCGCAAGGTCTTGGAGGGAATGGTGCCGGTATGGACGGAGACGCCGCCGACGCGCGTCCCCTTCTCGACGACCAATACCTTCTTGCCGAGTTTCGCCGCCTGGATCGCCGCCCGGCGTCCCGCCGGTCCGCTGCCAATCACGATCAGGTCATAATTCATCATCTCGCCGCCCCGATTTTCGAATCTTGCTGCGCTGCGAAAGCGCAGACTGTTGTGCAAGCTTAGCAACGCAATGTTACTGAATGATAGACAGGCGCCGCTGAGCGGGTCCCGTGCAACAGGTGGCCGAAGCGCCTGCATGCGACAGCATAGACGTTTTTCCGCAATGCGGCATCTCGAAATTCGCAAATGCTAAGAAGTAGCCTGGATGCGCTTTATGGCATCAGCTTGAATTCCAGCATCAGATTGCGTTCGAGCAGATTGTGATTGTCGTCGGAAACGACGATCAGCCGCGTCGAACCATCCTCGGCCCTGTAGGCGTCGATGCCTTCCATATTGTCGATCTGGGCGGGAAAGACGCCTTCCATGACGACATCGCCTTTCACCAGCGCGCCGGGCTTGATGTCATCCAGCCTGAAGCGGCGGATGCGCATGCCGATGCCGGCTTGCAGCCCGAATTTGCGCTCCAGAAGCAGGAAGCTGCCGTCGTCTAGCGCGACGCCGTCAGTCACGTCATAGGGGGCGGCGCGTTCGATCGTGAAATTGCCTGCGCGCGGGCCAGATTGGACGCCGGCGATGAAATTACCCTTGTTGTCATAGCTGCGCTCGGCGACGTAGAACAGCGCGCCCTGAAGGGCGCTGTCATCAGGCGCTTTCAGCAAAGCCTCGATGCCGCCATTATTTCGCAGACGTTCCCCCGCGAGAACAGGACGCTCGCTCGAAAGGGGCGTCGATGTCTCGAAACCCGCACGGGGATAGGCGTCGATTCTGTGCTCGCCCTCATAGCTGACATAGACATGCGCATCGTCGATCGCCAGCCCCTCGGCGTCCATCTGCTGCTTGCCGCCGGGATGGCCGTTGCGGTCGAGCATGTCATGGATGCGGTAATCGGAAATGCCCGAAAGCGCGCCTTGTGCGTCTCGTTCGATTGCGCCGGTCGCCCAATGGCCAGTGTCCATCACCGAAATGAAACGCTTGCCGCCATCGATCAGCCGGATGGAGGACACCGCGCCCATTTCACCCTTGGGGGTCGCTAGCGACAATCCACCCATGAATTCCAACCGGCCGAACAGTTTTCCCGCGTCGGGCCGGAAATCGGAAATCACCATGGCCTTGACCGGCAGCACCGCGCCGGACTCCGCCGGCCGGCCCCCAAAAGCCATGGGGAAGCCAAGCCCGGCAATGACGAAGGGAAGGTAAGCCAATAGCGAGAGAAGTTTTTTCGACGCCAAGGCGGCTTCCTATCCGTAAGGGTTCAGGGCCGGCTCACCGGCCCTTGCGCTTGGCGCCGCGCGCCTGTTCCGCCTCATCGGCGAACAGCGCCGCCAATTGTTCGGTCATCGCCCCCGCCAGTTCGTCCGCATCGATGATCGTGACCGCCTTGCGATAATAGCGGGTGACGTCGTGACCAATGCCGATGGCCAGAAGCTCGACCGGCGACTTGGTCTCGATCTCCTCGATCACCGCCCGCAGATGCCGCTCCAGATAATTGCCCGGATTGACCGACAGGGTGGAATCGTCGACCGGCGCGCCGTCGGAGATCATCATCATGATCTTGCGCTGTTCGGGCCGGCCGAGCAGCCGGTTATGCGCCCAGATCAGCGCTTCGCCGTCGATATTCTCTTTCAGGAGACCCTCACGCATCATCAGACCAAGATTGCGCTTGGCGCGGCGCCAGGGGGCGTCGGCGGATTTATAGACGATGTGGCGGAGATCATTGAGACGTCCCGGCTGCGGCGGCTTGCCGCTCGCCAGCCACGCCTCGCGGCTTTGGCCGCCCTTCCAGGCCTTGGTGGTGAAGCCGAGGATTTCGACCTTCACGCCGCAGCGCTCCAGCGTGCGGGCGAGAATGTCGGCGCAAGTGGCGGCGACCGTGATCGGGCGACCGCGCATCGAGCCGGAATTGTCGATGACAAGACTGACCACGGTGTCGCGGAACTTGGTGTCGCGCTCCATCTTGAACGACAGCGGCTGCATGGGGTCGATGACCATGCGCACCAGACGGGCGCTGTCGAGATAGCCTTCCTCGAGATCGAAATCCCAGGAACGGTTCTGCTGCGCCATCAGCCGCCGCTGCAGCTTGTTGGCGAGCCGGCCCACGGCGCCCTGGAGATGGGCGAGCTGCTTGTCGAGAAACGCCCGGAGACGATCGAGTTCGGCTTCGTCGCACAGCTCGTCGGCGGAGATTTCCTCATCGAATTCCTGGGTGAAGACGTGGTAATCGACTTTTTCATTGAGATCGGACAGCGGATTGTTGGGCCGCTTGACCTCGCCGGGGGTCTCGGAGTCCTCGTCGGACTCCTCCATGAGATCGTCTTCGGATATCTCGGCGCCGTCTGTCTCGCCCTGATCGAGCTGTTCGTCGGCGGCTTCGTTCTCCTCGGCGGGCGCCTCTTCGGTTCCCGCTTCGTCCTCGTTTTCTTCGTCGTTCTGTTCCTGGCTGCGCGGCTGTTCTTCCTCGGAGGTCGTATCGTCCTCATCCGGTTGGGCCGTTTCGTTGGAAATATCCTCGGCCAACTGCATTGAGGCCAACATCGAGCGGATAGCCCGGGCGAAACTTTCCTGGTCGTCGATGACGTTCCTCAGCGACCCGACTTCGCGCTCGGCCGTCTCCTGGAAGAAATCGCGCCAGAGATCGAGAACAGGACCGGCGCTTTCCGGCGGCTTCTCGCCGGTCAGCGCTTCGCGCACATACAGAGACATCGCCTCTTCGATCGGCGCGTCCTGCCGCTGCGAGACGCCGCGGAAATTGGCGCGGGCATATTTGTCCGTCAGCATGGAGGAGAGGTTTGCGGCCATGCCGGCCATGCGGCTTGCGCCGAGCGCTTCGACGCGCGCTTGCTCGACCGCGTCATAGATGGCGCGCGCGTCCTGCCCCTGTGGGGCGAATTGCGTGTGCAACCGTTCGTCATGGCAAGCCTTGCGCAACGCCATGGAATCGCCCAGGCCGCGCACGATGGAGAGCTCCATCGCGGTTGGCCGCTTGGAAAGCTCCGGCAAGCGCATGCGATCGCCGGCAAAGCCCGGACGGTCATTGGCGAAGGCCACCTCGACCTCCGCCGATTCCGCCACCGAGCGAATGCAGCCCGTCAGCGCCCGGCGGAAGGGTTCGAGATCGACGGCCGCGCCCGGCCTCGCCTTGGAATTGTCGCCCGGTCCAGCCATCGGTTCGACCTCAGGCGCTCAGGACCAGATTGGCCGCGCTTTCCTTGAGCTCGACGCCGAAGACGCGCTGATACTGTTCGGCCACCAGCGCACGCTCAAGATCGTCGCATTTGTTGAGGAAGGTCACGCGGAAGGCGAAGGCGACATCGCCGAAGATGGCGGCGTTTTCCGCCCAGCTGATCACCGTACGCGGGCTCATCACGGTCGAGAGATCGCCGTTGACGAAGGCGGCGCGGGTGAGTTCGGCCACGCGCACCATCTTGGCGATCGTATCGCGGCCCTTGCCGGCTTCAAGCTGCTTCACCTTGGCGGTGACGATGTTCACTTCATGCTCAAACGGCAGATAGTTGAGCGTGGTGACGATCGACCAGCGGTCCATCTGCGCCTGGTTGATCTGCTGCGTGCCGTGATAGAGTCCGGTGGTGTCGCCGAGGCCGACAGTGTTGGCGGTCGCAAACAGGCGGAAGGCCGGGTGAGGACGGATGACGCGGCTCTGATCGAGCAACGTCAGACGGCCCGAGGATTCCAGCACGCGCTGGATCACGAACATCACATCAGGGCGGCCGGCGTCATATTCGTCGAAAACGAGCGCGACATTGTGCTGATAGGCCCAGGGCAGGATGCCATCCTTGAATTCGGTGATCTGCTTGCCATCCTTCAAGACAATCGCATCTTTGCCGACCAGATCGATGCGGCTGACATGGCTGTCGAGGTTGACGCGAATGCAGGGCCAGTTGAGGCGGGCGGCGACCTGTTCGATATGGGTCGACTTGCCGGTGCCGTGATAGCCCGAGACCATCACGCGGCGGTTATGGGCGAAGCCAGCCAGAATCGCCAGCGTCGTGTCGCGGTCGAACAGGTAATCCGGATCGAGGTCCGGCACATGGGCGTCGGTTTCGCTATAGGCCGGCACGCGAATATCGGAATCGATGCCGAAAACGTCCCGCACGGAAACGGTGGTGTCGGGAAGCTTCACAATATCTACGTCAATCTTGCTCATCATCTCTCCAACGCGGCCGTCGGGGAGTTCGGCCGCAAAATTCCTCGGGCATTGTCCTAGGCCGAGGCGACGAATTAATCAATGCTCGCGAGCGCTTGAAAAAGCGTCGCGATGGCGCGTGGCGGCATCGTTCGTTTCCTGCTCAGGAGCAGAAACCTGCCTGTTTCAGCAATTGATAGGCCTGAATGACCGACCGGAAGCGCTCTTCCGAGCCGCGGTCGCCTCCATTTGCGTCAGGATGATGTTTCTTCACCAATTCCTTATAGCGCGACTTGATGTCGCTCGACGTGGCGTTGGCCGCCAGCCCGAGGGTTTCGAAAGCCTTGCCTTCGAGCGGCTTCAGCTTGCGCTCGCGCGGCTCCGGCTTGCTCTGGCGCCAGGCCGAGAACCCGAAGGGATCGCGCATCCGCGTCGCGCCGGCCCGCGCTTCGTTCATGGCCGGCGCCCATTTGGCGTTCTTGTTGACGCCGATGGTCCAGGTCGGACGATTTCCGGTCACCGCTTCCTTCTGGTAGCGCGCGACCTCGGTGTCGGACAGGCCCGAGAAATAGTTATAGCCCTTGTTGTATTCCTTGACGTGCTCGAAGCAGAACATGAAATATTTTCCCTCGGCATGCCGACCCACGGGCGCGCGATGCGCGCCTGGCGCGTCGCAACCATCCCACTGACAGGTCGGTTTGTCGGGATTTTCCTCGACCCGCGCCCCCTTGGTGCGCTTGGACCGGATCGAGTCGAAATATTTTGAGTCGAGTTTCATCTGCACATTATGGGTCTTCCGGGCGCTTGCTTTCAAGAATTGACAAATCGGAAAGTTCTTGGCTTTGTGGAGCTATTTTTCGCGAGTTGACCATGACCCTCCACGACAAGATCGAAACGGCCCTGAAAGCCGAGTTTTCTCCCTCGCATCTGGAGGTGGTCAACGAGAGCCGGATGCATGCCGGCCACAATCAGGAAGCCGCCGCAACCGGCCAGACCCATTTCCGCATCCGCATTACCGCCGATGCGCTCACTGCGATGAGCCGCGTCAACCAGCACCGGGCGATTAATACGGCGCTGGCC
Organism: Rhizobium sp. SG_E_25_P2; assembly: GCF_029892285.1. GTDB lineage: Bacteria > Pseudomonadota > Alphaproteobacteria > Rhizobiales > Rhizobiaceae > Rhizobium_E. Next base: position 628,231 of record NZ_JARXVM010000001.1, read on the forward strand.
TTCGGTTTCGACGAGGGCCTGCATGCGCTGGCGATCGAAGTGGGCAAGGGGTAGTCGAACCGATTGGATCATGTCCATCGCCTGTGCTATTCTCCTGATTGCACCGGAGGCGGATTATGATGCTTGTGCTCGAAGATGAAGACGTCGTTCAACTCGCAACGCGATTGGCGGAGCGGCGTAATGTCACCCCCACGCAAGTTCTTCGTGACGCACTCACGCGGGAATGGAGCCGGGAGGTCGGAGACGCATCGATGATCGACGCCGTGAGGAAGATCCAGTCTAAGCTACGCGCGCTATCCGATCCGCGAAAGGCTCAGCCTGTCGACAAGGATTTCATCGACAGCCTTTACGAGTAGGCCATGTTTATCGACGTGTCCGCCATTTGCGCGATCATGATCAAGGAAGATGACGCCGAGATATTGATGGACAAAATCATGGCTGCCGCGACCAAACTCACCTCTCCGATGGCGGTCTGGGAAGCGACTCTTGCGGTTAGCCGCGCAACAGGGATCGCGACCGACGAGACGGCACATCTGGTCGATGAATTTTTGGCCGCCATCGTCGCTGAAATCATCCCGATCACCACCGAGATGACCCCGCTCGCCATCGCCGCGCATCGCGATTACGGCAAGGAGCGGCATCCGGCGGCGCTGAATTTCGGGGATTGCTTCGCTTATGCCGCCGCGCGTCATCACCGACTGCCGCTCATGTTCAAGGGCGAGGATTTCATCAGGACGGACATCGAGCCCGCCTGACTAGCTGATCTTGCGGGGACGGCCGCCCTTGGCGCCATTGGCCCGGCTGGCCTCGACCTTGGCCGCCGATCGCGATTGACCGCCGCGGCGTTGTGCCTCCATGAATTTGGCCGTCCCGAAGACGCCGTTCATCGGGCCCGCAATCGTGAAATCCGCATCCAGGCTTTCCCAGTGCAGGCCCGTCTCGCCCAAAAGCTCGACCTCAGCCAATTGCGCGTCCGTTGCCATCTCCAGGCCTTGAAGGGCGCGCGCCGGAGCCATGAAACAGGCGCCATTGGAGAAATCGACGACGATGCGGCCAGACGCCGCATCGAACCGCACCGAGGACGGAATGGGGGCGTTGGCGCGCTGCGCCTCGCCCGCGCGCGTCGCCTGATAATAGTGTTGATCATCCAAAACGGCGTCAGCCATGAATGCGTCTCCATTGCGCGATCAGGTCGGCTTGATGATCCGCCACGAGAGCCAGCGCTCGACTTAGATCCCTCTTCGTCATCCCACGGTTCGTCAGGACGCGAAGGGTCAGAATGTCGATGCGCGCCTCTCCATCTCCATAGACATGCACATGGGCGGGCTCATGGTCATCCGTGTAGATGACAAAGCGCATGCCAGCTTCACGGAGGACAGTGACAATGTCGGAGAATAACCCAACTTGTTAGGTTGTTCAAGGAGGGGGGTTATGGGCGCCTCAAACACCCCTGATCAGGGCGTCACTTCCCAGAAGATCTCGAACATCGGATCGAACACCGTCACCGGTCCCGCCGCGGTCTCGATCTTGGAGGGGAACTCCACCTTCTCCGCGCGCTTGACCAGCGTGATGCGCGTCTCGTTCGGCGCCAATCCGTACCAGGCGGGACCGTTGAGCGAGGCGAAGGCTTCCAGCCTGTCCAGAGCCCCTTCGTCCTCGAACACATGGGCCAGGCAGCTCATCGTGTTGATCGATGTGAAGCAGCCGGCGCAGCCGCAGGCGCATTCCTTGAGCGGATCGACATGCGGAGCGGAATCGGTGCCGAGGAAGAATTTGGCGTTGCCTGAGGTCGCCGCCTTGCGCAACGCCTGGCGATGGCTTTCGCGCTTGGCGACCGGCAGGCAGTAGTAATGCGGCCGGATACCGCCGGCGAGGATGGCGTTGCGGTTGATGATCAGGTGATGGGTGGTGATCGAGCCGGCCAGATTGGCCTTGGAGGCGGCGATATAGTCGACGCCATCCTTGGTGGTGACATGCTCCATCGTGACCTTCAGCTCCGGCAGTCGAGTGCGCAGCGGATCGAGCACGGTTTCGATGAACACGGCTTCGCGGTCGAAAATATCGACATCAGAGGAGGTCACCTCGCCATGCACGCAGAGCGGCAGGCCGATCTTGGCCATGCGTTCGAACACCGGCATGGCCTTGTCCATGTCGCGCACGCCGGAATGGGAATTGGTGGTGGCGCCAGCCGGATAGAGCTTGGCGGCCGTGACGAGGCCGGAGCGATGCGCTTCTTCGAGATCGTCGGGATCAGTTCCCTCGGTGAGATAGAGCGTCATCAGCGGTTCGAAATGGTGATGTTCGGGCTTGGCCGCCAGGATGCGGTCGCGATAGGCGCGGGCGTCAGCCGTGGTGACCACGGGCGGAACCAGATTGGGCATGATGATCGCGCGGGCGAAATGCCTCGATGTATAGGGCAGCACGGCGTTGAGCATCTCGCCGTCGCGCAGGTGCAGATGCCAGTCGTCGGGGCGGCGCAGGGTGATCTCGGTCATCGATCCAGGTTCCGGAGTAAAGAAGGGACGGACACGGCCATAACGCGACACCGCATGGCGCGCAACGTCTGAGACGGAGAGAAGTTCACGCCAAAAAGAAACGCCCGCTGTGGAGGCGGGCGTTCAAAAATTCCTTGGAAGGAAATCAGGCGGCCATCGCGGCTTCAGGCGGCGCTTTCGCGCCGGTCATGAAGGCCACGGCGTCCGACATGGTGTAGTCTTTTGGATTGATCACGCAAAGGCGCTTGCCGAGCCGGTGAACATGGATGCGGTCCGCCACTTCGAAAACATGCGGCATGTTGTGCGAGATCAGCACGATCGGCATGCCACGCGCCTTCACATCCTGTATCAGTTCGAGCACGCGGCGCGATTCCTTGACGCCGAGGGCTGCGGTGGGTTCGTCGAGAATGATCACCTTGGAGCCGAAGGCCGCGGCGCGCGCCACCGCCACGCCTTGGCGCTGGCCGCCCGAGAGCGTTTCGACCGCCTGGTTGATGTTCTGGATGGTCAGCAGGCCAAGCTCGGAGAGCTTGTCGCGGGCCACTTTTTCCATTGCCTTGCGGTCGAGCATACGAAACACCGAGCCCAGCGGCCCCGGTTTGCGCAACTCTCGACCGAGGAACATATTGTCGGCGATCGACAATGCCGGCGAAAGCGCCAGGTTCTGATAGACCGTCTCGATGCCGGCCTTGCGAGCCTCGATCGGCGAGCGGAAGCGAACCGGCTGGCCATCAAGGCGGATCTCGCCTTCGTCCGCCGTCACGGCGCCCGAAAGCGCCTTGATCAGCGACGACTTGCCGGCGCCGTTGTCGCCGATCACGGCGAGGATTTCGCCCGGATAGAGGTCAAAATCGGCGCTATCGAGAGCGGTCACCTTGCCATAGCGTTTGACGAGGCCGCGTGCGGTGAGAATGGGTTCGCGAGACATCAGCCGGCCACCTTTCTGATCCACTGGTCGATCGCAACGGCGGTGATGATCAACACGCCGATGAGGAGATAGGTCCATTGCGGGTCGGTGCCGATCAGCCGCAGTCCCAGCGAGAAGACGCCGACGATCAGGCCGCCGAACAGCATGCCCATGATCGAGCCGCGTCCGCCGAACAACGAAATGCCGCCGATCACAACGGCCGTGATGGATTCGATATTGGCGAACTGCCCTGCGGTCGGAGAAACCGAACCGATGCGGCCGATCAGCGCCCAGCCGGCAAAGGCGCAGATCAGGCCCGACAAGGTATAGACGGTGGTCAGCATGCGCTTGACATTGACGCCGGCGAGTTCAGCCGCGTCGGGATCGTCGCCCACGGCATAAAGATGGCGTCCCCAGGCGGTGCGGTTCAGCACATACCAGAGCACGGCCGTCAGCAGCACCATGGCGATGACGCCATAAGTGAAGACTGCGCCGCCAAGGCGAATGCGTTCGCCGAAGAACTGCAGGATCGGCGCGTTCTGCTCGATATCCTGCCCACGGATGGTTTCATTGGCGGAGTAGAGAAAGTTCGAGGCGAGCACGATCTGCCACATGCCCAGCGTCACGATGAACGGCGGCAGCTTCATACGCGACACAAGCAGGCCATTGATGAAGCCGCAAGCCGCGCCGACCGCGAGCCCGCACAGCACGGCGAAGGTCGGCGGCAGGCCATAGCGGAAGGTGAACTGGCCCATGACCACGGAGGAGAGAACCATGATCGCTCCGACCGATAGGTCGATGCCGGCGGTCAGGATCACCAACGTCTGCGCCGCGCCAACGATGCCGACGATGGCCACCTGCTGAAGAATGAGACTAAGCGAGAAGGCCGAGAAGAATTTACCGCCGAGGATCGCGCCGAAAATGGCGAGCGACAGCACCAGCACGATCATCGGCACCGCAGCCGGACTGGAATGCAGGTAGTGCTGCAATCTCTGCAGCGGCGTCTTGTCATGCGTGTCGAAGCTCGCAAGCTGCGTGGAGCTTTGCGACAGGACTTTCTCGAATTCCTGAGACGGCTGTGAGGCAGCGCGCGGCTCACTCATCTTCCTTCCTCCCATTGTTCTGGTTGCGCAACCTTTCCGACAGCGGCCGGAGTTCGTCGCGATTGACATGCGCCCGAGGGCATTCCGTCCGGCGTCGCTCGCATCCGGTCCGGGAGAGCGGCGCCGCAAAGCGCTGCTCAGATGATGGTCCGCCTCGCATGCGGGCGTCAATGCCCGCAAGGTCCGCCTGATCGAGAGCGAAACAGTCTTGTTCGTACGCCGCCCCGGGCAAGGAGCCCGAGGCGGCAGAGTTCATATCAGCCCCAGCACTTTTCCATGCCGGTCTTGACGTCGATCGACTCGACGCCAGCAGCAGGCTTGTCGGTCACCAGAGCCACGCCGGTGTCGAAGAAGTTCTTGCCTTCGGTCGGCTTCGGCTTTTCACCGGTTTCGGCGAACTTCTTGATGGCCTCGACGCCGAGCGCCGCCATCATCAGCGGGTACTGCTGCGAGGTCGCGCCAATGACGCCGTCCTGCACGTTCTTCACGCCCGGGCAACCGCCGTCGACAGAAACGATCAGCACGTCCTTCTCGCGGCCGACAGCCTTCAGCGCTTCATAAGCGCCGGCGGCAGCCGGTTCGTTGATGGTGTGCACGACGTTGATTTCCGGATCCTTCTGGAGAAGGTTTTCCATGGCGGTGCGACCGCCCTCTTCATTGCCGTTGGTCACGTCATGGCCGACGATGCGCGCATCGTCTTCGTCGCCGATCTTGTTGGCGTCCTTCGGGTCGATGCCGAAGCCGATCATGAAGCCCTGGTCGCGCATGACGTCGACGGAGGGCTGCGACGGCGTAAGATCGAGGAAGGCGACCTTGGCGTCCTTGGCGGCGTCGCCGAGGGTGGCGGCGGCCCACTGGCCGATCAGCTTACCGGCAAGGAGGTTGTCGGTGGCGAAGGTCGAGTCAGCGGCGTCGATCGGCTCAAGCGGCGTGTCGAGCGCGATGACCAGGAGACCAGCGTCGCGCGCCTTCTGGACAGCCGGAACGATGCCCTTGGTGTCAGAGGCGGCGATCAGGATACCCTTCGCGCCATCGGCGATGCAGGTTTCAATGGCGGCGACCTGGCTTTCGGAATCGCCGTCGACCTTGCCGGCGTAAGCCTTGAGCGTCACGCCCAGTTCCTTAGCTTTGGCTTCAGCGCCTTCCTTCATCTTGACGAAGAAAGGATTTGTGTCAGTCTTGGTGATGAGGCACGCAGACACGTCGGCAGCCTGCGCGGAGCCGGAGAAAGCGACGCCAAGCGCGAGCGCGCCAAATGCTGCGGCAAGAATGGATGACTTCATGATTTCCTCCCAAGGAAATTGACCTCCGGCGCCGGACTATCCGACGCCCGTTTCGAGCGCCGCACTTATCGGGTACGACCCAAAGCTCCTCCCGCTTCGTGCGACCGCCGATCCTGAGATAATCACCAATCAAAACGCCTGTCAATAAATAAATCGAGTTGATTTATTAATTAGATGTGGCATGGTCCGGGTCACTTGTTATAGTCACGCCCGGGAGGAGAATGGGCATGGCGGAGATGAATCCGACCGAACAACGCACGGCGGAAACCCTCGTTGTCGACCCGATGGGCGGCGCGAACCAGACGCGCGTGCGCGCTTACAACGAACGCCTCGTATTGTCGCTGGTGCGCCGACACGGCAGCCTGTCGAAAGCTGAAATCGCCCGACGCACCGGCCTGTCCGCGCAGACCGTGTCGGTGATCATGCGCGCGCTCGAAAAAGACGGCTTGTTGAGCCGGGGCCTGCCGCAACGCGGCCGGGTCGGCCAGCCGTCGATCCCGATGAGCCTAAATCCGGACGGGGTGTTCTCGCTCGGGCTCAAAGTGGGCCGCCGCAGTTGCGAGTTGATCCTGATGGATTTCGTCGGCGCCGTGCGCATGCGCCGCACCGAGGCCTATCGTTATCCCACGCCGGAGCTGATTGTCGATTTTGTCGTCATGTCCGTCGCCAGCATGCGCCGCGGTCTGTCTGACAGTCTTTGGCTCAAGGTCTCCGGTCTGGGTGTGGCGCTTCCGTTCGAGTTGTGGAACTGGGTCGAGGCGCTTGGGGCCCCGAAAACGGATATGGACGCCTGGCGCAACACCGATGTTGCGGATTTGTTATCGGAGGCGCTCGCTCTGCCGGTCGTGGTGCAAAATGACGCGACCGCCGCCTGCGCCGCCGAACTCGCCTTCGGCCATGGTCCGCGTTACGCCGACTTCGCTTATTTCTTCATCGGCACCTTCATCGGCGGCGGTGTGGCGATCAATCACGCGCTCTATCCCGGCCGGACCGGCAATGCCGGCGCCTTCGGCTCCATGCCGTTTCGAGCCGACGGGGCACAGGCAGACCAGCTGATCGACCACGCCTCCATCATCCAGCTTGAACGGAAGCTCGACAAAGCCGGGCGAGATCCGTCCTCCATCTGGCTGGAGCCGGACCGCTGGGAAGATTTCGGCGAGATCGAAAGCGAGTGGATCGAGGAAACGGCGGAAGCGCTGGCCTTCGCCACGGCCTCGGTCTGCTCCGTCATCGATTTCGAGGCGGTAATCATCGACGGCGGTTTCAGCCCTTCGGTGAAAGGCAGGATCGTGGCGGCGACCCGCAAGGCGATCGCCCGCGTCAATCTGCAGGGCATCGCCGCCCCGGTGATTGAGGCGGGGCTGGTGGGGGCGTCCGCGCGCGCCATCGGCGCCGCCAGCCTGCCGCTGTTTTCCCGCTATCACATCGATCAAAGCGTATTGTTCAAGGAGTTGGCCTGATGCTCAAAGGCGTCGATCCCGTATTAAGTCCCGATCTTCTCGCGACCCTGCGCGCCATGGGGCATGGCGACGAAATCGCGCTCGTGGACGGCAATTATCCCGGGCTCGAACATGCGCGGCGGCTGGTCAGGGCCGATGGCCACGGCGTCATCCGCATTCTGGACGCCATTCTTTCGCTGATGCCCGTGGATGATTTCGTCGATTGCGGCATTTTCCGCGCCACAGTGCGCGGCGATCTCGACGCCATTGATCCTGTCCATGCCGACATGATCGAGATCTGCGCCCAAAGGGAGCCTGAACGAACGGTTTTACCGCTGGCCCCGCAGGAGTTTTATGAGCGCGTTCGTCGCGCCCATACGATCGTGCAGACATCCGAACCCCGGCTGTATGGCAATATCATCCTGCGCAAGGGCGTGATCTACCCCTGATCGCGCGCGCCGGTGGAACAGCGTTCCTGTCAACGAGGTTACCAATTTGTAATCGTCGTTTTCCTTGAAAAGCCGCATTTCAAACCACAAATCAGTCTCGTGGCGATCATGAAGAACGCCCGTAACCTGGTCAAATGGCTCGTCCCCCGCCTTGCCAGGTTTGACGGACAAAGGCTCCTTCCCCCCTCTCCGAGCCTTTGTCCGCCCCCTTTTTCCGTTAGACTGTCTATCCCGCATTTCGGCCCGTCATAGGATTGCTGAGAGCGGAACCGAAAGCAGGCGGCCCGTTTGGATCAGGCAATACTTGCGCATGCTCAATGCGCCTGCGCTGCGTGGCTCTCATGCGCAAAGCCGTGTTCGCCACCGCAACTCCCGGTAGGCGCCGTCAATCCCGCCACCCACTTCGTCTCGATGTTTCAGGCCGCCGCGTTATCCTCCGGTACTTTCCGGCGGATCTTCGATTCTCCTTCTGCAACCGGGAGACGTCGCATATTAGATATCCATGGCTTTTGGTGGTGGCGGGCGGACCTCTCGTCCTGGCGCTTGTGATCGCCGATGCTCTCATTCGCCAGCGTCGGTTGAACACTTCAGAAGAGCGCAGCGCACCGAAAGCGTGGACCGACTATATGAACGGCGATGAATGAAGGATACCGAAACAAAACCCCCAATTGTCGGGCGCAAGCTCCAGGCAAGCCACGAAGGTTAATAACGGTTAACGATTTATGGTGGGCCGGGACAATGGAAATCAACACGAATGCTGGCGGATATGGCCGAACGCCACGCGCTTACGATTTGGCTCCGAAACAGGACGCATCGGCAGAGACGCTGACGAAAAAAATCGACCGTCGCGACAACGCCCTGACCGGAAGCAACGCCGTGCTGAGCGCCAGCCTGGCCAACGCGCTGTGGGCGGCGCAGGAAAACCGTCAATCCGATGACGCCTCGCAGAACGCTGCTTCGCGGAACGCCATCGAAAGCAGCTATTTTGAATTCATGAACTAAAGCGTGTCGCGATCTTTCAGATTCGCACTTTGCGCTTTCTCTCTGTTTTATCGCATTTCGTCGACCCAAAACTGGCCCCAGTTTCGGGCGACATGCTTTGGTGCTTTAGGCCCGACTGCGGCGTTAAACCGCAAAGCGGATCGTCGGTCCCGACCGACGTTTTCCGAGCGCAATACGCCAGCGGCGCGAATGCTGACTCGTTAGGTTCTAGAGCGTGTCTCAGCAGTACGCCAAACGTCGGGAAAATCCGTTACTTTTCATGAAATGCCTGTGAAAAACTCTTGGCGATCGGCTGTATAAGATACGCCAGCGCGGTTCTCTCGCCATTGACGATGTTCACACTGGCGGTCATGCCGGGGTAGAGGAACAGTTGTGGACGCTTCTTTAACTCCGAAGCGTCTATACGGGCGCGGAACGTATAGGTCGCTTCGCCGGTGGCTTCATTGACGATCGAATCCGGCGCGACATAGATCACCTTGCCTTCCAGCGGCAAATCGTCGGCGGCGCTGAAGGCAGCCAGGCGAATTTCCACCTTTTCGCCCACCCGCAGCGTGTCGATGTCGATAGCGCGCGCCTGTCCTTCCAGGATGAGCGCCTGATTGGCCGGCACGATGTCGAGCAAAGCTTGACCCGCCAAGAGCGCAGAACCCGGGGCGCGCACGCGAATATTGGCAATCACCCCATCCTGGGGCGACAGAATGGTGGATTGCTTCACCGCGTGTTCCGCCGCGACGAGATCCTGCTCGGCACGGGCCCGCTCGGCCTGCACTGTCTGCAATTGCTCCGAAATCGCTCGGAAATATTCATTCCGGGTGTTGATGACGGCCAGTTCGGCCTGGACGACCTTCTGTTTGTTGGACACGATACCGGCATCGGATTCGGTGATGCGGGTCATCATATCGATATATTGCAGCTTGACCTCATTCAGCCGCGCCTTTGTGGTCAAGCCTTTGGTGCGCAATTTCAATTGCGTGTCATAGTCAGACTTCAACACCGCAGCCTGCTCGATCCATGACTGCCTGCGCGCGTCCAGCGCCGTTCTTTCGCTCTTGAGCTGATCGATCATCAACTGGCTGGAGGCGATCGCTGTAGAAAACTGCCTCTTTCGTTCAGTGAACAGCTTTTGCTCCGTCGCCATCCATTCAGCGGCGACCGTTTCATCGACGCCCGGCGGGGGCTTCAGATCGAACGCGAAGCTCTGCTTTTCGTCCCGCTCTGCGGTCAGCCGCGCCAAGCGGATCTCGGAAGCGTATAGCTGTTGCTTCAGCTGCAGCATCTCCGAGCGCACTCTCGTTGCGTCAAGCGTTGCAAGCGTATCGCCGGCGCGGACCGCCTGGCCCTCCTGCACCATCAACGTATTCAACGTGCCGCCTTCGGCATGCGTGACCGTTTTGGTATTGCTCTCCACGATCACCTTGGCGGCGGCGGTGGACGCCTGCACCAGATTGGTGAACATCGCCCATACAATGAATCCGCCGATGCCAAAAACGAGCACTGAACAGGCAAGCAGCGTGGGTCGCAGCAGGCTCGCATGGAAGCTCGCCTCTTCCCGCACCACCGCGTTCCAATCACTGAGAAGCGCGCCGCGTTGACCGACGACCCGGTAATCAGCCAATTCGATATCAATAGACTTAGCCATCACTTGCCTTCGCACTGCGCAGTAATTTCACCACGCCATTCTGAGGAATGGGAACTGCCTTTATTTCCGGCGGACCGCCGATAACCTCACTGCGCGGGCCGAATTTGGAGACGGACCCATGCTCTATGACCAGAATCTTGTCCGCGATCGCCATGACCGATGGACGATGCGCGATCATCACCACGATAGCGCCGCGCTTCTTCGCTGCATCGATAGCCTCGATAAGGGCTTCCTCGCCCAGATTATCGAGGTTCGAATTTGGTTCATCCAAAATCAGCAATTTGGGATCGTTATACAATGCGCGCGCCAGCGCGACGCGTTGCATCTGCCCTCCGGACAAAAGATGCAAGCCTTCGCGGACCGGCGTATCATACCCCTGTGGCAGTCTGCCCACCAGATCGTGAATGCCAGCCGCCCGCGCCGCCCGAATGACGTCCCGCGGGTCGCTCTCCTGCATTCGCGCGATTGTCTGGCGAATAGTGCCGTCGATGAGCGAAAGGCCTTGCGGGAGATATCCCACCGCCTTGCCGAACGATCCCCGTTCCCAAAGATAGGTCGAGTGGCCATCAAGATAAACGCCGCCCACCGTGGGCTTCAGAATGCCCGTCAGGCAACGCGCCAACGTAGTCTTGCCAGCGCCCGAGGGGCCGATCACGCCGAGCACCTCGCCCGGATTGACCGAGAACGTGATATTCCGCAAAACAGGCAGATCCCTGCCCCCGGGCAGATAAGTCAGATTTTCAACGCTCAGAAATCCGTCTCCGACCGGCGCAGGCATCGTGTCGCGAAGTGAACCTTCGGTGTTGACCAACTCTATGATGTTCTTCCAAGCCGCCGCCGCATTGATCCATTTGCGCCAGTTTTCCACCATGCTCGAAAATGGCTGCACGGCCTGGCTGGACATGATCATGGCGGCGAACAAAACGCTGGCGTGGATCGAGCCATCCAAAACCAGCACGGCGCCTGTCGTCACGACGACCATCTGCAGGCTTTTCGTGAGGGACTTCAGGATCGCGAGCACGGCGCGACTGCGCATCTCGGCGACTTCGGAATATTTCAGCATCTCCTGCTGCGAGCGCCGCCACATCCGCACCAATGCCGGCAACATGCCCATCGCCTCGATCGTTTCCGCATGCCGCATCGAACCGGCGACTTCTTCGACATGCCGCTGTTGCGCCTTGTTTGCGTCATCGATCACCGATCGCGTCAGCCGGTCCGTCACAAAATTCAACAAAATCGTAATCGCGATGAAGCCGAGAGTGACGTAAAGATAGACAGGATGAATGAAATACAGCGCGGCGAGGAACACGACCGACCACACGGCCTCCAACGGCATGGAAATCGCGCTGCCGGTAATGAACCGCCTGATCTCGACGATATTGCGAATGGCGTGGCCGCCCTCGGCGACACCGCCTTCGATAGACCTGAGAACACTCGCCTGCAGGGCGGGAAGGTTCAGCCTCTGGGCGATGATCAACGCGGTCGAGCCATATATCCAACTGCGCGCAAATTCGAGCAGGCCATAAATCACCACGGCAAAAGCGGCGATGACAATGAGCCCATACAGCGTATCGAAGCTATGGCCGGGCAGGACACGCCCGTAGACCTGGATCATAAAAATCGATCCGGTCAATGTGGCGACGTTCAAGAAAAAACTCAGCACTCCAGCGATGATAAATCCGCGCACAAAGGCTTGTTGGGCCGGAAGCAGCAAATTTGCCGCAGTCGTGTTTTTCATGAAGCACCCGATCGCAAACGCCGCGTCTAGTTCAATTGCACTGTTTTACATGCGAGGGAATTATATCCGCACAAGTCAGCTTTTCCAAGCGACAAAGCAATAAAGGGTTAAGGCTGTTAGGGAGCCTTCCAACCGTCAACAATTTTTGAGGGAACGCGAAAAAACCTTGGGAGCTAACCTTGCGTATTTTCTATACAATTTTTTTCAGATCCACGATTGACGTCGTCCGACGACCCCATCCATTAAGGTTAAAATCTGGTAAACGTTGATGTTTAGACCTCCCCGGTTTAAACAGATGGCTCATCAATTTCTCACAGCCGATGAAGAAATCGGCCCACTGCGAGGAATTTGAATTCAATGACTGCCCGAAGCCGAAAAAGGCTGAAGCAACAGAGTCACACTGAGCGAGTTAATCCATGAAAATATTCGGTGATGAATCCGACGAATTTATTTTTGGAACAAGTAAGGGTGATTTTATTGTTCCAAGAGCGGGCCGCGACGTGGTCTACGGCCGCAAAGGCAATGATTATATAATGGACACCGCAAACGAAGTTAACGGGTCTCGCCGTTCGCAAGACGATGTTTTCTTTGGCGGCTACGGCAACGATGTGCTGATAACGACTGGCGGACATGATGTCCTAGCTGGCGGCCGCGGCAACGACCACATCTATGCGCAAAGCCTCGACTCTTTCGTTGCGCAAGGCGGGGGCGGCTATGATGTCCTGCATTTGATTGAATCGTCGAACTACACTCAGAAACGTGTTGACGGAATCCTCGAACTTCATCTTGTCAGCGACGAAGTATCCCAAACGATCTTCGTTCGCGGAATTGAAGAAATTCGATATGACGCTCCGTTTGCTCTGTGAAAGCTGGCAAAACGCGTTCTTCCAGCCGACATCAAACCATGAAATTCGACAGATGAAGCTCGTGAATGGAAACATTTTCGAGCGTCACTGTCGATGAATCCGCCAGGGTGATGACCACATCGTCGCCACGGTTCTTGGCGGCTTCGAGAACGTCGGCTTTTTGGTCAAAAGACGCGTTTCGGAACAAAAGGATGTCGGCTTCGGGGTCGAAATCCACCACGATGTCTTTGCCATCGCCGCGTTCGAACACAAAACGGTCTTCGCCGCGGCCCCCCGTCATGCGGTCGTTTCCACCGCCACCGATCAGAATGTCATTTCCGCGACCGCCTTTGAGTTCGTCATTTCCGGCTCCACCCACCAAGCGATCATTGTCGCCCAATCCAAACAATACATCATTGTCTGCGCCCCCCACCAGAACATCGCCGCCAGCGCCGCCCTTCATTCGGTCATCGCCATTGCCGCCGAACAGCCGATCATCACCCTGGTTTCCAAACAAGAAGTCATCGCCGTTTAAACCGAAAACAACATCATCGCCGTCGCGGCCGCTAATCCTGTTTTTTGCGATATTGCCGGAAATGTCATCGTCGCCGGAACCGCCAATCGCGTTTTCGATCAAGGAGCGGGCGTCGTTTTCATAAAGCAACGCATTGTAGATGCTGCCTTCAGCCATATGCTTGCGGCCGAGTTCCGCCAACTGGGACTTGCTGAATTCGGAGGCTCCGCCTGGAGCCAAAGTCAGCGTCAGATCCGAGGAGTAGGCGCTCAGATCATAGGTGTCGACGCCGCCTCCGTCCCAGATCGTGGCAAATATCTTGTTGCCGCCCGCGTCAATTCCGATCTTTCCATTCACGACTGTGTCGCCGGATTTTGGCGACCATGAATAGGTGGTTTTACCGCTGTTTGTCGTGAAATCGGCCCCATACATGTACTGCAGAGTGGCGATGTCCGCGATCATAAAGGTTTGTGGGGCGCTCCAATCTGTATAGCTGTAATTGTCGGTCTTGCCCCCCTCATATGTCCTGTAGGTCATCAATGTATATTCGACGGAGTCATATTTTTTGGGGAGAGCGGCAAAATCGCCATAGGCCGCATGGCCATGCTTCAAACCAAGCGAATGACCGAGTTCATGAAGAATTGTGTGCCAGGCGTAGTTGCCAGCCTTGGCGTTCTCATAATTCTGATAGCGACCAAGCCAGACGTCGCCCGCTTCAGCGGTGTCGCCGGGCATATATGTGTAGGCAGTGACAGGCACACCGGACCTCGCAACACGAATGTTTGCGCTGTCCGCCTCTCCAGAGGACAGATCTGCATTCGTAAAGCCCTCGACAGAAAAACCATTGTTTGCTGCGTTGCCGAAGGACTTTTCCAGGGCGAACAGGCTGGCTGTTTTCTGCGTTTCCGCCAGTTCAGCGAACATATAACCAGCTTCTTCTTGGTAGCTGTAATTGGACGCGGATGTGGGGAACGCATATTTTATCTTCCCGCTCCAGCCTATTCCATAGATGAGTCCATCGACTACCTCGGCGTCACTGGCATGTATCTGATTATATTCCTTGCATAGACCGCACATTTATTTTGCCCTGTTTTGTATTTTGTATTTTTCTTTGGGGCAATTAGAGCGAACCGGTCTTGAAATCACATTAAGCGGTAAAGTAAATAAAATTGGATGGTTTTCATTTGATGAATAAATACATCAAATCATATGAGTTTTGTTTAGGATCTATTATACTTACGGAGAGGTAAACTTCAGCGCCCTGAGGGTGGATAATCCCCCCTCGACGCCCGTCTTTAAATGGTCCGCGACGGCCTGAATGACGCCCGATGCGCCACACACCGCTGGACGCCTCAAGAGATGTCCGCCTCCGGGCAATTTGCCGGTGCAGGTCGACCTCACCTTGCATGGCTTTCGGGGTTTGAAATCCGATAACGATGAAACGATAGGTCAAGCGATGGCTTTGCGGTGGGACGGCGTCTTGAGCGCGCATCGTTGATGGCAGCGGTTCGCGCCCCTACGGCCGGGTGGCAATGCAATTCAGATCGCATGTGGCTGTGTGGCGGGATCCAGATAAGCGCGGTCATCGCGGTCCAGGTGTAATGCTGAACGGCGGAAACACTGAGAAAGCTGAAAAACCCGAACGGCGATCTGCGGGACAGATCACCGGGCGAAACGTGTAGTTCGTCTAAATATGATCGAGGAGAAACAATCGCTTTCAGGGCCGGTTATCGACGCGGAGATTGGCGCAGGACGACAACACTGCGGCAGAGCCAGCTGCGCGCGCCGTCTGCCTGCCGACCCCCGAATTGTCCGTGTATCCGGTCACGGTGCGACTTACCGGAGTTAATTGGCGAAACCGAACTGCGACTTCTTTTGCGTGTTGGGATGATGAAAAGCCGGCGTCGAACATGTTCCGGATCAGTCCACCAAAATTCGGTCGCCTGGTTATTCAGCCGACGAAAGTGGATATCAATGCAGCCGAGCTAGCCATTCGGGGCGACGAAATGCCGACGCCAACCGTGTATTTGATAGAAAAACTCAATCGAAACAACATAATTTATGGTGGAGCCAGGGAGGATCGAACTCCCGACCTCTACATTGCGAACGTAGCGCTCTCCCAGCTGAGCTATGACCCCACAATGCCAGTTTGCGTTGGCATGGCTGGTCATAGCAATGCAAGGCGGGAACTTCAATGGGGCCTCTTCGGGATTTTATGCCAAGACGCTCAATTCTCCGCGTCGGCCCGCGGCAAATTGACTAGGCGTGGATTTGCGCTAATCAGGATGCAAAGGTTTTGCAAGAGGAGCGCATCGTGACGGCGGCATTTGGAACATCGGGGCTGAGAGGCCCGGCGGTCGATTTTACCCCTGAACTCTGCACCGCCTATATCTCGGCTTTCCTGGAGCGCGTCGCCCCGGAGACGCCGGAGAAGACGGCCTATGTGGCCGCCGATCTGCGCGAATCGAGCCCGCGGATTGCCGGCCAATGCCTGGCCGCGATCAAGGCCATGGGCTGGACCGCCGTCTGGGCCGGCAATGTGCCGACGCCTGCGGTCGCGGCCTATGCCATGGCGCGGAAGGCGCCGGCGATCATGATCACCGGCAGCCATATCCCCGAAGCCTATAACGGCATCAAATTCTATCGTCCCGACGGAGAATTCCTCAAGGAAGACGAGGCGCCGGTGCGCATGCGCGCCGAAGCGATCATGACCGAGGGACGCCCGGTCGAGCCTGTGACGCCTGGCGAGGCGCTCGCGGCCGTGGCGGAGGATTACATCGCCCGCTATGCAGCATCCTTCGGCGCTGGAGCGCTCACAGGCCTCAAGATCGGCGTGGACTTGCATTCCGCAGTCGGTCGCGATCTGACTGTGGCGATCTTGGAAAAGTTGGGGGCTGAGGTCCATGCCTTCCGGCGCATGGATCGCTTCGTCGCCGTCGATACCGAGGCGCTCGATCCCGAGGATGTGGCGCGGGCGCGAATGGTGATCGCAGAGAACGGTCTTAGCGGCGTGATTTCGACCGACGGCGACGGCGACCGGCCGTTGGTGATCGACGACCAGGGACGGCAGATCAATGGCGATGTGCTGGGCGTGCTGACAGCGAAACTCATCAAGGCGAAGACGGTGGTGACGCCGCTCTCCTCGACCAGCGCCGTCGAGCAGTCGAACTGGTTCGAGACGGTCGACCGCACCCGCATCGGCTCGCCCTTTGTAGTGGCCGGCATGGCCAAGGCGACCAGCCATCCAGTCGTGGGCTTTGAGGCCAATGGCGGCTTCCTGCTCGGCGATGACGTGACGCTCGCAGGCGGCGTGCTCGGCAAGCTGCCGACGCGCGACGCGATCCTGCCGGCAGTCGCAGCGCTGGTGCTCGCCAAGAGCGAGGGCCGAAGCCTGTCTGCCTTGGCGGCGACGCTGCCGCCGCGCTTCATGAAGGCGGATCGCGTCAAGGAGGTCGCGCCCGACAAGGGCAAGGCATTCCTTACGTCGATCGAAACCTCGGCGGACTTCCGCGCCGGCTTCGACGCTCGCATCGCGACCCCGACAGAGATCTCGACGCTCGACGGCGTGCGCATGGCATTTGCGAATGGCGACACGGTGCATTTCCGCCAGTCGGGCAATGCGCCGGAGATGCGGATTTATGTCGAGACCGGTTCAGTCGAGGCAACCGACCGGCTTCTCTCCGAACTCCTCGCCAGACTGAAGGAGCAGTTCTGACATGACGCTTGAGATCCGCAACGCGACGGCAAGTGACTTTGAGGCCTGGTCTCCGCTCTGGCAGGGCTATCTGACCTTCTACAAGACCAGCCTGACGGACGAGGTGACCCAGGCGACCTGGGCCCGGATCCTCGATCCGATGAACCTGCTGACCGCCCGGCTGGCGGTGAAGGATGGCGTCGTGCTCGGTTTTGCCCATCACCATACGCATCTGACCACCTGGGATGTCAGGCCGACCTGCTATCTCGAAGACCTGTTCGTGAGCCCGGAGGCGCGGGGCCTGGGCGTCGGCAAGGCGCTGCTCGACGATCTCGTGGCGCTCGGCAAGGAGAAGGACTGGGTGTCGGTCTACTGGATCACGGCTGAGGACAATGTCACGGCCCAGAAGCTCTATGACAGCTACAACAAGCGCGACGCCTTCTACCGCTATTCCGTCACGTTGTGATCTCGGCTCTCTCCGGCAGTCGCCAGTCGATCGCGCCGAGACCCTTTTCTTCGAGAAAAGCGTTGGCGCGGGAGAAATGCTTGCTGCCGAAAAAGCCGTTATGGGCCGAGAGCGGCGAGGGATGCGGCGCCTTCAGCACCAGATGCCGGGACTGATCGACAAAGGCCGCCTTGCGCTGGGCGTAGGCGCCCCAGAGCATAAAGACGACAGGCGTGTCCTGCTCGTTGACCCGGGCGATGACGGCGTCGGTGAATTTTTCCCAGCCCTTGCCCTGATGCGAGGCGGCGAGCGAGCGCTCTACCGTCAACACTGAATTCAGCAATAGCACCCCTTGACGCGCCCAATGCTCCAGATAGCCGTGGCGGGCGGGCGGAATGCCGAGATCGCTCTGCATCTCCTTGTAGATGTTCACAAGCGACGGCGGAATGCGGATATCGGGGCGCACGGAAAAGCACAGGCCATGCGCCTGGCCATCGCCGTGATAGGGGTCTTGGCCCAGGATCACCACCTTCACCCGGCCGAGCGGCGTCAGATCCAGCGCGCGGAAATACTCGGCGCCTTTGGGGAAGATGGTCTTGCCCGCGCTCTTCTCCTCCTGCAGGAAGGTCTTGAGGCTGGCCATATAGGGGCTGGAAAACTCTCCCGCCAAGGCGGCGCGCCAGCTGTCGTCGAGCTTGATGCCGGTGTCGCTCATCATCATCTCCCTTTGCCCGTGATGGAAGCCGCAAGCGGCGCTTCGGTTCAAGCCTCTGACGGTCTTATGCACAGACCGGTTCCATTTCCGCCTCGATCCTGACGCGCCTGCGCAGGCCCGTGACGCAAAACTGGTCTACAAAGGCGCAAACCAGTCGTGAGGGAACGCCATGAAAATCACCGACGTCAAGACCTGGGTCGTAGGCAATCCGCCGCCGGGCGCGGGCGGACGCTATTTCATCTTCGTCAAGCTCGTCACCGACGGCAATGTCGTCGGTTATGGCGAGGCCTATAACGCCAATTTCGATCCGCATCTGACGGCGAAGCTGATCGAGGACGTCGCCGCGCGCTATCTCGTCGGCCGCGATCCGCACGATATCGAGACCTTCTTCCGCAACGCCTATTCCTCCGGCTTTTCGCAACGGCCCGATCTCAGCATGATGGGCTGCGTCTCGGCGCTCGAAATGGCCTGCTGGGACATTATCGGCAAGGAAGCCGGCAAGCCGGTGCACAAGCTTCTCGGCGGCCGGGTGCATGAACGCATCCGCACCTATACCTATCTCTACCCGAAATCCGGCTCGGTCGTGCCGGCCGAGATCGAGGGCAAGAATGTCTATAACGATCCGGATATCGCCGCCGCGACCGCGCTGGAATATGTGAAGGAAGGCTTCACGGCGCTGAAATTCGATCCCGCCGGCCCCTATACGATCTATGACGGCCACCAGCCTCGGCTTGTCGACATCGACCTCTCCGAACGCATGGTGAAAGCCGTGCGCGAGGCGGTGGGCACGAAGGCCGACATCCTGTTTGGCACGCATGGCCAGTTCACCGCCTCGGGCGCGCTGCGCATGGCCCGGGCGCTCGAAAAATACGACCCGCTGTGGTTCGAAGAGCCGGTGCCGCCTGACATGCCCGAAGTCATGGCGCAGGTGGCGCGCGGCACCTCCATTCCGGTGGCGACCGGCGAGCGGCTGACGACCAAATGGGAGTTTGCCCGGGTTATCGAGCATCGCGCCGCCTCCATACTGCAGCCGAATCTCGGCCGATCCGGCGGCATTCTCGAAACCAAGAAGATCGCGGCCATGGCCGAGGCCTACCACATTCAGGTTGCGCCGCATTGCTATTGCGGCCCGATCGTCGCGGCCGCCAATATCCAGCTCGCGCTGACGCTGCCGAATTTCCTGATCCTCGAAGCGATCAAGACCTTCGACGGCTTCCACGAGACGCTGCTCAAGAAGAAGATCGTGGTCGAAGAGGGCTATGTCATCCCCTCCAGCGAACCAGGTCTCGGCGTAGAGCTCGATGAAGCGGTCTGCGACGCCCATCCCTGGAACGGCGCTCTGCTGCATCTCGGCATGGTCGGAACCTCGATCGATCTTTGCTGATCGGGCGCTTGCGGATCGTTTGCGTGGGGATTAGACCGGTCCCAAAAGGGACACGATATGACCGAGCCGACGATCCGCACCGCCACAGCCACAGACGAAGCCGCCTGGAGACAGCTCTGGGCGGGCTATCTCGCTTTCTATAACGTCGATCTCGCGCCTGAGGTCACCGACAGCACCTGGCGGCGCATTCTCGATCCGGGCTCGCCTGTGTCGATGCGTCTGGCCTTTGTCGATGGCGAGGCGGCCGGTTTCGCCATCCACCTGCATCACCCCTCCACCTGGGTGGCGAACGAGGACTGCTATCTCGAAGATCTCTATCTCGACGCCCGTTTTCGGGGCCGCGGCGTCGGCCGGGCGCTGATCGACGACCTGATCGGCATCTGCAAGGACAAGGGCTGGGCGCGGCTCTACTGGCATACGGATGAAGGCAACGCCACCGCCCGCAAGCTCTATGACTCCTATGTCAAGACCGATGGCCATGTGCGCTACCGCA
Organism: Rhizobium sp. SG_E_25_P2; assembly: GCF_029892285.1. GTDB lineage: Bacteria > Pseudomonadota > Alphaproteobacteria > Rhizobiales > Rhizobiaceae > Rhizobium_E. The sequence continues at coordinate 648,376 of NZ_JARXVM010000001.1, forward strand.
TGCGGATCAGCGCATGAGCCGGCTGCTATTCGTCGATACGGAAACCACGGGTCTCACCTATGACGACCGGGTGATCACGCTCGGCATGGTCGCGCTTGACCTGGACGCGCTCAATGACGGGCGCGACGCGGTTCAACTCAGCCATCTGATCTTTAACCCCGGCCGGCCCAGCAATCCCTTTGCCGCCGCCGTGCATGGCTATCAGGACTGGGTGCTGACGAGCCAGCCGCGTTTCGTCGTCCATGCCGAAGAGATTCTTCCCGCCTTCACCGAAGCGGATGCAGTGCTCGCCCACAATGCAGCCTTCGACGAGCGCTTCCTCAGAACGGAATTTCGGATGGCAGGGTTTGAGCTGCCGTCGTCACGCTTCGACTGCACGCTCAAGGCCTATAAGCGCAAACATCAGCGGCCGGGCGGGCTCGACAAGGTTCTGGAGCATATGGGCCTCTCCGCCCGCGGCAAGCAGCACGGCGCGCTCGAGGACGCCTGGTTCTGCATGCTGGCCTGGCTGTGGCTCAACGATCTCGAAGCCCCAGCCGCGCCAGCAGCACTGGCGCATCCGCCAAGCAATTGGGTGGAGCCGGGCCTGCCGCCGATCCGCGGCGCCCGCAAACCGCTCGTCGCTCGCTACTGAAACTTGAAAAAATCGACGAAGGCCCGGAGCGCCGGGCGCATCTGCCGGCGGCTGGGATAATAGATGTAGAAGCCATCAAAGGGCGGGCACCAGTCTTCCAGCACCCGGATGAGGCGGCCATTGGCGACGTAGTCGTCGACGCGGGCGTCGAAAAGCTGGGCGAGGCCCGCGCCGGCAAGGCATGCGACAAGAATGAGCCGATCCTCGGGCAGGATCAGCGGACCCGATATATCGGCAGCCAGCGTCTTGCCGTCCTTTTCGAACTCCCAGCGATAGATCGAGCCGCTCGAAAAGCGGCGGCGGATGCAGCGGTGGTCGAGCAAATCGCGGGGATGCCTGGGCAGCGGCCGATCCTGAAAATAAGAGGGCGCAGCGACCACCGAAGCACGCCAGAGCGGGCTTGCCCTGACAGCAATCATATCGGCTTCGAGATGTTCTCCCAATCTGAGACCCGCGTCGAACCCCTGAGCGACGATGTCTTCGAACTGGTCGCGCGCGACAATCTCCAGCTCAATCTCGGGGTAAAGCGCGATGAAGTCTCCAAGGCGCGGGGCGACCAGATGCTCGCAGGCCAGTCTAGGCATGGTGATGCGCAAGGGGCCGGCCGGACGATCGCGGTTTTCGACGAGCGCATCAAGCGCCGCGCCGATCTCGCCCAGCGCCGGCTTGAGCGATTCCAGCAGCCGCCGCCCCTCTTCAGTGGGCGCGACGCTCCGGGTCGTGCGGGCGAGAAGCCGGATGCCGAGGCTCTCCTCCAGCGCCAATACCGCATGGCTGACGGCAGAGGGGGCCACACCGAGTTCACGGGCGGCGCGGCGAAAGCCGCCGCCTTCGGCGACGGCGGCTAGAACAGCGAGTTGTGAGAGCTGGATCCGGTTCATTGATCTAAATGATAGAACAAGGCGAGAGGAATTGCACGGCTTATCGCCGCCATGTTGGCGGGATAGTATCGTGGTGTCAGTTTCATTTCATTCTGGAGACATCCATGAAAACTCGTTCGCTCGGCTCCGGCCTCCGTGTTTCCGCTCTCGGCCTCGGCTGCATGGGCATGAGCCATGCCTATGGCTCCAATGTCGATGACAAGGCCGCCCAGGCTCTGTTCGACCGCGCCGTCGAGCTCGGCGTAACCTTCTTCGACACGGCCGAAGTCTATGGCCCGTTCACCAATGAGGTCCTGGTCGGACAGGGTCTGCGCAGGCACCGCGACAAGGTGGCGATCGCCACGAAATTCGGCTTCACCATCGGCGACGAGGCCAAGGCGGCGAGGCCTTCCGGGCTCGACAGCAGGCCCGAGCATCTGCGCGCCGTGGCGGAGGCGTCGCTCAAGCGGCTCGGCGTCGAGGTTATCGACCTTTTCTACCAGCATCGCGTCGATCCCGATGTTCCGATCGAAGAGACTGTCGGCGCCATGGCGGGTCTCGTGAAAGAGGGCAAGGTGCGGACTCTCGGTCTTTCGGAAGCCAGCGCGGCGACGCTGCGGCGCGCCCATGCCGTCCATCCCATCGCCGCTATCCAGAGCGAATATTCTCTCTGGACGCGAGACCCGGAGACCAATGGCGTGTTCGACGCCTGCCGCGAGCTCGGCATCGGCTTCGTGCCCTTCTCGCCGCTCGGCCGAGGCATGCTGACCGGCGCCTTGAAAGATCTCTCCAAGCTCGGCGAGACGGATTTCCGTCGTGGATTGCCGCGCTTCGACCAGGCGAATTTCGACGCCAATCTCGCGCTTGTGGAGGCGCTGGAAAAAATGGCGGCGGAGAAAGGTGTGACGGCAGGCCAATTGGCGCTCGCCTGGGTTCTGGCGCAGGGCGATTTCATCGTTCCGATCCCCGGCACCACCCAGATCGCCAATCTCGAAAGCAATATCGCCGCCGCCGCGATCACACTGACGCCGGAAGATCTCGCGGCGCTCAGTTCGATCGTCTCGCCCGACAAGGTCGCCGGCGCGCGCTACAGCGAGGCGATGGCGAAGATGGCCGGTCGCTGAGCGCAGCGCTTTACCGAGAGGCCGTGAGCGCCCGGCGCCATGCCATCGGCGTGGCGCCGGTGATGGTCTTGAACATTCGGTTGAGATGGCTCTGGCTGCTGAAGCCGCAAGCGGGCGCGATCTGGGCGATCGGATCTGAGCCGGCCAACATCCGCTTCGCCCTGGCAATGCGCCGATTGAGGATGAAAACGTGGGGCGAAACTCCGCATGTCATCCGAAACATGCGTTGCAGATGGAACTCGCTGAGACCCGCGACGCAGCCGAGATCGCGAAGGGTGATGGAATCGGCGAGCGAAGCTTCGATGTAGTCGAGCAGCCTCCGCCTGATATTGGGCGACAGGCCGCCCTTCAAGGTGACAGATGATTGGCCGCCATAATGCGGATTGGCGAACAGTTGGCCGACAGCCTCGGCGATCGCTGCATCTGCTCGCAACAGGTCGCCCGAAATCGTGGCGCGGGCCACCTCGACAAGGGCTTCGGACAGGCAGGGAACGCTGGCGAATGTCGCCTCCGGCAGCTGCATCAACCGGGCGTCGCGATCGAAGGTCTCGGCAAACAGCCGGCGCAGCTCCACATCCGACACATAGAGATGCACGAATTCGAACTGATCCGTGATCTCCCATTCCGACGACGCCCCCTGCGGCATGAGGCATAACGCCCCCGGCCAACCGGCGATAGAGCCAGCGTCGAGCCGGCGGGTGCCGGCGCCGCCCTGCAGATAGCAACTGAATGTATGACCATCCGGGCGTTCGTAGCGCATCCGGTCATGACTGTTTCGCCAGATCGCGCTTGCCCTGCCCCCGCCAAGGTCGAGAACCTCAAGGCGCTCGGCGCGCGTCGAGGCGGACAGTGTGTCAAAAACGGATATAGTCTGCAGCATGGCCCAGCTCTGGAAACAATGCCGCTATTCTAGCGCAATGACCGCGAACCGCCATGGACAAACTGGTCCCAAATCAGCGCGCAGCCGATTTCACCGCAAGATCCTGCAAGAAGCGGCAGACCACGGCCGGCATTGTCTCTCGCATAAACGCAAAGATCCGGAGTGACCGTGACCAATTTCCTGCTGTTTTCATCCACCGTGCTGATCTGGGGCACCACCTGGATCGCCATATCGCTGCAGATCGGACCCGTACCGGTGTTAGTGTCGGTGTTTTATCGGTTTGCGCTCGCGGCGCTGATCCTGGTCGGCTTTCTCCTGATCACCGGGAAGATGAAAGCGCCGCCTCTGAGGCAGCAACCCTACATCCTGATCCAGGCGCTGTCGCTGTTTTGCTGCAATTTCCTGTGCTTCTATCACGCGGCGGCCTATGTGCCGTCAGGACTGATCTCCGTCGTCTTCTCGCTTGCCACGATCTACAATGCGGTCAATGCGAGGATCTTCTTTGGCGACAGCATCCACCCGCGCACGCTTCTCGCTGCCGCCCTTGGGGCCGTTGGGCTGTGCCTGCTGTTCGGTCCGGACATCGTCGTCGCGGTGAAACCGGAGAGCTGGAAAGGCATCGGCCTCTCTGCTCTGGGCACGCTGTTCTTTTCGTTCGGCAACATGGCCTCTCGCCGCAACAGCGCCGCCGGCATCAAACCCGTCATCGCCAATGCCTGGGGCATGACCTATGGCTCGATTGCGCTGCTTCTGCTGATCGCCGTCACGGGCGCGCCGATGGTTGCGCCGACCGACATGACCTATCTCGCGGCGCTTTTCTATCTCGCCGCTATTGGCTCCGTGGTCGCCTTCACCACATATCTGACCCTGGTGTCGCGGATCGGTTCACAGAAAGCCGCCTACGCCACCGTGCTGTTTCCGGTCGTGGCGCTCAGCCTGTCGAGCATTTACGAAGACTATCACTGGACGCCCATGGGGGTAGCAGGCCTGCTGCTGACGCTTGCCGGAAATGTCGTGATGTTCGCGCGTCTTCCGGAGCGGTTGAGGCCAACGGCCAAGGCCTTGTCATAAACGAAGAAAGGGGCGGAAAACCGCCCCTTTGCCATGTCTGCACTTATGAGCCGCTCAGCCGCGCAGGCTGCCGCCGGTGTTCTTTTCGACATTGGCGACGATGCGCTGCGACAGCGCCTCGAAATCCTCGTCGGTCAGCGTCTTGTCGACCGGCTGGATCGACACTTCGATGGCGATCGACTTCTTAGCGTCGCCGAGGGACGCGCCTTCGAAGACGTCGAACACCGAGACGCCGGTGATCAACTTGCGATCGGCGCTCTGGGCGGCCTTCAAAATGGAGGCAGCGTCCACCGTCTTGTCGACGACGAAGGCATAGTCGCGCTTGACCGCCTGGAAGGGCGAGAGGCCGAGCACCGGCTTGGTGCGGGTGGCCTTTTTCTTGGGGTCCGGCAGCTTGTCGAGCGACAGTTCGAAGCCGCAAAGGGCGCCTGACACATCCATCGCTTCCAGCGTCTTGGGATGGAATTCGCCGAAATGGCCGATGACCAGTTTCGGACCCATCTTGATCGTGCCGGAGCGACCGGGATGGAACCAGGCGGGACCACCCTGTTCGATCTGCAGATTGGCGGTCGGGAAGCCACAGGCTTCGAGCACCGCCAGCGCATCGGCCTTGGCGTCGAACACATCGACACCCTTGCCGCCGCCCTTGTCCTTGTTGGACCACAGGCGACCGGCGCCATTCAGCGTGGCCGTGCCGCGACGAATGCCGGCGGCCATACGGCGCTGGCCCGAGGGCGTATCGTCCTCATAGGCGCCGGAGACTTCGAACACGGCCACATCGCCATAGCCCTTGTCGGCATTGCGCTGGGCTGCGGTCAGGAGGCCGGGCAGCAGCGACGGACGCATGTCCGACATATCCGCCGCGATGGGGTTCTCAAGCTTCAGCGCAGGCGAACCGCCGCCGAACAGGGCAGCCTGCTCAGCCGGGATGAAGGACCAGGTGACGGCTTCCAGCATGCCGCGGGTCGCGAGCGCCCGCTTGGCGAGGCGGGTGCGGATCTGCAGCGTGGTGAGGATGCGGGTGTTGACCTCGCTGAGCCGCGGCAATGGCTGCGGCTTGACCTCGTTGATGCCATGCATGCGCATGACCTCTTCAACGAGATCCGCCTTGCCGTCGACGTCAGGACGCCAGGAAGGCACGGACACGTTCACGGCTTCGCCCTCGCCTTCGACGCCGAAACCGAGACGGTCGAGAATGGCGAGGCTCTCCGTACGGCTCACCTCGATGCCGGTCAGGCGCTTGACCTCGCTGAGCGGGAAGGAGACCTGACGCGGCTGATAGCCCTCGTAGCCGACGATGCGGGCTTCCGCGGCTTCGCCGCCGCAAAGCTCCAGCACCAGTTGGGTGGCGCGATCAAGACCCGGAACCATATATTCAGGATCGACGCCGCGCTCGAAACGGTAGCGCGCATCGGTGATGATGCCGAGCGAGCGGCCGGTGCGGGCGATGTTGAGCGGGCTCCACAGCGCCGATTCGATCAGCACGTCGGTGGTGTTCTCGTCGCAGCCCGAAAGCTCGCCGCCCATCACGCCGGCGATCGATTCCACGCCGTTGTCGTCGGAGATGACGACATTGGCCGGCGTGAGCGTATATTCCTTGCCGTCGAGCGCCAGCACCTTTTCACCTTCCACGGCGCGGCGCACGGTCAGGCCGCCCTTGACCTTGGCGGCGTCGAAGACATGCAGCGGCCGGCCCTGATCGAAGGTCAGATAGTTGGTGACGTCGACCAGCGCATTGATGGGGCGCAGGCCGATGGCGCGCAGACGCTTCTGCATCCAGGCCGGGCTCGGGCCATTCTTGACGCCGCGCACAAGGCGCAGCGCGAAGCCGGGGCAGAGCGTCTTGTCTTCGCCATCGAAAGCCAGCGTGACGTTGACAGGCGTGTCGCCCGAAATCGGCAGCTCAGGCGTCTTCGGAGCCTTGAGCGTTCCGAGACCCGAAGCGGCGAGATCGCGGGCAATGCCGTAAATGCTCGTGCAATCGGGACGGTTCGGCGTCAGATTGATCTCGATGACCGGATCGTCAATGCCGAAATAACTCGCGAAAGAAGCGCCGACAGGGGCATCCTCGGGCAGATCGATGATGCCGTTATGGTCGTCGGAAATCTCCAACTCCTTTTCCGAGCACATCATGCCGTGGCTTTCGACCCCACGGATATTGCCGACCGACAGCGTCACGTCGATGCCAGGCACATAGGTCCCCGGGGCGGCGAAAGCCCCGATCAGGCCGGCGCGGGCGTTGGGTGCGCCGCAGACCACCTGCACGGGCTTGCCCGCGCCGGTGTCGACGGAGAGAACCTTGAGCTTGTCGGCCTGCGGATGCTTGTCCGCCGTGAGGATTTTGGCGATCACGAAGGGCTTGAAAGAGGCCTTGTCGTCGACGCTTTCGACTTCGAGGCCGATCAGTGTCAGCCGCTCGCAGATGGCGTCGAGCGAGGCGTCGGTTTCAAGGTGATCCTTGAGCCAGGAGAGTGTGAATTTCATGGTCTTTTCTCAGTTTCCTATGCCATGCCCCGCAACGAGCCAGCCATTCAAATCTTTTAGTGTTCAGCCCGCTCAGGCAGCCTTTTCGGGCGCAGTGGCGCTCGGATATTTCCAGCCCGCCAGCATGCCGCGAACAGATAGATCTTCATCGAGGTCCGGCCAGTGAACGCCGTCCAACATCAACTCGACATTGTTTCGCTGAGACGGCGTCGCGCCATGAAGACTTGGATACCACCATAAGGGCGTGACGACTTCGCGTCCGTCCGCCAGTCGCACATGGAGGTTATGCAGATCGCACCAGGCTTCGACGGGGCGTTGATTGTCAGGATACGGATCTGAAGAATTCATTCCAGGCCTCCATCATCTCTCGCCTGTGTTCATGGATTGCGTCGAGTATACGACGCTTCTCCGCGTTGTTTAAGCCCGACGCCTCCGCGAACTCGGCCGTAGCGAGCCAGACTTTCGCCTTGCCGCCATGACCGGTCACATGGATATGCGGCGGCTCATGCATATCCGAGCCGTAGAAGTGAAACCGATATCCATATTTGCGGAGAACGGTCGGCATTTCATCACACGCTCAAACCGCCGAAAAGGGTCGGCAGGTCGAGCGGGCGGAAGCCGTAATGGTTCATCCACCTGACATCGGCGTTGAAGAAATCGCGCAGGTCCGGCATGCCGTATTTCAGCATGGCGATGCGGTCGAGCCCCATGCCCCAGGCAAAACCCTGATATTCGTCGGGATCGAGGCCGCCGGCGCGCAGCACATTGGGATGCACCATGCCGCAGCCGAGGATTTCCATCCAGTCATTGCCTTCGCCGAACTTCACCACGTCGCCCGAGCGATCGCACTGGATATCGACTTCGACCGACGGTTCGGTGAAGGGGAAGAAGGACGGGCGGAAGCGCATATTGACCGAGGGCACTTCGAAGAAGGCCTTGCAGAACTCTTCCAGCACCCAGCGCATATTGGCGACATTGGCCGTCTTGTCGATCACCAGGCCTTCGACCTGATGGAACATCGGCGAATGGGTGGCGTCGGAATCCTGGCGATAGGTCTTGCCGGGAATGATAATGCGGATCGGCGGCTTCTGCGTTTCCATCGTCCTGATCTGCACCGGCGACGTGTGGGTGCGCAGCACCTTGCGCTCGCCATTCGCGTCAGGCGGCAGGAAGAAGGTGTCGTGCATTTCGCGGGCGGGGTGGCCGACGGGGAAATTCAGCGCCGTGAAATTGTAGTGGTCGGTTTCAATATCCGGACCTTCGGCGATCGAGAAACCCATATCGCCGAAGATCGCGGTGATCTCGTCGATGATCTGGGTGATCGGATGGATGCGGCCGCGTTCGGCCGGAGACGAGCGAACCGGCAGCGTCACGTCGACCGTTTCGCGGGCGAGGCGCTCATTGATCGCCTGGTCGCGCAGCAAGGTCTTGCGCTCGGTGATCGCGTTGGTCACCTCGGCCTTGATGACGTTGATCGCCGCGCCGCGCGTCTGGCGTTCTTCCGGGCTCATGGCGCCCAGCGTCTTCAGGAGTTCCGAGATCGAACCCTTCTTGCCAAGCGCATTGACGCGAACGGCCTCGATCGCCGCTTCGTCCGCCGCGCCGGCGATTTCCTCGAGAATGGTGTGCTTCAACTGATCGAGATCGGACATGTGTCGCTCGTAAGATTTGCGGATGATATCAGGCGGACAAGAAAAAACCCGCGCCAGCCGTGCCAGCGCGGGTTTCCCATAATTCCATAGTCTTGGGAAGCGCTGACCTTAACGGACGACGCTTTCAAACTCGTTGGTGGTGCCCTTGTCCTTCAGGTAGCCGAGAGCCTTCTTGGAGGCTTCGACGAGCGCGCCGAAGGCTTCAGCCTGGGTGATCGCCATGTTGGACAGGACCTTGCGGTCGACTTCGATGCCAGCCTTGGACAGGCCGTCGATGAAGCGGCCATAGGTCAGGCCGTGCTCGCGGACAGCGGCGTTGATGCGCTGGATCCAGAGAGCGCGGAAATTGCGCTTCTTGACCTTACGGTCGCGCGTCGCATACTGCATCGAGCGATCGACGGCAGCCTTGGCGGCGCGGATGGTGTTCTTGCGACGGCCGTAAAAGCCCTTGGCGGCCTTCAGAACCTTCTTGTGCTTGGCGTGGGCGGTAACGCCTCTCTTTACACGTGCCATGTCATGATCTCCTTAGTGTTCTTTTTCGCGGCTTCTTAGTCTCAGAGACCATTCGGCAGGTAGTTCTTGATCACCTTGCGGCCATCGGGTTCAGCCAGAACCATGGTGCCGCGGGCGTCGCGAATGAACTTGTTGGAACGCTTGATCATGCCGTGGCGCTTGCCGGCGGCGGCTGCCTTGACCTTGCCGGTAGCAGTGATCTTGAACCGCTTTTTAGCGGCAGACTTCGTCTTCATCTTGGGCATTTTGCTACTCCATTGTTCTGGTTTTTGTGAAACCGGCTGATGAGGCCCATTTCAAGCATAAAGAACGGCCACGGCATGCCCTGCCGGACCGTTCGGACGGGCGGCTTATACAGTCAGTCCGACAAAAGCGCAACTGGCTGGAAACGGAATCTTTTTCAGCGCTCAGCGGACTTTTTGCGAGAGGAAAGCGGCAAGGCCAAAGCGGTCGCCGCCAGCGCCGAGACCACGATCAGGAGATGGCCGTTGACCGAGGCCTGCAGGAGCTCCGAAAAACCCGAACCCGATCTGGCGGCGCCGAAAGCCATGGCCCCGGCGGCAATACCAGCCGGATAGGTGCCGACGCCGGCGGGCGCGTGCAGTGGCAGCACCGAAGAGAGTTCGCCGCCGACCGCGCCGCCGAAGGCAGCCGCGAGCGGCGAAACGCCCATCATCGACAGCGACAGGCCCAGCGCCGCAACCTTGATCAGCCAATTGAGCACCGTCAGCGCCCAGGCGAGCAGGAAGGCGGGCAGATGCGGCGGCAGACCATCGGCCATCTGGTCGAGCTTGTCCGCCAATCTCTTGGGAGCGCGGCACTGCAGCCAGCCGACCAGGCGCCGGCTGACCGGGAAAAACAAAAGCGGCAGAAGCAGAAACACCGTCCAGAAGGCCCAGGCGAGGAGGGAAAACCCGGCCCTGGCCACCAGAGCCAGCCCTGCGGCCAGCGTCAGCGCATGCAGGTCGAGCAGCCGGAGAACAACGAGCGCCGAAGCGCCGCGCATGACCGGCAGGCCGAATTCCGCGCGCATCAACACTGGAAAAGAGACTTCACCGCTGCGGAAAGGCAGCATGATATTGAGGAGATTGTGGATCTGCGTCAGGCGATAGAGTTGGAGAAAAGAGCCCTGGGGCAAATCGGGAAAATAGCTCGCCATCCGATTCGTGCGGATGAACTGCGTGGCGATCAATGCCAGGATCGAGGCGAGGATGGTCGGAGCGCCGATCGAGGCCCAGTTGGCGAGCACGACGCTCCAGCCGAAATAGACCTGAATGAAAACTGCATAAGCCAGCACGCAAACGCCAGCGAGCAGCGCCAATCGGTGCCGGGACCATCCGGCCTCTCGTCTGGGTATGTTGGCCATGCGCGATCCATCGACTTCGGGCGGTTGCGCCCTCCCGGCCGCTGATATAACAGAGGCGCCAGCAAAGCCAGACCCAAACGGAGCGTTCCGCCGTGCTCAATACCGCAGCCACCCAAACCGCGATCGGGGCCTCGTCCGAGATCGAGCTGTCGGTCGTCATTCCCGTTTATAATGAGGAAGACAATATCGCGCCGATGATCGACCGCGTCCTGTTCGGTCTCAAGGACTTCGCCGAAGCCTGGGAACTGATCCTGGTCGACGACGGCAGCACCGACGGCACGCTCGCCAACGCCCGCAAGGCGCTCAGTCGCGAAGGTCTTACGCTCAGGATTGTCGAATTGCAGCGCAATTTCGGACAGGCCTCGGCCCTGCAGGCCGGCATCGACGCCTCGCGCGGGCGGCTGATCGCCACGCTGGACGGCGACCTGCAGAACGATCCCGTCGACATTCCCATGATGATCGACATGCTTGAGGCGCGCGACCTCGACCTGCTGTCCGGCTGGCGCAAGAGCCGCCAGGACGGGTTAGTGCTGCGCAAGATCCCATCCTGGTGCGCCAATTATCTGATCGGCAGGATCACCGGGGTGAAGATCCATGATTATGGCTGTTCGCTGAAGATCTATCGCTCCAAAATCCTCAAGCAGGTGCGCATCATCGGCGGCATGCACCGCTTCATTCCGGCCTGGGTCGCGAGTGTGGCGCCGCATTCGCGCATCGGCGAAGTGGTGGTCAATCATCACGCCCGCCAGTTCGGCCAGTCCAAATATGGCATTTCCCGCACATTCCGGGTGATCCTCGATCTGCTCGCCGTGCTGTTCTTCATGCGCTTCCGCGCCCGGCCCGGTCACTTCTTCGGCTCGATCGGGCTCGCCTTCGGCGGATTGAGTTTTCTGATCTTCGCCTATCTCGCCTTCGTGAAATTCGCGCTCGGCGAGGATATCGGCACGCGGCCGCTTCTGCTGATCGCCGTGATGCTGTTCATGGGCTCGGTTCAGGCGATCACCACCGGCATCCTGGCGGAATTCATGGCGCGCTCCAACACCGGGACGCAGCATTACGCCGTCCGCGAGATTTTCGACGCGGACAAAGCCTGATGCTCGACTGGCTGGAGCGCCGTTTCAGCCATCTTGTCCTGCTGCTTGCGGGCTATTTTCTCGTCAACGCAACTGTGCGGTTGATGCTTCCAGCTTCGCTGGAACTCGACGAGGCGCAGCAAATGTTCTTCAGCCAATGGCTGGCGGCGGGCTATGACAGCCAGCCGCCGCTCTATAACTGGCTGCAATATGGCGTCTTCGCTCTGATCGGGCCTTCGGTTCTGGCGCTGACGCTGACCAAGAACACGTTGTTGTTCCTCACTTATCTCTTCTACGCCCTGACCGCCCGGCGCTTGCTGGCGAACCCGCTTCTCGTCGTCGTCGCCACGCTTGGTCTCCTGACCATTCCCCAGATCGGTTTTGAGGCGCAACGCGACCTGACCCATACAGTGGCGGTGCTGTTTTCCTCGAGCTTGTTTATCTATGCGCTCATACGGACGGTCGAGAAGCCCGACTGGATCGGCTATGCGCTGACCGGCGTCGCAATCGGCTGCGGGGCGCTGTCGAAGTATAATTTCGCCCTGATGCCCGTGGCGGCGCTCCTGGTCATGCTGATTGACCGGAACATGCGGCGGCGGGTGCTGGATATGAGGCTGATGATCACCATCGCGATCGCTGTGGTGATCGTGACGCCGCATGCGCTCTGGCTCAAGGACAATCTTGGCCTGGCGACCGAGCGCACCATGGGCAAGATGATGGCCGAGGCCGGAGAACCCTGGCTGGCTCAGGTGGCCGAGGGCCTGGTGTCGCTGATCGGCGCGGTGATCGGCTTCAGCGCAGTCACGCTACTTCTCTTCGTTGCGGCCTTCAGGAAGACCCTGTGGCGGGCGATGCCCGCGTCATCTGCTTGGGCGCGGTTCATGGAAAAGCTGTTCGCAGCCTTCCTGCTGCTAATCGCGACGCTGGTTCTGTTTGCCGGCGCGGAGAACATCAAGGATCGCTGGCTGACGCCCCTGCTCTTCCTGCTGCCGCTCTATCTTGCGCTCAAGCTGGACAAGAGCGCCCTCCTGGATAGGGCCGGCGCGCGCCGGATGGTGCTGATCGGGCTCGCCATCATGGCGCTGATACCGACTGCGCTTGGGCTGCGCATCCCGATCCTCGGCGCTCTCGGCGCCTATGAGAAACTCAACGTTCCCTATCAGGCAGCGAGCGCAGAGATCCTGAGGAATTCGCCGGCGCAACCGGCGCTGATCATCACCAATGACCAGCAACTCGCCGGCAATATGCGCCATGACATCAAGAGCGTTCCCGTTATCATGCCCGGCTTTTCCGCCTTTGCCGCCCAAGAGGTCGCCGCGCCGAAGGGGCCGGTGTTGATGGTCTGGCGCAACAGAGGCAGGGCCGATCCGGCCCTCCCGGAGGAATTGGCGACGTGGCGCGCAAGCCAGCCACTGCTGGCGCCCCTGCCCTTCTCGCCCCGGCAGACCGCGACGCCGTTCCTCTACGGCCGCGCTGAAGACCGCTATCACATCGGCTACGCCTGGTTCATGCCCGCCTCCCGCTGAACGCCGCCAAGACGCAGGACTCTGCCGCAAAAGCGCCTTTTTCTCGCTTCCTTATTGCGAATAAGTTGCAATAGCAGAAAACTGTGTCATCCTCTGACGACGGAATAAGGCTGGAGGTTCTTCGTGACGATCAAGCGCATGCTGTTTTCCGCGGCCGTTTTCTCCATGGCGATGTTATTCGCCGCCGCACCCGCGAACGCCAAATTCAAGGCGGTGACCAGTTTCACCGTCATCGCCGACATGGCGAGAAACGTGGCCGGCGATGCTGCGGACGTCGAATCCATCACCAAGCCCGGCGCCGAAATCCACAATTACCAGCCGACCCCAGGCGATATCGTCAAGGCTCAGGGCGCCAATCTGATTTTGTGGAACGGGCTCAATCTCGAACGCTGGTTCGAGAAATTCTTCCAGACGCTGAACGGCGTGCCGAGCGTCGTCGTCTCCGATGGCGTCGCGCCGATGGGCATCACGGACGGCCCCTATCAGGGCAAACCCAATCCGCACGCCTGGATGTCGCCGGACGCCGCCCTGGTTTATGTCGACAATATCCGCGACGCCTTCGTCAAATACGATCCCGCCAATGCCGAGACCTATAAGCGCAACGCGGAGGCCTATAAGGCGCGCATCAAGGCCGAGATCCAGCCGATCCGCGACGAGATCGCCAAAATCCCGGAGGACAAGCGCTGGCTCGTCACCAGCGAAGGCGCCTTTTCCTATCTCGCCCGAGATTTCGGGCTGAAGACGCTTTATCTCTGGCCGATCAACGCCGATCAGCAGGGCACGCCGCGTCAGGTCAGAACCGTGATCGACGCGATGCGCGCCAATAAGATTGGCGTAATCTTCTCGGAAAGCACCATATCCGACAAACCGGCCAAGCAGGTCGCCCGCGAAACCGACGCGCGCTATGGCGGCGTGCTTTATGTGGATTCGCTCAGCGATCCCGATGGTCCCGTGCCGACCTATATCGACCTCATCAAGACGACCGCGTCGACCATCGCCAAGGGATTGTCCGAATGAATATGCAGGCGCGACCGGAGATCAAGGCGTCAGACGCCGCCTCTTCCCTCGGCATCGACGTAACCAATGTCACCGTCGCCTATCGCAATGGCCATACCGCGCTTAGGGATGCGAGCTTCTCGATCGGAACCGGCACGATCACGGCGCTGGTGGGCGTGAACGGCAGCGGCAAGTCGACGCTGTTCAAGGCGATCATGGGTTTCGTGCGGGCCAGCGCCGGTTCGATCCGCATTCTCGGCCTGCCAGTGGCCGACGCGTTGAAACGTAATCTCGTGGCCTATGTGCCTCAGGCCGAAGAGGTTGACTGGAACTTCCCAGTGCTGGTCGAAGATGTGGTGATGATGGGCCGCTACGGCCATATGAATTTTCTGCGCATGGAGACAAAGCGTGATCGCGAGGCGGTGGATGCGGCGCTGGCCCGGGTCGGCATGAGCGATTACCGCAAGCGACAGATCGGCGAATTGTCGGGCGGGCAGAAGAAACGCGTCTTCCTGGCCCGTGCGCTTGCCCAGGACGGCCGGGTGATCCTGCTCGATGAACCCTTCACAGGGGTCGACGTCACCACCGAGGACGCTATCGTGACGCTCCTCAAGGAATTGCGCGCCGAGGGTCGGGTGATGCTGGTCTCCACCCACAATCTCGGCTCGGTGCCGGATTTCTGCGACCAGACAGTGCTGCTCAAGCGCACCGTGCTCGCCTATGGGCCGACAGAGACGGTCTTCACCCGGGAGAATCTGGAGAAAACCTTCGGCGGCGTGCTCCGACACATGGCGCTCGGCCTGGAGACGGCCGAGCAGGGCCATGCGGTCGGCGTTCTGACCGATGACGAACGGCCGCTGGTGCTCTACAATCCCCGCAAGCCGGAGGCGCCCCAGGAGGGCGGCGGCATATGACTGATCTTCTGCTCGAACCATTCAGCTATCGTTACATGATCGACGCGATGTGGGTCAGCGCCATGGTTGGAGCCCTGTGCGCCTTTCTCTCCGCCTATCTCATGCTCAAAGGCTGGTCGCTGATCGGCGACGCGCTGTCCCATTCCATCGTTCCCGGCGTCGCCGGCGCCTATATGCTGGGCCTGCCTTTTTCGATCGGCGCCTTCTTCGCCGGGGGGCTTGCGGCGGGCGCGATGCTGTTTCTCAACCAGCGCACAAGGCTGAAAGAGGACACGGTGATCGGGCTGATCTTCACCGGCTTCTTTGGGCTGGGCCTGTTCATGGTGTCGCTGTCGCCGACAGCTGTCGATATCCAGACCATCGTGCTGGGCAACATCCTTGCCATCACACCGGAAGACACGCTGCAGCTCGCCATCATCGGCTTCATTTCGCTCGCGGTTCTCTTGCTGAAGTGGAAGGACCTGATGGTGGTGTTTTTCGATGAAAATCACGCCCGCTCGATCGGCCTGAACCCCAATCGCCTGAAACTGATCTTCTTCACGCTCCTGTCGGCCTCGACGGTGGCGGCGCTGCAGACGGTGGGCGCGTTTCTGGTGATCGCGCTGGTGGTGACGCCTGGTGCCACCGCTTATCTGCTTACCGACCGCTTTCCCCGGCTGATCGGCATCAGCGTGGCGATCGGATCAACGACCAGCCTGGTCGGCGCCTATATTTCCTATTTCCTCGATGGCGCCACCGGCGGGGTGATCGTCGTGCTGCAAACACTGATCTTCCTGATCGCCTTCGTCTTCGCGCCCAAGCATGGATTGCTGGCGGCGCGCATCCGGGCGCGATCGGCGCTTGCGGAGGACGCGGCATGAACGAGGTCCTCGTCTACGCCCTTTGGCCGCTGCAGTTCGAATTTCTGCGTCTCGGGCTAATCATCGGCGTGTTGGTCGCCATTCCCTGCGCCATGCTCTCCTGCTTTCTGGTGCTGAAGGGCTGGTCGCTGATGGGCGACGCGGTCTCTCATTCCGTGCTGCCGGGCGTGGTGCTCGCCTATATTCTCAAGATTCCGCTCTCAATCGGCGCATTCGTGGCCGGCATGGGAGCGGCGTTGCTAACCGGCTACCTCAAGGATAACAGCCGCATCAAGCAGGACACGGTGATGGGCGTGGTCTTTTCCGGCATGTTCGCAAGCGGCATCGTGCTCTACACCAAGATTCAGTCCGACGTGCATCTCGACCATATCCTGTTCGGCGACATGCTTGGCGTCGGCTGGCCCGACATCTTGGAAACCGGCGTCATCGCGCTGATCGTGACGCTCATTCTCGGACTCAAATGGAAGGATCTCCTGCTGCACGCCTTTGATCCAGCCCAGGCCAAAGCGAGCGGATTGCCTGTCGGCCTGTTGCATTACGGCCTGCTGGCCATACTTTCGCTGACGATCGTCGGCGCGCTGAAGGCGGTCGGCATCATTCTCGCCATCGCCATGCTGATCGCTCCGGGCGCGATCGCCTATCTTCTCGCGCGACGTTTCTCGACGATGCTGCTCGTCTCGGTCGCAACAGCAATCGTCTCCACGATCACCGGCGTCTACCTGTCATTCATGATCGACAGCGCCCCGGCGCCCACCATCGTGCTGATCATGAGCGGGATTTTCATTTTGGCCTTCGTCAAGACAAGTTTTTCGCAGCGCCACGCCGATCGTCTTGCGCAACAATCAACAGAGATCTGACATCAAAACAAATAAGCCGCCCGACACCATCGAGCGGCTCTTTAACGATATCGAGGGCGGCGTCCTTACTTTGGCGCCAGCACCATCATCATCTGACGTCCTTCGAGCTTCGGCTCGGCTTCCACCTTGGCGATGGTCTGGGTGTCGTCGCGGACCTGATGCAGAAGCTTCATGCCGAGCTCCATATGGGCCATTTCGCGGCCACGGAACTTCAGCGTCACCTTGACCTTATCGCCCTCTTCGAAGAAGCGCTGGATCGCGCGCATCTTCACCTCATAGTCATGGGTGTCGATGTTCGGACGCATCTTGATCTCTTTGATCTCGATGATCTTCTGCTTCTTGCGCGCTTCGGCGGCCTTTTTCTGGGTCGCGTATTTGAGCTTGCCGAGGTCGAGAATCTTGCAGACCGGCGGCTCGTTGTTGGGAGAGATCTCAACCAGGTCCAGTCCAGCCTCTTCCGCAAGCGCGAGCGCCTGGTCGGTCGGCACCACGCCGAGGTTCTGCCCTTCGGCGTCGATCAGCTGCACACGGGGGACCCGGATTTCACGGTTGGCGCGCGGGCCGTCTCTGGTGGGGCCTTCCGCCTTAAAAGGTCTGCGAATGGTCGTATTCTCCTGAGTGATTTACAAGTGGGGCACTATCTGCCATCAGCGGTCACCGAAAGCAATCGCCAATTCGGCTGAGGGGTTGCTCCATAGCATGATTTTTCTGAAAAATCACCCCCTCCGCCCCTGCTGACGACATGCGATCACGGCATCAGCGGAGGAAGGGCAATGAACGAGCAACGCCAGAGACAGAACCATGAAATCGCGGCGGGACCAGCGGGAGCGCATCGCCGCCTTGCAGCGATCCTCACCCCTGGGCGTGCTGGCGAAGATCTGACCGTGGTCTGGCTCGGCGGCTATCGCTCGGACATGACAGGGACAAAAGCCGTGGCGCTGGAAGGCCATGTCGACACGCTCGGCTTCTCGTTCCTACGCTTCGACTATTCGGGCCATGGCACCTCCAGCGGCCATTACAGCGACGGGACCATCTCCATATGGCTCGAAGACTCGCTGGCGGTCATCGATGCTCTGGCGGGCCAAGGTCGCCTGTTGCTGGTCGGCAGCTCCATGGGCGGCTGGATCGCGTTTCGTCTCGCCGAGACGCTGCGCAAGCGCGGAGATGCGGAGCGACTGGCCGGCATGGTGCTGATTGCGCCAGCGCCCGATTTCACCAGCGAACTCATCGAGCCCAACCTCACCGAGGCGGAGCGAACCGCCCTCGCCGAGAACGGGTATTTCGAGGAAGCGTCGGATTATTCCGTCGAGCCCAACCGTTTCACGGCGGCGCTGATCGATGATGGCCGCAACAATCGCGTCATGGCCGGACTGATCGAGCCAGGTTGCCCGGTGCATATCCTGCAGGGCATGAAGGATCCGGATGTGCCCTATACGCATGCGCTCAAGATCATGGAGCGCATCGTCGCCGACGACGCTATCCTGACCCTGATCCGGGACGGCGATCACAGGCTTTCGCGCGCCGAAGACATCACGCTCATCGTCGACGCTGTGTCACGCATGTCACAAAAGGGTTAAAATCAGACCAGCGCATTAACCATGTTGAACAAACGACATGGTTAATGGTTCCTTAAGAATTGACTTCAGCGACAGAATTCCCGTTTACTCCTTGTTAACGAAGACAGGGGCGCATGATGGCGGGACTTCTGACAAAGCTGGCGATGGCTGCCTTGGCGATCGCGGTCGCGAGCGGCGCGGCGAATGCGGCCTCGCGGTTCATGCAGGTCGGCGCTGTGACGTCCCAGCCGATCGGTCACTACGAATTCTGCCAGTCCCATCGTGGCGAATGCGCCGTCAAGACCTCAAGCACCGTAGCCCCGAAGGTCACCGATTACGGCTGGAAGGTGATCCGCGAAGTCAACGCGGAGATCAACGCGTCGATCGAACCGGTGACGGATATCGAACTTTATGGCCGTGATGAAGTCTGGGCCTATCCGGACACGGCCGGAGATTGCGAAGATTTTGCGCTGCTTAAGCGTAAGGTTTTGATGCAAAAAGGATTTTCAGCCGCTGATCTTCTGATGACAGTGGTGCGCAAGCCCGATGGAGAGGGTCACGCCGTCCTGACGCTCAGGACATCGAATGGCGACTACGTGCTCGACAATCTGGAGGCGGAGGTCAAGCTCTGGTCCGATACGCATTACCGCTTCCTGAAGCGGCAGGCTTCCTTTGACACCGGTCGTTGGGTCACGATCGAGAATTCCGACGAAGTGCTGGTTGGCGCCGTCGAACAATAATCACGAATTCTGCTCGCGCAGATTTGGCGCCGCCTGAAAGGGCGGCGCCTTTTTCATGGCCGGCGATCTATCGCCTGCAGTGTTTTGCGATGTGGTCAGTCGAGCTTTTCATGCGCATCGGCCTGGCCGAGCAGCCAATAGCCCGAGGCCTTGATCCAGGCGAGCGGATATCCGGCTTTCTCGACGATATGGGTTCGAATGGCGCGGGCGACGGAGGCTTCGGCGGCGACCCACACATAGGTTCCCGGCGCCACATTGAGGTCATCAAGCGCCCCGAGCAGTCTTTGGGCGCTGGCCGCGTCTTCGGCCGGGCGATAGACCCAATTGAGCGACACATTGGCGGCGCTTGCGAAACTCTGCTGTTCCTCCGGTCCCGTCACCGCGGCATAGACGGTGATGTCAACGCCAGGGCCTGCCTCCTCGATCCGCCGTCCGATGGCCGGCAGCGCCGTTTCGTCGCCGATCAGCAGGAAGCGCTTGATCTCCTTCGACAGCACCAGCGAACCGCGCGGGCCGCCCACGATCAGTGGATCCCCCTGCTTGGCCGCAAGCGCCCAGGCGGTCGCAGGCCCGGCTTCATGGAGCGCGAAATCCAGAACGAGTTCGCAAGATGCGCGATCAAAGCGACGCGGCGTGTAATCTCGCATCTGCGCCTGCCCATCCGGGCCTTCGATGAAAACCTTGACGTGATCATCAGGCGATGCGCTCGGAAAATCGGCGAGATCGGAACCCGTGAGTGTGATGCGGAGCATGTTCGGCGTGATACGTTCGACAGCGGACACGGTGAGCGCGCGGCGCTTCAACTCGTGGCGCACGCGCTCGGCGGCGGGAGTGTCTGGGAAAATGGGTGAAGATGTCATGTCTGTCCTTTCGTAATCGCAAGGACCTGGAGCGCGCCATTGCACAAATCCGCCGGGCGTGTCGCACGGTCCTTTGCGCGTTGCGTGACGTTAACGCTTACGTGGCGGCGACGCCGCCAGATGATAAAGTCGACTTAAAGCATCCACTTTGTATCGGCAAGATACTTCGTCAGGCGTTTCCGATCAAAATACCAGCTGCGAGCACAAGTCCGCCCCCGAGCACCACCTGCAGCACCGCACGGAAGAAAGGCGTTTCCATATAACGGTTCTGGATAAAGGCGATGGCCCAGAGTTCGACGAACACCACGGCGATCGCAATCGCCGTGGCCATGGCGAAATGCGGGATGAGATAGGGGAGCGCGTGCCCGAGGCCGCCAAGCGCCGTCATGACGCCGGAGGCAAGCCCGCGTTTCCACGGCGCTCCGCGTCCCGAAATCACGCCGTCGTCATGGGCGGCCTCGGTGAAGCCCATGGAAATGCCGGCGCCGACCGAGGCGGACAGGCCGACAAGAAAGGTCTGCGTGGTGTCGCCGGTGGCGAAAGCGGCGGCGAAGATCGGGGCGAGCGTCGAGACCGAGCCGTCCATCAGGCCCGCAAGGCCTGGCTGAACCCAGGTGAGCACGAACTGCCGATGCGCGGTCTCGTCCTCCTCCATCTTGGCGTCCTCAGCAAGATGGGTTTCGCCCAGCCGCCGGGCCAGGCTTTCATGCGCTTTCTCGGCGAGCGCCAGATCACCCAGGAGCTTGCGGGTATCCGCATCCGTGGTGCGCGAGGCGGCTTCGAGATAAAAACGGTGGGCGGAGACTTCCATGGCCTCGGCCTGGCTCCGCGCCTGCGAGATCGGCATCTGCGCAATCAGCCAATCCGGCTTGCGCTCGGGAAATTCGCGCACATGTTCGCGGCGCACCAGCGGAATGCGCGGACCGAACCGCGCCACATGCCGATCGATGAGCAATTGACGATGGTGACTTTCTTCTTCCGCCATATCCTCGAACACCTTGGCCGATTGTGGATAGGCCTGACGCAACGCATCGGCGTAAGCGAGATAAATGCGTCCATCATCTTCCTCATTGGAGATGGCAAGCGCCAGCACCTCTTGCTCCGAAAGCGAGGCGAGAGGGCGTTTTCTGGACCGGAAGAATGCGTTGAACATGGCAACCTCTTTAGAATTATTCTAATCTATAACCGCATTAAGGGTTGGTCAATCCTTGGCGCGGGCCATTGAATGCGGCTATAGATCGCGGATGGCGAAGGAGGACGACATGAAGGATGAGGAATTCAGACGCTGGTCGCGCAAGGCCGCCGAATGGGGCGCTGACTACCGGGCCACTTTGCGCGAACGCCCCGTGCGCGCTCAGACTGCGCCGGGCGACATCGCGGCTGAGATAGCCTTCTCCCCGCCGGAAACCGGCGAAGCCATGGAGACAATTTTCGCCGATTTCGAGCGGATCATTCCCAAAGGCATGACGCATTGGCAGCATCCGCGTTTCTTCGCCTATTTCCCGGCCAATGCCGCCCCGGTCTCAGTGGTGGCGGAATATCTCGTGTCGGCGATGGCCGCGCAATGCATGCTGTGGCAGACATCGCCGGCAGCAACGGAACTCGAGACGCGCGTCATCGATTGGATGCGTCAGGCGTTGGGACTGCCCGAGGGTTTTTCCGGCGTGATCCAGGATTCGGCGTCGTCCGCCACGCTAGCCGCCGTGCTGACCATGCGCGAGCGCGCGCTCGGCTGGACGGGCAATACCCAGGGCCTCGCGGGCCAGAAGGCTGTCAGAATCTACGCCTCAAGCCAGGTTCACACCTCCATCGACCGGGCGATCTGGATCTCCGGCGTCGGCGAGGAAAATCTTGTTCGCATTCCCGTGACAGGCCCGCTCCATGGTATGGATCCGGCGGCGCTTGAGGCGCGAATCCTCGAAGACAGGGCGGCCGGCCTGCTTCCCGCTGGCGTCATCGCCTGCACCGGCGGCACCTCGATTGGCGCCTGCGATCCTATCGCGGAGGTGGCGGAGATCTCCCGCAGCCATGGTCTTTATCTGCATGTCGACGCCGCCTGGGCCGGTTCGGCGATGATCTGCCCGGACTATCGCACACTATGGACCGGGATCGAGGCCGCGGATTCGATCGTCTTCAACCCGCATAAATGGCTCGGCGCGCAGTTCGACTGCTCGATCCAGTTTCTGCGCCGGCCGGAAGAGCAGGTGCGGACGCTAGCCATCCAGCCGGAATATCTCAAAACCCATGGCGCCGACGGCATCGTCAATTATTCCGAATGGACCGTGCCGCTCGGAAGACGGTTCAGGGCGCTGAAACTGTGGTTCCTGCTACGCCATTACGGCCTGTCGGGCCTGCGGGCGATCATCGTCAATCACGTGACCTGGGCGGAAAAGCTCGCGCGTCGGCTCGCGGCTGAGGAGGATTTCGAACTGGTGACGGAACCGATCCTGTCGCTGTTCTCCTTCCGGCACACAGGCGGCGCGGACTCTGACGCGCATAATATCGCGCTGGTCAACGCCATCAACGCCGATGGCCGGATCTATCTCACCCAAACGCGGGTCGCAGGCCGGATCGCCATCCGCTTTCAAGCTGGCAGTTTCGATACGACCGAAGCCGATGTCGATATGGCGTTCGACGTGATCACCGAGATCGCCCGCGCGCTTTGATCCTCAGCTCGCCAGTTGCAACTGGTCCGCCCCAGGCGGTTCTGGCGTGCGGAACGCGATCATGTTCCGACCGCCGCGCTTTGCGTCATAGAGCGCCGCATCCGCAGCGCGGACCAGATCTTCGAGACTGGATGCGCCTCTGGACGCGACCGACACGCCGAGGCTTGCGGTGACGACGCCGCCTTCGGCAAGACCGGAATGGGGAATGGCGGAAGCCTCGATCGCCAGCCGGAGCTGCTCGGCCGTCTCTTGCGCGGTAACCGCGTCGCTTCCGGGCAGGAGGACCAGGATTTCCTCGCCGCCGAAGCGGAAGGCGGCGCCCAATTCGCTCACCTGCTCTGCCACGCAGGCGCAGACCCGGCGAATGCAGGCGTCGCCTTCGACATGGCCATGAACATCATTGTAGAGCTTGAAATGGTCGATATCGAGCATAATCACTGCGACCGGGGCGCGCGCCGGCCCTGCCCAGACGGATTTCGAGATCCGGTTCAGCGACCGCCGGTTATAGAGGCCAGTCAATTCATCCCGTTCGGATTGCTGCCGCAGTTCGGCCTGAAGCCACTCGCCGCGCATGCGGTTGAGAAAATTGAGCCTGTCCTTACGTTCCAAGAAATAGGCGCTCAACGCCAGAAATATCGCCAGCGTCACAAAAAAAGTGACCACGCCGGAAAAGGTCACGGCGTCGAGCGATCCATTCATCTGGATCAGGGTGAAATGCACTGCGCAGAGAGCTGCGAGACCGAGGACGATGGCCGGAAACCGCGGCTGCAGCGCGATCACGAAAAACAGCAGCGTGGCGATATTGCCGTTCTGATAGACGAAGAAATAGGGACTTTGGCTCTCAACGCTGGCCGCCATCGGCAAGAAACCGCCGAGAACACACACCGAAATCGCGAGAAGGTCGTAGTTGAGCGCGGTTGGCCGTCGCCGCACCAACCAAACGGCGATAAACGCGTAGGGCGTAAAGATACAGAACCTTACAAAGGCCAATTGCGGAAAGACGTCATGCATCATCGTGACGTCGCCGAAAAAAACGAGATCGTAGATGAAGGTGCCGACGAAGGCCCAGAACAACGACAAACGGATGCGGGCCCGGGCGAATTCCCGCCCATAGGTTTTTTCCAGCACATCCGCAAAGCGCAACCAGCGAAAGCCGCTGGCCAGTTCATGATCAATCTGATCCAGTGTCGCGACGGTCATCGTCGAGTCCCCAAGTTGTGGAGCATATTCGACGCAACGTAATGTCAAAAGTTAAAGAGAACCTAAATTTGTTCGCATTCTCATCATGTTAAATCATCAAATTTCGCGCCGCTGGAAGCTACCCGGCGGATGCTTTCAGCGGCGCAAAACGTGATTACTCGTCACTCATCCGGAGCGCAGCGATGAAGGCTTCCTGCGGAATGTCGACCTTGCCGAACTGCCGCATGCGCTTCTTGCCTTCCTTCTGCTTGTCGAGCAGCTTGCGCTTGCGGGTGGCGTCGCCGCCATAGCACTTGGCCGTCACGTCCTTGCGCATGGCCGAAATGGTTTCGCGCGCGATGACATTGCCGCCGATCGCGGCCTGGATCGGGATCTTGAACATGTGGCGCGGAATCAGGTCCTTGAGCTTTTCGCACATGTCGCGACCGCGCTTCTCGGCGGCGGAGCGGTGCACCAGCATGGACAGCGCGTCAACCGGCTCACCATTGACCATGATCGACATCTTGACGAGATTGCCGGGCTGGTAATCGGTCAAGTGATAGTCGAAGGAGGCGTAGCCCTTGGAGATCGACTTCAGACGGTCATAGAAATCGAACACGACTTCATTGAGCGGCAGGTCATAGGTGACCATGGCGCGGGCGCCGGCATAAGTGAGCTCGACCTGGATGCCGCGGCGATCCTGGCAAAGCTTCAACACCGAGCCGAGATAGTCGTCCGGCGTCATGATGGTGGCGCGGATCCACGGCTCGCGGATTTCCTTGATCTTGACGACATCAGGCATATCGGCGGGATTGTGCAGTTCGATCTCAGCGCCGTCGGTCATCGACATCTGATAGACCACCGACGGCGCGGTGGCGATCAGGTCGAGATTGAATTCACGCTCGAGACGCTCCTGGATGATTTCAAGATGCAGCAGGCCGAGAAAGCCGCAGCGGAAACCGAAACCAAGCGCGGCCGAGCTTTCCATTTCGAAGGAGAAGGAGGCGTCGTTGAGACGCAACTTGCCCATGGCGGCGCGCAGATCCTCGAAATCGGCGGCGTCGACCGGAAACAGGCCGCAGAACACCACCGGCTGGGCGGGCTTGAAGCCCGGCAGAGCGTGCGCGGTCGGCTTCTTGTCGTCGGTGATGGTGTCGCCGACGCGGGTGTCGGCAACTTCCTTGATCGAGGCGGTAATAAAGCCGACTTCGCCGGGACCAAGCTCCTCGACGCCGAGCATTTTCGGCGTCAGCACGCCGATGCGCTCGATGGCGTATTTGGCGTCGGTGCCCATCATGCGGATCACCTGACCCTTTTTCATCACGCCGTCGATGACGCGCACGAGAACCATGACGCCGAGATAGGTGTCGTACCAGCTGTCGACCAGCATGGCCTTGAGCGGCGCGTTCTCGTCGCCCGTCTTGGGCGGCGGCAGCCGGTTGACGATGGCTTCCAGCACGTCAGGAATGCCGAGGCCCGTCTTGGCCGAGATCATCACGGCGTCGGAGGCGTCGAGACCGATCACGTCTTCGATCTGCTGCTTGATGCGATCGGGTTCGGCCGCGGGCAAATCGACCTTGTTGAGCACAGGCACGATGTCGTGATTGGCGTCGAGCGCCTGATAGACATTGGCGAGCGTCTGGGCTTCGACGCCCTGAGAGGCGTCGACCACCAGCAGCGAGCCTTCGCAGGCGGCGAGCGACCGGCTGACTTCATAGGCGAAGTCGACATGGCCTGGCGTGTCCATGAGGTTCAGCACATAGGTTTCGCCATTGTTGGCCTTGTAGTGCAGGCGCACCGTCTGGGCCTTGATGGTGATGCCGCGTTCCTTTTCGATGTCCATATTGTCGAGCACCTGCTCGGACATCTCGCGCGCCGCAAGGCCGCCGCAGGTCTGGATCAGGCGGTCGGCCAGCGTCGATTTGCCGTGGTCGATATGGGCCACGATCGAGAAGTTGCGGATATGGGAAAGGGGCGTGCGATTTTCTGTGCTCATGGGCGAGCGCATACAATGGATCGGCTAAAAATGTAAAGGTTCTTGCCGCCAAAAGGCTGCAATTCCGGCGCTTGCGCTTGAGGAAATGACAAAGCCCCCGCTCTTTCGAACGGAGGCTTCGTCAGAGTCGAACCCTGACTTATTCGCCGTAGGGTATCCAGACATTCTTGATGTCGGTCGCCTTGCGCAGGAAAAGCGGGCCTTCCGCCTGCGCGGGATCCATCCAGTCGATCGCCTTGCCATAGTCGGTGAAGACGCGCTTGAGATTGCCGGCCGAGGCCTTCTCAGTCATGGCGGCGAGCGCGGGCGAACCGAAGGCCCAGAGCGCATCGACATCGTTATGGGTCGCCAGCGCCTTGCCCAACTCCATGGCGGAGCCGGTGACGATATTGACGACGCCGGCGGGCACATCCGAGGTTTCGAGCACGGAGTAGAAATCCGTCGCGGACAGCGGATGAACTTCGCTGGGGACGGCCACCACGCGGTTGCCGACCGCAATCAGCGGCGCAATGAGCGAGATGAAGCCGAGAAGCGGAGCTTCCGGCGGGCAGATGACGCCTGCGACGCCCTGCGGCTCCGGCATGGCCAGCGCCACGCCGCGCAGCGGCGGCGTATGGATGAGGCCCTCGTATTTGTCGGCCCAGGCGCCATAGGTGAAGAGACGCGAGATCGACGCCTCGACTTCGGCCTTGGCGGAGGCCGCGCTGCGGCCCGTCTGGGCGGCGATGCGGGCGGCGAATTCGTCCTCGCGGGCCGAGAGGTTTTCGGCGATGTAGTAGAGGATCTGCGCGCGGTTATGCGCCGTAGCCGAGGCCCAGCCGGAGGCGGCCTGCGCAGCGGCGACCGCATTGCGGATATCCTTGCGATTGCCCTCGCCGACTTCGCCGACCACCTTGCCCTTGGGCGAGAGGATGGGACGATTGTAGTTGCCGTCAGGCCGCGCCTGCTTGCCGCCGATGAACAATTTGGCGGTGCGGTCGATCACGGGTGCTGCGAAATCGCCCTGCGTCGTCTTGAGCGCCGGCGTCGCGGCGTCGGCGCGAAGCTTGGCGTTGGCCCAGGCCTTGGGCTTCAGATATTCATAGGCGCCTTCGCGACCGCCCTCGCGGCCAAAGCCCGATTCCTTTTTGCCGCCGAAGCCGGCGGAGGCGTCGAACATATTCGTGGCGTTGACCCAGACCACGCCGGCCGAGAGTTTCGCTGCGACATTGAGCGCGAGCCCGATCGTTTCGCTCCAGACGCTGGCGGCGAGACCGTAGCGGGAATGGTTGGCGAGCTGCAGGGCCTCATCCGGGGTGCGGAAGGTCATGGACACTGCGACCGGCCCGAAAATCTCTTCGGTGGCGACGATCGAGGTCGGCTGCACATTGGCGATCAGCGTCGGGCGGAAGAAGCTGCCGCCAACGGGAAGTTCGCAATTGGACTGGTAGAGCGTGCCGCCCTCCTCGACGCCCTGCTTGACGAGCTTTTCGATGCGCGCCAACTGAACGGGAGCGACGATGGCGGCCATGTCGATGCATTTGTCGAGCGGCTGGCCGACACGCAGCGTCTGCAGGCGGCGATTGAGCTTGGCGTGGAACCGATCCGCTACGCCTTCCTGCACGAGAATACGCGAGCCGGCGCAGCAGACCTGGCCCTGGTTGAACCAGATGGCGTCGACAACGCCTTCCACCGCGCCGTCGAGATCGGCGTCGTCGAAGACGATGAAGGGCGACTTGCCGCCGAGTTCCAGTGTCAGCGACTTGCCGGAGCCGGCGGTGCGTTCGCGGATGACGCGGCCCACGTCGGTCGAGCCGGTAAAGGCGATCTTGTCGACGCCCTGATGTTCGACGATCAGCGCGCCAGTGTCGCCCTCGCCGGTCACCACATTGAGCACGCCAGCGGGAAGGCCCGCGGCAGCGGCGAGTTCGGCAAACAACAGCGCGGTCAGCGAGGTGAATTCAGCCGGCTTCAGCACCACGGTGTTGCCGAGCGCCAGCGCCGGCGCCACCTTCCAGGCCAGCATCAGGAAGGGGAAATTCCAAGGAATGATCTGGCCGATGACGCCGATGGGCTGCTGATCGGCGAATTCGCTCTCCTGCAGCTGCGCCCAGCCGGCGTGATGATAAAAATGACGGGCGGCGAGCGGCACATCGATGTCGCGGGTTTCGCGCACCGGCTTGCCATTGTCGATCGCCTCGACCACAGCGATCAGGCGGGCATGACGCTGGATCATCCGCGCCAGTGCATAGAGATGGCGGGCGCGCTGATGACCCGGCAGTTTGGCCCAGGGGCCTTGCGCCTTCCGGGCGGCGGCGACTGCGGCGTCGACATCGGCAGCCTCGCCATGGGCGAGCGTCGCGAGCTTGGCGCCGGTGGCGGGCTCGAAGGTGTCGAATGTGCGGCCCGAGCCCGAGGCGCGGAATTCGCCATTGATGAAATGACCGAACGTTGCGTCATGGCGCTTCAGCCAGGCGCGAGCTTCGGTGTCAGCTTCGGGGGCGGGACCGTAGGACATGTCGTCAAAATAATCTGAAACGGATTTGCTCATGGAAGTCGGCTCCTCGATCAACCGATCGGATGTCTGACGAAGGCGGAATAGGCGCCGGTGACGTGATGTTCGAGCTGGCGCTCGATATCGGCGAGCAGGCTGGAGGCGCCGATGCGGAACAGATCCGGCTCCAGCCATTCCCGGCCCAGCTCCTCCTTCATCAGGAACTGGTAGTTCAGCACATCCTTGGCGGCGGAAATGCCGCCGGCGGGCTTGTAGCCGACCTTGTAGCCGGTGCGCTCATAATAGTCGCGGATGGTGCGGATCATGGTCAGCGTCACCAGAAGCGTGGCGTTGACGCCTTCCTTGCCGGTGGAGGTCTTGATGAAATCCGCGCCGGCCATCATGCAGACGATCGAGGCGCGGGCGACATTGCGCAACGTCTTGAGATCGCCGGTGGCCAGGATCGCCTTGACATGGGCGTCGCCGCAAACACGGCGATAATCCTGCATCTCCTCGTAGAGCGCCTGCCAATTGCCGGTCAGCACATGTTCGCGGGTGATGACGATGTCGATTTCCTTGGCGCCATCGGCGACCGAGGCTTCGATTTCGCGCAGCTTGGTGTCATGCGGCGAAAGACCAGCGGGGAAGCCCGTTGACACAGCCGCGACCGGAATGCCCGTGCCTTCCAGCGCCTCGACGGCGGTCGCCACGAAGCGGTGGTAGACGCAGATGGCGCCGGTGGTGATGCGACGATCGCCCATGCCGATGGCATCAAGGAGATCCTGACGCACCGGATTGGCGGCCTTGGCGCAGAGACGGCGCACGCGGCCGGCGGTGTCGTCGCCGTTCAGCGTCGTCAGGTCGATGCAGGTTAGCGCCTTCAGAAGCCAGGCGGCCTGCGCCTCCTTCTTGACCGTGCGGCGGCCCGGCAGGCTCGCCACCCGCCGTTCGCCGGCCGACAGATTGACCCGCTGGTCCATGACCCAGCCGAGATCGAGCTCCATGCCCGGATTTCGCGGCCAGCCATGATTGGCGGCATGGGCCTGAGCGGCCTTGTCCATTGTTGCAGTCTCCACCAGAGCCTCCCGGCAAGATGTTATCTTTTTTACATTGTGTGTTACTTTCACACCAAAATGCGATTTGGTCAAGCGCCATTCTCTTCCGGCGCGTAGAGACCGCTTTCGGTATAGATGGCGTCGAAAGCGTCGGACGGCGCGAAAAAGGCCGGACGGATGCGGCCGAGTTTGCTGTCGTCAAGAATGAGGATGCTGCGGGCGGCGACGGCCATCGCCTTCTTCTTGATCTCGGCTTCGTGGAAATGCTCGCAGGTCGCGCCCCGGCCCTCCTCGAGGCCTGCGGCCGAGAGAAAGGCGACGTTGAGACCAAGCTCATCCAGCGTCTGCAGCGCCGCCGGACCGGAGAAGGACGCGGAGGCGGGATGGTAGACGCCGCCCAGCATGATCAGCCTGACATTGGTCTTGCGCGCCAGCCGTTCGGCGATGTTGAGCGCGTAGCAGCAGACGGTTAGCGGCCTATCTTCCGGCAGGAGATCGGCGAGATGCATCATGGTGCTGCCGCAATCGATGAACAGCGTGTCCTCGGCGCGGATATGCGGCAGCGCCTGGGCGGAAGCGCGCTCCTTGGCCGAGGCGTGGCGGTCACTGGCGGACGCCAGTTCATAAGGCTGTTCCGGCTCAACCGCCTGGGCCGGCATGATGTGACCGCCGATAAAGGCGAAACGCCCGGTTTCGGCGGCGATATCGCGGCGGATGGTCATTTCAGACACATCCAGGGCGCGGGCGGCATCCTTGAGATGCACGATCCCCCGCTCCGAAATCATCGCCGTCAACCGGTCGAGCCTGTCCTGTTTTTTCATGCCGCACCTCTTTGAGAGGAAAATGGCGCATGTCTCACAGGATGGTCAATAGAAATGTGAACAATGTCACATTTGTTGACGCTTATTCGTAGAGCGCCTTGAGATCGCGCAGCGCCTTGATCAGTACGGCGGCGTCGGCGCCGACCGCGATGAAGTTGACGCCCATGTCGCGATAGCGTTTGGCGTGGACGGGATCGGGCATATAGATGCCCGTGGCCTTGCCATGGCTCTGGATGCGGCGGATGGCGTCCTCGATCGCGGCCTCGACTTCCGGCGCATGATAATTGCCGGGATGGCCCATATCGGCGGCGAGATCGGACGGGCCGATGAAGACGCAGTCGACGCCATCGGTCGCGGCAATATCATCCAGCGCCGCAAGCCCGGCCCGGCTTTCGACCTGCAGCATCAGGCAGATCTGGTCCGCTGCCGTCGGCATATAGTTGGGTATGGAATTGAACATCGAGGCGCGGGCGATGCTGGCTCCGACGCCGCGAATGCCCTCGGGCGCATAGCGCACCGCCTTCACCATCAATTCGGCCTGGGCGCCGCTCTCGATCATCGGCAACAGCAGCGATTGCACGCCGATATCGAGATATTGCTTGATGAGATGGACATCGGCGCTGGGCGGCCGGGCGACGACCGAGGACGCCGAGCCCTTGAGCGCCTGCAACTGCGTCATGATCGAGCGCAGATCGTTGGGCGCATGCTCGCCGTCGATCAGCACCCAGTCGAAACCGATCGTGCCGGCGAGTTCCGACGTGTAGCTGTTGGCGAGCGCCAGCCAGATGCCGGTGGTCTTGTCGCCGGCGGCAAGCCGTTGCTTGAGGCGGTTTTCAGGCGCGGACATGAATTTGCTCCGATGCGTCAGAGAAGAGATTTGAGGGCGAAGCCGGCGTCGGCGACCTGTTCGGGCGTCAGCACCTTGCCGCCTTCGAGAATGCGCCGGGCGACCATATAGGTCGCGCCGTCATTGAGGCAGTCGGCGGCAAGGAAGCGGCCTTCCCGGAAATAGAAATGCGATTTCGCGCCGTCGCGCGCGCCGGGCCGGGTGACGACCTGATCATAGCCAGTGTTGAGACCGGCGATCTGCAGCTTGAGTTCAAACTGATCGGACCAGAACCACGGCGTCGGATTGTAGTCGACGCTGTCGCCCAGCATGTTGCGCGCGGCGATCAGCCCCATGTCATTCGCGTTTTGCACCGATTCGAGCCGGATATGGTGGCCGCCATAAGGGAAACTCGCGCAATCGCCGATCGCGAAGATCTCGGGGTCGCTGCTGCGCAGCTCCCGGTCCACCACGACGCCATTCGCGATCGTAAGGCCCGCCTGATCGGCGAGCGCCACATCCGGCGTCACGCCGATGCCGGTGACGATGAAATCCGCCGCGATCACCGATCCGTCCGAAAGCTCGACGCCTGTCGCGCGGCCGCCGTCCTCGACGATCTGCTTGAGCTCGGCGTTCTCGAAGATCCTGACGCCATGGGCATGGTGGAGCGCGCGGACATCATCGGCGGTTTCCGCACAGGCGACGCGCTTGAGGATGCGGTCGGCAGCCTCGATGACGGTGACGGTCGCGCCCTTCTTGGAGGCTTCTGAGGCGGCCTCGAGGCCGATATAGCCGCCGCCGATCACCACCAGCCGCGCGCCATCCTTCATCTGGTCCATCAGCGCATGCGCATCGTCGAGATCGCGCATCACATGCACATTCGGCAGATGGCCGCCAATATCCTCCGGCAGCCGGCGCGGACGCGCGCCGGTGGCGACCAGCAGCCGGTTATAGGCCAACGCCTCGCCATCGGCGAGATGCACGATCTTCTGGCCGCGATCGATGTGGTCGGCGAAGACGCCGAGCTTCAGGCCAATGCGGTTCGTTGCGTACCAGTCTTCAGGCCGCAGCAGGATCTGCTCGAACGTCGATTTGCCGGACATATAGGCCTTGGAGAGCGGCGGGCGTTGATAGGGCAATTCCCGATCGCTGGAGATGATGACGATCTCCGCCTCGGCGGACAGTTTTCGAAGCTCGGCCGCAGCCGAAAGCGCGGCATGGCTGCCGCCGATAATCACCGTCTTCATTGTCCCGTCCTCCATCACCGATCGCGACGCATTGCGGATGGTTCAACATGATTTCGGGTTCCGGGGCAAGCCGCGCTCCCGCCAGCGACGGCTTGCCGTCCGTTTTGGCCACGACCCTCAGTAATGCGCGTCCTCCAGCCCGCAAAAAGCGTCGACCGGGCTGGTGCGGTTGAAGGCCGCACGCCCCATCATGCAATTGACCACGGCGCGCTGCACCGGATCCATGCTGGAATAGGCGTTGATCAGGGCCGGAACGCGCGGCGCGTCATAAAGATAGTAGGGATGACCGAAGGAGATGATGGCGGTCGGCAGATGCGTCCAGGTCCGATGCATGGCGCGGTAGAGATTGCCGCCAGCGAGCTTTCTCCAGTCGAGGAAGATATGGCCCCGGATCAACAGCGACTCCTCCGCCAGCGCATAGAGCACGAGATCGTAGTCACCGCCGGTGGGTTTGATGTCGGGCCGATCGATCGTCACCTCGAACCCCTCCTGCCGGAGAAGTTCGGGCAGGATCAAAGGCGGCGTTTCCGGCATCAAGGGATGAACGATGCCGCCATCGACGAGCAGGATGCGCTTGTGCGTCTCCACTGATAGCGGAAAGAGCGACTGGACGTCCTTCACCAGGGTCGGAGACCGGGCGATGTAGGTCTGTGCGACCTCGACATTGTCCGGCTTGGCGAAGGCGGCCTTCGCCGTCTCGACCGGCGGGAAGACGTCGGACTTTTCGAACAGGCCGAGCTTGGCCTTGAGCCCCAGCATGCGGCAAACGGCGTCCTGCAATCGCGTTTGGCTGATCTGTCCCGAGATCACCGCCTCCTTCACCGCCGCCATGTCGCGCTCGGGGTCGTCGGAAAACAGAATCACGTCGCAGCCCGAGGCGATGATCTCCGGCTTGGTGATGCGATCCTGGCCCCAGGCGCTCAAGCCGCCCATGCTGGTGGCGTCGGACACGATCAGTCCATTGAAGCCGAGTTCGTCGCGCAGCAGGGTCTGATTGAGAAGCGGCGAAACGGAAGCGGGACGGAAAGCCTCGAGGCCGGCGTCCGGCATTTTCGAGCGAACATAGGCCGGAAAGGCGATATGGGCGCTCATGACCGACAAGACGCCTTCGTCGAACATGCGGCGATAGAGACGGCCGAAGCTTGCCTGCCATTCATCGAGGCTGAGCGGATTGATGGTGGTGACGAGATGCTGGTCGCGATCATCGAAACCCTCGCCCGGCCAATGCTTGACCGTGGCGGCGACGCCGTTTGCCTGCAATCCCTGGATATGGGCAAGCGCGTGGCGTTCGATCCGGTCGACATCCGACCCATAAGATCGCGTGCCGACGATCGCCGAACGGAACGCGGCGTTGATGTCGATCACCGGCGTGAACGACCAGGTTACGCCGAGCGCCCGCGCCTCCGTCGCCAGGATCTCGGCCGATTTGCGGGTCGCCTCGACATCGTCGACGGCGGCGAGACCCAACTGGCCCAGCACCGGCGTGCCGAAGGAAAACGAGTATCGGCTGCCTTCGAGATCGGCGGTGATGATCAGAGGCGCGGCGACCGCCTCGTTCATTTCGGTCAGCACCCTCCGCTCATAGTCGAAATCCGGCGTGAAGAAGCGCGTGACGCCTCCGGGCTTGAGGGCGCGAATGCGGGCGAACTCCTCCTCGTTGCGCCCCATCATGATCAGCACGAAAATTTGACCCACACGCTCTTCCAGCGTCAGGCCGTCATAAGTTTTTCGCACCCAATCGACCGCCCGGTCATCGAGGCTGAACGGCGGCTTTCGCAAATTTTCGTAGATGGACATTGGACCTCCCTAAACCAAGCATCTGCTTGGCTTAACTTGATCCGATATCGGCCGGCTAGGCAAGACGGGTGATGTGATTGTCCCAGGCGAGGTCGGTCTTTTGCGCCTCGAACCAACCGGTTTCGGTCGAGCGGATGAACGTCGCCTGCTCGGCCGCCAGGCCACAGACGCCGCCGATCTTTTCCTCGCGGACAAGGCCATGCGATTTTACGTCGAACGCCGCCCATTGCCCGCCTTTCGGCGAGGAGACGGCCACCAGTCCGGCGTCGCGATTGACCATCACCGAGCCGATGTAATTGTCGAAGCCACGCAGGACATCCTCCGGCATGTCGAGAAAACGCAGGTCCTCGCCGCGCTTGAAGCTGCCGAGAAGCTGCGGAGTGTCCGTCTTGGGACCCTCATATTGGCATCCGAACCAGACGCGGCCGGAGGCGTCGATATCCATATGCCGTGTCGACAATTGGCGGATCTCGGCAGGGAGGTCATGTTTCTCCACAAGTCGGCCGTCGCTGAGGTCGATGATGACCAGAGACGGCTGCATGTGATCGAGATTGAGCTTGGCGCGGCCCATCGACGGATGCTGCTTGATGCCGCCATTGGCGATAGCGAGATAGCGTCCGCCCTCGAGGATCTGGATATCGTGGGTGTCCATGCCATGGGCGGAAAATTCGCCGATCTTCGTCCAGCCGGCGCTGATGTCATAAACGCCGATCTTGCCGGCGTAATTGTCGAAGTCGTTTTCGGCGACATAGAGCCTTTTGCCATCCGGCGAGAAGGCGCCATGCCCGAAGAAATGCCTGTCCTCGGCAGCCTGGATGAGTTTCAGCGGCGCGCCCGTTGCGGTGTCGATCACCAGCGCAAACGTCCCCGGACGCCGGGCGAAGGCCACAGCGCGGCCGTTGAGCGGATCGAAGCTGACATCATGACCGCGATCGGGCAACGCCACACGGGCGATTTCGCCGCCGTCTTCCGCCAGCAACGCCACGCCATAGGCGCCGCCCGCATCCATGAAGGCGCTGGCGAAGACCGCCGGGCTGGCGGCGAGAACGTCATGACCGCGCGCCGACAAGCCGCTGACGAACAAAATGCCGGCCGCCTTGAGAAAGGTCCGCCGCTCGATCAGCAGGCTCCGCATCGCTCAGTCTCCGTCGCCGAAGGAAAAGCCGGCGCTCAAGCCCACGGCGGCGCCGACATCGCGATCGATGCGTGTGCTGGCGTCGCGCAGATTGAACAGGATGAAATCGATCTTGCGCTGATATTTGCCATCCGCCAGCTTTTCGGCGGTAGGCTGCTCCATTTTGCCAACAGCGCCGGCGGCCGCCTTGAAGTCGAACTCCACGGCGTCGGCCAGGGCTTCGGCGTCACCGGTCAATAGACTGCGCATGTCCGAGGTCTTCCAGAGATCGGCGAGACCAGAGACATTGCCGTGAATGGCGCGCATGGTGTTTTCTGACCGCCACAACAAGGCGAGGCGCGGCGAGGTCTTTTCACCCGCGCCCTTGTAGAAGGGTTTCACGCGCTGGTCGCGGATGGTTTCGACCCCATGCACGAAGATGCCGATCATAGCCTGCAGCGCTTCGTCGCCGGTGCGGAACACCGGATTGGCGGGCCCTGGCTCTTTCCAGTTCTTCGCCACGCCATCGGGCGCATCCCAGGCCTCGACCAATTCGCCTGAAACGTTTTCAATATTGCGGGCGACCGCAAGGCCAAAACGGCATTGATCGGCGTCATCGGGGCTGGCGACCAGCCCGGCCTCGCGCCCGAAGAACGTCAGTTCATAGGCGCCGATGCCCTGAACGGCGACGCTTTTGCCGGCGAGATCAGCTGCGTCCATATCGGAGGCGTCGGGATCAGTGAGGATCTTCTGAACCTGCTTCTGCCCCGTCGACTTGCGGTCGGGATAGAAAAGGATCCGCTCATAGCGGTTTTTCTCGAGCACCGGGCCCTCGCGCACGATCTCGATCCGCGTCCAGGCTTCGACGAGGTCGCCAAAGCGGGCCTTCAGTCCCTTCAGGCCGTCATCGCTGGGCGCGGCGCAGAAAGCGGCGGTGTTTTCCGAGAGCCCGTGGGCGGCATCTTTCAAGGCGCTGTAGGACGGCCGGATATAGCCATCGACCGCGTTGACCATGATCTTGCGGGCGAGCGCATCGTCGACTGCGAGCGCGGGTGTGGCCAGCGGAGCCATGAGGGCGGCAATCAGAAGGATGGATTTCATCGTCATCAGAGCGACTCCAGAAAACGGATCATGAGATCGCGGTCGCGTTTGTCGAGCTTGGTATAGGCGTCACGGGCGGCGCGGCCTTCGCCGTCATGCCAGAGCACGGCCTCTTCCAGAGATCGGGCGCGGCCGTCATGCAGGTAGAATTCCTGCCCGCCGACCACCCGGGTGAGCCCAATAGCCCAAAGCGGCGGCGTGCGCCACTCCCGTCCGGAAGCCTCCCCCACCGTCTGGCCATCAGCCAGGCCGTCGCCCATATCGTGCAGCAGGAAATCGGAATAGGGCCAGATCAGCTGGAAGCGTTGCGGCTTGGCCGGCCAGTCCTTGCGCGTCACATATTTTGGCGTGTGGCAACTGGCGCAACCTGCGTCGTAAAACAGTTTCTTTCCCGCCAGAGTTTCCGAAAAAGACGCCTTGCGGCGAGCGGGAACAGCGAGATTTTCCGAGTAGAAGGTCACCAGCGGCAGAACGGGATCGGGGGCTTCACTGGGGCCGAGACGCGATTGCGTTCCGCCTGCAAGCGCCAGACAGTCGGCCTGCTTGGGGGTGCAGTCGCCATGATCATTGGGGAGTATCGGCGTGGAAATGCCGATATCGCCGAGAAAGGCATGCGCCGATTGGTCGCGCACATTGGCCTGCTCGCCTTTCCAGCCGAAACGGCCGACCTGCACCTCGCCATCGCTGGCGCGCGTATATTGCGGGCGGCCGGAGATACCGTCGCCATCGCGATCGTCAGGATCGGCCCTGGCCAGGATGTCACCCTCCGCGATTGCCTCGATCAGGCCGAGGCCGATCATGGCCGGGGCCATGCGCGGCGAGAGCGATGTGTGGGGATCGAGCGGCCCATAGCGCAGATCGACGGCCTGATAGGTGGGCTTGCGGAGTTCGACGACGGTCCCGTCGGGGAAGCGGAACGGCTGCGGCTGATAGCTGATCCGCATCCGTCCCTCGGGCGCGACGCCGGCGATGGCCTTGTCCTGCAACTGACCGCCATAGACGGGATCGGGGAAATTCAGCTGAAGATGATCCCTGAGCGCGGCTTTTTCCGCCTCTGTCGCCGGCTCTCGCGCCAGGCGAAGGAACATCGAGGTCATGTCCGCCTTGCCTTCCGGCGGATGACCGCGACCGTCATTGATGTGGCAGGCGTCGCAGGAACGGGCGTTGTAGAATGGCCCTAGACCATCCGATGCCTGGGTGGACGAAGGCGCGGGCACCCAGATCTTGCGGAACAGCGCATTGCCGAGACGGAAATTCATCACGTCTTCGTCAGGCAGATTGGCGGAAAAATGCGAAAACGCGTTGCGGTCGGGATCTTCGATCGAGGTCGCCGCGCCCGCCTGCATCGCCTCATAGGGCTCCGCCTTGGAGAAATCCGTGGCGGGCCTGACCACATCGGAGACGCGCGCCTGGTCGCGCGGATCGAGATCGGCGCGTTTGGCGGTCTCGGCAGACGCGAATGCGGAAACGCCCAGCAAGGGGAGGACCAGAAGGTTCAACCGCAGAGCCGGGCGTCGCATCATTTGCACCATGAAACCGTGATACGGGGCCGAGGCGGCCCCATCCGCTTATTGGAACACGGCGTTGGGATTGTCCAGGCTATCAGACCCCTCAAGCTCGATCTGGCCGAGGTCGAGCGCGGAAATGACGCGCTGGATGGACTTGGTCTGATCCACCAGACCATCGATCGCCGCCTGGACCACCGCGTTGCCGTCCTTGTTGCCTTCGCCGATCATCTGGTCATAGGCCTCGACCGTCTCGCCGCGCTTGGCCATGGCGTGCATGGCGTCGAGCGTATGGCCGAGCTTGGTCTTCATTTCCGTGTCGAGAGCGGCGTCTTTCTCCTTGACGAGATCGGAAAGCGAGGGGCCGCTCACCTTGCTGCCATCGATGCGCGTGTAGGCGCCGCGATAGACTTCGGCAATGCCGACGGCGTCGTTCAGATGCGAATTGTAAGTGTTGTCGGAGAAGCAATCATGCTCTTCTTCCGGATCATGCAGCAGAACGCCAAGCTTCATGCGCTCGCCGGCCAGTTCACCATAGGAAAGCGAGCCCATGCCGGTGAGCATGGCGACGATGCCCTTCTTGGGATCGGCGAGCACGGCCTTGGCGGCCTCGCCTTCCGGCGTCCACTGCTTGACCATATAGTCGAGATCGCTGACCAGCAGGCTGGAGGCGGCCTTCAGATATTCGGCGCGGCGGTCGCAATGGCCATTGGTGCAATTCTTCACGTCGTAATCGGTGTAGGACCGCGCGCCGGCGCCGGGACCCGTGCCGTTGAGATCCTGACCCCACAGCAGGAATTCGATGGCGTGATAGCCGGTGGCGACGTTGGATTCCGAGCCGCCGGCTTCCTGAAGCGTGCCCGACAGGAGTTCCGGCGTGATCTTTGTCGCGTCGATTTCCTTGCCGCCGATGGTGAATTTCGGATTGGCGATGACGTTGAGCGTATACTGCTCGTTTTCGTCGCTTTCGGTGCCGTAGGACTTGTCGACATAGTCGATCAGGCCTTCATCGAGCGGCCAGGCGTTCACCTTGCCTTCCCAGTCATCGACAATGGGATTGCCGAAACGATAGGCTTCCGTCTGCTGATAGGGAACGCGAGCCTTGATCCAGGCGTCGCGGGCGGCCTTCAGCGTGTCTTCGGAGGGATTGGCGATCAGCGTGTCGATCGCCTTATCCAGCGCCTTGGCTGTGATCAGCGAGTCTTCATATTTGGCGTGGCCGATTTCGGCATAGGTCTTCACGATCGCGCCGATATCGGTGGCGGCGAAGGCGCTGGACATGCCGAACAGGGCGGTGGCCGACACGAGGCCCAGGCTCAGCCGGGTGAATGGAAGACGGGTCATGGGCGCTCCTTGACATCAAATGAATGGCGCTGTTCTGACTCATCTGCAAACTGGTGTCAAATCATCCAGATATGAGATTGTCGCGGGCAACTATTCCTTCCCAGGGGGAAGGATCAGAAAATCCCCGGCTTGCAGATTAATTTTTGCCCATTATGCTCGCGAAATAATCACATCCGT
The DNA here is from genome assembly GCF_029892285.1 of Rhizobium sp. SG_E_25_P2. Taxonomy (GTDB): domain Bacteria; phylum Pseudomonadota; class Alphaproteobacteria; order Rhizobiales; family Rhizobiaceae; genus Rhizobium_E. The sequence goes on from NZ_JARXVM010000001.1 coordinate 687,643, forward strand.
GGACGATATGATCAAACACCTCAGGCACTTCATTCAACGCCATGAGCCGCCGGGGCAGGCTCTGTCGCATCTGAAATCCGGCTGCGGCGCAGTGCTCGCGATGACGGGCATCGGCGGCGTGGCCGTGGCGACCGGCCTTCCCTTCCTGCTTGCGCCCTTCGGCGCAACAGCCGTGCTGCTGTTTGGCCAACCGAAGAGCCCCCTCGCCCAGCCGGCCAATGTGCTCGGCGGCTATTTTGTCGCAGCTTTGATCGGATCGCTGGCCGCCTGGCTGTTTCCCGGCGCCTGGCTCGCAGCAGCGGTCGCGGTTGGCCTGACGATCGCGGTGATGCTGATCCTCCGGGTTACTCATCCGCCGGCGGGTGCGATCCCGCTCGTCGCCTTTGCGAGCCATTTCAGTCTGCCGCTTCTGATGGCGGTGGTGTCCGCCGGTAGCGCGCTGATGATCGCGATCGCTGTGCTGCATCATCGACTGCCGCCGACGCAACAATATCCGCTGCGGCTGGAGCGTTAGTCTCAGGCGTTGCGACGCATCATCGCGAAATAGAAGCCGTCGGTGTCGGTCGACGCCGGCGTCAACGTCACCGATAAGCCATCGGCAGAATGCGGACGGCGGGCAGCGGCGCCATAGAGCGAATTCCAGCCGTCAAGCGCGGAAACGAGCGCGAAATTGGGATAGGCCTTCAAGAAATCCTCGACCTGGCGCTGGTTTTCCTCGGGCAGGATCGAACAGGTGACGTAGCACAACACGCCGCCGGATCGCACATAGGCGCTGGCTTTGGCGAGCGCGTCGCGCTGCTGGCTCAGCCGCTCTTCGAGATTTTTGGGCGTCAGCCGCCATTTGGTGTCTGGACGTCGCCTCCATGTGCCCGTGCCGGTGCAGGGCGCATCGACCAACACGCGATCGCATTTGCCCAGGATCGACGTCATGGCTTTTTCGTGTTCGTGAACCTGTACATTGCGGGCGCCTGCGCGGCGAAGGCGCTCGATGATCGGCGCGAGGCGCTTCCGGTCGGCATCGAACGCGTGGACCTGGCCGCGATTGCCCATGGCCGCCGAAAGGCTGAGCGTCTTGCCGCCGCCGCCGGCGCAATAATCGAGGATCTGCTCGCCTTCGCGCGCCAGGATAAGATCGGCGACGATCTGCGATCCTTCGTCCTGAACCTCGAACCAACCTTTCTGGAAGGACAGTTCCGCGGTGACATTGGGCAGCCGCGACGGCCCCTCGCCTGCGGCAATGCGCACGCCAAAGCGGGCGATCGCCGAGGGCCCCGCCTGGGCTTGCTCAAGAGCTCGCACGACCTTGTCGCGGGAGGCCTTCAGCGTATTGGCGCGAAGATCGAGCGTCGGCCGTTCCGCCAGCGCCTGCGCCTCTTTCAGCCAATCCTCGCCAAAATTGCTCTGGAAATGTTCGACCACCCATTCCGGGATATCGCCGCGCACAAAATCAGGCGCGTCATCCAACAGACGGGTGGAATAGGCGGCCAGACAGTCATCGGACAAGGGGGCCGGCGCGAATTTGTCGCCATCGAATTCGCGAGCAAGACCGACCGTGTCATATCCCCATTGCCGCAGCATCACCGCGTAAGCGAGGGCTTCGGGAGAGGCGTCATCCATCAGCCAGGCATGCGACAACTTCTTGCGAAGCGCGTCATAGACGATGTTGCCGACAGCAGCCCGATCGCCAGAGCCGGCGAACCGGCGGGAAAGTCCCCAATCCTTGAGCGCATCGGCAACCGGTCGACGGCGCGTTTCGATATCGCTCAACACTTCGATCGCCCCCGAAAGGCGTCCGCCCAGCCGCATTGCATCATCTCCTTGTTTGCGGGGGTGGTACCCGCGAATGGCCCGAAGAGCAAGCGTGAGGGCGGCGCGAATGCGAGGGATCAGCCGATGACTTCGAAACAGATCTTGGCTGTGCCGGAGCGGACCATGCCGATCTCATGCGCAGCCGCCCGGGACAGATCGAGAACGCGACCGCGAATGAAGGGGCCGCGATCATTGATGCGGACGACGACCGCGCGTCCATTGTTGCGATTGGTCACTTTCACCTTGGCGCCGAAAGGCAGGTTGCGATGAGCGGCGGTGAGTTTGGACGGGTTCATGCGTTCGCCGGATGCGGTGCGGGAATGCAGCGCATACCAGGAGGCTCCGCCACAACCATCTTTAGCTTGAACCGGGGTCTGCCCAATTGCGAATGCGGACACCACTGCGGCCAGTGTGATGGCGTGACGAGATTTTTTTTCGAACATTCTGACTTCCCAAGACGTTTATTCCTGGGGATGACCTTCTTTTGGCAAAAAGAGGCAAAAACGTGCTTATTGTCTTCACGGAATGTTACAATTGAAATATTAACGGAGCACACACTGCGTCAAAACGGGAATCCCTTCCACAACCCTGGAATGAGAGTCTAGTAGATTCAGTCCGTAAGCAGCGGACCGCGCCGCACCAGTCAAATCAGCCTTTTGCTCACAGAAAGAGCGCTGAAAATCGCATTTAATCATATCTTCACTAATTTTTATCACGATATTTATATTCCAATAAACGCGATTGCCACATAATCGCCACATTTCAACCGCGCCAGACCCCATCTTTCCAAAGTTGATCCATCGAAATCAGGTAGTCCTGGTAGAGGAATTCAAAACCGAGCTCTCGAATTCTGGCGTTGCCGACGCGCTTGTTTTCTCCGTAGAACGACCGCTGCATAGGGCTCAATTCCGCCGTCTCAAAGGCGATGTCAGGGGGAATCGCAACGCCCATCAACTGCGCGGCATAGGCCACCACGTCCTGGGACGGGGAAGGCATATGGTCCGTGACGTTGAAGGCGCCGCCGGACTTTCGGTCCATCAGGAACAGGCTAGCCCGGGCGATATCCTCCACCCGGATACGATTGAAGACCTGATCCTTCTTGACCAGACGTCGCGCCGTTCCATTGTCTAGATTGACGAAAGGATTGCGGCCCGGCCCATAGATGCCCGACAGACGCAACAAGGCGACCGGGATCGCATCGACGGCGCCGGCGTCGATCCATTGATTTTCGGCGAGCACACGCTCCCGGGAGCGGTTCGACAGCGGGGTCGGCGCAGCGCTTTCGTCCACCCATTCGCCTTTATGGTCGCCATAGACCCCGATCGTCGAGAGATAGCCGACCCATTGCAGGCGCGGCATCACCGCTTTCAGTGAGGGAATCAGCCGAAGAAACCCATCGCCATGCTTATCGGGAGAAATGGACTGCACGAGCGCCGTGGTCTCAGACAGCGCCACTGCAAGGTCGTCCGAAATCCTCTCACCGTCAAACAGCAGCGGCCGAATACCGGCGCTTTCAAGCGCGGCGAATTTCTGCTGGCTCCGCGTGGTGCCATAGACGGGGAAACGCGCGCTTGCGAGCGCGCCGATCGCCTTGCCTGAAAAACCCGCACCCAAAATCGTCATCGTCATGGCAATAATCCCGCTTTTTTCCATTCCTGTCTTACATAGTCATCCGGCTCGCCTTGCGCACGGGCCTTGTCGTCGTCCGTCAGGCGTCCCAGACGCCGCAGCGCCCAGATCGCCATGCCGCGCACCTCCGCCGCCTCGTCCGACAGCAAGGGGCGACAGAGTTCGGCGAGCGCCGCTTCACCGGAATTGCCGGCGGCGATCAGACAGTTCCGGATGAACCTGTTGCGTCCGATGCGCTTGACCGGCGAACCGGAAAAAAGCGTTCGGAACCGCGCATCATCGAGCCCCAGGAGATCAGTAAGAGGTGGAGCGCCGAGATCCTCGCGCGCCCGCAGCTTTTGCTCCCGCGCCACTTCGGCGAATTTGTTCCAGGGGCAGGCGGCGAGGCAATCGTCGCAGCCATAGATACGGTTGCCGATCAGCGGCCGGATCTCCCAGTCGATCGGTCCCTTATGCTCGATGGTGAGATAGGACACGCATCGCCGCGCGTCGATCTGGTAGGGCGCCGGAAAAGCCCCGGTCGGGCAGGCGTCGAGGCAGGCGCGACAGGAGCCGCAATGATCGCGCTCGGGCGGATCGACGGCCAGGTCGGCGGCAGTGAAGATACTGCCGAGGAACAGCCAGGAACCATAGTCGCGGCTGACGAGATTGGTGTGCTTGCCCTGCCATCCCAGTCCCGCCTTGGCCGCCAGAGGCTTCTCCATCACCGGCGCCGTGTCGACGAACACCTTGACCTCGGCGTTCGTCCGGGCGGCGAACTTCTGGGCGATTTCCTTGAGCTTGCCTTTGATCACGTCGTGATAATCGCGATGGCGGGCATAGACGGAGATGTTGCCGATTTCGGGCCGGGTGAGATTGTCGCGTGGGTCGCTTTCGGGTCCGTAATTCATGCCGAGCATGATAATGGATCGGACGTCGGGCCAGAGAATGCGGGGATCGCCGCGCCGCGCTTGGGTTTCGGGCATCCAGGCCATGGTTCCGTGATAGCCGGCGTCGATGTAATGCGCGAGATCGGCGCGCGCGACGTCAAGATCGTCAGGTCCCGTGATGCGGCAGACGTCGAAGCCGGCGTCGAGAGCGACCGCCTTGACCCATTCGGCGCGCTTGCGGATGTCGCCGCCGCGGCCCGCCGCGCCCGGCATGTCAGAAATCCAGGTCGGCGTAGTGCGACACCGGCGTCACGCCGCGAATACGATCGCTGAGCAGGGGCCTGAATCCGGGACGAGACTTGATGCGCTGATACCAGTCCTTGACCTGGGGCCATTCGTTCCAGTCTATTTCACCGAGATAGTCGAGAACGGAAATCGCTGCGGCCGCGGCCAGATCCGCATAGGTCAGTCTTTCGCCGGCAAGCCAGGTTCGCGAACCCGCGAGCCAGGCGAGATAGCGCATATGCTGGCGAATATTGTTGCGCGATGTGCGCAGAATCTTGGAATCGGGCGCGCCGCCGCCCTGATCGGGCGTCATGAACAATTTGAAGACGCGCTCGCGCGCGAGAGGACGCGTCACGTCCTGCTCCATCTTGTTGAGAAACCATTCGGTCAGCCGGCGGATTTCGGCGCGCTGGAACGGATCTTCGGCGAGCAGGCGGCGATCGCGCTTCAGCACGCCGCTGGTCTCGTCGAGAAACTCCGAAATAATCGTCGCCCCGCACAGTGCCCGCATATTGTCATCGACGAAAACCGGCAATTGCCCGGCCGGATTGAGCGCCAGAAAATCCTTGCGCTTTTCCCACACTGATTCCTCAATCATATCCGCCTGGACGCCATATTCGGAGAAGATAAGGCGAATGAATCGCGAGGCGGTCGACATCGGATGATGATAGAGGACGGGCATGGGTTGAACCGACTTATAAGAGGACAGGCCTGGCGGTGGGCACACCACGCCGCTTCGCCTGATGCGCCAATTAGATACAGGTGCGCAAGGCGCTGGGAATCGTCAAGCGGCCTATGGCTGATTTGGGGCAAAGTCGTGATGCCGCGCTGAAACCCGGTAAATAAATCGACAATCCCGAGGCAAAACTGCGGCGATCTTTAATAAATTGATGAGAAAACCCGGTCTATCGACCGACAACAAGACAGGCATGTCACGAGGCTCATATGGAAAGTCAGTCCATTTTCAGCGCGTTCATTCTCGGGCTTCTCGAGGGCGCGACGGAATTCATCCCGGTGTCGTCCACCGCCCATCTTCTTCTCGCGAGCCATTTTCTCGGATTCAAGAGCACGGGCAACACATTCCCAGTCCTCATCCAGCTTGGCGCGATTCTCGCGATCCTGCTCGTCTATTTCCGCAAGCTGTTCGATGTGGCGATGACGCTGCATTCGTCGGAGCGGTCGCGCTGGTTCGTCCTGTCGATTCTGGTCGGCTTCCTGCCGGCTGCGGTCATCGGCGCGATTGCGCATGACTTCATCAAGAAAGTGCTGTTCGAAGAGCCGGTGCTGATCAGCTATGTGCTGATCATCGGCGGCGTCATCCTGCTCGCGGTCGACAAGATGAAGTTCCAGCCGCGCTATTTCGACGCGATGAATTATCCGTTGCCGCTGGCGTTCAAGATCGGCATCTGCCAGTGCCTCGCGATGATCCCGGGCACATCCCGCTCCGGCGCGACCATTGTCGGCGCGCTGTTGATGGGAACCGACAAGCGTTCGGCGGCGGAGTTTTCATTCTTTCTTGCCATGCCGACCATGGTCGGAGCCTTCACACTCGATCTGATCAAGTACCGCAACGATCTCAACCTCGACGACGTCACGAATATCGCCGTAGGCTTCGTCGCGGCTTTCATCAGCGGTCTTGTCGTGGTGCGCTCGCTGCTGGCGTTCGTCTCCCGGCGGGGCTATGCCCCGTTCGCCTGGTGGCGAATCATCGTGGGAACAGCGAGCCTGATCGGTCTCTATCTGCAGGGCTGACCGGAATGCGAAAGGCCGGCGTAGAGCCGGCCTTCAGGCAGAACGGATATCATGTGAAAAAGGACGCCGTCGGCGTCCTTTTTCATGACCAGAGATCAATGGGCGGGAATTGCGCCCGTCACAGCGCAGGGATCCACGCCATAGGCGGGCGCGCAACGGTTCTTGTCGGCCGCATCGGTATGCGGCGCCATGAAGGAACCGGCAAGAATGACAAGCGCCGCAGACGCAAAGAACAATGCGATCGATTTGCCCATAATTTCCTCAAAAAAGTTTGCAGAACTGGCGGAGCCGCCGTGTCTCTGACGCATCTGAGCGGCTTCTAATCAGTTGCGTCGGTGCAATCAATAACGAGCGAATGGCTTTACCGATGTTTAATAAAACTAACCGCCCTGTGCGACTTTTGGGCAACTCCCGCCTATAGGCAAGATGCAAAGATACACTTCACCTAAAAATGTCAGCTTCTAGTTAATGGATCGTATGCAATGCACAAAGAACAAGCCATCACACAATAAAGCACATAGAAAAACGGCCCCACCTTGCTGGAGCCGCTTTACGATTTGTTAAGATTTTGTGGTTCAGGCGGCCGCGCCAGGCTGAGTGAACTGTCCTTCCGGGCGGTAACGGGCAAGATAGGTCGGCAGAATTGAGGCGGCGAGCGTCGGCTTGATCGCCAGTCCCTCCAACGTGCGGCCTTCCTTGATCGCGGCCTCGGACACCACATTGTCCTTCTTGAGCAACGTCACCTGGTCGGCGGTGATCGGCGGGGTGATGAAGGGCACGAGCGAAGCGACCGAACCGAGCAAGGACGCGACGCCGAATGGGATGCTGACCAGAGGCTTGTTGCGACAGGTGACGCGCAGAATATCATCGAGGATGTCCTTGAAGCTCACGACTTCGGCGCCGCCGAGTTCATAGATCTTGCCGCCTGCGACGAGTCCATCGACCGAACGCGCCACGGCCTCGGCGACGTCATCGACGAACACCGGCTGGAACTTGGTCTTGCCGCCGCCCACCAGCGGCAGGAAGGGGGCGATACGGGCCATGTCGGCGAATTTATTGTAAAACTGGTCTTCGGGTCCAAACACCACGGACGGACGCAGGATCACCGCGTCGGGCTTGGTCTGCAGGATGTACTGCTCGGCGCGCCCCTTGGAACGCGCATAGGCCGAGGTCGAATTCACGTCGGCGCCAATGGCGGAAATATGGGTAAGGCCAGCGCCCGTGGCGCGGGCAGATTCAGCCACGGCGCGAGCGCCGAATTCCTGAACTGCGTCGAAGCTGTTGCGGCCCTGCTCGAACAGAAGTCCGACACAATTGACCACGTGATCAGCGCCCTTGATGGCAGCGTCGACGGAATTGCGATAGCGCAGATTGGCCTGCACGAAGGAGATCTGGCCGACATTGCCGAGCGGCTGTAAGAACAGCGCCAGATCAGGGCGGCGAACCGCCACACGGATGCGGTAGCCGCGGCGCGCCAGCGCGCGAACGACATGCCGGCCCACGAAACCCGATCCGCCAAACACAGTCACGAGTTTCGGCAAATTCGACAGCGTCATCTTGATCTCCTGAAATTCGGCGCCTTTTGGCCGGTCATACCCGAATCGACGCGCGAAATGAAGTTGTTAGTTCAGGCTACGCCTTCGACGATCACCATTTCGGCGTCCGCCACTTCCTGGCGGATCGCGGCGGCCTTCTGGTATTGGGCGGAATGGTAACAATCATAGGCGGCCTGCAGCGAGGGAAACTCTATCACCACATTGCGGGCGCGAACCTGACCTTCCAGTCGACGATAGTCGCCGCCGCGCGCCAGGAACACCGCGCCATATTCCTCGAAGGCAGGCTTTGCGGTGGCGACATAATCCTTATAGCGCTCGGGATCCCGGATATCGACGCGGGCGATCCAATAACCTTTTGCCATAGGGGCCTCCACCTTGCTGGACAGACTGCAATCTGTGTTAGAGCACGGCGTCCATCTCGGCAAGGATCGCCTTTGCCGCAGCCAGCGGTTCTGACGCCTTGACGATCGGCCGGGCGACCACCAGATGCGAGGCTCCGGCGCGGATGGCGTCGGCGGGCGTCATCACCCGTTTCTGGTCGCCTTTGTCGGCGCCTGCGGGGCGGATGCCGGGGGTGACCACGGCAAGCTCGGGACCGACCACCTTGCGCACCGCCTTCGCCTCCTCCGCCGAGCAGACGATGCCGCCCATGCCGGCGCGGCGCGCCTGTTCTGCCCGGCGCAGCACGAGCGTGTGCGGATCATATTCGTAACCGGCCTCGATCAGGTCGGCTTCATCCATGGAGGTGAGAACGGTGACGCCGAGCAGGCACAGATCCGAACCCCTGGCCGCCTCCACCGCCGCCCTCATGGCCTTGGGATAGGCATGCAGCGTCAGCATGCTCATGCCCATCTTGGCGATGTTCTCGACCGCGCTCGCCACCGTATTGTCGATGTCGAGCAGCTTCATGTCGAGAAAGACCTTCTTGCCGTCGCGGGCGAGTTCGCGCGCAAACTCAAGCCCACCGGCGAAAGCCAGTTGATAGCCGATTTTGTAAAAAGAGACTGTCGCGCCGAGCTTGGCGACGATTCGATCCGCTTCCTGCACATTGGGCACATCGAGCCCGACGATCAGCCTGTCCTTCGCCGACATTTCAGCCTCTCCTTTTCGCGTTGCGGCACAAGTGCCACGAGCAAGGCTCAGCCGCAAGACAGGACGGCAGTCGCGAGGTCGAAATCAACCGCTTACGTCGGGGCCGGCCCAATCTTCCATGGGCGTCCAGTCCGCCATGAGAGCAAGATCATCGAGGCGAAACGCGAAAAGATTGCCGCCGCCGCCTTTCTGGTCCTGCGTCCGACTGATCGGCAAGCCGCGAAGCCAGCATTTCAGCAGCGTTCCGACGCCGCCATGGCCGATAAAGACGACGGGACGATCGACAGGCCACCCGGCGAGCGCCGCCTTGACCGCAGAGACGATCCGCGTTTGCGCGTCCACGGCGCGCTCCCAGCCGTGAAAACTGTCGTCCGGATGAGCGAAGAACCAGTCTGCGGCCTTCTCAAACTCTGGCGGCGGCAGGAAGCCCATGGCGCTGCGGTCATTTTCACCCATTCCCTCGACGATTTCGACGGGAACTCCTGCGGCAGCGGCGAAGATCCGCGCAGTCTCGACTGCTTTTGTCTCGTCGCTGGCGATGATTCGGCGGATCGCACCCACCCATGGCGCTGCGGCCGCCCGTTCTGCGCGGATGCGACCGATCTCGGACAATCCCCAGTTCGGCACGGGAACGGCAGGATCGATATTCACCTGGGGATGGGAGAGATAGACCCCGAACATCAGGACACGGGGCGGTAATAGTGCCAGATTTGCGCCGGCGGCAGATTCCGCACGATGAAATGATGATGTTTGATGCGATAGCTTTCGGGCTTGGCGACCACGGGGGACACAGGCCCATAGGAGAATTGCACCACAGGCCGGCCGCGCGGCACAAGATCGAGGAGATCTTCGATCAGCTGAATACGCGCCTCCATTGGGAAATTAAGCAGCGGAATGCCCGAGATCACGCAATCGAATTGCCGACCGGCATGGGCCGGCAAGGCGTTGAACACGTCGAACGCGTCGCCATGCAGAAAGTTGACGCCGGGATATTTCATTCTGAGATGGCTGAGGAAGTCCTCGGAATATTCGATGGAGAAGATCCGGGACGGCTCGACGCCGTGCTGGAGAATGGCGCGGGTGATGACGCCGGTGCCGGGGCCGAGTTCGAGAACCGGCAGCCGTGAACTCACGTCGATCACATCCGCCATGGCCCGTGCGGTGCGCGATGAGGTCGGCGCAATCGCCCCGACCGTCCTTGGGCGCGACATCATTCCCTTGATGAAGCGGATCTCGTCGTCGAATTTCTCGGCGAATCGTGTCTTCAGTCGATGCATGCGCCTGCGCCCTTCATGGTCGTTGACCGATATGTGAAGCGGCGCGGCGCAAGAGACAAGGGGCATATGGTTAACGCATCGGAAATATTCCGGATGTGTCAGACTCGCATCGGCATCAGCACGTAGAGCGCGTCGGCTCCGGTGGAATCGAGAATGATGGTCGGCGAGCCTGGATCGGCGAGCTTGAACACGGCGTCGTCGCCGCCGAGCTGGCCGGTAATGTCGAGCAGATAGCGGGCATTGAAGCCGATCTCGAGCGGATCGCCATCATAGGAAATGGCGAGTTCTTCCGTGGCGCTGCCGGAATCGGGGTTGTTCACCGTCAGAACCATCTGTCCTTCGGTGAGCGCCAGCTTCACTGCGCGGCCGCGCTCGGAGGAAATAGTCGACACGCGATCGACGGCGCTGGCGAAAGTCGCGCAATCCACCCGCATTTCCTTGTCATTGCCCGAGGGAATGACGCGCTGGTAATCGGGGAAGGTGCCGTCGATCAGCTTGGAGGTCAGCACGATCTCGCCGAAGGACAGGCGGATCTTGGCGTCGGAAACCTCAAAACGGATTTCGGCGTCGGGATTTTCGATCAGCTTCTGGATTTCGCCGACGGTCTTGCGCGGCACGATGATGCCCGGCATGCCTTCCGAGCCTGACGGCGCTTCGATATCAGCGCGGGCCAGGCGGTGACCGTCAGTGGCGACGGCGCGCAGCTTGAGCGCGCCTTCCGTTTCCACTGTGTGCAGGAAGATGCCGTTCAGGTAATAGCGCGTCTCTTCGGTGGAGATGGCGAATTGGGTTCGCTCGATCAGCATCTTGAGATCAGCGGCCTTGATGGTGAAGGCGTTGGCGAAAGTCCCGGCGGTCAGATCCGGAAAATCGTTTTCCGGCAGGCATTGCAGCGAGAATTTCGACCGTCCCGAGGCGACGGTCATGGTCGCGCCATCGGCCGAGGTGCTGAGCGAGACTTCCGAACCGTCGGGAAGCTTGCGGACGATTTCATAGAGAAGATGGGCTGGCACCGTGGTGGCGCCCGCCTGTTCAGTCAGCGCCGGCGCGGCTTCGGTGATTTCGAGATCGAGATCGGTCGCCTTCATGGCCAGCGACGCGCCTTCCGCTTTCAGAAGCACGTTGGACAGGATCGGGATCGTGTTGCGACGCTCCACCACGCGATGGACGTGTCCCAGGGATTTCAGGAGATTGGAACGCTCGAGTGTGATACGCATGATCCTACCGTTTTTTGTTCTTGCCGGCCGTTCCGGCGTCGCCCGCCCCCGCGCGGACGGGCAAAATGGCAGAAAGCGCTGCAATATTGCAAGTGCTTTCGATCCGAAAAACGCGCCTTGCACATGATCCGCCCCCGGCTCATAAAGACCTGACTTCATTCACTTCCGGAGCATGACTTGGACGACGACGACAGCGAGGCGCCCTCAGGCGACCGGAAATTCCGCATTCGCACGCATGAGATCCCGGCGCGTCCGCTCGAGCCGGGCCTCTATCTGGTGGCCACCCCGATCGGCAATCTTGGCGACATCACCCTTCGCGCGCTGGAGACGCTGGCGGCGGCCGATATCATCGCGGCGGAAGACACCCGCGTGAGCCGGGTGCTGCTGGAACGCTATGGCATAAGCCGCAGGCCCTATCCCTATCATGAACACAATGCGACGGAGGCCGGCCGTCGTCTGCTGGCCGAAATCGAGGCGGGGAAATCCGTGGCGCTGATTTCGGACGCCGGCACGCCCCTGGTGTCGGATCCGGGTTTCCGGCTGGTGCAAAGCGTGGTCGAGGCGGGGCGGAAAGCCATCCCCATTCCCGGGCCCTCCTCTGTGATCACCGCATTGTCGGCGGCTGGCCTGCCGAACGATTCGTTTTTCTTCGGCGGATTTTTGCCGCAGAAAGAAAAAGCCAGGCGCGAGCGGTTCAAGGAGATCGCCACTGTACCGGGCACGCTGATCCTGTTCGAATCGCCGCATCGCATCGCAGCCTCTCTCGCCGACGCCGCGCTCGTGCTCGGGGAAACCCGGCAGGCTTGCGTGTGCCGGGAACTCACCAAGACCTATGAGGAATTTCGGCGCGGCAGCCTCGGCGAACTCGCGCAGTTCTACGACGGCCAGGAGAATGTCAAAGGCGAGATCGTGCTCGCCATTGCGCCGCCGGAAGCGGAAGCCGCGCCCGAAGGCGAAGCGCTCGACGTCTATCTGAGAGAACTCGCCGTCTCCATGCCCGCCGCCAAGGCAGCCGCCGAAGCTGCGCGAGAAACCGGCCTTCCGCGTAAGGATCTCTATCAGCGCCTGCTGGAACTTAAGGAAGAGCGGGGATGACGCCGCCGCCGAGGGATCGCCAGCGCGCCTTCCTTCGCGGCCATGTCGCCGAACATCTCGCCGCTTTCTATCTGATCGCGAAAGGCTATCGGATCATGGCGATGCGCTACAAGACGCGCTCAGGCGAGATCGACATCGTCGCACGCAAAAAAGACATGGCCATTTTTATTGAAGTGAAGGCGCGAGCCTCGGTGGAGGACGGATTGAACGCCGTCACCGCCGACGCCCAGGAGCGGATCCGCCGCGCCAGCGACATCTGGCTTTCACGGCAACGGCATGCCGGCCATCTCGGCGTCCGCTATGATGTGGTCATCATTAGACCCTGGCGTTGGCCTACTCATTTTATCAGCTATTTCTAACGGTTAACGTCAACAAGCTGTCACAAAAGCGTAACCGCGCTGTCATTGGAAACCACTAGTGCAGTCCCAGAACCGATACCGGTCAACAACAGGGAAAACGCACATGTTGAAGAAGTTCTCGCTGGCCGTCATGGCCGTCGCGCTCTCCGCCACCACGTCCTTCGCCGCCACCAACATCACCTGGTGGCACGGCATGAGCGGCAAGAATGGCGAAGTGATCAACGAAGTCGCCAAGAAGTTCAACGCGGCCCAGTCGGCTTGCGCGCTCACCCCCGTCTCCAAGGGCACCTATGAAGAGGCGCTCGCCGCCGGCATCGCCGCCTTCCGCTCGGGCGAGCAGCCCAACATCCTGCAGGTGTTCGATGCTGGCGCCGCCACGATCATCAACGCCAAGGGCGCGGTCATTCCGGCCGAAGACCTGATCAACAAGGCCGGCTACACGTTCGACCGCAACGCCTTCATCGACGGCATCCGCTATTTCTACGCCGACGCGGACGGCAAGTTCGTCGGCATGCCGTTCAACTCGTCGGCTCCGATCATGTATATCAACACCGACGCGCTGAAGAAAGCCGGCGTCGAAGCGCCGAAGACCTGGGAAGAGTTCGAAGCCATCGCGCCGAAGCTCAAGGACGCCGGCTTCGTGCCGCTCGTTCAGGCCCAGCTGACCTGGCAGTTCACCGAGAACTTCTTCTCGCGCAACAACATCCAGTTCGCCACCAACAACAACGGCTATGATTCGACCGAAGGCACGACGCTGAACGTCACCGATCCGAACCTCGAAATGATGTTCACCAAGCTCAAGGATTGGGCCGACAAGGGCTGGTTCGGCTATTACGGCGCCGGCTGGTCTGATAACCAGAAGGTCTTTGAAGAAAACAAGGCCGCTCTCTGGATCGGCTCGTCGGGCTCCTTCGGCGGGTTGCAGAAGACCGCTCAGATGCCGTTCTCGGCCGACTTCCTGCCCTATTGGGGTTCGATCAAGGGCGCGGGCGTCAATTCCTTCATCGGCGGCGCGGCCCTGTTTGCCATGTCCGGCAAGTCGGACGAAGAAAACAAGTGCGTGGCCGACTTCTTCCAGTTCCTGACTTCGGCTGAAGTGCAGAAGTTCTACCATGAAGAAACCGGCTACGTGACCGTCACCAAGGCTGCCTATCAGCTGGCCAAGAAAGAAGGCTGGTACGAGAAGAAGCCGGTCGCCGAAGTCGGCATCAAGCAGCTGATGCTGCCGTCGGGCGAGTGGTCCAAGGGCTATCGCCTCGGCTTCTACCCGCAGATCCGCGAGATCATGGAGCGCGAATACAACCGCATCTTCGCCAATGAGACCTCGGTGAAGGACGCTCTCGCCACGATCAAGAAGGAAGGCGACGAACTGCTCGCCCGCTTCGCCAAGACGTCTGGTTGACGCCATCGCTCCTTCCGCTCACGGAAGGGACTGACGATCGAGAGAACCGCCTCCCTTCGGAGGCGGTTCTTCCTTTGAGCCAGAAGAGGCCTCAGATGAAGCGCGTCCAATTTTCATCGCCCATCATTCCCTATCTGTTTCTCGCGCCGCAGCTCGCGGTGATCTTCATCTTCTTCTATTGGCCGTCGGTGCAGGCGATCCAGTCGTCCTTCTATCTGGAAGACCCTTTCGGCTTCGGCTCGACATTCGTCGGACTGCAGAACTATTGGGACACGCTGACCTCGAGCGAATATCGCGGCATCGCGGGCTTCACCGCCTTCTTCACCGTCGTCGTGACGTTTCTTTCGCTGTCGATAGGCCTGCTGCTCGCGGTCAAGGCGGATGGCGTCATTCGCGGCGCCTCGGCCTATAAGACCATCCTGATTTCAGTCTACGCCATCGCCCCGCCGGTGGCGGGCCTCACCGGCATGATGTTCTTCGACCAGCATATCGGCCCCTTCGTGCGCTTCGCAGCCTTGCTCGGCTGGGACATGAAGGTCGGGCTCAATTACAACGACACGGCGTTCGCGATGATCTTCGTCGCCGTCTGGAAACAGATCCCCTATAATTTCATCTTCTTTCTGTCGGGGCTTCAGGGCATTCCCGCCTCGATCCGCGAGGCCGCCGCAATCGATTGCCGCAACGGCTTCAGGCGCTTCTGGACAGTGACCGCGCCGCTGCTTGCGCCGACCGCCTTCTTCCTGCTGATCATCAACTTCACCTATTCGCTGTTCGACACATTCGGCGTCATCGACGTGATGGTGAAGGACAAGGCCGCCAACAATCCGATCACGCTGACCTACAAGGTTTATATGGACGGCTTCCGCGGCAATGATCTCGGCGGCTCCTCGGCCCAATCGGTCATCCTGATGGTGATCGTGCTGGTGCTGACCATCTTCCAGTTCCGCTTCATCGAGCGGCGCGTCCATTACGGTTGAGGAGAGCGCCATGCGCCGCACATCGCCATTCGATCACCTCATCCTCATTCTCGGCTCGCTGCTGATGATCCTGCCGGTCGTGGTGGCCTTCACCACCTCGACGCATGAGGCGGCCGACATTCACATGAACGGACTGACCTTCTCGCTCGGCGGTCATTTCATCGAGACCTATGAGAAAGTGCTCAGCCATCAGGGCGGCTTCACCGGCAAGGTGACGGGCCTGACCATGCTGACCAATTCGCTGATCCTCGGCATCGGCTTCGCGGTCGGCAAGATCGTGCTGTCGATGCTGGCGGCCTACGCCATCGTCTATTTCCGCTTCCGCGCCGCCACCCTGATGTTCTGGATCATCTTCACCACCCTGCTCCTGCCGCTCGAAGTGCGCATTCTCCCCTCCTACGAGGTGATGCACAAACTCGGCCTGATCAACACCTATACCGGCCTGATCGTGCCCCTGCTCGCTTCGGCTACCGGCACCTTCTTCTTCCGGCAATTCTTCAAGTCGGTGCCGGACGAGATCCTCGAAGCAGCCCGCATCGATGGCGCCGGGCCGTTCAAATTCTTCATCGACATTCTCGTTCCGCTGTCGCGCACCATGATCGCGGCCATGTTCATCATCATGTTCGTCTATGGCTGGAACCAGTATCTCTGGCCGATGCTGATGACCAATGACGAGAGCTTCTACACGCTGGTGCGCGGCATCAAGCAGATCCTCGTCGTCTGGGTGGGCGCCCAGATCCCCGATTACAACGAAGCCTTCGCCATGGCCGTGCTCGCCATGGTCCCGCCGGTGCTGATCGTCGTGATCTTCCAGCGCTGGTTCATCAAGGGCCTGACCGAAAGCGACAAGTGAGAACCGCCATGGCGACCATCGACATCAATACCGTTTCGAAAATCTATGCCGGCGGCGCGCAAGCGGTGCGCGACGTCTCCATCGCCATCAAGGATGGCGAGTTCATCGTGCTGGTCGGCCCCTCCGGCTGCGGCAAGTCCACGCTGCTGCGCATGGTGGCCGGGCTTGAGGAAATCTCCGCCGGCGAAGTGCGAATCGGCGACCGCCGCGTCAACGATGTCGATCCCGCCGACCGCGACATCGCCATGGTGTTCCAGAACTATGCGCTATATCCACATATGACCGTGCGCGACAACCTCGCTTACGGCCTCAAGAACCGCAAGACGCCCCGAGCCGAGATCGACAACCGCGTCAACGAGGCGGCGCGCATGCTGGAGATCGAGCCCTATCTCGACCGCAAGCCGCGGGCGCTTTCGGGCGGCCAGCGCCAGCGCGTGGCGATGGGCCGAGCGATCGTGCGCCAGCCGGCCGCTTTCCTGTTCGACGAACCGCTGTCCAATCTCGACGCCAAATTGCGCGTGAGCATGCGCGGCGAAATCAAGCGCCTGCAGCGCCGGCTCGGCACCACCTCGATCTATGTCACCCATGACCAGCTGGAGGCGATGACCCTGGCGGACCGCCTCGTTGTGCTCAACAAAGGCGAGATCGAGCAGATCGGCAGCCCGCTCGACGTCTATCATCGCCCGGCCTCCACCTTCGTCGCGAGCTTCATCGGCTCGCCGGCGATGAACCTGGTGAAAGCGGAGGCCGAAGGCGCCGGCGTGAAGATCGGCGAGCAATGGCTTTCGCTGTCGAAGCCGCTGGCAGCAGAGGCATCCTTAACGCTTGGCTTCCGGCCCGAAGACGCCACCCTGTCGATGGATCCCGCACAGGGACTGCGCTTCGAACTGGATTATGTCGAGGAACTCGGCGCCCAGCGGCTGCTGCATGGTCTGGTCGGGGGCCAGCCGGTGTCTGTGGTCACCGCCAGCATTCATGCTTTCCGGGGCGAGATGGGGCTCGCAATCGCCGAAAACAAGCTGCACGCCTTCTCGGCTCAGACTGGCAAACGTCTGGGACAGGGCGACGGCGCTGCCGCCGCCCAGAGAGCGGAGGCGCTGGCATGATCCGGACCGTGGTTTCAGAACTCGCGGCCCCCTCCCAGGCGATGCGCAACGCTCTGCCCCGCGCCATCGAGACCGTGAACGAACATGATGCGGTGATGAATGGCCTGGCGGCGATGACCTCGCTTGAAGCGGGCGGAACGCCGTCCTTATCAGGCCCACTCCTATTTCCGATCACTGTGTCGGCCTGGAATATGGAGCGCTGCCTGTTCGTCGAGGACAGCGCCGATCATCTCAAGGAGCGCGCGCCAACCATTGTCTTGCTGTCGGAAATGGATGACGGCATGGCCCGCACCGGCCAGCGGCATACAACGCGTGGTCTCGCACGCTGCATGGACATGGCCTATGCCTATGGCGTCGAGTTTCTCGAACTCGGCCTGGGCTCGGACACCGAGCGGGAATTCTGCTCCGATTCATTCAACCTCAAAGGCTTTCACGGCAACGGCCTCCTGTCGGCGGCGCCGATCCGCGACCCGTTCATGATCCGTCTCTGGGGCCAGCGTCTCTGGCGCGGCGACGCCGGCCAGCCGCGCATCGGCGAGCGCTGCGCCGTGGGCGGGCTGATCGACACCACATCCGGCCCCTTCGTGGCCGTCTCCGTCCATCTCGAAAGCGCAACGACCGCCGCCTATCGCGAAAAACAGACGGCGGACATGCTCGACCGGCTGGAGCAAGCCTTTCCCGACCTGCCGATCCTGATCGGCGGCGATCTCAACACCGGCAACCATGCCGGCGGCGATTTCGAGGCGGAAGGCCTGTTCGCAATGAGCGCTTCGCGCGGTTTCACCCGTCATGGCGGCCCGCTCGATCAGATGACGACGCGACCCAGCCTGATCACCCGCTGGCCCGACAGGGCGATGAAACTCGACTGGTTTCTGGCGCGCGGGCTGGAAATGTCGGAGACGATCATCACGCCATCGCTCGATCCCTCTGGCCGGCCGCTATCCGATCACGATCCGATCACCACGCGCATTCTGGGCTTTCTGTGAGCCTCTGCGTTCCCTGATCCCGCCGGGCTTGCCAAGCGCCCGGCTGGATCCTACATCTTGCCGGCTTTGATCATCCCGGGAGCGCCTTTTCATGGCCAATATCAAGAACGTCGCCGTGCAGATGGACCATGTGTCCTCCATCAATATCGCCGGCGACTCCACTTTCGCCATGAGCCTTGAGGCGCAGGCCCGTGGCTACAAGCTGTTCCACTACACGCCCGACAGGCTGTCGATGCGCGACGGCAAGATCTACGCCACTGTTGAGCCGATGGAACTGCGCGACGTCAAGGGCGACCATTTCACGCTCGGCGAAGCTGAGCGCGTCGATCTCTCGACCATGGATGTTGTGCTGCTGCGCCAGGATCCGCCTTTCGACATGGGCTATATCACCTCGACGCATCTGCTCGAGCGCATCCATCCGAAGACTCTTGTCGTCAATGACCCGGCCTGGGTGCGCAATTCGCCGGAGAAGATCTTCGTCACCGAATTCGCCGATCTGATGCCGCAGACGCTGATCACCCGCGACGTCAAGGAAATCGCCCGCTTCCGCGAAGAGATGGGCGACATCATCCTGAAGCCTCTCTACGGCAATGGCGGCGCGGGCGTGTTCCACTCCTCGCGCGACGACCGCAACTTCACCTCGCTGCTGGAAATGTTCGGCCAGATGTTCCGCGAGCCCTTCATCGCCCAGCAATATCTGCCGGCGGTGCGCAAGGGCGACAAGCGCATCATCCTGATCGACGGCGAGGCCGTAGGGGCCATCAATCGCGTGCCGGCCGAGACGGATTCGCGCTCCAACATGCATGTCGGCGGCCGCGCCGAGCATACCGAACTGACGGCGCGCGAACAGGAAATCTGCGCCCGCATCGGGCCTGCGCTGCGCGAACGCGGCTTCCTGCTGGTCGGCATCGACGTGATCGGCGACTACATGACCGAAATCAACGTCACCTCGCCCACCGGCATTCGCGAGGTCAGGAAGTTCGGCGGCGCCGACATCGCCTCGCTGTTCTGGGACGCAGTCGAAAAGAAGCGTGGCTGATCGCAAATTTTGTTCTTTTCGCTCAACCGGTTGCAACCGAATTACAGCTAAAGCGCGAGAATGATCGGGACCGTTCTTGTTTTATTCTCATTTCCATGATTGACTGCAACCCTGTGCCGAAGAAAGGCGATGCTCGCCTTTAGCTGGCGACAGAGCGGGGGCGCGGTCAACATGGTGGCGAGAGTCAGCACAGTCGCATTTCAGGGCATCGAAGGGGTGCCGGTCGATGTCCAGGTCATGGTAGGGCCTGGCAAGCATGTGATGCAGATCGTCGGCCTGCCCGACAAGGCGGTGGCGGAAAGCCGCGAACGCGTGCAGGCCGCGCTGCATGCCTCCGGCCTCGCGCTGCCGCAGAAGAAGGTCACGGTTAATCTCGCGCCGGCGGACCTGCCCAAGGAAGGCTCACACTTCGATCTGCCTATTGCGTTGGCGATGATGGCGGCGCTCGGCGCCATCCCGGCGGATGCCCTTCAGGATTATCTGGTTCTCGGCGAACTCAATCTCGACGGAACGATCGCCCCGGTCGCGGGCGCTTTGCCGGCGGCCATCGCGGCCAACACTGTGGGCAAGGGGTTGATCTGCCCGCAGGACAGCGGCCCCGAGGCCGCCTGGGCGGGCGCGGAAATCGACATTCTCGCGCCGCGCAGCCTGGTTGGCCTCGCCAATCATTTCCGCGGCACGCAGGTTTTGTCACGGCCGCAGCCGGCGGTCAGGGCGCTGCCCGCCAACAGTCCCGATCTCGCCGACATCAAGGGGCAGGAAAGCGCCAAGCGCGCGCTGGAAGTGGCGGCCGCCGGCGGCCATAATCTGCTTTTTGTCGGGCCTCCCGGCTCGGGCAAGTCGATGCTCGCCCAGCGCCTGCCCTCGATCCTGCCGCCGCTCGATTCAACGGAACTCTTGGAAGTCTCGATGATCCATTCGATCGCCGGGCAGCTCGCAGGCGGCAAATTGTCGGATCGCCGGCCGTTTCGCGCGCCGCATCATTCCGCCACCATGGCGGCGCTGGTCGGCGGCGGGCTGCGCGCCAAGCCCGGCGAAGCCTCGCTTGCCCATCACGGCGTGCTGTTTCTCGATGAGCTGCCGGAATTTCACCCGCAAACGCTGGATGCGTTACGCCAGCCGCTGGAAACCGGCGAATGCGTCATCGCCCGCGCCAATCACCATGTCAGTTACCCGGCTAAGTTTCAGCTGATCGCGGCGATGAACCCCTGCCGCTGCGGCATGGCCGGCGAACCGGGGCATATCTGCGCGCGGGGGCCGCGCTGCATGAGCGATTATCAGGCGCGGCTATCAGGCCCGTTGCTCGACCGCATCGACATTCGCATCGACGTCCCCGCCGTCAGCGCCACCGATCTCATCCGGCCCCGGCCTGCGGAGCCGAGTTCTGTCGTGGCCGCCCGCGTCGCCCGGGCGCGGGAGTTGCAGCGCGACCGCTTCATGGCGGCCGGCCTGCCGGAGATCGGCAGCAACGCCCGCTGCGCCACCGCGCTGATCGAGGCAATCGCCGAGCCCGATCCCGCCGGTCTGCAATTGCTGCGCGACGCCGCCGACAAGATGAAACTCTCGGCGCGCGGCTATCACCGTATCCTCAAAGTCGCACGCACGCTTGCCGATCTCGACGGCGTGGCCAAGGTCGGACGCATCCACCTTGCGGAGGCGATTTCCTACAGGATTGCCGGAGCGCGCCTGCAAAGCGCAGCATGACCTATTCGGGTCGATTGAGGACAGCTTCAAGCCGGTGGCCGTCGAGGTCGATTACGAATGCGGCGAAGTAGTGGGGACCATAGTCGGGTCGCAGCCCAGGGCCGCCATTGTCGATCCCGCCATTGGCGATGGCTTCGGCGTGAAATTGCTCAACGCTGGCGCGGTTCGGGGCGGCGAGAGCGAGGTGGAAACCTGGACCCGGTGGGCTGGCGTCATGGGGCCTGTGCTTCAAAGCCAGTTTGTCGCCGCCGCCGGGCAATCCGTAACCAACCGCCTGGTCGTCTTCGCCTGGCCGGATATCCTCCCAGACGCGGATATATCCGAGCGGCCTGAGCGCGGCGTCATAGAAACGAGCGGCTTTGAGGAGGTCTGCAACGCCCAGCGAAATGTGATGAAGCATCAGTCTTGCTCTTGAAGCGGCAGGTCCGAAAAACATCGGAGCCGCAAAAGCGCGGCCCCGATGTCTGCAAAAAATCAGCCGCCAAGCCCATCGAACAATGCGGTCGACAGATAGCGCTCGGCGAAGGAGGGAATGATCACGACGATGGTCTTGCCGGCATTCTCTTCACGCTGGCCGACCTTGATGGCCGCGGTCAGCGCCGCGCCCGAGGAAATGCCGACCGGCACGCCTTCAAGACGGGCGACGAGACGCGCCTGGGCGAAGGCTTCGTCATTGGTGACGGTGACCACTTCGTCATAGACGGATTTGTCGAGGATGGCGGGCGCAAAACCGGCGCCGATGCCCTGGATCTTGTGAGGACCCGGATTGCCGCCGGAGAGAACAGGAGAATCGGCAGGCTCGACAGCAATGACCTGAACGGACGGCTTATGCGCTTTCAGCACCTGGCCGGTGCCGGTGATGGTGCCGCCGGTGCCAATGCCCGAGACGAAAATATCGACCTCGCCATTGGTGTCGTTCCAGATTTCCTCGGCGGTGGTCTTGCGGTGGATTTCGGGATTGGCGGGATTTTCGAACTGCTGGGGAATGACAGCGTCCGGCAGCGAGGCGGCCAGTTCCTCCGCCTTGGCGATCGCGCCCTTCATGCCCTTCGGGCCTTCGGTCAGCACGAGTTCCGCGCCGAGCAGCGCCAGCATCTTGCGGCGCTCGATCGACATGGTCTCGGGCATCGTCAGGATCAGCTTGTAGCCCTTGGCGGCGGCGGCAAAAGCCAGCGCGATGCCGGTATTGCCGGAGGTCGGCTCGACCAGCGTGGTGCGGCCCGGCGCGATCTTACCCTGGGCTTCCAGCGATTCGATCATGGCGACGCCGATACGGTCCTTCACCGACGCGATCGGGTTGAAGAATTCGAGCTTGGCGAGCAAGTGCGCCTTGACGCCCTTTTCCTTGGCCAGCTTGTCGAGCCGCACGATCGGCGTATCGCCGATGGTCTCAGTGATCGAGCCGTAGATTTTTCCCCGTCCGGCTTTGCGCGTGTCGGTCATGGTGCTTCTCCCTGTGTTTGTGACAGCAAGTTAGGGAGGAATGGGCGCGCTTTCCAGCAAGATCGGCGCGCCGGAGGGCGAATATCGAGAAAATTCCACCCTTTTTCGGCATTGTGGACGAGTGAACCTGCTACGCTGCCCGACTGGCGATATAGCCGGCGGTCGCGAAGAGACAGGCCGCAGCCGCCTTGTTAAGCCGACTGAGCGCTTTCGGATGCTTGAAGGCCTCGCGCGCCTTTCCGGCCAGGGCCACATAGGGGAAAGTCACGGCCACGAGCACCAGGAATGTCGCGGCAAGCAGCAGCAGATAATCCGTAATCCCGACGCTTTCGAGATCGATGATGGTCGGCACCAGCGCTACATAAAACAGCATGGCCTTGGGATTGCCGAGCGTCACGAAAAGTCCCGAGGCGAAGGCCTGCGCGAAACTCTTTTTCGGAGCGGCGCCGATCTCGGAGCTGAGAATGCCCGCCGTCCAGATCTTGTAGGCGATCCAGGCGAGATAGAGCGCGCCGAGGATCTTGATGACGGTGAACACTTCGCTGAACGCATGCGCCAGCACGGCCAGTCCAAGCACGACGGCGGTCAAAAACACCATATCGCCGAGGATCAGGCCGAGCGCCATGCCAATGCCTTCGACCATGCCGGCGCCAAGCGCCCGCGCCACAAGCGCCGTGATCCCCGGCCCGGGAATGGCGGCGGCGAGGAGAAGGGCGAGGGAATAGGCGGCAAGGGCTGAAAATGTCATGATTGGACTCTCTCGGAATGAGCGGGTTCTATCATGGGTAGGTACATACGTCAATAAATGCGGATAAATTACCATATATCCGGCTATTTTACGATTTTTCGCAACTTTACATCATCTTGGCACAAAACCGGAGTTGAGCCCGTTTGTGCTGACTCCGGCGAAGACATCACGCCGCAGACGCATTCTTGTGACCGCCCGGAGCGCGCGTCAGGATCGACTATAGATTTCCCCGCGCCGCGCCGCCGCAAAATCACCGGCTCGACGGTCTTTTCTCAGACGCCTGTGGAGCCGAATCCACCTGCGCCCCGCACCGTGTCGCTCACATGCGCCCGCTCTTCCACACCGGCCTGGACGACGGGCGCAACGACGAGTTGGGCGATGCGCATGCCGCGCTCCACCGTGAAGGGTTCCGAGCCCAGATTGACCAGCAGCACTTTCACCTCGCCGCGATAATCGCTGTCGATCGTTCCGGGCGTATTCAGGCAGGTCACGCCATGTTTGAGCGCCAGCCCCGAGCGCGGCCGCACCTGCACCTCGAAACCTTCGGGGATTTCGAACACGAAACCGGTGGGAACAAGCGCCCGCTCCCCGGCCTTGAGCACCATGGGCTGGTCCTCCGGCGCGGCGGCGCGGATGTCCATGCCGGCGGCGCCGCTGGTTTCGTAGGATGGTAGAGGAAGATCGGCGGCGTGCGGCAAACGTACGAGGCCAAGCGTGGGAAGTGCGGGGGAGTTGCTCATGGGCGACTTGTCGCCTCGCCTGCGCCGGCGGTCAATTGCATTTTGCGGCTCGAAACGGTAGAAGGCCCGCGCTCAACAGGATTTTCTGAGAACATGACCGAGACCTTGGCCGAGGCGATCTCCCGTCGCCGCACCTTCGCTATTATCGCGCATCCGGACGCAGGCAAGACGACGCTGACCGAAAAGCTCTTGCTGTTCGGCGGCGCCATCCAGCTCGCCGGCGAGGTCAAGGCCAAGAAGGACCGCATCCAGACGCGGTCGGACTGGATGAAGATCGAGCGCGAACGCGGCATTTCGGTCGTCACCTCGGTGATGACCTTCGAATATAACGACAATGTCTTCAACATTCTCGATACGCCCGGTCACGAAGACTTCGCCGACGACACCTATCGCACGCTGACGGCCGTCGACGCCGCGGTGATGGTGATCGACGCCGCCAAGGGCATCGAGCCGCGCACGCTGAAACTGTTCGAAGTCTGCCGGTTGCGCAATATTCCCATCATCACTTTCATCAACAAGATGGATCGCGAAAGCCGCGATCCCTTCGAAATCCTCGATGAGGTCGAAGAAAAGCTGGCGCTCGACACCGCCCCGATCACCTGGCCGATCGGCCGGTCCAAGACGTTTTGCGGTTCCTATCATCTGGCGGCCAATACCGTGCGCGGCGCCGACAAGGAAGTCGAGGCGACGCCGGTCAACGGGCCGGAAGCCGTGGCCGACAGGCTGCCGGAGAACGAGCGGTCCACCTTTATCGACGAGACCAATCTGGCCATTGAAGCCTGCCGCCCGTTCGATCGCGACGCCTTTCTCGAAGGCCATCTCACGCCGGTTTTCTTCGGTTCGGCGCTCCGGAATCTCGGCGTGCGCGATCTGATCAACGCGCTCGGCGATTTTGCGCCGCCGCCGCGCGACCAGGTGGCGGATACCCGCACCGTCCATGCCGATGAAGATAAAATGACCGCCTTCGTCTTCAAGATCCAGGCGAATATGGACCCCAATCACCGCGACCGCATCGCCTTTGCCCGCGTTTGCTCCGGCAAGATCGAGCGGGGCATGAAGGCGCGGCTGGCGCGCACCGGCAAACAGCTCGGCCTGACGGCGCCGCAATTCTTCTTCGCCTCGCAACGCCAGTTGGCGGATACGGCTTATGCCGGCGATGTGGTGGGCATTCCCAACCATGGCACATTGCGCATCGGCGACACGCTGACAGAAGGCGAACAGCTGGTGTTCCAGGGCGTGCCGAATTTCGCGCCTGAGATCCTGCGCCGCGTGCGGCTTGAGGATGCGATGAAGGCGAAAAAGCTCAAGGAAGCGCTGCTGCAAATGGCCGAAGAAGGCGTCGTGCAGCTGTTTTCGCCCGAAGACGGGTCGCCCGCCATTGTCGGCGTGGTCGGCGCGCTGCAGCTCGACGTGCTCAAGGAGCGGCTTTCGGCTGAGTATACGCTGCCGGTGTCGTTTGAAATGTCGCGTTTTTCGGTGTGCCGCTGGATCAGCGCCGACCAGCCTGCCGACCTGCAGAAATTCCTCGATGCGCGCCGCGGCGATATTTGCCGCGATCTCGACGGCGATCCCGTCTTCATGGCGCAGGACAGTTTTTCCCTGCGCTATGAATCCGAGCGCCACCCGGCCATCAAAATGGTGGCGATCAAGGAATATCACGTCCAGAAGGCGGCCTGATCCCCAGGCCGCCAGACGTCAGGCCACTCGGTGCTTCAGGCGGTCAGGTCCCTGAGGAAGTCGTCGCACCAGCGCTGCACAGTCTGCTTTTTCAGATGCTCCATCATGCCGCTCCAGCGCTGCTTGCGTTCGTCGAGCGGCATATGGATGGCGCGGGCAATGGCGTTGGCCGCGCCTTCGATGTCATAGGGATTGACCAGCAGCGCGCCCTTGAGCTCACGCGCCGCCCCGGCGAAACGCGACAGCACGAGAACGCCGGGATCATCAGGGTCCTGCGCCGCGACATATTCCTTCGCCACCAGGTTCATGCCGTCGCGCAAGGGCGTCACCAGCCCCACCCGCGCCAGTCGGTAGAGGCCTGCGAGCACGGGGCGTGCAACGGAGCGGTTGATATAGCGGATCGGCACCCAGTCAACAGTGCCGAGAGCGCCGTTGACCCGGCCAGCCTGTTCGGCGACCGTGCGCTGCATCGCTTCATATTCGGGCACTTCCGAACGTGATTTCGGCGTGACCTGCAGATAGGTGACCTTGTTGTGCTGCTCGGGATTGGCGGTCACGAATTTTTCGAACGCGTCGATGCGCTGCGTCAGCCCCTTGGAATAATCCAGCCTGTCAACGCCGATGATCAGATTACGGCCCTCGATGCTGGCGCGGGCTTTGGCCACCATCGCATGCTTGGCGGCGCGGCGGGCATAGGCGGCGAAGGCTTCCGTTTCGATGCCGATCGGATAAGCGCCGCCCTTGAAGGTTCGGCCAAACGAGGTGAGCCGACCATCGGCCAACTGCTCGCCGATGCCTTCGCGCACGAGGCCGCCGGCAAAATTGGCGAAGTCGTGATCGGTCTGGAAGCCGACGAGGTCGTATTCGGCCAGGCCCTTCATGATCTCCTCATGCACAGGCATGGTGAACAGAACATCGGCGGGCGGCAGGGGAATATGCAGGAAGAAGCCGATCTTGTTCTTCACCCCCAGCGCGCGCAATTCGGTAGCGAGCGGGATCAGGTGATAGTCATGCACCCAGATGATGTCGTCAGGCTCCAGCATCGGCGCGAGCTTGGCGGCAAAGAAGCGGTTGACGCGGAAATAGCCGCTCATTTCCTTGCGCGCATATTCGGCGAGATCCAGCCGGTAGTGGCAGATCGGCCAGAGAACGCGATTGGCGAAGCCGTGGTAATATTCATCGACATCCCGGTCGGTCAGATCGGTCAGGGCAAAGGTGATATTGCCCTGCTCCAGGATCGTCAGATCCGCCGGCTCTTCTTCGCCCGAGGATTTTCCGGACCAACCCATCCAGATGCCGCCGCGCTCTTTCAGCGCCGCCTGCAAGGCGACGGCAAGGCCGCCAGCGGGGGCTGCGCCAGACTTGTCGGGAACGGGAACGCGATTTGAGACGACCACAAGTCTGCTCATGGCGGAAATCCTTTCATGCGGCATGGTGTCAAGATTGCGCGGCAAGCGCCGATAGAGCCGCTCTCAAAGATTGGGGGGACGGGAGCCGATATTGCGCAACGGTATCGGCAGGCGTTTCGACGACGCGGATCGATGCGCCGCCGCGCGCGTTGACGGCTTTGAACATGGCTTCATCGGTGACATCATCGCCGATGGCGACCGGAATCCGTCCGGTGAACGGCGTCTCACCGAGAAAGGCTTGCACCGCGCGGCCCTTGTCGGCGCTGTCAGGACGAATCTCGACCACCATCTTGCCGCGTTGCAACTCATAACCTGCGCCGATTGCGGCAAGCGCGGCCTGCATGGTGACGTCAATCTCCATCGCATAAGCGGGCGCCTGGCGGTAGTGAATGGCGACTGCGGCTAACTTGTCCTCGAACAGCGCTCCGGGCCATGCCTTGACGGCGCGCGCCAGTTCGCGTTTGGCTTCTTCAAAGGCAGGCGTGGGAGTGCTGCGGCAGATCAGGCCCCCGGCGCTGCGGCGCTCGACGCCATGCAGGCCGGCGATAGGAAAATGATACGGTTCGAACAGACGGTCGGCATAGGGCAAGGCTCTGCCGGTGACGAGAGCCAATGCGCCGCCAAGCTTTCGCGACAGGCGATCGAGCATGGATGGAAGCTCGGATGGAACGCGAATGGCGTCAGGCGAGGGCGCGAGATCGATCAGCGTGCCGTCAATGTCGAGAAACAGCGCATAGGCGGCTGGATTGGCCTCTATGGCGGAAAAGATGTCTTCCACCGTTTTGGGAGCGCTTGAAGGATCAGTCTGCCCTATTTTTTCCGTCTTGGTCATGCCGCCATACCCCGAGCCTGATCCTCCCTATTCATTCGAACGCCGACGACGTCCGAGAAGTTCCCGCAAGCTGGCAAAAGTTTTCCGGATGACAGACCGCGCCAAAGCTGGCATGTATGTCGGCGTTGAGAGACAGGGGCGTTCGTCGCAAGACGGGCTGAGAAGCACCCTTCGAACCTGAACCAGATAATGCTGGCGGAGGGAGTCGCTCGGATGATCCGCCCGCGCGACAAGCGCATTCTCATCGGATCGTTCTTGCCGCTTGCCCCGCCTGAAAGGGGCAAGATGACGGATTTGACCACTCCCGGCGACTATCTCGCGGCCATGCGGGCGCAAGCGCCGCTCGTGCAATGCATCACCAATTACGTGGCGATGAACATCGCAGCCAACAGCCTGCTTGCGGCCGGCGCGTCGCCCGCCATGGTGCATGCGGCGGAGGAAGCTGGCGACTTCGCGCGCTTCGCTGCGGCGCTCACCATCAATATCGGCACGCTTTCGCCTGCTTGGATGGACGGCATGACGGTCGCCGCACGAAACGCGCGCGCGGCCGGCGTCCCCTGGGTTTTCGATCCCGTCGCTCATTTCGCCACAGCCTATCGCCGCCAGACGACCGAAACACTGATGGCGCTACGCCCTGACATCATCAGGGGCAATGCCTCCGAGATCCTCGCACTCGCCGGCGGTGAAAGCGCGGCCAAAGGCGTGGACGCGCGCGACCCCGTGCATGCCGCAGAAGACGCCGCCCGGCAATTGGCCGGTGAGCGGGGCGCTGTTGTCGCCGTCACCGGCGAGACAGATTTCGTCACCGACGGAACACGCGCCCTTCGCATCTCGGGCGGCTCACCGCTGATGCCGAAGGTGACCGCGCTTGGCTGCTCGCTCACCTGCCTGATCGGCGCCTATGCCGGTGTGAAGGGCGCCGACCTATTCGACGCCACCGCCGCGGCGCTATCCCATTTCGCCGTCGCCGGCGCGCACGCCGAAGTCAAGGCGAAAGGACCGGGTAGTTTCTCCGTCCATTTTCTCGATCAGCTCGCCGCGCTCGACGGTGCGGGCCTCGACGCCGCCGATCGGAGGGAGGTCGCATGAGCCGCTTCGATCTCTCGCTCTATCTCGTGCTGGACCCCATGCTTTCGGAACCCTTCGGCATGATCGAAACGGCGCGGCGCGCGGTGGGCGGCGGCGCGACCATGGTGCAATTGCGCGACAAGACGGCAACGACCGGCCAGATGGTCGAGACCGGCCGTCTCCTGAAGTTAGCGCTGGCGGGAACAGACGCAAGGCTGATCGTCAATGACGATGTCGAAGCAGCCCTGGCGATCGGCGCGGATGGCGTCCATATCGGTCAAAGCGATCTCGGCGTGCGGGCGACGCGCGACCGGATTGCTCCCGAGATGCTTCTCGGCCTGTCGATCGGCAGCGTTACGGAAGCCGAAGCGCTCGACCCGACGCTGGTGGATTATGTTGGCGTCGGTCCGGTCTTTCCGACCGCGACGAAACCGGGTCATCCTCCGGCGATCGGCATCAAGGGGCTCGCCACTATCATCCGCGCCACGCATCTGCCTGCCGTGGCGATCGGCGGGATCAAGCTCGACCATGTCAGCGACATCCTGGCGACGGGAGCAAAGGGCGTCGCCGTCGTTTCGGCGATCTGCGGCCAGCCCGATCCCGAAGTCGCGGCGCGGGCGCTCCGCCACGAAATCGACAGGAGCGTGACATGATCGCCAATGTCCTGTCGATCGCCGGTTCCGATCCTTCGGGCGGGGCCGGCATCCAGGCCGATCTCAAGGCCTTTTCCGCCCGCGGCGTGTTCGGCATGGCGGCGCTGACCGCGCTGACCGCGCAAAACACCCAAGGGGTCTCCGCCGTGCACGCCCTGCCCGCAGATTTCGTGATGGAGCAGATCCGCATGGTGTTTGCCGATGTCCGCGTCGATGCGGTCAAGATCGGCATGATCGCCAATGCCGAGATTGCGGCGGCGGTCGCGGAAGCCCTCCGGCTTTATTACCGCGCGCCTGTGGTGCTCGATCCGGTGATGATCGCCAAGGGCGGCGCGCCGCTCCTCGCCCCCCAGGCGATGGAGACGGTGCGGCGAAGACTTCTACCGCTCGCCACCGTCGTCACGCCAAACCTGCCGGAGGCTGCGGCTCTGCTCGACGGGCCGGAAGCCAAGAACCGCCAGGAGATGGCGGAGCAGGCCCGCACGCTGTTGGATCTCGGCCCCGGCGCAGCGCTGATCAAGGGCGGGCATTTATCAGGCGGCGAGAGCCCGGATGTTTTGGCGACGAAGGATGGACTCGTCTGGTTCGAAAGCCTGCGCACATCGACGAAAAACACCCATGGCACCGGCTGCTCGCTGTCGAGCGCCATCGCCGCCGAACTCGGCAAGGGATGCAGCATCCCCGATGCCATCCGCACCGCCAAAGCTTGGCTGACCGGCGCGATCGAGGCTGCGGACGCGCTGCGCGTCGGCTCCGGCCATGGCCCCATCCATCACTTTCATCATCTCTGGACCGAAAAGGATATTTCCAGATGAGCAAGCCGATTGCAGAACAGACCGTCATCGTGACAGGCGCAGGTCGCGGCCTTGGCGCCGCGATCGTCCGCGCTTTCGCGCGCGAAGGCGCCAATGTCGTCATCAACTACCGCAACAGCCGCGAGAAAGCGGAGGCGCTGGCCGAGACGCTCGGCCCAAAGGCGCGGGCGATCCGCGCGGATGTGCGGAATGCAAGCGAAGTCGAAGCGTTGATCGCGGCGGCGAAAGACGCTTTTGGCGGCGTCGATACGCTGGTTCACAATGCGCTGGCCGATTTCAGCTTCAATGGCGATGCTAGAGACAAGCTCGACCGGCTCTCCTGGGAGGCGGTCAATGCGCATCTGGAAACGGGCCTCAAGGGCGCGCTTAATCTGATCCGGGCTGCCCAGCCCGGCATGGCGACGCAGGCTTTTGGCCGCTTCGTTTTCATCGGCACCAATCTGTTCCAGAACCCCGTCGTGCCCTATCATGACTATACCGCCGCCAAGGCCGCGCTGTTGTCGCTGACCCGCACAGCTGCAAAGGAATTGGGATCTGACGGGATCACCGTCAACATGGTCTCAGGCGGATTGCTGCGGACGACAGACGCCAGCTGCGCCACGCCGGAAGTCGTCTTCGACCTGATCGCCGCCAACACGCCGCTGCAGCGGGTGACGACGCCGGAAGAGGCCGCCGACGCCGTGCTGTTTTTCGCCAGCCCCTGGGCGCGCGCGGTGACGGGCCAGAACCTGATCGTCGATGGCGGGCTGGTGTTCGGCTAATCTCAATCGCCCTTGTGGCCGGGGAGAGCCTCGATCTCCCCGATCCACGGCGCTGCCGACCGCGTCCATTTCTGGCGACTGGGTTTCAGTTCCGCCCGCTGGTCGATACTGCCCCAACGGATGCCCCAGGTTTTGGCTTCCTCACCGTCGCCTGTGGTGAACAGAGGCGATCCGCAATCGGGGCAAAAATACTGAAGGCGAATGGCGCCGTTGTCGCCGCGTTTCTCGTAGACTTTCGGTGGCGCGCCGGTCTGCTGGATCTGGTCCCGCCCGGTCAGCGCCGTGACGCGAAAGGACGAACCGGTGAGCGACTGGCAATCGGTGCAATGGCAAATGGAGACGCGCTCAGGGTCGATCTCCGCCTCATAAGAAACCTGGCCGCAATGGCACCGTCCTGTGATCCGCATTGTCCTCTCCTGGCTGTGACCGGACAATGCGACGGAACAGGAAAATGTTCAATTCTCAGCTTTCGAGGCCGATGACTTTTTCGAAGGCTTCCCAGCTCTCATCCATCGCATAGGCGCGGTTGATGAAGGGAATGCTGAAATGGCCGTAGATCAACGACAACTGCCACTCCGCCGTCTCCTCATCGACGCCGGCGATCTGCTGGAGGTAGAGCACCGAGGCCAATCCGGTGCGGTCGACGCCGGACATGCAATGGACCAGGATCGGCTTGGGCGCATCGCGCATGATGCGGGTGAGATCGGCCATCTGCACCGCGTTCAACTCTTTAGCCGCCGACATGGCGAAATCGACGTGATGGAGACCCAGCGCCTTGGACTCCGTGATCTCATTGACATACCAGCTCGAGCCCTTCTTGCTCGCGCCGCGCAGGTTGATCACAGTCTTGATGCCGTAGGTCTTGGCGTAATAGGCGATATCGTCGCCGGATGGCTGCGCCGAGCGATAAAATTCGCCGGGGATCACTTCATGGAAGTTCCCGCGCAGGAATTGCTGGCCGAGGAACACGCCGCCGGCGAGGACGATCACGCCGGCGCCGAGCGCCATTCGCTTGAAGAGTCGTTTCCACTGCATGCCGCCGTCCGATCTCGTTAGAATCATTCCAATCTAAGTCCAGCCTATATCAGCGACCTCTTTGCCAAGGAAGCGGCATTTCTGCGGCAAATAGGTCAGCGGCGCGCCAATTTTTCTTCAGACGCCATGGCGCTCCGCGATCGCCTGCACCTGAGGCATGGCGCGCAGCCGGCGGGAAAGCGCTGCGACGCGTGGCGTCTCGGCGTTCATCTGTCTTGGGTCGCGCCAGCTTGCGACCATCCAGAGATAGAGATCGGCCATGGAGAGACTGTTGCCCACGAGGTAATCGCCCCTCATCTCCGTCTCGATGATCGCATATTGAGCGGTCAGATAATCTTCAGCCGCCGCTTGCACGGCGTCGGCGCCATCAAGATCGGTCGTGTAGCGATCGGCATAGGCCTTGCGCAACTCACCTTCATAGATATTGACCGCCATGAAAACCAGCCAGCGGTCATGCGCGCCCCTGGCGCTGGTTCCCGGCTTCGGGGCGAGCC
Organism: Rhizobium sp. SG_E_25_P2; assembly: GCF_029892285.1. Lineage (GTDB taxonomy): Bacteria > Pseudomonadota > Alphaproteobacteria > Rhizobiales > Rhizobiaceae > Rhizobium_E. The sequence goes on from NZ_JARXVM010000001.1 coordinate 720,325, forward strand.
CGGCCTCCGGAAAAGCGTCGGCAAGATGAAGCAGCATGGCTGCGCTTTCGGTCATCACGCTTTCGTCGGGCAGGATGAGGGCCGGCACCTGCCGGCGCGGATTGATGGCCGCAAAAGCTTCTGTGAGATGTTCGCCTGCCGATGTGTCGATCCAGATGATCTCATGCGGCGCACTGATAATCGCCAGCGCCGCCTCGACTGCGGCGCTGCCGGATCCGATCCGTCCATAGAGCTTGTACATAGGCTAAATCCCCTTCCTTGGTCATCCGGGGCAGCCTAGGACATCCCGGCGGAAAAGGGACGCCGGGATGTGGAAAGTTCACGCTTTTCGTCGCCGGGAAAATCAGGGTCAGTGATCGGCCTTGATGAAGGTGCCGTTCTGCAGATCGCGCATCGCCTGCATGATCTCTTCGCGGCTGTTCATCACGATCGGTCCATGCCAGGCGACCGGCTCCTCGATCGGCTTGCCGGAGACCAGCAGGAAGCGGATGCCTTCGTCGCCCGCCTGCACCGTGACTTCATCGCCGCTGTCGAACACCACGAGCGTGCGGTTGCCGGACATGTCGCGAATGGTCACTTCCTCGCCGGCGATCTCCTTCTCGATCTTAACCCCCAGAGGACGCGAGGCGTCGCGGAACGTGCCGGAACCGGCGAAAATATAGGCGAAGGCCTTGCGATAGGTGTCGACGGCGAAACTCTTGCGACGACCTGGCGGCACGGAGATATCGAGATAGACGGGTTCGGCGGCGATGCCGTCGACCGGTCCGGTCTTGCCCCAGAATTCGCCGGTAATGACCCGCACCGCCGTGCCGTCATCATCGATCACCACCGGAATATCGGCGGCCTTGACGTCCTGATAGCGTGGCGCGGTCATTTTGAGCGACGACGGCAGGTTGGCCCAGAGCTGGAAGCCATGCATGCGACCGGCGAAATCGCCCTGCGGCATTTCCTGGTGCATGATGCCGCGGCCTGCCGTCATCCATTGCACGTCGCCCGCGCCCAACAGGCCGCGATTGCCGAGGCTGTCGCCATGCTCCACGGTTCCCGCCAGCACATAGGTGATCGTCTCGATGCCGCGATGCGGATGCCAGGGAAAACCACGTTGGTAATGGGCGGGGTTGTCGTTGCGAAAATCGTCCATCATCAGGAAGGGGTCAGTCAGCGAGGGATCGCCGAAGCCGAAGACGCGATGAAGATGCACGCCTGCGCCTTCCATGGTCGGCGTGGCGTGGCTTTCATGCTTGACGGGACGAATGGACATGACGGCTCCTCGGTTAATTTTCTCGAATATAGTTCCTCCGGATCGGCCATGACAGCAGCGCCAAGGTAACGCTGTGTTCATTTTCCGCATGCTGCAGCGCAAAATGTCTTTGACACTTTTGTGACTTCATCTTTTATTAACCGGGCTGGTCGGAAGATGAATCGCAAGTCGGCGCTGTGCGGCGCCAAAACCGAGTGGGTGAAATATGTGTCGCTGGGCCGCGTATCGCGGAGAGCCGTTGTTTCTTGAAGATATCGTGTCGGCGCCCGCTCATTCGCTCGTCGTGCAGTCCCTTTCTGCCACGCAGGCCAAGACCCCCACCAATGGCGACGGCTTCGGCATCGCCTGGTATGGCGACCGCGATGAACCCGGTCTCTATCGCGACGTAATGCCGGCCTGGGCCGATTGCAATCTCAAGAGCCTTGCCCGCCAGATCCGTTCGACGCTGTTTCTCGCCCATGTGCGCGCCGCAACCTATGGCGCGACCCGGCGCGACAATTGCCATCCCTTCGCCCATGGCCGCTGGTCCTTCATGCATAACGGCCAGATCGGCCAGTATGACCGCATGCGCCGGGCGCTGGAAAGCCTGCTGCCGGACGAGCTCTACGCCGCCCGCCGCGGCACGACCGATTCCGAACTGATCTTCATGCTGGCCCTGCATTTCGGGCTGGACGACATGCCGATGACGGCGCTGCGCGAGGCGCTGGCGCTGGTTGAACGACAGGCCCTGCATATGGGCATCACGCCGGATGTGCGCTTCACCGCCGCCTTTTCCGATGGCGATACGCTTTATGGCGTCCGCTACGCCACGGGCGCTTCGGCGCCGACGCTTTATGCGTCGCGCATGGGCGGCGGCTACTGTCTCGTCTCAGAACCGCTTGATGAAGACGAACGCACCTGGGGCGAGATACCCGATGGCAGCGCCGTGGTGCTGTCCGACGACGGCATCAAGATCACTCCCTTCTCCACCGGCGTCGCCGCCTTTGAGAAGTCCGAAGATCTCAAGGTTCCAGCCGAATAGCGCTCAGAGCGGATTGAGCCGTTCGGCGATCAGGCCGACGAGACGCTCGGCGACCTCCGCCTTGTCCATATCGGGCCAGCGATCCACACCATCCGGCGCAATGATCGACACGGTGTTGCGGCTGCCGCCCATGATTCCGGTTTCCGGCGACACGTCATTGGCGACGATGAGGTCTGCGCCCTTGCGCGCCAGTTTCGCCCGCGCATTGTCCTCGATGTCATTGGTTTCTGCGGCGAAGCCCACCACCAGTTTCGGCCGCTTTTCATGATGGCCGATAATCTTGAGAATGTCGGGATTTTCCGTGAGCGCGAGCGCCGGGGGGGCATCGCCCGGCGCTTTCTTGATCTTCTCAGAGGCTTCGCCATCGACGCGCCAATCGGCCACCGCCGCCACCATCACCGCGATATCGGCGGGAAGCGCTGCAAGCGCTGCATCGCGCATCTCGACGGCGCGCTCGACCCTGACGACCCTGACGCCGCGTGGATCGGCGAGCGTCACCGGCCCCGAGATCAGCGTCACATCGGCGCCGGCGCCGGCGAGCGCGGCGGCGATTGCATGGCCTTGCGCGCCGGAGGAACGGTTGGCGATGTAGCGGACCGGATCGATCGGCTCATGCGTCGGCCCGGAGGTGACGATGGCGCGTCGGCCGGCGAGCGGCTTGGGCCTGTTGTCGAGCAGCGTTTCTATTTCAGTGACGATATCCAGCGGCTCGGCCATGCGGCCAACGCCCGCCTCGCCCTTTTCCGCCATCTCGCCGCTGACAGGTCCGATGAAATGTGCGCCGTCGATCAACAGCTGCGAGGCGTTGCGGCTGACGGCGGGGTTGGACCACATGGTCGGGTTCATCGCCGGGGCGATCAGCACCGGACGTTCGGTGGCGAGAAGAATGGTCGAGGCGAGGTCATTGGCCAGCCCATTGGCCATCTTGCCAATCAGATCGGCAGTAGCGGGGGCGACGACCACGAGATCGCAATCGCGCGCCAGCCTGATATGGCCGACATCGATTTCATCTTCGCGATCGAACAGTTCCAGATGCACCTTTTCGGCGGCCAGAGCGCCGACCGCGAGCGGCGTGACGAATTCGGTGGCGGCGCGGGTCATGACCGGGATGACGCGGGCGCCGCGCTCGCGCAGGCGGCGGATAAGATCGAGGCTCTTATAGGCGGCGATGCCGCCTGCGATGATCAGGAGAATGCGCTTGCCCGTGAGCGTGCCGGTTTTCGCCATGATGTCCTTCTCCGCCTTGTCTTTTCCCGGCGGAAAATAGGCGGTCGAGGCTCTGGGCGCAACGGAATAGCGCCATGTCGCGCCGCTTCCGTCGACGCAAATGCCGGGCAGGGTTAATTCGTCGCCCCGCCTTCACATCGCCGCCCAAATCATCCACATAACGGGATCAGAGAAAAGCAAGGCATGGAGTTGTCATGAGCGCGTCCGCTATCGATCCCGTCAAGCTGGAAAAACTCGCCGAAGTGGCGGTCAAGATCGGCCTCGACCTGCAAAAGGGTCAGGACCTCGTTGTGACCGCGCCGATGGCTGCAGCGCCTCTGGTGCGCGAGATCACCAAACACGCCTACAAGGCCGGCGGCGGGCTGGTCACCACTTTCTACAATGACGAAGTCGCGACGCTCGCGCGATACGAATATGCCGCCGACGACACTTTCGACCGCGCCGCGAGCTGGCTCTATGAAGGCATGGCCAAGGCCTACGCCAATGGCGCGGCGCGTCTTGCGGTGTCCGGCGACAATCCGATGCTGTTGTCCGAGCAGGATCCGTCCAAAGTGGCCCGCGCCAACCGTGCTATGTCGACGGCCTATAAGCCGGCGCTCGAAAAGATCTCCAATTTCGACATCAACTGGAACATCGTCTCCTATCCCAATCCGTCCTGGGCGCGGCAGATCTTTCCGGAACTCAGCGAAGAAGACGCGGTGCGCAAGCTGGCCGACGCCATCTTCGCCGCCTCGCGCGTCGATCGCGACGATCCCGTCGCCGCCTGGCGCGAGCACAATGCCGCGCTGCATCGCCGCTCCACCTGGCTGAACGAAATGCGGTTCTCCGCCCTGCACTTCAAGGGGCCGGGCACCGATCTCACCGTTGGCCTTGCCGATGGCCATGAATGGCATGGCGGCGCGTCCATGGCCAAGAACGGCGTGACCTGCAATCCCAACATCCCCACCGAAGAAGTCTTCACCACGCCGCATGCGCTGCGGGTCGAAGGCGTGGCCTCCTCCACCAAGCCGCTGTCGCATCAGGGCACGCTGATCGATGACATCCAGGTTCGTTTCGAAGGCGGCCGCATCGTCGAGGCCAAGGCGTCGAAGGGCGAAGCAGTGCTGAAGAAGGTGCTGGAAACCGACGAAGGCGCAAGCCGGCTCGGCGAAGTGGCGCTGGTGCCGCATTCCTCGCCGATCTCGGCCTCGGGCCTTCTGTTCTACAACACGCTGTTTGACGAAAACGCCGCCTGCCACATCGCGCTCGGCCAGTGCTATTCGAAATGCTTCGTCGGCGGCGCCGATCTCACCCAGGATCAGATCAAGGCCCAGGGCGGCAATTCCAGCCTCATTCATATCGACTGGATGATCGGCTCGGGCGAGGTCGACATCGACGGCGTCGCCGCCGATGGAACCCGCACGCCGGTGTTCCGCAAGGGCGAATGGGCGTAATCAACCTGTCTAGAGCGACGCGGGCCGGATGCCGGCCTGCGCCTTCTGGCTCGCATAGGTGCTGACCAGGACCACAGCAACGCCAAGGATCTGGAAAGCGGAGAGGTCCTGACCGGCGAACGCCCAACCGAGAATCATAGCGACGGTTGGGCTCAGGAAACCGAGCGCCGCCACGGCGGCCGGTTCGATGCGCGACAAGCCGCGAAACCAGAGAATATAAGTCAGCGCCGCGCCGATGAGGCCGAGATAAACGAATCCGAGCCAATTAAGAGCCGTCAACGACGGCAAAGCAGGCTCTCCTAGCAGCGCAACCGGCAGAAGGATCAACCCTCCGGCCGTCAATTGCCACGCCGTAAATGTCAGGGGCGAGATCGGCGGTTGCCAATGCCGGCTCAGCACGGTTCCCAAGGCCATGGAGACCGCGCCGGCCAAACCGGCGGCAACGCCGACCGGATCGAGCGACGCATTTGGCGTCAGCACCAGAAGCGCGACGCCGGCAATTCCGGTCACGCCAGCAATTACCGACACCCGACTTATCTTCGATCCGAGGATCAATCGAGACAGGATGATGACGATAAGCGGCTGGACGGCCCCAACCGTGGCGGCCACGCCGCCCGGCAGGCGATAGGCCGAGATGAACAGCATGATCCAGAAGATTGAGAAGTTCAGGGCGCCAAGGATGAATGTCCGCGTCCACCATACGCCCCAGGGCAATCGCCGAACATAGAGGAGCAAGAGCAATCCCGCCGGCAAGGCTCGGAGCAAGGCGACCGTAATGGGATAGCCCTGCGGCAGAAACGACGTCGTGATGATATAGGTGCTTCCCCAGATGGCTGGCGCCAAAGCCGTCAAGGCGACGTCGGGCATGCGGGACATGAGTATTCCTTGATTTCAAGTTTCTTGATATCAAGATATACGCGTAATTTGCCTTGATATCAAGATATGATTGCCGTTTAAGAGGGTCATGGATCATGTCGACAAGATTCTCGCCCAATGGGCCTCGGAACGTCCCGACCTCGACACCGGGCCAATGGGGCTTCTGGGTCGCCTTGGCCGGCTTCGAACCCATCTCGGACGCGAGGTGGAGGCGGAAATCGCCCGTCATGGCTTGAACAGTTCGAGTTTTGATGTTCTCGCCACGCTCAGACGTTCGGGGCAGCCCTACCGCCTGACGGTCAGCGATCTTCTGGCCGCCATGATGGTGACATCGGGCACAATGACCAATCGTCTGGACCAATTGGAGAAAGCCGGGCTGATCGAGCGGCGCGACAATCCTGAAGACCGACGGGGCGTTCTGGTGGTTCTGACCGATAAAGGCTTCGACATGATTGACAAAGCCGTCACCGCTCATGTCGCCAACCAGCATCGACTGGTCGAAGCGCTCAGCGTCGACGACCGCGCCACGCTCGATATCTTGCTCAAAAAATTCTTGTCGGCTTTCGAGTGATCAGAGCCTGCCGATAATCCGGCCCACGCGACCAAGAAACCGCTCGCGCTTTTGTTGTGTGGAGTGATCCATGTTGTGCAGCGAATGCATCCGGAAATCGACGGATTTCGAGCAGAAATAGGCCACACCCCGCTTCAACTGTCGCTTGAGCGGATTGCCCATATAGAAATGGACGATCCACCAGGGCGAGCCTGTGGTGGTGAAGCACCAGAAATAGCGGATATTTGTGAGCGTCGGAATGATGCGTCCGCCGGCCGCGTCATTTTCGAAGGCGACGCCGGGCACGAAAACCCGGTCGATGAAGCCCTTGAGGATGGCGGGAAGATTGAACCACCATTGCGGAAAGACGAGGATAAGCCCATCGGCTGCCTTGATGCGCGCGACATAGGGCGAGACGGCGCTCGTGTCATAGGCGCCGGAGAAATAGGAGCCGCGCTCGGCCGCAGTCAGTCGCGGATCGAAATCCTCCTGATAGAGATCGAGAAAATCGACGGAATGGCCCTTCGACTCCAAACCTTCGCGCACCGTAGCCGCCACGCCAGCCGCGAAGCTTTCCTTGAGAGGATGAGCGAGAACGACCAGAAAACGCATCAGAACAGGCTGCCTTGATTGGCGGGCGTCGAAGACCCAGGCTTCGAAGGCGCTTTTTTCTTAGCCGGCGAAACAGGCTTCCCCTCACCCTCGCCCGCCACCGCCTGGATACGGCCATCGGCGAACTCTATCGACAGCGCCGCGCCTTCCGGGACCATGCTGGCGGTCGAGAGCACCTGCTCGTCCTCGCCGCGGATCACGGCATAGCCGCGCTTCAGCACATTCTTGTAGGACAGCGATTGCAGGATGCGGTCATGGGCGGCGAGCGCCTGGCGTTCGCGCCTCAGGCGGACATCGAGCGCGCCATCGCTGCGCCGGGCGAGATTGTTGAGCCGGTCGCGGCTTCGCGCCGTCTCGTTGGCGAGGCGGGCAGGCAGGCCGGAAAAAACTGCGTCGGCGCGGGCGATACGCGCCTTGAGCTGGTCGATGCGCCGCTCCACCACGCGCTCGGCCCGCAGGCCGAGATCATGGAGTTTCTGGCGCCGTTCCGCAAAACGCGCCGCGAGCATATCGGGGCGGAGATGCGAGGCTGCGCGCTCCAGCATGCGGCGCTTGTTGAGCGCGGTCAGTTCCAGGCCGCGATCGAGCCGGGAGGCTGCTTCGTCGAAGCGCCGGCGCGGCAGAGCCAGCAGTTGGTCGATAGACGGCATCGCCCGGGCAAGCCCCCTCAGCCCCTGGCGACGATTGTCCATCTGCCGGTTGATGGCTGAGGCCAGACGCGCCGAAAGGCCGGCGAGCTGGGCTTCGAGATCGGCCTTGACCGGCACGGCCATTTCGGCGGCGCCCGTCGGCGTCGGCGCGCGCTGGTCCGACGCGTAATCTATCAGCGTCCAGTCGGTTTCATGGCCGACGGCTGAAATCAGCGGAATGGCGGAATTGGCCGCGGACCGCACCACCGCCTCGTCATTGAAGCACCAGAGATCTTCGAGACTGCCGCCGCCGCGGGCGACGATCAGCACATCCGGCCGTACGATGGGACCGTCGGGATCGAGCGCGTTGAAGCCGTCGATGGCCGCGGCGATTTCCGCGCCCGCGCCATCGCCCTGGACCCTGACCGGCCAGACGATCACATGCAGCGGAAAGCGATCGGAAATGCGGTGCAGGATATCGCGGATCACGGCGCCGGTCGGCGAAGTCACTACGCCGATGACGGCCGGCATATAGGGCAGAAGCTGCTTGCGCGAAGGATCGAACAGGCCTTCGGCGGCGAATTTGCGCTTGCGCTCTTCGAGCAGCGCCATCAGCGCGCCGACGCCGGCCGGCTCCAGGCTTTCGATGACGATCTGATATTTCGACGAGCCGGGGAAGGTGGTGATCTTGCCCGTGGCGATCACTTCCATGCCCTCTTCGGGCCGGACCTTCAGACGGCTGAAGGAGCCTTTCCAGATCACCGCTTCCAGCCGGGACCGGTCATCCTTCAAGGCGAAATAGGCGTGACCGGAGGAATGCGGGCCGCGATAGCCGGAAATTTCGCCCCGCACCCGCACATGCTCGAAAGCGGTCTCCATCGTGCGCTTGATGGAGCCCGAGATCTCGGAAACCGTATATTCGGCGAGGTTGCCGGGCGAATCGTTATCGAGAAAACTCATGGCCCTTTATATCAGCGCTTGCCCGCTCCGCTCCAGAACCCTGCCTCCTTCTCGGCGCCTCGCAGGAGTTTTCCCCCGCTTCGTCCCCCATTCCAGACGCCATGCGATGATGATCCGTCAGAAACAGAAGGAGACATCAACATGACTGATCGTTTTGAGACCGCCACCGCCTCGCTAAGCGGCCCGGCCATTCACGCCTTTCCGGTCACCCCCAACGATACAGCGGCCCTGCCGGAAACCACACGCGCGCTTTATGTTGGCTCCAGCGGCGCAGTGACCGCCGAGCTGCAATCCGGTTCGGTCGCAACATTTGCAGCGCTTGCTGCGGGCTCGATCCTTCCGGCGCGGATCGTGCGCGTGCTGTCCACGGGCACGACAGCAAGCAGCCTCGTGGGTCTGGTGTGAGACGCTAGCGGATCACCCGAAAGATCTTCATGCGCGGATCGCCGGCGGCGTCGACGGGTTCCAGAAACTCTGGGATTTCGCCGCGGGCGAGCCGCGCCCAGAAGCCGTTCGGGAATTTTTCCTTGAGCGTTTCCACCTGCGGATCATCGAGGCACAGCAGCACATAGCCGACCTTATCCTCTTCCATCAACGCGGCGGCGATAGCGGGGTCTGATGTCGCCATCTTCAACCCGTCGAGCAGGCCCTTGGCGTTGCGGTGATAATTGCCGGTCAACACGGCATGCGGGGTGAAACGGAGGATGGCCGGGCCGGCGTTGAAGGCCGTGAGAATGCGGCCAGGCGGCAGCTTTGAAACCTCCGCCAAACTTTCCTTGCGGATGCAGGCAGGTTTGTCCTCATCCTCTTTTTCTTCCGGCGGAGCGCCGGCTACCTTATTGACCGCAATCGTCACGGCCGCGCCGGAAAAGGCCCAGACCGAGGGCACGCTCGCCAGGGCTGCGAGAATGAAGGCGATAGCCGCCTTGGGTTCATTGCGATGGGCGAGATACTGGGCGCGGAGATCGGCGACAATCACTGAAAGCGGCAGAACAGACAGGAGATTGGTGAAGATCATACCGCGCACCTGGATGGCGCTGACAATCCATGAGATGGCGATCAGGCCCGCCATCAGACTATAGGCGAGAACCTGCTCGCCACGCCAAACCCGAAACAGGGCGACCCCGAGCGCGATGAGACCGACGCCGTAAATGCCGCCGATCGCATCGGGACTGACTTCGAACTGTTTGCCGATCGGTTGCGCTTCCGAAATGCTGGCGAGCCAGAGTTCCTGCACCATGGGATCGAGGCTCGACAGCGGATTGCCGAGGCATTCGGGCGCGATGAGGAGCGCCGCGACGCCGGCCAATGCGCCGAGAAGGACGAGCGATCCCCAGCGCCACAGCGCACCGCGTTGCGACGAGAAGTCGGCTGCAGCGGCGAGACCCGCGCCGCCGATCACGGCGAGCGACAGAAAGCCGATCGACAGCGTGTCGCAGGTGACACGGCCCCACAGCGCTTTCGGCGTGGTCGCAAAGAAGAACACAGCGGCAAAGCCTGCAAAAGCCAAACCGAAGGCGATTGCGGCGCGGCGATAGTCCTGCCCGAGGACGGCCCAGACGAGGGCGACGCCCATGGCCGCGACGGCGATCAACGGCGTGGTTTCGGCGCCGATGGCGAGCGCGAAGGCGGCAAGACCGCCGGCGGCGGCGAAGGAGCGCGCCCGCGCCTGAGGGTCAAGCAAACAGGCGGCCATCAGTGCGACGACGGCCAGCTGCACATTGTGATGATCGAGGCCGCCGGGCCGGAACCGCATCATGGTGAACAGGAACATGAAGCCGAGCGCGAGCCCGATCACCACCGCCGGCTTGCCGCCCAAGCGATAGGCGCCGAGGCCGATACCCGCCATCAGGGGCAGAATCAGCGCGAGCGGCCAAACGAAGGCGGCGGCGGCTTCCGCCATATCGGGGCTCAGAAACAGGCCGAACAGCAGGATCAGACCGCCGATCGGCGCATCGACAAAGCGCGACCAATGCATCAGCATGCCGCCCGGCGGACCCATGCGATATTGATGCAGGTCGAACCAGCTTTGGCCGCCGAGCCAATCGCGCACCTCCACCAGCCGCATGACATCGTCGGGGTCAGGTCCGATATAATCCTTATAGGTCGACAGATGCGCGCCGATCTGTGCGACGATAGCCAGAACGGTGAAGAGCAGGATCATGCGCAGGAGCCAGCCTGCGCCCGCGCGTTCGGCATCCGTGCGGAAGCTTTCCAGAAGTTTGGGGGAAGTCATCGCTTCTTTACCGTTTTCAGACATATGCCCGCCGCCCGAGCGCGAAAGACCATCGCAGCGAAACCTAAGCTTAACCTTCTCAAGAAAGAGTAAAGCCATTGAGGAGCCCGACCGCCGGTCGCCGGCGAGGAGCACGAATGAACGACGATCTCGACATCGCAGTCCTGATACCCTGCTACAATGAATCGCTGACGATCGGCGATGTCGTGCGCGGCTTCCGTCAGGCGTTGCCTTCGGCCCGAATCTATGTGTTTGACAACAATTCCCGCGACGACACCGCGCTTCGCGCCGCACTTGCAGGCGCCACGGTGTTTCGCGAGCGCCGCCAGGGCAAGGGCAATGTCGTGCGCCGCATGTTCGCCGATATCGACGCCGATATCTATCTGATGGCGGACGGCGACGGCACCTATGCGCCAGAGGATGCCGAAAACCTCATCACCACGCTGGTCACCGAACGCGCCGACATGGTGGTCGGCACGCGCCGCGACGTGACCCGCGACGCCGGCCGCCAAGGCCACGCCTTCGGCAACAAGATCTTCAACACGCTTTACCGCTCGCTGTTCGGAAAGGATTTCACCGACATCTTTTCCGGCTATCGCGCCTTTTCGCGCCGTTTCGCCAAGAGCTTCCCCGCCGTGTCCAACGGTTTCGAGATCGAGACGGAAATGTCGGTGCACGCCTCCCGGCTGAAATTGCCGGTGATCGAACTCGAACTCGATTACGGCCGTCGCCCCGAAGGCTCGTTCTCCAAACTCTCGACCTTCGGCGACGGCGGCAAGATCCTGTTCATGTTCGCCATGTTGATGAAGGAAGTCCGGCCCTTCGCCTTCTATTTCGCGATTTCCTCGGCGCTCATGGCGGCGTCGCTGACCTTCATGACGCCGGTGCTGATCGAATACGCCCAGACCGGGCTCGTGCCGCGCATGCCGACCTGGGTGCTGTCTATGGTGCTGCTGATCATGTCCGGCATGACTTTTACCGTCGGGCTGATCCTCGACAGTCTGGCGCGGTCGCGGGCCGAACTGTTGCGCATCCACTATATGGATCTGCCGGCTCTGTCGGAAACCCGCCGGCGCCCTGTCCCCGCCGAACCGGCTCCCTCGCCTGTCCGGGCGCCCCGTAAGAGAGCAGCGTGAAACGGCTTTTTCTCTTCACTATGGCCGGCGGCCTCGGCTTCGTGTCCGACGCCGGCATGCTGGCGTTTCTGATCTGGGCGACGCCGATCGGACCGTTCTGGGCGCGCGTGATCGCCATCGCCTTCGCCATGAGCGTAACCTGGATCTTCAACCGCAGCCTGACCTTCGGCAAAAGCGGTCGGTCGGTTGCCGCGGAAGGCGCGCGTTACGGGGGCGTCGGCATTTTTTCCTCGCTCGTCAACTACGCCATCTATTCGGCTATCCTTATCACATTTCCAGGGCTCTACCCTGTTATCGCCGCGGCGATTGCCTCGGTCGCGGCGATGGGGGTTTCCTGGTTCGGCTATTCGCGCCTGGTGTTCGGCCGCTGAGCCGAACGAGCCTCAGACCGTTTCCCAGCCGTCCTTCTCGGAGGCGCGATAGATCGCGTCGATGACCTTCTGGTTCAGCTTGGAATTTTCCAGCGTCACCACCTCGGCCTCGCCGCCTATGGCCGCACGGGCGAAGGCTTCGGCCTCCAAGCGGTACTGACGGCAATCCTGATAGCGGAAATGCTGGGATTGGGAGTGGTTCTGGTTGGTGAGCTCGATCTCTTCGGCGCCGTAGCGATCGGCGTTGAACGGCGATTTCACCTCGATGAAGCCCTTGTCGCCGTGGAAAACCATGATCTGGCGGGCGGCTAGCTGGGTGGAGATGTAGAAGCTCAGCTCGAAATCGCCGAAGTCTGCCCTGACTGACGAGAAGATATCGGTGCCGAATTCCGGGTCACGGTCGGTCGTCGCCTGAATGCGCAAGGGCTCCTTGCCGGTGGTGAACCGCGTGGTGATGGTGGGATAGACGCCGATATCGGGAAGACCGCCGCCGCCGAGCGCCGGGATATTGCGCATATTGCCGGGATCGCGGTTGAAATAGGTGAAGGCGCCCTGGACGAAACGGAGCTTGCCGATCGCGCCTTCGGCGAGAAGTTCGCGCACTTTCCGCCAGACCGGCGAATAGGTGACCATATAGGCTTCCGACACCAGCACCTTGTTGCGGTCGCGCGCCGCGATCAACTGATCGATATCGTCGGCTTTCAACGCGATCGGCTTTTCGCACAGCACATGCTTGCCGGCGTCGGCCGCCTTGATCGTCCATTCGACATGCTGCGAGGTCGGCAACGGGATATAGACCGCGTCGATCGTGTCTGACGCCAGCATCTCCTCATAGGAGCCGAAGGCGTGCGGCGCGCCGAAGCGGTCGGCCATCGCGCGGGCGCTGTCGAGATTGCGGCTGGCGATGGCCGTGACCACGCAGTTTTCCGCATCCTGAATGGCGGGAACCACCAGTTCGCGGCCGATCCGCGCCGTGGAAATTATGCCGAAACGCAACATGTCTCTCTCCCTGTATCTGGTTTGCGCCGGACCATACGGCGCAATCGTCAGGAAGAAAAGAGACGGCCGCGCAAGGCGAGACCGTCTGATCGGTGTTTTCGAAACTGCCCGGATCAGGCGAAGAAGCGCGTAAGCGCCTCCACTTCCTGCGGCCTGAGTTCATGGCCGCCGGAATGCCAGACGAGGGAAGCCTCCGCTCCCTGGCTTTCCAGATAGGCCTGCAGCCGCTGGGTCAGCGGGGCCGGGCAGATCGGATCGCGCTCGCCGGCGGTGATCAGCGTCTTCACACCCTTGAGCCGCTCTTGCGGCTTCGGCGCAAACGGGATCAACGGGTGCAGAAGGCCTGCGCGGTCGAACACGCCACCTTTTTCGATCAGCATGTTGGCGAGGATATTGGCGCCGTTCGAATAGCCGAAGCCGTAGACGTCGGTGGCCTGATGCTCCTGCTTCAGCCGTTCGACGAAAGCCGCCATCTTGTCGGTCGCGCGCGCGAGGTCGGCCATATCGTAGACGCCCTCTCCGGTGCGGCGGAAGAAGCGCGCTGCGCCATATTCCGAGACATCGCCGCGGGGCGACACGATCGTCGCCCCGGGCATGAGATCGCCGGCGAAATCGAAGAACTGGTTTTCATCGCCGCCCGTGCCGTGAAAGGCGAACAGGATCGGCGATCCGGGCGCGCCGGCCCGGATCTTGTGCACATAGTCCATGGTTCAATCCTCAAGCTTTTCGAGATGCTGGGCTAGAATCGGACGCAGATGCCTGTGCTGCTGCGGCAATTTCAGATCGGCGCCGAGCGTAGCGATGTCCTCGTCGCGGGTGAAACCCGGTTCATTGGTGGCAATTTCGAACAGCACGCCGCCCGGCGTGCGGAAATAGATCGCCCAGAAATAGTCGCGGTCGATCACGGGGGTGACGTGATAGCCGGTGTCCATGAGCGCTTTACGCACTTCCAACTGCTTGGCGCGGTTTTCGACCGCGAAAGCGACGTGATGCACAGAACCTGCGCCCTGCAGGCTTCTGTTGATGTTGGGCATGGTTTCGAGATCGACGGTCGAGGCTTCGTTGCCGCCGGGCACGATGAGCCTGACGACGCCGTCCTTCCGGTCGAGTTCCTGGTAACCCATATATTTCAACAGTTCGGCGGTCGCGCCTTCATCGCGCAGACGCATGGCCACCGAATGGAAGCCGCGAATGGCGTGGTCGGCGTCGACGCCGTTGTCAGTCCAGGGCGCGCGGTCGTCGCCGTCCACTTCCACCAGTGCGAAACCGTCGCCATCGGGACCGGCGAAATTCAGCCGCTTCTGGCCAAAGGTTTCCTCGGCTTGAAGACCATCGACGCCCTGGCTCGCCAGCCGCTCGGACCAGTAGCCCAGCGCGCCCTTCGGCACGGAGAACACGGTGGTCCCGACTTCGCCCGTGCCCGGACGGCCCTGTCCGATATTGGGGAAGGGGAAATAGGTCATGACCGTGCCGGGCGTGCCGACTTCATCGCCGTAGTAGAGGTGGTATACATCAGGCGAATCGAAGTTCACCGTCTTCTTGACGCGGCGAAGGCCGAGTGTCTTGGTGAAGAAGTGATTGTTGACCGGGGCGCTGGCGGCCATGGAGGTGACGTGGTGAAGCCCCTTGATCTGGTCGAGCATGATGGCATCCTTTCCGGCGCTGAGGCCTGATTTTCGGGAGCGCCCAAGCGGCGTTCCGTTCTGGATGCCAATATGCCCCTTGCGACCTCATCCGTGTATCCCCTCCAGCAGGCACGGATTGTTCACAAAAAGAAGACGAAATAAAATAGGAATTTGATATTCTATTTACAGTCAGGGCGCTTGAAGCCGGTCGGCTCGCCATAGAGGGGAGAGATCCTGCCGATCGCGTCATCCAGGCGCTCGCGCGCCACGCTCATCGTATGACCATTGGCGTGCAGCAGGGTGTCGTGATCTTCCATGATGCCAACATGCCCCTTCCAGAAGACGAGATCGCCGCGCGCAAGAGCGGCGCGTTCGAGAGCCTCGCCCGGCATCGCCGCCTGCTGGTCCGAGTCGCGCGGCGCTTGCTGTCCCGCCATCATCATCGAAAGCTGCACGAGGCCAGAGCAATCGAGACCAAAGCCGGTGCGGCCGCCCCAGAGATAGGGCGTTTCGAGAAAGAGACTGGCGATATCGACATAGTCGTCAGAGATCGTCGCGACGAGAGGGGCAAGATGGCGGGCGATCACAGCGCCTTCGGTGGTGAGGAGATAGCGGGTTCCGCGCGTCTCCGCCTCTCCGGTCACCGTGATGCGGCTGCCCATCGAAATGGCGTCGATCGGCGGCCGCTTCATGTCCGGCTCCGGATAGAGAAAGGTGCGGGGGACCGTGACCCAATGGGTGGGCAGGGGCGCCGTGTCGATGATCGCCGCCTGCGGCAGGTATCCGACATAATCGTCGAGCCCGGATTTCACCCAGGCCCAGCCTTCGGCGACATCCAGTATGGTCACCGGTTCGCCAAGCATCAGTTCGGTGTCGAGGCCGCAGAAGACGTCCGGCTTGGCCCGGAGCGCGATCTTGGGGACCCGCACCTGCGCCGGCGACCCCTCAGTGAAGCGCGCCGCTTCGACCCGGCCCTGGAGCGACGCCTCGGCGAGATCGGGGCGAAAAGCGAAAATGCGTCTGTCTAGCGTCATGACTGATCCGTCAGGTGAGGTCGCGGGCCTTGGCGATGATGACATCGCCGAACTTTTCCAGATAGACGGCGCCAGCCAGCGTGCGCTTGATCAGCACATTGCGCCTGTCCTTGTCGTCGCGCACGCGGTCGATCACTCCCATCGCGCCCATCGTGTCGAGCGCGCGGGTGATGACCGGTTTTGTGACATTCAAGGTGGCGGCGAGACCGCGAACCGTGTGCGGCGGCGGCGTCAGATAGACATGCAGCAGAATGGCCATCTGGCGCATGGACAGATCGCCATCGCCAGATCGCACCGCCTCCATCGACACCGTATGCCAAAGTCCCAGCGCCTGCGAGGCGGACAATTCGACGGTCACTCGCCCCTCCGGCGGGATTGTTTCGTAACCGTTTCATTCTTCACCAAACGTCCCGCCGGAGCAAGCGCCGGCTGGGCGAAGGGTTAATCCGCGCGCCCCTTGGCGTCGAGCATGTCGAAGATGGCGCGGATCGCCTGCGCCTCGCCGCCGCCGGGGCAATGCGGGCGCTCGGTCTGCGTCCAGGCATAGATGTCGAAATGCGCCCAGCTTCGTGTCTTCTTGACGAAGCGCTTGAGAAACAGCGCCGCCGTGATCGCTCCCGCCATGCCGCCCGCCGGGGCATTGGTGAGATCGGCGATCTTGGCGGTCACGTCTTTTTCATAACCCTTGTAGAGCGGCAGCCGCCAAATGGGATCGTCGACTTCAAGGCTCGATTCCATCAAATGATGGGCGAGATCTTCGTCGTCGGTGAAGAAGGGCGGCACGTCGGGGCCAAGCGCCACGCGGGCGGCGCCGGTGAGCGTCGCCATGTCGATCAGCAGGTCGGGCTCGTCCTCGTCCGCCAAAGCCAGCGCATCGGCGAGAATGAGCCGACCCTCGGCGTCGGTATTGTCGATCTGCACAGTGAGACCGGCGCGGCTGCGATAGATGTCGCCAGGGCGGAAAGCGTTGCCGGAGATCGAATTCTCCGCCACCGGCACGATCACGGTGAGATCGATCTTCAGCTTGGCGTCCATGATCATCAGCGCCAGGCCCAACACATTGGCCGCGCCGCCCATGTCTTTCTTCATCAGCGCCATTGAGGACGAGGGCTTGATGTCGAGGCCGCCAGTGTCGAAGGTGACGCCCTTGCCAACCAGCGTCACCCGCTTATGGCCCTTCTTGCCCCAGCGCATCTTGAGGAGCCGCGGCGCTTGTTCGGAGGCGCGTCCCACCGCGTGGATCAGCGGGAAATTCTCCTGCAGCAGCGCCTCGCCCCGGACGACGCAAACTTCGGCGTGGTAATGCGCGGCCAGCGCCCGGAACGCCGCCTCCAGCGCATCAGGCCCCATGTCGTTCGCCGGCGTATTGATGAGATCGCGCGCCAGGAAGACGCCGGCGAGAAGGCGCTTGACCCGTGCGGCGTCGGCGTCGGAGGGAATGAGCAGCGTCGGCGGATTGGGCGATCCGCTCTTGTATTTCTCGAAGCGATAACTTCCCAGGCCGTAACCAAGGGCCAATCGGTTGGCCGTCAGCGGCGCGGTTTCGATATGCCAGTCTCCCGCGGGGAGAAAGCGCGGCAGCTTGCCGGTGAGATAAGGCGACTCCGAGGGATATGCGCCGAGGCCGAACAGCGCACCGCCAAGATGACCGCCTTCGGTTGGCACCAGCAGCAGCGAGCCGGCTTCAGCCTTGTAGCCGGCCTTGCGGGCCCAATCGAGCGCGATGGGATCGACGAGGCCAGTGTCGATATGGGCCGGCGTCACCGCGAAAATCGGCAACGTTTTGCCCAGCTTCGTGTTGAACGGTGTGGGACGCTCGATGAATTGAAAGGGGGCCATTCAAAGTCCTTGCGGGAATCGGGTGATGCGGATTCGCCTTATTAACACTCTATTAGGGTTAACAGACTATTGCTGGAGCGAAGGTTGCGGCGGATGATTTTTTTAGAAAATCCGCATATTTCGGCACGAGGGCGATAGGATGAAGTCCAAGACATTGGCGTCGGTCGGCGCCGCGCTTTTCCTGACCATGCTCCTGACCTCATGCTCCTCGACGAGCCGGGAGACGACGGGATCCATCCCCGCCAATCTGAACAAACCTGTCGAGGCGATGACGCAGCCCGAATTGCAGGCTGCTTCGCGCAAGATCGGCGACGCCTACGCCAAAAGCCCGAGCGACCGAAATGCCGGACTGAACTACGCGGCATTGCTGCGCATGACTGGCCGCAACGCACAGGCGCTCGCCGTCATGCAGCAGGTGGCGATCCGCAATCCCACCGATCGCATCGTTCTCGCCGCCTATGGCAAGGCGCAAGCCGCCGCCGGACAGTTCGAACAGGCGCTGTCGACCATCAACCGGGCGCAAACGCCAGACCGGCCCGATTGGAAGCTGGAATCCGCCAAAGGCGCGATCCTCGACCAGCTGGGACGCACCGAAGAGGCGCGCCTCGCCTATCGCAGTGCGCTGGATATCCATCCGAACGAGCCGTCCGTGCTGTCAAATCTCGGGATGTCCTATCTCCTGACCCGAGATCTCCGCACGGCGGAAACCTATCTTCGCTCTGCGGTCGCCCAACCCGGCGCCGACAGCCGCGTCCGTCAGAATTTTGCTCTTGTGGTAGGGCTGCAGGGGCGGTTCCAAGAAGCCGAAAACATCGCGCGGCAGGAACTGACGGCCGAGCAGGCGGAAGCCAATGTCGCCTATCTCAAGGGCATGCTGTCCCAGGACAACAGCTGGAAAAAGCTGGCGAACGCCGACGAAGGAACCAACTGAACCTGCCCCCGTCCGAGCGATCCTCGAACCGTCACGAATGTGCAAAAACGCCGCCCCAACACCGGGCGGCGTTTGCGTCTGGGGGATCACGTGGTCCGACTCAGAACTTGTCGGATACCTGAATGCCAGCGGGGCCGAGAATGACGGCGATCAGAACCGGCAGGAAGAACAGGATCATCGGCACCGTCAGTTTTGGCGGCAGCGCCGCAGCCTTCTTCTCCGCTTCGTTCATACGTTGGTCGCGGCTTTCCTGCGCCAGAACCCGCAAGGCCTGGGCGACCGGCGTGCCGTACCGCTCCGCCTGGATCAAGGCCTGGCTGACAGCCTGTACGGAATCGAGCTGGGTGCGTTTGGCGAGATTTTCATAGGCGACGCGGCGCTCCTGGAGAAAGGAGAGCTCGGCATTGGTCAGCACCATTTCCTCGGCCAGTTCGGGTGAATTGACCGTCATTTCTTCGGCGACCCGCTTGATTGCCGCTTCGATCGACACCCCCGACTCCACGCAGATCAGCATAAGGTCCAGCGCATCCGGCCAGGCCTTGCGGATGGACGCCTGGCGCTTGTTGATCTTGTTGGAGATATAGATATTTGGCGCGTAAAAGCCGAGATAGCCGATGCCGAACACGGCCAGCATCCGCACCATGAAAGTCTGGTTCGCAAGGTTGCCGAGGGCGAAGACGTAAAGCGCCGCCGCGATCATGAAGATGAACGGCAGGAAGAAGCGCGCGAAGAGAAAGATGTTGAGGGCGTTTTGCGACCGATAGCCGGCAGCCTTCAGCTTGTCGACAGTGCCGGAGTCTACGAGCGCCTCGCGCAGATTGAGCCTTTCGACGATCTGGCGGATATTGCCGTTGTTCTGGTGGCGCAGGCTGTTGCGTTGAATGGCGCCTTCGGCGTTCAGGCGCGCCCGCTCCCGACTGCGGATCAGGTCGCGCTCGGTCGTCACCGCCTTCATACGCTTCTGCAGGCCGCCACTGTCGAAATAGGGCAGGACCAGGCTGTAGAGCGTGGCGAAGACCGAAAGGCCGACGAGAACGGCGAACACGACCTGCGGATCTGTGAGCGTTTTGGCTAGCTCCATGGCGTGTCCATCCTAGATTTCGAAATTGGTCATGTTGCGCATGACGAAAATGCCGATCGACATCCAGACCGCCGACAATCCCATGATCAGATGACCGCGGGGATCGGTGAACAGGATCATCATATAGCCAGGCGATGTGATATAGACGAGAAATGCGACGATGAACGGCAAGGCGCCGATGATCACCGCCGAAGCCTTGGCTTCCATGGACAGCGCCGACACCTTCGCCTTCATCTTCCGGCGGTCGCGCAGCACCCGCGAGAGATTGGCGAGCGCCTCGGACAGATTGCCGCCCGCCTGCGCCTGAATGGCGATGACGACGCCGAAGAAGTTCACCTCCTGCAGCGGGATCGTCAGGGACATGCGCCCAACGGCTTCTGGCACGCTGAGCCCCATCTGCTGCGCCTCGATGACGCGGCGAAACTCCGTCTTGACCGGCTCCTTCGCCTCGGAGGCGATCAACCGAATGGCGTCGTTCAGCGGAAGACCCGACTTGATCGATCGAACCATGACGTCGAGCGCGTTCGGCAGTTCATTGATGAAGCGCGTCATGCGGCGTTTGAACATGAATGTCACGAACAGGCGAGGCAGACCTACCCCGGCGACGAAACTGACGCCGGCGATGATGAGAATCGGAGCGCCCGCCAAAAACAGCACGAAGCCGATGGCCGCAGCGAGCGCGGCGCTGCCGAGATAGAATTGCGTCTCGCTGAACGTCAGACCCGCCTGCATGATGCGGGATTTCAGCGTTGTGGCCTTTTTCTTGTTGGCCTCCTGCTGCTTCTTTTCCAGTTCCTTGAGCGAGTCCTGGACCGATTTGCGTCGCTTCGAAAGCTCCGTCAACCGATCGCGGGACGCCTTGACCTTCGTCCTGTCGACGTCGGACATCCCGACTTTTTCGAAGCGGCTCTTGGACTTCTTGTCATTCTCGATCTGGGAGAACAGCACGCCATAGGCGACCGCGGCCGCAGAAATCGCCGCCAATGCGATCATCGCAATCGTCGTCAGATCGTATCCGAACATGGCCTTTTCCCGTTTCCTCGACGCGCGGAGAGCCGATGGCCCGACCGGCGACAAATTTAGCCCTTGGTCTGCTCCATGGCGTCAAGCGCCGCGGCCAATCTCTTGTCCTCGCCATAATAGCGGGCGCGATCCCAGAAATGTGGGCGACCGATGCCGGTCGATTTGTGGCGGCCGATCAGCTTGCCGTTGGCGTCCTCGCCTTCGATCTCGTAGCGGATCAGATCCTGTGTGATGATCACATCGCCTTCCATGCCGATGACTTCGGTAATGTGAGTGATGCGGCGTGAGCCGTCGCGCAGACGCGCGGCCTGGACAATCACGTCGATCGAGCCTGTAACGATTTCACGCACGGTTTTTGCCGGAAGAGTGAAGCCGCCCATTGCGATCATCGATTCGATACGGTTCAGGCATTCGCGCGGGCTGTTGGCGTGGATCGTGCCCATGGAACCGTCGTGACCGGTGTTCATCGCCTGGAGAAGGTCGAATACTTCCGGTCCGCGCACTTCGCCGACGATGATGCGTTCAGGACGCATGCGCAGGCAATTCTTGACGAGATCGCGCATGGTGACCTCGCCCTCGCCTTCGATATTGGGCGGTCGTGTTTCGAGCCGCACCACATGCGGCTGCTGCAATTGCAGTTCGGCGGAGTCTTCGCAGGTGATGATGCGCTCATCCGTGTCGATGTAGCGCGTCAGGCAGTTGAGAAGCGTCGTCTTGCCCGAACCCGTGCCTCCGGACACCACGATATTGCACCGCACCCGACCGATGATCTGCAGCACGGCCGCGCCTTCGGGCGTGATGGAGCCGAACCTGACCAGCTGGTCGAGCGTCAGCTTGTCCTTCTTGAACTTTCGGATGGTGAGCGCGGCGCCATCGATCGCCAGCGGCGGCGCAATCACGTTGACGCGGCTGCCATCCGGCAGGCGCGCATCGCAGATCGGCGAGGATTCGTCGACGCGGCGGCCGACCTGGCTGACGATGCGCTGGCATATAGACAGAAGCTGTGCATTGTCGCGGAAGCGGATCTCGCTTTCCTCGATCTTGCCGTTGACTTCGATGAAAGTCTGACCGGCGCCGTTGACCATGATGTCGGCGATGTCGTCACGCGCCAGAAGCGGCTCAAGCGGACCATAGCCGAGCACATCGTTGCAAATATCCTCGAGCAGTTCCTCCTGCTCGGAAATCGACATCGCATAGTTCTTGATGGTGATGATGTCGTTGACGATGTCGCGGATTTCTTCGCGTGCGCTTTCCGCATCCAGTTTGGCGAGCTGCGACAGATCGATCGTATCGATCAGCGCGGAAAACACCTGGCTCTTGGTGGTGTAGTAACTCTCCGATCGCTGCGTCTTGCGGCGCGGCGCGGGCGCGGCCACGCGCACCGACGACTGCGCGTCACGCTGCGGTTCCTGCAGAACAGGAACATGCGAAGGCGCGAGCGGCGGCGGCGCGACAGGGGCCGACATCGGCGCCGGAGCCGCCGCCGCGAGTGGCGGAGGAGCAGCGGTCGCCGCGCCTGACTTGCCGAAGCCTTCATTTCCACGTTTGCCAAACATCGGCGCATCCGCTCCAGTGTCTACTTCTATTACTTCTTGGCCGTGAGCTTGCCGAGGATCGACCCGAGCGCGCTCTTCTTCGCCTTCTTCACGCTCACGCGACCGGTGACGATATGGGCGATCTGCGACATGACTTCAGCCACCGGCGATTTGCTGTCCATTTCGCCGATCATCCGACCGGAATTGGCGGCCGAACCGAACAACGACGCGTCGAAGGGAATGATGGCGATCGGCTCGATTTCCAGCGGCTCGCAGAAATCGGCGGTGGCGATCTCCGGCCGCTTCGGCAAGCCGACCTGGTTGAGGATCAGATGCGGAGGCCGATCGTTGGGGCGCAGCTTGCGCAACTGATCGAACAT
Organism: Rhizobium sp. SG_E_25_P2; assembly: GCF_029892285.1. GTDB lineage: Bacteria > Pseudomonadota > Alphaproteobacteria > Rhizobiales > Rhizobiaceae > Rhizobium_E. Next base: position 743,084 of record NZ_JARXVM010000001.1, read on the forward strand.
GTTCTTGGCGTTGCGCAGATTGGCGAGATCGGGCGCGGCAGTGACCACGACCTCGTCGACATCGGCGAGAAGCGTCCGGGTCCAGTCGCTCCAGGCATGCGGAACGTCGAGAACGCTGACAGGCGTGGCGCGCTGAAGGATTTCCAGAACCGGCTGGAAGGCCGATCGATCGAAATCATAGGCGCGGTCGAGAACCGAGGGTGCGGCGAGAAGCGACAGATGCTCTGAACATTTGGTCAGCAACCGGTCGAGGAACATGTCGTCCAGTCGTTCAGGCGAATAGACGGCTTCGGCGATGCCCTGAGCGGGATCCTGATCGAAATCGATATTGGCGGTTCCGAAGGGAAAATCGAGATCGGCGAGAATGACTTCGGACGCAAACAGCGAAGAGACGCCCCAGGCGATATTGTGGGCGATCGTCGATGAGCCGACGCCGCCCTTGGCGCCGATGAACGCGATGGAGCGGCCGAGGGGTTCGGCGTCCGGATCAACGAAGATCGCGGAGATTGCCGCGATAACATCGACCAGCGAGATCGGCGACACCATATATTCCGAAATGCCATTGCGGATCAGATCGCGATAAAGCGGTATGTCGTTGTAGCGGCCGACGATCACCACTTTGGTGGTGGGGTCGCAGACCTCGGCCAGCGGCGCGAGCTCATGCATCATCACATCGGGCTGCGAGCTGGTTTCGAGCAGGATCAGATTGGGGGTCGGCGCGCCGCTGAACATATTGACCGCGGCTTCCGTGCTTCCCTGATTGATGCGGAAACTCACCTTCGCCATGCGGCGATCCTGGGCCAGCTTCTCCATCAGCCGGTACATGTTTTCGGTTTCGCAGAAGGCGTGCACCGAGATGCGCGGCAGGGGACGCAGCTGATCGAGATCCCCGGGCCGGATCTCGTTTTCGACCACAGGTCCTTCGTCGCGATGAATTCCATATTCGACAGCGTTCATGACATATGGCTTTCAGATTGGGCAGGGAGGAGGCCGCTCATGCGACTCAATCCCCGTCGCGATAGGTGGAAATCACGGTGGCGCGCCGTTCCGCATCGATCGGGCTCATGCCGCGCGGGCCGACGAGATCGGTGGGATTGGAGATCTGGGCCGCCAGGTTTTGCTGGCTGGCGCAGCCGAAATTTTCCCAATTCTCGTTGTCGCGCAGGCTGGGGCCAAAGAGGTCGGTCGGCCATTGTCCGCAGCCATGCGTGACAGCCTTGACCGCGACGAAACTCAGCCGAACCGGCGCCGAAGCATCCGGCGAGGACGAGGCGTAGCTCGACATCACGATCCGTTGCGGCTTGACGCCATATTCGGCGAGCGCCTGCCGGATTGCGCCGCTGGCCCGATGCGCGGCGGCGGAATTGGCGGCCCCAATGGGAATGGCGACCGACATCGTGCTCTTGGAGGCATTGGAATAGTCCTGCGCGAATCCGCGGATCAGGTCGCGCGCGGCGGAGGTCAGGCCCACTTCGCCGGCGCCCAAGGGCACGTCGAGCTCATGGCGGACCTCGGCGAGGGTGATCGGATGGCGGGTGCGATAGTCGTCCGGAATCGAGCCCGTCGTCTGCACGTCTCTCTTCGAAGCGCAGGAGGCGGCCAACAGTGCGGCGGCGAGCGCCAGGATAAAGCCGCCGCCGCGACGGAGGCGGGGAGCGTTGCGGATCTGGCGCTTGGTCGAAGAAGTCGTCATCGCTCGAAATCCTTACTTGTAGATATAGCCGACGGCGCCGTTGTAGCGGCCAGGGGTCTTGGTCGTCTCGCGCAGGCCGTAGACCTTGTTGACGCGATTGAGGAAATACATGGCGACATCGCCCTCGGGGACGAGGTTGTCATCGGGACGGCCGAGTTTGGAACGCTCGACCGGACGCACGAGATAGGGCGTGGCGATGATGACCAGTTCGGTGGCGTTGCGCTGGAAATCGCGCGAACGGAACAACGTGCCGAGGATCGGGATCTGCGCGAGCGCGGGATTGCCGGACATCGCCTGCCGGACTTCGTCGCGCACAAGACCGCCGATCACGATGGAGCCGCCCGAGGGAAGCTCGACGGTCGTCGACGCCTCGCGCTTGCGGATGCCGAGATAGGTCAGACCGGGCACATTTTCTCGCGTCGCCATGGAGGCCGAGCCTTCAAAGGTCGGTTCGGACACTTCCGTCTCGACCTTGAGCGAGATGCGGCCGGGCGACAGCACCACTGGCTTGAAATTCAGACGGATACCATATTCGACCGAGGAATATTCGCGGGTCACGCCGCCGTCTTCGTCGATGTCCTGGCTCGAGGCGATGCGGAAATCGCCGCCGACATAGAACTTCGCCTGTTCCCCGGAAATGGCGGTCAGGCTTGGTTCGGCGAGAGTCTTCATCACGCCCGCCTGCTCCATGGCGTTGACGTAGGTGGACAGATCGAGCGACCCGATCGAGCCGGCCGCGTTGGCGGTCGCCCGCCAATTGACGGAGCCGCCGAGATTGGTCGGATTCTGGAAGGCGATGCCGCCATTGTCGCCGGAAATCGATGTATTGAAACCGAGCTGTTTGACGACGCTGCGGCTAACCTCGGCCACGGTGACCTTGAGCGTCACCTGATCTTCCGCCTCGATCGTCAGCATGTTGACGATTTGCGATTCCTGGCGCGCTTCGTTGAACAGCGCGACAGAGGAGTCCCCGGTCGCCGATGTGGAGCTCGCCGAAATATTGCGGGTCGTCGCCTCGCCGCCTGTGACGAAGATCTGCGCCAGCCGCTCGGCCTGGGCGGAGTCTTGCGGCGTGCGGACAGTTCCCGACAGCACGATGTTGTCCGAGATGATCTCGACCTGAATGTCGGAGTCTGGCAGGAAACGCTTGAGCTGCCGCTGCAGGGTTGTGATGTCTCGCTCGATCTCGAGCTCGATCGTCACCAGTTCCTCGCCGCCTGACCCGAAGATGAACACATTGGTCTGGCCAACGGTCTTGCCGAAGATGTAGAGCCGCGTGGACGTGCGGGTGACGGCGTCGGCGATCGATGGATCGGCGACCAGAATGTCATGGGCGTCAACCGGCAAATCGATGACGATCGCCTTGTTCAGCCCCAGCTTCATACTCTTGCTCACGCCGGGCCCGACCTGGGAGATTTTATAGATCGACTGTGTCGCGGCGAACGCGTCGCCCATTTTCAGAAGCGGCGTCCCGGGAACGCCAGCGAAGCCGAGCGAGAAGCTCAGCACGGCGGTCATCGGCAGAAGGATTTTCTTGTTGTTGAATCTCACGGTTCCGCTCCCGGTCAATGACTGTCGTTTTCAGGGACTTGGCTTGTGCTGAGCTTCTGGATGACGCCGGACTTGATCACCTGGACCGAGCCTTCGCCCGCCTCGCCGGAGAGCAAATGCTTGGCGACCACCGAATCCGGCTCCTGCGCGTCCGCCACCGACCGCAGCGCCAGCGTCAGTCGATCGGCCATCTGCTGGGCCACGGAGATCACTTTCGCCTGATCAGGCGTAAGCTCGAGGGTCGCGGTGGTTCCCACCACGGTCTTCTGCCCCTCTTCCTTTTCCTGGATTTCCTGATCGATGGCGAGAACACGGATATTGCTCAGAATGGTTTCCGTGTCATAGGCACCTTCATCGGACTTCTTGACCATGATCACGTCGACGCGGTCATTCGGCAAAATGAAGCCGCCGGCGCTGGTGGACACGGAGATTTCCGTGCCGACGGCGCGTTTTCCGGATGGCAGGAGCGACGACATGATCGCCCCGGCGGGATCCGCGATCTTTTCCGGGCGGATTGGCTCGCCTTCGAAGATCGGCATGCGCACGATGGCGTTTTTGAGTTCCTTGAGCGCATCCGGGCGCTTTTCGACGGTGATAAAGCCTTCGACGACGCCGTCTTGCGGCCAACCAACCCATTTCATCGATTCTTCGTTGAGCCGCGCGCCGATCGGCATATTGGCCGAGGCCACCAGCACGTCCACGACGGGTTCCTTCTGGATCACCGTTTCGGACTGCATCTGGACGACCGTCTCTCCGCGCCTCAGGTTCAAGGCCATGAAGGCGGCCGCGCCGGCCGCGAGGACGGCGACAGTGAGAATGATCAGACGGGCGGGTTTCATTCCATAGTCCCTGCGAGTGGGTGAATTTCCATCCGCAGAATGATCAGGAATTGGTGTAATTATAGTTAACGAAAGAACTACAAGACTGGTAAACGAAAGCTTTCGGCGCCGGCAGTCAGAAACAGCCGGCAACCAAAAATGGAAAAGCCCGCCTGAGGGGGCGGGCTTTTCGTTGCGTCATCGACATGACCGGCTGGATCAGATCAAAATCAGCTAGCCGATACGTTCAGATGGGTCGCCAGGTTGTTGAACTGGTTGTCAAGAGCATTGCCGAGAGTGCCAGCGCCGGTGATCAGCGCGACGGAGATCAGGGCAGCGATCAGGCCGTATTCGATGGCGGTAGCGCCAGACTCGTCATTCATGAAGCGAGAAAAAATCGAGGACATCATTGTCTCCTTTGGGATGGGCTTCAGCACGTCCGTCAACTGTTGCCGTCGATCGGATGGGCACACCCTAGCCGCCAGCTGATTGCGGTCGGCTTAACAGACGCGGTTAAAATTTCCTGAACAACGTCATGCTATTTCTTGTGGTGAATCATTTGAAAAAGTGGTCGGTAAATTTCGAGTCTTTTGAAACCTCCTCCGTTCCTCCACGCCATCCGCTGGTTATCAGGCGGTTTGGGGCGGAAAACGGCCCATGCCCTGTCGAGAAGGTGATCGTTGAGAAAACAGGGTCAAACCGCCGCGCGACGGATGCTGTCCAAATGCGAGACAGTCTCCGTGGTTGCCGATAGCGATGTGGGACGGAATTTAACAAATGCCCAAGAGCCGCCGCCGACGACATCTGCGCCCGCAGGGCCCCGCTGAAAATGATGGGAAAGAGGCCGAACCCCGCGCAGCAAGCCTTCAGCGCCTGATTCCGCGTGCGAAGGGGCCGGCGGAGCGCAGGTGAAAGGCGGCGATCAGCTCGGCAAGATTCCGACGATGCTTTGGAACATGGGCGATTGCGGGAAGGTTGCGAAAGCGGCGGCGCCGATGGCGATGCCATAGGGAACCTTGTTCGCCTGCATCATGGTGGCGGGCACGGGCAATCCGGACAGGATGATGAAATTGGCGTTGGCGCGCAGCAAAAGCACGATCACCGCCAAAAGTCCGCCGAAAAGGCCGACATAGGCAAAATAGGCGACTGTCGCGTCTGTCCAGCCGTACCATATGGCGCTGGCCGCAAGGATCTTCGCATCGCCGCCGCCCATGACCCGGAGCGCGAACAGCGCAAAACCTGCGGCAAAAACAACGACGCCCGTCAGAAGATGCCAACCAAGGTCGATGGCGCTCAACCCCGAGAAAGGCGCGATGCACAGAAATGACGCCACGAGAATAACCGACAGGCGGTTGGGGATCGTCATGGATAGAAAGTCGTTCGTCGCGGCCATGGCCATGCAAAGCGGGAAAATCACCAGAACGGCGGCTATCAGCATGACGTCTTTCCTTTCCTGTTCGTCAGATTGGAATTACTGGTCCGCCCAGGCATTGCTGATCGTGTTCGTGATTCCCAGAAACTGGCCGTTCAGCCTATTGGCGAAGGTGCCGAGACCGCCGAGCAAAGCGACACTGATGATAGCGGTGATCAATCCGTACTCTACTACGGTCGCACCCGTCTTGTCGGCAAGGAAACGCCCGATCAGCTTTGTCATTCGCTTACCTTCCGATATTCAACGATCCGTTGCGACCCTAGATCACCTTGATTGCGTTTTCCTTAATCGCGGAAACACGCAAACCATGTCCAGGCCGCAACCATAGGGACTTCATTCGATTGGCATCAACCCAGTTCAAATCTGTTCAGGTTGAACTTTGTCGACAGGTTGCCCACCTGTCGTTCAAGGCATTCCCGATGCGCTGCGGCGCCAGCTTCATCCAGGATCTATCTCCGGAAGAGGCGAGGCACATTTTCCTCTCTGGGGGATCAGACATCAGCCGCACCGAACGACGCAACCGGAAGCTAGGCCGACATTGTTTACTTCCGCTTTAGATATTTGGTTAACGATGACATCCATATCGCGATTTGGGCGGTGTTGGGCGGCAAAACTCGGGCTATTTTTTTCAACCAGCCGTTCGTCCCGAAGGTTCCGCTATGGCTCCTCGTAGCGCGGCTCGGATGCATTTGTGAAAAAGCCAGCGGATCCGTTAAGCGCCCATTTACCCTTTCGACGCATAATTTCACTGAAATCGCGCCATGATCGGATGTGACTATGCGTTTGCCGGCTCTCTTCGCTTTGCTTGGAACTTTCATCGTCGCCTTCGGCGCGTCGACCGCGCAAGCCGACGACGATGTCATGAAGGTCTTCCTCAATCATGCGAAGGTCCTGAAACTCGATCGTCCCGTGGCCAAGGTGATCGTCGGCAATGCCGCAATCGCCGACGCGACAGTCGCAGACGCCAAGACGATCGTGTTGACTGGCAAGACCTACGGCGCCACCAATATCGTGTTGCTCGACGCCTCCGGCGAGGCCATGCTCGACGAGCGGATTCTGGTTTCCATCGACGAAGACAACACGTTGAGGTTGTTCAGACAGACAGAACGCACGGTGTTCTCCTGCACGCCCGCCTGCGAACAGAATCAGGCTATCACCGCAAGCACCGGCGACTGAGCCTTTCCAAACCCTTGGGTAAATCGTTAAAATTTCGCGGAGACGAAAAACCCGGACTTAAATCGCTTAGCCTATCATCGGCACGTTCATGATGACGATGAAGGGCTCCGATGCTGGGAGACAAGCCTCTGAAGATGGCGCGATGCGCCTTGGGCAGGATTGCACGCGCCACGGATGGCGCAGCCGCGATCGAATTCGCGATCCTCATTCTGCCATTTACGATTCTGGTGTTTGCGATCTTCGAGACCTTCACCGCCTTTGCGGGCGAACAACTCGTCAGCAACGCGGTCAACACGATGTCCCGCAAGATCCGCACCGGTGAGATCACGTTCGGCCAGGGCAAATCGACGGATTTGACGGAGGCGGAGTTTCGCCAGGCTTTTTGCGAGGAAATCTCCATCTTTCATATGTGTGACGACAACGAAGCCACCCAGCCGTCAAAACTCTATGTCGATCTGCGGCAGTTCGCCAGCTATTCCGATATGCCGCTGGAAGTGCCCAAAGTCTCGACCGAAGCCTATTCGGACCTCGACACAACCGATTTCGCGTTTTCCCCCGGCGGCGCCGACAGCAAGAACATGCTGCGCGCCTATTATCGCTGGGGCGTCATCACGGATCTCGTGCGCCCCTATGTCGCCAATCTCAGGCCATCGGGAGAAACCATCCCCACTCAGTTCCTGATCGTGGCCACCGCTGTTTTCGAGAACGAAGATTATGAATGAGCGCGCAAGCAATATTTGGGTCAGGCATGTCCGGAAGTTCAAGCGCCTGCTGGGCGATCACTCCGGCGTGAGCGCGATAGAATTCGCCTTCCTTATGCCGGTGCTGATCGCGCTCTATCTGAGTTCCTACGAACTCACCACCGCCTATTCGGCGTCTGCGAAAGTGTTGAAGGCGGCAAGCACTGTGGCCGACGCCGTGGCCCGCCAGAACTCGGTCAGCAAGACCTCGCTCGCGGAGATGATAGACGCGGCAAGGGCGACGCTGTCTCCCGACAGCACCGAAGGTCTGGGCCTGAAGATCACCGGCGTTTCGGTCGACAGCGCCGGCAACGCCAGCGTGCTCTGGTCCTGGGATCAGGATGGCCATGCGCCCTACGCCACTGGCAGCCAGGTCGATGCGCCTGAAGATCTGAAAACGCCGTCGAGCTTTCTGATCAGGGCGGAAGTGTCGCTTCCCCATGAAATCCTCCTCTATATGACCAGCGCAGGCTCTTTCGACAGATCGACGCGCAGCATCACGCTCAACCGGGAGTTCTATTTCAAGCAGAGGCTGGGCGACGAAATTCCCTGCGGCGACTGCTCCTGAGGCAGAGCCCTTCTTGCCAAGGGCGATGGGGCCGCTTAACTGACGGCAAGAGTTTCGCCTTCACCCTCACAGGATCCGCATGGCCCGCGCCTTTCTCTTCGTGCTCGATTCCTTCGGCATCGGAAACGCCCCCGACGCCGAGCAATATGGCGACCTCGGCGCCGACACGCTCGGTCATATCGCGGAGTTCTGCGCGGCAGGCGCCGGAGACCGCGCCGGCCTTCGTGAAGGTCCGCTCCTGCTGCCGCATCTAACCAGCCTCGGCCTTTTGCACGCCTATGAGGCCGCAAACGGCGCTTTGCCGGCCGGCATGGGTCATGCGACCCGTCTGCTCGGCGCATTCGCCGCCGCCCAGGAAACATCCAGGGGCAAGGACACGCCCTCGGGTCATTGGGAAATCGCCGGCGCGCCCGTGATGTTCGACTGGGGCTATTTCCCGACGCAAGGCGACGCCTTTTCCCCAGAACTCGTGGCGCAGATTTGCCAGGCCGCCGATCTGCCCGGTATTCTCGGCAATTGCCATGCCTCGGGCACCGAGATCATCGCCCGGTTCGGCGAGGAGCATCTGCGGACCGGCAAACCGATCTGCTATACGTCCTCGGACTCGGTGTTCCAGATCGCCGCGCATGAGCAGAGTTTCGGCCTCGACCGCCTGATATCGCTATCCGAGGCCGTGCGACAGATCCTCTATCCGATGAATATCGGCCGTGTGATCGCTCGCCCCTTTACCGGCGACAACGCCGAGAGCTTTGAACGAACCGGCAATCGCCGAGATTTTTCTGTGCGTCCGCCCGAACCCACGCTTTTGGATCGGCTGGTCGCGGCGGGCCGCAAGGTTCACGCCGTGGGCAAAATCGGCGACATCTTCGCCCATCAGGGCGTCTCGACGCTGACCAAGGCCAATGGCAACATGGCGCTGTTCGACGCTTCGCTCAGCGTCATGGACACATGCGAGGACGGCGATCTCGTCTTTGCCAATTTCGTCGATTTCGATATGCTCTATGGCCATCGCCGCGACGTCGCGGGCTATGCCGCGGCGCTTGAATCCTTCGACGCCAGACTGCCGGAATTCGCAGCGCGCATGAAGCAAGGCGACGTGGCCATCCTGACGGCCGATCACGGTTGTGATCCGACCTGGCGCGGCGCCGATCATACGCGCGAACAGGTTCCGGTGCTGATGTTTGGCCCGTCAGTCCGCCCCGCCTCGCATGGCGTGCGCAGGAGCTTCGCCGATATCGGCGAAACAATCGCGCAAATCCTCGGCATCGAGGCTGGATCGCATGGGGCGGGATTCTGGCCGAAGGCGGGCTGAAAAGCCTGATTTCCGCCTCTTTGATGGGGATGACAGGGCAAAGGCGAAATGGGCGCTTGCGGGGCCGCCGCCATCGTGAAAAAACTCGGCCGACAGCAGACAAGAGAACAAGAAAAGGCATTCCGACATGGACGGCGTGACAGTCATCAATCATCCGCTCGTGCAGCACAAGCTCACGATCATGCGCAAGAAGGAAACCTCGACCGCCGGCTTCCGCCGCTTGCTGCGCGAGATCTCCACGCTTCTTTGCTATGAAGTCACCCGCGATCTCGAAATCACCTATGAAGAAATCGAAACGCCGCTAGTGCCGATGACGGCGCCGATCCTCGAAGGCAAGAAACTGGTCTTCGCATCCATTCTGCGCGCCGGCAACGGATTGCTCGAAGGCATGCTGGATCTCGTGCCCTCGGCGCGCGTGTCTCATATCGGCGTCTATCGCGACCATGAAACGCTGAAGCCGGTCGAATATTACTTCAAGGCTCCCGAGGACATCAACGAGCGCCTGGTGATCGTGGTCGATCCCATGCTGGCGACCGGCAATTCCTCGATCGCCGCCATCGACAAGCTCAAGGAGCGCGGCGCGACCAATATCCGCTTCCTGTGTCTGCTGGCGGCGCCGGAAGGCATCAAGAATTTCCACGCCTTCCATCCGGACGTGCCCGTCTACACCGCCTCGATCGACAGCCATCTCAACGAGAAGGGCTATATCGTTCCCGGTCTCGGCGACGCCGGCGACCGCATGTATGGAACGAAGTGACCGAATATTTTAAGTCGGATTTAACGCTTTTCTCGAAAAAGCCTGCAAGGCGCCGCCCGGCGCCTTTCTTTTTACACATCCATTAGCAAATGCGCCCTAGTGTGATCTCCCTATAGGCATTGGAGAATAGCATGATCGGGCGCGCGCTCCTCATATGGTCTTCGGTGATCGTGGTGGCCGTCAACGTGCCGACCATGATCAATCCGACCAAAAAATACGCGTCGGACGGTGAGACTGCGGCAATCAACGCCGCAGCGTCGCCATCGCGGAGCTATGTCCTGAAAACCAACGACGCCGGACATTTCGAAGGCCGCTTCCGGCTGAACGGCAAGCCGCTGGACGCGCTGATCGACACGGGCGCAACCTTTGTCACGATCAACGAGGCTGACGCCCGAAATCTCGGCTATGGCGGCAATGAGCTGAATTTCCGCTATCAGGTGGACACCGCCAACGGCCCCGCCAAGGCGGCGCGCATTCAATTGCGGTCCGTCGAAATCGGAACAGTGCAAGTGCGCAATGTCGATGCGCTCGTTCTCAGGGGCCGTAAACTCGCCTCGCCGCTGATCGGCATGAGCTTCATGCGCAAACTCGATTCCTATTCCGCCGACAAAAGCGAAATGCGGCTGGTCAACTGATCCGCTTGTAGACGACGGGCTGCGCCTCCGCCGCATCGGCAATCGTGGCGCAATCGACATAAGCGGCAATGGCTGCAGCCGCCGTGTCTTCGTCCGCTGCGTGCACGAAGGCGAGCGGCTCGCCAGCCGAAACCTCCCCGCCCACAGGAATGATAGCGGTGAAGCCGGTGCGGTGATCGATCATGTCTTCCGGTCGGATGCGACCGCCGCCGAGGCCAATCACCGCCAGTCCGACGTCCCGCGTATGAAAGCCGGCCACAAAGCCCGACCTAGGCGCCGGAACAGGCCGGATCACTGGCGCTTTTGGAAGCTGGTCGCGCCAGCAAGAGGTGAAATCGACTGGGCCGCCTTGGGCATGAACCATGCGTCCGAAGACCTCCATGGCCCGCCCGGACGCCAAGGCCTCCGCCGCACGTCGCTCCCCCTCGCCGAGATCGGCGGCAAGGCCGGCATTGACCAGCATCTCCGCCGCAAAGGCCATGACGGCGGCATGAATGCGCGTACCGGCTTTGCCGCCTTCGAGAAATTCCATGGCATGGGCGACTTCGACGGCGTTGCCTGCGCAATCGGCGAGCGGTTCGTTCATATCGGTGATCAGCGCCGTGGTCTTCACGCCCGCGCCATTGGCGACGTCGACGATCGAGCGGGCCAGCGTTTCGGCCTCTTCCAGCGACTGCATGAAGGCGCCGTTACCGGTCTTCACGTCCATGACAAGAGATTGCAGACCGGCCGCCAGCTTCTTGGATAGAATGGAGCCAGTGATCAGCGGCACGGAGTCCACCGTCGCGGTGACGTCGCGAATGGCGTAGAGGCGCTTGTCGGCGGGCGCGATCTCGCCGGTCTGGCCGATGATGGCGCAGCCGACACCCCGAACGATTTCGGAAAAACGTTCCTTGCTCGGAAAGATGTCATAGCCCGGGATCGATTCCAGCTTGTCGAGCGTGCCGCCGGTATGGCCGAGGCCGCGCCCTGAAATCATCGGCACGGCGAGACCACAGGCAGCCGCGATCGGCGCCAGCATCAGAGAGACATTGTCGCCGACGCCGCCGGTCGAATGCTTGTCGCCGACGGGTCGATCGAGATCCGGCCAGGACATCACATCGCCGGAATCCCGCATGGCCAGCGTCAACGCCACGGTCTCCTCGGCGGTCATGCCGGAAAACCACACCGCCATGGCGAAGGCCGCCACTTGTCCCTCGGAGATCTCGTTGCGCGAAAGCGCGCTGACGAAGTCGTAGATGACGGCGGGCGGCAATGTCTCGCCGTTCCGCTTGGCGCGGATCACTTCCTGCGGGATCATGCGGATTTACTCCTTCAGCCGATGACGTCGGTGTCGAAGCTGAACGGCAGCAATTCGTCCATCGTCATCGTCTTCTTTACGCCTGTTTCATCGCAAAGATAGATCCGGGTGTCGCGATCGGCGAATTCGGCGATCTTCTGGCGGCAACCGCCACAGGGCGGGCAGAGAGCCATCTTCTCGGCGATCACAGCGATCTCGACGATCTTCTTGGCCCCGCCCATGACCATTGCGCCGATGGCCGTGCATTCGGCGCACCAGCCCTGCGGAAAGGCGAGGTTTTCGATATTGGCGCCCTTGTAGATCATACCGTCCTCGGCGCGGATGGCCGCGCCGACGGGGAATTTGGAATAGGGCGCATAGCATTTGCCCATGGCGTCTTTGGCCGCCTCGAACAGCTGATCCAGCGACATGTCAACGCTCCTTCACATAGGGGACGCCGGCCGCCTTGGGCGGCATGGCCTTGCCGATGAAGCCCGCGAGCAATACGACGGTGAGGATATAGGGCAGCGCCGTCCAGAGCTGCACCGGGATCTCGCCGACCAGCGGCACCGGCTGGCCCTGCATGGCGATGGAGAGCGACTCCAGGAAGCCGAACAGCAGGCAGGTGAGCAGGATGTTCTTCGGCTTCCAGTTGGCGAAGACCAGGGCTGCGAGCGCAATGAAGCCCTTGCCCGCCGACATGCCCTTGGTGAAGCCGCCGCTGACCGCCATGGAGAGGAACGCGCCGGCGAGGCCGACAAAGACGCCGCCGAGCAGCACCGCCATGTAGCGCAGCCGGGTGACCGAGATGCCGGCGGTGTCGACCGCGCCCGGATTTTCGCCCACTGCGCGCAGCCGAAGGCCGAAGCGCGTGCGGTAAAGAATCCACCAGGTGAAAGGAATCATGGCGAAAGCGAAGTAAGTCAGCAGATGATGGCCCGAGAGCAGCCGCTCATAGATGACGCCGAGGCCGGGAATCTGGCCGATTTCGGCGGCAAAAGGCAGTTGCACCGTCTGCAGTTTCGCATCGCCCGCCAGCGACGGCGTGCGGCCGGCCATGTTGAACCAGGCCTGGCCGATGATGACGGTTCCGCCCATGGCGACAAAATTGATCGCCGTGCCGGACACAACCTGATTGCCGCGCTGGGAAATCGAGGCATAGCCATGAACCGCCGAGAACGCCACCGCGCACAGGATGGCGGCCGCAATGCCGAGGACTGCGGAGCCGGTCACGGCGGCCCCCGAGGCGCCGGCGAAGGCGGCGGCAAGCAATTTGCCCTCAAGCCCGATATCGACCACGCCGGAACGCTCGGCATAGAGACCGGCGAGCGCGGTCAGGATCAACGGCACCGACATGCGGATGGTGCCCTGGAGAATGGAGACCCACCAATCGATATTTTCCATGATCAGCCTCCAGCAGCTTCGGTCGTGGGCGCGCCGCCGCGGCGCATGCGGGCGAAGGTAATAGTGACGGCGGGACGGAACAGATGCTCCAGCGCGCCGGCGAACAGGATGACAAGACCCTGGATGATGACAATCATGTCGCGCGAGATATTGGGCATCTCGAAGGCGATTTCGGCGCCGCCCTGATAGAGCATGCCGAACAGGATCGACGCGAGAATGATGCCAACCGGATGCGACCGGCCCATCAGCGCCACGGCGATGCCGACGAAACCAGCGCCGGCGACGAATTCCTGCTGCACGCGGAACTGGTCGCCCATGATCGAATTGATCGCGAGCAGGCCTGCCAGCGCGCCGGAAATCAGCATGGTGACGATGATGATTTTCTTTTCCGAAATGCCGGCGTAACGCGCAGCGCCCGAGGAATGGCCGAGCGTGCGCATTTCATAGCCCAGCCGGGTGCGCCAGATCAGCAGCCAGACGAGATAGCAGGCGAGCAGCGCAAGCAGGAAGCTGAGATTGAACGGCGAATTTCGGTTGTCGAGGCCGAAGATCGCCAGAAGCCAATCGAGCTTGGGCAATTGTCCGCCGGCCTCGAAGGTGCGCGACTGGATCGCCATGGAGCCGAAGGGCTTGAAGACATTGATCAGCATCCACAGCATCAGGCTGTTGGCCATGTAGTTGAACATGATCGTGGTGATGACGATGTGGCTGCCGCGATAGGCTTGCAGCCAAGCCGGCACCAGCGCCCAGAGCGCGCCGGTGGCGATGCTGCCGACGATCGCCAGCGGAAACACCACATACCAGGGAAGCGTGGCGTCGAACATCAGGCAGGCTGCCGCCACGCCGATGCCGCCGATATAGGCCTGGCCCTCGACGCCGATATTGAATAGGCCGGCATGGGCGGCGACCGCCACGGCGAGGCCAGCGAAGATGAAATTGGTGGCGTAGAACAGCGTATAACCGACGCCCTCGCCGGAGCCGAAGGCGCCGGTGATCATCAGTTCGGCGGCGCGCAGCGGATTTTCGCCGACGAACAGCACGACGAGGCCCGAGATCAGAAAGGCCGCGATGAGATTGAGCAGCGGGATCAGGCCATATTCGGCCCAATTCGGCAGTTTGGCAAAGGGCGCGCTCATTCGGCTGCCTCCTTCTTGTCTTCGACGCCCGCCATCAGCAGGCCGATTTCCCCTTCAGGCGCATCCGGGCTGCGCTCGCCCACCACGCGGCCGGCGAACATCACCAGGATTCGGTCGGACAGCGAGCGGATCTCGTCGAGTTCGACCGAGACCAGCAGGATGGCCTTGCCGGCGTCGCGCATCTCGATGATGCGGCGATGGATGAATTCGATGGCGCCGACATCGACGCCGCGCGTCGGCTGACCGATGATCAGCACGTCGGGATTCTGCTCCATTTCACGCGCCAGCACGATCTTCTGCTGGTTGCCGCCGGAGAAATTGGCGGTCTTGAGCCGTGGATTGGGCGGGCGAATATCATATTGGGCGATCTTGGCTTCGGCGTCCTTGCGGATCGCGTCGATGTCGAGCAGCCAGCCCTTCGTATATTGCGGCGCGTTGTGATAGCCGAGAATGGCGTTTTCCGCCTCCTCGAATTTCAGCACCAGGCCGGTATGGTGGCGGTCTTCCGAGACATGCGCGAGGCCCCGGCGGCGCAATTCGGCCGGATCTCCGTGACCGGTGACGTCGACGGGTTTGCCGCCGAGCTCCACCCTCCCCGTGAGCGCCCGGCGCATGCCGGCGATGGCTTCCATCAGTTCCGATTGGCCGTTGCCGGCCACGCCGGCAATGCCGACGATTTCGCCTGCGCGCACATCAAAGGACACGTCGTCGACCATCGTCACGCCACGGCTGTCCCTGACGGTCAGATTGCGCACCGACAGCTTGACGTCGGCTGGCTTGGCCTCGCCCTTCTCGACGCGCAGCAGCACGCGGCGGCCAACCATCAGTTCGGCCAGTTCCTCCACCGTCGTCTCGGCCGTCTTGCGGGTCGCGACAATCTCGCCGCGGCGCATGACCGAGACCTCGTCGGTGATCGCCATGATCTCGCGCAGCTTGTGGGTGATCAGGATGATGGTCTTTCCCTGCTCCTTGAGCTGCGCCAGGATCCGGAACAGATGATCGGCCTCGGCCGGCGTCAACACGCCCGTGGGCTCGTCGAGAATGAGGATTTCGGCGCCGCGGAACAGGGCTTTGAGGATTTCGACGCGCTGCTGGATGCCGACAGGCAACTCCTCGATGGTGGCGTCGGGATCGACCTCCATCTCATATTCCTGCTCAAGCCGCTTCAGCTCGGCGCGGGCCTTGGCGATACCCTTGTTGAGAATGGGGGAATCCTCGGCGCCGAGCATGATGTTCTCGAGCACGGTGAAATTCTCGACCAGCATGAAATGCTGATGCACCATGCCGATGCCGGCGGAGATCGCCGCACTCGGATCCTTGATATGGGCCTTCTGGCCGTTGATGTGAATCTCGCCCTTATCGGCCTGGTAGAAGCCGTAGAGGATCGACATCAGGGTGGATTTGCCGGCGCCGTTCTCCCCGATTATGCCGTGGATGGCGCCTTTGCGGACCTTGAGGTCGATATTCTTGTTGGCGTGGACGGGGCCGAAACTCTTGTCGATGCCCTTGAGTTCAATTGCAAATTCGCTCATGACAGCCCATATCGGAACGGCCGGCCATCAGGGCGCGGCTTTCTGGACGATAGTGTTGAGGTTTGGGACGCCTGTCCAGCGGCTTTCGCCGGACAGCGACGGAGAAAACACCATGAGCGACGAAGACCTTTCGGCCCGTGTGACGCTGCTCGAGGAAACAATCGCGCATCAGAGCCGGACGATCGAAGATCTGTCCGGGGAGATCGCCGGGCTATGGAAAATCATCGACCAGCTTCAATTCCGCGTGGAACGGCTCACCGAGCAATTCCGGGCGCTCGAAGACGCCACGCTCGAAGCGCCTGTTATCGCCACGCCGCCCCATTATTGATTGTCAGCCCCGTTCATCCGCAGGGTTTTCATCCCAAAAAAGACCCGTCCCGACGCAAGCCAGGACGGGTCTCTCTATAGTCAGCCTATCAATAAGGGCACTTTTCATCCGACATATAGTCGTGCACCTGCACGGCGCCGGAGATGATGTCCGCCTTGGCCTTGTCGACCGCCGCCAGCATTTCGGGCGTGATCAGCGGCTTGTTGTTGTCGTCCATGGCGGCGCCGACGCCTTCTTCCTTCAGGCCGAGATTCTGGATATCGGCCACGAACTTGTCGGTCTTGACGTCGTTGAAGGAGTTGTAGACGGCCACGTCGACGCGCTTCAGCATCGAGGTCAGCACCTTGCCCGGCTGCATGCCGTTCTGGTTGGAGTCGACGCCGATGCCGAGCTTGCCGGCTTCTGCTGCAGCCTGGAGAACGCCGACGCCGGTGCCGCCGGCAGCGTGGTAAACCACGTCAGCGCCCTGGGCGATCTGCGACTTGGCGATTTCGCCGCCCTTGACCGGGTCGTTCCAGGCGCTCGGATCAGAGCCGGTATAGGCCTGGAACACTTCGGCGTCCTTGTTGACCGACTTCACGCCGCCGACATAGCCGCAGGCGAATTTGTGGATCAGCGGAATATCCATGCCGCCGACGAAGCCGACCTTGCCGGATTTGGCCGCCATCGCGGCGAGCACGCCGACGAGATAGGAGCCTTCCTGTTCCTTGAAGACGATCGACTTGACGTTCGGCTTGCCTGTTACAACCATGTCGATGATGGCGAATTTGGTGTCGGGATATTCGCCCGCGACCTTTTCGAGCGCAGCGGCCCAGGAGAAGCCCGCCACCACGATTGGATTGTTGCCGTCGCCGGCGAATTTGCGCAGCGCCTGTTCGCGCTGGGCGTCGTTGGCGATTTCGAATTCACGATAGGCGATGCCGGTATCGGCCTTGAACTTCTCGGCGCCGTTATAGGCGGCTTCGTTGAACGACTTGTCGAACTTGCCGCCCAGATCGTAGATGATCGCCGGCTTTACATCGGCGGCGAAAGCGGATGCGGCCATCGACGCCGTCGCCATCAGTGTCAAAAGGATTTTTTTCATTGTTCTTTCCCTGTTGCCTCACAGTTTTCGGAATTAGCCGGAGACCCCTCTAACGGCTCTCAACTAGCGGCCCTGCCTCTTTCCCTCTTGAGGAGGAGCGCCGGGCATCCTTGCATGGCTAGGGGAAAAATTCACCAAAAATTTTTCAATTGGTAAAAATCGAGCTGTCCTTCTGCATTATCTCACGAATTCAAAAGGATAGCTCCAAACACAGTCGGTTTTTTCTAGGCGACGCAGGCGACGCCCGTCCCCTTCAATCCACAATATCCACCAGGATTCTTGGCGAGATATTGCTGATGATAGTCCTCGGCGAAGTAGAGGGGACCGGCATCAGCGATCTCGGTGGTGATGCGCGCCTTGCGGCCCGCTCTGTCCAGAGCGGACTGATAAGCGTCGCGCAGCGCTTCCGCCACGCGCTTCTGTTCGTCACTATAGACATAAATCGCCGAACGATAGGTCGTGCCGATATCGTTGCCCTGGCGCATGCCCTGGGTTGGATCATGCTCCTCGAAGAACAGTTTCAGCAGCGGCTCAAGCGAAACGATCTTGGGGTCGTAGACGACGAGCACGACTTCCGTGTGGCCGGTCAGGCCCGTCGTCGTCTCCTGATAGGTCGGGTTGCGGGTGAAGCCGCCGGAATAGCCGACCGCCGTCACATGCACGCCCGAAACCTTCCAAAACAGGCGCTCGGCGCCCCAGAAGCAGCCGAGGCCGAGCAGGATCTTCTCCGTTCCCTCGGGATAAGGCCCCTTGAGCGGCTGGCCGTTGACGAAATGAGTCTCGGCGGTCGGCATTTCAGTCTCCCGTCCCGGCAGCGCATGGGCGGGGTCGGGCATCACGGTCTTCTTGTTGAACATGTCGATCAGGAACATGGTCTTGTCCTTTCCTTGTTCGATATATCGAAAGCGGCGCCAGAGGCCGCGGGCCGCGATATTCTCAGCCAAACCTGCGGCGCGACGGCAATTTGGCCGCAGCGATCGGACTACGATAGGCGGCGAGATAGAATATCAGCGCCAGGCACAGAAACACGGCGAATGCGGGCTGGGTCAGCAGCCAGGCGATGACATCGTCCCAGATGAAGTCGGACAGATGCGACTGCACATAGAGCTCGGCTTCCAGCACCACATCAGGATAGAGGCCGAACAAAGCATTGCCGAGCGAGGTAATCATCACACTGTTGGCCGCCACCGACTGGATCGAATCGATCACGCCGGCAATCACGGCTGAGGCCAGCAACACCATACTCGCGAATCGCAACACCAGCAGCATGCCGCCACCCGGACCTTTCTCCGCAAAGCTGTCCTGCGCCGGGCCATCTCGACCGGGCTTTCTCCGCTCCGAGCCCAAGAAGTAGCGGTCCGCGCCCCGACTTTCAATGCCGCCCCGCCATCGCCTTCATTTTCCGCATCAAAATTCTGTCATGAAGGGTTGATTATCGCCACAGCATCGGTATAGATCCCGCCCGAACGACGCGTCGGACGAAACCGGTCCAAATCAAGCGCTTCGCGACGCCCTCTCAGGGTGAAGGACAGGTGGCCGAGCGGTTGAAGGCGCACGCCTGGAACGCGTGTGTACGTGAAAGCGTACCGAGGGTTCGAATCCCTCTCTGTCCGCCATTTCCTACAACTTTCCTCATTAATTCAATTCCTTATCGGCTTGTTTGTCCAACTCCGCCGCCGCGTTGGACAATTGTTGCTGTTTGTCCGACCGTGCGGGCATCGTTTCGATTGCCGCATCAGCCATATGTTTCTGATCCGCCGCCCGCGTGTAGCGCTCAACTTCTTTGAGGGATTGATGGCCCGTTACGGCGGCGATGTAATTGGCGCTGTTGCCCGCCTCAGCCAGTCGCCTCGCCGCCGCTTTGCGAAGGCCATGCGCACTACAGTGAGGCAGACCAGCCTCGTCACAGCGGTCGCGAAACCAGTTGCCGAAGCCTGCCGCTGAGTAGGGTTCGTCCTTGGATGTCGCGATGAACGTCTTCTGATCGCGCGGAATATGCTCGATCGCCTCAATCAGCGACTGGTGCATCAGGATCTCAAGGCGTGCTTTCGTTTTCTCCTGCCGAACCTTGATCCGGGTTCCCGATACCAAATGCCAACCGAGCTGCACCGCGTCACCGCGCCTCTGCCCCAAATAGAGCATAAGCGTCATGGCAAGGCGCGCGGTCGTTCCGATCGGATGCCGAGCCTCAAAAGCCGCGATCTCGTCTTCCGTCCATGTGTGGAAGCCGTCCGTCTTCTTCTTATAGCCCTTCATCTTCGCGGTCGGATCGGTCTTGATCCATTCGAGATCCAGTGCATGACGCAAGAGGATGCGGAGCATCCGAAGCCGGTTATTCGCTGCTGCCGGAGTTTCGCTCAGCTTGCCAATCATGCTCTTCACATGACGGCGCTGCAGCTGTGCAACGGGCTTCTCCCCATCGAGCCGCCGAATTGTCTCGCAAATGTTTCGATAGGTGGACTGTGTCGCGGTAGACAAACCGCGAAACTCTGGCGAGCCATAGTAAGACGCAATCAGCGCGGCGAAACTCCCGGTCGGATTGCGCTTTTTACCGATCTCGCCCCGCGCCGCTTTCTCGCCCTTGAGGGCGGCCTGATACTCAGCGTCAAAGGCGTCGGACGGAAAGGCCGATTTCAGGTAGCAACTGAATGCGGCCCTTCGAAAACGCAACCGGATCTTGCCATGTCGATCGCGCGACGCAGTGACATGCTTGGGCAAGGGCGAGCGGGCGCGCCTATTCGTCGTCATAGACCTCATCCCATGGGTTGTGATCCGCCCTCGCGCGCGAGGAATGGCCGGCGGCAATGATTCGGATTCCCTTAGGGGTGCAGATGATTTCTCCGACCTCAAAGCCCGCTTTTTCAGCGCCCTTGATAGCCCGCGTCACGTCCGCTTGTGCGAATGCTGCCCCTCTTCGCGGTATGGCTGTGTGATTCATAGCCACCCTCACGCCGAGTGCATCTGCTCTGGCGCAAGCCCGAGCATGGATTGCAGGATCTCGGACATCATCCAGCCATAAGCGCAGATATCATCACCTTCGGTTACCACCTGAATGAAGCGCGCCTTCGCTGCGGCGTCCGCTGCTGTGCGACAGGGAAACTTGATGATCCGCTCCTCTATGCCCCACATGACATTGTAGAGCGCATCCAGTTTCTTGTCGGACTCATCATAAGCGGCCCTTGCCGCCGTCGAATTTCGATCTGCATTCAACAGATCTAGAAGCGCATCAGTGACATCGAGCGCGGCGTCTTTCTCGGCGCGGATATCCTTCCAGGCATCGAGATCCATAGCGAGCTGATCTGATACCCGATCGCCAGAGATCTGCATATTTGCAGACCCGGCGGCGAGCGCTGGAGCTGCCATCGCCGCCGCCGTAGCGGCGAGAACGCCGACCATGACATCACGACGCAGTATACCCGCTGAAGGGCTTGCATTTTCGGGAGCTTTGGGTGTAGAAAGCACCTGCATTTTAATACTCCTTGTCCAAGGGATGTGTTTAGAAAAAGGGCGCTGAAGCGGGTTCCTAGGCCGCTGCTTCAGTGCCCTTTTCGGTTTTCACGCAACCACCCGCCAGACCGACATTGATCAAGTGGCGGATCGCTTCCGCACGGGTCCTGATCCTGTTGAGGTAACTGTACTCGTCAATTCGCTCAACCAGCCCTCTGTCAAACATGACAGGAACCCTTTCTGTCTTCGCCTTCATCGCTTCAATCCTCGACAAACAAGCACAATCGGCGCTTTTTGTGCCGATTTTTACGTTATTGATCTTCGGCACGTTTTAGTCAATATGCACTTGTGCTTTTTGTGCCGATTTTTTCTGAGAGCAATGATGGTCAAGCCGAGAGAAAACAGAGTTCCTATGATGCTCTCCAACGAGGAATTGGAGGCGATCGATGCGTGGCGCTTCCAAAATAGAATCTCGACTAGATCGGAGGCAATTCGACGTTTATGCAAAATTGGCCTAATGTTAGACGCCAAACTAACCCCAACATATACAGCCATGAAAGCGCACGCGGCGGCACTTACGGACCTTACACAACATCTGAATGAATTTATTGGTAATGTCGGTTATCGCAATAAGGAAATAAAACAGATCGCACTTGAAATGGGCCACTCAAGTGTGACACTCACTAATCTATTGATAACAATTCGCGAACTTACTGCTGGTGCATACGAAATGAAACAGGACATACCTTTTGATGAGGCTTTGACAAATCACGAAGAAAATAGCGCCTATTTTGAAGATTTGTTGTCTAAACTGAAAACTACTATTGCGGACTATGAGGAATTTAGGAAACTGATTTAGTGGAGGCCGTGTCTATGCGTGGGACTGTTCCCGCATTCTGAGGGTCTGAATGGGTAGATCAAAACAACGGAAAGAGCAGTTTAAACGAGAGCACCCGAACTGTTACTTCTGCGGACATGCTGCAGATACAGTTGATCATGTGCCAAGTCGCGAGTGCTTCAAATATAAAGTCGGACCAGAAGGATACGATTTTCCGGCATGCGCCAAATGCAATAATTCTGCAGGAAGACTAGAACAGTCTGTGGCACTCTATCTTCATATGACTGATCTCTCTGCAAAAACACTTTCACCACAATACATAAAACTACTAAAGGGAGTGCGTAACAATAATATTGATAACCTTCCTACCAAGGTCGCGCGACCAGGTCAGATGCGCAGAGCCCTTCGCTCGCTTGGACTACAAGAATTTATTGGTAAGGAAGTTGCAGACTTCGAACTTGTTAAGATTCCAAAGACGCAGCATGAGGATTTTGAAAAATTTACGAGAAGATTGATGTGCGCATTATACTACAAGCATATGGGGACCATACTCCCGGCTGAAAATTATATCCACACGATGTATACTAGTGCAGCTAACCAACGGGCGATGCCACTTATTGAGTACGCGGCGCGTAATTTGCCGAACGTTGTTAAAACTTCACGCAAAAATACTGACATCGGTGATCAATTTGTCTATTTTTGGCGAGGCAATCCTGATAGTAATTTATTTATTTTTGTTGGAACAATAGCTAACGCAATCTTGTTTGCCGGCACAACTTGGGGGGCGGGTACTAAAAATTATACCGATAGGGGGACCCAGCATTCAGTTGACTTGCAGTAGACGTTTTCACGTCTGTTCCGGCTTCTGATAAGATTTCGGTCCAAAAAGCAAATCTTGGCTCTGGACCAATTGTTGCCATGCGACTGCCGATCCAGGCTCGGTTCGGGAATTAGCTCGTTAGCCGCATCGGATTATTTGTGTAAGTCCCAATCTATAAAGACCAAATCAGCGCTCTACCGCAACTTCTTGATAGCATTGCGCATCGCGCCACATTCTCGCGATATGCCGCTTTTTCGTCAGTCAAACAGCTCAATAGAAGAACGGTCTCGCGCTCGCGCCCCCGTGCTGCGCCTCCCTCCCAAACACTGCCGCGCCATTGCGCAGCACCTTGGCACGATTGACCACGATCGTATGTGGTCGAGTGCCGAACTCCACTAAATTCAGGGATTCAGCGTAGTTAACTTCGTTGAAAAGTTAGGGGTTGTAAGTGCAATGACTTAAATGCTTGGCTCTACTCCAATGCAATGGTCCGGTTGAAGGCCCCCTCGGAGAGCCGACACTATCGAAAATAGTGGTAGTCGGTACACTACATCTTTGCTGCCCAAACAGCTCTGCTCTCACGGCTTACCGGAATCAAGTAGAGGGTGCCAGCGTCTCGACGAACCGATCACTAGATACACGACCTTCAGCGTAGAATTGAGCCGCGTCCCGCACTCGCCGAATCAATGAGAGTACGACTTTAGAAAAAACTACCGTATCTGCGCCGCAAGCTTCTAACAAACGAGGCCCATTTTGCATTCCTACAGTATTAAGTAAATCATTCGTCATTCTGAGAAGCAACTGTCTGAGACCATCGCTAACATCGCCTGCAGATACAGTTCTTGAAAGCTGTCCTTCCCGACTCAACAACCTTCTGAGGGATAAATATTTTCCCGCTGCCGCGTCTGATCTATCTTTATACGCTTCGACGATGTCTGCGACTTCACGAAGAGCCTCCTGTTCCCCGCGAACCACGATTTCTCCCGGAGAATTGTAAGCTAATTTTTCGACGCGAAGAGCTTCCGAGGCTTGCGACTGGCTTTTCAAGCTGCGGTAGAATTGCGTATAGTCACCACCATGCGTCCATGAACGAGGCTGTATTTCGTCATGTAGGAACGCATCCAATAGATGAGATTTCTCGCCTCTCGTTTCGACGATGCGCGAAAACGAATAAATTTCATCTATCCGCCCAACAAACTTAGAGAAGTCCGCAGCGTCCCATTTTCCATCGATATGAAATGCCAAACGAGCAGGTTTAGCTAATTGCCGCTCTTTAAGCCGGTGAGTATGATTCGCCGAGAAGAAGCCTGGCTGGGGATAAAAATCATCGGACGCGATCTCATCCGCTTTGGCAGTGTCCAACTTGAACGTCTCACCGTCCTCAGATGAGGCCCAGTCAAAAAACGAATACCTGTTGGATTTACCCTGACGCAGAACATAGTTGAGGTCGACGCGCCCGGAGAGATATGCATCGAAGAGGCGATCAGAAATTTCGCAGCAAAAGAAGGGGAGTGCCATTTTGGCTCTCTCTTCAACCGCGACGGCTATCATCTTATAGCCTCTGTCTCCAGTAAGATATGCTATCTGAGGTTGGTCGTAGTAGACTAGAACCTGCTCAAGCTTTGCCGTTCTTGCGCGCCGTGGTTTTTTCATCGTACCGCTTCCACCGATCGGATGGACTTGCATGGTTCAAATCCGTGAAAAAACCAGAAGTCCACGTGGCGGGATTCCGGGTTCACTCGCGCCGCGCCTGCGTCCTCATTAACAGACACAAAAGCAGCGTAATTGAATTTCTTAAACCAAGGCAATAGGGCAAGCGCTTTAGCTTGAGCAACTGGTTTGTCCCCTGCCAAATAGGTCGAACATGACGCCCAGCTACAGGCATCGGGCGGGGCCTTTCCAGACCTGGACTGGACTGGAATTGGCTTTCCTTTAGCCGCGTGTGACTCGAAATCTCGATCATCGGGCTCAGAACTGGAAACCATCCGGATGACCACGCAATCATTCAGCGGATGCGCGTCGTTTGGTGGGCACTGTTCAGGTAAGACTTCTTTGTATTGCATCAATCGCTCCCAGCATTATTGCCTTAGCGAATGGCTCGCGGGAAATCAATCCTAGTGAGTATTTGAAGCTGCAATTGCCGTATTTGGCTCGCCCAGGAGATAGGAGCTAGAGATGTTGACTGACGTCACCGACAACCTTGAAGTCCTGGCCAAGAGTGTCCGCAAAGTGCTTACGTCCACACTCAATCTTCCTGCGCTCGTCACGCCGCAACTGCTTGACATCGGCTGGCGTGGTTTCTCTGACTAAGCACAGGCGGTCCTTGCCATCCCCCAGGTCCACTACAATCGCCCAATCGGGATTGTAAGCTGTTACGGGGGTGGGAACCTTGAACCAGCCAGGCAGCTTCACATACAGCTTAACTCGCGCGTCCCGTTCTAAAGCCTCAGCGAACGGGCGTTCGATTGTCTCGGAATCAACCTCGACGCCCGAAAGGGTGGTAGCAAGGTTCAGCTGGCTAAGCGCTAGATACGGAAGAGCACTCATCATCCATTCCTTTCCATCACGCCGCTGATGATGCTGGGCATCTTGTTGAAAATCTTGGATGTTGATGCAAGGCTTGAGGGGCGCTTTCGAAGGCCCGCCGTCGCCACGGCATACGCCCCCGAGATCACGTCGCGCGGCTTGCCGTGTAGAACGATCGAAAAGAGCGCCGCCTGCGCCCGATCTTCCGCCAACCCCGCGCCGATCAGGCCGCCGACGAGCACCGTCAAGGCCATTTCCTTCGGCGCTGTTCCGTCCTCAAGCTGTTTGACGATGTCGCGCATCACAGTGTCCCATTCCCATGTGAGCTGCATCTGCATCGGCAGCGTGAGATCGAACACATGGTGCTGAGGCCCGAATTTAAGCGTAACTGTGTTTTCGGTCATGTCTGATATACTACCTGCGAAAGGACGCCGCCCGCCGTCGAGCAAGGAACACGGCGGGCGGCGACGCGGCGGCATGGACCATTTCAAACACGCCGCCATTAAGCGACCGGCTGCGTTCCGGTGAGAAGGGTGAACGCCTTCTCATGCTCTGCAGCAATGTCGGCGCGGAGATGTGCAACGAATGCATATTGGTGATTGTCGGCGAAGCGCTCCCTGAGGACTTCGACCCGGAGGGAACTGCGTATACCGACGATCAGCTTTGCCCAATCGCCAGCGATGACAAAGGACTCGTTTGTTGCCGTGCCCAGGTTGGCAGGTATCGAAGTGGTCGTCAGCTGGGGGATGTTTTCAATAGCCGGCGGTATTCTCAGCGGCTGTCCAGTCCCATCCACGCTTTCGGCCAGAATGCCCTCGTCACGTGGCGACATGATGTAAGCCGTGACGTCGGAATTGACTGTCCGTAGAGCAGTGCGGGCACGGACAAGGTCGACATATCTGAGATTGTCGTTGACGCTGATCCCGGTCGTCAGCGCGCCGAAGTTCTTCACTCCTTTCGGCTGTGGCGCGACGCCAGTCCCCATGAGCGCAACTCGATCGAGCTCAAGCGCCATGGCCGACGCGATCACGTCCGGAAGAACATTCTCGACATTTAGGCTGTCTTCCAGCAACTCGCGTGACACCTTGACCATGACCATGAGGCTGCGAGGCGTCAGCGTGACATTGGTAAATGTCGGCTCGCTCTCCGCAACCGAGCCGTTTTCCGAGCGCCACCCCGGAACGGGATCGGTGGCTACCTTTGCGATCTGTTGATTGTCAGAGAAAAGCGGAACGGTTTGCGCGCCGGCCCTAAAAACAACGGCCTTTGAGCGCAAGCGATCGATCATTCGCGCCGAAAGCAGCGTCGGAACCGTGTAGCCGCCAGCAGAGTCCGAACCTTCCGACAGCGCTCGCCGCTCGATGTCGTTCCGCCCGCCAGTGACCATCGCGCACAGAAGCGCGCCCTCGGAAAGGCCACGGTACTCGTCCCTCGGGCCGCCATCAGTTGCGCGGCGGCGCGTAAAGTCCACCATCGACTGACTGGATCGCAGTGCGTAGGCAACATTGACTTCACGATTTTCGAGAGCAGCACCGCCATCGTCGGTGTATGTGTATTCACCATCGTCCGTAGCGCGGCCCTCGATCTTCTGCGTCAAGCCGGGGCGACGGGAAACACCGCTGCCGCCTTTGCTGCTCCGCACTTCGGTCTTGATGTGACGATCGAGCTTTGCGTCGATTTTGTCGATCGCCTCGATAATTTCGTCATGGCGCTTTTCAACGCCTCGAACTTTGGCGACGCCGATGTTTTCTTCATTGAGCGTATCAAGTGCTTGTCTGGCCTCCGCCACCAGATCTTCGCGTTGGCGGATGAGGCCCTTCATTTCATCCGAAATCGGGATGCCCGCGCGTTCTGCATCTGCTTCATTGAGGTGGATTGTCATTGCTCTTCCTCTGGGGTTGCTAGTGTGCTCAAGCATCTCAGCGGATGCGATTTGCGACAATTGGGAGAGAGTGGGTTGCAATAGGTTGGATTGGGTTATCCCGGACCAACCCTGACAAACCTGATGAGATCCACCTCGACGGCGCACCATCGACCACAGACCTTTCGCACAGGTGA
The DNA here is from genome assembly GCF_029892285.1 of Rhizobium sp. SG_E_25_P2. GTDB lineage: Bacteria > Pseudomonadota > Alphaproteobacteria > Rhizobiales > Rhizobiaceae > Rhizobium_E. The sequence continues at coordinate 770,218 of NZ_JARXVM010000001.1, forward strand.
GCCGGCCTCTTTTGAGAGCCGATCGCGGACAAAGTCAGCCGAACAGCCGATTTTTGCGGCGATGTTTTCGGCTCCCCAAATGACCTTGATCCGCTCTGAGGGTCGATCGATCGCACTCTCCAAACGGGCGGGGTTTAAGTTGTCGCGGGCGTTCATAGTGGTTTCCTAAAGTTCTGACAGGAGTGAGATGAACCCTTCATCGCGGGATACCGGATGACGAGTGGATCTGCGGCAATCCGTTGAGCAAAAGTGCGGAAGGCGACCAACACGGCCAGGCTTCACGACAATTGGAGATCGGCATGCCCGGCAGATCGTCGGAACATCGCGCCGATCCCCGAAGTCAATGCGCCAGGCGCGCCGCTGCCCGATCGCGTGGGCCGTGCGGCAACCATCAGAGCAAAACCGATGCGGTCGCCCCTTCGATTGACGAAACTCAAACGGATATCCGCACTCAGCGCAGGCAAGGGCCTTTGGAGGTGGTAGGTTCGACAGCGGCTTGCCAAAAAGATCGCACGGGAGAAATTCCGGAGATCCGGTCAAGAAATGCTGTTTTTGAGGATTTCGCAACATCAAGCCTTGCCTATCATATTGTTTTATTAAGGTAATTTCTTCCAGCCGTCTGAGTTGGATCAAGCAGCAGTCAACCGACCCGAAAAAACTCGCCAGCACAGGAAAAATCTCTGAATGTGGGGGACGCGGGTCCATGAACGGAACTGGTTTTGGTTTTGACCCTCCCCCTCCGGGTGTCATGCACCAGCGTCAGCATCGACGCGCCTCCGCCAACGGAGGGCCGCGCCTCTCAGAGAGTGACGGCCTTCGGCCTTTGTCGCTTTCAGATACACGCAAAGGGTGCGGACTAGGCCGAGCCGTTTCTGCTCTCTCCCTCTCAAGAGCCGAAAGCAACGGTTCCACTCCCTCGGAGAGAAGAGATTTTACTCCAGTTCTTGAAGTGCTCAAACGTTTGAACCCTATGGCTCGCGCCATCCAGTTCAGCCAAGTCTTCGAGATCACTCGAATGATGTTGGTGAGGTTGCGCGCCTTGCCACGCTGAGGGCGCTCGGTGACGAGAAGATGCTGCCGACCCTTCTCCCGAGCCTTCCGCAACGCGTTTTGGACCGTAGTCCTGCACACGCCAGCAATGCGCGCGATCTCGTCCAGGCACTTATCGCAGTAGGTCTTGCGCTTGCACTCTTCAGCGATCACAGCCAGCGCCGCCCGCTCTCCCTCGCTGTAGTGATCGCGGACATCAGGCGGCATTGATCCGCCACCGCCCCAACGACGGCGGCGCTCGATCGCCTTGCGCTTCTCTTCAGGTGTTGGCTTGGCTTTGGCTGCAGCCTTGATGACTTTCGCTGCCGACGCACCCGCCTGCTGGCGCTCATGTGCGAGCGTCGCCGGCTTTGTGCCCTGACCGCTTGCGAAGCGCCGCACATCATCGGGCGCGGCCCTTTGGGCGAGACGCGGTAGAGTTCGCAGCAATGCTGAGGAAACAGGAAAGCTGCTCACTGCTCCGCCCCCGCATACTTCAGCGCCCGCGCCAGACGCAGGGCCGTCAAGGCTTCGCGGTTGGTGAGCGACCATCTCTTGCAGATGAACGGAAAGAGCGGTTCCTTGATCTGGTCGCGGTGTTCCGCAAGCCAGTGCGCCGCCGCATGGATTGCGACGGATGCGGCTGTATCGGGAAGCCTTGGCGAGGCGACTTTATCAACCGCTGTGGATGCCAACGCGTTGGGAAACGGATTGAAATCACCAGTGTTTTCAAGGGCCGAATTTTCGGGGTTAGGTAATCTAAGCGTCTGATTTAGCTCTGGCGGGGCATGTCCTCTCTGTCCGCCATTTTACCAAAAACATCAGCGCGTTGTCATAGCCGTGCTAACCTTGAGCAATCTGCCTCCCCTGCTCCGTCAGCTCAAACCATCGTCTCATTGTCCTGGGATCCTCGCGGATAATCCGGATCAGCGGCGGCGTGTCTTGCAATTGATGGACTGCCCGGAGAACAAGCGCGTGCTCCAGGCCGAGATGGCCGGAAAGGCTGCGGCTATCAGCGGGCAAACCGCAGGCAGCCGCAGTGAGTAGCGCCGCCTGCACAGGATCAAGACGCGGCGCGCGGGCGATGAGGCGGTCGACCTCGGCGAGAAACGCCGCGATCTCCTCTTCTTCGCTCACGCTGCGCTCAGCAGGCGGAACGACACGAGGATCGACTTCGAGGTCGGCGTGTCGCTCTCTTCGCCGGCGCTGTCGAGGGGCGCCAGCGCGTTGAGCTCGGGATAATAGCCCGCGACGCTGCCGCGCGGAATGTCATAGGGCGCGAAGCGGAAATTGCGAGCGATGCGTTCGACGCCGTCGTCCCATTCGCCCACCACATCGGCCCGATCGCCCGCCTTGGCGCCGAGCGCTTCGAGATCGGCCGGATGCATGAAGATCACCTGCCGCTCGCCATAGACGCCGCGATAGCGGTCATCCAAACCATAGACGGTGGTGTTATACTGGTCATGCGAGCGGAAGGTTTGCAGCGCGAAGCGATTGTCCGCCGCCAGCGCCTGCTGATGCACCGTCGCTCTCGGCAGCTCGCCGGAGGAGAATTCGACCTTTCGCGACGGCGTGGCCCATTCGCGATGGGCGGCGCTGTTGCGCAAATGAAAGCCGCGCGGCTGGCGCAGGCGGCGATTGAAGTCGTCAAAGCCGGGTATGGTCGCCTCGATATGGTCGCGGATCAGATCGTAGTTCTCCGACAGCGCCATCCAGTCGATGCAGTCAGCCCCGACGGTCGCTGCGGCGATGCCGGCGATGATGGCGGTTTCCGAACGCAGATGCGGCGAGGCCGGTCGGTTGATGCCGGCCGAGCCATGCACCATGCTCATGGAATCCTCGACGCTGATCAGCTGCGACTGTCCCTCGGAATTGAGATCCATCTCCGTGCGGCCCAAACAGGGCAGGATGAAGGAGATCTCGCCGGGCGTCAGATGTGAATGATTGGGCTTGGTGGCGATATGAACCGTAAGCTTCAGTCGCTTGAGCGCGGTTTCGACCAGCGCGCTGTCGGGCGTGGCGCGCGCGAAATTGCCGCCAAGGCCGATAAACGCCTGGGCGGAGCCGTCCAGCATCGCGCCGATCGCCGCCAGCACATTATGCCCGTGCTGGCGCGGCATGGGCAGGCCAAAGCGCGCTTCCAGCGCATCGAGAAACGCGTCTCCAGGCTTTTCATTGATGCCGACGGTGCGGTCGCCCTGGACATTGGAATGGCCGCGCACCGGGCAGAGACCCGCGCCCGGACGGCCAATATGGCCGCGCAGCATCATAAAATTGGTGATTTCGCGGATGGTGGCCACCGAATGCAGGTGCTGCGTCACCCCCATCGCCCAGGTGGCGATCACGCGTTCGGCGCCGAGATAGATCGCGGCGGCCTCTTCAATCTCCGCGCGGCTCAGCCCGGACTGATCTTCGATCTCATCCCAACCGGTCGCATCGACGGAGGCGCGATAGGCGCCGAAACCCTCGCAATGCTTGGCCAGGAAGTCACGGTCGAGCACCGAGGCGCGGCCGGCGGCCAGAGCCGCGTCGTCAATGGCGAACACCGCCTTGCTCATGCCGCGAAAGGCGGCCATGTCGCCGCCGAGCCGCGGCTGGACATAGCGGCTGGCGATGGGCGTCGAGCCCGCATGCAGCATTTCGAGTTTGTCCTGCGGATCGGAAAAGCGTTCGAGGCCCCGCTCCCTCACCGGATTGAACACCACAATGCGGGCGCCCCGCAGGGCGGCGCGGCGGAGATCGCCGAGCATGCGGGGATGATTGGTGCCAGGATTCTGCCCGACGACGAAGATCGCGTCCGCCTGTTCGAAATCCTCGAGCCGCACCGTGCCCTTGCCGACGCCGATCGCCTGTCGCAACGCCACGCCGCTCGCCTCGTGGCACATGTTCGAGCAATCGGGAAAATTGTTGGTGCCATAGGCGCGGACGAACAATTGATAGAGATAGGCCGCCTCATTGCTGGCGCGGCCAGATGTGTAGAATTCGGCGCGGTCTGGACTGCCGAGCCCCTTGAGCAGTGCGCCAATCTCAGCGAAAGCGGCGTCCCACTCGACCTTGAGATAGCGATCCGACGCCGCGTCATAGCGCAAGGGATGCGTCAGACGGCCATGGCGTTCGATCTCGTAATCGGACAGCAGGCGCAGATCGGAGACGCGATTCTGGGAGAAAAAATCCGGCGTCGCGCGTTTCTCGGTCGCCTCCCAGGCGACCGCCTTGACGCCGTTCTCACAGAATTCGAAGGACGAGCCATGTTCGGGATCGCCCCAGGCGCAGCCCGGGCAGTCGAAGCCATCGGGCTGGTTGGCCTTCAGCATGGCGCGCGCGCCCGACAGCGGAGCGCCGGTTTCCAGGAGCCGCTTGCCGCAGCTTTTCAACGCGCCCCAGCCGCCGGCGGCCGAGGACTTCTTTCCGAGAAAACTTGTTGTCATCGGTCAGGTATTTGACGAACGCCAGAAAAGATCAAGGGCGCGACTCCAATCGCGTGATAGAAAAATACAATTGCAGCGCAGCGTTACCGGCTCCTGGGCTCGGCCGTCTTCGGCATTTTTCTTTGGCGAAGCTGTCGATTGCCTCTATGGGAGACTGAGTGCAGCCCGAGATCCCTCCATGCAGACCATCACCGCCGTCGCGCGCCATGTCGTCGAGATCAAGAAGAGCCGGTTTATCGTCGCTGCTGCGCCCGTCACCGACGAGGCCGCAGCCAAGGCCTTCATCGCTTCCGAGAGCGACGCCTCGGCCACTCACAATTGCTGGGCCTACCGCATCGGCCAGATCTATCGCTTCAACGATGACGGCGAACCCTCGGGCACAGCGGGCAAACCCATCCTGCAGGCGATCGACGGGCAGGATCTCGATGGCGTGGCGGTCGTCGTCACCCGCTTCTTCGGCGGCGTTCTGCTCGGCTCCGGCGGGTTGATACGCGCCTATGGGGGATCTGTGGCTGAATGCCTGCGGGCAGCTGATAAAATCCGGCTCACGCCGCAGGTGGAAAAGGGCTTGCGGCTCGTCTTTTCCGATCATGGATTGATAAAATCGCGCCTGGAGCGCATAGAGGGCGCAACCGTCCTGTCGGAGGCGTTTGGCGCCGACGGGATATTTCTTCGCTGCCTGTTGCCGTCCGATCAGGCTGATGGGGTCATCCAATCACTGATCGACCTCACAAGCGGTCGGCTTGTGGTCGACAGCCAAGACGGTCGATCGGGAAGTCAATGATGGTGTTAGTCGGCTAATTAATGACCGCGACTGTTTGAAGAAGGAAATTTCATGCCGCCCCAGTCTCTATCGCGCATCTTTACGGACTGGCTCATTCTTCTTCTCATCTCGACGGCATTCGTGACGGGGCTCGAAGTCTTCCATCTTCCGGCGGCGCTGTTGCTGGGGCCGATGATCGCCGCGATCATTCTGGCGGCGGCGGGCCGCGCCGCACCGGTGCCGAAACAGGCGACCTTTATCGCCCAGGGCGTGATCGGCTGCCTGATGGCCAAGGCGATCCCGCTGGATCTGCTGGTCGAAATCGGCCGGGCCTGGCCGATCTTCCTGTCCGGCGTCGTCTCGGTGATCGCCGTCTCCGTCGGCTTCGGCTGGTTGCTTGCCCGCATGCAGGTGCTGCCCGGCTCGACCGCCATCTGGGGCTCCGTGCCCGGCGCAGCCTCCGCCATGACCATCATGTCGGAGAGCTTCGGCGCTGATATGCGGCTTGTCGCAATCATGCAATATATGCGCGTTCTCTGCGTGGCGCTCGCCGCAGCCCTGGTGTCGCGGATGTTCATCGGCGAGACGGGCGCCGCCCAATCGGTCATCTGGTTTCCGCCCATCGACTGGGCGCCGCTCGGCCAGACGGCGCTGTTGATCGCCGTCTCCGCCGTGATCGTGACCCTCGCCAAGATTCCGGCCGGAATGATGCTGGCGCCGATGGCGCTCGGCGCATTGCTGCAGGATCTCGGGCTGATGCAGATCGAATTGCCGCCGTGGTTGCTGGCGGCGAGTTACGCCGTGGTCGGTTGGGGCATTGGCGGGCGGTTCACCCGCGCGATCCTCGTCTATGCGCTGAAAGCGCTGCCGCGGGTGATCGCCGCAATTCTCGCATTGATCGTGATCTGCGGCGGCTTCGCGTATGTGCTGGTGCATGTCGCGGATGTCGATCCCCTGACGGCCTATCTAGCGACAAGTCCCGGCGGGGCCGATACCGTGGCGATCATCTCCGCCTCGAGCGATGTCGACGTGTCCTTCGTGATGGCCATGCAGCTCGCCCGTTTCCTGTTCATTCTGGTCACCGGACCGGCGTTGGCGCGGTTGGTGGTGAAATGGTCGGGCCTGGACAGGCCGGCGGGGCCGGCCTGAGACGGCGGGGCCGGCCTGATCCTGTGTTGCCGTCGATCAGCCTTCGAGCCAGCGCACCTCATCCGGCGTCAGCGCTATATCGAGCGCCGAAAGACTGTCTTCCAATTCGCCGAGTGTGCGCGGCCCGATCAGCGGGATCACCGGGAAAGGCTGCGCGAGCACATAAGCCAGAGCGATGTGAATGGGGCTACGGCCTTTCTTGGCGGCAAGTTCGTAGGCGCGGTCGCGGCGGATGAAATTCTGCTCCGAATACCAGCAGCGGACGATTTCCTCCTCGTCGAAGCGGTCTCGGCCGGCGCGGTCGGTGAAGAAGCCGCGCCCCTGGCTCGACCAAGCGAAATTGGGCGTCTGATGCTTGATCAGCCACTCTTTCCATTGCTCATCGGAAGCGGCGACGCAGCCGGCCCAGATCGGATTGATCATCTCGGCCAGCGAGAAATTGTTCGACAGCGCCGACGGCGCCCGCTTGCCCGCCTTCTCGGCATAGGCGATGGCCGCATCCATGCGCTCGCGCGTCCAGTTTGAGCCGCCGAAGATGCCGCGGATTCGTCCCGCGCCCACTTCCGCATACATGGCGTCGACGAATTCACCGACCGGTACATCGGGATTGTCGCGATGCATGCAATAGACGTCGACATAATCCGTCTTCAGTCTGTCCAGCGAGGCGGTCAACTGCTTGCCGATCTGGTCGGGATAGCAAAGCGGCGAATGAACGCCCTTGCCGATCAGCACGATCTCCTCGCGATCAATGCCACGGCTCGAATGCCAGTCGCCGAACACCGCTTCGGTGACGCCATTGCCATAGACATAGGCGGTGTCGAAGAGATTGCCGCCCGCCTCAAAGAAGGCGTCGAGCGTCAGCGAGGCCGAGGCGAAATCCGGGAAGAACTCGAAGCCCAGCGCCACGGTTGACGCCTGCTTGGCGAGGCCGGGAATGGCGCGCCGGGGTACCTTATGGCGCGCCTTCACGACATCGCCGGCGATGTTTTTGGTCCTGAACGCTGGGGTCTCAAGTTCGTATTTGAGCCCGACCGAGCCGCGCCAGGCGTCCATGGCGCGGAGATTACCGAGCGAGTCGGCCCAGCCCATGCCGGGGGCGCTGAATTCGCGTTCGCCGGCGCGGATGGCGTCTGCAGCCGCATCTGCTTCGAAGGAATAGAGCCAGCGGTCCTCCGGGCATTCGATAGTCTCGCGTGACCCATCCTTGCGGAAGAGTTCGATTCTCCCGACGCCGCCTTTGTGGCCGGCGGCGAACCAGAAATCGGCGACCTCCAGCCGTCCTTCCGAGCCGATCACCCGGAGAACATTGTCCTGATTGGCCATGATCGAGCAGGAGACTTCGGCGATGATGTCGTTGCCGAATTTCAGCACGGCCGAGGCCCATTCATCGACGCCGGTTTCGCCGAGCCGTGCCGCGCCCGTGACCTTGACGGGATCGAGGAAGGGCTTGTCCTCGACCGCGCCGGCGATCAGTCGCGCCATCGAGACAGGATAACCGCCGACATCGAGAATGCCGCCGCCGGCTGACGCCTGTGAGAACAGCCTGTGATCGGGGCGGACGCCGCCCATGTCGAAGCCGAAGCTCGACTTGATCAGCCTGACCTCGCCGATCACGCCCGAGCGGATGAGGTCGATCAGTTTCAAAGTCTGCGGATGCAGCCGGTACATATAGGCTTCGCCGGCAAAGACGCCGGCCTTGCGCGCTTCGTGATAGACGGCGTCAGCGTCGAAGGCGGTCAGCGCCAGCGGCTTTTCCACCAGCACATGCTTGCCGGCGCGGATGGCCTTGATTGCCCATTCCGGGTGGGATGGGTGCGGCGTGGCGATATAGACGGCCTCGACCTCGGGATCATCGATCAGCGCCTGATAGCCTGAAACGATGCGGGCGCCGGGGAAGTGCTCGGCTAGACCGGGCTTGTCGGGGTTGCGCGTGCCGATGGCTGCGATACGGCCGGTTCTCGAATGGGCGACGCCGTCTGCAAAGGTGCGGGCTATCGTGCCGGGGCCGATGATGCCCCAGCGCAGTCTGTCTTCCGTCATGATCGTGCTCCTCCCGATCGGGACCCGCCGGACATCCAATTGCCCGGGAGGTCCAGCCCAGCCAGGAAGGGCCGGGCAAGATTAGCGCAGGCGCTGACCCGCGCTGTCGAACAGAAACGCCTGACTCGCCGAAACGCCGACCGTCATCTTGTCCGCCGCACGGCTGTCGCGGCTCTCCTCATGCTCGATGATGATCTGCTCGCCCGGCTTGAGATGGGCGTAGATATAGCTGGTATGGCCAAGATGTTCGGTGACGTCGACCGTGACTGTCAATTGTGCGTCGCCCTGACCGGCTTTCAGGAAATGTTCGGGACGCAGGCCGATCGTGACCTTGTCGCCCTGCTTGAGCGCGGCGGCGATCGGCAGCGTCACCTGCGTCTCTGGTTGGTCGTCCAGCCCCACTGTGATCTGGCCGCCTTCAGCCGAGATCACATGGGCCGGCAGGAAGTTCATCTTCGGCGAGCCGATAAAGCCGGCGACGAAGACATTGTCGGGATCGTCATAAAGCTTGAGCGGCGCGCCGACCTGCTCCACCTTGCCCGCGCGCAGCACGACGATCTTGTCGGCGAGCGTCATCGCCTCGACCTGGTCATGCGTCACATAGATGATGGTGGCGTTGAGTTCCTTGTGCAGGCGCGCGATCTCGACGCGCATATGCACGCGCAGTTCCGCGTCGAGGTTGGACAGCGGTTCGTCGAACAGGAAGACATCGGGATTGCGCACGATGGCGCGGCCGATCGCCACGCGCTGGCGCTGGCCGCCGGACAGCGCCTTGGGCTTGCGGTCCATCAGCACGTCGAGTTCGAGGATCTTGGCGGCGGCCGAGACGCGACGATCAATCTCGTCCTTGGCCATGCCGGCGAAACGGAGCGCGAAACCCATGTTTTCGCGCACCGTCATATGCGGATAGAGCGCATAGGTCTGAAACACCATGGCGATGCCGCGCTTGGACGGGTCAACGTCGTTCATTTCGACGCCGCCGATCTTCAAGCTGCCCGAGGTGATGTCCTCGAGCCCCGCGATCATGCGCAGAAGCGTGGATTTTCCGCAGCCCGACGGGCCGACAAAGACCACGAATTCGCCGGACTTGATGTCCAGGTCCACGCCCTTGATCACATCAAGCGATCCGAAGATCTTGCGGATCTGGGTGAGCGACACATCTGCCATGGTTTCAGCCTCAGCTTACGGTGAAGGTGACCGTCTGCTCGCCGAACGGACGGCAGCGGGCGGTCAGGGTGATGGTTCCGGCATTGTCGCCGGCTTCGATATAAAGGCCGGTCGCGCCGCCCTTGAAGCTCGCGAGCGTCGGGCCGACGAGACGTCCAGCGCCTTCGACCGACAGTTCGACAGCATCGTCGAAGAAGGGCAGGATATTGCCGTTCTGGTCGAGCGCGCGCAGGATCACGCGGACCGTGTCCTTTTCGCCAGCGCGAAGATCGGTGTCGTCAGGGGCGATTTCGAGCTTGGCCGGCATCGGATCGGCCGGCAACGTCACGGTTTTCACCGCCTTGCCATCGACATAACCGGTGATCACGCCTTCGCGCCAGATGCGGCCCCATGTGCCGAATTCTTCCGGCGTCACCGAGCGCAGGTCCACGACGACGGGCGGATGCGGCAGATGCGGATAGGTGTCGCGGTCGGGAAGAACGCGCTTGGGTGCGAATTCGCCAAACTGGATTTCGACATAGTCGCAATTGGTGAGGATGATCAGCGGCAGCACGCCGCCGATATTGCGTTCGCCGCGCGCCCAGTAGGTGACCGGCATCAGCACCGCGCCCGTTTCCGGACCGCCCTGCGAAGCATAGGCATAGGCCGCGAATTTCGGTTCGCGATACATGTCCATCACGCCATGATAGCAGATGCGGTCGCCGGCGCCGAAGTCCTTGTGGGTGTTGTAGTCATACATGCACCAGCCGGTGCAGCCGGAAATCGAGGGATCGCCAGCAGCGGCGTCGAGCACCAGAAGATGGCGGGTGACATGTTCGGCCTGGCGCTGCTCCTGATCGACGCGCTTGGTCGGATACATGTGACCGTTATATTCGGTGATCATGTAGGGCACTTTATGCGTGATGCCGGTGGTCTCGGACTGGTCCCGCAGCACGACGCGGCCGCGATTGTTGCCCGGCATTTCTTCCTGGCCGAGGATGAAGTCGTTCAGCGTATAGACGTCTTCCAGCAGTTCGGAATTGGTGATGAAGCGCACGCCGCCGGTCTGACGGGTGGTGTCGAGTTCATGGGCGAGCCGGTTGGTCTCGAGATAGAAGTCGTGATTGTCCTGGGATTCGTTGATGCGCACGCCCCAGATGATGATCGACGGATGGTTCCAGTCGCGCTCGATCATGCGACGAACATTCTCGATCGATTCCTGCTGCCAGGCCTTGCCGCCGATATGCTGCCAGCCCGGGATTTCTTCAAACACCAACAGGCCGATTTCGTCGCAACGATCGAGGAACCACTTGGACTGCGGATAATGCGAGGTGCGCACCACGTTGCAGCGCAGCTCGAATTTCAGAATGTCGGCGTCCTTCTCCTGGCCGCGGCGGCCCATGGCGTAGCCAAGATGCGGCCAGGCCTGATGGCGGTTGAGACCGCGAAGCTTGACGTTGCGGCCGTTCAGGAAAAAGCCGTCGACGCGATATTCGGCGGTGCGGAAGCCGAAGCGGTTGGAATAGACGTCCTTGCCGGAAGCCGTCTCGATTTCGACCGTCAGCGTATAGAGGACGGGCGTGTCGAGATCCCAGATCTCGGCGCCGGCAATTCCGGAAAGCTCGACCAGCGTCTCAATGCCCGCGAGAGTCGCCTTGGCGGTCGCGATTGTCGCGCCCGACTTGTCGGTCATGGTAACGGTCGCCGAACCCTGAGCGTCGAGGTTCTGATGATTGGCGAGCTGGATCTTGGCGGTCACCGTCTTGGTTTCGGCCAGCGCGTCCGGAGTCTCGATCTTGACATTCTTGATCGCGACCGGGCTCGTCACCTTCAGCCAGACATCGCGATAGATGCCGGCATAGCAGAGATAGTCGATCATGCCGCCGAAGGGCGGGATTTCAGGATTTTCAGAGCCGTCGATCTTGACGGTGAGCAGGTTGTCGCCCTGCTTGAGGTAAGGCGTGAGCCTCGCTTCGAACGGCGTATAGCCGTCCTTGTGCGCGATGATTTCCTGGCCGTTGAGATAGACGACGGAATCGGCCATGGCCGCGTCGAACACGAGCGAAACTTCGCGGCCCTCGAAAGACGGCTCCCAGGCGATGACCTTCTGATAGGTGAAGGCCTTCTGATAGCTGGTTTCGTCGAAATAGTTATAGGGCAGCTCGACGGCAGTGTGCGGCAGGCGAACCGTTTCGCCAGCCTGCGCGGCGTTCACCCAACCCGGTTCGAAGCCGGCGGTGAAAGTCCAGCCGCCATTGAAAGTCTCGTATCTACGCATGGTTCTATCCTATTTCACCGAGCCAAGCATGCCCTGGACGAACTGGCGCTGCATGGCGAAAAACACGAAGATGGTCGGGATCGTCGCGATGATCGTGCCGATCATCACCGTTCCGAATTGCGGGGTGTAGCTGGAGGCCAGCGAGGACACGACCAACGTAATGGTCTTGGTGTCGTTCGACTGCAGCACAATCAGCGGCCAGAGATAATTGTTCCAGTTGGCCATGAAGACGATGACGAAAGCCGCTGCATAGGTCGAGCGCATCACCGGCATGTAGATGTAGAGGAAGATCTGCCATTCCTTAAGGCCGTCGACCTTGGCGGCGTCGCGCAACTCGGTCGGAAAGGCCTTGGTCGCCTGGCGGAAGTAGAAGATGATGAAGGCCGAGGCGATGGTGGGCAGAATGATGGCGATATGGGTGTCGATCAGCTTGGCCTTGGCCATCATCATGAACAACGGGATCATGATCGCCGCAAACGGCACCATCAGCGTCAACAACATGAGCGCATAGATGCGCTCGCGCCATTTCGACTTGAACATTTCAAAGCCATAACCGGCGAGCGAGGACACAAGCATCGTCACCGCTGTGCCGATGATGGCGATCTTGGCGGAATTCCACAGCACCAGCGGCAGATCGACGGCGGCCATGAAAGCGGCGACATTGTCAAAGAAGGCGCTGCCGAAGCTCATTTTGCCTTCGAGAATATCCGAATTGGTGTTGGTGGCGCTGATCCCCATCCAGATGAAGGGGAACACAGACAGGAAAGCCGCGATGCTGAGAAACAGATATTGCAGGGTCGCCGGCAAGAGGCGGATGAGGCGCTGCGCGTTCATTTGCGTTCCCTCGCGGCGTAGAATTGCAGGAAGGACAGGACTGCCACCATGATCACGATGACATAGGACACCGTCGCGGCGTAACCGTAGCTGGGCATATAGCGGAAGGTGAGATTGTAGATGTAAAGCGAGAGCGTCAGCGTCGAATCCGCCGGACCGCCCTTGCCCTCGGCGCTCAGGCTGTAGACTTCGTCAAACAGCTGCAGCGTGCCAATGGTGGAGGTGACGGTGGTAAACAGGATCACCGGTTTCAGCATGGGAACGGTGAGATAGACGAAGCGGGCCCAGGCAGGCACGCCGTCGATACGGGCGGCTTCATAGATCGACTTGTCGATATTCTGCAGCGCTGCGAGATAGAAGATCATATTGTAGCCGGTCCAGCGCCAGGTGATGGCGAGGATAACAAGCGTCTTGGCCCAGAAGGGCTCGGTGAACCAGGAAATCGGCGTATCGACCAGACCGATCGCGATCAGCGCCGAATTCACCACGCCGTCCAGCGAGAACATGCTCTTGAACAGGATGGAATAGGCGATCAGCGAGGAGACGCAGGGCAGGAAGATGGCGGTGCGAAAGAAGCCGGCGAATTTCAGCTTCGGATCATTGAGCGCGGCGGCCAGGATCAGCGCCAGCGTGATCATGATCGGCACCTGGATCACAAAATAGGTGACCGTATTGGTGAGCGCCTTGAGGAAAACGGGATCATTGGCCAGCCGCATGATGTTGCCGAAACCGGCGAATTTCATCATCATGCCCTTGCCCGCGTAAAGCGACAGCCAGAGCGACCTGAGGATCGGGAAGATCATGAAGGTCCCGATCAACAGAAGAGCGGGGGCCACGAACAGCCATCCGTTCACGTCGAAATATCGTTTCAATCCGCCGGGTTTCGCAGTGGCCATGGTCGTCCGTCTACTGGCTGGTGTGAAGTGTCGACAGATGTCGAAATGCGCGCCAAGGCTGCGGCGTCGCCGCCGCCGCCCCGGGGAGGAACGGGCGACGTTGCCGTCGCCCGTTTTTGATGATTACTGGATCTGGCCTTCGGCCTGGCTCTGGATGGCCTTCAGCACATCCTCGACCTTGGCGCCTTTGCCCATCGAGCCGAGATTGGCCGTCACAGCCGTGTCGACTTCGTTGGTGAAGATGCCGTAATTGACGGCCGGGATCAGGGCCAGCCAATCGGAGAATTTCTGCCAGACCTTTTCGCCGCCGAAGAACGGGTCTTCCGCGCCATAGGCTGCGCCTTCACGCGCCGCCATCAACGAGCCGACCGCGCCTCGCTCGGTGAGGATCTGCTGGTAGAATTCGGTGTCCTTGGCGTAGACTTCATTGAGGAAGTCAATGGCCTCGTCCTTTTCCTTCGAGCTTTCCAGCACATACCAGCTGGAGCCGCCAAGGTTGGATGCCGACGTCGCGCCTTCAACGGAAAGCTTCGGAGTAGCGGCAACGCCCCATTTTCCGGACTGATCAGCCTGAGCCTTGACCGTGCCGGTGATCCAGACGCCGGTCACGACAGCGGCGACATCGCCGGAGGTGAAGGAGGCGAGCCACTCGTTCCAGCCAGCAGTCGGCTTGAAGATGCCAGCCTGCATGATCTTGCCCTGGGTTTCGAGCGCAGCCTTGAGGGCCGCGTTGTTCTCGATATTCAGGTTGCCGTCATTGTCGAAATACCATTCGCCGGCCGACTGCATCATAATGCGCGTCAGGCCCGCGTCATTGGGATCGAAGCCCATCATCTTGTGGCCGGTCTTGGCCTCAACTTCCTTGCCGATCTCGATGAAGCGGTCCCAGGTGATGTTCTGCATGTCTTCCGGCTTGAAGCCGGCCTGCTCGAGATAGTCCTTGCGGTAATACATGCCGGTCACGCCGGAATCGAAGGGCATGCCATAGACCTTGTCGTCCAAGGTCATCAACTGCACCTTGTAAGGCGCAAAGCCGGAGTAATCGATCTTTTCGGACAAAGCGGCGAAAGAGCCCGGGAAGGACTGCAAATACTTCTGTGCGCCATAGTCTTCGATCAGAACAATATCGGGCAGCGTGTCGGTCGCGCCCGACGACAGCGACGTCTGCAGCTTCTGCTCGACGTCAGCCTTGGCGAAGTCGACAATGTTAAACGTGGTTTCAGGATGCTTGGCGGTGTAGCGCGCGCCGGCTTCCTTCATGATCGCCACGTTGAAATTCGGATCCCAGCACCAAACGGTGATTTCGCCGGCGAAGGCGGCGGTCGCGGTCAACACGCTGACGCTCGTCAATGCGGCGGTCGCAATACGTTTCAGAATTGATGAAATAGCCATTATATCCTCCCTGGAAATGGCGTTACGCCGGCAGGCCCCTCCTGCCTGTCGCGAAGTATCGTCAAAAAAACAGGGAACGCAAGAAAATTTTTAGTAAATATTTATTGCGACTGCGAAAAGGCTTTACGCAGGTGCGGAAAAATCCGGCTTGCGACAACTGTCCCGCCAGATCATTTCGGTGGCGATCGTCACGGTCTTGGCGTAGTCGCGGCCGTTCAACCGCTCGATCAGGAGATCCACCGCCGTCTCACCGATATGTTCGCCATGAATCTTGATGGTCGACAGCGCGGGGTTGAGGAATTGCGCGACAGGAATGTCGTTGAAGGAGACGATGGCGATGTCGTCGGGAATGCGCAGCCCGGCCTCCTGAATGGCGCGATAGGCGCCGATCGCCATATTGTCGTTGGCGGCCAGGATCACGTCGGGGCGCTGACTGAGACCGAGAATGGTCTGCGCCAGCATATAGCCGGTTTCGAGCCGCAGATTCTGGCCGAAATTGCAGTTCTGGCCGAGCGCGAGAAGTTCCGGATCGAAGCCGCCGCGCTCCTTCTGCCAGTCGATATAGGCGCGACAGCGGCGCTCGCCAAAGGGCTGGGTCTGGCCGTCGAGATGTTCATAACTGCCGATGAAGGCGATCCGCTTGTAACCCATGGCGTGAAGGTCGTTGAGCGCAGTCTCGGTGGCCAGGCCGACATCGCTGAACACGCTGTCGATGCGGCTGCTGCGCGGGTCGAAATCGGCGAAGACAAGATGCCGGCAATGGCTGCCGAGCCAGTCGATTTCATTTTTGGAGTGTTTGCCGATGACGATGACCCCCGCCACGCTCTGCAACAGGGCCGGATCCGGCAGGGCGTCGGAATGAAAGACCTTGACGATTTCGGTCTTGAATTCCCGACACCGGTTTTCGATGCCGAGGCGCACGCCGATATAATAGGGATCGCCCAGCTCGTCGGACGGCTCGAGAAAATGCACGATGGCCAGTCGCGGCAGGGCGGACACGGGCGCGGCGTGATTGACGAAAGCGCCGGGAAGCGCCGTCGACCGGTTGCGATTGCGCGGCGTGGCGTAGTTCAGCGCTTCAGCCGTTTCGATGATCGCCTGACGCTTGGCCGCCGAGATCGACAGCGCAGGGTCGTAGTTGAGCACCCTCGACACAGTGGCCGACGACACGCCGACGGCTTTAGCGATTTCCTTGATAGTCACCATGAGCGTAAGTCCGACATTCCCCCGATGCTAGGCGCTGCGACCCGCGAAGGCAAACATTTTTTAGTAAATGTTTACTTGGCCGTAGCCCCTGCATCCCCCGAAACTCTATGGCAGCCAAACCGGGCCAAGTCGAGCTTTTGTGACGCCGAGATGAAGAAAACGCCGCCAAACCGAACGCTTTCAGCCATTTCAGCCTTTTTATCGCAATCTCATTCGTGTAGGCAGCCGGCAAAACAAGAAGAACTGGAGTAGTAAAATCATGTCTTCTCTCGACTCCGCCCAGGCGGGCGCTCCGGCCAATAGCCGTGCGCGCGTGATTTTGGCGAGCCTGATCGGCACCACGATCGAATTTTACGATTTCTACGTCTACGCCACCGCCGCGGTGCTGGTGTTCCCGCATCTCTTCTTCCCGAAGGGAGATCCGACGACGGCGCTTCTGGCGTCCTTCGCGGTGTTCGGCGCCGCTATGGTCGCCCGGCCGCTCGGCGCGATCTTCTTTGGTCATCTCGGCGACAGGCGCGGCCGCAAGGCGACGCTGGTCGGCGCGCTGCTGACCATGGGGGTCGCCACCTTCCTGATCGGCGCTTTGCCGACCTATCCCTCCGTCGGTTGGCTGGCCACGCTGCTTCTGGTGGTGCTGCGCATGGCGCAGGGCTTCGCGCTCGGCGGCGAATGGTCGGGCGCAGCCCTGGTCGCCACCGAAAACGCGCCAAAGGGCAAACGCGCCGTGTTCGGCACCTTCCCGCAGCTCGGCGCGCCGATCGGCTTCATTCTCGCCAACGGCCTGTTCCTGCTGATCGCGGCGGTCCTGCCGTCATCGGATCCGTCGATGCCGTCGGAAGCTTTCCTGAGCTGGGGCTGGCGCATTCCCTTCCTCGCCTCGGCGGTGATGGTGATCGTCGGTCTGTGGGTGCGCCTCAACCTCGTCGAGAGCAGCGCCTTCGAAAAAACCGTCAAGACCGGCCAGGTGCGCAAGCTTCCGCTCGCCGCCGCCTTCCAGGGCCATGGCAAGCAGATCGTGCTCGGCACCTTCTACATGCTTGCGACCTATGTGCTGTTTTACCTGATGACGGCCTTCTCGCTGAGCTTCGGCAGCAAGCCCGTCGACGCCGCCGTGCCGGGTCTCGGCTACGACTATCGCAGCTTCGTGATGATGCTGATCTTCGGCGTGGTGTTCTTCGGCATCTTCACCTTCCTGTCCGGACCCTGGGCGGAGAAGTTCGGCCGCCGCAAGATGCTGATCGCGGTGACGCTGGGCATCGCCGCTTTCGGCCTGAGCTGGGTTCCGCTGCTCGCGCTCGGCAATCTCGGCGTGGTCGCCTGGCTGGTGATCGGCTTCAGCCTGATGGGCATGACCTTTGGCCCGATGGGAGCGCTTCTGCCGGAGCTGTTCCCGGCCAATGTGCGCTATACGGGTTCGGGTGTGGCCTACAACGTCTCTTCCATCCTCGGCGCGGCTGTCGCCCCGTTCATCGCCGTGGCGCTGTGGAGCTATGGCCAGGGCAGCCCGTTCTGGGTCGGCGTCTACCTCACCGCCATGGCGGGCTTGACGCTGATCGCGCTGTTGCTGGGTGAGGAAACCCAGCACGTCGACATCGACAAGTGATGCATCGGGAGCCGTCCGGTCCGCCGGGCGGCTTCTCTCAATACGTCTTCATGGCCAGATGCGGGATGCCCGCATCCATGAACACATCACCGAAGACTTTGAAGCCGAATCGCTCATAGAGACCGACCTTGTCGGTCTGGGCGGTCAGGAAAAACCGGCCGCCGGCTTCGTCGGCATAATCCTCCAGCACCCGCTTCATCATCGCCCCGGCAATGCCGCGGCCGCGAAAAGCGCTGTCGACCGCCACGCGCCCGATCTTCAGATGTTCGGGCCGGCGCACGATGCGGAGCACGCCCGCGACTTCGCCCTCCATCAGCGCCACCATATGGATCGCCGTGAGATCGTCGGCGTCGACCTCTTCCTCGGCCGGCACTTTCTGCTCGAGCACGAACACCGTCCGGCGCAACTGGAAGCCCAGATTGGCGAGCGTCGAAAACACCGGCGCGACGAGAATGACCGGATGAGCCGCCATCAACTTTCCTCAGGCCCGGAGATCGAGCAGTTTGTTGCGATGTTTCGGATGCGTGCTGTAGACGAAGATACGGTCGATATCCTTCTGCGGCATCATCGACAGAAACCGAACTTGCACGGTGTTGTTGGCGTAGACCCGCATCATCAGGCAGCCGACACGTGAGATCTTGGCGTCGGGAACATCGAGATAAAACTGTTCAGGCAGACTGAATTTTGTGTTCAGCGCCAGCACCGCGCCGCTGGTTCCGATCATGATCAAATCGCAACGCCGCGCCGCCATATGCATGACGCCCTTCTCGGTATATTCGAGCCGGGCGGCGTTCATCGTTTCCTCCATCGGGAACCGATGCTCCCGATCATACATGAACGACTCTTCCTTGTTCAGGAAATGCGCCTTGGTCGCGGTCATCGTGCGGCTGCCTGCATCATAATATTTTTTTGTCAGACTAGACCCGAGCCCTTAACAGAGATTTTCCTTCCCGGCTCCAAATCGACAAATCCTCGCACTCCGCGTTGGATTCGCGGATTATCCGTTTACCCGGAGGCTTTCCAGGTAATGCGACATCAACTGTGTTTGCGAAGCGATGCCGAGCTTGCGATAAATGTTGCGCCTGTGCACCTTGACGGTGCCGGTGGCGATGCCGAGCGTGAGGCCGATGGATTCGGACGAATGCCCCTGCAATACGAGTTGGATGATCGCCTTTTCCCGCTGGGTGAGCGTCGGCCGCGAACCTGGCGTCGGCGCCGATGGCGGGACCGGCTCCGCCTGCGCGAAACGACGGCCGAGATCACCCCAGCGGCGCCGGATCATCGCCGCGACCAAAGGTTCAGCCTTGCGAAGAAGGTCGATGTCGCCGGCGCGGAACAGGCCGGTCCCCTGCGCCCGCATCAGGGATAAGACCACGGTCGCGCCGCCGTCCACCGGAATGAAGAAGCCAATCTCTTCCGCCAGGCGCGTCTCGACATAGTAGGTGCGATAATATTCGCTGGCGAAGAACCGGTCGGGCGCGAGTTCGCGCATCCGCCACACACCAGGCCGAGGCAGGGTCGCCGCCCGGTAGAATGGATCAAGCAGATAAGGCCCCTCCTGATAAAGCGTCACGAAGACATGGTACTCCCGCTCATCAAAGGTCGAATAGAGATCGATCGGACGCGCTTCGCCGCAATAGGCAAAGATCACGCAATAGTCGAAGCGGGCCAGCGCGCCGAGCATATCGGCAAGCCTGCGGCCAACTTCCTCGTCCATGGCCTCGCCGGAATCCCAAAGAATCGACGCCGACAAAAACAAGGATTTGAAATCGACGCTCATGCCCGGCTCCTCCGCTGGATCATACTCCCCCGATCCATAAATTTTTATAAAAATACCTCTTTCGGGGTATATACCCCAAAAGCGGTATCCGCATAGTCTTTCAGCATCAGGGGAATAGATGGCGAGGCAATCGCCGCGACCCCAGGGGAACAGAACAGTGGAACCATCAGCCGAATTCGATGTGGAATTCCGCGGCGTCGCCAAGCGTTATGGCGATGTGACGGCGGTATCCGGAATAGACCTACAGCTGAAGCGCGGCGCTTTCATCGCGCTGCTCGGCCCGTCCGGCTGCGGCAAGACCACCTGCCTGCGGATGATCGGCGGCTTTGAGCAGCCGAGCGATGGCGATCTGCTGATCGCGGGCCAGTCCATGCGCGGCGTGCCGGCCTATCGCCGCCCCGTAAACATGGTGTTCCAGCATTACGCGCTGTTTCCGCATTTCGACGTCGAAACCAATGTCGCCTATGGCCTCAGGCAGATCCGCCCGCGTCTCGACGACAAAGAAATTCGCCGCCGCGCCGCAGAGGCGCTCGACATGGTCCATCTCGGCAAATTCGCTAAGCGCCGCATTCACGAATTGTCCGGCGGCCAGCAGCAGCGCGTCGCGCTTGCCCGCGCCATCGTCAATCGCCCCCGCGTTCTGCTTCTCGACGAGCCGCTCGCCGCACTCGACAAGAAGCTGCGCATCGCCATGCAGCTGGAGCTTCAGAACCTGCATCGCGAACTCGGCATCACCTTCCTGCTGGTGACCCATGATCAGGAAGAAGCGCTGTCGATGAGCGACCAGGTCTGCGTGATGAATACAGGCCGCATCGTGCAGCTTTCGAGCCCGCAGGATATCTACGACAATCCGGCCAGCCTGTTCGTGGCCGATTTCGTCGGCAAGACCAACAGGCTCGACGCGGTGGTCGAACACCAGGGTGGATCCGTCGCGGCCCGCTTCGGCAACGGCCTCGTGCTACCCCTCACCCGTCCTGATGTTGCGATCGGCAAAGCAGTGGTGGCGATCCGTCCCGAAGCCATCGCGCTACAGCCCGCGACACCTGCCTCGACAGGTCTCGTCGGCGACGTCACGCATCGGATCTTTCTCGGCTCGTCGGTGGAATATTCGGTCGCCGTTGCCGGCCTCGGCGATCTCCTCGTCTTTGCCGATCGCGCGCTGCAAGGCGGAGCCGCCAGTCTTTATGAGCCGGGCGCGCGGGTGGAGCTCACCATCTCGCCCGCCGCCCCGCATGTCTTCTCGCATGACGCAGCATAACCGACAACAAAGGGAACAGTGTGATGACGACCAATGACAAGCCTTTGACGCAAGACCGTTTCGCCGACGAACTGATGCGCTACAAGCGCGGCTCGGTGAGCCGCCGCCATTTCCTCCAGGTCACCGGCCTGGGCCTGGCCGCCGCCGTGTTGGGTCGCCAGACAGGCCTTCTCGGCTCGCCCGCTTACGCCGCCGGCGATCTCGGCACGCAGATGTCGATCGCCACCTGGCCCAATTACCACGACCCCGCCACGTTCGACGCCTTCACTGCCAAGACCGGCGTCGCCGTCGAGGTCAATGTGTTCGGCTCGAATGAAGAAATGCTCGCCAAGCTGCAGGCCGGCGCCTCGGGCTGGGACCTGTTCGTGCCGACGAATTACACCATCTCGACCTATCAGAAGCTCGGCTTGATCGATGAACTCGATCTCGCCAAACTGCCGAACTTTTCGCCGGCGACAGAGAACCAGCGCTTTACCCATGAAGGCGCGATCGACGGAAAGACCTATGCCGTGCCGAAGAACTGGGGCACGACTGGCATCGCCTTCAACTCCGCCAAGATCAAGAGCCCGGTGACCTCCTGGAAGGACTTCTTCGATCTCGCCCAAGGCGAGGCCGACGGCCGCGTGATGGTGCATGACTACCAGCTGACCACGATCGGCAGCGCGCTGGTGGCGCTCGGCTATGGCTTCAACTCGATCGCGGCCGACGAATTGGCCAAGGCCGAGGAACTGCTGATCAAGGTCAAGCCGAATCTCTTCGCGATCAATTCCGACTACCAGCCCTCCATGCGTTCGACCGACGCCTGGATGACCATGTGCTGGACCAATGACGGCGCCCAGCTCAATCGCGACATGCCCGACATTAAATTCGTGCTCGGCAAGGATGGCGGCGAGATCTGGTGCGACTTCTACGCCATCCCCAAGGATGCGCCGAACAAGCCGGCGGCCTATGCGCTGCTCGACTACCTGATGACTCCAGACGTGGCGGTGAAGGAGCACATCTTCAACGGCGCGCCGACCACCGATTCCCGCGTCATGGCGCTTTTGCCCAAGGACGTCACCTCCAACCTTATCGTCTATCCCGACGAAGCCTCGCTGACGCCGCTCGAATTTGGCGCCGCCGTGACGCTCACCGATCCAGGTCGCGCCGAAGTCATGGCGCGGTTCAAGTCGGCCTGACGGGAAAGGTCGCGATCATGGCGATGACGGCGGAGAGAAAGCAGGCGCTGACGACGGCGGGGCTTATGGCTCCGGCGGCGCTGTGGATGCTGGTGTTTCTCGTCCTGCCCTTCATCGCCATCATCGTCTTCGCTTTTGGCGAACGCGCGCCCGAAGGCGGCTATCAGGCCGCCTTCACCTTCGCCCAATTCGCCAATCTGCCGAGCCGCGCCAAAGCCTTCTTCAACACGATGATCCTCGCCCCGACGGGCGCCTTCGTCTGCTTGATCGTTGGATATCCCGTCGCTTATTTCCTGGCGGTCAAGGCCGACAGGCGCTATCGGCTGCTCTTGGTGTCGCTGATCGTCGCGCCGTTCTGGACCAGCCTGCTCGTCCGCACCTATGCCTGGATGTATATTCTCGGCTCGCGCGGCATTCCAAATCTCCTCGGCATGATCGGCATCGAGGACTTCAGGCTTATCAACACGCCGTTCGCCGTGATCATCGGCATCGTCTATGGCTATCTGCCGCTGATGATCATGCCGATTTATGTCAGTCTCGAAAAACTCGACCGGCGCCTGCTCGAAGCCTCCTCCGATCTCGGCGCCAAGCCGATTGCGACCTTCTTTCAGGTGACGTTGCCGCTTTCCCTCCCCGGAGTCATGACCGGGGTCGCGCTCGTCACCATTCTTCTTCTCGGCGAATATTTGATCCCGCAACTGCTGGGCGGCGGCAAGGTGTTCTTCATCGGCAATGCGCTGGTGGATCTCTTCCTGCAATCGCGCAACTGGCCGTTCGGCTCGGCGATCGCGCTGACGCTGGTCGCTGTGGTGGTGATCGTGCTGACCGTGTCGATGCGCCTTGCTTTCCGCATTGCCGGAACCAAACAAGTGGATCTGATCTGATGCGGGCGCTTGTGACAGCTGTTTACCTGTTCCTGTATGCGCCAATCGCGCTGGTGGTGCTGTTTTCCTTCAATGCCGGCCGCAGCGCTTCGGAATTCACCGGCTTTTCGCTCGCCTGGTACGCCAAGGCCTTTTCCAACCGGTTTCTGCTCGAAGCGCTGCAGAATTCGCTGCTGATCGCCTTCGTCTCCGCCGGCCTCGCCGCCGTATTCGGCACCATGGCGGCTCTCGGCATGGAGCGGCTGGGGAAACGCAGCCGGCTGGTGTTCGACGCCTTGTTCGCCGCCGCCATCGTCGTACCCGGCGTGGTGATCGGCATCGCCACGCTGGTGGCGCTGGTGGCGGTGTTCGGCGCCGTCAATCCGCTGATCGCCAGCCTCTGGCCCGGCGAGACGCCGCCGAAACTCGGCCTCGGCTATGGCTCGATCATCGCTGCGCATGGACTGTTTTCGCTGGCGCTGGTGACGATGATCGTCAAGGCGCGCGTCGCCTCGCTCGGCCGCGATATCGTCGAAGCCTCCAGCGATCTCAACGCCACGCCGCTCACCACATTCAGGCTGATCGTGCTGCCGCAGATCATGCCGTCGATCGTGGCGGGCTTCTTGCTGGCCTTCACCTTCTCCTTCGACGATTTCATCATCGCCTTTTTCGTCGCGGGCTCGAAGACGACGCTGCCGATCTACGTCTTCGCCTCGATCCGTCGCGGCGTAACCCCTGAAATCAACGCGATCGCCACATCCGTGCTGGTCGCCTCTCTCATGCTGATCGGCCTGGCGCGCACGCTGATGCGCGACAAGAAGCCCCGGGCCGCCGAAGGAGACTGACATGATCCTCGCAAACCAGACGGCCATCGTCACCGGCGCGGGTTCCGGCATCGGCCGCGCCGGCGCGGAAATCATGGCGCGCGAAGGCGCCTATGTGGCCGTCTTCGACCGCGACAGGGCAGGCGCCGAGGAAACCGTGAAACGGATCAAGGATGCGAGCGGCGAGGCCGAAGCGGTCATCGTCGACGTCACCAACGACGCAGGCCTCACCGCAGCGATTGCCGAACTGCATGCCCGGCGCGGCCGTATCGACATTCTCCACAATCATGCCGGCGCCCAGGTCGAGGGCGATCTCGAACAGGTCAGCCTCGACGGTTTCGACAAGTCCTGGGATCTCAATGTGCGGGCGCATTTCATCGCCGCCCGCGCCGTGATGCCGTTCATGAAGGCGGCGGGACGCGGCGTTATCCTCAACACCGCCTCGAGCTCAGGCATTCTCTATGATCGCGAAATGATCGCCTATTGCACCACCAAACATGCGGTGATCGCCATGACCAAGCAGATGGCCGGCGATTATGCCAGATATGGCGTGCGGGTGAATGCGCTGTGCCCCGGCTGGGTGGACACGCCGTTCAACGAGCCCTTCATCCGCCAGGTCGGCGGCCGCGAGGCGATCGAGGCCTATATCTCCAGGCGCGTGCCGATGGGCCGCTGGGCCCAGGTCGAGGAGATTGCCGAGCCGATCCTGTTTCTCGTCTCGCAGCGGTCTTCTTATATCACTGGGCAGATCCTGGTGGCCGATGGCGGCGAGACCGTTGCCTGAAGGGAACCGGATCGGTCACCGCACGTTGACGCCTCGCGCGATCCGCGCCGAAAGGACTCCGATGTTCATTCCTCCCGTCACCCTCGGCCTCAACATGATGCAACTGGCTTTTGAATCCAATCTGGTGATCGGCCTGCGGATGATCACGCTGGGCGCCGGCGGCCAGAAGGCCGCGACCGAAGCGCAATTGATGGTCAGCGAAAAACTGCAGCTGGCGGGATTGCTCGCCATCGAAAACGCCTTCGCGCTCGCCCAGGGCAAGTCCCTTGAAAGCACGCAGGCGCGTTCCGTTTCCCGTTATCTCCGCGCCGTCCGCGCCAATCGCCGCAGGCTTTTGCGATAAACAGCTTGCGCGTCGGCGCGGGCTTGGCCATGACAAGCCATGAACACGAATATTGCGATCATCGGCGGCGGCCCGGCAGGGTTGATGGCGGCGGAACGGCTTGCCGAACTCGGCCATAAGGTCATCGTCTACGAGGCGATGCCGACCGTGGCGCGCAAATTCCTGCTGGCCGGCAAATCCGGTCTCAATCTCACCCATGCAGAGCCCTATGCCCGATTGATGTCTCGCTATGGATCGGCATCTCCCCGACTTCGGCCGGGGCTCGACGCTTTTCCGCCCGAGGCGTTGCGCGCCTGGGCCGATGGGCTCGGCGCGGACACATTTGTCGGCAGTTCCGGCCGCGTCTTCCCCAGGGCGATGAAGGCTTCGCCCCTGCTCCGCGCCTGGCTTCTGCGGCTGTCAAATCTCGGCGTGGAGATCAAAACCCGTCACCGCTGGGTGGGATTTGACGGCGACGCCTTACGCGTTTCGACGCCCGACGGCGAGATCACGCTGTCTTCAGCCGCGACATTGCTGGCGCTCGGGGGCGCCAGCTGGCCACGCCTCGGCTCGGACGCCGCCTGGGTGTCGTGGCTGCAACAGCGTGGCGTGTCCGTGTCGCCGTTTCGTCCGGCCAATTGCGGTTTCGATATCGATTGGAGCCCGGTGTTTCGCGAGCGCTTCGCGGGAGCGCCGTTGAAATCCGTCGCGCTTCGCTCTGCGGCGGGCGAAACGCGTGGCGAATTTGTGATCTCCAGGCACGGAATTGAAGGAAGCCTGGTCTATGGCCATGCGGCCGCCATCCGTGATGGCCTCGAAAATGCCGAAACCGAGCCGCTCGTCATCGATCTCCAGCCGGATCGGGGCCTTGATCGGCTCGAGACGGAATTCCGCCAACAGAAAGCCAAGATCAGCCTCAGCAACCGCCTGCGCAAGGGGGCGGGGCTCGACGGTGTCAAGGCCGCGCTTTTGCGTGAGCTGACGCCGGAACTCGGCTCGCTCGGAGCGGACGCAGTCGCGCGCCGGATCAAGACATTGCCGTTGCCGGTGCTCCGCCCGCGACCGATCACAGAAGCGATTTCCAGCGCTGGCGGCCTCGACTGGGCCGAGGTCGATGAAAATTTGATGTTCAGGCGCATCCCCGGCCTGTTTGCCGCCGGTGAGATGTTGGATTGGGAAGCGCCGACAGGCGGCTATCTGCTATCCGCCTGTTTTGCGTCGGGGCGACATGTCGCATCAGGAATGCACAGCTGGCTATGCGCCTAGAGCGTGTCGCAATCTTTCGGATTGGCGCCTTACGTTTCTAATTTCTTGTTTGTTGGATGTCGCCGTCCGAAACCTGCGGCTGCTTTTGGGCAACCTGTTTTAGTGAAGGACGCGGTGATCGTCGGCCATGGGGTCTGAGAACAACCTCAGCACGGGGCAATCCGCCAGCGCCCAAACCGCCTTGGTCATCGCGGCGTGATCCCACCCCGTCATGACGGGCGAGATCATGCGAGCCGCCGAGGCATCGTGCGAATTCGAATCAGTGTTGTTCTTGTCATGCATCATGTGCGCCTCGGTATCGCTGGGAAACGCCGCAGGGAAGCCGGTGGTTCCGGCTATCCCTCGACGATTGCATCCGCGACCGTTCTAATCACTAATTTTGTCTTAACGGCGACGTCTGGCCTCCACCTACGGTCTTATAGATGCAAAAACGCCCGGTGATTTTGTCACCCGGCGTTTAGGAACTGATTTTTGGTTGCGGGGCCTTTGCATACCGAGACATGTAAATTCAGATCACCGGGTCTTCTCGCAGCATGGGCCCGAGGTCGAATGCAGTCGCCACCACGCTGCAGCGCTCCAAAGGCGGCCAGTTCGTCAGCCACATCCAGGCGCTGCCCGGAACGCCCTATGACGGCCACACGCTCCAAACCGTCATCCCCGCCATCAAGGGCCCGGTCGGCGCAACGTTGACGTGCATCATCGCCGATACCGGCTACAAGCGCCACAACGCCCCAAGTCCCACCGCTTCAAAGACGACACCGCCGGCCAGAAGCGCAGTATGCCTGATCAGATCAAACCGGATCTGCGCAGGCGATCGGCCGTTGAACCCGTCATCGTCCACCTCATGGACGACCACCGCATAGGCCGAAACCATCTCGCCCATGCCCAAGGCGACGCTATCCACGCCGTCCTGGCTGCAATCGGCTACACCTACCGGCGCTTCTTCGCCGGGATCGCTGTCTTAAGCGCATTCATCTGCGCAGCACTTGCTCCGCACGACGCTTCAAATCCGACGCTGAATAGCATTTAATGCTCGGTCTTCACGGGAAACGAACGCCTGGCCGGGTTCTGAATACATCCTGAGCCTGGTTCGCATCTCACCCGGCGATTACGCCATAAGGCCCGCCACGCCGCTCCCCGCTTGAGCCTCTACCAACTGGAGCACATATTGATTGAACGCTTCCGGCTTTTCGATCTGCGGGGTGTGCCCACACTCCTCCAAAACAACAAGCGATGCCGAAGGGACAAGCTTGGCTGCGTCAAGCGCTTGTTGGACGGGCAGCACGGTGTCCTGGCGCCCATGCAGGATGATGCAGGGCAGTCGCAAGTTACGCAGCAATATATGGGACGTCTCGACAAACTCGGTTTTCTGTCCCCGCAAGCCGGTCATGCGGCGCAGAGTGGTCAAAAAGGCAGCACCTGCGCCCGGCTTTTGCACATTGCGCGCGACAACCTCGCGAATCTCGGGCGTCACGATCCCAGGATCGTGAAAGAGCGCCTTCAACTGCTGTTCGACCGCAACCTGGCCGGGACGGTTGAGCAGTTCTCCCAGAAGCGGCAGGGTCATCAGCCTGAAAGGAAAAAACACTTCCCGACCGATGGTCGCGGCATCCGCCAACAATAATCCCGTCACTCTGCCGGGGAACATGCCGGCCATGCGCAAGCCGATTGCTCCTCCAAGCGAATTACCAACAATCGTGACCTTGTCGATGTCCAGCGCATTGACGAAATGCCACACGAAGCGTGCAAAAATATCCGCGTCCTGCGGTTCCGGCGCAATATCTGAGAGACCATGCCCCGGGAGATCGAGAGCGATCGTGCGGATCGACGGATCGAACTGGCCGAGTTGCGGACGCCACATTTCGAGCGAGCCCGCGATGCCATGAATGAACAACACCGGTCTGCCGGCGCCTCCGACGTCGCAATAGCGGATCCGTATCCCGTCGATGTCAACAAAATTGTCCTGCATGTCACGATCTCCCAATTGTAAACTCGGTCCTTGGGCAAACCTCCCGTATTCAACCGGGTCGATCTGTAGACTTCATGCCGCCATTGTCTGTTTTTGCGTCGACGTGGCGCCGCCGGTGGCCATATTGGGGTGGTCGTTATGGCCTGTCCAGCGGGTCGTCCGATATAAAACTGAAGCGCGGCTGAATGGACGTCGCAGCCCGTCACGGCAACTTCGAAGCCGTGGAGTTCGCCAGGTTCGAATGGCTCGCTTGGTTCAACAACCGCCGCCTTCTGGAGCCCATCGGAGACAGCCCACCCGCTGAGGCCGAAAAACGATCCTGTTCCAATCGGCGCGACTACCGACGAGCACAACACGCAAAAGCCCCGCCGGATGGACCGTGCGGGGCTTTGCGTATGATTATTGGATTCTATTTGGTTGCGGGGGCTCGCAGCCACCGATACCGACATTCGATCCAAGTAGCCGTCTGATAAAATAATTAATCAATGGTTGCGGGGGCTCACAACCAACGATTCCTGCGATTGGTTGAAAACCCTCTCCCGAGGTTAGCGGCTTAGACTCTCGACGTATGCCCAGTTCGAATCCCTGCCGCCCGCCTGCTTGGCCGATTTTAAGCGATCGCGCGATATTCCGCGCGATCGCCATACAAACCACGCCGATTGCCGCGCCGTTTGGGGAGGTTCTTTATGGCCTCTCCAACCCCGACAGATCGGCGGCGCGTTCGACCAGATAATCAATCAACAGCCGAAATCGTCCGACCTTGGCGCGCTCCGGCACGATAAGCATGTTGAGCGGCGTGGGGATGAACAATCTTTCGTTTGAAACTCTTTGGTCGAGGACACCGACTCGGTCTCAGTGGATCGACCGATTTGATGCGAGAAGTGGTAACCGTCAGGTGCCGGCAATCTTCCATCGCCCTCGCTTTAGACAGTTCAGGCGCCAGAAGATCAAGGCACAACGAATATAGAGGAACTGAGCGGCGCGCCTAACCAGCTCAGTTCTGCGTGCAAACCAACATTTTTGAGCAAAAAAAGTTCAAATCTTGGCGCACTTCCGGTGACCTCTAGAATGCAATCCATTCAGATGGGGAGCGTTACTGTGAAGAAAACTGTTTTTAACATTGCT
Source organism: Rhizobium sp. SG_E_25_P2 (assembly GCF_029892285.1). GTDB lineage: Bacteria > Pseudomonadota > Alphaproteobacteria > Rhizobiales > Rhizobiaceae > Rhizobium_E. Next base: position 799,354 of record NZ_JARXVM010000001.1, read on the forward strand.
GGCGTCTTGTTTGCTATTGTTGCCACCATTGCAGCGGTCTTGGGCCTTTGCGAATTTAAGGTCGAGCGTTTCGATCGAAACGCGCCGTATCTGGAATGCGAGGTCCTTCGTGAGGTTGATCTAGGTTACATGGGTCGACATGCATTTTGCCTAGGGGCGACCTTCTACCTCGGCGGCATTCCATACACGCTGACGATCAAAACTGGCGTTGCTGATGCAGATCAGCCTGAAGCAATGCGGTAGCGATTTACGGCGCATTCTCGAAATCACTGGAACAAAAAGTGAGATTGCAACCTCACAAAGCTTCGCTACATTTCATTGTGTCGAAACAGGGGAATTGCCATGACTTATCTCTCTGCAGATCTGTATGAAAACGCACCGTTTCGCTCAGTTTTTTGGGTGCCACATCGCCCGAACTCATACGCCTACATCACCTCTTCGGGAATTCCGTCTGCGAGACGGGATAAGCAGGCTGCATATGACCGGGAATGGCCCGGCCACGGCTCTGCTCTGGGAGTGGTCGATGAACGCACTGCATGGCTTGAAAGTTTTCAGCAAACGCTGGACCGTGATCGCGGGAAAGCTCCTTAGCGAGCACGACCGCTGGGACTTCACCCATTCCTCACCAACCGGCGCTTTCAAAGCGATCGCCCAAATCGAGACGGGCATCTTTTTCGCTTCGGTGGCCACAGCTATCGATACCGGTCCACCACCGGTAACGAGCAAGAGCTTCGCTGAAGGCTGGATCGAGGATGAAATTCTGATCTATGGCATCGAGTTGTGCGATTTTCGCAAGGATAAGATCGCTTACGCAAAAGCTCAGAAACGAGTGGTTAAATCAATCAAAGATCAGGTCGAAGACCTCGTGTTTTTCAAATTGATCAAGGTCACTGCCCAATCACACTTAGTGCTGACTGAAACAGGAATGGCGGCGTTTAAGGAGTTGCGAGAGTAATATGGCACACCTACTGAAATATATTTTGCTGATTGTAATCGCGGCAGGAAGCGTCAGCTTTCTGCCGCCGATCAACGAAGCGAAAGCGATCCCCGCCTCGTACGTGGCAAAACTAATGAGTAACGCTGATCGTGGGAAGACGCCTTCTACCAATTTGCCTACCGCCAATCAGGCGGCAAAGTCAGGGAAACTGCCGCAGGAATAACACACGCATTCAACGAATATGTCGGCCCCAGAAGAGCCTCGCAAATGCACAGGTGGGCGACGAGAGGGCGAACAATTGTAGATCAGTCGTCGTCGAAATCCTTGTAAGCTTCGCCGTTCTTCTAGGTTTCAGAGAACGGCAATGGACTGTAACCGGTGTTCTGCCCCAAATTGCTCGCTTCCGCCTGATCTGTGATCGACATTCCATGGATGAAGAACGGGAGTTTCTCCATGGAGAGTACATTGGAGTTTCTCACAACCAGGAAGCCTGTGCGTGAGGTTCATCGTCAATGGCCGGACGAGGTCAAAGCGAAGATCGTTTCGGAAAGCCTGAGGCCTGGCACGACGGTCAATGAAGTTGCGCAGCGCTATGGATTGCGGGCGAACAGTCTTTCCACCTGGCGGACGATGGCGCGGCAGGGCAAGTTGATCCTGCCAGCACCGGAGGATGAGGTAGAGTTCGCGGCGGTGATCGTCGATCCACCTGTTTCGGAACCGCCGCCTAAAGCGGTTGGTCGCGCCGAGATTGTCGTGGGCCCTGTCACCATTCGTCTTGAGGAAGGTGGGCTCACAACCAACGATTCCTGCGATTGGTCGAGGGACACGTCCCCGAAATCGCGGCGTGATGTTAGCGGCCATCTGAAAGAACCGGCGTGAACGATCCCAAAAGGCCTATGTGCTGCTATATACGTTAGTGTCCCTTGTGACTTTCACGCCCGTCTCAACTTTGCTCTTGCCCGATTAAAGATTGGCAGAGACCCACGCCCGTGCAACAGCAGAATAAGGTGCTTGCGGCCTCGTCATAGACTGAAGCTTCGCTTTCGTTTGATCACGCAGGAAGCAGACCTTGACCAAAAGCTTTTTATTGAAAGCGATTTCTTCATCCAACTGCTCCCGGCGCGCTTGGGATGCGCCTTGCATTTGCATTTCGCGGCCGGCATTGCGCTCCTCTATTTCCAGCGCAAAGGTGGCCAGATTTATGGACATTTCGAACAGGAAATTCAGATCGCGAACCACCCGCGTCCGCGCTTGAACGAGGCCTAGCCGATTAAGCCCGTAGACTTGAGTAGAGACAGCGCCCTTCTCGCTCAATCCGGCAGCAGTTGCTGCCCCGACAATCACGTCGGGATCATTCTCTGCAAGCGGTAAGGTCGCTGCGCCGTTCTGGCCCAAAGGTTTTGGGCCAACGAGACTCACCAGAGCATCACCCCCCACGTGGAAAACGATATGCTGGTCAGGGTCGTCACGTGTTGGATCGAGCAATAATGCGTGCTCCGCTACAAGGTCGTCGCCGAACTTGGAGCTTCGCACTCCTCCGGCAGCCAGAGGGAAAGCGCACGCCTTGCCGGTCGAGAGTTCTTTCGAACGATCCAGATCGCCGTCCTTCCTCAACCTGACAAGACTTGGGTCGTCACCATTCGGCGTCCGCTGATTTCGTCTGCGGTTGCAGTCGATACAGCTCGGCAGTAGATTGGTCCATTCCATCGCTAGCCACCAATAGCCGGGATGCGTTTCCTCGCCATCAACCTTGCCCTTTGGGCGGAAGTGCTCGACGTCGACCGGCTGAGTGCTTGAATAGTAGCTTTCGCAATAGGAACACTTGCCGTGAAAAAGCTTTTCCAGGGCCTCTTTGACTTCCGCTGACTTGTAGCGTGTGAACTCGAACGTCTTGTCGCTACCAAGCCCAGTCATGTGCTCGGTGACCCTTTGCAACTCAGTCTTTCCGTCGCTCCTGTAAGGTTCGTGCAAAACAACGGGCGCCGGGACCTTGGAGCGATCTGCCTTGATCATTCCATGAACTCCTTCAGAAAGTCTTTGATCTCTTTTTTTGCCTTGTCGCGGAGCAACGCGCGCCGTTCCGTGTCAACGCTTCTACGAACAGAGAGATATTCTGCCACCGCCTCCTGCACGAGTACGCTGACCTGGGTACGACCGTAGGGCAGAGCATCACCGATCTCCTGGTGGAAGTCTGAAAGAATGCGCTTATCCTCAGTCGACATCGCCTCCCCTCGTTTCTGGCGGCTCAGGATGTCCGCTACGCGCGCAAATGCTAACTCGGTCCTTCGATCGTCGGTTGAGAAGAGTTGGAACATGTCAGACGTCAGCAACTGCTCAACTGTCAGGGCACCAATATTGCGGAAATCCGCCACTCGCTCAACGACCTCCGGCAAGAGGTCGCCCTTCGATTTCTCCCCCTCGTTCTGGTAGCGATTGAGCATCATAACCTCACCTGAGAACATCCCACGAACGCACAGCGGATCGTGGCTTGTCAGGATGAATGTGGCTTTGGGCAATGCCCGGCGCAACCCGGAAATAATCTGGAGCTTCCAGCGGGGATGAAGATGCGCCTCTATCTCGTCGATGAGCACAATGACGTGGGCGTCTCTCGCAACCCGCGGCCTCATGTTCGCCGCATCGAGAAGTGTTCGGAAAATGTCGCAAACGACGGCCAGCACGGCTTTGTAACCGGAAGAAGCGACGTCGAGACGCTGGCCCAAAATATAGTGGGTGCCATCCTGCCGATCCTTTTTGATACGGATGAAACACTTCTCTCTGCCGCTTGCGGGATCCTGCCGCACCTCAATGCTCTCAAACGCGCCATCGATCTGAATGATATGACGCAGGGCGGAAACCACCTCATTTAGAGCTTCGGGTTGGCTTTTGCTAAGTTCGATCAGCCATGGCTCGGGATTGGAGATGTGGCGGTCGTCTTTGAAGAGCGTATCGACATGGCTCAGAGCGTCGTCTCGCTGCTCTTTGCCGTATAATCGATGTGCGCCGTAGGCGAAGACCAGCGGAGGACGGGTATCTCCTGCTCCTTCTCTCAAGACGCTCATGCGGCCTTTTCCACGGGCGGATATCTCGAGCCTCAATACCCTTTTATCCTGAAAGCGAAGCTCCACGCTGCTCTCCTGGTACCGCTCTTTTTGCGACGCTGCTGGGGCTCCTCCCATAAACTCAGGATTGGTGGTAAAATCCGCTGGCTCGTTTCCGAGTTGGTTTCGCAACTCGTCTGGCATGCAGGTCAGCGCAATCGCCTCGAGTATGCTGCTCTTGCCGGTCGAGTTTTCTCCGAGGATGAGCACGCATGGTGCTTCGGGAACCTCACTTACCTCCTCAGAGAGGGCGCTGGCACGATGCGCGTCGGAGAGTTTTTCCGGCAGATCGAAGGCAATGTTCTCCAACGACTTGAAATTCTTGATTTGGACATCAACCAAACGAGGATGATCCAGAACGAGATTTCGTTGCGTTGATGCTACGGCGATCGGTGCTACCGCAAAATCAACTGGTGTAGGACTGCGCAGCTGATCGTCGAACTTCTCGAGCGCTTCATTGAGTGCCTCTGAAAACTCCGTCCTCTGCATCCACGCACGGAAAACCAGTGGGAGACCACTCGGTGTTTTGGATTCCGCTTGACCGAAACGAGAGTAAAGCCGGCCAGCGAGTTCGACCAGAAATATGTAGCGCGAGCCGCCGAACTCGACCGTCTCAAAGCCCTGACCCTGCTCATCGGAGTCAAATATCAAGCCGCGACGCAGCAGTCGATTCTGCCTTCTTATCGCTTGAACGCGCATTTCCACGAGCTCTGGACGGTTTAATTTGAAATGTGCGATCGTTTCTGGAACTCGTTTCGTCGCATCGATCAACTCTCCACGAGTATTCACCTTAAAGGCTTTGTAGGGTTGATCGAGCTCGCCGGGGAAATAAAGGACTGCGTTTTCGTCAAACCTCAAACCCGGTTCAAGCGGCTCTGCAACAACTCCACCCGCGCTGGGAGGTGATAATCGGCGGCCTTTCACCCTGAAATAGGATTTGTCAGTTGGCGTGCAGTCGGCGCAGATCGGAAAGAGATTTTCCCAATTGAAAGCGAGCCAAAGATAGGAAAGCTTGTCACCGATGCCCTTGCTCGGTGTTGCATAAGCAGGCGGACGGAATCGATAAGGCTGCAGCTTCAGTTCGCGTCGTTCGCAGAAGGGGCATTTTCCATGAGACAGGGTCGTCAGATGTTCGAGCACGTCGGATTCGAAAGTGTATTTCCAAACCGGCGGTACATCAGTCTGCAATCGTTCGCTTTCGGGAAGACCGAAATACGATCGAATTTCATCTAAATACTCGTCAATCTGCGTGTCGAGGGATATCGGCCGGAAAGAGTGACGCCGTTCGTGGTCGAAGAAAAACATAATTTTCCCTGCATCTATTGTCCGGACCTCTACTGGCGAGGCGGTTCGTCCGGCGCGTTTCCACCTGACGAAAAGATTGTAGCAAAACACACCGATCGTCGTTGCCGCCAATCCCCGTTCAGGGCATGGACTATTACCTTCGGAAACAGACATTGCAGCTGCGATCCGATGGTCAAAAACATCTGCACGGTCCGCAAAATTACGCCCTGCTATTGAGCGTCCAACACCGCATTTATAACGTTCGCCAGTCTCGCCCCAGCAAGTGAAATCTGCGTCTCGGCGGCGTTTCGTGCGTCCGTCTCATATTGCCTACCCAACTCAGCGACACCTTTTGCCGAAAGCACCGGCTCCGCATAGGCGTATTTTCGCGCGATCTGATAGCTTTCCTCAAGCCAGAGCTCGGGATCGGCAACTGCGGCCGATTCTGGCGTAGGCGGCAGCAGCTTTGAAATGTTCCTCGCTTCGCCGCCCACCTTTTTGACGACGAAGCTGTCGAAGATTGCGCCGGAAACCGTGGAGTAGCCACCGAACAGGCCGTCCCAGTAGGCATGCAAGGGTATGATTTCGCCGGTGGCCGGACTGACCGTCGCATCATTGCCGCCCCTGTCTCCAAGGTCCGGCGTGCCCGCGAGCTGGTATTTTAGGCGAAGTTCCTTTGTGAACCGCGCCGTCGCGTGGAGCGGCTGGTGGACATCACCAAGGAGATGCAGGAGCCAGACAAGATCATAAGAGCGTACGTCATCGGATTGGCCGGCTGTTTTCGGCAGAGCTGCGGTGAACATTTTGATCTGAGTGAGCGCATTAACGGCGTCCGCATCTGCGAGCGGAGAGCCATCGTTTGAAAACGGAATGTCTTTATAGTGCCAATAAGCATGAATGAGGAGATCGGAATATCCGATGTTCTGCCCGGCGTTCGGATGGGTTGGCGCATCCTTGGCCGCGCTGCTCGCGTCCCGGTATTCCTTCATCTCCTTGATGTCGTCGGCCCAGACCGCCGCTCGTATGAAAGTGTAGCGGTCAACGTCCTTGGGAGAACCATCGGGTGTAGCGGGAACGGCTGACGCCCATTCGGCGTATTTCGGATTGAGCCGAGTAAGCCGGTTCGCCTCGGTGCGGGCTGCCGGTGTCAGGAGCTCGTAGGCCATTGCGGCAATCCGCATGTGGCCTTCGTCCCACCAAGCTGAGGCGGCTGACGGCAAGAAGAGGGCGCCAACAAGGAACCCGGCTGAGAACGTATTACGCATGTGCTACTCCTCCATTTACGAAAATCTATGGCCCCGGTCGCGATGTCGGCGCTCCACCATCTTCGGGAAAAGATATATCGAACCAACCACCGTCGCTCAGATTGCGTGTGTCGTCGAGGTGCGCCCGCCCTTCGACCAGCGTCAGCGTGTCGGGATCCGGCACGCCGGAATAAGCGCCTTCACGCGTCGAGACGACCGTAAAGCGTGGCCGGCTGTCGGGCGACTGTTCGGGCAAAACCTTATCGATTTGGTGCAGGGGAGAACCGTTCTTACTTCCGTGGTGGCTGATCTTCAGGAAATGCACCGGCCGCAGCTCGGACACGCGTTCCATCATTTCCCAACTCTTCTCCTCTGCGTCGCCCGGGAAAAGCAGACGCCACCCATTCCATTCCAGCTCGATAGCAATACTCGAATTGTTGGCAGCCTTATCAATCGTGCGGAGATTGGCCGCCATGCCGCTGGAACGAAACTCTATCAGATCGAAGAAGTCACCCGCAGATACGCCGGCAGGCGGCGTCATGGCCCTGGCGTCTTGCGACAGGGGGGCCGCACCATCTAGGAAAGCTCCCAGCGTGCGCGGCGGCAAGGCACCATAATAGATTGACGTATCCTCTTCCGGAGCCAGCACCCTTAATTTCGTCCGTTGGAACGGATGCCGGCCGGAAACGTCAGTAGTGCGGTGTACATAGAGTGGTTTTATCCCACCGACGCCCCGCTTGCTAATGTAATCGACGCAGTCTTTGGTGGCGCGCGGATTGTTGATGTCGAGCAGTGCCTGAATGCCGGTCGGGACCGGAACCGCGCTCTTTGTAAGGAAGGCGGCAACGCTGTCATAAGCGGCAAGCGCTGCAAGCCGCTTCCGCTTCGCCTTCGGGAACCGGCTATAATACCCCACCCCTTCCGACGAGGCGGTCATCCAAACGTGCCGGGCCTCAAAATCGATGCCAAGTTTCCGGGCGCCATGGAGAAGCCCTTGCACATGGTCCATGTGCTCATGCGTCATAATATAGAGGTCGATCGGCTTGCCGCCGAGTTCGTCCCTGATGTTCTTCAAAACCGGCTCAAATACCTCGTCGCGACCGCCCGCTCCGGCGAGCGCGTTGCCGACATCGATCAACACCGTGACCGTGACTTCGTTTCCGGCACTATCGACCTCGGGGATGGTCAGCAGGATGGCATCGCCGAACAGCACATTGTAGATCCTGATTTTGAGCTCGCGCGTCATCTCAATGCTCCATCATGTGTAGCATCTCGCCCATGGCGCGGACGCGCAGCGTACCATTCTGGATTTGTACGTTGGGTGAGCCGAACTCAAGCAAACCTTCGTCGATATTGGCGGCCAAGAATGCTGTGCGCATGTCATTGTTCTGCGAGGTCGATCCATCATGCTGCGAAGGGTGGTCGGGGCTGGTCGACAGAAGTGAATGCACCTTGTGCGTGTCCCAATCAATTGCCAGCGTCGTCCCGCGCGCGACGGCCACCTCTTGAACCAAGTCACCCGTCCGGAAGAGCTGGGCCGCTTGCCAATGGACCTTGAACAGAAGCGTGCGGGTCAATGCCGCAGCACCGCCTTTGCGCCAGGTCTTCCTGGTGACATCAAGCCGCGGCCGCACCTCGAAAGGTATGCCCACCGGGATCAGCAACTTATCGCGCCAGGCTTCCGCGAACTGGTACGCTGCCCAGTCGCTGCTCGCCAGTTGCTCGAGATCAAGTTCGGTCGGGAAGTCGAGGCCGGGGTCAACCAGATCGAGCGTTCCCGCATCTTCGACCATGCCCCGGCGTATGAATTCGGCCTTGATGAAATCGCGCGGTTCTGGATCATCCGGGTTCGAATGGATATCAGCAGCGACCATGGCACGACCATAGTCGGCAAAAGAGATCTCGCCCGGCGGCAAATAGTCGAGCGCACGAAAAGCGATACGCTTGAACTTCTCTGTCGCCTTGAACAGCGCGAAACCTGAAACGGAAAATCGGACCCTATCCTTCTCTTCATCCGTCAGTTCTGGATCGCTCGCTTCCTTTCGTTTCGCCTCCTGTTTAGCAAGCTTCTCCTCATAATCCTCTTGCCTGATTTCCTCGTACTCGGCGACGAGCAGCGCATAAAGTGCGCCGGAAAGTACCGTGCTAAGTTCGTGCGGCTCGCTGAGGTCTAGCTCGCCCGGATTGGTCATCGATGCCTTATTGTTAAGATTGCGCAGCGGCCGCTCGCCGCCATAGACCGCCTTGCCGAACTGCCGGGCGATTTCGTTGAATGCTTCCGCCTTTCGCAGGTCGCCACCCGTGTCAGACATGACTTGATGGAGCAACCGATCGGTCCGCACGGCCAACATTACCGCTCCCAGATCAGCGATTGCTTCGTGCATGGCAAGAGATTGCGGCGAGGTCGCGTTGTAAAGGTCCGGCGCGATGCCGTCGAGAATGGCGTGTGTCGCCTCGTGCGCAACGATATCCGGCGACAGGCAGGTGTGGACCAGCTTGCCTGGTCTGTCAGGATCATCGACGGAGAAGAACTGCAGGCTGCGGGAATCGCGATGATAGAAGGCATTGGGCATCTTGCCGGCGCGTGGCACGATGAGCAGCTGTTTGCCATCGAAAGCCCAGCGGAGCTTGCGGCCGAGCACATCTGGCGCCTCGAAGATCGACATCATTTTCATCACCGAGGTGAACACGCTGACCTGCATGAAATCGAGCGCGTCTGCGTCCCGTTCATCCTTGACCTCGTACCGGCCCTGTTTGCGGCCTTTCGGGGGCAGGAAGCGTGCTCCCGGCAGCACCGCTCCAGTATTGGGATCAAGGTCGATCACCGCTACACGCCGGCAAACCGGTCCGTCGAGCAGGGGTTCAGACGCCACATACTCCCACCCTTGCATCAGGGACTTTGCCCCTTTCGCGGCGTGGCCAGGTTCGGTGTCCATGTATTTGAGCTTCACGACATTGGTGTCGGTGGTTATCGTTGCCTTCTTCTTCGCCATGGCTGTCACCCCTAATTATCGGTAATTGCGAACTGTACCGGCTTTTCAGCGCTCGGCCTGCCGACGAAGCGTGCCTGGTAAAAGCCAGGCTGCCCGATTGGTGGCACACGCAATTTAAGCGAAGGGATCGGCGGGCCGGCAAAACTGACCTCCAAAGCGTCGCCGAACGTGGCAAACGGCATCTCGGGTCCTTGCGTCCGCTCCAGGATAATTTTTCCCTTCATCACGGCTAAAGGTTCTGCTGGCACAATAAGAAGTTCGATCTCCTCATCCTTCCGGATGCTGAGGGACTGCACCGAAAGCGTCGCAGTGTCGAGCCCATCGATACCAACGGGCGGCGTCGGGAAATCCTTGCCGAACAGCCGAAAGAAGACTGCCTTAAAGGTGGTTTCTTTGAAAAAGCTGGCGTGCTCTCCGACGACCAACTGCTTCTGCCCGGACCGCGGCAAAGCGCTCCACAGCGGCACCGTGCCATCGCCGGCATCCTCGGCACGGGTCACCAACTTGGAGCCCGTGGCAACGTTTAAGCGCGTGGCCGTCTTGTGCCCGCTTCCAGCAAAGTAGAAGTAGCGGATATGCGAAGGCGCCTTGCCCTTGGCGAGCGTTGCATGCACCCAAGCCGCACGAGCGACCAATTTTGGATCCAGACCAAGTTTGGTTGCGACGGCCGGATCGTAAATGTCCAGCGCGCCAAGCACACCGCCGGCCTTGATGTCCCAGCAGGCCGCCTCACCCGGCGCAGGAATTAGCTGGTAACCTGAAGGATAGCGCCAGTCCGCTCCAATTTCACGAAAGTCGGCCGCGCTGACGCCCATGGCACTATCAAGTCCAAGAATACGGGCAAGGGCGAGTGGCGCGCCGAGATGCGGCGTCGCCAGCGTCATGAATGCCTTGACCTTTCCGAACCATGGCTTGTTGTCGAACTTGCCCGACTCCAGCATCAGGCGGCTGATCAGACCGCCCATGCTGTGCGCGACGACAGTGATCGACGTCGCAGCGGCGGGAATGTCGTCCAATCGTTCGGCCAGCCCCTCAGCGAGCAGTTCAAGATCCCGGCGCCAGTCATATGGGAACAGGTGGAGCCGGTCACCCGATCCGCTTTCCTTGAATCCGATCGCCGTGATCGTTTCGATCAACGGCTTGTAGACGTCAAAGCATGAAACGCTGCGTATAATATCGCCGACGACAAGGTCTTCCCGCAGGAGCTTCTGCTTCCTTTTGTAGCCAAACGCGACCTCGAGAGGAGTCGGCGGCCAGACCTCCTCCCCGTCATCCTGCGTCGACAGGATCGAACCCATGATCCCAGGCACGAAGACTACACATTTCATGTTCAGCCCCCTTCGGACAGTTTCGTTACTGCGTCGGATCGAGTGTGCAGCCGCAGACACAGCTGTGAGGCGAACCGGTATGCTTAGCCCAATTGAGACGGATGTGCCCAAGGCCGCCACCGCCGGCGCCGCCGGGTCGGTCCTCGGTGCGCCGTTCATCGACGCCTGTTCCAGGGTGGCCGATCGACCATCCCGACGCTGTCGCCAAGGCGTGAAGCGAACTCGTCAACGGGTGGCCATAACTGTTATTGAAGCCGTAATAGAGCGCGACGCGGGGCACACCGACACTTGCCTTCATTGGGGGTGTCCCTGGTGCACTGCCGCCATGATGGGCAGCGACGAGGCTGGCGGCGGTCCGGCCTGCCTTCAGATTTGGAATATCGCTGTATCCAGCATCACCGGTTAGGAGGATCGGGTCGCAGCCGTTCGGTCCCCAAATCCAAACTGCGAGACCGGACCTGTTCTGACTTGTCGCTGGCCCAGTGCAACGCTCCAGCTCAATGTCGCCAGCTCGAAGGTTGCCAGTACCGCTCCAGACCATCAGCGCTCCAGGTCCCGTTGACGCGATAGCGCTTGCCATGGCGGACTGCGGGCCTGGGCCGAGCGTCTGCAGGGGCGCGATCCAAGTCTGCCCCTGCGCAGCGGAATAGATATTCGCCGCGTGAAAATGATCGTAGTGCCAGTGAGTCAGTATGACTATGGGATCATGCCATAGGCAAATGCCACCCATGGATGGTGGCCAGGTGGCAATGTCGGCGAGTACGCCTGCGCCAAGGTCGACATAGCCGATGACAGCGCCAGTACTCGTCACTATAGCATTGGCCGAGCCCTGGCCCACGTCGAGGACGAAGATCTCTTCGACTGAGGAAGTCGGGAGCGCCTGTTGAACATCAGCTTCCGACTTGATTTCAGGCGTCAGGTCGGTCGCCAGCTGCAATGCGCGTTGTATTTTTATTGAAACCGCCTTTACGGACACACTCGCCCGCACCGGCGGGCCAGAGATGTTGTCGTAAATAGCTGCTTCTCCGCTGTCGTCAGCGGTCAGCTTTATTTCAGACCATACGGGTAATGTATCACGCGGATGGCTCTTAAGCCACGCAGCAGCAGCCGAAACGCTATCGGAGGCATTTATTTCGACAGCGAAAACGCGCGCGCGATCGATATGGCTTCGCCAACTGCCCGGCTGAACCTGGAACCCTGTCGCGGTGTAGATCTGATCGAAGAACTCTGCATCGACGGCGTCGAACAGGATGAATTCACCGTCTTCGTCATCGATCAACAGAGCGTAGACCCGGTCCGGCACAGAAAACGGGAAAACACTATCGCGACGCTGAAAGAAAGTGTGCATGCCATCGCCCCCAATGGTAATCACAGTCCACAGAAATGTCAGTATTGCATGCTACCAGTGCACTCTACTATCGGTCGAGTAATATGGGAAGATCGTTTCTTACGTGTGACGGATACGTCGTCTTGGCGTGACCACCTCTAAGGTTCGCACCTTGGACGGGCTCGAGCTTCTGACCCGGCAAAAACCGCGCAAAGCGGCCGATGCATTCGACGGAACCGCAAGCGTGTCAAAAAACACTCACACAGTTTCACCGCGCACGTTGATCTGTACTATGATTTCTGTGCAGATTTTCGATGTTGCAACGTTGGGACGCAACTGGCTCAACAGAAATGGTATTTGCTTTGTTACGTTCATCGACAGTCGCCCTTGCCGAACAGCTTGCGGCCGGACTCCCTGACGAATTTTCGCGAACCGTACTGGCTGGCTCACTCGGTGTAGCGTGGGACAGCGCAAACCCCATAAGGGCAAACCTGTTCGCAGCGGGGATACGGGAGGCGGTGACATATGTTCTCCATTTTCTCGCCCCCGACGAGGCCATCAAAGCTTGTGGCTGGTACAAGACTTATCGCGAGAAACAGAAGAAGATCGGCGAAAGGACCAAGATCGAGTTTAAGGATCAGCCGACGCGCGTGCATCGGATGGTCTACGCCACACAGGGTGGGATTCCGGACAAGGCTCTTGAAGAACTTGGTGTCGATATTGGTGATGCACACAAAAAGCTTCGCTTTGTTGTCGACGAGCTTTCCAAGTACACCCACGTTCGCCCCGGTACTCTGATCCAAGGCGACGATAAGGTCGTCGTATTCATGGAAGATACACTGGGTGCGATGATACGATTTCTGACGGTCGTATCGGATGTGCGCGCAGCGATCGTGGACGCCGTTTCCGAACACGCCAACTGTCTTGCCGGAGACGCGCTTACCGAAAGTGTTGTCCAAGAGTTGGACGAGCTTTCAACCCACACCATGGTCGAAGAGGTAATTGCGGACGATATTCAGATTGTGGAGATTGGTCCTGACCAAGTGCAGCTAGAAGTAAGAGGTAAGGTCTATGTCGAATTAAATTACGGGTCTGGAGCCGATTTTCGACGAGGTGATGGTGCCTCCATGCGGGACAAATATCCCTTCTCTGTCAAAATGATCGCTGCGGTAACCGATCTCAAGCCTGTAATCGCAGGACCTGTCCGGGTTGATAACAGCAGTTTCTTCGAATGACCTAGCTGTTTGATCCCGGACTTTAATGGTGCATTATTTTCCCTCGAATGGAAGGAAGCACTATGGGCCAAGTTCTACACGGTCGCGCCACAACGACAGAGGCAATCCGTCGAGCAATACAAAATAGTCAAGAGAGCCTGAGAGCGCTCTCAAGGCGGTATGGGATCAACCCGAAGACTGTTGCCAAGTGGAAGAAGCGCACATCGGTTGCCGATTTGGCGACCGGGCCGAAGGAACCGCATTCGACAGTCTTGAGCCTGGAGGAGGAGGCCGTGATTGTCGCCTTCCGCAGGCACACGCTGCTACCGCTCGATGATTGTCTCTACGCTCTTCAGCCAACAATCCCGCATCTGACGCGCTCGTCCTTACATCGATGCCTACAGCGCCATGACATTTCACGACTGCCGGATGTCGAGGTAAATCCCATTTCCTGATCACCGCATTCATCGTGAACCATTCTGGACATCAAGGCGGCATTCTTGGGCGGCAGACGAGAAGCGTCCCTACCGTTTCGCTTACATCGTCCTGTCGCCAAGAGCAGCTCATCCCTTTTGAACCATCCCTTTTCTACGCCATAGCATCCCAATTACCGCATACCTTCCCAATGTCCCTTTTCTTGCCTCGGCTTTCCCGTTTCGATGAATCCGCTGACTTTCCGGCATGGACCCTCGAGACGATGACGACAAAGCGGGACAGGATCAGGATCGAAATTTACCCGCCCTCCGACAAAGGGAGATCGGAGGTCGACCGGTTGGCTGTCACAAACGATGCCATTGTGCGTCTCGCCCGACTGATCGGGAGGAAGATGGCTCGCGAAGACTTCGATCGCAAGCTCGCGAGCCAACGCAAGGGGCCTGTGATGCCTTCAAAACAGGAACTATAGTGTAGTTAAATATCCGCAATTCTGATTATCCCGATGGAGATTTTCTCTCTCGGGATATTTTACGTCGCCATTGATCCCGTAAAGGGATCGTGATAAAAGGTATCTTCATGAGGATTATTGCTCGCCGCACTTTGCGAGAATTTGTCGACAGCCTAGCGGGCCAAAAAGATCAACCGGCTGTGAAGGCGGCGTTAGACGCCTGGTTCGATGAAGTTGGCAAGGCGATCTGGGCAAGTTCCGCAGATATAAAGAAGCTTTACGCCACGGCGAGCATCGTCAGTGCTGAACGGATCGTCTTCAATATCAAGGGTAACGACTACCGTCTGGTGGTGGCTGTCGACTTTGAGAAAAGCATCGTCTGGATAAAATGGATCGGCACTCACAAGGCCTATGACAGGATCGACGTCACGGAGGTGAAGCATGATAGGTGACCTGAAGCCCATTCGCACAGAAGCAGATCACGACGCGGCGCTCGGCGAAGTTGAACGCCTGTGGGGTGCAAAGAGCGGCACGCCGGAGGGCGACCGGCTCGATGTATTGGCAACTCTCATTGAAGTCTATGAAGCAAAGCAATATCCAATGGATCCGCCCGATCCGATTGAGGCAATCAAGTTTCGGATGGAGCAGCAGGGACTGACCCGCAAGGATCTGGAACCGATTTTCGGCACGCGTAACCGCACGTCGGAAATCCTCAATCGCCGGCGTGGCCTGTCGATCGAAATGATCCGGCAATTGCATGCAAAGCTTGGGATTTCGGCCGAAGTGCTGATCCGCCACTCCCTCCACGACAAGGCGGCCTGAGCGGAAGGAACTGTCCCATGACCCGCGTCGCGCTCTATGCCCGCTATTCTTCCGACAACCAGCGCGACGCCTCGATCGAGGATCAGCTGCGCATCTGCCGCGAAGAGGCAAAGCGTGAACAGTGGCAGATCGTTGCCACCTACAAGGATGCAGGCATCTCCGGTTCCAGCATGATCCTGCGGCCCGGCATTCAGATGCTGCTTCAGGACGCGCAGACCGGGCAATTCGACATCGTGCTCGCAGAGGCTCTGGACCGTATCAGCCGTGACCAAGCCGACATTGCCACTCTGTTCAAGCATCTGAAGTTCGCCGGTGTGCCGATCGTGACGCTGGCCGAGGGCGAGATCTCCGAACTGCATATCGGCCTCAAGGGCACGATGAACGCGCTCTTCCTCAAGGACCTCGCCGCCAAGACGCATCGCGGCTTACGCGGCCGTGTCGAGAGCGGCAAATCGGGCGGTGGTCTTTGCTATGGCTACAAGGTCGTAAAGAAGCTGGATGGCAGCGGCGACCCTGTTCGCGGTGACCGTGAAGTCGATGTGCGTGAGGCCGAAATCATCCGGCGCATTTTTCGCGATTTTGCAGCTGGGATCGGGCCGCGTGCCATCGCCAGCGCGTTGAATAGTGAGGGGATCGCTGGCCCTGAAGGCAAGCTCTGGAACGACACGACGATCCGCGGTCATGTGAAGCGTGGAACCGGGCAGATCAACAACGAGCTTTATATCGGCCGGCTGATCTGGAACCGTCAACGCTATATCAAAGACCCCTCCACCGGCAAGCGTGTCTCGCGGATGAACCAGGAATCAGAGTGGGTCGTCACGGAGGTGCCAGATCATCGTATTATCGATGACGCTCTATGGCAGGCGGTAAAGCAGCGCCAATCTGTCATTTCCAACATATTCGCCAATGTTACGGAAGCAGTCCGAGCACATCATCAAGGCAACCGCTTGAACGGAGTACGGCGGCCGAAGTCATTGTTGTCAGGTTTGATCTTTTGCGGTAGCTGCGGTGGCCCCTGCTCCCTGCGTGGTGCCGATCGCTTTGCATGCTCGAACCATATCAGCAACGGTACCTGCACCAATTCCCGGACGATACCACGCGAGGAGTTGGAACGGCGTGTGCTCGCGGGTCTCAAGGACCGGATGATGGCGCCGGAGATCGCAGCTGAGGCGATGCACGCCTACGCAACAGAAACCAATCGGCTTAACCGCGAGCGCAGGTCCAGCCGCGACGCGTGGAACGCGGAACTCGAGAAGACCGATCGGGAGTTGGACAAGGCGGTCGATGCCATTCTTGCAGGCGTTCCCCCTCAGAGGCTAAAAGACAGAATGGAGAAGCTGGAGGCGCGCAAGGCCGAACTGCTTGGCCTCCTTGACGATGTGCCTAAGGATGTGCCCGATCTATTACCGAGCGCCTCGGCAGTGTATTCCGGCAAGGTCGCCCGACTGACGGAAGCGCTCAATTGCACCGAGGAGCGGACAGAGGCGGCAGAGGTTCTACGAACCCTGATTGAGAAGATCGTGCTACGTCCAGGCCCGCAACGAGGCGAGATTGACGCGCTCTTGTACGGCGAATTGGGGACGATCCTGAACTGGATCGAGCGTCAAGCTGTTGTAAAGGCTTCACAAACAAAAAATCCCGCAGCAATGGCTACGGGATTGTCGGTATCAGTGGTTGCGGGGGCAGGATTTGAACCTGCGGCCTTCAGGTTATGAGCCTGACGAGCTACCGGGCTGCTCCACCCCGCGGAGGCAATATGTGAAGAGATTGAGATGTTTGCATTTTGCAGACCTGGCGGCGACCTACTCTCCCGTGTCTTAAGACAAAGTACCATTGGCGCAGGGGCGTTTCACGGCCGTGT
Organism: Rhizobium sp. SG_E_25_P2; assembly: GCF_029892285.1. Classification (GTDB taxonomy): domain Bacteria; phylum Pseudomonadota; class Alphaproteobacteria; order Rhizobiales; family Rhizobiaceae; genus Rhizobium_E. Next base: position 816,345 of record NZ_JARXVM010000001.1, read on the forward strand.
TCGGAATGGGAACGGGTGCGGCCGCCCCGCCATGACCACCAGGTCGGCGAAAGGCAAACAGAGAAGCTGGTCTGGCCAATAGGCAGTCGGCAATAGGCGTTAGGGCTTATTGGGACTGTCTGTTGGTCGAATGTTTGGGCGTTTTGCAGGCCTTGGGCCTGCCGCCAATCGTTTGGCGCGCCGTCCGCAGCGTAGCAGTCGTTAGACTGCGTCAGCGTGAGGACAAAAGATGTTCATGAGCTATGCTCATGAAGATGATCATTGGCAATGGGAACGATCAAGTCTATCGAGCTATTAGTAACGGTAAGCTTCACAAGTTGCCTTGCTTCCACACCCGTCCTATCAACG
>NZ_JARXVM010000002.1 GCF_029892285.1 Rhizobium sp. SG_E_25_P2
GCAAAAATCTGGTAACGCGGGGTGGAGCAGCCCGGTAGCTCGTCAGGCTCATAACCTGAAGGCCGCAGGTTCAAATCCTGCCCCCGCAACCAAAAGCAATTCCTAAAACGCCCAGTGATAAAATCACTGGGCGTTTTTGCGTTCAAAAAACCGCAGCGGGCAGCCAGACCTCACCGTTAAGACAAAATTAGTGATTAGAATGGCCACGGATTCAATAATCCAGGGATAGCCGGAAACACCGGCTTCCCTGCAGCGTTTCCCAGCGATACCGAGGCGCTCATGATGCATGACAAGAACAACACTGATCCGAATTCGCACGACGCTTCGAGGGCTCGGTTTGTCTCGCCCGTTATGACGGGGTGGGATCACGCCGCAATAACCAAGGCGGTTCGGGCGCTGGCGGACTGCCCTGTCCTCAGGTTATTCTCGGACGCCATGACCGTCGATCACCGCGTCCTTCACTAAAGCAGGCCGCCCAAAAGTCGTCGTAGGTTCCGGGACGGCGACATCCCAACAAACCAGAGACTTAAAACGTAAGGCGCCAATCCGAAAGATCGCGAGATCTGGCATTCGGTCCCCTGCCTACAGTTTTTCGGAGGTTTGACCGATGCGTGCGACGATCATCGCCGCCGGTCGGCAAAGTTCGGGGTTTCCCGATGGGATCGCTGAACTTTCTGGGCGAGGGCGACTATCCGCATCGCCCAGACCAGGACCGGTCAGCCTGCATTCCGCGCTGCCACCTGGGCGCGCTGATAGGTCTCCATCACCGCAGCCTAGTTCGGCGCCCCTGGGCGGCTTCCGGGCGGGCCCAAGTCCTGTGGAGTTCTGACAGAAGTGAATTTGTCGAGGTCGGTTTGACCCCGCCCTGGACAAATCGAGCAAGCGTAACCCGCGACGCCATTTCACTGGGATCACCAGACGCATCGATCATCGCATAGACATCGTATCCCGCCGCCCGCGCGTCGAGCGTCGGGCACATGACGCAGACGCTGGTCCAGACGCCGGCCATGACCAGCGTCTTGCGGCCGGTAGAGCGGACCACCGCAACGACATCGTCATTGTCCCAGGCGTTTCCTTCTCCCTTGCGCGCGACGTAAACGGCGTGCGGTGCAAACTCATATATTTCGGGCATCAGAGGGCCGTTGCTTCCAGATGGCTCCGAAATCCGCCGTGATCACGATATGTCCTATTCGACTTCGAAAATTGGGATGGAGTTTCCTTTTCACCGGGGTTCACGCAACTTTACTGAGATTAACTCGCGAATACTTCGCTTGTTGTCCATCATATGATTATCGACCAAGTCAAAATAAGCCTTGAAGATTGGTATTGAAGTTATTTATCACAAACATAAAATATCATTGGCGAAAAAATGTATGATGTCACATGAAGTATAATTTCCTGAGTTCTGGTTACATGAATATTATTAAATACAATTATGCAAAATAGGAATAAGCGAGAAATATCAATAGGAAGTCAATCGGCTCGGCGATGTTATGTTCAAGTCCATTCCCAATGACCCTGCGTCATTGACCTGACACCTATCGGAAGGAGACTATCATGCCTAAACTTTCACGTCGCGCCTTTGCCGGCGCCCTGCCTATGGGCCTCCTCGGAGGCAGCCTTTTCGGAGCGGCGATCATTGGACGCGCGACTGCGCCGGCTGCGGCGCAGGAAAGCGCTAAGTTGCCCGCAAGCGTTACGCCCCTTGCGCAGATCCGCATCGGTCGTTTCACGGTAACGGCGTTGACGGATGGATATGCCGATATGCCCTATGATTACTTTCCAGGGCGCAGTGCGGCCGACGTCGAGAAGGCGGCGGTCGCGCAGTTTACCGCCCGGCAGAGTGGCGTTCGGTTTCTCTTCAATCAGTATCTCGTTGAGGACGGGGAACGCCGACTCCTGATCGATGCCGGCGCCGCGGGCTCGATAGGGCAGACCGGGCAGCTGCCACAGGCGCTTGCCACGCTCGGCGTCAAACCCGACCAGATCGATGCGGTCATTGTGACGCACATGCATCAGGATCACATGGGTGGTCTAATCCTGGGCGGCGCGAACAACTACCCGAAGGCGGAACTTTACATTGATCGTCGCGACGTCAAGCACTGGACTGATCCGTCCAAGCGCAATGGCGCGCCGGATTATCTGCAGACCAGCTTCAGGATGGCGGAGGAGGTGGTTCGCCTGTATCCGCGGCTGCAGGCGATTGACGGAGAGCGCGAGATCATGCCGGGCGTTTCGATCGTCGACCTGACCGGCCATACGCCTGGCCACATCGGCGTGCGCATCGAGGATGCCGGGCAGAGCCTGATCATGGTTTCAGACATGATTTTTCCGGTCGTCCATCCTGGCGCGACCGATGTCTTCTTCCTCTTTGAACAAGATCCTGCCGCCGCCAAAGCGATGCGCGATCGGTTTTTCCCCCGCGCCGCCGCCGAAGGGGCGCTCATCGCTGCCACGCATATGCCCTTCCCCGGGCTCGGCCGTGTTGTGGCCGATCAGAACGAAATGCGCTGGCAGGTCGCAGACTGGGCCTTGCAGGAATAACAGCACGTCTCGATGATAGGATCCTATTGGCTCCTATCATCGACGGTTGGCATTACGCTCTGTTCCGCAGCCTTGCCGCGCTCAGCAAGTGTTGGGCGCGATGGAGATCACGATACTCAAACCCTTCGCTGAACTGTTTGTAGATCGGTTCAAGCATGCGACGGGTCTCGTCGAACCGTGATTGGTCCAGCAACGATGCAGCCAGATCGTTTGCCGCCCTTAATGTCCAGGAGCGCGCGCCGATACTGTTTGCGAAGTCCATCGCTCTTACAAGATTGGCCTGTGCCGCGGCATGTTGGCCATCGGCCGTGAAAATGGCGGCTTCTACGCGCAGTAACTCCGGCACACACCAGTTTTCATCCTGGATATCAGCGCGCTCGAAAGCAGTCCGAATGATTGTCTTTGCGCGCGCGAATTGCCCAATTTCGTACAAAGCTGAAGCGAAAATCCCGAGATAAAAGGGCTTCCGGATCCAATGGTTCAGCATCTGAAACTCCTCGACGGCGCGTGACATGCTGTCGATGGTCTCAAGCGTGAGACTGTTAGACAACATCGCGTGGGCGCCACGAAAGATGTGCGCAACCGGTCGCCAGGTGCCGATGCCATGCCGGGCGATATATAGCTCCAGGTCATCTATATAGCGGCCCAACTGAACGGTGTCGCCGTTCCAAAAGGCGATCGGGCAGGAGGCGGCAACAAGGGCGTTGCTCAGCGAAACCTCCTGTCCGTAGGCCACCGTTTTGTCCAGGTTTGTCCGCGCTGTCGCAGACGCGGTTTCGGGCAAGCCCATCAACCACTGGGACCAGGACAGGACGATGCCAACCGACGTTGCATCGAATTCGAAGCGTCCGTAGTGCGGGCTCTTTCCCCCGTCCAGACTGTTGCGCCATAAGGCGTCAACGCGCCTGGCGGCCGTTTCCAGTCGTCCGACCCCCACTTCGGCAAGCGCCAGCATGGTTTGTCCAGCGGGCAGCGCCGACGGGTCATTCGCATTCGCGACTGCAATGAAGGCGTTCAAACTCTCGATTGCGGCTTTGTGCTCGCCAACGAAAACCTGGTAGCCTGCGATCATTCTCAACGCGCGCAATTGATATTCTGTATCGGCGATGCCAACGGCAATGCCGAACGCTCGTTGCAATGCTTTGGGTATAACGGGCACCAGACCGCGCGTGAACATGATCGCATAGGCGTAAGACGTCTGCAGATGCATCTCTGTCGCCGTGCCCGTCATTCCGGCATCGTCTAATCGCTCAATCGCCTTGAGCAGGCGGCCGGAGCTTTCGCTTGGCGACGAAAATTGGCTCCACAGATGGTTGCCCGCGGCCGTCAACCTGATGAGCAGGCCAGACGCTGTCTGTGTCTGTTCGCACCAGTCCAACGCGGCGCGCAGATCATCCAGATATGGTCGGTACTCGGCCGCCCAGTCGTCCGCCGCGCGGTGCGGAACTTCACGGGCGGCATTTTCAAGAGTGGCGCAAATGAAATCGGCGTGCCGGTGTCGAACAATTGCTTCATCGCCATGTTCGCAGAGACGCTCCAGACTATAGAGACGCGTCGTTTCCAGCAGCCGGTACCGGAAGTCAGAACTGTCCGGGTCGACTGCGATCAGCGACTTGGCCGCGAGTTCTTCAAGGGCATGCCAGCTGTCGGAGGCAGGCCGATTGGCAATCGCCGATGCCCCATCTATGCTGAAGCTGCCCGCAAAAACGGAGAGGGTGCGAAGAAATGCGGCCTCGCCGGCGGGAAGCAGGTCGTAGCTCCAGGCGATCGTGGCCATCAAAGTACGTTGCCGCTCAAGACCCCCGCGCAGACCCTTGAGGAGACGGAACTGGTTGTCCAACTGATTGAGAATTTCACGGACGCCGAAAGCATCGACGCGCATCGCCGCCAGTTCTATCGCGAGGGCAACTCCCCTGAGTCTCCGGCAGATCTCGGCAACAATCGGCGCGCTCACATCATTGAGGTCAAAGGTTTCGAGCCGGTCTCTCGCGCGCGCGACGAAGAGTTGGATCGCCGGGAACTCCATTGCGCGCGCTGCGGTAATCGCTGCCGCGTTTGAAGGATATTCAAGCCCGGGAAGTATCCGGACATGCTCGCCGACGAGAGCGAGGGGTTCCCTGCTGGTCACGATAAGCCTGACCTGGGGCGCGTTTGCCAGGATCATGTCTGCGCAGTCCGCGGCTGATTGGGCGAGGTGCTCGCAATTGTCCAGCACCAGCAACAGTTTGCGCTCTGCCAGATGGCGTCGAAGCACGTTCACAGTGTCTGCGCCAAATGTTTCTATGCCCAAAGCCAGAGCGATCGTATCAAGCGCCAGGCTCGGCTCTTTAAGAGGGGCGAAATCGACCATCCAGACACCGTCGGGGAAACCTTCTTTGGCGTGGTTCGCGACAGCAATCGCCACTGTCGTCTTACCAATACCCCCGGGTCCGACGATCGACACCATTTTCCAGGTGTCGAGGTCACGGGATATACGCCTTATGATGTCCGCTCTGCCGATGATGTGGGTCGTCGTATGTGGCAGACTGTGGCGGATGCGTGTGGGAAGCGCGGCTCCAGCCGTCGCTGTGTGCAGCGGCGCAACAAATCGATAGCCTTGCCCGGGAACGGTTTCAATGAACTGCTCTGTTGCAGCGCTCTCGCCCAGGGCGCGACGTAGTAAGGCGATGTTGACCTTGAGATTGCTTTCATCGACCGTAACGCTTGGCCAAACGCGGGCATAAAGGTCAGCCTTGCTCACCACGTCTCCGGCGTGTTCGACGAGCACGGTCAATATATCCAGCGCACGACCACCGATCCGGACTGGAACCTCAGCCACTGTCAGCAACTGACGTTCCGGGACGAAAGAAAATCGTCCGAAGCTGTAGCTGGTATGCGCTTTATGCTGGAAGCTTTCCATAACCGTTCCCATGCGAGTGGAGATCGTCCTTGACGCGAAAACCACGGGAATATCCGGATTGTGTTTTCATGCTATGATTTGCAGGAGAGTTGCGGCGCGACGCAAATCGGAGGTCCATAGACCCTCGGAAAACTGACGGTAGGTGCTCGACAAAATGCTCTCCGCCTCATCACTGCCCCCCTTGTTGCGCCAGAGATCAACCAGTTGGATTGCCGCGCGGAGCTGCCAGGTGAGCGACCCGTGCCGTCGCGCCATCTCGATGGATCGGCTGTAGCAATCAGCAGCGGCCTCCAAATACCCTTTGCTCTCTCCAGCTCGAATAAAGTTCCCTCGCATCGTGAGCATTTCGGGAATTCCCCAATCCTGTCCGCTGCGAGCATAAAGCGCTATCGCGTCATCGATGCATCTCAGCGCTCCGTCCAAGTCGCCGCGCAAGGAGAGCAGGTGACCGTAATTGGCCAGGAAAGGCGGATATCGTAGTCCGAGGCCGCCGTTGCGAATTTCCGCCAGGATACGTCCGTAGGACTCCAGATCGACAGGGCGCCCCATGTCAATATGCAGTTTTACCCGCATGCAGGCTGCAACCGTGTTCCATAAAGTCAATTGATGTTCAGCCGCGTATTCCTCGGCAAAGTCGAGTTGGCGCTCGGTTTCCTCAAAGTTCCCCACGTAAAGTTCGACGCACACCGACGTGAGCAGGATCGCTGCGCATCGCGGCATCGCAAAATTTGCGACTTCTGCTTCGTCACGCTGGCGCCGGGCCATGGCAAGGGCCTGGTCCGAGAATCCTTGCAGCCAGAGAACCATGGCCAGCGATCCGCGCGCCTCTAGCCGCTGGTCGAATTCGAACCGAGACACATCCGTGCGGAGCGCTGAAAATGGAGCCGTGTCGAGGAAACTTTCAAGGTGTCGTCGCGCCGCTGCCAGATCGCCAAGCGAGTGGAGGGCGCTGCCCGTTTGCCCGTCCGCATTCGTTGCGGCGCGTCCTTCCTTCTTCGCCGCCGCAAGCTCCCGCACTCGGTTTGCGATTGCCAGCGATGATCGGGAGTCTCCTGCCCATAAATCATATTGGGAAAGACCTCTCAAACATTCCAGCTGAAGGTCAACATCTCCTAGAGTTTCAGCGATTTCTAACGCTTTGGAGAAAAGCAGCCGGACTTCGGGCAAGGGGCCGCGTGTGAACAGTTTGGCCGCCGCCTGCGCGAGGATAAGAAGAAGGTCGTCGCGCCTGGTTCGATGCATCAAGAAGGCGTCATCAAGGGCGCGTTCGACGGCCATCCTGTTTTCTTCAAGCAGCGACAACTTTTCCCAGTAGGAAATCGCAGCAACGGTCAGCCTCACGCCCAACGCCGGATTCCCCCGTCCGGAAAGACTGAAGGCCTGAGCATTGCGAATATCGTCGATTTTCGAGCCATAGCGCTTCAGCCAGGCAGAATTTGCCAAAGTGGCGCTGTCTTCTTTGGCTCGATCTACAATCTCAAATGCGTATTCAGCCTGACGACGACGAATAGACTCCAACTCCCTGCTCGCCGACAGTTTGGCAAAAGCGTAAGCGCGTGTCGTATCCAGCATCCTGTAGTCTATCTCGACATCCAGCGCATCGACGGCGACAAGGGATTTGGACACCAGGCTTGCGAGGTCGTCGACCACATGCCTGGGATCGATCGTTTCATCTGCGGCGACGGCGCACGCTGCGGCCAGACTGAAAGATCCTGCAAAAATCGAGAGGCGACGCATGGTCGTCTGTTCGCTGTCGGACAGGAGTTCGTAGCTCCAGTCAATCATCGCGGCCAAGGTTCGATGCCGTTCGGGACCCGCCCGACGACCCTGTAGCAAACGGAAGCGATCGTCGAGCCGCTCGAGCAATTCGGGGATGCTGAACGCATCTGTCCGCGCCGCGGCAAGTTCGATGGCCAGTGCAACACCGTCGAGCTTGCGACATATCGCGCCGACCTTGAGAGCGTCGACATCATTCAAGGTGAATTCCGGGTTGCGATCTGTCGCGCGCGCGACGAACAACCGGACGGCTGGAAAGGCGAGGGCCTCGCCCGCCGTTGTGACGATTGATGCCGGCGGCGTCTCCAAGCCTGACAGACGGCGCACCCGTTCGCCCCTGACACATAATGGCTCCCTGGATGTAGCCAGGATTTTTACTTTCCGTGCGCTGGTCAGAATTCGTTGAACGCAAATTGCAACCGAATCGATAAGGTGTTCGCAATTGTCCATCAGCAACAGCATGTCCCTGTCCTGCAGAAATGCGCAGAGGGCTGCTGTCATGTTGGCGGAATGCGCATTCAACCCGATCGCCGTTGCAATCGCGTTCGGCACCAGCGACGGCTCTTTGAGTGTGGCGAGATCGACAAGCCAAACGCCATCGGCAAACAGCCCTATGGCCTTTTCCGCAGCGGCAAGCGCGACGGTCGTTTTGCCGACGCCCCCCATGCCGACAATCGAGACAAGGCGGGCGTTTTCCAGGTCGTCCAGCATGGATCCGATGGAGTCTGTCCTACCCAAGACCTGTGTCGCGCCGATCGGCAGGTTATGGCTCTGTTCGGCCGGCGTCTCACCCGCATCGCTGCGATCAACAGCATCGCCAAGCCGGTTGGCCAAAACCGGTGCGATGAAACGATATCCTCGCCCAACGACCGTCGCGATATATTTCGGCGGAGCGCTTTCTCCAAGCGCACGCCTCACGATGCCCATGTTGACTTTCAGATTGGCGTCGTCAACGGACATTCCGGGCCAGACCCGCGCCAGCAGATCTCGCTTCTCCACGACTTCACCGGGGCGCTCGACGAGCAAGGTCAAGATGTCGAGCGCCCGTCCGCCAATCCGGACGGGCGTTTCGCCCTCCATGAGCTGTTGCCGTTCCGGAACGAGAACAAACGGGCCAAAGGCGTATGCGCGCTGGATCTGTTCGGATGGGTACGTCGCCAAGCCACTCTCCCTCATCCATCTATTCCTGGAATTGGCGAAACTATATCGAAGTTCGGCTCAGGTAAAAAATGGTAAATTTGGGTAAGGTCGCGAAAATGCGTGTTCGAGTTTTGACGCCGCGTCCGGCGCCATACAACTAGCAGAGTCATACCTAGAGTCGGCCATATCGGTATCGGACCCAACGGAAGTTAAAGGGTGTGTTGAGGGCGTTGGCAATTGTTCCAATCCTTGCCTCCCTGCGTGCTCCTGTGGTGTGGCAAGAGATGCTCTCGCTGCGCAGTTTGCAACTTTGCGATCGACGAAGTCGTGGATCAGAGGCGCCATTGGGTGATCAGATTGCGGACAATGTATGAGGATCGCGAAATCCGTGGCGCTGGAGAGCGCCAGGCCATGAGACGGGTCCGCCTCGCAATAGAAGATGTTCTCACCGTCGATATCGGCTGACCGGTAGTGGACGACGGGTTGTGTTGCTGCTGTTCCTACCGCGAAACTCTGACTATTTACCGGAATTAACCGGTCCGCCGTGACGTCGTTGCGTAGGGTTTGATCGCAACAGGAGAATCCTGAGCCTCCGCTTTGAGGCGACTGGCCAGATCATGGGTGAATTCAATGGGAGACAATCCGAGAGCCAGTTTTTTCGCGTTCGGGCCGCATCGTCTTTATCCGGTCGCGCGAATTTTGACGCGAGATGGGCTGACAGTGCAAATTGGAAGTCGGGCGTTCGACATGCTTGTGGCGCTTGTCGAGCGTCAAGGCGAAGTGGTTTCACGCAGAGAGCTGATGAATTTCGCCTGGCCTGGGCTCACTGTCGAGGATTCCAATGTCCGCGTGCAAATTGCCCATTTGCGTCGAGAAATTCACTGCGGTGAAAACGGCGAACGATATGTGGTGAGTGTCGCTGGGCGAGGATACAGTTTTGTCGCATCTGCCGAGTGGCGCGAGATGGTTGACGATGAGGACTCCTCGACTGCGCCGCCCCGCGTTCAAGACATGCCCCCATACGGACCGGCTTTGCCCGCTCGGTTGGCGAAACCAATTGGTCGGGAAGAAAACCTTGTCGAACTCGTCCAGATGATCGGCGAGCGACGGTTCGTGACTGTGGTGGGTGCGGGAGGCGTCGGCAAGACGACGCTGGTCGTTCTGGCTGCGCAGGAATTGAAACAGTTTGATCGCGTGCACTTCGTCGATCTGAGTTTGGCCGAAACCAGCGAGATGATCCTGCAGCGGATTGCCGTCGCTATGGGCCTTGAAGCGGAACCTGACATACGAAGCCGGCTCGTCGATAAATCCCATTCATGTCTCACCCTGTTGATCGTCGACAATTGCGAGCACTTGCTCGATGAGGTGGCGCAACTCATCGGTCCCCTGCTGCAGAAAGCACCCAAGCTGCATATCGTTGCGACAAGCAGAGAGGCCTTCCGGTTGCCAGGGGAGACTGTATATCTTTTAAAGCCGCTGGCCGTTCCGCCCCCGGCAAGCAGTCTGTCGGCTCTCCAGACGCGAACCTGGCCGGCCGTGCGGCTGTTCATAGATCGAGCTATTGATGGTGGGTATCAGGACGAAATCGACGACGAGCGAGCCGACCTGATTGCGGCGCTTTGTCGAAGGCTGGACGGCAACCCGCTCGCCATCGAACTTGTCGCCAGCCGGACGGGCGCTTATGGACTCGAAAGAGTGTCGGAACTGCTCGACAACCAGATGGCGATGTGCTGGCGCGGAAGCCGATATGCGCCGTTGAGGCAGCAGAACGTACAGTCAATGCTGGACTGGAGCTATGCCTGCCTGTCCGAGACTGACCAGATCGCTCTGCGGCGTCTGTCCATATTCACCTGCGAATTCTCGTTGGATGCAGCTCTGGCGGTCGCGGGCGGAGACGGGATTGAAGACGTTCAGCTCATCGGTGCGGTTGGAAATCTCGTGGACAAGTTCCTGCTGGTTTTCCAGGCGGAGAGGGGCCCTGCTCTCTTCAAGCTTCCTGGAATTACCAGGATGTATGCAGCCAACAAACTCACGAGTTCCGGGGAGCGCGGATGCATTGACAAACGGCACGCTGCTTACGAGCGCCGGGTAAATTCAATATCCGGCTTTGGTGAAGGCGGATTGAGGGAAGACGCGGCCAGAGCGAGCGTCGCCCCCTAGGGCGGGAAAGGCCGTTCGCGGGAGGGCGCCTGTCGATCGCAATGTCCTTGTGTCGCCCCCACGCCGCGCACAGGGTTCGGATCCAACCTATATTCGTTCCCTCACTGATATCGCGCGCTCATGATGTGCTTTCCTCAGTGAGCTTCCCGTTTGAGGAAGGGCGTCGTCAGTGACTTTCGCCCGGCCGCCGGGGATGCGGTGCTGCTGTATGTGGCGATCTCCTTCGGTCGTGGCCGGCATTGCCTTTACGGGAATTCACGTTGTTTAACTGCTGGTTTGCCGGGTTTCAGCTAGTCTGGAAATGAGCGATGCCCCAGGGATGGTGACCTTCCGGCAGCGTCAAGGAGGTCACAACGCTCATCGACCTCTGATGGAAAGGTATTCCCATGCAGAAACGCCCTGTCGACGCCGCCTTTACCCCGTCGGTCAAAGCCGCACAGGCCCGCAAAGGGTCACGCGGCATGTATGAGGGCATGAGCATGGGAAAGCATGTCGATGACCACTTGGCCCGTCTGATTGGGACGGTCCGCAGCTTTTACCTTGCCACCGCAAGCGCCGGTGGCCAGCCCTATATTCAACATCGCGGCGGTCCCCCTGGGTTTCTGCACGTGGTCAACCAGACGCGTTTGATATTCGCCGATTTCAAGGGCAATCGCCAATTCATCACAACCGGCAATCTGGCCGAGAACCCATTGTCGTTCATTTTCTTGATGGACTATGCGCACCGGCTCCGGATCAAGATTTGGGGCGCGGCCCAGGTGATCGAGGGGAATGCCGAGCTCGAGGCCAGCCTGAAACCTGCCAATTACCGTGCTGCTATAGAGCAAGTCATTGCATTTGACGTCGAAGCCTGGGACGCCAACTGTCCGCAACACATTCCGCAGATGTTCTTTGCCGAAGATGTCGAGACTGCCATTGCCGCTCGCGACGACAAAATTGCAAAACTGGAGGCTGAACTCGCCGCCCTACGCAGCGCGGCAGCATCGGAGGCCGTATCCCACCCGTCCTGATCGCGCGAATTGCGGGTTTTTCACCGGGGCGCTGTTTCATTCTTTCCATCCGAACCGAGGCCACGATCTGGCGCAACCGCAGCGAATTTCCGTGTGGGTGCGCCCGAGCACAAGAGTTTTTGGAGCGCAAATGGGCGAAAGAGCGGGGGCGCCGGCTCATCAACGTACTTTGAGCCATCATCGCGCACCGTATCCAAATAATTTAAACAAACCGCCCAGTGAAACAGTTCTTGGGCGGTTCTGCGTTCCGAGAACAGGCTTGCTAGGCCAAGGCGCTCGCGTTGGCTTCGTCTAACGGGTCCACAAATTCGGCGCGTCCCGCCAAAGCGGTCACGCAGTGGAAAGACCGGTTGAGCGGGGATCGAGGGTGCGTTTCGCCAGCGCGCGCGCCATGTCCAGAAATGCCTTCATGCCAGCGGTGAGATGCCGCCGACCGGGATAATAGAAGCAGAGACCGGCATAAACAGGTGTCCAGTCGCCGAGCAGGCGGACCACCGTTCCCGCCTCGATATCGGCCAGAATATCCTGTTCGATAACATAGCCTATGCCCGCGCCTTGCAGCACTGCGGTCCTGACGAGACTGGTTTCGTCCAGCGTGATCTGCCCCTTGACGTCGATGTGAAGCGGCTCGCCATTGTGCTCGAAACGCCATGGATACAAAGAGCCGTCGGGCAGCCGCACGCGAATGCATTTGTGCCCGACGAGATCCGCCGGCGCCGCTGGCGCGCCGTGCTGGCCGAGATAACCGGGCGAACAGACGACGGCATGTCTGAGCGGCCGGCCAAGCGACACCGAAATCATGTCGCTCGGGACCAGATTGGCCGCCCTGACCCCGAGATCGAACCCGTCTCTGACGATATCGACCATTTTTCCCTCGGTGACCAGATCGACATTCATGTCGGGGTAACGCTCGATAAACTCGAGCACGAGCGGCGCGAGGATGGCGCGGGCGGCGAAGGGCGCGGCGTTGATGCGTATTGTGCCCATCGGCGTGGCGCGCTGTGCGCGCACCGCCTCCAATGCGCCGTATATATCCTGAAGCGAGGGAGCGACGCGCTGGACAAATTGCTGGCCCGCGTCAGTCAGGGCGACGCTGCGCGTGGTCCTGTTGAACAGCCTTACCCCGAGATTGGCCTCGAGCTTGGCGATCATATGACTGAGCGCGGTGGTGGATGTGCCGATCTCGATGGCCGCCGCGCGGAAAGTGCCGCGACGCGCGATGGCGATGACGGCGTCGAGTTCTCGCAGAGAGGCGATACCGGGGATCATCGATTGGGACTCACGCGATGGCTTGTAAACGGCATGCCGGCGGCCGTCGAAATCCGTGACCGATGCCCTCGGCGTCGCTCTGCGGTTTTCTCCTCGCCGGACGACACAAGGGATCCGGCCACATGAGGGCGTGTCGATGATTCCTGGCCAAACTGCATTGTCCCGATCTCTTCATGTCTGGATGCCGATTCATCCCACTTATTGATATATCGCCGATGGTCTATCTGTCTGCAAGACACCGCAAGATTGGAGATCATCATGAACCTGCCGCCCATCCTGGCCGCCTATTTCGAGGCCGACCGCCGCAATGACGCCGACGCATTGGTCGAAACCTTCACCGACACCGCCATTGTCGACGATGAACGGGTTCGGCGAGAAGGCAAAGAAGAGATCCGCCGCTGGTGGAGGGAGGCCAAGCAGGCCTCGCAATTCGTCGCCGAACCGCTCGATCTACGCGACGCCGACGGCGTCTTCCATGTGGCCGCCAAAGTCAGCGGACAGTTTCCGGGCAGTCCGGTCATGCTCACCCATAGTTTTACCGTTGAGGCCGGTAAAATCGCCATGCTGGAGATCCGGTGATGGCCGATTTCATGACCCTCGCAGGCAAGCGCGCCCTGATCACGGCCGGCAGCAAAGGGACCGGCGCGGCGACCGTCAGCGTCTTTCGCGCCCTTGGCGCGTGGGTGTTGACGACGGCGCGGACACGCCCGGACGATCTTCCGGAAGACATGTTCGTGGAGGCGGATCTGACCACGGAACATGGATGCGCAGCGGTGGCGGAGGCCGCCCGCGCTCGGTTCGGCGGCGTCGACGTGATCGTCCATATGCTTGGCGGGTCATCGGCTCCCGGCGGCGGCTTTTCGGCGCTGACGGATGACGACTGGCGCAGGGAATTGGAGCTTAACCTGTTCCCGGCCGTCAGGCTGGATCGCCTGCTGATTCCGGATATGGTCGAGCGAGGGGATGGCGTGGTCATCCATGTCACGTCCATCCAGAGCGTATTGCCGCTACCCCAATCGACGACCGCCTATGCGGCGGCGAAAGCGGCGCTTTCCACCTACAGCAAGGCGATCTCGAAGGAGGTGTCGCCGAGGGGCGTCAGGGTCGTTCGAGTATCCCCCGGATGGATCGAGACGGAAGCCTCCATTCATCTCGCCGAACGTCTCGCCAAACAGGCCGGCTCCGACCTGGAGGGCGGCAAAAGGATCATCATGGAGGGGCTGGGCGGCATCCCGCTGGGTCGTCCCGCCAAGCCGGGCGAGGTCGCGGATCTGATCGCCTTTCTGGCGTCCGATCGGGCGGCGTCGATCACCGGCGCTGAATTCACCATCGACGGGGGCACTGTGCCGACCGCCTGAGCGGGCGCGTCGATGTCGTCCGCCCGGGCCGCCGCACAGGGCTGCATTTACGCCAGGCGGTGGCTGTCGTCGTGGCGTTGACAATCAACGATTGGGAGGAGTGCGGCGCTGACGATCCGGCGCGAGAAAAGCCCCGTGCGGTGAAGCCCTGCGGATGTGAAGATCCCGACAACGTCATCGTCAATGCCGCCTGCAACGCCACAGATATCCGATACGCGATTGTCTGGTGACGCTGGTCAGGCTGCTGAAAGAGATGGCTTCGTTTGGATAAGCCAGGCTGATGACATCATGGCGACCATTGCGCGAACAGGGTCGTCCCAGACACCGAGGCTTCACACATCGAGAACCAGCGACCCGGTGGTCTGACGGCCTTCGAGCATCGCATGCGCCTGCGCCGCATCCGACAGCGGACGGCGATCGGGCTCTTTGATCCGGACCGCGCCGCTGACAAGGCGCGAGAAAAGATCGGCGCAGCGGGCAAGCAGTTCGTCGCGTTCTTCGACATAATCGAACAGCACGGGGCGATTGGCCGAAATCGAGCCATGGGCGGCGAGGTCGGACAGCTTGAAGCCGTCGATCATGCCGGAGGATTGGCCGAAGCTCACGAACATGCCGCGTTTTTTCAAACATTGCAGCGAACCGCGCCAGGTGTCGGCGCCGACGCTGTCATAGACGGCGGCGCAGCCCTTGCCGCCGGTGATCTCCTTGACCGCTTTGACGAAATCGTCGCGCCGGTAGTCGATCACATGTTCATAGCCATGCGCTTTGGCGAGCGCGACTTTCTCTGGGCTGCCTGCCGTGCCGATGGCATGCGCGCCGAGCGCCTTCAGCCATTGTCCCAAGATCAGGCCGACGCCGCCAGCGGCGGCGTGGACGAGGATATGGTCGCCGGGCTTCACGCAATAAGAGGAGGTGACGAGATATTGCGCCGTCAGCCCTTTGAGGAGCGAGCCGGCGACAACCGTGTCGCTGAGACCGTCGGGGATCTTCACACATCGGTCGGCCTCGATCAGCCGCTCCTCGCAATAGGCGCCGAAGCGGGAGACATAGGCGACGCGGTCGCCAATGGCGACATCGTGGACATCGGGGCCGACAGCCGTGATGACGCCGGCGGCTTCCGCGCCCGGGATGAGTGTTTTCTCAGGCCAGGGATAGAGGCCGCTGCGATAGTAGACGTCGATGAAGTTAACGCCGATCGCGCGGTGGCGGATCCGGACTTCGCCCGGACCGGGCGCACTGAGCTCGACATCGCTCCACACCATCGCGTCGGGTCCCCCCGGCGCGGCTGCCAGCATCGCTTTCATGATGTCCCCCCGGACCTGGTTATTTCACGTCGAATTCGGGATCGGCGGGCACCTGCATGGCGATCGCCAGATGGTTGGTCTGCGCCGCCAGCCCGATCACCGCCAGCAGTTCTCCATGCTGGGCGTCGGTCATGCCGCGGGCGCGGGCGGCCGCCGTGTGCGACTGGATGCAATATTGGCAGCTATTGGCGGTGGAGACGGCGATATAGATCATCTCGCGGGTCAGCGGGTCGAGCGCGCCCTCCACCGCCATCACCGATTTCAGGCTTTCCCACACCCGTTTGAGATTGGGGGGATCATTGGCGAGCGCCCGCCAGAAATTGTTGATGAAGTCGTTCTTGCGGGTCGTGCGGATGTCGTCGAACACCGCTTTCACAGCAGGGATCGCCTCGGCGTCGGCGTCGGTCAGAAGTTTGACAGTGGCCATGGTTCTTGCTCCTTACGCGTGCGCCCAGTCCCAATAGAGCGCCCGCGCCTTGCGGGCGAGCGGGCCGAAATCGAGCCGTTTGTCGTCGAAAGCGACGATCGGCACGACCTTGGACATGTTGCCGCTTGAGAAAATCTCGTCGGCCTCGCGGAAATCCTGAACCGTCAATGTCTTCTCATGTACGGTCACGCCGGCCTCGCGCAGGAGCTTGATGACGCGTTGGCGGGTGATGCCATCGAGGAAGGTGCCGTTCGGAACCGGGGTGAACACCTCGCCGCCACGGGCCATGAACACATTGGCGGTGGCAAGCTCGGCAACATTGCCGATCACGTCGGTGACCAGCGCATTGTGAAAGCCCTTGGCTTTGGCTTCGCGCATCATGCGGGCATTGTTGGGATAGAGGCAGGCGGCCTTGGCGTTGACGGGCATGACCTCCAGCGTCGGGCGGCGGAAGCTGGTGGTGGTGATGGTGAAGCCCTTGGGCTCGACCATCGGGATTTCCTCAAGGCACAGCGCAAAATCGGTGGAGTCGGCCAGCGGCGGCACGGTGCCGGCGTCGCTCTCCTCGGCCCAATACATCGGGCGGATATAGACATCCGTGCCGGGGGCGAATTTCTTCAGGCCCTCGCGGGTCAGCGTCTCGATATCCGAACCTGTGAGCGTGGGGTTGAGGCCGAGCGCGGTCGCGGAGGCGTTGACGCGTGCGCAGTGGCGGTCGAGATCGGGGGACACGCCTTCAAACAGGCGCGCGCCGTCAAACACCAGCGAGCCGAGCCAGGTGGCGTGCGAGGCGGCGCCGAGAATGCGGACATCGCCTTCATGCCAGGCGCCTTTGTAATAGGTCCAGGTGGTTTTCGTGCTCATGGCTGTTTCCTCATTTCGTCTTCTTGTGCGGGTGTCTCAGTGAACCGCCGCATACATGATTTTCTCTTCGGTCGCTTCGGTCGGCGAAAATTCCTCGACGATGCGGCCCTGGCGGCAGACCAGGATGCGGTCCGACAGGTTCAGGATTTCCGGAAGGTAGGAGGAAATCACCACGACGGCCAGCCCCTCATCGGCGAGCCGGTTGATGATCTGGTGGATCTCGGCGATCGCGCCGACATCGACGCCGCGGGTCGGTTCGTCGAAAATGACGATCTCCGGCTTCTGCACCAGGCCCTTGCCGATCACCACCTTCTGCTGATTGCCGCCCGAGAGTTCGACGACGCGGGCATTGTCATTGATGGCGCGGACATTCAGCGTCTTCGACCAGTCCTTGGACAGCGCCTGCATTTCGGCATAGCTGATGATCTTGCTCTTTTCGCGGTCGGCGGCGAGCAGGCCGCCGAACATGTTTTCGGCGATCGACATGGTTTCGAAGAAGCCTTCGGATTTGCGGTCCTCGGTGACATAGACGATGCCGTCCTTCACCGCCTGGCGCGGCACGACATAGCGGACGGGCCTGTCATTGAGTTCGATCGAGCCGCCGCGCAGGAAATCGCGCTTGTAGATGCCGGAGACGATCTTGAAGGTTTCGGTGCGGCCCGAGCCGATCAGGCCAAAGACGCCGGTGATCTGGCCCTGGAAGATCGAGAACGAGTTGTTGCGCACCGCGGCGCCCATGGAGATGTCCTGGACGGACAGCACCTTCTTGCCGGCCTTGCGGATCTTGCTCTCGTCGCGCTGGCGATAGAGTTCGGCCGACAGGGTGCGGCCGACCATGGCGGCGATGATCTTGTCGCGGTCGAAGTCTTTCGTTTCGCCTGAAGCGACGAGTTCGCCGTCGCGCAGGATGGTGATGCGGTCCGACAGCATCAGCGCCTCTTCCAGCGCATGGCTGATGAAGACGATGGAGACGCCGCGCGCCTTGAGCCGCCGGATGAGCGCAAAGAAATGGCGCTTTTCCTCCGGGGTCAACGTCGCAGTCGGCTCGTCGAAGATGATGACTTCGGCGTTGTGATGCACGGCGCGGGCGATCTCGACCATCTGCTTCTTGGCGGCGCCGAGCGTCTCGACCATGGCGGTGGGATCGACGGAGAAATTCAGCGACTGCAGGAATTGCTGGGCGGAGATATAGATGCCGCGCAGGCGGTTGAGGAATTTCTCCGAGCCGAGATAGAGGTTCTGCGCCACCGTCATCGAGCCCACCAGCGAGGTCTCCTGAAACACCATGGCGATGCCGGCTTCGAGCGCGTCATTGGGCGTGGCATAGATCGTCTCGACGCCCTTGTGGAACAGTTTGCCGGATGAGGGCTCGACGACGCCGGCGATCATCTTGGTGAGCGTCGACTTGCCTGCGCCGTTTTCGCCGAGCAAAGCATGGATCTCGCCGCGCTTGAGCTCGAAGGTGACATTCTTCACCGCCGGCACGCCGCGATAGAGTTTGTAGATGTTTTCGAGCCGGATGATCGTA
The DNA here is from genome assembly GCF_029892285.1 of Rhizobium sp. SG_E_25_P2. Lineage (GTDB taxonomy): Bacteria > Pseudomonadota > Alphaproteobacteria > Rhizobiales > Rhizobiaceae > Rhizobium_E. Next base: position 18,280 of record NZ_JARXVM010000002.1, read on the forward strand.
TCCATGATGTCTTCTCCGCTCACAATGCCAGAGCGAGGATTTCATCCCCGCCCGCCGAGGCCGCATGGATCCTGCCGTTCAGCGACAAGGCGGCGACAATGCCGTGGCGCTTGCCGTCGGCGCGGCTGTGATAGCTGGCGATGGGCTGGAAATCCCGGTCGAGCCGGGCGATGAGCCCGTAGGAGCGGCTTGGCGACCAGGGTTTGTGGATGCCCATGGTCTTGATGCCCCCGCATTGCAGCGGCTCGAGGAAGGAACGGCCGGAGGCGAGCGACGGCGCGATCCAGAATTCCGGCGCGATCTCCTCCATCATCGCCTGGCGATACTGGTCTTCCTGCAGCACGAATTCGATGAGGCGGTTGACCGGCGCAAAGATCGACAGAAGCGCATCGTCGTCGATGCGGGAGAGACGGCCGGGATAGCCGGGGATGTTCGACATCAGGGTTTTTGTTGCGCCGCTGGCGCTGATACGGATCACGCGGCGGGTCCAGGCTTCGGAGACGACGACATCGACGCCGTCTTCCAGAACGCCCGAGGGCCAGCCGAGGCCATCGATAAGCTTCGTGCTCTCGCCATTGGGCTTCACACGCCAAACGGAGCCCGTTGCGCCCTTTTCCATCAGGTCGCGGCGCCAGTCCGAAGGGCGATGGCGGGCGGAGCCGTTGGCGACCAGCAATTCGCCGCTGGCGGTGAAGCTCAGCGCGGTGACGCAGCGGATGTCTTTGGCAGTGGCGATCACGTTGCCGTCGAGGAGTATCGCTCCGGTTTCGAGCGCGACGGCGATCGAGCCCGAGGGCGAGACGGCGAGCGCCCTGACCGGCGATTGAAAGGCGGCGAAAACGCGGGCCTCTCCATCCGCAGAGACAGCAAGAACCGCATTGCCTGCGGCGGCCAGCAATTGGCCGTCATGGCTGGCGAGATCGACGGGCGACGCAATGGTCGCGATGCTCTCGGCCTCGTCAAGCCGGCGATTGGGGCGGAAGGCGCCGTCGAGCGGCGGCACGGTGACGGCCTTGCCGCGGAAGAGATCGAGAAGCGGATCGAAGATGGTCATGCCCGCTCTCCCCAATAGGATGTCGGACCGGTCCAGGCTTCATTGGCGCCGTCGAGTTTGTAGCGGCCGATGCGGTTGTTGAGAATGCCGCCGATATAGAGCCAGCCTTTGTGCTCGCGCATGGAGGTGACCATCGGGTGGGAGTCTCCTGTGAGATCGCCGAGCGCGCCGATGATCTTGCCGGCATCATCGAATTTCACCACGCCGCCGGTGTTGATGTTGGGAAACAGCCAATCGTCCTGCGGCAGGCGGCGCGTCATGCGCTTGCGGAAGCCGGGATTGCGCAGCGACAGGTCGAATGTCGGCGTGCGCATGCCGAGCCAGGCCATCCAGTAGGAACCATCGGAGGCGCGGTTGATATTGTCGGGGTAGCCCGGCATGTCCTTGATGACGCATTCCGCCGTGCCGGCTTTGGGACCTTCCAGCCAATAGCGATGCACGCGGCAGGCCCAGCTTTCGGCGAAGAACAGGCTCTTGCCGTCATGGGCCATGCAGACGCCGTTCATATAGTGATAGCCGTCGAGCAGCGTTTTGGTCTCGCCGGTCTTGGGGTCGTAGACCAGCAAGCGGCCGGTGGCGCGGTTCTCGATGGAATCGAGCGCCCAGTCATGCGCGTCGAAGCGCTTGGTGGAATCGGTGAAATAGATGCGGCCATCGGGGGCGATGTCGAGATCGTTGGGGTCGCGCAGACGGGCGTCGTCCTGCACCGAGGTCCAGGAGCGGCGCGTCTCGGCCGATAGCCGCGTCACTTCGCGATCGGGCGAGATGGAATAGAGGCCCATCGCGCCGACGCAGCTGAGCAGATTGCCCTGACGGTCGAACGCGAGGCCGAGCGGGAAGCCGCCGACATGGGCGAAGACTTCGGAGCGTGTGTAATCGGGAGCGAAAAAGCGGACGATTTCACCATGACGGGTGCCGCAATAGAGATGATCATTGCGGTCGAGAATGACGTCTTCGGGGCCTTCGAGTTCGCCCAGCCCGATATAGTCGGTGCGGGAAATGGCGTTGTTCAGCGCATAAGGCGTGCCGGAATTGGGCTCCGCCGACTGCGCCTCGCCCATTTTCAGATAGATGGGCGCGACATAGACCTCGTTGAGCACCTTGTGGCGGTTCTTGAGCCAGCGGATGTCGATGGTGACCGCGACCGCCAGCATCAGGCCGATCACCATCTGGTTGGTGCCGGTGCCGTAGCCGAGGCGGATCAGGCCATTGTTCATCACCAGCACGATGATGGCGCCCATCAGGCCCTTGACCACCGAGCCGCGACCGCCGCCCAATGAATTGCCGCCGACCACGGCGGCCGTCAGCGCCAGGATCTCCATGTTCAGCCCGGTGCCGGGGCCTGCGCCCGACAGGCGGCAGGCAATCAGGAAGCCGGCGATGGACGCGCAGAAGCCGGAAAAGACATAGGTCATGAAGACGGTGCGCTTGACCTTGATACCGGCATTATGGGCCGAGCGCCTGGAGCCGCCGACCGCCAGCACATGCCAGCCGGGACGCGACCGGGTCAGCGCGATATGGGTGATAATGGCAAGGATGATGGCGATGATGACGGGGATCGACAGGCCGGCGAATGTGCCGTCGCCGATGAAATCCCAGGCGTCGGACGAGGCCATCGAGGTCTGGATCGCCGCGCCGTAATTGACGACGAGAATGTCGAAGATGGTGCGGCCGATGATGAAGGTGACCAGCGTGGTGAGAAAGGCGCGGAGCCGAAGAAAGCCGATGAGATATCCGTTGATCGCACCGCAGACCAGGCCTGTGGCGATGGCCGCAGCCAGCGCCATCCAAACGGGCGCCTCGAAGATGAAGAAGGTTCCGACGGCGGCGAAGGTGGCGAGCGCAAAGATCGAGCCGACGGAGAGATCGATGCCGCCGCCGAGCAGGACGACGGTGAGGCCGGTGACGACGATCGAGAATTCGCCGAGCTGGCGGGTGGATTCCTGCAGCGACAGCGGCTTGAAGAAGCCGGGAATGGCCGAGCCGAAGCCGACGACGACGGCGATCAGCGCGATGAAGGGAATGGCGTTGTCGGTCCAGCGCTTGGACAGGATCTCGCCGATCAGATGATCGGGAATGAGATTGTAGCGCCAGGACTGCAGGCGTTCGCGAAAAGTCATCAATCAACCCGGAACTGTGGTGAAAACGGGCGGGGCGGCGCAAGGACAAAGCGCATCCGCAGCGTTTGATGGGCGCGCCGTAAAGCGCGCCCCGATGTCATGGCGAGAGCGGCAAGGACCGCTCTGTTGATTATTTCTGCTCGGCTTCGGCCTGCAGGGCTTTCAGATCCCAGCAGCTGTCGGGGCGCAGGTTCTCCTTCGTGGTCGCCTTCATCAGCGTGTAGATGAAAGGCGAGGCCGTGCCCGGCGCCTGACCGCTCTGCAGCAGATATTTGATGATCGCCACCATATTGTGGGTTTCCTGAGCGAGCTCGGTCATCACCACGGCGCCATAGGTGCCATCGGCGATCTTGTCGCAATCGGCGGTCTTTTCGCCGCCGCCCGTCGTCACCAGGAAAACCTTGTCCTGAAGCTTGGCTTCGCGGATGGCGGCTGCGGCGCCGACGGCGTCGCCGTCCCAGAAATCGATGATGCCGCAGATATCGGGATTCTGCTGCAACATGGTGGCGGTCACATTGCGCGAAGTGGTGGCGTCCCAGTTGGAATCAGGCTTGGCGACCACCTTGAAGTCCGGGTTCTTTTCGAGAACCTGCATGATGCCGGCATATTGATAGAGGCTGGTGGCGTTGACCTGGTCGCCCTGGACGAGGCCGATCTTCTTCGACGAATTCGGGCCGCAGCCCTTGATCACCGCTTCAGCCTCGAGGCGGCCGAGTTGGGTCCAGTCGCCGCCGACATAGGCGTCGGCCTTGAAGTTGGCGGGGTTGTCGACGAGGATCACATAGATGCCCGCAGCCTGCGCCTTCTTCATCAGCTTGGAATAGGAGTTGAGGTCGGGCGACATGACGATCAGCACGTCGGGCTTGGTGTCCGACGAAATGGCTTCGGTGATCGCCTGGGCGCCGGCTTCAACGCTCCAATTGGGATCGCGGGTCTCAAACACGCCGCCGAAAGCGTCGACTTCACGCTTCAGGATAGCGGCCCAGCCCTGGGCGAGATCGAAGCCCATGGCCATGGGCACGAGCATGACCCGCTTGCCCTTCATGGCTTCGGCATAGATGGCCGGCGACGGATCATCCGCCGCCTTGACCGGGGCGGCCGAGACGCCCATTGCAAAGACTGTTCCTGCGAAAAATATCGATAGTAGCTTTTTCATGTCTTGTCCCTCTTTTGGCGACAGTGTTGTTCCCCACACACGAAAGTCAGATATCCCCTTGCTGCGCTGTCTGTTCGTCACGCGGATTGAGCAGGCCGTCCATGATGATGGCGGCAAGCAGGATCGAAGATTTGATCAGGTTCTGGTAGATCAAGGGAATGTCGATAATGGTCATGGCGTTGAGCAGCACGCCGGTCAGCGCCGCGCCGATCAGCACATTGCGCACCCCGCCCTTGCCGCCTGACAGCCCGATGCCGCCGATCACCGCCACCAGAACAATGTCGTAAAGCAGCGTCGAATTGACGACGCGGGTATTCATCGAATGCAGGCTGGCGGCGGTCAGAATGCCGGCCATGAAGGAAAACACCGCCGAGATGACATAGCGCAGCATCAGCATGGGGCGGACCGGCATGCCGGCATTGCGCGCGGCCACCGGATTGTCGCCGGCGTAATAGACGTAGCGGCCCCATTTGGTGAAGCGAAGGAACAGGAAAGTCGCCAGCGCCAGGCCCGCGAAGATGAACACTTCCACCGGCGCGCCAAGCATCTGGAACGAGCCCAGCCCGATGATCCAGTGATCGACAGGAGCGCTGATCGCATCGGCGGAAATGACCTGCGAGCGGACATAGCCGAAAACGAAGGAGGCCGAGGCGAGCGTGACGAACAGCGCCGGCACGTCGGCATAGGCGACGAGAAAGCCGTTGATCAGGCCGAGCCCGATGACGCCGGCCAGCGTGATGGCAAGGGCTGCGCCGTCGCTCATGCCATCGCTCAGCATCTGCAGATAGGCCGCCACAGACATGGCCATGATGGCGACGGCGGAGAGATCGATGCCGCGGCCGATAATGACCACGGCCATGCCGAGCGAGAGAATGCCGAGCACCGAGACCGAGCGGATGATCGTGACGATGTTGTCGGATGTGAAAAAGCCCGGCAGCATCGCGGACGCCGTCGCGAAAATCAGAATGGCGATCAGGAGAACGATCCGTTCCTGATTGAGCATGGTCCAGTCAAATCGCTTGGCGGCGTTCATGTGTCGGCCTGGTCCTCTCAGTGAGGTTTCACTCTGCACAGCCCGAAAGTTAGGGGCGGGGCAATCGATACGTCCAATGAATTCTGATCCCCCCGATCCATGCGAAACGGGAATGGATTGTCTCAAACAGAATAAAGCGCGCCCCGGCGGAAAGGCTGGCGCGCTTCCTTCTCCTCCTCCCGGGCGATATGGGCGGCGAGCGCGTCGATGAAGCGTTGCGCGAAGGCGGGCGGCGGCAATTGCGTGTTCCACATCGCGGAGATGTCGAAGCGCACCGGCTCGCCCTTCAGCATGATCGGCCGACGCATCAGCGACGCAGAACTGATGCGCGCCGAGGACGGCACGATGGCGACGCCATTGCCGCCTTCGGCGAGCGAAAACAGCGTATGCGGCGAATAACTCTCGACGATAATCTCTGGACGCGCGCCATAGACACGCATGACCGCATCGAACACTTCGCGGGAAGCGTGTTTGCGATTGAGCATCAGCAGCGGCTTGTCGAATAGGTCCGAGGCTTCGATGGGCTGGCCCGGGCGGTCAAAAAAACCGGGGGCGGCGACGGCGAGATAGCCGAGACTGCCGATGCGGCGCAGGCCGAAGGTCTCAACCGGCTGGGCGGGCGCGGCGCTGACGGTGCAATGGACCTGTCCGCCCTTGAGCTTTTCGATCAATTCCGCGCCGCCGGCATCCTCGATGCGCAGATCGACGCCGGGATTCTGATCGCGCCAGCCGCGCAGGAAATCCGGAAAATAGCGCTCGATCAGCTGCGAGCAGGCGCCGAGGCGGAGCACGCCTGTATCACCCTGAGAGAGACCGTCGGCCTGCAGCCGCAACTCACGCTCGGCGGCGAGCAAAGCCTGGGCTTTGGCCATCAACAGTTCGCCTTCGCCTGTCAGCCGGATATTGCGGCCGGATTTTTCAAACAGTTTGACGCCGAGATGCGCCTCAAGACCGGTGATCTGCCGCGACAGCGCCGATTGCGTCATGTTGAGCCGCTGGGCCGCCGCCGTCATGTTCATCAGTTCGGCGGTGGTCACGAAACTCGAATAGACCCTGATATCCATGGTCGCTCCATCAGGCTGTCATGCCCTAAAAAGAAGCTAAGGCGTAAAATGAGGCAATGTCAACAATTCTTCAAGCTTGACGGAATTTTTTAGATATGTAGTGATCTCTACATTCGTTAACGCGTGTGTTCGGGATGGAACAGACAATCAGAGACATGCTGCTGGCCGCCACGCCAGCGCTGACGCCTGCGGAAGGCCGGATCACCCAGGCGCTCTTGGCGGAGTATCCGTCGGCGGGCCTGGGCTCGGCGTCGGCGCTCGCCCGGCGCGCCGGCGTGTCGGATCCGACCGTGCTCAGGCTGGTGGGCAAGCTCGGTTTTCAGGGCTTTGGCGACTTTCAGGCCCGGCTTCTGGCCGAGGTGGAGGCGCGTCTGCATTCGCCGCTGATGATGATGGAGGCGAAGAAGCCTGTCGGGGCAGGAGCCCCGGCCTCGGCCCAGTATCTCGCCTCCGTCGCGATATCCATGGACAGACTGGCGGCGTCCAGCCAGGAGGCGCTGATCGGACGGGCGGCGCGGCTGATCATGTCCGCCAAGGGCTGCGTCTATCTGCTGGGCGGCCGGTTTTCCCGGCATCTGGCCGGCATGCTCTCAGGCTATCTCGCCCAGTTTCGCGACGGCGTGGTCGATCTCGGCGAAGTCGGCTCCCGCACTGTTGACCAGCTGGTCGATATGTCCAAGGCCGATGTGCTGATCCTGTTCGATTACCGGCGCTACCAGAACGACACGATGCGCTATGGCGAACAGGCGGCTGAGCGCGGCGCCCATCTCATCCTGTTCACCGATCCCTGGATGTCGCCGCTTGCAGCGCGGGCCGAGGTGACGCTGACCTGTCCGGTGGAGGCGCAATCGCCCTTCGACACGATGGCGCCGGCGCTCGCCCAAATCGAGGCGCTGACGGCGCATATCCTCGGCGCAGCCCGGCCTGAGGCGCGCACCCGCATCGAGGCGCTGGAGGCGATCCGCGCCGAGAACGCCGTGACCATGGATGCAGAGCCCGCCTTGCGCGGCGGGCCCGGCCCCAAACCCAGCAAGGATTTTTGAGATGATCGACAGCATACGCCGCGACGAGCCGTTCAGGAAAGGCCAGACCGCGCTGCTTCTGGTGGATATGCAACGCATCTGGCTGGAGCCTGGGCTGGATCCGCATCACCCCGAACGCGGCCCGGACCATCACTTCTATAAAAGCGTGCGCGATCTGGCGATCCCCAATTGCGAGCGCCTGCTCGAAGCCGCCCGCGCGCATGGCGTCGAGCCCTTGCACACGATCATCCAGTCGCTGACCCGCGATGGCCGCGACCGCTCGCTTGATCACAAGCTGACGCCAATCCATGTCTCGCCGGACCTGCCCGAAGGCCTGCCTCCTGGAAATCTCGCGCCGCAGGGCGACGAGATCCTGATCCCCAAGACGTCGTCGGGCGTGTTCAACTCCACCAATATCGATTATCTGCTGCGCAATCTCGGCATCCGCTATCTGATCGTCGCCGGCGTTCTCACCGATCAATGCGTCGACATGACCGTGCGCGACGCCGCCGATCGCGGCTTCCTCGTCACCTGCGTCACCGACGCCTGCGCCACCATCACGCCGGAGCGGCAGGCCAATGCGCTCGCCGCCTTCGGCGGCTATTGCCATCTCGCCGACACGGAAACCGTGGTCGCCAAGATCAAGGCGATGGAGGGCTGAACATGAGCGCCAAACTTCCGTCTCTCGCCGTCATCGCCACCACCGATATTTCGGGCGTCACCAGGGGGCGGCCGGTGCGGCTCGATCGGCTCGACGATTACGCCGCTGCAGGCGTCGGCTGGGTGCCGGCCAATATTTCGCTCACTGCGTTCAACGCCATCGCCGATCCCAATCCCTGGGGCTCCCAGGGCGATCTGCGGCTGCTGCCCGATCTCGGCGCGGTGTTCACCACATCGGGGACGGGGGCTGCGACGCCGTTCACGCTCGCAGCAGGCGACATTGTCGAACTTGATGGCGCGCCCTGGCGCTGCTGCTCGCGCACCATCCTGAAACAGGCCATCGCCGATCTCGAAGCCGAGACGGGGCTCAGGCTGCTCGCCACATTCGAACTCGAATTCCAGATTTTCGGCGCTGATCTGCCTGAGGCGCACGCCTTCTCAGTAGGGGCTCTCCGGCGCGCCGATCCCTTCGCCTCCGAAGTGCTGGCGGCGCTGGAAGAGGCGGGCGTGGAGCCGGAAATGTTTCTCGCCGAATATGGCGACGACCAGTTCGAAATCACGCTTGCGCCCGCCGATGCGCTGGCGGCTGCCGACCGGGCGGTGGCGGTGCGCGAGATCATCCGCGAAATTGCCCGCAACAAGGGCTGGCAAGCCAGTTTTTCGCCCAAGACCAGTCTCAATGGGGTGGGCAATGGCGTGCATATCCATTTTTCGCTGCGCGACGGGCAGGACCAGCCGGCGGGCTATGATCCTGCGCAGCCGGGATGCCTTTCGGCGACGGCGGGCTCGTTCTGCGCCGGCATTCTTGAGCATCTGCCGGCCCTGACGGCGCTGACGGCGCCCAGCATTCCCTCTTACTACCGGCTGCAGCCGCATTACTGGAGCGCGGCCTGGACCTGGCTGGGCGAGCGCGACCGCGAGGCGTCGCTGCGCATCTGCCCGATCGCCGGCCTTAGTGGCAAGGACCCGGCCCGCCAGCACAATATCGAATATCGCGCCGCCGATTCGACCGCCAATCCGTACTTGTCGCTTGCCGGCCTGATCCGCGCCGGGCTCGAAGGTCTCAGGCATGGCCTGCCGGCGCCGCCGATCTTTTCCGGCGATCCGGCTCTTCTGAGCGAGGTGGAGCGGACCGAACTCGGCCTCAGGCGCCTGCCGGAGACGCTGGAGGCGGCGCTCGCCGCTTTCGAGGCGGATGACCGGGTCTGCGGCTGGTTCCATGCGGATTTCGTCGAGACCTATCTCGGCGTGCGCCGGCAGGAGATGAAGATGCTGGCCGGCAGCGATGCCGAGGCCATCTGCGCCCGCTACAGGACATTGTTCTGATGCCGGCCGAGACGACGTCCGTTTGGCCGGCGGCGGTGGAGATGCTCAATGCAGGTGGGCGCTCGCCCTTCGTGCTGACCTGCGAGCACGCCTCGCGGCATATTCCTACAGACTATCAGGGCCTCGGTCTGCCCGAGGCCGAGATTTCACGCCATATCGGCTGGGATATCGGGGCGGCGGCGGTGACGCGGCGGCTGAGCGCGCTGCTCGACGCGCCGGCCTTTCTGAGCAACTATTCGCGGCTGCTGATCGACCTCAACCGGCCGCTCGGCGCCGAAAGCAGCATTCCCATCCTATCGGAAATCACCGTCATTCCGGGCAACCAAGATCTCGACGCGGCGGAGCGGGCGCTCAGGGCGGACCGCATGTTCCACCCCTTCCATACCGCCGTGACAGCCCATCTCGACGAAAGGGCCCGGTGCGGGCGGCCCGCCTTGATCCTCGCCATCCATTCCTTCACGCCGGTGTTCAAGGGCGTCGAAAGGCCTTGGCATGCCGGCGTGCTGTTTTCGCATTCGCGCGACTGGGGCGCGGCGATGGTGGAGCGGCTGGGCGAGGACGGCCTGAACATCGCCGCCAACCAACCCTATGTGATCGACCGGACCGAGGACTACACCATTCCCATCCACGGCCAAGACCGCGGCCTGCCCGCGCTGCTGATCGAGATCCGCCAGGATTTGATCGGGGAGGCGGCCGGCGCCGAGGAATGGGCTGAGAGGTTGGCGAGGGCGGTGTGAGGGGTGGGCGCCACCCCGCTGGAATCTAAATCAAATCCCGCCTTGCCGGTTTTGCGGTCTTGCGTCTATAACGCACCAATAGGGGCGTTAAAGTGGAGAAGTATAGGTATGGCTGGCGCACGGAAGCTATTTTTCTATCCTGATTATACAGGAACAAATCCATACCAGTCTTCCCTTTATTCAAATTTTGCGGCTTTTGAGGTCTCCAGCGGCGACATAGATAATGCCATACAGTGTGTTTTAAGCGATGACAGCGTCATATTTCACTTGCATTGGCCGGAGCCGATATTTTCAGGCGCAAAATCTAAAGACGCAATGTACCGCGCCGGCGAGATATTTCTAGAAAAAGTTACCAATCTTCGTAGTTACGGCGGGAAGTTTGCGTTCACGGTTCATAATGTCCTTCCCCATGATAGTGAAAAAAGAGATATATGGGCTTGGTTTTATGAATCCATAATGAAACTAAGCGACTTTGTTCATCTTCATAGCGCCAGCGCGATAGAAGAAATGGAGAAAGAATACAAAGTTCCTGTCGACAAGTGCCATATTTTTCCACATGGAAACTACGTCGGCTCTTATCCGATGCGCCAGGCCACCGACGAAGCAAGGCAGCAACTTCTTCTCCCGGAAGAAAATACGGTATTCGGATTCGTTGGGCAGTTGCGGGCCTATAAGGGACTTGAGAAACTCGTTTCCAGTTTCGAAAAAATAAGAATAAAACATGAAAATGTTGATTTGTTGATTGCGGGAAAGGCTGTTCATCCTACGCCATCTGGTTATTGGGAGAGGTTGTCGATATTCAAAAAATCGATCACTGTACATGAAGGGTTTGTACCGGACGAATCGCTCCAAACTTATTACTCGGCTTCTGATGTTGTTGTCCTGCCATATGAAAATATATTGACATCTGGCTCTGTTATGCTGGCGTCCACTTTCGGAAAACCAGTTATTGCTCCATCGCTTTCAACCCTTGCAGAGGTTCATGAGGCGGGATTCACGATTTCCTACGACCCAGCGGATCCGGATGGTCTTACGTTGGCGCTTGAGAAGTTCCTGTCGACCTCACAGGTGGTTCGAGACGAGATGCGCCAAGCAGCCTTGGATTTTGCCGGGCGCTTTGGATGGGCTGATATAAGCGACGCCCTGGAAACAGCTTTGCTGACGCTGGAGAAGTCAGGCGACCTGCTGGAACTAGATTCGGGTAAAAAGCTGGAATTGTACGGCGACCTGGCCTCTGGGACAGAAGGGCAAATTGCCATAGCCCTCGTTAGTTACTATAGTCTTGATGATGTCGAAGCATTGTTGGAAACAATTCCACATCATATCGATTCAAGGGATGTTCATATATATATATTGTGTAATGGATTTTCTGAGCGCGAGATAAATTTTTACCGCGATATGGACAGGAAGGTCGTTGTTCTTGTTCCGGGTGAAAATCTTGGTTATGCGGCGGGGAACAATGCAATATTGGAACTGGCCCTCAAGAAACGATACGCCTACATATCCATTTTGAACCCTGATATGAACCTGCGAAAGGGCTGCTTGGAGCGACTGTACAGCGCGGCGCAGCAGTATCCGAATGATATCCTCTCGCCCGCGGTTTTGACGGCAGAGGGAAAGATATCCTTCGCGGGCGGTTGGATCATGAAAGATCGGACCATCAAGCAAAAGCACCATCTCGACGGTCAAAGCATCGCGAAACTTCCCACGCGCGACTACAAGGTTGATGTCCTCAACGGCTGCGCGCTTTTTGCGTCTGCGGGCGCCTTCCAGAAGGCGGGCTACATACCAGAGGACTATTTCCTCTACTATGAAGAGACTGACTGGTTCCTGGGTATGGAGCGGAATGGGGTTGGACGACGGGTGATACCGGACGCTGTCGCAACACATCACAAGGCGTCGCATGGCCGTTTGGCTCCCACCTTGTATTACCTATACTATTTTGTCCGGAACAGTTTTGTCTTCAATAAACGGGTGTTGGGGTCGAGCGACTATGTTTATGACGACATCATCCGCAAATTCAAGGAGGGGTGGTCTGAGCGCATCAAAAAAAACGCGCCGTCGTTTACTCCCATTTTTCAGCGCGCGCTGACGGCTGCCGAGGAAGATGGTGAAAATCATCACCTTGGGCCGGTGAGTGTCGGAGACCGCCTAGACGCCGTTGAGCTTGAAAGCCTTAAAAACTATAGCATCGAAGGCTATGTCGAAACGGTCGGAGAGACTATTTCCGGATGGGTGTCTTTTCGTACCGGTGACAGTGACGGCAGCGAATGGCAGGGCGGAGCCGACATTTGGCTCATTATCGATGACGTTCCTGTCGAGCGGGCGACAGCCGAATTGGAGCGCCCGGATGTCGCATCGGCGGGATATGCTACGGGCTGCGGTTTCGTTGTCCAGATCCCTTTCAATCTGCTTGACGGGGCTGTGCATAAGATTGAGATCCGTAACGGGCTTGACGGTCAACGACTGATGTTTCTCGAGGGAGATTGCCTGGAATTGAAGCATCGACTTACGCGCCCGGCGTCGGCAAGTTCGCTGTTGCCGATTCAGGCCCGCGTGGACGCGATCGAAAATGGAGTGGTCACAGGCTGGGTCTACGACCCATCGGCTGTAAACCGGGCGGTGCATTTCGAGTTGTCGGTGAACGATCATCACGTGTCCGGGTTAACGACCGGATTGTATCGAGAAGACTTGGAAAAAGCTGGCATGGGCAATGGCCGGCATGGATTCAGGCTCGCTTTACCCTATGACCATATAGCTCCGGAGACGGTAAACGTCAGGCTATATTTGGAAGGCGAAACGACGCATTTTTATGAACGGAAGCTTTCGCCGAGGATCCGTGGAGCGAATATTTCAGCCGCGATGACGCCTGAAGAATTCCTGGTGTGGGCGTTCACAAATTTTGAAACACCATTGGGCTTTTATCAGAATAACCATGCGCTTCAGCGTTATTTTGAGTTCAATAAACTTCATTACAGCCTTCTCGGGCGCAATAGTTCGCAGGATGACCTCATATCGGTTATTATGCCCGTCTACAATCGGAGTGGCGTTGTTGCTGACGCCATTCAATCCGTCCGCGAGCAAGTTTATGAAAACTGGGAACTGCTGATCGTCGATGATGGCAGTACGGATGATACCTGCAGCCATCTGGAGTTGTTGCTAACCGAATTGGCCGATCCACGAATTAAACTCCTGAAACTCGATAGGAATCAGGGTGTCTCAGCCGCCAGAAATGTCGGTTTGAGCGCGTGTAAGGGAAGTATCATTTCCTACCTGGATTCCGACAACCAATGGTATCCGGAATATCTTTCGATCGTCGTCGGCGCCTTTGAACGATCATCTGGCTTTTCCAGCTGCTATATGGGGCAGGAAATATGGGAGTATCTTCCTGCAATCAATGGTTCGGAACTACGGAGCATTCGGGCGTGCCCGTTCAACAGATCCAAGCTAGAGCAGAGGAATTATATCGACCTCAATGTCTTTGCCCATCGTCGGTCGGTCTATGAGAAAGTCGGCGGTTTCCGCGAGGATATGCGGCGTCTCGTGGATTGGGAATTCATACTTCGCGCGACAGAGCGTGAACCGTCGCTGTTTGTACCCGCTCTCATGAATAAGTATTTTGTCGGATTGGTCGACAATCAGATCACAAAAGTCGAAGTCTACGACGCTAACCTGCAAAAAATCCGGGCTTTGAGGCGCTACTGATATGAATATGTCACTTGTTGAAAATGGTATCGACATCGTCGTCAGAGCGAGCGAAGACGCCTTGGTCAAGGTCTGGTTGTCTTACAACAGTGAGTGGATCAATTCACTGGAGGCTCAAATATGGCGTTGTTCACCAGCGTCATCAGGCGGCTTGAGCGTGACGCCCTTTGGTGAGAGCTTCTGCGAAGAAGCTGGTCCGCAATCATCTGAAAGACCCCTTTTGTATGTATCCGCTGACTGGGTCCTGAGACATGATTGGCTGTCACATATCGCTGCGGCATATGCGTTGCGTCCTTTTATGTCGGCAACTGGAAGGTTGGTTATTCAAGCTGCTGGCGCGCGCGCGGACCTTGTCGATCAGACACCCCATCGAATTGCAGAAGATATCAAGGAATGGTTTTTCGCGCCGGAAATGCATGGTCTGGTTGCTCACAAACTGCCGGATGACGTCCTTTGGGTCAGTCCCGATGCAAGGCCATTGTTTTTGGCCACGCTTACCTTCGAAGATGAATTCGAGGGGGCCGCATCGAGATTTTATGGCTCGCTTGCCAGCGACGTCACCCCCGGCATTCACGTCTATCTGCCGGACGCGATAGCCGTAAGAATTTCACAGTGATCAAACCGTTTGCTAATATTCAAAGATGCCAACAGATTCGCGTCAGCGCTCTGTTGCAGGTGTCGTTTTATCGGTGTCGACAATGGAAAATACAGAGAACAGCGAAAAAAACTATGGTCGCAAAAGTTATTCCCAACTTGGGGAAGACGTGTTCATTGAACAAAGGCTGAGGAAGAGGGTTGGCGGTCTCTATCTCGATATCGGCGCTTATCATCCTTTCAAATATTCGAACACTGAACTTCTCAGGACTGCATTGGGTTGGAAAGGTATAAATATTGACGCCTCTTTCCAAGCGATTGATGCTTTTAATTTGAATCGTGACGGCGACATTAATATTTGCGCAGCGGTCGGAGATAAAGTCAAAAACGGAATATATTATGAATTCGAAGATAGCGCGCTCAATACTACAAATGAGACTGTTGGAGAGAAACGTCGCCGTCGTCAAAAATTGATCGCCGCAAATCCAATACAATTAAATCCTGTGCCGAAAATATTAAACGACAATCAGTTAGAATGTCGCGACATAGAATTACTTAATTTGGATATATCGGGCTCCGAGTTTGATGTCCTTGTTGGGATGGACTGGAGCAAGATGAGGCCTAAAATTATAGCTGTCTCCAACGAAAACTTAAAACTTAAAAATGTAATTCAGAATAGAATTTATCTTTTTCTATCGGCCTTAGGGTACAATTTGGTGGGCCACCTTCTGATAACCTCTGTATTCGAGTGGGAGGCATGATAATGCAAAGCTATCTTGACGAGAGCGCCGCATTTGAGGTTTTGAAGAAAAGAATGCATTCAAATCAACCGTTTAGCTTTGTAAGGCTCGGCGACGGAGAAGCCCTCATTTTACGATATCCGGATGATGGCAATCGTGAAGACGTAGATTTCATTTTAAATTTTTGGTTCGGTGACCGAAAATCGGAAATTACACATGAAGATCTGTTGTTGATACGTGCGTTGCTGATAAATGCTATCAAAAACTGTGACATGTTGGGGGTTCCGAGTTCTGCCCAAAAAAGAGATGCGAAAAAGGGCAAAAACTGGGCGTATATTGAGAAGTTTTTGGAGAAAAACATCGATCTTTCCGGAAAGATAATTACCTCTCATGAGCTTCATCTTTGGATTCAAAATCAAGAACGTTATCAGGAGTTGTTCGAGGGGCAGAAATGCTCTGTTATATCTTGTCGCTCGGTAGCTGCTGGGATGAAAGATCATTTTGGTGCTCAGAGAGTAAATCAAATATTTGTTCCTGAAGAAGTTATCTACGCTCACGACAGAAGCGCAGTGAAGGCGCATTATCCGGGAGAATTTATAAATATAATAGAAAAAATTCAAAGTGATAAAATTAGCAACCAATATTATGTTGGTGCAGGAGTTCTCGGAAAAATTTATGTGGATAGTGTGAAGCGTTCAGGCGGTCGTGCTGCAGACTTAGGCTCTGCTTTCGATAGTTGGGTGAACTGGTCTCGAAGAGGCTCTGTGAAGGTCAACAAAGCTGGATTCTCCTCTCGGTCCGATAATAAGTTAAAAGTTCTTGAGGGACGTGAGGGCTGGTTGTTCCTGGACAACGATACGAACAATGTAATTCAGCAGATTAAAGGGGAATATAAATTACCTCTGAACTTTGAGAGTCAGTGGAAAAACCTAATGTATGCTCGTAAAGTGAAATTCACTGCCAGGAATATAAATTATCGATTTTTAATAGCTCCAAATAAAGAATGTGTTTTTTCTGATTATCTTCCGCCGGGTGTTGTGCTTTCTGCGTCGCGACCGATAGGACTGGTTCAGTCTGCTAGCGCAGAGTTTGTGCGCACAATCTATCCTATCGATGTCCTCTCTGAGTGCAAGGATAGGTTTCTCAGTTATTCGAAAGGGGACACTCATTGGAACGATTGGGGAAGTTTTAGGGCCTTTCAGGAATTGTTCTCAGATGTTCCTGAGATGCAGTTGGAAGAAGATCAAATAGAGTTTTTTGAAAATGATGCTTCTGGCGATCTATCGGATAAACTCGGTAGAAAAAATTTTGCAATTTCAGCGCGATTGAAGAATCCCAAGGCTAAAGAAATATTTAACAATGGTGTAAAAAACAAAGGTAATTATATTGTTTTTGAAAACGAAGATAAAAATCTTCCTAGGTGTGTTTTGTTTAGGGATTCATTTTCTACTCCTATGCTAAAATATATGGCGGAAATATTTTCAAGGCTCGTGGTTGTTTGGCAGCCAAATATAGATTTTGTATTAGTGGATGCCGAGAAGCCGCAATATGTCGTGTCGCAGCAGGCCGAGCGATTTTTGATAGGATGTCCCGAAGATGATGGCGGGAAGAGTTTCGAAGATTACGCTCGAGACAAAGCCAGTCCTTGAAGTTACAATTCGTCATTGACGTTAGGAGTTGAAGGGAGGGTGTTGCGTTCTCCTGTGTTCTTCCCGCTCCTCCCCTCTGACCCTCGGCCCTGCCTCTGGATTGTTTTGCCGGAGGCAGCCGATGACGGTTTGGCGGATTTCGCAGCGCATGTCGAAGACGCGGCGTCATGGAGGGGGAGGCGCGGGCGCGCGGTAGTCAGCAAAGACAGTCATCGCGCCGATGATCGAGGCGCTTTCGAGGGGCCAGTTCTGGAATGGCTTTTCGATCAAGTCATTGAGCGGCAGGATCATCCGCCGCCAGGCGGCTCACGGCGATGGCTGCCGCTTGATTCAGAGCCCTGCTATGCGACTCTTGTTGCGAGGCGGAGTTCCCGCCGGCACCCAGCGAGAGGCGCTTGTCGATGCCGACCGGCCGCGGACGAAACGGCATTCCTCCCCTTCGCATCCCCGATCCCAGGCTCTTGCGCGGCGGCGGGGCGTCGGGCTACCAAAGTCCTGCTTGGATTGGAGGCGTCATGATCGTCAGGAAGTTGTTCGTTGCGTCCTTCGCGCTTGTCCTGTTGTGCGGTGCCGCTCGGGCTGAATGGACGGCGCGGGAAGAGATCAAATCCTATTCCGTCTCCGGCCAGACCGGACCCGAGCTCTACGCCTCGATCGGCGAGACCGGCCCCAAGCTCGGGGCGGGGCGGGTGATCGCCCATACCGCCTTCAAGCTTACCTGGCGGCGCGACTATCAGCGGCGCGGCAATGATTGCGTGCTGGCCTCCGCCAAGCCGAACCTGGTCATCACCTATACTTTGCCCAAGGCGCGGGAACGCCTGGCCTCGCCCGCCGCCGAGACCTGGGCGCGCTTCCGCGCCGGGGTCGAGGCGCATGAGCGGGTGCATGGCCAGATCATCCGGGAGATGGTCGAGGAGATCATCTCCATGTCCGTCGGGCTGGTCGAGAAGGACGATCCCGGCTGCAAGAAGATCCGCGCGACTCTGACCGATCGGCTCAGGGAGATTTCCGGCCGCGAACGGGCTCGGCAGCGGGATTTTGACCAAGCGGAATTCAGCGATGGCGGCGCGGTTCATCAGCTGATTTTGATGTTGGTCAATGGCGGCTGAGCAAAAGGCGCTATTCTCAGCGTTGTGACGGTATCCAGCATTCATCGTCATCATGGCATTGACATTCCGTATCACGTATCTACATAATGTCGTAGATACGCAATAAAAGGAGATTCTCATGTCTGTTGATCGCGCCGTTCTTGTCTTCGCAGGTTTCATGGTGCTGGCGTCTCTGGCGCTGACACAGTTCGTGCATCCCAATTTCATCTGGCTCACTGCCTTTGTCGGCGCGAACCTGATGCAATCGGCCTTCACCGGCTTCTGCCCGGCAGCGATGGCGTTTCGCAAGCTGGGCGTCCGCTCCGGCCCCGCTTTCTGAGGCGGCGCGATGATTCGGAGATCCGGACTTCGGAGCCTGGCGGCCTTGTTTCTGCTGGCGTCGCCGCTTGCGGCGACTGCGGGCGATCACATCCTCACAGCTGAGACGATCGTGGAGATGAAGGCCGTCTATGGCCAGGTGCAGGCGCGCAACAGCGTGCTGGCGCGCGCGCGGATCGGCGGCACGCTGTCTTCGCTTGAGGTCACCGAAGGCGACGTGGTCAAGGCGGGCCAGGTCATCGCCCGGATCCGCGACGACAAGATCGATTTCCAGATCAAGGCCGTCGACGCGCAACTTCTCGGCCTCCAGGCTTCGCTCGACAATGCGCGGTCCGAACTCGACCGCGCCGAGAAACTGATCAAGAGCGGGGCGACCACCGCCCAGCGTCTCGACCAGTTTCGCACCCAGGTGGATATCGTCGTCAACCAGATCGGGGCGGCCCAGGCGCAGCGTTCGGTGCTGGTCGAGCAGCAGCGCGAAGGCGCGGTGCTGGCGCCGACATCCGGCACGGTTTTGACCGTGCCCGTCACCCGCGACGCCGTGGTTATGGCCGGCGAAAGCGTCGCCACCATCGCTGGCGGCGGCTTCTTTCTCCGGCTCGCCATTCCCGAGCGGCATGCGCAGTTTCTCAAGCAGGGCGCGGATATCCGCATCGAAGCCGGCGGCAAGGCGCTTAGCGGCAAACTCGCCAAGATCTATCCGGAAATCTCGGGCGGACGCGTGACGGCCGATGTCGAGGTCGATGGACTTGAGACCGAGTTTGTCGGTGTCCGCGTGCTGGTGGAGCTGCCTGTGGGCGAGCGTAGGGCGCTGTTTGCGCCGTCTTCGGCGCTGACCATCCGCGCCGGCATCGATTTCGCCGCGGTCAAGGAAGGCGACAAGACGGTGGAGCGCGCGGTGGCGCCCGGCGCGACCGTCATGCGCGACGGCGTGGCCGTGACTGAAATTCTGACCGGCCTCGTTGAGGGCGATATCGTGGTGACGCCGTGAGCGCGAACAAGATCGATCCTTCCCTGTCCGCATCCGAAGACGTTGACCGCCCGCAGGGACGACTGGGCATTGCCGGGCATTTGACGGCGGCCTTCATCAAATCGCCGCTGACGCCGCTGTTCCTGATCGCCGCCTTCGCCTTCGGGCTGGTGGCGCTTCTGACCCTGCCGCGCGAAGAAGAGCCGCAGATTTCCGTGCCGATGGTCGACATCATCGTCAACGCGCCGGGGCTCAAGGCCGATGATGCCGAAAAGCTGATCACCGAACCGTTGGAGACCATCGTCAAGAGCATCAACGGCGTCGAGCATATCTATGGCCAGTCGATGGACAATCAGGTGATGGTCACGGCGCGCTTTCTGACCGGCACCTCGTCTGATATCGCCGTGCTGCGCGTGCGGGACAAGGTCCAGGCCAATCGCGACCGCATTCCGGTCGGCATCGCCGAGCCCGCCATTGTCGGCCGGGGAATCGACGATGTGGCGATCGTGACGCTGACGCTGTCGCCCAAGCCGGAGGCGCAAGGGCGGATCGCCGCCAGTGACCTCACCCGCATCATCCGAGAGGTCCGGACCGATGTCGCCAAGGTCGAGAATGTCGGCCTGACCTATCTGGTCGGCGAGGTCGACGAGATCATCCGCATTTCACCGCAGCCGGAAAAGCTCGCGCTTTACGGCGTCACGCTCCAGCAGCTGGCCGCCAAAGTGCAAGGCGCCAACAGCGCCGCGCCGGCGGGCCAGATCCGCGACGGCGGCCGCCAGATCGATGTGATGGCGGGAGAAACCCTGTCGACTCCTGCCGAGATCGGCAATTTGCTGATCACCGCCCGCGACGGACGGCCCGTCTATGTTCGCGACGTTGCGACGATCGAAGTCGCCCCTGAAGATACCGAGGCGCTGGTGTCGACGCTCAACAAGGGCAAGGACGGCGTCGAGCGCGCGCCGGCGGCGACGCTGGCCGTCGCCAAGCGTCCCGGCGCCAATGCCGTGGTGGTGGCTGAAGCCGTGCTCGCGCGGGTCGAGGCGCTCAAGGGCAGGCTGATCCCGTCCGATATCCGGGTCGAGGTGACGCGCGATTATGGCGAGACGGCCAATGAGAAGGCGAACGAGCTGCTCTATCATCTCGGTCTCGCCACTCTGTCGATCATCGCGCTGGTCTGGCTGGCGATCGGGCGGCGCGAGGCCTTCGTGGTGGCGATCGTCATTCCCGTCACCATTCTGCTGACGCTGTTCGCCTCGCGGCTGATGGGCTACACGCTCAACCGCGTGTCGCTGTTCGCGCTGATCTTTTCCATCGGTATTCTCGTCGACGACGCCATCGTGGTGATCGAGAACATTGCTCGCCACTGGGGCATGGGCGACGGCCGCAGCCGACGCAGAAGCGCGATCGAGGCGGTGGCGGAAGTCGGCAATCCCACCATCGTCGCCACGCTCACCGTGGTGGTGGCGCTTTTGCCGATGCTGTTCGTGTCGGGCATGATGGGCCCCTATATGAGCCCGATCCCCGCCAATGCCTCGGCGGCGATGATTTTTTCTTTCTTCGTGGCCGTGATGGTGACGCCCTGGCTGATGCTGAAGGCAGCGGGCAAGGCGCCGGTCGCCCATGACGATCACGCAGCCGCCGGCGGGCGGCTCGGCGCAGCCTATGCCGCGGTGGCCCGGCCCATTCTGGCCTCAAAAGCGCGGAGCTGGGTTTTCCTGCTTTTCGTCGGCGCACTGACGCTGGCGTCGCTCAGCCTGTTCTACACCAAGCATGTGACGGTGAAACTGCTGCCTTTCGACAACAAGTCGGAACTGTCGGTGGTGCTGGACCTGCCGGAGGGCTCGTCGGTGGAGGCGACGGATCGGGTGGCGCAGGCGGTGGCGCGCATCGCGCTCGACATGCCGGAAGTGGTGTCGGCCCAGACGCATGCGGGCGCGGCGTCGCCGTTCAACTTCAACGGTCTCGTGAGGCATTCCTATCTGCGCTCGGCGTCCTATCAGGGCGATGTCGCGGTCAACCTGACGCCCAAGGGCGAACGGACGCGAAGCAGCCACGGGATCGCGCTCGATCTGCGCAAGCGCATTGCCGCCATCCCCACGCCCGAGGGCACAAGCCTGAAAGTGGTCGAGCCGCCGCCGGGGCCGCCCGTCATGGCGACGCTGCTCGCCGAGATCTACGGCCCCGACACTGAGACGCGGCGCAAAACCGCGGCCAAGGTGGAGGCGGCGTTCCGCTCGGTGCCCTTCATCGTCGATGTCGACAACTCCTATGGCCAGGCCGCGCCGCGCAAGCGGCTGACTGTTTCCACCGACGACGCCGAGTTCTACGGTGTGGAGGAGAGCGACGTGTTCGACACGATTTCGATCCTCTCGCAAGGCAAGACGATCGGCTATTCGCATCGCGGCGAGGGGCGACAGCCGATCCCGATCCGGCTCGAGCGGGAAAAGGCCGACAAGGTGCTCGACGAGCGCTTCCTGGTGACGCCAATGCCGGCCAATGTGCTGCCCGGCGGGCGCGGCGTGGTCGAACTCGGCGATGTGGTGCGGATGAGCGAGGAAAAGACCTCGCCGATGAACTATCGGCATAACGGGGTCAGCAACGACATGGTCACGGCGGAACTGGCCGGCGATTTCGAGGCGCCGCTTTACGGCATGCTTGCGGTGCAGGAGGCGATCGACAAGCAGGACTGGACCGGCCTTGAAAAGCCGGCGATTGCGCTGCATGGCCAGCCGAGCGACGAGAGCAAGCCGACTTTGCTGTGGGACGGCGAATGGGAGGTGACCTGGGTGACCTTCCGCGACATGGGCGCCGCCTTCATGATCGCGCTGCTCGGCATCTATATTCTGGTGGTGGCGCAGTTCGGCTCGTTCAAGCTGCCGCTGGTGATCCTGACGCCGGTGCCGCTGACCTTCATCGGCATTCTCGGCGGGCACTGGTTGTTCGATGCGCCGTTTTCGGCGACGTCGATGATCGGCTTCATTGCGCTGGCCGGCATCATCGTGCGCAATTCGATCCTGCTGGTGGATTTCATCCGCCATGCGGATCACGCGGGCCGGACACTATCCGAGGTGCTGATCGAGGCGGGCGCGATCCGTTTCAAGCCGATCCTGCTGACGGCGCTTGCAGCCATCATTGGCGCGGCGGTGATCCTGACCGATCCGATCTTCCAGGGGCTGGCGATTTCGCTGCTGTTCGGGTTGATTTCCTCGACGCTGCTGACAGTGCTGGTGATCCCGGCGATCTATCGGGTGCTGCGGAGCTGAACGCGACGCATGTTCGACAATGGGGCCGGAAGGACGATCCTTCCGGCCATTTTCGTTACGGCTTGACTTCGAGATCGCGGACCAGCCGGTCTATATAGGCGTCGAAAATCGCGACGATGTCGGTTTGAGCCGGCGCGCGCAGCCAGAGGATCTGCAGCCCGTCCATCATGCCGATCACCTCGGCGGCGATGTCTTCCGGAAAGACGTCGTCACGAACCTCGCCGGCTTCGACGCCGCGGCGGATGCCGGCCGCCAGCCGTTCGCGCACCTCGGCCAGGCGTTTTGAAAACCAGCCGACGGCGGGATGGTCCTCGATCAGGCTTTCGGCGTTGAGGATCGAAAAAACGCGGACGACGCCGGGGATCTCGGTGTTGGCGCGGTTGATGCGGCAAAGGCCTTTCAATGCATCCCGCCAGTTGCCGTCCATGTTGCCGACCAGCGCCAGCGAATTGATGTCGCGGCGTTCGAGAATGGCGAGCAGCAGGTCGACCTTGGTGGGGAAATGATGGAGCAAGCCGGGCAAGGTCAGGTTGACTTCTTCGGCGACCGAGGCGATCGAGGCGCTGGAATAACCGCCCCGCGCGAAGATCCGCATGCCGGCGTCGAGAATCTCTTCGCGCCGATGCTCGCCCTTGGGCGAACGCCGCCGCCGCGGCCCGTCCGTGGACTTGATCATCCCTCAATTCTCCCTGATTTCCCCGCTTCACTTTTTGCCGGTTTGGAGAGCTTTCGCAAGCCCCTGAAGGGCGCTTGACAGGCATTGTAAAAAACCTAGTAGTTGATCGGAATAAGCGTGTTGAAATGGGAGGATGACATGACCGTGGGGATGGATATCGAGGCGCTGGTTGATGCGATGACGCTGGAGGAACAGGTGAGCCTGTTGTCCGGCGCCGACTTCTGGACCACGGTTCCAGTGGAGCGACTTGGAATCCCCAAGATCAAAGTGTCGGACGGACCCAACGGCGCGCGCGGCGCGGGCTCGCTGGTGGGCGGCGTCAAGGCCGCCTGCTTCCCGGCCGCCATCTCGCTCGGCGCGACCTGGAACGTGGCGTTGGCCCAACGCATGGGGGCGGCGCTGGCGGGACAGACCAAGAGCAAGGGCGCCAGCGTGCTTTTGGCGCCGACCGTCAACATTCACCGCTCCGGCCTCAATGGCCGCAATTTCGAATGCTATTCGGAAGATCCGGCGCTGACCTCGGCTCTGGCCGTGGCCTATATTAATGGGCTGCAAAACAACGGCGTCGCAGCCACCATCAAGCATTTTGCGGCCAACGAATCCGAAATCGAGCGGCAAACCATGTCGTCGGACGTGGATGAGCGGACGCTGCGCGAAATCTACCTGCCGCCTTTCGAGGCGGCGGTGAAACAGGCCGGCGTCAAGGCGGTGATGTCATCCTATAACCGCCTCAATGGAACCTATACGTCCGAGCATGGCTGGCTGTTGACCCAGGTTCTGCGCCAGGAATGGGGGTTCGACGGCATCGTGATGTCGGACTGGTTCGGCTCGCATTCGACCGCCGAGACCGTCAATGCCGGCCTCGATCTCGAAATGCCCGGACCGACGCGGGATCGCGGCGACAAGCTCATTCAGGCGGTGCGGGACAGCGCGGTGAAGCCCGAAACGGTGCGCCAGTCGGCGCTTCGCATGCTGCGGCTCATGCAATGGGTGGGCGCCCTCGACGCGGCGCCGGATCTCAGCGAAAGCGAACTCGACCTGCCCGAAGACCGGGCGTTGATCCGCGAGATCGGCGCGGAAGGGGCGGTGCTGCTCAAGAATGACGGCGTGCTGCCGCTCGCCAAGAGTTCCGTCGACCGCATCGCGCTGATCGGGCCGAATGCGGGGGAAGCGCGAGTGATGGGCGGCGGCTCGGCGCAGATCAACGCGCTGCATAAGGTCAGCCCCGCCGAGGGCATCCGTGCAGCGCTCGCCAACGCCAATTCGATCGAAGAGGAAAAGGGCGCTGATAACAACCGGCTTGTCCGCCTGTTCGATGAGGATGTGGCGGTCGACTATTTCCATGGCGCGGATTGCGACGGTCCGGTCGTGGCGCATGAAACTGCGGCCAAGAGCGAATTCTTCTGGTTTGAACTGCCGTCGGCGGATCTCGATCCGCGCGATTTCTCAGTGCGGATGGCGCTGAGTTTCACCGCTCAGGAAGATGGCGAGCATTTGTTCGGCATGACCAATGCCGGCCTCGCCCGGCTTTATGTCGATGATGCGCTGGTGGTGGACGGCTGGAGCGACTGGCGCCGCGGCGAAAACTATTTCGGCACGGCCAATGACGAGGTCCGCCGGCCGCTGACGCTTGAGGCGGGTAAGACCTATCGCATCCGGGTCGACTATTCATCGCGTCAGCCGGATGTGGAGGGCATTACGATTCAGGCGCTGCGCTTTGGGGTGCAGAAGCCGCTCGGCGCCGAGGCGATCGAACGGGCTGTGGCCAAAGCGAAGGATGTGGATGTCGCCGTCCTCTTCGTCGGCCGCGAGGCGCAATGGGATACGGAAGGCCAGGATCTGCCCGACATGCGGCTGCCGGGCCGGCAGGACGAGCTGATCGCGGCGGTGGCGGCCGTCAATCCTAATACGGTGGTGGTGCTGCAAACCGGCGGGCCGGTGGAGATGCCCTGGCTCAACGACGTCCGCGCCGTGCTGCAGATGTGGTATCCCGGCCAGGAACTCGGCCATGCCCTCGCCGATGTGCTGTTCGGCGATGAGGAGCCGTCGGGCAGGCTGCCGCAGACATTCCCGAAGGCGCTCGAGGATATGCCTGTCTTCACTGGCGATCCCACGACCTATCCCGGAGTGGATGGGCATGTACGCTATGACGAGGGGATCTTCGTCGGCTACCGGCATTTCGATACGCGCGGCGTCGAGCCCCTGTTCCCCTTCGGCTTTGGGCTCGGCTACACGACATTTGCGTGGGCGGACGCCAAGGTCTCATCGGATGTGATTTGCGCGGAGGGTGTGGCTGTCACGGTGCGGGTGGAAAACACCGGCGCGCGTCAGGGCTCGGATGTGGTGCAACTCTATGTGCGGCCGCGCGCGGCCAAGGTGGAGCGGCCCGACAAGGAGCTCCGGGCCTTCGCCAAGGTCAAACTCGCAGCGGGCGAAAGCGACGAGGTGACGCTGACGATCGGGCTTCGCGATCTCGCCTATTGGGATGTCGAGGCCAAGGCGTTCCGGGCGGATGCTGGCGAGTATGAGCTGGTGGTTGCGGCGAATGCGCGGGACGAGCGGTTTGTGCTGGTGGTGACGCTCATGGAGGATTGGGTGGAAAAGTGAGGCGCATCATTTGCGCCTGCATTCGCCCTTCCTGCAGTGCGCCAACTAGAGGCAACTGACGTCGCCTGAGGCCAGATGGGCGGCAAAATTGCAAGCGAAAGGACCGATGGACAGAATTACAGCGTGGCCCGCGAAAAACAGCCGTCGCTTCGTTCTGAATGCGCCAATCAGAGCAACGCCGAGCGCGAACAAAAAACTGGCCGCCATGAGTCCAAAATAGAGCAGAGCCAGAGGCGGGATATAAATCAGCGCTATGTGCCAGCAACTGGCGAAGGTGTAATTGCCCGACATCTTCATGGCCGCTGCGGCCAGCACAGCCCAGCCCGTGACGTGAGCGAGAAGCAGAAGCGGTCCAGTGTCTGTCATTGGGTTCTTTCTGGAGATCCGAGTCCGGCGAGCCGTGCGTCTCGCCGGACGTAGTGGATCACGCTTTTGGTGCTGCGTGATTGCCCTTCGGGAATTCCTGCGCCAGTTCGCTATACCATTTGCCGGATTTCTTGACGGTGCGGACCTGGGTCTCGTAATCGACATGGACGAGGCCAAAGCGCATGGCGTAGCCTTCCGCCCATTCGAAATTGTCCATCAGCGACCAGGCGAAATAGCCGCGGAAGGGATAGCCTTCCTTGATGAGGTCTGCAGTGACCGAGAGATGGTCGGCGTAATAGTCGACGCGCGGCTGGTCGTCGACTTCGCCGTCGTCGCCCACGCCCATATTGTAGCAGGCGCCGTTTTCGGTGATGTAGCAGTCCGGCAGGTCATAGGTCGCGTAGAGATCGCGCACGACATGGCTCAGGCCGGAACTGTCGATCTCCCAGCCGATATCGGTCTTTTCGGGATGCACGGGCGCAGCCTGGATATGGGCGGGGTAGGGTGCGTCAGGATTGGGGTCGGCGGCGACGCGCATGGGGGTGTAATAGTTCAGTCCCCACCAGTCGATCGGGCTCGAGATGGTCTTCATGTCGCCGTCTTCGATCTTCGGCATGAGAGGCTCGCAGGCCTCGACCAGCGCCGGGGGATATTCGCCCTTGAACAGCGGGCCGAAGAACAGGCCATTGTGGAAATCATTGGCGCGGATGGCGGCTTCCAGATCGGCTTCCGTCTCAGTCGCCGGGATCACCGACATGGCGTTATAGACGATGCCAATGGGCAGTTTCGGCGCCTCAGTGCGGATCGCTTCCACGGCCATGCCATGGGCGAGATTGGTGTAATGGGCGGCATAGAGCGTTGCCTGCATGTTGCGCTCGCCGGGGGCGTGAATGCCGAGCAGATGCGACAGGATCACCGAACACCAGGGCTCGTTGAAGGTCGCCACCGCATCCAGCCGGTCGCCAAGGCGGTTGATCACCGTATGCGCATAACGCTGGAAGGCATGCGCGGTCGAGCGCGATGTCCAGCCGCCATCGCCCATCAGCGCCAGCGGCAGATCCCAGTGATAGAGCGTCGCGAAGGTCTTGATGCCGCGCGCCTTGCAGCCGTCGATGAGGCGGTCGTAGAAATCCAGGCCCTTTTCATTGAGGGGGCCGGTTCCATCGGGATAGACGCGCGGCCAGGCGATGGAGAAGCGGTAAGCTTCGACGCCCAGGTCCTTGATGAGATCGAGATCCTGCTCCCAGCGGTGATAGTGATCGCAGGCGACATCGCCATTGTCGCGATTGTGCACTCGGCCGGGCATGTTGGAGAAGGCGTCCCAGATGGAGGGCTTGCGGCCGTCCTCCTTGGTCGAGCCTTCGATCTGAAAGGAGGCGGTGGCGACGCCGAAGAGGAAATCTCCGGGAAAGCGGGCGGCGAGAGCCTTGGGGTCCATAGGATCGATCCTCATCGGTGTGTTGAAGAAAGACGGCGCCAGATGGCGCCATCATGATGTGTGTGCGTCGCGTCAGGCCTTCACCCAGGCGCCGTTGCGCTTGGAAGAGGCGATGCAGGCTTCAACGAAGGCGACGCCCTTCACGCCGTCCTCGACAGTGGGGTAGATCACGTCGGGGTCCACTTTCTCGCCCTTGCGCTTGGCGATGATGGCGCGGGCGGCTTCAGTGTAGATGGTGGCGAAGCCTTCGAGATAGCCTTCGGGATGACCGCCCGGAATGCGGCTGACGCGGCCGGCTGCGGCATTGGCGCCAGCGCCGTTGCGGGTGATCAACTGCCGGGGCTTGCCGAGTTCGGTGACCCAGAGATAGTTCGGGTCCTGCTGCGACCATTCGATACCGGCCTTGGTTCCATAGACGCGCACCTTCAGCGCATTCTCATTGCCCGTCGCCACCTGGCTGCACCAGAGCAGGCCCTTGGCGCCGCCCTTGAAGCGCAGCATCACATGGGCATTGTCATCGAGCGCGCGGCCGGGCACGAAAGTGTGGACGTCGGCGGCGAGTTCTTCGAGCTCAAGGCCCGAGACGAAGCAGCCGAGATTGTAGGCATGCGTGCCGATATCGCCGGTGGAGCCGCCTGCGCCGGACTGCTTGGGATCGGTGCGCCAGGCGGCCTGTTTCTGGCCGGTCTGCTCGATCGGTTCGGCCAGCCAGTCCTGCGGATATTCCATCTGCACCAGGCGGATCTCGCCCAGTTCTCCCGACTTCACCATCTCCCGCGCATGGCGGATCATCGGATAGCCGGTGTAATTGTGGGTGAGGATGAACAGCGCATCCGATTCCTGGGCGACCTTCAGGAGCTTCTTGGCGTCGGCGAGGTTGGAGGTCAGCGGCTTGTCGCAGATCACATGGATGCCGCGGCGCAGGAATTCCTTGGCGGCCGGGTAGTGCATGTGATTGGGCGTGACGATCGAGACGGCCTCGATGCCGTTCTTGAGCTTGGCCTCGCGGATCGCCATCGACTTGAAGTCGTCATAGATGCGGTCTGACGCGAGGCCGAGTTCGGCGCCCGACTGGCGGGATTTTTCCGGGGTCGAGGACAGCGCCCCGGCCACCAGTTCGTAATGATCGTCGATGCGGGCGGCGATGCGATGCACCGCGCCGATAAAGGCGCCCGAACCGCCGCCGACCATGCCCAAGCGAATGCGGGCTTCGCGCTTTTCCGTGCTTCCTTCGATAGCCATAGATAGTCCTCCCTGATGCTCAGTTGTGTCTGCGGTCGCCTTCACCTGGCTTGCCGATGTTTTCGCGGCATGGTCTAGAGCCTGCGCTTGATTTCAAGCGCATTGCGTTTCATTTCCACGCGCAAGGCAAGCAGTCGAAGGGCTCCCGCGATGTCTTTTCCAGATCCAAATCTCGTTTATCCCATCACGCTTGCGGATGGGACGGTTTATCGCGAAACGGTGTTTCTCAAGAATGCGGTCAACCATCCCCGCATTGAGGTTGGGGATTACAGTTACTTCAGCCATTCCCGTCCGGTCGACGAGACGGCGAGCCTGCTTGCGCCCTATCTCTATCCGGTCAGCCAGGAGAAACTGGTGATCGGGAAATTCACGCAGATCGCGCGCGGCGCTTATTTCATCACCAGTTCCGCCAATCATCCGATGCATGGCGTCACCACTTATCCCTTCCGCATCTTCAGCCAGGAGACGATCGACGGTTATGCCGATCTGCCGACGCGCGACACGATCGTCGGCCATGACGTATGGATCGGCCATAATGCGACGATCATGCCGGGCGTGACGATCGGCCATGGCGCGATCGTCGCCGCCGAATCCGTCGTGTCCCGCGACGCGCCGCCTTATGCGGTGGTCGGCGGAAATCCCGCGCGGATCATCCGGATGCGTTTCGAACACCATATCGTCGACACACTCCTCGACATCGCCTGGTGGGATTGGGACATTGGTAAGATCGAGCGCCATCTGGCGGCGCTCGAAACTTGCGATATCGCGGCGCTCAAAGCCGCGGATTAGAGGCCGAGCATGCGGCGATTGGCGGCGTCATCGGCGCCCGAGCCGGCGAAATCGTCGAACGCCTTTTCGGTGACGCGGATGATATGGGCTTTGACGAATTCCGCGCCTTCGCGGGCGCCGTCTTCGGGGTGCTTCAGCGCGCATTCCCATTCGACCACGGCCCAGCCGGCGAAATCATTGGCGGCCATCTTGGAGAAAATAGCGCCGAAGTCGACCTGGCCATCGCCCAGCGAACGGAAGCGGCCGGCCCTGTTAACCCATCCCTGATAGCCGCCATAGACGCCCTGACGCCCGGTCGGATTGAACTCCGCGTCCTTGACGTGGAACATCTTGATCCGGTCTTTGTAGATGTCGATGTTGTCGAGATAATCCAGGCATTGCAGCACATAATGCGAGGGATCGTAGAGCATGTTGGCGCGGGGATGGTTCTTCACGCGCTCCAGGAACATCTCGAAACTGATCCCGTCATGCAGGTCTTCGCCGGGATGGATCTCGTAGCAGACATCGACGCCCTGCTCGTCGGCATAATCCAGGATCGGCGTCCAGCGGCGGGCGAGTTCGTCAAAGGCGGTCTCCACCAGTCCGGCCGGGCGCTGCGGCCAAGGGTAGATGAAGGGCCAGGCGAGCGCGCCGGAGAAAGTGGCGTGCGCATTGAGGCCGAGATTGCGAGAGGCTTTCAGCGCCAGCTTGACCTGTTCGACGGCCCATTCCTGCCGCGCCTTGGGATTGCCGCGCACTTCCGGCGCCGCAAAGCCGTCAAAGGCTTCGTCATAGGCCGGATGAACAGCGACGAGCTGGCCCTGCAGATGGGTTGAGAGTTCGGTGACTTCGACGCCGTTCTCACGGGCGACGCCCGCGAATTCGTCGCAATAATCCTTGGACTCGGCGGCCTTTTTCAGGTCGATCAGACGGCCGTCCCAGGACGGGACCTGCACGCCCTTATAGCCGATGTCGGCGGCCCATTTGGTGATGGTCTTCCACGAATTGAACGGAGCGGCGTCGCCCGCGAATTGCGCCAGGAACAGCGCAGGACCCTTGATCGTCTTCATGATTTCCTCCCTGGAACGTTCTCCTGCAACGTTTCCGTTAACGTTTATAGGGTTTGATTTGCCGATACAACCGGGCAAACGGGTTTAAACGGACTGAAAATTAAAAGCGCTTGCGAATACGAAAAAACGCCCCGCCCGAAGGCGAGGCGCAATGCGCTTCCGTTCCAATCAGAACGGCGAGTCGGGGAAGTAATAGTTCTTGGCGTTGTCCTTGGTGATCAAGGTGGCGTCGAGCGTGTAGGTTCCGTGCACCGGCACCTGATCGTAGATGGCCGCAGCGGTGAGTTCCATCGCCGTGCCGACCATCGCCGGCGGATAGAGAACGTCGACCGGGATCATCTTATCGCCGTCCATGACGCGCTTGATCATGTCCTTGGAGCCGGCGCCGGCCACGACATACTGGATGTCGGTGCGCTTGGCCTGCTCGATAGCCTGGAGCACGCCGACCGCCATGTCGTCATCCTGGCACCAGACCACGTCGATCTTCGGATATTTGGTCAGGTAGTCCTGCATGACCTTGAAGGCGTCGTCGCGGTTCCAGTTGCCGAACTGACGGTCGAGGATCTTGACGTTGGAGCCGGCGATGCCCTTGTCGAAACCATCCTGGCGCTGCTGGTCGATCGGGATCGGCAGGCCGCGGATCACCACCACCTCGGCGTTGGGCGTGTTGTCCTTGATATATTTGCCGGCGACTTCGCCGAGCGCCGGGTTGTTGCCGGCGACATAGAGGTCGCGGACGGTGTTGTCATTGACCGAAGGCGCGCGGTCGACGATCGACACGAAAGTGCCCTTGCCCTTGATTTCCTTGATGGCGTTGACGAGCGGGTCCGGATCGGTCGGCAGGATCACCAGCGCGTCGATGCCCTGGGTTTCCAGATCCTGCAGCGCATTGGCCTGGCTCGCCGGATCGGGCGAGGTCTTGACGATGACGTTGAGGCCCGGATGCTCCTTCATCAGGAGATCGGCGACGCGCTGGGCGTGGTAGACGACGCCGGCCGTCCAGCCATGGTCGGCAGCTGGAATCGACACGCCGATGGTCTTGGTTTCCTGGGCGTGGGCCACGCCGAAGACGGTGGACATGGCGAGCGCCAGTCCGAACAGTTTCATACGCATGTTTCTCTCTCCCTAGAGGTTTTGCGGGGTCTCTCCTCCAACCGGGCGACCCCTGACCCGGCGTGTCAGCCCTTGCGCGCCAGCGAACGCTGGACGAGCATGGCGATGATGATGATCGCGCCCTGAATGGCCCCGATCAGATATTCGCTGATGAAATTGGACAGCAGCATGATGTTGCCGACCAGCTCCAGAATGAAGGCGCCGCAGATCGTGCCCCAGACGCGGCCGGCGCCGCCTTTGAGGGCCGTGCCGCCGACCACGACGGCGGTGATGGCCTGCAATTCCCACAGAATGCCCGTGGTGGCCGAGGTCGAGCCGAGGCGCGGCACATAGAGCAGCACGGCGATGGCGACGCAGAGGCCTTGAATGACGAAGGCGATGGTGCGGATGCGGTCCACCGCGACGCCGGAATAGCGGGCGACATCGCGGCTCGAGCCGACCGCCACCACATGCCGGCCATAACGGGTGCGATAGAGAATGAAGGCGGCGATGGCGGTGACGACGAGAATGATCAGGATCGGCACCGGCAAGCCGAGCACCGAGCCGAAATAGACGGGGCGATAGAGCTCCTGCTGCTCGGGCGAGCGCAGCGTGATCGCGCCGCCCTGCGACAGCCATGTGGTGAGGCCGCGATAAATGCCCATAGTGCCCAATGTGGCGATGAAGGGCTCGATCTTGCCGACAGTGGTGATCAACCCGTTCAGCAGGCCGCAGGCGGCGCCGATGACGAGGGTCAGCGCGGCGGCTGCGACCAGCATCAGGGCCGGGTCGGCGATGACGCCCGAATTCATGAACAGGATCATCAGGCTGGCGACAAAGGCCACCATCGAGCCGACCGAGAGATCGAGGTCGCCCGAGGAGATGACGAAGGTCGCGCCCACGGCGATGATGGCGATGAAGGCCGAGCGTGTGGCGACATTGGCGAGATTGTTGATGCCAATGAAATTGGGATTGACCAGCGCGCCCACGATCAGCAGCAACGCCAGCGCCGCAAAGGGCGCAACCGCCCGCATGTCGATATTGCGCCAGCTCCGCGTCTTCCGCGCTGTCTCGCCGCCATTGATGCTCATATCCACGTCTTTCCCCCGTCCGGATCTTGTCGTCCGCGCGCTTGTCAGCTGGCCAGCTTTTCCTTCAGCCCGGCCGCATAGCGCATGATTTCCTGTTCGCTGATTTCCTCGCCTTCGAGCATGCCGACGATGCGGCCTTCGCGCATGACGGCGACGCGGGTGCAGAGGCCGATCACTTCGGGCATCTCCGAGGAGACGACGATGATCGACTTGCCTTCGCGGGCGAGCGCGGCGATGAAATGATAGATCTGTTGCTTGGTGCCGACATCGATGCCGCGCGTCGGCTCGTCGATGATGACGATGTCGGGCTCGGTCTCCATGACCTTGGCGAGCAGCAGCTTCTGCTGGTTGCCGCCCGACATGCGGCCGGCCACGACATTGCCGTCGCGCACGCGGATGTCGAAGCGGCGGCGCGCCCGCTCCATGGCGGTGGTCTCGCTGCGGGGATCGAGATAGACGGCCTTCAGATGCCGTTCGAGATTCTGCAGGGTCAGATTGACGGTCATGCCTTCGCCCAGCAGCAGGCCCTTGCCCTTGCGATCCTTGGTCATATAGGCGAGGCCGTGGGCATTGGCGGCGCGGATGTCGCCCGAGGGCACGGATTGGCTGCGGATCTCGACATTGCCCGTGAGGCGCGGACGCAGACCCGCCACCGCTTCCATCAATTCGCTGCGGCCAGAGCCGATCAGGCCGGAAAAACCAAGGATCTCGCCCTTGCGCAGCTCGAAACTCGCGCCGCGCACATAGCCTGTCGTCAGGTCGCGCACCGACAGCACCACCTCTTCGTCGATATCCGGTTCGCGCTTGGAGGGGTAGAGGCTCGACAATTCGCGGCCGACCATCAATTGCGCGATCGCCTCGCCATCCATCATCGCGGTCGGGGCGGTCTTGATCCACTGGCCGTCGCGCAGCACGGTGACGCGGTCGGTCAGTTCCATGACTTCATTGAGCTTGTGGGAGACGAAAACGAAGCTCGTGCCCTTGACGCGCAGTTTGCGCACCTGATCGAACAGGATCAGCGTCTCCTCGCGGGACAGGACGGCGGTGGGCTCGTCCATGAACACCACGCGGGCGTCGCGGCTGATCGCCTTGGCGATCTCCACCATCTGCTTGTCGGCGACCGAGAGCGCGCTGATCAGCACGTTTTCATCGATATGGGAGCCCAGTTGATCGAGCACGCGGCGGGTCTCAGCGCGCATATGCTTGCGGTCGAGCATGCCGAAGCGGGTGACCTCGCGGCCGAGAAACAGGCTTTCGGTGACGGTGAGGTGGTCGGCGAGATTGAATTCCTGGTGGATGATGACGATGCCCAGCGCCTCGGCCGCGCCATTCGGCGGCAATCTCACCGGCCTGCCGTCGAGCAGGATTTCGCCGGAGGTCGGCTGTTCGTAGCCGGAGAGGATCTTGACCAGCGTGGATTTTCCGGCGCCGTTTTCGCCCATCAGCGCATGCACTTCGCCTTTGGCGAGATCGAAATCGACGCTGAACAGCACCTGGACGCCATTGAAAGATTTGCTGATCCGGCGCGCAGCCAGAACCGGCTGTCGCTCGCTCGCCTCAGGGGCCGTCATGGTCTTCCTCCCTCACGGCTTTTCCGCCGCGTTGGCGATTTTGTAAACCTTTACAGGATTGATGTAAAGGTTTACATTCGGAGTGTCTGAAATTTTCGCGGCGGATCGTTTGACCTTGCCGGCAGTCTGTGTAGTTTGCAGCCGTAACGGCGGAACCGAGGACACGCGTGTCGAAATCCACCCCCGCAACAATTGAAGACGTCGCCCGTCTCGCGGAAGTATCCATCGCGACGGTGTCACGCGCGATCCATACCCCGGAAAAGGTGGCGAAGGAAACCCGTCTCAAGGTGACGCAGGCGATTGCGATCACCGGCTACACCACCAACGCCATGGCCCGCAGCCTCAGGCTCGGCCGCTCCAACATGATCCTGGTGGTGGCGCCTGATATCGGCGATCCCAATTTCTCCAACATCCTGATCGGGCTGGAAAACGAGGCGCGCGCGCATGGCTATGGCGTGCTGATCGGCCATACGCAGAACGATCCGCAACGCGGGCTGGAATATCTGAAATTCCTGAATTCCAACCAGGCGGCTGGAATGATCCTGTTCACCGGCATCCTGCCCTTTGGCCACCAGACCATGACCGCGCGGCTGCCGCCCAGCGTCGGCGTGTTCGAGCCAGTCTATAATGGCGGCATTCCCTATGTCGGCGTCGACGACGCCGCCGGCGCCCGAAAGGCGATCGACCTGTTGATCACTGAGGGCCATCGCCGCATCGCCTTTATCGGCGAATCCCGAACAAGGCTCGGCCATGCCCGCCGCAAGGCCGGTTATGAAGACGGCATGCGCGCCGCACGGCTGGAGCTCGACCCGGGCCTGATCATGCCCGGCGACGGCACGATCGAAAGCGGCCGCCTCGCCGTCGAACAACTGTTCATGCGCGACACGCTGCCCACGGCCTTCATGTGCGTCAACGACCAGACGGCGATCGGGGTGATGCTGGCGCTGACCGCGCGCGGCTATTCCATCCCCGGCGACTTCTCCGTCACCGGCTTTGACGACGTGCCGCAGGCCACCTTCATGAACCCGACGCTCACCACCATCCGCCAGCCGCGCACCGCGATCGGCAAACAGGCGATGGCGCTGCTCTTCAAGCTGCTGCAGGACGAAAAGCCCGAGGAAACCGAGATTTTGCTCGCGCCGGATCTGGTGGTGCGGAATTCGGTGGGGGCGCCGCGCTCACTGCCCAAGCGCTGACGCATGGGCATCGGCGCCGTCACCCTCTATGTGCGCGATGTCGAGCGGACGGCAGCCTTCTATGAAACCTATTTTCCGTTCCGCGCGCTCAGGCTGGAAGGCGACCGGCTCGTCGAGCTCGTCGCCCAGGATGGCGGCGCCAATCTGCTTGTTCATGCGGCCGGCAAAGCCCAGAAAATGGGCCAGGTTCTGGTGAAGCTGGTGTTCGATGTCGAGGATGTCGAAGGCTTCTGCCGCGACTGCGCCGCCAAGGGCCTCGTGTTCGGGCCGGCGCACAGAGCGGATGGCTATGTGTTCGCCAATGCGAAAGATCCGGATGGCAATCCGATTGCGGTGTCGGGACGGGCGTTTGTGCGGCGGTGAGGGGGCCGGACGAGGCCGCTGAGTGATTTCGGGGGCTGTCAGGCCTTTGGCAGCGTTGCACAAATCAAGCGTTATCTTTGCTTCTTCTCCGCATGTTTTTGTCGCGACCAGGCTTCAATGATTGGCTCCAATATCAGCGAATGAGCACATAATTCGGTTTCCCAGTCATGCCAGTCAGTGTCTCCTGCGAATGCGATGCAACCCTCCCCAAACTGAGCGAACGACACCAGCGCGGCCGCGACCATTTTCCTGTCTGCAAGGTCGTGGACTACAGTCTCCAACGAGCTTGGCACAATTCCATGGCCATTCTCGTCGTATTGCACTGGGACATTGTCTAAGGCTGCAGTACTCATCTTGTGCATGATCACTTGGATACCGTAATCGTTAAAGCCCAATTTATTCTGATACTCATCAAAAATCTTCAGTTCGGAGTCCAATACCAAACGTGATTCGCATTTCTGAAAGCTGTCCAACCAGTCCCACACCTCTTTGCGGCGGTCAGCGTCTTTCGGAGTCGCATCTATATCCGCAGGATTGGTTGGATCAGCCGCGCTTGCTGCGATTAGGACATTGGTATCAATAACATATCGCAGCTTCATCGGGTGGTTTCTTTCTGACGCTGGAACATGAGGCGAGCTTGTTCGCGAGTCTCTCCCATGGCGTCACCGAAGAAACCATCCGGCCAATTCTTGACTCTTCCAAAATTATCTACTTCCAGTTGACGTAACGCCGCCGACTTATTTTCCCGTTCTACAAAATACATCGAAGTATTTTCTGTGCTGGCATCTTGTTTTGCTATCAGGGTTTGCATTCGTCGAAATAGATGTTCCGAATGCGTCTCCACTATAAACTGAATATTTCGTTTTTTGCTAATTTCCACAAACAGCTCAGCTAGTGTGGCCTGAGCTAACGGATGAAGATGAATCTCGGGCTCTTCAAGCATGATTGTGCTTCCGCTGCGAGCGAAGAATGAGACCACCAAAACGGGAAGGACCTGAGAAATCCCAATCCCGACATCGCGGAGATTGCATTGAATGCCATCTCGATGAACAATAAGTTCATAACGGTTCGATCGGCCGTTCTGACGCACCTCCACTCTGTCAGCGAGCTTCATACGCGCTAACCAGTGAGAAACCTGATCCACGACGTAACTTCTTTCATCGCTTCTCAGAAGTGCGCTTGCCAGTAGCGCATCTATCGCGCCTCTACCATCGCTGCCAAGGTCACCAGGATTCGTTTTGTTCCAAGGGTAATCTCTTTCAGGTTTACGGCGCAGCGGTCCGAGATATGCGATCTCCTCCAGCTCTCTCCTGACGGCGAGACTCAGGTCTTCGATAAGCTGTCCTTCTTTTTCCAAAAGCGCGATTGCGTCTGCTGAAAATGCTATCGACCTTTCTGGGGCGTAGTGTCTGCCCTTGCCTCTTGGTTGAGTTTCATCATCCACCAGAATCGAAAACGCGCCCTTTTCTCGGCGGACAGCTCTGAACTTCCGGTTTTCCGTCTGAAGAGTTAACTCTTGGATGGTAACGCTGCCTGAAGAAGTCTGAACATACGTGCAGTCGAAGGTACCCTTCTTGATGCGGTCGGCAATTGGACGTTCGAAGTCGAAGGCTATGGAAAACTGGCGTGCGCCTTCTCCTGATTGATGAAATACATCTTCGAAACTGCCAAAATTGAAGAGGTCGTTTATTTCATCGCCTCCGAGATTCAAGTGGATCGTGCGGTCTGGAGATCGCGCCGTCTGCTTGAGTAGCAATAAGCTCTGAATCAGGGTTGATTTCCCCGACGAGTTGGTGCCCAGCAACATAGTCACGGGTTTGAGTGCAATGTCGCCTGTGGTTTGCCATGCCTTGAAGTGGTCTAACCGTAGTCGTGTAAACATTGCGCCTCGCTCCCTTTAACGTCCTGATTATTCGCTTCGTGCTTGTAGGAACACCCTAACGATTTGATGCGGTTACGGGTAGGGTTGGAAACTGTAAATCTTTGTCGATATGATAAGTATCGACAAATCGAAGGGTACGTCGTTCTCCAATACGACATGATAGCTGGCGGTTAGGTTGCAAGTTTGCGTTGCGGTTGAAGCCAATGGCGGGGTATCAAGTAACAATGAAGAAATATGGCCGCACGTATCATTTGCAGATATCTCCCGGTGCATCCAGTGATGACAAGATCATACCGTCGCCCGAAGGTCTGATGGTCACCGACCTAGTGGTCACAGAGAAGATGGACGGTGAAAACACGACCATTCACGCTGGCGGAACTTATGCTCGAAGCCCCGACAGTGCCTATCACCCGTCACGTGATTGGATGAGAGCATTCGCGGCAAGTGTCTCCCCTCAACTCGAAAGAGAAGAACGCATCGTGGGCGAGAACCTTTACGCTCGGCATTCCATCGCCTATGACAGCTTGCCATCTTACTTTATGGGGTTCGCTTGGATCGTCGGCGATGAAGTTCAAGCGTGGGACCTCACGCTGGTTCGGTTGAACGAATTGGGGATCACACCCGTACCCACGCTGTATCGAGGACCTTTCGGGCCGGGTCTTTTCGAAGATTTAGCAGTATCATTAGACACACTTAGCCAGGAAGGATACGTGGTCAGGGTCGCATCTTCCTTTCGCGAATCTGAAATGCCGTTCCGGATGGGGAAATTCGTCAGGGCCAATCATGTACGAAGTGAGAAGCACTGGAGGAGCACCGCAGTGATTCCCAATCGCTTGAGCGGTAATTAACACTCTCTATCTCCAACCCAACGTCACGGAACCAGCGCATCATTTGCTATTGTGAGATCAGGCAGACCAGATAGCCTGTGATGTCTACAAAGTCTTCTGTTGGCACAGCGCCGCCCTTTGCCCCAACTAGTTCAGAACTCACCAAAGCTCGTATGAAGGCGGCGTCGCCGCCGCCTCCCATTTCTCCCGCCTCAAACGTAGCGGTTGACCACGTTTTCCAGCAATTCCTGCTTGCCGGATTTCGGCTGCGGGTTGATGTCCTCGGCTTCGACGCGGGCGGCGATGGTTTCGAGGCTTTCGGAGGCCAGCATTTTCTGGTTTTCGGGCTTGGCCCAGCCGGCGTAGCGGGCGTCGAGCGGGCCCGACAGCGCCTTTTCCTCGATCATCGCGGCGGCGGCCTTCAGGCCGCGGGCGCAGCAATCGATGCCGCCGATATGGCCGATCAGCAGGTCTTCGGCGTCGAGCGACTGGCGGCGCAGTTTGGCGTCGAAATTGGTGCCGCCCGAGGTGAAGCCGCCGGCCTGCAGGACCTGATAATAGGCCAGCGCCATTTCCGGAACATTGTTCGGGAACTGGTCGGTGTCCCAGCCGGACTGGTAGTCGTTGCGGTTCATGTCGATCGAGCCGAAGATGCCGAGCGCATTGGCGAGCGCCAGTTCATGCTCAAACGTGTGGCCGGCGAGGATGGCGTGGCCCTGCTCGATATTGACCTTCACTTCCTTCTCGAGACCGTAATTCTTGAGGAAGCCGTAGACGGTGGCGACGTCATAGTCATACTGGTGCTTGGAGGGCTCCTGTGGCTTGGGCTCGATCAGGATCGCGCCCTTGAAGCCGATCTTGTGCTTGTATTCCACCACCATGTTGAGGAAGCGGCCCATCTGGTCCAGTTCCTTCTTGAGGTCGGTGTTGAGCAGCGTCTCATAGCCTTCGCGGCCGCCCCAGAGCACGTAGTTTTCGCCAGCAAGCTTGTGGGTGGCGTCGAGGCAGGTCTTCACGGTCGCTGCGGCGAAAGCGAAGACTTCGGGATCGGGATTGGTGGCCGCGCCCGACATATAGCGGCGATGCGAGAAGAGGTTGGCGGTGCCCCAGAGCAGCTTCACGCCCGATGCCGCCTGCTTTTCGGCGAAGTAATCGACGATCTCGTTGAGGTTTTTGGTGTTCTCGGCGAAATTCCTGCCTTCCGGGCGCACATCGGCGTCGTGGAAGCAGTAATAGGGCGTGCCGAGCAGCTGGAAGAATTCGAAGGCGACATCTGCTTTGAGTTTTGCCGCTTCCATGGTGTTTTCGAACCAGGGACGCTCAAACGTGTTGCCGCCGAACGGATCGGTGCCCGGCCAGACAAAGGTGTGCCAATAGGCGATGGCGAAGCGGAGATGTTCCTCCATGCGCTTGCCGAGCACGATTTCGACGGGGTTGTAATGGCGATAGGCCAGCGGATTGGTCGAGCCTTCGCCTTCAAATTTGATCTTTTCGATCGTGCCGAAAAAGCCAGTTCCCATAGTGTTTGCTCCTTGGTTTGGTGTTCGTGGTGGTCTGTCAGGTGGTTGATGGAGGGTGGTGGCCCCTCATCCCCCTGCCGGGACCTTCTCCCCGTAGAACGGGGAGAAGGCGGATGTGGTGATGACGGTGCTCCATCATCCTTCTCCCCGCTTGCGGGGAGAAGGTGGCGGCAGCCGGATGAGGGCCCGCCACCGAAGTTTAGCCGTTGAGCGCCGCGATCGCCGGATAGACGGCGCGGTAGCGCTGGTAGGCGGTCTCGAAGGCGTCGCGGAGGCCGGCCTCGGGTTCGATGCTGGCTTCGGTCGCGGGCGCGGTGCAGATGGCGACGGGGTCGGCGCCGGTGGCGGCGATCAGGCCCAGGCGGGCTGCGCCGAAGGCTGCGCCGAAATCGCCGTCGGCGGGGATGTCGATGGGCGTATCAAGCGCGGTGGCGATGGCCTTCAGCCAGTAGATCGAGCGCGAGCCGCCGCCGATGGCCGTCATGCGCGGCACTGTCGCGCCGGCGGATTTGAGCGCTTCGAGATTGTCGCGGAAGGCGAAGGCGACGCCTTCGAGCACGGCCTGGGTCAGCGCCGCGCGGCCCGATTCATGGCCGAGCCCGGTAAAGACGCCGCGGATCTTGGCGTCATTGTGCGGCGTGCGCTCGCCCGAAAGATAGGGCAGGAAGGTGACGGGGCCGGGGGCGTGAAGCGTGTCGCCGAGTTCCGTGGTCAGTTCGCCCGCCGATTTGCCGGTGACGCCAGCATGCCAGTTGAGCGCATCGGTGGCCGAGAGGATCACGCCCATCTGGTGCCAGGTGTTGGGCAGCGCATGGCAAAACGCGTGCACGGCGCTGGCGGGGTTGGGCAGATAGGAGGCGTTGGCGGCGAACAGCACGCCCGATGTGCCGAGCGAGACAAAGGCTGCGCCTTCCGACACGGTGCCCATGCCGCAGGCGGAGGCGGCATTGTCGCCCGCGCCGCCGGCGATCACCACATTAGCGCCCATGCCCCATTTCGCTGCCAG
The DNA here is from genome assembly GCF_029892285.1 of Rhizobium sp. SG_E_25_P2. Lineage (GTDB taxonomy): Bacteria > Pseudomonadota > Alphaproteobacteria > Rhizobiales > Rhizobiaceae > Rhizobium_E. The sequence continues at coordinate 59,515 of NZ_JARXVM010000002.1, forward strand.
TTCGCTGCGCAATTCGCCGGCCTTGTCCGTGCCTTCGACAAGGCGCGGCATCTGGCTCTCGTCGAGATCGGTGGCCGCGAGCAGCTCCGACGACCAGGCGCGCTTGCCGGTGTCGAGCCAGCTGGTGCCGGCGCTGTCGGACATTTCCGAAATGTGCTCGCCCGACAGCCACAGGCGCAGGTAATCCTTGGGCAGCAGCACTTTGCGGACTTTGGCGAAGATCTCGGGCTCGTTGTTCTTCACCCAGGCCAGTTTCGGCGCGGTGAAGCCGGGGAAAACGATGTTGCCGGTCAGCGCGCGGAAACGCGGATCGGCGTCGAGTGCGGCGGCTTCCTTGTAGGAGCGGGTGTCATTCCAGAGAATGCAGGGGCGTAGCACCTGATCGGCGGCGTCGAGCAGGGTCGCGCCATGCATCTGGCCGGAGAGGCCAATGCCCTTGACCGCGGCGAGTTCTGCGGGATGGGCGGCCTTCAGCGCCGCGATCGCCTCTTCGGTGGCGCGAATCCAGTCGGCGGGGGCCTGTTCGGACCAGCCGGACTGCGGGCGCGAGACGGTGAGATGGCCATTGGCGGAGCCGATGATGTTCTGATCGGCGTCCATCAGCATGGCCTTGACGCCTGACGTGCCGAGATCGAGACCGAGATACATTTTTGTCCTCCCTTGCCCTTCAGGGCAGATTGTCTTTCAGGAATATGTCGATGCGGATGCGCTCCTGCGCCGCGATCACCGGCAGGCCGTCGGCCCGGGCCTTGAGAACGCGGATGGCGGAGCGGATTTCATGGCCGGGATCCTGGTTGAGGATCGCGTCGATCAGCCCATCCTCCAGCGCCTTGCGGGTGAGCGGGCTGAGTTCATGGGCAATGGCCACCGGGGCCTCGCCAGTGGTCTGCGTGAGCGCGGCGACGAGGCCGCGATTGCCGGCGCCGAGATTGTAGACGCCGATCATGTCGGGATGATCGCGGAAGGCGGAGTTGAGAAGCGCCTCGACGCGGGCGGGATCGTCCTGGCTCTCCATCACCTCCAGAAGCCGGATCGTGGGGGCGATCTCGCCGAGGCGTTCGCTAAAACCGGTCAGACGGTCGCGATGGTCGCCGAGCCGGAGGGAACCCGCGATCACAGCGACGGCGCCCGCGCGGCTGCTAAGGAAACGGCCCATCAGGGAGCCGGCGGTGCGGCCGGCGGCGAGATTGTCGATGCCGGTGAAATGGTCACGGCCAGATGCGGCGAGATCGGAGACCAGCGTCACCACGGCGACGCCCGCCTCATGCAGCCGCTCCATGCGCGCCTGGATCGCCGGCGCGTCGATCGCCACCACGGCGACGCCGGCGGGCGGATTGTCGATCAGCGCGTCGAGCGCCTGGGCGAGGGCAGCCTCGTCGAAAGCGGGCACGGCGATCAGGCGGATATCGGTGCGCTCCAGCGCTCCGCGCAGGCGGGCGTCAGCGACTTCGTCGCGCAGCGCCTGCATGAAGGAATTGTCGCTTTCGGGAATGACGAAGGCCAGCGCATAGGTGCGGCTTTTGGCGAGATTGGCGGCGGCGACGTCGCGTACGAAACCGATGCGGTCAATCGCCTCTTCGACCCGTTCGCGGGTGGCGGCGCGCACGCCGGGGCGCCGGTTGAGCACGCGGTCGACCGTGGCGAGGCTGACGCCCGCTTCTCTGGCGATGTCGTGAACCGTCGGTTTCATGCCCGCATTTCCTCCCGGCCAGCGTCATAGCGAAGAATATGAGGTACGTAAATCAGAAATTTCGCCGGGCATGAAAAAGCCGGCGAGCGGACGATCGCCGGCTATCGGTTGGAGAGGAGTGCGTCAGCCCTGCAGCGACGCCATCAGGAAGGTGAAGCCGAACAGGATGATGACTACGGCGCCCATGAGTTCGATGCCGTGGCCAAGCTTTCCACCAATGCCGGAGCCGGCATAGCGGATGGCGGCGTCCTTGGCGGTGACGGCGAGCGTGGCGAGGATGGAGACCGTGATCGCCGTGCCGATCGACATGGCCAGCACCGACAGCGCGCCGCCGAGATAGAGGCCGTTCAGGAAGGAGAAGGTCAGGACGATCAGCGCGCCGGAGCAGGGGCGAAGACCCACCGCCATGATCGCGGTCCAGGCGTCGGCCATGGAAAATGTATCGCCGCGCACTGTGTCCACCGACGGCGCATGGGCGTGACCGCAGACGGAGCAGACTTCGCCGGCGGCATGGCTGTGGCTTTTCAATCCCGGGCCGTGTCCGTGATGGTGATCCAGGCCTTCGCGGAAGCTGACGCCATGCGGCGTCGCGAAAGCGGGGATCGCGGCAAGGCCGGGATCGGCCAGCGCCACCGTCAGGCCCTTGAGCTTGCGGTAAAGCAACATCAGGCCAAAGCCCATGATGATGGCGAAGGAGGCGACTTCCAGCCATTTGGCGACGTCGGTCATGGTGATGAAGGCGCCGCGCAGCACCAGGAAACCGGCGGCCGTGACCAGGATCGCCACCACGCCCTGCACGAAGGCCGACAGGAAGGAGATCATCACGCCGCGCTTGAGTTCGGTCTCGTTGGCGATCATGTAGGACGAGATAACCGCCTTGCCGTGACCCGGGCCGGCGGCATGGAAGACGCCATAGACGAAGGACACGCCGATGAGCCACCAGGCCTGCCAGCTATCCTGTCGCATCGCCTTCAGCGCTTCGGTGAGCGCGCGATAGAAGCGCTGCTGCTCGGCATTGATGAAGAACACCGCCGGCTCCAGCCAGGGGAAATAGCGCATCATGAATTCCGACGGAGGCCCGGCGCCCGGTTCGGCATTGCCAAGCCCCAGAGACGAGGCGAGAGCCAGAGTGGGGGTGAGGGCGGCTGCGGCAAACAGCAGAGCGGCGAGCGTTTTGCGGTTCATGAGCAGTGGATCTCCATCCGCGTCGCAAACAGTTTCGACATATCGGTGCCGGTGGGGTCGTTGAAAAAGGCGTCGGTGAGAGTCGACTTGTTTTCGGCGATGACTTCGTCGGGATCTGGGCGGACCACGGCGCCCTTGCATTGCTTGAAGTCGCCCATCATCACCACATCCTTGTCCGAGGGAAAATCGATCGAGGTGTAGAGTGTGGGGTCATAGATGCCGAAAGTGAGCTTGCCCTTGAGCGGCAGCTTCTGGGCTGGCTTGAGCGCGAAGAACATCAGCAACTGGCCATCCTTGTAGTCGACATGGATGACATCGGGCTTGGCGACCTTGATGAGGCGGCCATTGTCGGTGATGGTGGTGTAATAGCTGAACTCTTCCAGCGAGGCCAACACGGTCTTGCCGACCTCGGCCAGTTCGCCGGGATCGAGCTTGAGATTGGCGTTCTTGTCGAAATCCATCAGCACCGAGGAGGAGAAGACTTCGTCGAAGCGCCAGATATTGTGCAACTCGTCGATATGGCCGTCGGCGCCCGCGACGATCTCCAGCCGGGCGTCGGCGAAGACGTGCGGATGCGCCCATGACGCTGTTGGGGCGGCGATCAGGAGTGCGGCGAGCGCGAGGCGTTTCCTCATGAATCTCTAGTCCCTTCCGTTCGACGGCAGATCGCCGAAAATTGCGTCGAAATTCCGACAGCGGCGCGGCTGGCGATCGCTCAGGGGCTCTTCCGGAACCAGCCATGCAGATAGTCGACAAAGCGGCGAACCTTGGCCGGCAGATAACGGCGATGTGGATAGATGGCGTAGATGCCGCCGCCCTTCAGTTCGAACTCGTCGAGAATGCTGACCAACGCGCCGCAATCGGCCTTGGGCTGGGCGATGAAATCCGGAATCATCGCCACGCCGAGGCCGGCAATGGCGGCGCGGGTGGTGGCGATCGGCGAATTGACCTCGATCGGACCGGAGACGGAGATCGAATGGGTCGCGCCGTCCTTCGTCTCGAAGCGCCAGACATTGTAGTTGCGGTTGTTGGTGTCGACGATGCAGGGAATGCCGGCAAGATCGCTGGGGTGGCGCACTTCGCCATATTTCTCAAGCAGCTTCGGCGAGATGAAGAATCTCATGCCGAAATCACAGAGCTTGCGGGCGATCATGCCGGAGTCTTCCAGCCGGGTGATGCGGATCGCTACGTCGAAGCCTTCCTCGATCAGATCCACAAAACGGTCCTCGGCGACGATGTCGAGCACGATGTCGGGATGTTCGGCGGAGAAATCGATGAGACACTGGCCGATATTGGCGTCGACGAAGCTGCGCGGCACGGAGATGCGGATGCGGCCCTTGAGATCGGTCGCGCCCTCGCGGACGAGATCGGCGAGATTGTCGATTTCCTTCAGGATTTCAGAGGCCTGGCGGTAATAGGTATGGCCGGCCTCGGTGAGCGAGAACTGGCGCGTGGTGCGGTTGAGCAGCAATGCGCCCAACTCGTCTTCCAGCTCCTTCACATATTTCGAAAGCAGCGCCTTGGATCGTCCAAGCTTGCGCGCGGCCGCCGAATAGCCCTCCGCGTCGACAACGTCGATGAAGGCGCGCATCCGCGTCAGCGTATCCATAGGGCCCCGATTCATAAAAATGTAAGAAAAGACTTGATCGCCAGCGTCTTACCACGGCGAAAAAAAATCAAAAAGGGTTCAAAAAATTCTTGATTATGACAGCGAACATGCCTATCCCCGCCCTTGCCCAAAGTCGCACGTGCCTGTGGGTGTCCGCCGACCCTCGAACTGGGAGAAATCCCTAAGGTGAGGTCATCGGTAAGGTACCTGGACCTAACCGCTCCAGTCGCTATTCCGGCCAACCGGGAAATGCGAGGACATCTTGAAGCAACGACGGTGCGGGCCTTTCTGGTGTCTGCCGGCTTTCCATCAGCCGGGGTTACTGAAGAGGCACACCTTCATTGCCGGAAGTGCGGTCGGGTTTATCCCTCCAATCCAAGGCAGACAAGACGATCTGACGCTGCAAGGCGTTTGGTCATCATTGCATTGCATATTCAGTTTATAGGTCCGGTGTCTCCATCTGCTGGCCCTGTTTGCTGCGTATCCTTGTCTCATGTCGACCGGTTTATCCGGTGATTGCCACTTGTCCAGTCCGTGGCCGGTTCAATCCGGTTCCGGCGAAGGATCAATTTATTCTGGATTTTGGAAGGACACCCGCCATGACCACCCAGCGCATCCGCGATTTCCTCGCCACCCGACGTCCGGAAGGACCGTGCCTCGTCGTGGACCTCGACGTCGTCAAGGACAATTTCAAGGCGTTCCGCCATGCCCTGCCGGACAGCCAGATCTATTACGCGGTGAAGGCCAATCCGGCCCCCGAAGTCCTCAAGTTGCTCGCCAATCTCGGCTCCAACTTCGATTGCGCCTCCGTGGCCGAAATCGAAATGGCGCTGAACGCCGGCGCAACCGCAAACCGCATCTCCTTCGGCAACACGATCAAGAAGGAGCGCGACGTCGCCCGCGCCCATGCGCTCGGCGTCACTCTCTTCGCTGTCGATTGCCACGAGGAAGTCGAGAAGATCGCCCGCTCCGCGCCCGGCGCTCGCGTGTTCTGCCGCGTGCTCACCGATGGCGAAGGCGCCGAATGGCCGCTTAGCCGCAAGTTCGGTTGCGTGCCGCAGATGGCGGTCGACGTGCTCGTCTATGCCCATCAGCTCGGCCTCGTCTCGCATGGCGTGTCGTTCCATGTCGGTTCGCAGATGACCAAGCTCGACGCCTGGGATTCGGCCCTTGCCGACGCCAAGCGCGTGTTCGTGTCGCTCGCCAAGCGCGGCATCGAGCTGAAGATGGTGAATATGGGCGGCGGTTTCCCGACCAAGTATCTCAAGGACATCCCGACGTCCGAAGCCTATGGCCGCGCGATCTTCGCTGCGCTCAAGAAGCATTTCGGCAATCACATTCCGGAAACCATCATCGAGCCGGGCCGCGGCATGGTGGGCAATGCCGGCGTGATCAAGACGGAAGTCGTGCTGATCTCGAAGAAGTCCGACAATGACGCGCATCGCTGGGTGTTTCTCGACATCGGCAAGTTCGGCGGTCTGGCCGAGACCATGGATGAGGCGATTCGTTACCCGATCCGCACCACCCGCGACACTGACGCCATGGAGCCCTGCGTGCTCGCCGGTCCGACCTGCGATTCCGCCGACGTGATGTATGAGAAGAACATGTATCCGCTGCCGGTGTCGCTGACCATCGGCGACGAGGTTCTGATCGAAGGCACGGGCGCTTACACCACCACCTATTCGGCGGTGGCGTTCAACGGGTTCGAGCCGCTCAAGGCCTATGTGATCTGATCCCGGTTAACAGGATCGACGCATTTGGACGCCCCGGGTGATCCGGGGCGCTATTCACAATTCATTGTCACCGCCGCTGATAACGGTTTTGGGCACGGGAGGCCAAGATGGCCGCTGTACTTGACACTGTGCGGGCGCTGTTTGCGCCCAAGTCTTCTCTCACATTCCGCATCGACCGGGAAAATCCCGGCGACGTGGTGGCGCGCGAGCGTCTGCTGGATATCGCCATGGGTCCGGATCGCCGCAAGAAGTCTTCCGAGGCGCTGCGCCGCAACCGCGTGCCGGCCGAAGGCCTGGCGCTCGTCGCCCGCGATGCGGACGATCATGTCATCGGCACCGTGCGGCTCTGGAATGTCCAGGCGGGCGTGACGCCTGCCGGCGGCGCCGTGCCGGCGCTTCTGCTCGGGCCGCTGGCCGTTTCCGCCGATCATGAAGGCAAGGGTATCGGCGGCGCGCTGATGCGGGCTGCGATCCTGGAAGCCAGAAACCTCGGCCATGGCGCGATCCTGCTGGTCGGCGATGCGCCCTATTACGAACGTTTCGGCTTTTCCGCCGCCAAGACGCAGACGCTGATGATGCCAGGCCCCTTCGCGCGCGACCGGTTTCTGGCGCTCGAACTGAAGGACGGTTGGCTGGATGGGGCCGTCGGCATGCTGGTGGCGACCGGCCGCAAGTTCATTGAGTCGGGCCTGAAAAAGGCGGCCTGAAGACCTGAGCTGAGCCGCATGTGATGGCGGCTCTTGCTCGTGCTATTTCTCATGCGCAGAGCAAAGCGCGATCGGCGAGCAGCCGGTAATCGCCGGCGAGTTCGGATCCCGAACCATTTTCGACATGTTGGAACGCCGCGCCACACCGCCTGCGCTCAGTGAAACGCCTGCGCCAAATATCGTCGCCGACATGGATCAGCCCGCCGAATCCGTCGAATTGATCGGCGGTAATGTCGACCACGACATTGTCCTGTTCCAGCCAGGCATGCTGATTGTCCGCTGACTGTCCTACCACCAGGGTAAATTCGCCCAGACCCTGATCCTTCAGGAATTTGCCGAGCAGCACCGAAGCGTCCCCGCATGCTCCCCAGGGGAACCGGCGGAAACCGGCGGACAGCCTGCTCTTTTCCGTGGTTTCGATGGCGAGGCGGAAGCGGGTGGCCGCTTCACGGATGGCGTCTCTACTCATGGCGCGCCCTGACGGTGTCTGACGCGAAGACCCTATGCTCTCCGGAAAAGTCCGCAATCTGAATCGCGCGTTAAGGTTTCCGCGCGATTTTCCGGAGGATAGGCGGGTGGCGTCAGAATGTCGGCGGGGTGTTCACCCAAATCAGCACCGTCTCGCCATCAAAGGCGTTGCGCCAGGAATGCGGGCGTCGGCTTTCGAAATAGAAGCTGTCGCCCGGGCCGAGTTCGAAGAACTGGTCGCCGTCGAGAATGATCTCCAGGCTGCCGGCCAGGACATGCAGGAATTCTTCCCCCGGATGCTGATAGGCGCCTTCGCTGGAGGCGCCCGGCGCCAGCACGAAGCGGTGGCACTCCATCTGGTTCTTGCCTTCCGACAGGATCTGCACGGTCACGCCGGTGGAGGAGGGCGGCCAGGTCGGCCATTCGCCGTCACGGATCAACGATTCACCCGTATGGCGATCTTCTTGGCCAGACAAGACGGCGAGGGTTGTGCCGAAATGGGCGACCAGTTCATGCAGCGCCTTGAAGGACAGGCCCTGCGAGGTGCGTTCGAAGGTCGACAGCGTCGACGCCGACAGGCCGATCGCCTGCGCGACGGTGTCGAGCGTCTTGCCTGCCTCGCGTCGCAAGCGGCGGATCTTCTTGCCGATCGGAATTTCGCCAATTTCGGTGTCTTCAGGTGCGTCATCGTCTGAGACGTCGGCGTCCGGCTCCAATTTCAGGTTTTCGCGGATTGCCGCCGGGTTCAGGCCTTTCTCATGCCGCAGCCAACTGATGGTCTTGAGGCGTTCGACATGGCCAGCGTCATAGAGCCGCTGGCCTGAATCGGTGCGGATCGGCTCAATCAGCCCTTGGCTCTCCCAAAGACGGAGCGTGGAGGCCGAAACGCCGGCCATGCGCGCTGCTTCGGCGATCTTGTAGCGTATCTCCATCCTCGTCCGATCCGGTTTGAGCGCCCGCAGATTTACGTCGCGACAAATCTCGTGGACCATATTGCAAGTCTACAGAAAAAATGCAAGAAATCTTCTCGGTCTGTCGTGGCGAGGTCCGCGACTCGATCAGTTCACTCGAACATCCAGGGGGTTCCCATGTTGAATACGGATATTGCCGCCCGCAGAACCGATGCGATTTCGCGCGGCGTCGGCGTTACCACGCAGATCTATGCCGACAAGGCCGAGAATGCCGAGATTTGGGATGTCGAGGGCCGTCGCTATATCGATTTCGCCGCCGGCATCGCCGTGGTCAACACCGGCCACCGCCATCCCAAGGTGATCGCGGCGGTGAAGGATCAGCTCGATCACTTCACCCATACCTGCCATCAGGTCATTCCTTACGAAAATTATGTCACGCTCGCCGAGCGCCTCAACAACGCGGTGCCCGGCAACTTCAAGAAGAAGACCATCTTCGTGACGACCGGCGCTGAAGCTGTCGAAAACGCCATCAAGATTGCCCGCGCCGCCACCAACCGCTCCGCCGTCATCGCCTTCACTGGCGCCTTCCATGGCCGCACCTTCATGGGCATGACGTTGACCGGCAAGGTTGTTCCCTACAAGACTGGCTTCGGCGCGATGATGCCCGACGTCTTCCATGTGCCGTTCCCGGTTGAGCTGCACGGCCAGACCATCGAGGATTCGCTGTCGGTGCTCGACAAGCTGTTCAAGGCCGATGTCGATCCGGCCCGCGTCGCCGCCTTCATCGTCGAGCCTGTACAGGGCGAGGGCGGCTTCTATGAAGTGCCCCGCGCCTTCATGGTCAAGCTGCGCGAACTCGCCGACAAGCATGGCATTCTGCTGATCGCCGACGAAGTGCAGACCGGCTTTGCCCGCACCGGCAAGCTGTTCGCCATGGAGCATTACGGCGTCGTCGCCGACATCACCACTATGGCCAAGGGCCTGGGCGGCGGCTTCCCGATCGCCGCTGTCACCGGCCGCGCCGACATCATGGACGCGCCTGGCCCCGGCGGCCTTGGCGGCACCTATGGCGGCAATCCGATCGGCATCGCCGCCGGCAACGCCGTGCTCGATGTCATCGAGGAAGAGAAGCTCTGCGACCGCGCCGAACAGCTGGGCGCCCGCCTGAAGCAGCGCCTGCAGTCGCTGATCGAGGCGGTGCCGCAGATCGCCGACATCCGTGGCCCCGGTTTCATGAACGCTGTCGAGTTCAACATTCCCGGCACCAAGACGCCGGACGCCGATTTCACCAACAAGGTGCGGGTGCGGGCGCTGGAAAAGGGTCTGATCCTGCTCACCTGCGGCGTCTACGGAAACGTCATCCGCTTCCTGTCGCCGATCACCATTCAGGACAATGTCTTCGTCGAAGCGCTCGACATTCTCGAAACCACGCTGCGCGAATGCGCCAAGGAGGCCTGATCCATGGCGATCTCCGAAAACTTCAAGTCCAAGCTTAGGGATCCGAGCCTGCTCGTCGACAAGGCGCTGGTGTCAGGCGTCTGGGTGGACAAGAGCGATAGCGGCAAGACCTTCGATGTGACCAATCCGGCCACAGGCGACGTCATCGCCACGCTGCCGGATATGAGCCGGGCGGAAACCGCCCGCGCCATTGACGCCGCCTATAAGGCCCAGAAGGTCTGGGCGGCCAAGACCGGCAAGGAACGCGCCGGCGTGCTGCGCAAGCTGTTCGACCTGATGGTCGCCAACGCCGACGATCTGGCGATCATCCTGACCACGGAAATGGGCAAGCCCGTTGCTGAAGCCAAGGGCGAAGTGCTCTACGGCGCATCCTATGTGGAATGGTTCGCTGAAGAAGCCAAGCGCGTCTATGGCGACACGATCCCCGGCCATCAGCCCGATAAGCGCATTATCGTCATCAAGCAGCCGGTCGGCGTCGTTGCCGCGATCACGCCCTGGAACTTCCCCAACGCCATGCTGGCGCGCAAGATGGCGCCGGCGCTGGCTGCAGGCTGCGCCATGGTCTCCAAGCCCGCCGGCGAAACGCCGCTGTCGGCGCTGGCGCTGGCGCTGCTGGCCGAACGCGCCGGTCTTCCCGCCGGTCTGTTCAGCGTCATCCTGTCGTCGGACTCCGCGCCGATCGGCAAGGAAATGTGCGAGAACGACAAGATCCGCAAGCTGACCTTCACTGGCTCGACCAATGTCGGCAAGATCCTGATGCGTCAGGGCGCCGAGCAGATCCTCAAGCTCGGCCTGGAACTCGGCGGCAATGCGCCGTTCATCGTGTTCGACGACGCCGATCTCGATGCGGCTGTCGAAGGCGCGATGGTGTCGAAGTATCGCAACAATGGCCAGACCTGCGTCTGCGCCAACCGTCTCTATGTGCAGGCCGGCGTCTATGACGCCTTCGCTGAAAAACTTGCTGCCCGCGTGTCACAGATGAAAGTCGGCGACGGCTTCGAGGCCGGCGTCAATGCTGGTCCGCTGATCTCCGCCAAGGCGCTGGACAAGGTCGAGGAACATATCGGCGACGCTCTCTCCAAGGGCGCCAAGGTTGCCGTCGGCGGCAAGCGCGACGAGAAGGGCGGCCTGTTCTTCCAGCCGACCATCCTGACCGGCGTGACCAGCGAGATGAAGGTGGCCCGCGAAGAGACCTTCGGTCCCGTCGCCCCGCTCTTCAAGTTCGAGACCGAGGAAGAGGTCATCGAGATGGCCAACAACACCGAATTCGGCCTTGCCTCCTATTTCTACTCGAAGGACCTCTCCAAGGTCTTCCGCGTGGCCGAAGCGCTGGAATATGGCATGGTCGGCGTCAATACCGGCCTGATCTCCACCGAAGTCGCCCCCTTCGGCGGCATCAAGCAGTCCGGCCAGGGCCGCGAAGGCTCGAAATACGGCATCGAGGACTATCTCGAGATCAAGTATCTCTGCCTGAGCGTCTGAGACGCGTCATCATTGAGTTGAGAGAAGCCCGGCTCGTCCGGGCTTCTTGCTGTTCAGGAATAGCGAACGAGTTGTCGAGAATTTCTCGTCTATCGTGAACGCGGGGCCGTCCCTATATTGAGGACGAATATTCAGTTCCATGCGCCGGAGAGGCAATCATGACATCGCTCAGCAACGCTTTTTCAAATCTGTCCTCGACGCCGCGCATGCCGGCGCTGTTTGTCGGTCACGGCAGCCCGATGAATGCGATCCTCGACAATGAGTACAGCCGCAGCTGGCGCAAGATCGGCGAGAGCCTGCCGACGCCGAAAGCCATTCTCTGCGTATCCGCCCACTGGATGACGCGGGGGACCACGCTGGTGCATATCGGCCGCAATCCCAAGACCATCCACGATTTCGGCGGCTTTCCGCCGGAACTCTTCGCGCAGCAATACAATGCGCCGGGAGCCCCCGATTTTGCCCAAGCGACCATAGATCTTCTGCAGGAAAGCCATGTGGAGGGCGATGATCGTTGGGGGCTCGATCACGGCGCCTGGTCTGTGCTGATCCAGATGTTCCCCAGGGCCGATATTCCGGTGTTTCAGCTGTCGCTCGATCTTTCCAAGGGTCTTGCCGATCATTTCAAGCTCGCGGCCGAGCTCAGGGCGTTGCGGGAGAAGGGCGTGCTGATCATCGGCAGCGGCAATATCGTCCACAATCTCCGGGCCTTGAATTTTGATGGCCAGGTGTTTGACTGGGCGGTGGAATTCGACCGCTATATGGCCGACGCCATCGAAGCGCGCGATGTCGGCAAGGTGCTGGATGCGGGCTCGATCGGTCGCGCAGCGGCGCTGTCGCATCCGACCGTCGAGCATTTCCTGCCGCTCCTTTATCCGCTGGCGGTGATGGACAAGGCTGACGATCTGTCCTTCTTCAACGACACGATCGATCTCGGCTCGATTTCCATGCGGAGTTTCGTGCTGTCCTGATCAGGCGTCGGCCGCGGGCGTCCAGTCAAGGAGCGCGAGCGTCTTGTCGTCGCGCTGACCGGCGCAGAACGCGTCGAGCGCGCGGGTGAAGGGCGCCGCCGCGTCGCCCGATGCGAGCTCGAACAGGGTCATCGACGACCGGAATTTCATGTCGTCGGGCGAGCCGAAGATCTCATACAGGCTCTTGCCCTGATGCGCGAGCACAGCCTCGGTCGCCTCGGTCGCCTCGATCAGCCTTGGCCCGAGCAGCGGATGACGGAGATAGGCCCGGGCCTCTTCCTCGGAGGCGAGCGCGTAGAGCTGGGCGGTCGGCGACATGCCAAGGCCCGCGAGCTGCGGGAAGATGAACCACATCCAATGGCTCTGCTTGCGGCCCGCGCTCAATTCCTCGATCGCGCGCGGCCAGGCTGACGATTGCGCCTCGACGAAGCGCTGGAGATTAAAATTGACGTTGTCCGACATGAGATGGCTCCGCGCTGGTGGCAGTCCGTATTGCTTGCGGATCAGAAACGAAAGAGACGCGGCAAAGTTTCCGTAAACAGTCATCGCCGTAAATTTAAGGCGGCTTTGTTAAGCGTTCCGAAACATCGCCCCCTTATCGTCCGGTAACCATTTCTGTTTTGTGTATTGGTCCGGAGTATTGCGTGTGAAGATCGGCCTGCCAAAGATCCGCTTCTCCAAGAAGCTGGCGATCATATCCGCTGGCATGCTGGCGCTTCTGGGAGGCACCGGCGGCGCGGCGCTGTATGTTGGCAAGGACGAGTTGCTCGGCCCCCCAAAGGTCAACACGACAGGCGGCGAATGCCAGACGATCCAGACGATGGTTCTCAAGACGCCGGGCAAGCGGCTCTGGATGCGCAAATATGTGAAAATGGCTTCCGCCGACGCCGATATGCGCATCAAGACCGCGCTGCGCGTGGCGGGCCTGCTGGCCAAGACCAATAAGGTCGACCTGATCCAGGTGTCGATTCTCGATGATCGCGGACCTGACAAGCGCGCCTTCATGCGCGGCCGCGCCATCGGCGCCGAAGTGGTGATCGCGCTCCAGCCGCGTTATGTGCCGGAGATGAAGCAACCCTTCATCGCGCGCTATTACGATGGTCTGCCGGCTGATGACGGGCGTTTCTATGGTGAGCGGGTCGAACTCGACGCGGAGGAGGTCAAGGCCTTCATGGCCGCGATGAAGGACGAACCGGACAAGCTGGACTGCGCCGATATACCCAAGCCCGAGCCGACCGAGGGTGAAAAGCCGGCGCATGGCGCCGCCAAACCCGAGCATGGCGCCACCGTTTCGGAAGGACATGCCGCCCCGGCTGCCGAAGGTCACGGCGAGGAAGCCAAAACAGAAGGCCATGGCGAAGAAGCGCCGGCCGAAGGTCATGGCGAAAAGACCGCCGAGGGTCATGGCGAAACGCCAGCTGGCGAAGAGGCGAAGGCGGAGGGACATGGCGAGGAGCCCGCCAAGGAGCCCTCGATGATGGATTCCGTTCTCGGCATGGTCGGCCTGGGCGGCGGCGAGGAAAAGCCGGCCGAGGGCCATGACGCCTCCAAGAATACCGAAGGCGAAGCCGCGCCCGCAGAGGAAGGCCATGAAACCGCCTCCGCCAAGCCGGAGCCGTCGATGATGGATTCCATGTTGGGCATGGTGGGTCTCGGCGGCGAGGAAAAGCCTGCTGCAGATCATGGTCCGGCAAAGACCGAGGGCGAGCACGCTCCCGCCGAGGAGCCCGCCGATACGGCTGAGGGCGATCACGCCCAGCCAGCCGGGGATCATGGCGCGGCCGGTGAACATGACGCCAGCGTCGATCAGGGCGACGCTGCGCATGCCGCGCCGGCTGACGAGGCCAAGGCTGGGGATCATGGAGCCAGCGAGGCGCACGAAGCTCAGCCTGCGGAAGACCATTCCGCGGCCGAAGATCATGCAGCGCCTGCTGAGGACCATGCAGCCCCCGCCGAAGAACACGGGGCCGCAAGCGAAGCCGGACATGCGGCGGAAGGCGCCGCAAAGCCCGAGGCGCATGGACAAGCCGAAACAGCGCATGAGCCAGCGCCGGCCGAGGATCACGCCGCTGCTCCCGCCGAAGAAGGCCACGGCGACACTACCCACTGAATTCAGCCGATCAAGACATAGAAAAAGCCCCCGGACGGCATCGTCGCGGGGGCTTTTCGTAATCGGACTGTCGGCCTCAGTCGGCCTTGTTGCGGCGGGCCGGGAAGAGGATGACGTCGCGGATCGACGGCGCGTTGGTCAGCAGCATGATCAGGCGATCAACGCCGATGCCGAGGCCGCCGGCGGGCGGCATGCCCTGGTCGATGGCGTCGAGGAATTCATCGTCGAGCTGCTTGTCCTTCTCGCCGCGGGCATGGGCCTGCTCGAGCTGCTCGACCATGCGGCGGCGCTGCTCTTCGGGATCATTGAGTTCGGAGAAGGCGTTGCCGACTTCCCAGGCGTTGCAATAGGTCTCGAAGCGTTCGACCAGACGCGGCTCGCCCGGCACTTCCTTGGCGAAGGGCGAGATGTCCTTGGGGAAATGCGTCACATGGCTCGGCTGGATCAACGTGCCCTCGACCTTCTCTTCAAAGATGAAGGCGAGGCATTCGCCCCAGGTCCAGTCCTTCTCGACTTCAAAGCCAGCGGCCTTGGCGGCTGCGCGGGCTTCTTCATCCGTCTTGATCGCCAGGAAGTCGATGCCGGTGACGTCCTTGACGGCGTCGGGCATCGGAACGCGCTTGAACGGACCCTTGAAGGAGATCTGCTTGTCGCCGAAGGTGACGTCGGGCGTTCCGTGGATGGAGACGGCGAGGCCTTCAAACAGCCGCTCGACGAGGCCCATGATGTCCTCGTAATCGGCATAGGCCCAGTAGCATTCCATCATGGTGAATTCGGGATTGTGCCGGGTGGAGACGCCTTCGTTGCGGAAGTTGCGGTTGATCTCGAACACCTTGTCGGACAGGCCCGAGACCAGCGTGCGCTTGAGGTACAGTTCCGGCGCGATGCGCAGATACATGTCCATCTTCAGCGTGTTGTGGAAGGTCTTGAACGGATCGGCGGTCGCGCCGCCATAGATGGTCTGCAGCATCGGCGTCTCGACTTCGAGAAAGCCTTCGCCTTCCATGAAGCGGCGGATGCCGGAGACGATCTTCGAGCGCTGCTGGAAGCGGAGCTTGGAATCCTCATTGGTGAGGATGTCGAGATGGCGCTTGCGGTAGCGCAGCTCGATGTCCGCCAGACCATGATACTTCTCCGGCATCGGCAGAAGCGTCTTGGTCAGCATGGTGATTTCATGGGCGTTGATGGTGAGTTCGCCGCGCTTGGTGCGACGGACCTGGCCCTTGACGCCGATGATGTCGCCGAGGTCGATCATCGGCAGCAGCGCGCGGGCTTCTTCCGGCGTCGTGTCCTTGTGGGAGAAGATCTGGATCTTGCCCGAGGCGTCATGGATGTCCATGAACATGCCGGAATTGCGCGAGGAATAGACGCGGCCGGCGACCGTCACGATGTCTTCCGACTCCTGATCCGGCTCGAGGCCGGCATATTTCTCGGCGAATTCCGCATTGGTCAGCGTGCGGTGGAAATGCGCCGGATAGACGTCGCCAATGGTCTTGCGCAGCTGGTCAAGCTTCTGGCGGCGGACCTCGGTCGGGTCGGAGGAAAGCGCGGTTTCGGTCTTCTGTTCGGTCATCGTATTGGCCTTTTGCGGCTGTGTTCGTTTTGGTTCGCCGATGCAGCTGTCTCTGCCAACCCTCCCCCTTGTGGGGAGGGTCGGAGCGAAGCGACGGGGAGGGGAGGCGTCTTGCTCAGGGCGAAGACCCCTCCCCAACCCCTCCCCACAAGGGGGAGGGGCTTCCTCATTTTCCGCTGCCCACCATCGAGGTCAGCACCTGGATCGCCACTTTGAGACGCTGGCGCACGACCGAGCGGCCGAGCAGCGCCATGCTGTCAAACAGCGGCAGCGAGCGCTGGCTGCCCGACACGGCGATGAACAGCGGCGGGGTGACGACGCGCAGCTTCTTGCCGAGGCGATCGGCGATGGCGCGCAGCTCTTCCTCGATGGAAGCGACGTTCCATTCGAGCATTTTTTCGAGATCGGTCTGAACAGTGGTGACGATCTCCAGCGTTTCCGCCGGGCTGGTCTTGAGCGCGGAGAAGGACGCGGGCGTCAGGCCGACATCGTGCGACAGCAGGAAGCCGGCGAGCGAGGGCAGTTCGCCAAGTTTGGTGATGCGGCTTTGGGCCAGCTTGAGGCCTTCGACAAGGCGGTCATTCTCTTGCGCCCAGCCGAGGACGCGGGCGACGAAGTCTTCAGGCGACAGTTTTTCGCGCAGCCAGCGGCCGTTCAGCCAGTCAAGCTTCTGCACGTCGAAGATCGCGCCGGCCTTGGACAGGTTGTCGGCGTCGAACCGCTCGATCAGTTCTTCCATCGACAGCATTTCCTCGCCTTCGGCGATCTGGATGAAGAACAGGCCGAGGAAGTTCATCAGCGCTTCCGGCAGATAGCCGAGGGCGGAATAATAGGAGATCGAGGTCGGGTTCTTGCGCTTGGACAGCTTCGATTTATCGGCATTGCGCATCAGAGACAGATGCATGAACACCGGCGGCTCAAGGCCGAGATAGCGATAGATAAGGATGTGCTTGGGCACAGAGGCCAGCCATTCCTCGCCGCGCGCCACATGGGTGATCTTCATCAGATGGTCGTCGACGACATTGGCCATATGATAGGTCGGCATGCCATCGGCTTTCAGCAGCACCTGCATGTCGACGCTTTCCCATGGGATCGACACGTCGCCATAGACGCCGTCATGGAAATCGCAGGAGCCCGAGGTCGGGATCTTCATGCGCACCACATGCGGCTCGCCGGCTTCGACGCGAGCGGTGACTTCTTCGGCCTTGATATGCAGGCACAGACCGTCATAGCCGGGCGGCTTGCCGGCGGCGCGCTGGTCTTCGCGCATCTTTTCGAGCCGTTCGGGCGTGCAGAAGCAGCGGAAGGCGTTGCCTTCTTCCACCATCTTCTCGACGAAGGGACGGTAAATGTCCTTGCGCTCCGACTGGCGATAGGGGCCATGAGGGCCGCCGACATCGGGACCTTCCGACCAGGTCAGGCCGGTCCATTTCAGCGCGTCCAGCACTTTCTGCTCGAATTCGGCCGTCGAGCGGGTGGCGTCGGTGTCCTCGATGCGGAGGATGAATTCGCCGCCATGCTTCTTGGCGAAGAGATAGTTGAACAGCGCGATATAAGCGGTGCCGACATGGGGTTCGCCGGTGGGAGAAGGTGCGATGCGGACGCGGACGCCTGAAGTTGTCATGTTACTGGCCCATGGATCATGCGGAAAATCCGCCGCGCCAGGCAAGGCCATGAGGCCGGCCGGCTCGCCGGGTGAATTTCGGATGGGAAGAGGTCGCGGACCCGCCGCGAGAGGCGGCGGCGCCGGACAATTCCGTTAGCGCCGCCTTAGGCCATATTCAACGGCGGCGTCAAGGAAAAGCTCATTGGCCGGGCTTGGCGGCATAGGCTCCGAGAAAGAGCCTGAGGGCTTCGCGGACATTTCTTGCGATGCGTTCGGACGACGGCGGCTCCTGCATCTCCCCGAACAGGCGTGAGCGAAAAATGCCTGCCATGCAAAGTTCGGCATATTGGCGGGCGGCGAGTTCGGCGTCCTCGATGTCCCGCAGCGTTCCCAGTTCGATCTGTTTCTGAACATAAAGGGTCAGGAGCATGGGGCCGCCGCCGGGGCCGGTGCTGTAGAACCGCTTGGCCAGGTCCGGCATGCGATCGAGAACGCCGATGACCATGCGCATGGCGGGGATGACCCGCTCCGAACAGACATGTTCGGTAAGAGAGACGCCGAATTGGCGAAGCGTCTCCTCCACCGGCAGGCCGTTTTCGAGGATCTGCCGAAGCACGCTCATGATCCGGCTTTTCTGGCGGTCGATGATTGCTGCGAACAGCTCTTCCTTGTTCTGGAAATAGACATAGACGGTGCCCTTGGACACGCCGGCGGCGCGGGTGATGTCGTTCATGCTGGCGGCGTCATAGCCGAGCTGCATGAAGATCTGCTGGGCTCCATCGAGGATCTGCTCGCGCTTGGCGGGATCTTCTCCCGCCGCAGGCCGTCGTCCCGGACCGCAAAGACTGAGCTGATGCGGCTCCTCCCCTGCGGCGAGGCTTTCCTTGTTCGCCATGCCTTTTCCCATTTGTTCATTTTATTCGAACCATCCGGTTCGATTGATATTGCTATGGAACAAAAAAAGGACTACGTCAATTTCAAACCGAACCGTTCGGTTCGATACACTGTCGCGCAAAGAATCGAGTTCGCCATGGCCAATCCCAGCAGCAGCGCCAAAGTCCGTACCGTCGATGAGGGTTTCCAAGCCGAGCCCACCGTCGAAGCTCCGCACGCGCCGACCGCGCCCGCTCAGGCTAGTGACGCGATGCCGGCCAAGGCCAAGTCGAAGGGCGCTACGAAGAAAGTCGTTCTGTCGCTCATGCTGATCGCCGGTCTCGCGGGCGGCGTCTATTATGGCCATGACTGGTGGGTGGAAGGCCGGTTCATGGTCTCGACCGACGATGCTTATATCGAAGGCGACATCACCAATATCGCGTCGAAAGTGTCAGGTTATGTCGCGCATGTCGACGTCGTCGCCAACCGGCGGGTGAAAAAAGGCGATCCGCTCGTCACCCTGGACGCAGGCGACTATCGTATCGCCGTCGAACAGGCGGACGCCGCTATCGCGACGCAGAAGCTGGCTCTCGCGCGTTTTGACGCCCAGATCGAGGCCGCCCGCGCCTCTCTCGCCCAGGCTGACGCGTCAAAGACGGCGTTGCAAGCCACGCTGCGCGGCGCTGAAATCACCGAGCAGCGCGCCAGCAAACTCGCCGCCAACAATGCCGGCACGGTCGCCGATCTCGACAACGCCAAGGTTTCTCTCGATCAAGCCCGGGCCAATCTGTTGGGGGCGGATTCCGCCATTGCCTCGGCCAAGGCCAATATCGCCGTTGTAACCGCCCAGAAGGCGGAGGCCGAAAGCGAGATCCGTTCGCTCGAATTGTCGAAAGACAAGGCGGCCCGCGATCTCAGCTTCACCGTGATCAAGGCGCCGTTCGACGGCGTCGCCGGCAATATCGCCGTGCAGGACGGCGACTTCGTTTCGGCTGGTCAGAAGCTCGCGGCGCTTGTTCCAGTGACCGAGCTGTATGTCGACGCCAATTTCAAGGAAACGCAGTTGGCGGGCATCCATCCCGGCGCCGCTGTGACGCTGGAAGTCGATGCGCTCGGCGGCGAGATATTGCATGGCGAGGTGGTGTCTATCGCTCCGGCGTCCGGCTCGGTGTTCTCGCTGCTGCCGCCGGAAAACGCCACCGGCAATTTCACCAAGGTGATCCAGCGCGTGCCGGTGCGCATCAGGCTGCCGAAGGATGCTCTCGAAAGCGGCCATCTGCGCGCCGGTCTCAGCGTCATCGCCGAGGTCGACAGCCGCACCGGCGATCCCACGCGGCGTCTGAAATAAGCCCGCCCAGCATCCGGTTCAACGCGTCGCTCCTAGCCGGGCGACGCATAGGAGGTCCGTCATGGCGGCCACGACTACCAGCATGGCGGGCGCGCCCGCCCAAGAGATCGACACGCGGCGGCTGATCGCTTTTTTCGCCATGGTGTTCGGCATGTTCATGTCGATCCTGGACATCCAGATCGTCTCTGCCTCGCTCGCCGAAATCCAGGCCGGTCTCAGCGCCAGCAATGACGAAATCGCCTGGGTTCAAACATCCTATCTGATTGCCGAAGTGATCATGATCCCACTGTCTGGCACGCTTGCGCGGGTTCTGTCGACGCGGGTGCTGTTTTCGGTGTCGGCGGCGGGCTTTACACTGGCTTCGGCGCTAGCCGCCACCGCCACCAATATCGACCAGATGATCGTCTATCGCGCCATTCAGGGCTTTATCGGCGGTGGAATGATCCCCTCGGTCTTCGCGGCCGCGTTCACGATATTTCCGCCGTCAAAGCGGGCCATCGTTTCTCCGATCATCGGTCTCGTGGCGACTCTGGCGCCGACCATCGGGCCGACGGTCGGCGGTTACCTCACCAGCATTTTTTCCTGGCACTGGCTGTTTCTGGTCAATGTCGTTCCTGGCGTCATCGTGGCGATCACCACCTGGATGTTCATCGATTTCGATAAGCCCGATCATTCGCTGATGAAGAAATTCGATTGGACCGGGCTTGCCGCCATGGCGGTGTTTCTCGGATCGCTCGAATATGTGCTCGAGGAAGGAAACGCCAAGGGCTGGCTTGACGATGAGCACATCGTCATGGGCACGGTCGCGCTGACGGGCGGCGCCTTGGTGTTTTTCTGGCGGGCGTTTACCGCTGCATTCCCGATTGTCGATCTCAAAGCTTTCAATGATCGCAACTTCGCCTTCGGATCAATGTTCTCTTTCGTGATGGGCATCGGCCTTTACGGTCTGACCTATCTCTATCCGCAGTATCTCGGCCATATCAGAGGATATGACTCGCTGATGATCGGCGAAACCATGTTCGTGTCTGGCCTGGCGATGTTCTGCACGGCGCCGATCGCCGGGATCATGTCCAACAAGCTGGATCCCCGCGTGATGATGATGGTGGGCTTCGGCGGGTTCGCGCTGTCCAACTACATGATGGCGCATATGACGGCGGACTGGGATTTTTACGAATTGCTCATTCCGCAGATCCTGCGCGGGTTTTCGCTGATGTTCGCGATGGTGCCGATCAACAATGTCGCGCTCGGCACCTTGCCTCCGAACCGCATCGCCAATGCCTCAGGACTCTACAACCTGACGCGCAACCTCGGCGGCGCGGTGGGGCTGGCGATCATCAACACGTTGATCACCCAGCAGAACAAGGTGCATTATGCGTATCTCGCCGAACATGTGAACCTCGCCAATCCGGAAGCGGTGTCGATGATCGCCGATCTGACCGCCAAATACAACGGCGCCGGCATGGATGGTTCTGCGATCGCGGTTCAGAAAGTGGTGGGGATGGTCAACCAGCAGGCCTATGTAATGTCGTTCATCGACATCTTCACGCTGCTGGCGCTGTTGTTCGCAGCACTCGTGGTGTTGGCGATGACGCTCAAGAAGCCTCGGGCCGCCCCGGCTGCAGGCGGAAGCGGACATTGAAAGCGCTGGCGCTCAGCCGATGCTGTTGAGCGCCAGAACTGCATTTTCGGGCTCCAGGCTTTCATACTCGACGCCGTCGCCGAAACCGAGCGTGAGGATCGCCTCGCCGCCGTCATTGGTCAGCGCCACGGTGCCGTCGCCATTGTCGGTCCAGTTGCGGGCCGTGGCGAGGCCGGGCCAGACCTGTTCGCAATCACCGCTGGCCAGGACCTCGCGCGAGCGCGGGCTGAGCGGCTTGCCGCGGGTGACGATGCAGACGGCGCCGTTCTCCATGTTGGAGACGGTGAATTCCTTGCTGTCGGGCTTGGCGATCGAAGCCGAAACGACCGTGTCGATCTTGGCTGCGCTTTCCTGCGCAGGCAGGTAGACATAACCTGCGGCGATGATGGCCGCCGCAACGGCGAACATGCGAAGCATGGCGTGCTCCTTCTTCCAGCGAAAACTTTAGCAATTCCGCAGAAGAGAATGCGCGGCAAACCTTACCCGAGCGTTAACGATTAACAATTATGGTAAAGAAGAGCTTAATCCAGCAGGCCTCTGCATTCCGGAACCGGGGTTACCGGCGCCTGGTTGCCGAGAAAGGCGATGAGATTGTCGGCGACGAGATCGGCCATGGCGTTGCGGGTGATCATTGAAGCCGAGGCGACATGCGGCAGGAGCGAGACATTGTCGAACTCCATCAGTTCTGCGGGCACGTTCGGTTCGTCGTCAAAGACATCGAGGCCGGCGCCGGCGATCTCCTTGGCCCGGAGAGCTTCGACCAGGTCTGGTTCGCTGACGGTCCAGCCGCGGCCGACATTGATCAGCACGCCGTTCGGTCCGAGCGCGCGCAGGATGGAGCGGTTGATGGTGCGATGCGTGTCCGGCGTCTTCGGCACGATGGCGATCAGCGTGTCTACCGTTTCGGCCAGCGCTTCCAGGGTCGGAAGATAGTCATAGGAGAGATCAGGCTTCGGGCTGCGGGTGTGATAGCTGATCTTGACATTGAAGGGCTCTAACCGCCTGGCGATCTGCTGGCCGATGCGGCCCAGGCCGTAAAGGCCGACATGGCGTCCGCGCAGCGACAGCGGCGACAGGCGGAACGCGCCTTCCTTCACCCAGCGACCGGCGCGAAGATAGTTTTCCGCCTGCGGCAGGAGACGGATGGTGTTGATCAGCAGGCCGATCGTGGTGTCCGCCACCTCCTCGTCGAGCACTTCGGGCGTGTTGGAGACCATCACGCCCTTGCCGGCGGCATAGGCGGCGTCGACGCCGTCATAGCCGACGCCGAAATTGGCGACGATCTTCAGATTGGGCAGCGCATCGAACAGCGGCGGCTTGAAATCGTTGAAGGTGGTCGCGCCCGTGACCGTCTCGGCCATCTCAGGCGTCACGTCTTCGGGCCGCGCGCTCGGCAATTCCAGAAGACGGAAATGAGGCGCGAGCCGTTCGCGGAATCGCGGATGGGCGCGGCCGACCATCAGGACGGTTTTCATGAGCGTCACCTTTATTTGCGAGGTTTCATCGGCCCGGTTGATTGCCGGATGCGCATTTCGGGCTTGATCAGATGCAACCCGTCGGGTTCATGGCTGCCGGCCAGCCGGTCGAGAAGCGCGCGGGCCGCCAGACGTCCGACTTCGGACTGGCCGTTCCAGACAGTGGTCAATGCCGGCGTGGCGATCGAGGCCTCTTCGAGGTCGTCATAGCCGGTCACGGAAATATCCACCCCGGAGATCAAGCCGGCGCGGGCGACGCCGTTCATCAGGCCTATGGCGACGAGATCGTTCCAGCAGACCGCCGCCGTCGGTTTGAGCGGATGGGAGAGAAAGTTGACCGCCGCCTCGAAACCGCCCTGGCGGGTGCGCGGGCCGGGGATTCTGAGTTCCGGCAACACCTCGATATCGGCCTTGCGCAGCGCATTCACATAGCCCTGGTAGCGGTCGCGGCCTGTCGATGTCTGGTCGGTGCCGCCGACCATGGCGATGACGCGGTGGCCCAGAGAAATGAGATGGTTGGTGGCGAGCGAGATGCCGTAGCTGTCGTCGCCGCGAAAAGCGGGCAGCGTCACGCCCTCGATGGTGCGGGCCACCAGGATGACCGGCATGCCGTTTTCCTCGGCGAGGTCCAGGTCGATCTTCGGCGTGCCGATGGCCGGCGACATGATGATGCCGTCTCCGCCCAACTGCAGCATGGTTTCGATGAAATTGCGCTGTTTCTCGACGGAATCGTAATGATTGGAGAGAATGAACGTGTGCTGGCTGCGGTCGAGTTCGCTTTCGATCGCTTTGAGGATTTCGGCGTAGAACGGGTTCATGATGTCATGAACGATCACGCCGATGATGCCCGAGCGCGAGGTGCGCAGGCTTGCGGCGCGCCTATTGTAGATATAACCGAGCGCCCGCGCCTGATCCTTGATCTTCTCGCGCGTCGCCGCCGCAACCAGCGGACTGTCGCGCAACGCCAGCGACACGGTCGCGGTCGAGACGCCCAATGTCTCGGCGATCGTCGACAGTTTTATCTTCTGAGCCATGCGTCCTCCCAGGAAGCCAGCCGCCCGATTGCGTCGCTATACGCGCATGATGGGCTGCACACTCCTCCTAAATCGTTTGAGGTATCACATAGCCGCCGCGCCGCAAGGTCGAGGGCGCGGAAAAGCGACCCATTATTCACCGAAACCGTCGTCCTTGTCGTTTTCCTGTCCGAGATTGGCGTTGATCTTTTTGAGAAGCTTGCAAAATTGGCGGATTTCCTTGTCGCTGAAGCCCGAAAGCGCAAAGGCTTCCGTCGCCTTGACCGCATAGGAAATCGCGCCCACCTGCCGACTGCCGAGATCGGTGAGCGCGGCGCGCATCTGCCGGCCGTCGCTCTCGTCGGCGATCCGCTTGATGAAGCCTTGCGCTTCCATACGCGACAGTGTGCGCGTCATGGTGGGCGGCTTGACGCCGAGCTCAGTGGCGATGGCGCCAGCCGTCATCGTCTCTTGCGAGGACAGCGCCAGGATCACGCCGTCCTGGCCGGCATAGAGGCCGCTCGCGGATAGCGAGCGCGTCAGGAAGGTGCGCATGGAACGGGCGGCCTTGGTGAGTTCAGGCTGAAGCGTCCCCGGCTCGTATTTTTCCCTGGGCTTGTCCTTCTCTTCGGACTTGTCCTTCTTGGCCTGCTTGTCCTTCTTGGCCATGCCCCGTCCCGCGCTAGGATTTTTTGCTTTCAGTCTGTATGACGTATGGGGATTGGCAAAGGCAAGGAAAAGATGATCAACATGCCGGGACCACCGCCCGGCGGCTGGAGCGACCGCATCGCCATCCTGCCGCTCGGGGCGCATGAATATCACGGACCGCATCTGCCGCTTCAGACGGATGCGATAATCGCGGAGGGGGTGGCGGCGCGTCTCACGGTAGCGCTCGGGACGCGCGATGCGATCCTGTTACCCGTGGAGCCGGTCGGCTATTCGCCGGAGCATCTCGATCGGCCGGGCACCCAAAGCCTCGGCTATCACGAAGCGATCGAACGCTGGCTCAACACTGCCGAGACGCTGCGAGGGCAACGCGTCGGACGCCTGATGCTGCTCAACGCCCATGGCGGTAATTCGCCGCTTTTGTCGATCGTGGCGATGGAGGCGCGCCTGCGCTTCGGCATGCTCTGCGTGGCGACCAGTTGGAGCCGCTTCGGCGTTCCAGCCGCCATCGTCCCGCCGGAGAGAAAGGCATTTGATATCCATGGCGGCGACATCGAGACATCGGTCATGCTCGCGCTCAGGCCGGATCTGGTCGCCTGCGACAAATGCGAGGACTTTGCATCGCGCCAGGCAGATTTCGCACGGGATTTTGCCCATCTGCGCGCCTACGGGCCGCATGCCTTCGGGTGGATGATGCGCGATCTCAATGACGAGGGCGCGGCGGGCGATGCGCGGCTCGCCACCGCCGAAAAAGGCGAGGCGCTTCTCGCGCATGCTGTCTCCGGTCTCGTGGAACTGGTCGACGACATTGCGAGGTTCGACCTCGGCCTGTTTTCGCCTGGGGAACGAGGCGGCTGAGCCGCCTCCGTCAGGCCGTTCAGGCGGCGCGGCGAACAGGCTGGCCTGTCGAGGCGTGCAGGCGGAAGCGCTCCAGCAATTCGTGCAGATGACGGCTCTGTTCGGAGAGCGACATGCTGGCGGCGGTGGTTTCCTCGACCATGGCGGCGTTCTGCTGGGTCATCTGGTCCATGTGATTGACCGAACTGTTGATTTCCTGCAGCGCTGAGGCCTGTTCCTGCGTCGCCTTGGAGATGGTCTCGATGTGATCGTTGACGCGGTTGACCAGGCCTTCGATCTCCAGAAGCGCGTCGCCGGTCGAGCGGACCAGGCCGACGCCCGTGGAGACTTCCGTCTCCGATTGGTTGATCAGCGCCTTGATCTCCTTGGCGGCGTTGGCCGAGCGCTGCGCAAGCTCGCGCACTTCCTGCGCCACGACGGCAAAGCCCTTGCCGGCGTCGCCAGCGCGGGCGGCTTCGACGCCCGCATTCAGGGCGAGCAGATTGGTCTGGAAGGCGATCTCGTCGATCACGCCGATGATCTGGCTGATCTTGCCCGAGGATTCCTCGATGCGGCTCATGGCCGAGACGGCGTCACGGACGATGGCGCCCGATTTGCCGGCGCTCTGCTTGGTCTCCACCATCATCGAGGTCACTTCATGAGCGCGCTGGGACGTGCTGCGGACCGTGGCGGTGATCTCGTCGAGCGCGGCTGCTGCTTCCTCAAGAGACGCGGCCTGCTGCTCGGTGCGGCGGGAGAGATCGTTGGCGGCGGCGCTCAATTCGCGGGTGTTGTCGTTGATGGTCGATCCGGAGAGGCGGATGCGTTCGATCGTCGAGGCGAGCGTCTCCATGGTTGCGTTGACATTGTTCTGCAATTCGGCGAAAGCGCCGCGGAATTCGCCCTGCATGGTCTGGGTGAGGTCGGCGTCGGCGAGCGCCCCGATCACGCGGCGCATCGCGCCCACACCCTTGTCAACAGTGCCGACCAGTTCGTTGACGCTTGCCGCAAAACGGTTGAGGTCTGGATTGTCGTAATCCTTGGAAATGCGCAACGAGAAATCGCCGTTGACGGCGGCGGCGACCACGCCGCTGATCGTGTTCTGCAATTCGGCGCTCTTGGCGTGCAGCGCGGCCTCCTGGGTTTCGAGTTCGCGCATGGCGATGCTGTTCTTGCGGAAGATTTCCATGGCGCGGGCCATTTCACCGATTTCGTCCTGGCGCGCTGTGCTGTCGACCTCGCCGGAGAGATCGCCGCCGGCAAGCCGGGTCATGGCGCTCGTCAACGCCTTGATCGGCTTGGCGATGCCGTTGCGGGCGACATAGGAACTGACGCCGCCGCCGATCATCACGCAGACGGCGGCGACGCCGATCTGCACCCAGATGGCGAGGTCGGCTTCGCTGAGCGCGTCGGCGCGGGCTGCGGCGAGGCTTTCGCCGGACGACTTGCTGTAGATCTTGACCGCTGCGGTGACGGATTTCTGCGCGTCCAACGCCTGGCCGAGCGCGGCCTTGAGGCTGGCTGCATCCTTGCCATCCTGTGCTGTCTTCACCATCGCCCGTATCTGATCGAAATAGGCGAGCAGCGCCGCTTTGACGTCGCCGAGCATCTTCTTTTCCTCGGCGCTCGCAACCTGCTCGATCTTCGGCAGCCGTTCCAGCATTTCGCCAGCGCGTTTTTCGGTCTCGGCGGCGAAGTCGACCGCCTTTTCCGGCGCCAGCGCCAGCTGATAGGTCATGCGGCTGATAGCGATGATATCCACGCGGAGATCCATGGCTTCACGGGCCATTTCCTCGCGCGCTCCGACAGAGGCGAGTGTCGAGCCTATGTCGCGCATGCCGACGATGCCGACGCCTGCAATGGTGAGCGAGGTGACAGCCATGAAGATCATCACGAAGCCGATTTTCATCTGGATGGGGAGATTTTGCAGCATAGGGGACGTTTCCTCGCAGCGGTTGGCGGGCTTGGAGTCTTATGTGCAGCGCAAAATATGAATATATGGTTTTATAAAAGATCTGATAAATTACCGAAAAATTCACATAGCTGCAAAATCGAGGGGTTCTTCGTCGGATCGAAAAGACGCGTTCGGAGCATTTGCGCTTGGCCGGCAACTCTCCTATATAGAGCGCCGATGATATAATATTACATTCCGCGAGGAAGCCTCATGACCGAAACCCAGACCGCCAAGCCCATTCCCGTCACCGTGCTCACCGGCTATCTCGGCGCCGGCAAAACGACGCTGCTCAACCGTATTCTCACCGAGAGCCACGGCAAACGCTATGCCGTGATCGTCAACGAATTCGGCGAGATCGGCATCGACAACGATCTGATCGTCGAGTCGGATGAAGAAATCTATGAGATGAACAATGGCTGCATCTGCTGCACGGTGCGCGGCGACCTGATCCGCGTGGTCGAAGGCCTGATGCGCCGTCCGGGCCGCTTCGACGCCATCATCGTCGAGACCACAGGTCTTGCCGATCCGGTGCCGGTGGCGCAGACCTTCTTCATGGACGAGGACGTGCGTTCCAAGACCCAGCTCGACGCCGTCGTCACGCTTGTCGACGCCAAGCATCTGCCGCTGCGCCTCAAGGATAGCCGCGAAGCCGAAGACCAGCTGGCCTTCGCCGATGTCGTGCTGCTCAATAAAACCGATCTCGTGACGCCCGAAGAACTGGCCAATATCGAGGCGGTGATCCGGGTGATCAATCCTTCGGCGCGAATCCATCGCACCGAACGTTCGAATGTCGATCTATCCAAGGTCCTTGATCAGGGCGCGTTCGATCTGGAGCGGGCGCTGGAAAACGATCCGCATTTCCTCGAGCATGGCCATGAGGACCATGCCTGCGGTCCCGATTGCGATCATCACCATCATGACCATGATCACGACCATCATCACCACGATCATGATCATCACGATCACGACCACGACCATGCGCATGGCCACGATCATCATCACGCGCCTTCGGCCATTCACGATGTGACGGTGCAGTCGATCTCGTTGCGCGGCGGCCAGATGAATCCGAAGAAGTTCTTCCCGTGGATCGAGAAGATCACCCAGGTTCAGGGCCCGAATATTCTTCGCCTCAAGGGCATCATCGCGTTTGACCAGGACGAGGAGCGCTATGTGGTGCAGGGCGTGCACATGATCATCGAGGGCAATCATCAACGTCCGTGGAAGGAAGGCGAAAAGCGGGAAAGCCGTCTCGTCTTCATCGGCCGCGATCTCGACCGCAAGAAGATCGAGGAAAGCTTCAAGGCCTGTGAGGCCGCCTGATGCCCACAGTCGCGCCGCTTGATCTGGAAGGCCACGTCTACGGGGCCTTCTTTCTGGGTGAAACGCCGTTTTTCGCCGCCTCCTCGGGCGAGATCCACCGTCTCGACAATGGCCACAAGGTCTCAGAAGCCCATCATGGCCTGTTGACCGCTGTCGTCGATCCTGCAACCAAGTCGCTCATCACCGGCGGCGAAGACGGCAAGGTGCAGCGCATCTCGGCCGACGGATCGGTCGCTCAGGTCGCGGAAGCGCCCCGCAAATGGATCACTGCAGTGGCGGCGGGTCCATCGGGCGCGGTTGGTTTTGCGCATGGCAAGACGGCGGTGGTGGTCACCGCTGACGGCAAGCGGCGGGAATTCACCGAACAGCGGACCATCGAGCATCTGGCCTTCGCGCCCAAGGGGCTGCGTATCGGCGTCGCCCGCTATAATGGCGTCACGCTCCATTGGGCCGGCACGAATGGCGCTCCCGTCGATCTCGAATGGAAAGGCGCGCATACTTTCGTGACGTTTTCGCCGGACGGCCGCTTCCTCGTCACCGCCATGCAGGAAACCGCGCTGCATGGCTGGAAGCTCGATCTCAAGCCCGGCGAGGAAACCCGGCATATGCGCATGAGCGGCTATCCCGCCAAGGTGAAGTCGCTCTCCTGGTCGCCGAAGGGCAAATGGCTGGCCTCGTCGGGCGCGCCCGCAGCCATTGTCTGGCCGTTTTCGTCGAAGGACGGCCCCATGGGCAAGGCGCCGCTCGAACTCGGCACGCGGGCCAATATCATGGTGACCGCAGTCGCGTTTCATCCGAATGAGGAGGTGCTGGCCATTGGCTTCATCGACGGCATGATCCTCGGTGTGCGGCTCGCGGATGAGAAGGAGGCGCTTCTGCGCCGACCTGGCAAGGGCGCGATCTCAGGCATGAGCTGGTCGCAGAATGGCAAGCTGCTCGCCTTCGCTTCGGAAGCCGGCGACTGCGGCGTGGTGGATATTTCGGCATAGACTGATGACCGTTCCCACCGAGTACGCCTATGCCAGCCGAGATTTCGATCGCTTCATGATCGAGCTTCTCGATCTGACCACGCTGGAGACGCGTCATCGCGCTTATGCGGTGACGCGGGCGGTGTTGCACGTTTTTCGCGCCCATCTGACGGTCGCCGACGCGCTGGTCTTCGCCGACGCGCTGCCGGCGGTGTTGCGCGCGATCTTCGTCGAGAATTGGCGGCCGGTCGCGGAGACGCCGCCATTTCCCGACCGCGCCGAACTCAGCCGGCAAGTGCGCGCCAACAGGCGCGACCATAACCTTGCGGACGACGACAGCATTCTCGCCGTGGCGCGGGCGCTGCGCGCCAGCATGGATCAAACGACGCTCGACCGGGCGCTCGCCCCGATGCCGGAAGCGGCGCGGAACTACTGGGCCGCTTAACCATTGGCCCGTAAATCATGCGTCTTTGGCCTTTTCCCTGTACATTTGCCCATAATGCGCCTATGTACGCGCCAATTCCGATTTGCGGCGCAGCAAATGGCGTCGCGCGACTTCAGGGGCCCTTGGTCCGCCGGTCGCAACAGCATCCGAAAGACATGGAATGACAGATATTCAAGCTCTTGAGCCGGCGCTGGCCGTCGCGCTCGAAAAACGCGGCTATTCCGACTTGACCCCGGTACAGAAGGCTGTGCTCGCGCCGGAACTCGAAGGCCGCGACGCGCTGGTGTCGGCGCAAACGGGCTCTGGCAAGACGGTTGCCTTCGGCCTGGCGCTGGCCCCGACGCTGCTGGCCGGCAAAGCCCGTTTCGACCGCGCCGCGGCGCCCCTGGCGCTTGCGATCGCGCCCACGCGCGAACTGGCGCTGCAGGTGGCGCGCGAACTCGAATGGCTCTATGCCGAGGCCGGCGCTCAGATCGCCACTTGCGTCGGCGGCATGGATATGCGCAACGAGCGGCGCGCGCTTGAGCGCGGCGCCCATATCGTGGTCGGCACGCCTGGCCGCCTGCGCGACCACATTACCCGCCAGTCTCTGGACCTGTCGGCCATCCGCGCCGTGGTGCTGGACGAGGCCGATGAAATGCTCGATCTCGGCTTCCGCGAAGATCTCGAATTCATTCTCGAATCCTCGCCTGAGGAACGCCGGACGCTGATGTTCTCGGCCACCGTGTCCAAGCCGATCGCCAAATTGGCCGAGAGCTTCCAGCGCGACGCGATCCGGATCGCCACCGCCTCCGAGCAGAAGCAGCATGTCGATATTGAGTATCGCGCGCTCGTCTGCGCTCCGGCGGACCGCGACAACGCCATCGTCAA
This sequence comes from Rhizobium sp. SG_E_25_P2, assembly GCF_029892285.1. GTDB lineage: Bacteria > Pseudomonadota > Alphaproteobacteria > Rhizobiales > Rhizobiaceae > Rhizobium_E. Next base: position 90,423 of record NZ_JARXVM010000002.1, read on the forward strand.
TGTGCTGCGCTATTACGAAGCGCCCAACGCCATCGTGTTCTGCAACACGCGCGCGGCCGTCAATCATTTGACCGCGCGGCTGCACAATCGCGGCTTCACCGTGGTGGCGCTGTCGGGCGAGCTCAGTCAGAACGAACGCAGCCATGCGCTGCAGTCCATGCGTGATGGTCGCGCCCGCGTCTGCATCGCGACCGACGTCGCCGCGCGCGGCATCGATCTGCCCAATCTCGAACTCGTCATTCACGCTGACCTGCCGACCAACCCCGAGACGCTGTTGCATCGCTCCGGCCGCACCGGTCGCGCCGGTCGCAAGGGCGTCAGCGCGGTCATCGTGCCGACCAGCGCTCGCCGCAAGGCTGAACGGCTGCTGCAGGCCGCCAGCGTGCGCGCCGTCTGGGCCGCGCCGCCGTCCGCCGACGAGGTGAATGCCCGCGATGATGACCGGCTTATGGCCGATGAGATGCTGACGCGGATCGCCGCCGAAGACGAGACCGAAGTCGGCGCGCGTCTGATCGAGACCCACGGCGCCGCCCAGGTGGCCGCGGCCTTCCTGAGACTTTACCGCGCCGGTCGTTCGGCGCCGGAAGAATTGGTTGATATCGGCCAGGTCGCCGAAGGCGGGGCCAATCGCCGCGCGCCGCGCGAAGGAGAGCGTCCGGTGGGACGCGACGATGTCGCGCCGCGTCGCCGCGAAGATTTCGGCCCCAGCACCTGGGTCGCCTTGTCAGTCGGCCGCAAGCAGAACGCAGAGCCGCGCTGGCTGATCCCGCTGCTTTGCCGCTCCGGCAATATCACCAAGAACGATATCGGCGCGATCAAGATGCAGCAGGACGAAACCTTCGTCCAGATCGCCTCAGAAAGCCTTGAAAGCTTCCTGTTCGAAATTGGCCCCAACAAAACGCTCGAGCGCGGCATGCGCCTGAGGCTGGTCGAAGGCGAGCCGGATCTGCGTCCGACGCGCAGCAGTCCCCGCGTCGATGGCGACCGCAAGCCCCAGGGCGAGCGCAAGGTCTATGGCGACCGCAAGCCGCAGGATCGCCGCGACGAGCGCCCGCGCAGCGATGACCGCAAGACCAGCTGGGAAAAGCCGCAGCAGGAGAAGCCCGCGAGCCGTCGCGGCGAAACGGCCGCCGATGATTTCGGCGGCGCGCCGAAGAAGAAGTTCGGCCGCAAGGTGGATTTTGGCGGCGACCGTTCCGCCTATCAGGACCGTCCGCCTGCCGATCGCCCCGGCAAGGATTGGGCCAAGCCTGCCCCTGGGGGCGACGAAAAGCCCAAGCGCAAGAAGAAGAGCAACGGCTGATCCACGAAATTCACGCGCTCCCTGTTTCGGGGAGCGCGTTTTGCTTTGCTCAGATCAGTTGCAGATGCGGCGCTCCGTCGGAGGTCTTCTCCACCGTGCGGCCATCCGGTCCCAGCGTGCAGACGACGCGCTTCCGGAACACATCGAAACTCTCGAATTTCGATACATTGACCGGCTCGTCGAAATCGAAAGCGACGCGTATCACGCCGTCAGCGCTGCTCATGCGTTGCAGCGACACGACCTTGCCGCGGAACGGTTTGCCGAGATAGAGCCCGGAGGCGTGGTCGCCGACCTGAAGTCGCGGCGGCGGCGCGTTTCCAAGTCGAGCGTGAAGCGTGTTCCAATCGCGAAAGCCGTATTGAGCGGCAATCAGTTCGAGGGATTTCGAATGGGTGACGGTCGCACCCTGACCCGTCAGCGCGTCGCGGAGGCGGCGCGCCTGGGCCTTGATCTCCTCCAGGGAGGGTAGGCGGGATGTTTCGCTCATGGCGGTCCTCATGGCGGCGTTTGATTCTGCTTGGGACCCGCATTGCCAAGGCGAAACGCCTCATTTGGACGACAGAAGAGATCGCGCCGGAAACTTCACCATGTCCTGAGACCGCGGGCGGCAGGGGTTTCCATCCCTTGGCGCTCAGCTAAGCGGTCCTGGCGCGAAAGTCAAACCGCGGCAGGGAGGTCTCTGGCGCTGTCGCGCATTTTCTCGTAAGCCGAGGGCGCATATCAAGCATCCTTGGTATTATTCGCTCTTCAATTCCGGAATGCGTGCGCATGCCGTTCGAGACGTCGATTCACCATCATGTCCGCGCCGAGGTGATCGAGCCGACGATCGCCCAGCGCGTCTTGCGCGTGGGCAGGGCGCCGCATCGCTGGTTTCATCATCTGGTTTTCATTGCCGCCGGCAAGGCGGAGCATCGCTACGCGGAGACGTCGCGACAGATCCAGGGGCCGGCGCTGATGCTGGCGCCGCCGTCCGAGGGCGAGGCGATCGCCTTTGCCGCCGGCAGCCATGGCTTCTTGCTCGGCGTGTCGCCCGATATTATCGCCGAAGCTTTTGGCGACCACGCGGAATCGCCGGCCCTGCGCCTGTTCGCCGGCGGAAGAGCTGTGACTGAGCATCTGGCGACCGGGCCGCGCGCGGAGTTCACACTGCTGTTTCAAGGGGCGATCGCCGAAACGCATGAGGCTGGGCGCGGTTCGCGCATGGCCGCCGCCGCCTATGTCAGGCTGATCTATATGTTGGCCTGGCGGCTGGCTGCGCCTGCGCAGCAGCCAGAGCCGCATCGCGGCGGAAGCGGGCCAATCCTGCAGAGATTCCGGCAGTTGGTCGAAACCCACTTTCGGCAGCACTGGGCCGTCTCCCGCTATGCGCGGGAACTGGGCGTCAGCGCCGACCGGCTGCACGCCATCTGCAGCCGGTCGCTCGGCCGTTCGCCAATCGAGTTGATCCATGATCGCCTGACCCAGGAAGCGCGCCTGCGTCTCGAACGGTCGGGGCACAGCGTTCAGGATATTTCCGATACGCTGGGGTTTCGCGATCCGGCCAATTTCAGCCATTTCTTCAAGCGTCGCACCGGGCTTTCGCCCGCCAAATATCGCGCGCATGCGGCGAGCACGGCCTCTGGCGGCGCGGTTCCGGTTTCATCCGATTATGCCGACTGGCCGTGATCAGGCGTTTGCCGGCGGACAGGTGGATTCGCGCAGCACCAGTTCCACCGGCCAGATTTCGTGATGATTGGCGACATCGCGGCCGGCCAGCATCTGCAGGAGAATGTCGCCGATCCTGACGCCGGCTTCGCGCATCGACGAACGTGTCGTCGACACCGTCGGCACCATATTGTCGGCGTTGATATAGTTGAACACGTCGTCATGGGCGATCAGCGACATGTCGCGGCCGAGCTGCAGACCTGCGGAGCGCACCGCGCGCATCACCCCGAGCGCGCTCATCATCGAGCCTGCCAGCACCGCCGTCGGCGGCTCCGGCAGCGCGAGAAAATCCTGCATGGCGCGGTAGCCGATATCGTCGGTGAACAGGCCGTTGACCACCAGCATGTCCGGGGCCTGCAAGCCACGCTCTTTCAACGCGCGGCGATAGCCCTGTTCGCGATGTTCAGCGAAGGTGTCGCCCTTGGCGCCGTTGATCAGCCCAATGCGCTTGTGGCCGATATCGAGCAGGTAACCCGTCGCGCGGTACATGGCGCCGAGATTGTCGATATCGAGCCAGGGATATCCGCCATGGTCGTCGCCGCGCCCATGGACGATGAACGGCATGTTCAATTCCTTGAGGAATTGCATACGGTCGTCATCCAAGGTCGGCGTGTGCAGGATGACCGCGTCGACGCGTTTGGAAGCGGCGAGGCGGCGGTAGGCGGCGAGTTCGGCCTGCCTGTCTTCGACAACGGTGATCAGGATGTCGATCTGGCGGGTCTCCAGCCGACTGCCGAGGCCGGCCATGAATTCGGTGGTGTTGGGGTCGAATCCCAGCCCTTCGCGCATGACAATGCCGACGGCTCCGGCTCGGCCCGTGGCAAGACCGGCGGCGGCGCGATTGGGATGGTAGCCGAGTTCCTGCGCCAGCCGGAGGATCTTCTCGCGCGTTTCCAGCTTGACCTCGGGATAGCCTGAAAGCGCGCGGCTGACGGTGGTCTGGCTCATGCCGATGGATTTGGCGAACTCTTTCAAGTTCATGGTGGCCTCCTCGGATTGCCGGCGCCGGGTTAAACCGCGCATGGCGATCCTCCTGTCGCCATGCCGGCGCCGTACTTTCAAGAACCCTACGATAGGCGCTTGATAATTGAAAGCGCCATCAATTGTTTTTTATCATGCCTGCCGATGCAGTCTTCGAGGGGCGCGCAGGAGCGTTTCGCCCGATAAGTCTGACTTAATCGCTTTCGGATTGATAATAAACGATTATATGAGGCAATGCACGCTCAGATGGCGGGGCGCGTCCAAATTCTTGTCGCTGCGCCCTTGACACTCAACCCTTAAAGACGCTTTAATCATTTAAAGCGCTTTCAATATCTTATTGACAGATATTCGAAAGACTGAGGATAGACGCTTGCAGGGAGGGACGGCAGGCGAAGGCCGCGTCCTTATTTTATCCGATCCAGGGAGGATTACCGAATGAAGAACACCTTTTTGATGTCTGTGGCGGCTTTGGCCTTGATGGCGGGCGCCGCGAGCGCCGCCGATCTCAAGTTCAAGCCGGGCGAAGACAGCCGTTTCAACTGGGCGAGCTTTGAGGAGTTCAAGTCCGCTCATGGTGATGTGAAAGGTCAGACGCTGACTATCTTCGGTCCGTGGCGCGGCGAGGATGAGGCGCTGGTCAAGTCGATGCTCGCCTATTTCGAAGAAGCGACCGGCGCGACCGTGAACTATTCTTCTTCCGAAAACTACGAGCAGCAGATCGTCATCGATACGCAGGCCGGCAGCCCGCCCAATATCGCCGTTCTGCCGCAGCCAGGCCTTCTGGCCGATCTCGCCTCGAAGGGCTTCCTGGTTGACCTCGGCGCCGAGGCCGCCAAGTGGATGACCGACAACTACGCCGCTGGCGACTCCTGGGTGAAGCTCGGCAGCTACAAGGGCAAGGACGGCGCCGACCATTTCTACGCTTTTCCCTACAAGGCCGACCTGAAGTCGCTGGTCTGGTATTCGCCCGACAATTTCGAAGATGCGGGCTATGAAGTCCCCAAGACCATGGAAGAGTTGAAGGCGCTGACCGAGAAGATCGCCGCCGACGGCCACAAGCCCTGGTGCATCGGGCTGGGTTCGGGCGGCGCAACTGGCTGGCCGGCGACCGACTGGGTCGAAGACATGATGCTGCGTACGCAGAAGCCTGAGGTCTACGACAAGTGGGTCACCAACGAGATCCCCTTCAATGATCCGGCCGTGGTCGGCGCGATCAACGAATTTGGCTGGTTCGCCCGCAACGACGCCTATGTCGACGGCGGCGCCAAGGCGGTGGCCTCCACCGATTTCCGCGACAGCCCCAAGGGCATGTTCTCCTCGCCGCCCAAGTGCTACCTGCACCGCCAGGCGTCGTTCATTCCCTCCTTCTTCCCGGAAGGCACGAAGCTTGGACAGGATGCGGACTTCTTCTATCTGCCGCCCTACGCCTCCAAGCCCGATCTCGGCAATCCGGTGCTCGGCGCCGGCACGCTGGTGGCGATCACCAAGGATTCGCCTGTCGCCCGCGCCTTCGTCGCCTGGCTGCAGACGCCGATTGCCCATGAAGTGTGGATGGCTCAGTCCGGCTTCCTGACGCCGTTCAAGAAGGCCAATCCGGACGCCTACGCCAACGAGCCCTCCAAGAAGATGGGTGAAATTCTCACCCAAGCCACGACCTTCCGCTTCGACGGTTCCGACCTGATGCCCGGCAAGATCGGCGCCGGCGCCTTCTGGACCGGCATGGTCGATTATGCCGGCGGCAAGTCGGCTGAGGATGTCGGCGGCGAAATTCAGAAGGCCTGGGACGCGCTGAAGTAAGCTCTCCGGTATTTGGCCGGTAGCGTCGGGGTGAGGCTGCAATGAGCGCGGCCTCACCCGCACACCCATCATAACGAAAGAAGTGTCGCGGTCTTCAGGGGAGGGGCCCAGCGATGGAGCAATTGCTTTACGCCGTAGTGACGATGATCGCCGGGGTGGCGGGCTGCGCCGCCTATTTTTTCCTGTCGAATTTTCTGCTCGATCTCGTGCTTCCGTCGCGCGGCGCAAACGCCGCTGCGGCTGCGCGCAATATGCGCCGCGCCGCTCTTATCCGTCCCTGGCTGTTTCTCGGCCCGGCGTTCATCGCGCTGACGCTTTATCTCATCTATCCGGTGATCGAATCCATTCGGCTCTCCTTCCATGGCAAGGATGGCCAGGAATTCGTGGGATTCTACAATTACATCTGGATGCTTGGCGACACGCAGTTCCGCGAGTCGATCCTCAACAATTTCCTGTGGCTTCTCGTTGTACCCGCCCTGGCGACGTTTTTCGGCCTCGTCATCGCGGTGCTGACCGACAGGATCTGGTGGGGCAACATCGCCAAGTCTCTCATCTTCATGCCCATGGCGATTTCTTTCGTCGGCGCGGCGGTGATCTGGAAATTCGTCTATGATTATCGCGATGTCGGCTCCGAGCAGATCGGCATCCTCAACGCCTTCGTGGTCATGCTCGGCTTTGAACCGCAAGCCTGGATCACCATCCCTTTCTGGAACAACTTTTTCCTGATGGCGATCCTGATCTGGATCCAGACCGGCTTCGCCATGGTCATCCTGTCGGCGGCGCTGCGCGGCATTCCTGAAGAAACGATCGAGGCGGCTGTTATCGACGGAGCCAACGGCTTCCAGATCTTCTTCAAGATCATGGTGCCGCAGATCTGGGGCACTATCGCCGTGGTATGGACGACGATCACCATTCTCGTCCTCAAGGTGTTCGACATCGTGCTGGCCATGACCAATGGGCAATGGCAGACGCAGGTGCTCGCCAATCTGATGTTCGACTGGATGTTCCGTGGCGGCGGCGATTTCGGCCGCGGCGCGGCGATCGCCATCGTCATCATGGCGCTGGTCATCCCGATCATGATCTGGAACATCCGCAATGCGCGGGCCGAGATGGAGGGTCGCTGATGTATGCGAGCAAGAAATCCCCGCTGATCTGGGTCGTTCATCTCTCGGTTCTGCTGATCGTCGCGCTGTGGACGCTGCCGACAGCCGGCCTGTTCATCTCCTCCTTCCGCGACAAAAACCAACTGGCTGTATCCGGCTGGTGGACGGCGCTATCGACCTCGCGGCAGAACATCGTTTATCGCGCGCCGTCGCCTGAAGAACAGGTCGAACGCGACGGCGCCTTCGTGATCTCCGGCAACGCCCTCGAAGGCCGTGGCGGCAAGGTCGCCGCCTGGGGTGTGAGCACGCAAGCGCCCGACGCCTTCAAGCCCGGCGACAGCGCCGATCTGCGCGACGGCGCCAAGATGACAGTGAAGGAAGACGGTTCCTTCGAGATCACCTCGCCCACCCGCATGGAAGGCTCGCGCGGTCAGCGTTTCGTGGTGGTCAGCGAGACCCCGCCGCGCTTCACGCTCGACAATTATCGCGAAGTGCTGACCTCGGCCGGCATCGGCTCGTCCTTCATCAATTCCCTGACGGTGGCGATCCCCTCCACAGTCATCCCGATCCTGGTTGCGGCGTTTGCGGCCTATGCGCTGGCCTGGATGAAGTTTCCCGGCCGCTCGATCCTGATTGCGGTGGTGGTCGGCCTGCTCGTCGTGCCGCTGCAGATGTCGCTTATCCCGCTGCTGAAATTCTACAATGGCGTCGGCGCCTTTTTCGGCGTGCCGTCCAAGACCTATCTCGGCATCTGGCTCGCCCATATGGGGTTCGGCCTGCCGCTCGCCATCTATCTCTTGCGCAACTACATGGCCGGCCTGCCGAAGGAGATCATGGAATCCGCCCGCGTCGACGGCGCCTCCGATTTCGAAATCTTTGTCAAAATCGTGCTGCCGCTCTCCTTTCCGGCGCTCGCCTCCTTCTCGATCTTCCAGTTCCTCTGGACCTGGAACGACCTTCTGGTCGCCATGGTGTTTTTGGGCGCCGGCAATGACGAATTGGTTCTCACCGGACGCTTGGTCAACCTGCTCGGCTCGCGCGGCGGCAATTGGGAAATCCTCACCGCTTCGGCCTTCATCACCATCATCGTGCCGCTTCTGGTGTTCTTCACCCTGCAGCGCTTCCTGGTGCGCGGCCTGCTCGCAGGTTCGGTGAAGGGAGGCTGACAATGACAGGCGCAGTTGAAAACAAAGAAGAAAAATTCGAGGGAGCAAACGCATGAACGGGGTGGTTCTCAAGGACATCAAGAAGTCTTATGGCGCGATCAAGGTGATCCATGGCGTCGATCTTGAGGTCAATAAAGGCGAATTCGTCGTCTTCGTCGGTCCCTCGGGCTGCGGGAAATCGACGCTGTTGCGCATGATCGCGGGCCTTGAAGACATCTCCTCTGGCGAGATGTTCATTGATGGCGAGCTGGTCAATGACGTGCCGCCCTCCAAGCGCGGCATCGCCATGGTGTTCCAGTCCTATGCGCTCTATCCGCATATGACCGTCTATGACAACATGGCCTTCGGCATGCGTATCGCCAAGGCCTCGCAGGCCGAGATCGACAAGCGGGTGCGTGGCGCGGCCGACATATTGCAACTCACGCCCTATCTCGACCGTTTGCCCAAGGCGCTTTCCGGCGGTCAGCGTCAGCGCGTCGCCATCGGCCGCGCCATCGTGCGCAATCCCAAGGTCTTCCTGTTCGACGAGCCGCTGTCGAACCTGGATGCGGCGCTGCGCGTCGCCACCCGTATCGAGATCGCCAAGCTGCATGAGAGCATGTCGGATGCGATCATGATCTATGTGACGCATGACCAGGTTGAAGCGATGACGCTGGCCGACCGCATCGTCGTGCTCTCGGCCGGCAAGATTGAGCAGGTCGGCACGCCCTTGGAGCTCTATGAAAATCCGCAATCGCTGTTTGTCGCCGGCTTCATCGGCTCGCCCAAGATGAACCTTCTGGGCGGCAAGCTCGCCGAACCCTTTGGCTGCACGACCATCGGCGTGCGCCCTGAGCATCTGGATGTCGTCGAGAGCGGCGGCCAGTGGGGCGGCAAGGTGATTCATACCGAAAAGCTCGGCGCGGATTCCTATCTCTATCTTGAGATCGGCGCCGACGAGCCGCTCACCGTGCGCGAGAACGGGACCACCCGCTACAATACCGGCGATACGGTGTCGGTGAAGGCGCAGGAGGGCAAGATGCACCGCTTCGGCGCCGACGGTCGGCCCGTCGCCTGAGGCTGGATTGACTGTTTGGGGCGCATGCGCCACATCCTTGCACAGGATCGCGCCTGATGCGGCGCGACACTGTCATGGAGCCTCGCATGCCCGCCTTCAATCCTCTTGTCGCCCGTCTGTCGCCGCCGCCGATCCCCTCCGTGCTTGCCTGGGCGCAGGCCTATGACGGCTCGCGCGGGCCGAAGATCGATCTCAGCCAGGCGGTGCCGGGCTATCCGCCGCACCCGGATATGTTGACGTGGCTCTCGGAAGCCGCAGGCTCGGCAGCCTATACCGGTTATGGCGCGATCGAGGGCGAGGATGCGCTGCGGCAGGCCTATGCAGCCCATGTCGCCAGCCTCTATGGCGTCGATGTGACGGCTGACAATGTCCACATCACCTCGGGCGCCAATCAGGCTTTCCTCTGCGCCGCCATGGCGGTGGCCGGACCGGGTGACGCGATCGCGCTGACGCGGCCTTTCTATTTCAACATGGAAACCACGCTCGCCATGCTCGGCATCAGCGTCAAGACGGTGGCCTGCCGACAGGAGAACGGGTTTCTGCCCGATGTCGCCGATGTCGAGGCGGTGCTGAAAACCGGCGTGAAGGCGTTTGCGGTGGTGAGCCCGAACAATCCCACCGGCGCCGTCTATCCCGCCGATCTGCTCGCGGAGATCTTCGGGCTTTGCCGCAAGCATGACGCCTGGCTGATTCTGGATGAGACCTATCGCGATTTCATCGATGGCGAAGCAGCCCCGCATGGGCTGATGTCGGTCGAGAACTGGGAGGAGGGGCTGATCCTCACCTATAGTTTTTCGAAATCCTATTGCATTCCCGGCCATCGGCTCGGCGCGGTCATGGGCGGGCCTGGGCTCGTCGATCAGGTCGCCAAGGTGATGGACAATCTGCAGATCTGCGCGCCCCGCGCCGCCCAGGCCGCGCTCGCAAAGGCCATTCCGGCGCTGGCCGATTGGCGGAGAGCCAACAAGGCGGAGATTTCCCGGCGTGTCGAGGCGTTGAAGACGGTCATGCAAGCTTTGCCGGATTGGTCGCTCGACGCCATCGGCGCCTATTTCGCCTATATCCGTCATCCCTTTACCGGCCAGCCCTCCGAGCGAGTTGCGGAGAAACTGGCGCGGGAGGCGGGGATCGTCTGCCTGCCGGGGATCTATTTCGGTGAAGGCCAGGACAACCACCTGCGCTTCGCCTTCGCCAATGCGGACGCCCAGACGATCAGCCTGTTGACCGAGCGGCTTAAGGACTTCCGGCTCTAGAACCGGAAGTCATCGCTTACCTGTTTGTTCAGCAATAGATCTGCCAGCGCTCGCGAATGGCCTGATCGGCGATCGGGTCGATCAGGCTCGGAGCGGCGTCGCGGAGAATGCGGTTCTTGCGCTCGATCGCCTTTTGCACGAGGTCGGGACGGCCGAGTTCGACCCATTCCTTCGGGCTCGAACGGTTGGCGACGGCAGGATAGACATATTCGGTCTGCATCACTTGCAGCGTCTGTTCATGGCCGAGATAATGGCCGGGGCCTTCCAGGCAGACCGATTTCATCGTGTCGATCGACACGGAATCCTCGGTCACGTCGATGCCGCGCACGCAGCGTTGCACCTGGCCGAGCATGTCATCGCCCAGCACCAGCGATTCCAGGCAGAAGCCGAGCAGTGAGGCGTGCATGCCGACCGATTCATAGACCATGTTGAGGCCTGAGAGACCGGCGAGCACATTGAGGATGCCCTGTTCCCAGCCCGCCTGCATGTCAGGCAGCTTGGAATCCGACATGCCGCCGGCAGCGCCGCCCGGCAGGCCGTAGAAATGGTGCATCTGGGCGCAGCCGGCCGACAGCAGTCCCTGTTCGCCCGAGCCGCCCGACATCGCGCCGGTGCGTAGATCCGACACGAAAGGCCAGGTTCCGAAGATGGCGGGATGGCCCGGCGCCATGGCGTTGACATAGACGACGCCCGCCAGGCATTCCGCCACCGCCTGCACGATGGCGGTTGCGAGCGGCGCGGGCGCGGTAGCGCCGGCTTGGCCCGCCGACAGGAGCAGAATGGGCATCCCCTCGCGGATGCAATGCTCCATGGTCTGGCAGCTTTCGGTGGCGAATTTCATCGGCGGAACGACGAAGCAGTTGGAATTCGACACGAAGGGTCTGGCGCGCCACTGATCCTCGCTGCCGGCGATCATATGCAGCATCTCGAAACCGTCCCCCACATGGGAAGGGTCAGAGAAGCTGGTGCCGACATGCTTGCTCGTGCCGGCGCAGCAGGCGTAAAGCGTGTTCATGTCCATCAGCAGATTGTCGGTGACATCACGGCAGACCATGGCGCGCTGGAAGAAATGGATATTGTCGAGGTGATGCACGAGCCTGGAGGCGTCGAGCAGATCCTTTGAGGTGGATTCACGATATTCGCGTTTTTCGACATCCACGACATGCACAGCCGCGCCGGCGGTGCCGAAATAGGTGCGGGTGCCCGAAAGCTGCATGTCGTATTTCGCATCGCGGCCGAACAGCGTGATGTCGCGGGCGGCGAGCGCCAGCATATCCTCGACCAGCGCGCGCGGAAAGCGCAGGCGGCCATCGACGCCCAACACCGCGCCGGCCCGGGTCATGACCTCCACGCCCGTCTCCGGCGCCTGCGACAGGCCGATGACTTCAAGCGCCTCGAGCGCCGCTTCATGGATGCGCTGGACGCCGGCGTCGGTCAGCGGCTTGTATTGCCCGCCTGACAGGCCGGGACGGATCGGCCGGAGATTATCGGCAAGAGGGGCTGCGCGTTGGGCGACGCGGGCGGCGCGGCCTCCGGCTCTTCGCGATGCGGACACGGTGCAGACATCATCCATGAAAACCTCCCTTGCGCCTGAACGGCGCGCTCCCATGCTGGGGATTCCAGCGCGAACGCGGCAAACGCGCAATCAAAGGAAAAAGCGCCAATGCAGTGCTAGAATTTGTGCGTTCGGGGTAAATTTGGCTTTATGCAAAAATTCGACGATGTCTCAGAAGGTTTATTCTTTGGTTGCCGCACAGGGCGAGGGACGTAAGATTTCCGGCAACAGCAGGAGAACATCTATATGCGTTACGCCTTTATCGGCCTTGGTCATCTCGGCCGCAACCTCGCCTCGTCCCTCCGTCGCGCCGGTTTCGATGTCGTCGTCAACGATATCGACCCCAAATGCGCCGAGACGCTCATCGCCGATGGCGCCGAATGGGCTGCGACGCCTGAGGAGGCGGCGCGCAAGAGCGATGCGGTGATCACCTGTCTGCCGTCGCCGAAAGTGTCGGAACTGGTGCTGACCGGCGAAACCGGCATTCTCAAGGGCGCGCGTTCTGGCCAGACCTGGATCGAGATGAGCACGCTAAGCTCTGAAGATGTCGAGCGGTTGTCGGCGATCGCCGCCCGGACGGGCGTCCGGATGATGGAGAGCCCTGTCACCGGCGGCGTGCACAAAGCGGCAAGCGGCGAAATCACCGTCATCGCCGGCGGCGACAAGGATCTCTTCGATCTACATCGCCCGGCGCTTGAGGCCATGGGCGGCGATATTTTCCATGCCGGCCCGCTCGGCAAGGCGGCGGTGATCAAGGTGATCACCAACATGCTCGCCTTCATCCACCTCATCGCCACGGGCGAAGCGCTGATGCTGGCCAAGCGCGGCGGCATCGACCTCACCGACGCCTTCAACATCATCAAGGCGTCCTCGGGCAACAGTTTCGTGCATGAGACCGAGGGCCAGGTGATCCTGAACGGCAGCTACAACATCAATTTCACCATGGATCTCGCCATCAAGGATCTCGGTTTTGCGCTGGGCTTCGGCAAGGAATTCGGTGTGCCGCTCGATCTCGCCAGCCACGCCATGCAGACCTTCATCCGCGCCAAGTCGCTTTATGGCGGCCAAGCCTGGTCGTCGCAGGTGGTGAAGCTGCTGGAAGACGCCACCGGCACCGATTTGCGGGCGCCGGGCTTTCCAGAGGAGCTCTGATTGTTGGTATGAGCTTGCAAAAGCGGCGCGTGCGGCTAGAACAGGACGAACCCAAGCCGCGCGTGCCTCCCATGTCCGAACAATCCCCGTTTGCCGGTTATCAGCTCCCGCCGCTTGCCTGGCTGCGCGCCTTCGAGGCGGCGGCGCGGCATGAGAGCTTCACGCTGGCCGCGACCGAGCTGAGCCTCACCCAGGCGGCGGTGTCGCATCAGGTGCGGTCGCTGGAAAAGCATCTCGGCGTCACCTTGTTCGAGCGCCTGCCGCGCAGTCTGCGCCTGACGGAAAAGGGCGCCGCCTATCTGCCGCCACTGCGCAACAGTTTCGACGAATTGGCGGCGGCGACCGCCGGACTTTTTGGTCCTGTCGGTAAGAGAAATCTTACATTGAGGGTGCCGATTTCTTTCATGGCGCTGTGGCTGGCGCCGCGGTTGCCGAAATTCGTGGCGCAATGGCCGGATATTTCGCTGCGCATATCCACCGTCGTCTGGGCGCCGGCGGCGAGCGACGATGTCGCCGATGTCGATATACGCTTCGGCGACGGCCGCTGGCCCGGGCTGAAAACACAGCTCCTGATGCGGCAGCCGGCGATCGTGGTTGCCGCCCCGCATCTGATCCAAGGCGAAGACGACGCCGAGCGCATGCGCGCTCTGCTTGACGCGCCTTCGCTTATCCATGTGACGGGCTATGAAAATCTCTGGCAGCGTTTCCTGAAAGTGATCGGCATCACTCTGCCCGCCTCTGCCGGCATCAATGTCGATACGACGATTTCGGCGCTGGAAATGGCCGCCGCCGGTCTCGGGCCGGCGCTGATCCAGTCAGATCTTGCCGAGCCTTTTCTCAGAAGCGGGCGATTGGCCCGGGCGCTGGACGCCACCATCGCACTTGAGGAAGCGCATTACATCGTGCAGCCGGAAAGCCAGCGGCGCGTAAGGCCCGAGGCGCTCTTGTTTCGCGACTGGCTTGCGAAGGAAGCGTCCGGCGGCTGACGCACAAAAGGCTGACAGCCGCCGGCTTTCGTCTCAGCGACCCTTCCAGACCGGGTCGCGCTTTTCGGTAAAGGCGCGGGCGCCTTCGAGATTGTCTTCGCTGCCATAGAGCACATCCACCGTCTTCAGCTGGCGGCGCGTGATCTTGTTCATCGTGTCCTGGAATTTCGCGCCTTCGGCCTCGCGCACCACTTCCTTGATGGCGGCATAGACCAGCGGCGGGCCGCTTTCGAGCAGGCGGGCGAGTTCCCAAGTGCGCTCCATCAACCGATCAGCGGCGAGGATCTCGTTGACGAAGCCCCAGCGATGCGCCTCCTGCGCATCCAGCCAGCGGCCGGTGAACAGCATGTCCATGGCGATGTGATAGGGAATGCGCTTGGGCAGCTTGATGGAGGCTGCGTCGGCGACCGTACCGGAGCGGATTTCCGGCAGCGCGAAGGTTGCGTGTTCAGCGGCCAGAATCATGTCTGTCGACAGGGCGATTTCCAGCCCGCCGCCGCAGCAGATGCCGTTGATGGCGGCAATGATCGGCTTGTTGAGATCGCGCAATTCCTGCATGCCGCCAAAGCCGCCGACGCCGTAATCGCCATCCACCGCGTCGCCGGCGGCGGCGGCCTTCAGATCCCAGCCGGGGCAGAAGAATTTCGGGCCGGAGCCGGTGATGATGGCGACGCGCAAGCTCTCGTCATCGCGGAAATCGGCAAAGATCTGGCCCATGATGCGGGAGGTGATCAGATCGATGGCGTTGGCCTTGGGCCGGTCGATGGTGACTTCCAGAATGCCGCCCTCGCGGCGGGTTTTGATGGGGGTGTCGGTCATGTTTGTTCTCCTCATTGGTGGGACTGAGACCCCGCCCCAAACCCCTCCCCACAAGGGGGAGGGGCTTAACCTGCAGGGCCGCCGCCGCGTTCGTCAACCTTGTATCTGATGCAGCCTGTGTTTGAGGCGAAGCCGCGCCACGCGTTAGCCCCTCCCCCTTGTGGGGAGGGGATGGGGCGGGGTCTTCTTATTCCGCCCTCACGCTCACCAGCGCATCCGCCGCGACCACGCCCTCCGGCAGCGCCATCAGCGGGTTTATGTCCAGCTCCTCGATCGTTGCCGAATGGGCGATGACGAAATCGGCGGCGGCGGCGATGGCGTCGATGAGCGCGGGCATGTCGGCCTTGGCCTGGCCGCGATAGCCGTTCAGAAGCTTGGCGATCTTGAGGCCCTGCAGCGCCCGCTCGATCTCGGCTTTGGTGGTCGGCAGGGTCAGCACGGCGCTGTCCTCGATCAGTTCCACCAGAATGCCGCCGGCGCCCACAGTCAGCACCGGGCCGACGACCGCGTCGCGCATGGCGCCGATGATCAGTTCCGCCACCGGCTTGCTGGCCATCGCTTCCACCAGATAGCCCTGCGCCACCGACTGCATGGCCTGGGCCGCAGTCAGCACCTCAGCTCCGGTGCGAAGATTGAGTTTGACCGCACCGGCCTCGGTCTTGTGCGCCACGCCCGAGCCCTTGAGCGCCACGGGAAAGCCAATCTCGGCGGCGGCTGACGCTGCAGCTTCGGGTGTGGCCGCGAACAGGCCCTTGGGGACCGGCAGGCCGAAGGGGGCGAGCGCCTGCTTGGAGTCATGCTCTGTCAGAGTCTTCGGTTCAATTTCGCTTACGGTTGTGTGCAGCAGCGGAAGCGGGGCAGGGCGCGACCAGGCGCGGTGGATGCGATGGGCGATCTCGACGGCCGCCAGGGCCTCGTTGATGCCGTAGAAGGCGCCGACGCCTTCCTGCATCAGCCTGATCGCCACGTCCTCGGGCAGATTTTCACCCATGGAGGCGACGATGCCCGCATGGGCCCCGGTCGCCTGTTTGGCCGAGATCACCGCGTCTACCGTGGTGGTCCAGTCGGCCGGATCGCAGCGGTCGGAGCGGGGGAAATCGAGCACGATCAGATTGAGCGCGTAATCGCCCTGCATCATGGTCGAGAAGGCGGTCGTCTGCTTGTCGCAATTGCCCCAGACGAAGGTGTGGTAATCAAGCGGATTGGAGAGCGTGACCATCTGGCCCAGCGTCTCGCGCAGCACGGGCAGTTGCTCAGGCTTCAGATCGCGGAAGACGATGTCGCGGTTTTCGCCGGCGTCGGCCACCAGCGAAGCCTCGCCGCCCGAGCAGCTCATCGAGGAGACGGTGTTGTCCGCAAGCGGGCCGAAGAGGTGCAAGAGTTTCAGGGTTTCGAGAAGTTCCGGCAGCGTGTCGACGCGGCCGATGCCGAGGCGGTCGAGCACGGCGGAGGAGACCTTGTCATTGCCGGCGAGCGAGGCGGTGTGGGACACGGTCGCCTTCTGCGCGGCTTCGGACTTGCCGACCTTCAGGGCGATCACCGGCTTCTTCAACTCGCGAGCGCGGCGGCCGAGCAGTTCCAGCGTCTCGATATCGTCGAAGCCTTCGATATGCAGGCCGACGGCGGTAACGCGCGGGTCTTCGAGCGCGGCGACGGCCAGAGCCGACAGCCCCGTCTGCGCCTGATTGCCCGCCGTCATCAGATAGGCCAGCGGCAGACCGCGCGCCTGCATGGAAATGTTGCAGGCGATGTTGGAGCTTTGCGTCAGCACTGCCACGCCGCGTTCGGTTCTGACCATGCCATGCTGATCGGGCCAGAGCAGTGCGCCGTCGAGCATATTGATGAAGCCGTAGCAATTGGGGCCGACCACGGCCATGTCGCCGGCGGCTTCCACCAGCTGCGCCTGCAACTCATGCCCATCCGGCAGTTCGACCACAGCTTCGGAAAAACCGGAGGCATAGCAGATTGCGCCGCCCGCGCCCCGGTCGCGCAATTGCCGCATGATCTCGATGGTCAGCGTGCGGTTGACGCCGACAAAGGCGGCGTCGGGGGCGTCCGGAAGCTCCGCGACCGAGCGATAGCAGGGATAGCCATGCACCTCGTCTTTGGTAGGGTGGACGGGCCAGATCTCGCCCTGATAGCCCATTTTCTTGCATTGCTCGACGACGCGGCCGGCTTCCTTGCCGCCGAAGACGGCGATGGATTTCGGGCGTATCAGGCGGGAGAGGGAGTTGGGGGAGAGTGATTTCATGACATCCTCAATTGAAATAGACCCCGCCCCGAAACCCCTCCCCACAAGGGGGAGGGGCCAAACTGGAGCAGCCGCACTGATCCCGACTGGCCTTGCGACTTTTTGAAACAGTGATTGGGGCGAACGAGTGCAGCGGATTAAGCCCCTCCCCCTTGTGGGGAGGGGTTTGGGGCGGGGTCTTTATGGAGCCCGCCATAAGACGTTAAGCCCCAAACGGCCTGAGCAGATCGCGGCTGATGATATGCCGCTGGATCTCGGATGTGCCATCCCAGATGCGCTCGACGCGGGCGTCGCGCCAGAAGCGGGCGAGCGGCAGATCGTCCATAAGGCCCATGCCGCCATAGATCTGGATGGCCTGGTCGGTGACGCGGGCGAGCATTTCCGAGGCGTAAAGCTTGGCCGAGGCGATTTCGCGGTTCGACGGCTTGCCTTGATCCAGCAGCCAGGCGCCGTGCAGGGTCAGGAAATCGGCGGCGTCGATTTCGGTGATCATGTCGGCGAGCTTGAAGGAGACGCCCTGATTGGCGCCGATCGGCTTGCCGAACTGCTTGCGCTCGGCGGCGTAGGGCACGCAGTAATCGAAGACGCGCCGCGCCCGGCCGACGCAATTGGCGGCCACCGTCAGGCGGGTGCCGTAGAGCCAGTCATTGGCGAGGTCGAAACCCTTGTGAACTTCGCCGAGGATCTGGGCCGAGGACAGGCGGCAATCGTCGAAATTGAGAATGCAGTTCTTGTAGCCGCGATGCGAGACCGAATTATAGCCTTCGCGGATCTCGAAGCCCGGCGTGCCGCGATCGACCAGGAAGCAGGTGATCAGCTTCTTGGGACCGCGCGGCGTCTCCTCTTCGCCGGTGGCGATGAAGACGATGACGAAATCGGCGATATTGGCGTGGCTGATGAAATGCTTGGTGCCATTGACGATCCAGTCGTCGCCATCGGGTTTGGCGAAGCATTTCATGCCGCGCACGTCAGACCCCGCGCCCGGTTCGGTCATGGCGAGCGCGTCGAATTTTTCGCCCTTGGTGGCGGGGATCAGATAGCGCTCGCGCTGGTCGGCGTTGCAGCCCATGAGAATACCGGATGGACGGCCGAAGAACACGGTGAGCGCCATGGAGGCGCGGCCGAGTTCGCGTTCGACCAGCGCGAAGGTGAGATGATCAAGGCCTGCGCCGCCGACATCTTCGGGCATATTGCAGCCGAAGAAGCCGAGATCCTTGACCTTCTGGGCGATTTCCTGGCCCATTTCCGGCGGCACGAAGCCTTGCTTCTCGACCTGGTCCTCAAGGGGATAGAGCTCTGTTTCGACAAAGCTCCTGACCGTGTTGACGATCATGTCCTGTTCTTCAGTCAGTCCAAAATTCATGACGGTTCCCTTTGTTGTTATGGGAGGGGTTGGCGCCCCCCTCTGGCCTGCCGGCCATCTCCCCCACAAGGGGGGAGAGTGGATCCCATTGTCCCGCTCGCTTAGCCAAGAGGTCGATTGGTTGGCGCCGTGAGCGCTCCATTCGATCTCCCCCCTTGAGGGGGAGATGCCCGGCAGGGCAGAGGGGGGTAATTCTTGCTCTGCGCCTTACTTCCTCTGCCCCACAGACCGTCCCGCCGCTTCCGGCTTGGGCAGCGTCGCATGCGCATCGATCAGCGGCTGCAGCTTCTCCATCACCTCGGGCAGAGGCGGCACGGATTTGCTTTCGCTGGAGGAGACATGCAGCATCAGATGTTCGCAGGTCGCCACCAGAGAATCGTCGGCGGCGCGGTAGAGCCACAGGAAGGTGTGCAGCTTCTTGCCATCAGATGGCAGGATCTGCGCCTTGGTGTAAAGCGCTTCCCCGAGCTTGGTCTCGGCCAAGAGACGCACATGGTTTTCGACCGTGTAATAGCTGTGGCCGGCTTCGACATAGGCCATGTCGACCCCGATCAGCCGAAGTAATGCATCGGCGGAATCGGCGAAGCACTGGGTGTAGCGGAACTCGGTCATATGGCCGTTGTAATCGACCCAGGACGGCTGCACCTTGACGTCGAGCAGGCGGATTGGCTGGCTGGGATCAGCGGCCTCGGGCTTGGGCGCATTTTTCCAGAGATGGGCCTCGAATTCGGCGAGCAGCTTGCCGGAACCCCAGCCCTGGCCGCCATTGGAGCCCTTCAGCGTCTGCATGATGCCGACGAGGTTTTCGTCGCGGATCCGTTCCAGCTCGCGGAATCCGTAAGCGCCGGATTGCGCATCCGACTGGCTGGCGATCTTGTCGACCAGTTCGTCGGTCAGGTCCACCACATCCATCAGCTTGGTCCAGGGCCAGGACAGGCAGGGGCCGAACTGGGCGATGAAATGGCGCATGCCGGCTTCGCCGCCGGCGATGCGATAGGTTTCGAACATGCCCATCTGCGCCCAGCGCATGCCGAAGGAATAGCGGATCACGTCGTCGAGCGTTTCGGTGTCGCAGATATCGTCCTTGATCAGCCACAGGCCCTCGCGCCAGACGGCTTCGAGCAGGCGGTCGCCGACAAAGGCTTCGATTTCCTTCTTGAGGATCACGCCCTTCATGCCGATCGGCGCAAGCTTGGCCTTGGCGTCCTCAAGCGTCTCGGGCGCGGTCTTTTCGCCGCCGACCAGTTCGGCGAGCGGCAGGAGATAGACCGGATTATAGGGATGGGCGACGAACATCCGCTCGGGATGCTTCATATCCCGCTGCAGCTCGGTCGGCATGATGCCGGAGGTCGAGGAGCCGATCAGCGCCATGGGATCGGCGCAGGCATCGATCTGGGTGATGACGTTGCGCTTGAGCTCGATCCGCTCGGGCACCGATTCCTGGATCCAGTCGGCGCCGGCGACGGCCTCTTCGACCGTCTTGTAGAAGGTCAGCTTGCCCTTGGGCGGCAGCGGCGCGGCCGTGAGCAGGCTATAGGCGCGCTCGGCATTGGCCATGACTTCGCCGATGATGCGCTCGGCTTCCGGATGGGGATCGTACATGGCGGTGTCGATGCCGGCCAGCACGAACCGCGCTGCCCAGGCCCCGCCGATAACGCCGCCGCCGATGCAGGCTGCTTTCTGGATTTTGGTCATAGTTGTTCCACCTGATTAAAAGACCCCGCCCCAAACCCCTCCCCACAAGGGGGAGGGGCTTAACCTGCGGCAATCGTTTGTCCAATTCGACAGTTCTGCCCGCTGCGAGGCTGCTTTCTGCAAAGCGGGTTCGGCATCGTAAGCCCTCCCCCTTGTGGGGAGGGTTGGGAGGGGTTCTTTCCTCTTACCGCTTGGTCAGCTTCAGTTTTTCGCGCACTTCGGTCGGGCCGATGATTCTCGCGCCCATGCCCTCGATCACGGTCACGGCTTTTTCCACCAGCTGCGCATTGGTGGCGAGCACGCCCTTGGAGAGGTAGAGATTGTCTTCCAATCCGACGCGGACATTGCCGCCGGCCAGCACGGAGGCTGCCGGATAGGCGAGCGCATTGCGGCCAATAGAGAAGGCCGAGAAAGTCCAGTTGGTGGGCACATTGTTGACCATCGCCATGAAGGTGTTGAGGTCGTCAGGCGCGCCCCAGGGAATGCCCATGCACAGCTGGATCAGCACCGGATCTTCGATCAGGCCTTCCTCCACCAGCTGCTTGGCGAACCAGAGATGGCCGGTGTCGAAGGCTTCGATTTCTGGGCGCACGCCGAGATCTGTCATCATCTTGGCCATGGCGCGCAGCATGGATGGCGTGTTGGTCATGACATAGTCGCCGAGCGAAAAGTTCATGGTGCCGCAATCGAGCGTGCAGATTTCCGGCAAGCATTCGGCAATATGAGAAACACGTTCGGTGGCGCCGGCCATGTCGGTGCCATCAGGGTTGAGCGGCAGCGGCTGTTCGACATTGCCGAAAATCATGTCGCCGCCCATGCCGGCGGTGAGGTTCAGCACCACATCGACATCGGAAGCGCGGATGAGGTAGGTGACCTCTTTATAGAGATCATTGCGGCGGCTGGCGGCGCCGGTTTCGGGATCGCGCACATGGCAGTGGACCACGGCGGCGCCCGCCTTGGCGGCGTCGATTGCGGAGGCGGCGATGTCCTTCGGCGAGCGCGGCACATGCGGCGATTTGCCGGCGGTGTCGCCGGAGCCGGTCACGGCGCAGGTGATGAAGACGTCGCGGTTCATATTGAGCGGCATGAATGTTCCTCCTTCGGGAGCCTTGATGCGCATTCAATGCCGAGGGCGCTTGCTTTGCTTTGCAAATGACGCAATATTCTAAACATAATCGGAAGCTATTATGTTAGATCCTGCTGACCAAATCACTGACCTCGACATCCTCGCTTTTCCCGAGACGACGATGATCCTGTTGTCGGCGGTGATCGAGCCGATCCGCGCCGCTAACCGCATCGCCGGCCGCACGCTGTATCGCTGGCGGTTGCTCAGCCCTGATGGCAGGCCGGTGGAAACCACCGCCGGCATCTGCATACCAGTGTCGGGCGCTTTTCAGCCCGAGCGGGACAGCAAGCCATTGTTCGTCGTCGCCAGCTATAACTGGCAGCGCAGCGCGACGCCTGCGATCAAAATGGCGCTGTCGCGCACGGCGCGTCATCGCGACGTGATCGTTGGTGTGGAATCGGGCGCCTGGCTGATGGCCGAAGCAAGCCTGCTCGACGATCACAAGGCGACGGTGCATTGGGAGGATTTCGACGATTTCACCGCGCGCTATCCGGAAATCGGCACGGTCAAGGAGCGCTATGTCATCGACCGCAAGCGCATGACCAGCGCCGGCGCCGTGCCGACGCTCGACCTGATGCTGGAGATCATCCGGCGCGGTCACGGTTACTCCATGGCGCTCGAAGTGGCGCGATCCTTCATCTATGAACGCGATGGGGGAGGGCGCGATCTGTTGCCGTCACCGCCGACCGCGCCGGGCATTATCGATCGCCGCATGTCTGAGGCGGTGCGGCTGATGGAGGAGACAGTGGACCAGCCGCTGTCGCTAGAAAAACTCGCGCGCAAAAGCGGTCTGTCGGCCCGGCATCTGCAGAGCCTGTTCAACCAGTCCTTCGGGGTGACGCCGCATGTGCATTATCTGGCGTTGAGGCTGAACGCGGCGCGGCGCAAGGTCATCGAGACGCCAGCCTCCTTTGCCGAGATCGCGACGGCCACCGGCTTCAATTCGGCCTCGGCCTTTTCGCGATCCTATCGGCTGCAATTCCGGGAAAGCCCGTCGGAGACGCGCAAGCGTCTTCGCTCTCCGGGCTGACCCGTGTTTGAAGGATCAGACTGCGCTGAGCGCGCGTTCGAAATCCTCGATCAGATCATCGCCGTCCTCAATGCCGGCCGACAGACGCAAGAGACCAGCGGAAATGCCGAGCTCAGCGCGCGCTTCGTCGGTGAGGTTTTTGTGCGTCGTGGTGGCCGGATGGGTGATCAGGCTCTTCGCGTCGCCGAGATTGTTGGAGATCAACACCACGTCGAGCGCGTTCTGCAGCGAGAAGGCTTCCTTCTTGCCGCCCTTGAGCTCGAACGCCACAAGCGTCGAGCCGCCGGTCATCTGGCGGGCGATGATGTCGGCCTGCGGATGGTCGGGGCGGCCGGGATAGATCACCCGCTCGACCTTGGGATGGCTGGCGAGGAAATCGGCCACGCGTGCGGCGTTTTCCGTCTGCTGCTTGATGCGCAACGCCATGGTCTCCAGGCCCTTCAGCAGAACCCAGGCGTTAAACGGCGACATGGCCGGGCCGGTATGGCGGAAATAGTCATGCAGGTTCTCGTCGATCCACTGCTTGTCCGACAGCACGACGCCGCCGAGGCAGCGGCCCTGGCCGTCGATATGCTTGGTGGCCGAATAGACGACGACATGCGCGCCGAGTTCGAGCGGCTTCTGGAACAGCGGGGTGGCGAAGACATTGTCGACCACGACTTTGGCGCCGATCTGGTTGGCGAGTTTGGCGACGCCGGCGATATCGACCAATTCGAGCGTCGGATTGGTCGGGCTCTCAAGGAAGAACACTTTGGTGTTGGGGCGGATTGCGGCTTCCCAATTGGCGAGATCGCGTCCATCGACGAGGGTGCATTCGACGCCGTATTTCGGGGCCAGCGTTTCCACCACCCAGCGGCAGGAGCCGAACAGAGCGCGGGCGGCGACGATATGATCGCCGGCTTTCACCTGGCTGAGGATGGCTGCGGAAACGGCGGCCATGCCCGACGCGGTGGCGCGGGCGTCTTCGGCGCCTTCGAGCAGGCACATGCGCTTTTCAAGCATGTCATTGGTGGGGCTGCCATAGCGGGCGTAGATGAAGCCTGGATCTTCGCCCTTGAAGCGGGCTTCGGCCGCTTCCGATGTTTCGTAGACGAAACCTTGCGTCAGGAAAATCGCTTCAGACGTTTCGCCATATTGCGACCGCTGCGTTCCGCCATGCACCAATTTCGTCGCCGGCCGCCAATTCTTGCTCATGTGAACCACCTCAACACAAAAAAACCGGCCGCAAAAGCAAGCCGGTTTCATCAGAGAACCCGGCCTTTTTAGCTAGTTGTTTAACGTGGCTGCAAGCCGGCCGGCCAAATCACCACGAATTCCGTGGATTGGCATATCTCAAACGGCCTCCGAGGTCAATCACGGGCGATTCGTGCTTGCGTCGGCAAGGTCGGATTTCTATTGTCCCGGCAAAAATAGAGGTTGAGATGGCAGGAATTCTGGCGGATCGCGCGATCAGGGCGCTGTGGGATGAAGGACGGCTGACGTCCGAAAAGCCGCTGGATCACGACCAGATCCAGCCGGCCAGCCTCGACCTGCGCCTGGGCGCCAAGGCATTCCGGGTGCGCGCCTCCTTCTTGCCGGGGCCGAACAAGCGGGTCGCTGACAAATTGAGCCGGCTCAGCCTGCATGTGGTCGATCTGACCGAAGGCGCGGTGCTGGAAACCGGCTGCGTCTATATCGTGCCGCTGCTTGAGACGATCGATCTGCCGCAGCATCTGTCGGCCTCGACCAATCCCAAGAGCTCGACGGGGCGTCTGGATATCTTCACTCGCGTCATCACCGATTACGCCCAGGAATTCGATCAGATCGCGACCGGCTATAGCGGGCCGCTTTACCTCGAAATCTCGCCGAAGACCTTCCCCATCATCGTCCGGCGCGGCTCGCGCTTGTCGCAGATCCGCTTCCGCGAGGGACAGTCGCTGCTGCGCGAAGACGAGATGTTGTCTCTGCACCTGGCCGAAACGCTGGTCGCGGCCGAAAGCCCGATCATTTCAGGGTCATCGATCGCTTTGTCCATCGATCTCCAGGGCTCGGGCCCGGACGGTCTTGTGGGTTATCGCGGCAAGCGCCATTCCGCCGTCATCGACGTGGATGTGAAGGCGGCCCATGACATCTATGATTTCTGGGAGCCGATCTATAGCCGTGGCCGCAACGAACTGATCCTCGATCCCGATGAATTCTACATTCTCGTGAGCCGCGAAGCGGTGCATGTGCCGCCGCTCTACGCTGCCGAAATGGTGCCGTTCGATCCGCTGGTGGGTGAATTTCGCGTGCATTACGCCGGCTTCTTCGATCCCGGTTTCGGTCATGTCGAAGCGGGCGGCGCAGGCGCGCGGGCGGTGCTGGAAGTGCGCAGCCATGACGTGCCGTTCATTCTCGATCACGGCCAGATCATCGGCCGTCTCGTCTATGAGCATATGCGCGAAAAGCCCGAAGCACTCTATGGCACGGGCCTGGGCTCGAATTACCAGGCGCAGGGACTGAAACTCTCCAAGCATTTCAAGGCGCAAGCCTGATCAAGCGGCGTCTCTGACCGACAAGAGATCAGCGCGATTTATTGCACGCTCGAGCGCTTCGATGCAGGCGGGATCATGGGCCTTTCCCGCGCCGTCGTGCAGAATGCCGAGCGCCTTTTGCACCGGCATCGCGGCGCGGTAAGGACGGTCCGCCGTCAGCGCGTCGAACACATCCGCCGTCGAGATGATGCGGGTTTCCGCGCAGATCGCGCCACCGGAAATTCCTCTTGGGTAGCCCATGCCGTCCAGTCGCTCGTGATGAGCGCCAGCGATGCGGGCGAGATCGGAAAATGCGCCGATGCGCGACAGGATCTCTTCCGAATAGGCGGCGTGGCGCTTCATCGCCTCCCATTCCTCGCCTTCGAGACGCCCTGGCTTGTCGAGAATGGAGTTGCTGACGCCGAGCTTGCCGATGTCATGCAGGAGTGCTGCGCGCTTGATGCGCCGGCGGGCGGGCAAGTCAAAGCCCATTTCTTCGGCGATCAGATCAGTGAACAGTGCAACGCGATCGCTATGGCCTGACGTGTAGGGGCTTTTGGCGTCGATGACCTGGGCGAAGGCGGCGGCGATATCGTCGAGATAATCCTCATCGGCAAGTTTAAGGCTTTGTCCCGGTTCGAGGGAGAGAATGCGGGTTTCGAGATCAGGGCTGACGAGATCCGCCCAGAAATGCGGGCCGGCGACAGAGACGAATGCATCGACGACGTGAGGATCAAACCAAGCGCTGCGGCGTGTTCGCAATTCCGCTAGCGCCGCCTCCGGTCCCGCGCTCATGAAGAAGACGTCGATGACCTGTGCGGCAAGCGCGATGCGGGCAAAGATCGAGATCGCCTCGCCTTTAAGCCCCTGCGGACGTCCGCCGCCGTCAAAATGCTCATCGAGATCGAGAATGCCCTGTGCGACATCTTCTGAAAACCGCATCATCCGGGCGATTTCGGCGCCGCGCTGGCAGCGCGTTTCGATCATTTCCTGGGCGATCGCGCTGCCGTTTCTCAAGATATTGAGGACCGAGCGGAAGCGTTCGGCGAGCCCGGCCTGCAGGCCGGTATGGCTGATGACGAAACCGAGAACCTGACTGAGGCTTGAACCGACCAGCTTGAAATCGCGTTTGAAGCGCAGGTCGTCCGCCAGATAGAGTTCGCAGATCCGCGCAGCATTCGAGGAGCAGCCGAGATCCTTGAGCAGCAGTGTGTAATAGAGCTCTTCGAGCGCCTCCTCAGACAAACCCATCCGGGCGCCGATGGTCATACCGATCCGGCAGACTCTGATGCAATGGCCCGGCGGCTGGCCCTCTGTGAGGTCGAGCGCGTGGCTGAGCGCGCTCATGATCTCCGCCAGCCTGATTGCAACCATTGCCACGCTCCGTTTCAAGATGCAGACAGGATAGGGCGCTGGTCCTTCCACCGGGTTAAGGCGGATCGTTTCATCTTGACACATGGGCGGAAGTGATGACATTGAACGCCATCCGAGCGGGTGTAGCTCAATGGCAGAGCAGCAGCTTCCCAAGCTGAATACGAGGGTTCGATTCCCTTCACCCGCTCCAGAAACCTGCAATAAAATCAACAATATACAATAATGCGCGTGTCAACGTTTCAATTGCGTGTCACTGGCGGCTCTTTATGCGGGCCTTGGTGATTTTGCGACTCTCGGCAAGGCCGTCGCCACGGGAGTAGCGCGCGGTCATTTTTATGGATGTGTGAGAGGCCATGTTTCTGCCGGCTTCAAGCGAGCCGGTGGCCTCGACGGTCTCGGAAATTGCGCCCGCTCTGGCATCCATCGACCAGACATTATCGGGCACGCCGGCGGCGTCGCGGACCTTGCGGAACTTTTCCGTGTAGCGATTTTCCCAATAAGGCTTGCCGTGATCCTCGTCGATCACAAGCGGGCCGATCTCGGGTAGCGTGTAGGCCTTGAGAGCTTCGGTGACGAGCGGCATGGATGTGAGGTCGCGCGCCACGGCGGCCTTGGTCTTGCTGGTGCGGATCTTGAGCACCAGGCCCTTGCCGAGATCTCCGACCGTGAGGCCGCGCCAGCGGAACGGGCCGCCGTCCGGATCTGGCGTCCATTCGCCGATGACATCGATACGGCGGAGCGCGCTTTCGAACTTCAGCGCCTCGACGAAGCCGATCGAGGGGCATTGCAACTCGGCGCTCTTGAGCACGATGGCGCGGCACTGCTCATAGGTCATGGCGACCAAGCGCGGCTCCGGCTGATCAAAGCGCAGATCCGACAGGATGGCGCGCGCGCTCGCGCAATGTTTCAGCCGTTCGCCGGCGCCATAGGACAGGATGATGCGCAGGAGCTTGATTGCGCCGGCGGCGCGGCGGTGGCCTTTCTTTTTCCACTTTTCGTACCAGCGCTTGAAATCGGACGCCACCAGCACGTCGATCAAGCGCTCGCCGATGTTCTTTTCCAGCACGCGCAGGCTCGGCTCATAATCACGGATGCGCGTGCTGTGTTTGACGCTGTGCAGGGCTGAGGTTGGGTCGCGGCGAAAGCGCTCAATGAGCGCGGCGATCGTGCCATCAAATGGGATCGGCACTGCTGCGCCGCGCATTTCGGCGCGCAACTCCATCGTGCGCCTCTGGCATTCCACGCTGATCTGCTCGTCGGTCAGATCATTTGGCAGGCGCACGGTTCGCAGCACGGCCGGCGCGCCCTTGATGGCCCGTTTCGGGCTCCAGTAATGCGCCACCGTGCCGTCGCGATTGCGGCGGCATTGATAGCCTGGTCTAGTCCTCGATATCATCCCAGTTTTCCTTTCCATCCCGGGCGTGATCGCCCGGCAAGGAGTCAGCATAGTCATTCTCGTCGATGTCAAGCTTGGGGACGATAACGGTGGCTAGGGTGCGCAAATCGATCTTGATGACAGCGCCGGCATTGCGGGCGGCGCGGATGAGGCGCTCGATATCGGCCTGGCGGAATTGGCCGTGGCTCACTGAATATCCCCCACGCTTTGCTTGTATGGAGCCGTCAACTCCATCACGATTTTTTCAACGCTTCGCTGCGGAAGTATGGTTTTGATGCTACCGTTCCTAAAGTAAATCGGCACAATCCGGCGGGCGGACGGCCACCACACCATCCACATCTTCAGTTTCTTGCGACCTGGCTTCGCAGAAATAAAAATCGCTCTTCCTTCGATTATCTGCTGCCGCATTGCAGCAAGATCATCATCTGTAATCAAAAATCCATAGCGCTCTCGCGCTCGCTGCAAACAGTGCGCCGCATCAAGGAGCTCCACATCAGGAGCTGAAAAATCGTCCAGTTGACTCACGCTCCCCTCCTGATGACTGAAATTGTTTCCCGCCAATCTTTTGCATGCTGAAGCATGCGGTCTTGAGCTTGCCGCTGTCGGCTTTTGGCTGCGGCGTCGGTGCTGCATAACGCAGCAAATAGCTGCATTCCGGCCTTCGCCAAGTGCAGCGACTCCCTTTCCGCCTGGGGAAAACATGTGCTTTCCGAAGAATTCACTGCCAGTTGCGATAACTCGCGCTGCGCAGCCTGGAATGTCTCGATAATACTTAGATCATTGTCGACGCAAATCTGAATGCCATCGAAGAGCCTTGAAATTGCTCTGTTGCCATTTATACCGTCACTCAGCCCGCTGATAACATCGAGAATAAATCCGCGAAAAGCGTCCTTGGCAAATTGCGCCTCAACAGATTTTTTTGAAACTACTTTCCTCGCCAAAGCATCACTCTCCATGCCGGTCTCCTTCTCTCAATTCTCTTCCGTCTTGGGGGGGGGCGCTTTGCGCGCTTTGTCGCGGCGCTTCATGTTTTCGCGGTGCGTGACCATTTCCAGATGCGGGCCATCGGGGCGGACGCAGCGGCGGTTGCGGCAGATGTGATCGAGCTGTTTCTTGCCCGGCACATAGCCGTGTTCATTGGTCCACATGACGATGTGGACGGCGACCGTCTGGCCATCGAGCGACATGCGCGGATAGTCGCGCCCGCGACCCTTGTCGCCGGAGGTCGGGCCTTGCCAGATGTAGCAGCCGGTAGTTTCGTCGATCTCGACGCGGCTCATGATCTTGTCGCGGATCCGGTCGCGGCGGGATGTCATGGGGTTGCCATCCATGCTTGGAATTCCGCCCTGAGGCTGCGCCAGCGAGCGGCGGCGTCGGGGTCGGTGTTGAGTTCGGTGCGGCTCCTGACCTTGAGGAGGGAGCGCACGCGGGTGTCGATGCGCAGCTGGTCGCTGGCGTCTTCAAGGTCATGACATTCGCGCAGGAAGCGGATGAAAGCGGGCTTCTGGGTTTCGATCGCGCAGGCGCGGGCAAGGTCAGCTTTCCTCTCCTGCCGCTCGGCTTCGGCCTGGCGGGCGGCCACGGCGTCCGCCTTGGCGCGCAGCCTTTCGATGAGGCGATCATAGCAGCCAAGCAACCAATCGATATTGTCGATGGCGGCAAGGACGCGGTCGCGATCGATATGGGCGGCGG
The DNA here is from genome assembly GCF_029892285.1 of Rhizobium sp. SG_E_25_P2. Lineage (GTDB taxonomy): Bacteria > Pseudomonadota > Alphaproteobacteria > Rhizobiales > Rhizobiaceae > Rhizobium_E. Next base: position 119,718 of record NZ_JARXVM010000002.1, read on the forward strand.
CGTGATGGACGGTGACGACAAGGGCGCCGGTTTCCGGCTCGTAAAGCCGGGTGGCGTCGGCGTCGGCTTCAATGCGGTAATCGGGCGCGCCGCCTGACAGCGTGGCGCGAAGACGATCCATGCGGCGCTGATTGACGCTTTTGGGCGAGGCGGCGGGCGTCACTCTTCAGGCCTCCAGCTCAGGCGGTACGGCATGATGGTGACGAGGTTCTCTCTATCGCGCGCCGGGCGCAGAACAAAGGCCGCATCCGGCGCCGCTAGCGCGATTTCGATCCGCTCCGCCTTGATGCGGTTCAGCGCCTCGATCGCCTGCGAGCCAATGATGGCGAAGGATATGGATGTATCGACATCGCATTCCATCTGATCGACTGCGTCGCCATCCTGGCTGCGCGCATGAAGCGCCATCGCGCCTGGCGTCAAGACCAGCCACACGCCTCCCTCGCCAGCTTTGGCGTTTGCGATCATCACGCGTGATAAGGCAGCCTCGAAGTGGTCGCGACCAAGCGTCGCGACGATGTCCAAACCCTCCGGGATCACGCGCCGCCAAACCGTGGGAAAGATGTCTTCGATGAGCTTCGTCACAAAACTGACCGCGCCGACGCGCGCCGCCATCAAATTGCTTGCCACCGATAGTTCGCAGCGGTCAGCATCAGCTGCAAGCTTGGCGATACGAAGCGCGCTTTCGGTGGGCAGCGTGACGCGGGGGATTTGGTCGATCTCAATGTCTTCGGCAAAGAGTTCTGGCGGCAGGAGTCGCTTTTCGAGCCGTTTCCCATCCGTAGCGACGACCGACAAGCCGTCTTCGCCGCCCTCTAACAGCACTCCGCAGATCTGAGGCCTGCTGATGTCGTTGCTGGCGGCGTAAGCGACGGCAGACAAAGCCGCCGACAACGCTGCGCCGGACATACGGAAACCAAAGGCGTTTTCTGCCGGCTCCAGACGTGGAAAATCACCGCCGGGAAGGATGGGCAAGCGCAAGCGCGCGCGGCCCGACGTAAACGATACGAACTGGCGCTCGGAGCCTACCGCTGCCGCCGTGATCTCGGTCGTAGGGGCGGAGCGAACGAATTCGAGAATGCTCCGGCTTTCGCAGGTGAAGGCGAAAAAACCGGGGCCAAACTCCGCTGGCAATTCGCCGATCATCTCGACGTCGAGATCGGAGCCGCGCACGATCAGCGTGTCTTCGCGCCGCTCGAACACGACGTGCTGCAGGATAGGGATGGTGTTTTTCGGCTTCACCACCTTGTCCACCTCGGCAAGGATTGCGGCAAATCGAGACTTTTCGACCGTGAACATCATGCCCGCGCCCTCGCCAGCAGATCGGCAATGGCGCATTCATGATGCGCGGGGGGCAGGGCATAGGCGCGCTCCAGTTCCTGCATGGCAAGCTTGATGTCGCCTTCGGCCATCAGGCTGTAGGCGCGCCGCACAGCAGCGGCGTCGACCAGATCGTCGCCAAAGCGCCGTTTGAATTCCGCCTCTATGGCGTCATCGTCAAACTCCTTGAGCGGCATGGCTTCGCCTGTCGCGGCGACGCAGATGGCGTCTCCGATTTCCTCGGCGCGTTTGACAGCATCCTCCAGATGCTCGGCTTGAAGGCCATGGGCGGGTTTGTCGCGAAAATAAGCCGTGAATGGCGGCTCGATGTCTGCTGACGCTTCCAGCCTGACAGTTGCTGCGGAGATCATGGCGCATACTCCTCATCATGAGCGCGCTCGGCGCGGGCAAAATCGGCGAAGTCGGGAAAGGCCTGGTTGAGCCTGTCGTGATGGCCGCCGGTAAACAGGCGGCAGAAATAGGCGGCGTCGCGATCGAGCTGGGCGGCGTATTTGAGCGCGGCGCGATGCTCTGATACCGCGACGCCGATGCGGCGGGTGGTGAACAGCGCAATGGCGATCGCCAGGACAAGGACGATCACAGCGAACCAGGCGAGCGGGGCAAGTGTGGCGAATGACAAGGTCACTGCATCACCTCCGCCGCAATCACGGCTGGCCATGTGGCTTGCGCGGCAAGCCAGGACAAGGCGATGGCGAGGCCGGTGATAAGGATGGCGGCGAGGAAGGCGTCGCGGCGCGCCAGAATGTGGCGGGCGGGCGGCAGATGGATGATATTGACATCCGTGCGCAGCTGGCGCGAGCAAGGCCTGATGCATGCGTCGCCGGCGGAGCAGGCGTCAAAGAGGGCGTGGCCGTCGGGTTCAACCGGGCGCGGGTCTGCGTTCGCCGGGGGAGCCGGCGTCATCGGTGTCGACATGAGCATGATCCTTCTGGAGATCGGGTCCGATATCGCCCGCCGGGGTTGGCCTCGCATGCTGCAAGGCGACGGGCGATGCCGGAGCCGGTCGCTTCAGGCGGCCCGGCGGCTCCAGCGGCGCTGCGCCTCGCGGCGGGCGTCGTTGCCCCAACGCTCGATCTGGCGATCGTCGAAGCCGGCGAGGGCCATGTCGTCGCGGGTGCATTGGGGATTTTCAAGGAAGAACTGGGTCATTTCTTCGCGGGTGTCGCGGAGATGCGTGACGGCGGCGGGGTGGATGTCGGCAAGCGTGATTTCGCCTGAGGCAAGGGCGGCGGCGACGGCCTGCTGGTGCTGGGCAAAGTGAAAGTCGGTGATGGGCTGGCGCATGCGGGTTTCTCCTTTGCGGTTTAAAACTTTGCGGTGAAAAGAACGGAAAGGACGCGCAATTTCCGCTTGACCGGCATCACAGCCGAGGCGCAATTTGAGCGCGTAATTGATCGGCGTCGGCCCGCATCGCACTGCGGACCGACGCCTGCCATCCCCACATGAAGCAACCATATGGAGACGATCGTGAGTGATGAAACAAAAAGCCTGCACACCGCAGGACCGCGTCAGCCCAATATCGAGATCAGATCGCAGGGGACGCGCCAGCCTGTGTTGACGACGAACAACGGCATTGGCGGAGCCGGCGCAGGGCATGGCCCACGGCAGCCAATTCCGACGCCCCCGAAGCCGGGAGGCGGCAAACCATGAGGATTTGAGATGAACCGCGACCTGGTCAAATTCAACGTTTTGAGAAATGCGCTCTACCACACGTCTCGCAGACTGACGTTTGACCGATGGAACCGATGGTTCAACTTCCTGATCATCGCGCTCGGCGCGCAGGCCGTGACCAGCTTCATGCTGCTCGTGCGCATCGATATGACGCAGACGGCGGTTGGGGCGCTGGTGGCAACGGTCGGCGCACTGCAGCTGGTATTCGACTTTGGCGGCAAGGCGCGCGATCACCAGAGCCTGCAGCGTGAATATTACCATCTGCTCGCCGATATCGAGGCGCATCTGGTCGCCGATGATGCGCAGCTCGCCAACTGGCAATCGCAGATGACGCGCATCGCCGCTGATGAGCCGCCCGTGCTGCGGGCGCTTGATTCCAAGGCCTATAACGACGCCATTGGCGCCACCGAACTGTTCGATACATCCGAACGGCTCTACATTCCGTGGACGCATCGCGTGCTTGGCCAGATCTGGTCTTATGACGGATGCGACTACAAGAAGTTGAGCGAGCTTCCGGCCACGCACAAGGCGCATCGCGTTCCCTTGAGCTTCGCTCCGGTCGAAGATACGACGCAAACGGCTGTCTGATTTTATCATCTGCACCACATCTCCTTTCCTGTTTTCTTGACCGGAGCCGGGCGGCGCGCAGGATTGGGGCCAATTGCGCCGCCCGGCGGCCATCCGCTCTTGCCGCCGGCGGGGCGGCAAGGGGTGGATTTCGGGCGGGCCGCACGGCGCTTGGGAGGAAAGCCGCGCGGCCCTTCGACAGGCTTGGAAGGAGGTAAGCGGTGTCGATGGCGTTAGTATTAGCGGTAATTAAACCGCTTGGCAATACGGCGCGGTAAAAAAACCGCCGACTGTTAGCAGCGGCGGTTCCGTCGTTGATTCGTGGCGCGGTTGATCAGAGGATGAAATCGGACGCTGTGAGCTGGCTGGACTTCACGCCCTCAAGAATGAGGGTGTCCTTGCCGTCGACGATCCATGTGTCGTCGCCGTGGGCCTTGATGTAGAAGAATTCGATGTTATCGAATGACGTGAATATCGTGAAGTCGGTAAGATCAATCCAGTCGGCGTTGCCTCTCACCTGAAAATCGGTGACGATGTCTCGCCCGTCACCTTCAGCAAAGTGAAATACATCCCGGCCTTTCCCGCCGGCGAGGATATCAGCGCCAGCGCCGCCATAAAGATGGTCGTTTCCTGCGAGGCCAGAGAGCTTATCTTTCCCGCCATCCCCAAAAATCGCCTCGCTCTTGAATGTGCCGGTGAGCGTGTCATTTTTCTTCGTGCCGATGATATCGTCGCCGAGTTCATAGACGTCCAAAATATTGATCGACATCGTCTGGAGTGATGTCTGCCCTAGCTCATCGGTCGCCGAGATCGTTATTTTGTACGTTGATTGTTTCTCGTAATCGAATTTTGTGGTGGCGGAAATGCGGTCGCCATCAAGTTTGAACCTTCCGTTCGCCGAGTCGACCAACGAAAACGATATGTCGCCACCCTCCGGATCCGTCGCCGACACCTCAGCGAATGAAGAGCCGGGCTTTTCATTTTCATTGATATCGTACTTGTTGAGGGCGATGTTTCGAGGGCGATAATTGAGTGTCGTGCCATCGCCGTCATCGACATCCCATACCCCGTTAGAGAACTGCAAATGCTCAACGAAGCGGAATTCATCCTTTCCGTCAGGCTTGCCGTCGCGTAGATCGCTTGTCTTTACGGTGAAAAAATAAACACCATTGATGATCGATTTCGAAATCGAAACGGCGTAATCATAGCTGGAGCCGGTCAATACTGCCGTGTCCGTCCCTTCCCCGCCAAGAACAAGGTCGTTGCCGCCGCCTGGGGTGAAATAGTCATCCGCAGCGCTGCCGTACAGTGTTTCGGAATTTCCGGTGCCGGGGATATCATTCGCCATGGTTTGCCTCCCTGATTAAACCTGGGCGAGCGCGACAATGCCAGACCGCACAGCAAGAAAGCAACCGCAAATATGTGAGCCGCCTTGTCATTCCCGCGTGACGGAAAACACAACGCGACCGATAATGCGAATGGTGTCGCCATCGCTTGCGCCGTCTTCAATCGAAATCGGCGACTGGTAGCGAGGATCGTCAGATTCCGGCAGCAGCCACGGCTTGCCCTCCTCATCAACGAAAAGTGTCTTCACCGTGTGCTCACACTCGCCGCCCGGCTTGCAGCGCTCAACTATATATCGCTTTCCGGGCACAGGCTCTTCATGCGTCTCAGACACATCCGCGAAGATAAGGACTGTGCGCTCTGGATACCGGCGGTTCATAGAGGGGCCACGAGTTTCTGCGCCGAAAAGTTTCACATGGGCGTAAAGTTTATCATTCGGAACGTAGACGGGGTATTGATCGTCTTCGGGCCATTCCCATGATTCAGACCATTGGCCGGCTTGCACATGGGCCGCCACAACAACGCGCCTGAAGTCGCCTTCCGGCTCGAAAACCTCTTGATCGCCGACGCCGTTCAAGAGCCAGGATGTCGTCGTCTTCAAGACGGGAGCGAGTTTGTCGAGCGTGATGGTGGAGACACCCACTCGCTTGCCGCTCTTGACGCTGCGTTGAATATTACGAATTGCATCCTTGCTGAGACCCGCTTTTTGCGAGGCAGAGGCGGCAGATATGCCGAGCGCGTCGAGGCGCTCTTCAATGCGGCTAAGTACTTCTATCATGGCGGTATTATTACCGTTTATGGAAATGTGAGTAAGCGGTAAAATAACCGTTGACGATGGCGGTTATTTAACCGATATTGCCGCTCATGTTAGAGATCAGCCAACTTCTCACACTTGCCGATGAATATGCGCGGCTTTGCGTGGTCGAGGAAAAGACCGTGAGCAGCCGCGTGTTTGATGATGGCAAAAAGCTGCGCGCACTTCGCGGCGGCTCCGACATTACCGTTGGTCGCTTTAATGCGGCCATGCAGTGGTTTTCCGACAACTGGCCTGAGGGCGCTGACTGGCCTGCCAGCGTGGCGCGGCCTGCGCCGCGCGCGCTGGAGGCCGCGGAATGAAACAGGAGAGAGACGATGCCGGAATGGGTGCTGCATGCCGCGATGGCGGTGAAACATTCGCGTATGGACTGGTTGGGTCTTTCCAACCTGATCTTGATTTCTTCCGCCCCGCCCTTGATGCTCGCGGCGATGACGAATTTTGGATTGTGGATGCTGACGGACTGGCGACTGTTCGAGTGGCTTCTGCGCCTTGCGCTCGGCGTCGCGGCGATCAGCGTTTACTGTGCGTTTCTGTGCACCAACATGTGGCTGATGAACTGCCTCGGGATTGTTTCGTCGCTGAACGCATATGCGACCTGGATCGCGGGGTAACGGCGGCTGCGGAACAGCCGGATGCGCGCGGGGAGCATGAACAGGGCGACGGTATGCCGCGTCGCCGCGACCTGTACGCCGGGCCCGGCGGGCGGACTGATCGCCGCATCGAGCGGCAGGGTCTTTTGGGCCTGATTCTGCGGGAGCGGGTTCTGCGGGCGGCGTCCGCCATATCCGTCGGTCAGCATATACTTTTCCTGCGCAAGGAGCGCGCCCCGGACTGCGGAGACGCTCAAAAGACGCAATTGCGCATCGGCGCGATTGTGGACCGTGACGCTCAGAGCGATCCATTGCGGCTGGCCTTCTATCGGCGTCTCGACAACCTCCAGTATGGGAAGCTTTCGCGCATTGGCAGCCTCGGCGGCGCGCGCCTGACGGCGGGCATAGCAGGCCGACAAGAGCGCGCCGATGGCCGAGAGAGCGGACAGTCCGGCTGTGATGTTCGCCAGCGCCGTGTCCGGGTTGGAAAAGACGGCTGCAAGACACTCCTCCATTCTCTTTCTCCTGTGTGGGTTGCATCCGCAGGAGACCATGCGCGCCGCCGGCTGTCCAGCGGGCGGCGGCGCGCCTTTGCACAGAAAGGCGCAATCCATGGATAGACGTTTTGACATGGGCGATTTCCGTGAGGTCGCCACCACCGGTCAATTTGGCCAATGGCTCGAAGGCAAGGATGTGCTCGACGGCTGGAGGCGCATCGGCGCGTTTCGCGATGCGCGCGGCGTTTACCTGGTGAGCGTCGAGCCGCTGATGCTGCACGGTCGGCCCGTGCGATTTGCGGACGACGCCCGGAGCGGCGAGGCCTCGACATGAACAGGTTGCCTTCTCGCCGTTACCATTCCCTCGGCGGCGAGCGCCTGCCCCCAGCCATTGCAGCGTTAGGCGGACCTTCCGCCAGAGCTGGCGGACCTTCCGATGGCTGGGGGCTTTTTTACTGCTCATGTCGCGGCTCTCCTTACGTGAGTTGATGGCGGCATAAATCCCGGCCTCGCGGGGAAAAGCGAGGAATCACGGCAGACGGTTTTTTCCTTGACCTTGGCGCAGGGGGTTTTCGTGCATTCTATCAGGACCATTTCCGATGAAGAGCGCCGGGCGCTCAAGGGCATGACGGCGGCGGCGCTGAAATTCGTGGGGCTCTCCGCCTTTCAGTTTCTGACCCGCGTGAAAGTGTCGGCGCTGTCGAAATACGGCTCCGCCGGCGAAGAGCATCGCGACGATTTCATCCCTGTTGACGTAGCTGTCGAGGCGGACCGGGCCTGCGGCGAGCCGCTGATCATCGGCGAGGCGGCGCGCATGCTCGGCTATCGGCTGGTGAAGGATGACGGCGCTGAAGACAGTGTCTCGCCGGCGCAGGTGGTGGCGCTCGGCGCGCAGGCCAGCCGGACGATCGAGGCGGCGTATCGGGCGGTCGAAGATCTGCGCATCGACGCGCGCGAGCGGGCGGAGCTGACGCCGATGCTGATCGAGCTGCAGCGCAAGACGGCGGATATGCTGAGCCGCGTGGCGGGAGGGGCGCGATGAGCAGCCTGGCCCTGGAGCGCGCGCGCGCCAAAAATCGCAAAATTCCCGACGACGAGGTGATCTACGCCGCCATCAAGGCCGGGCACGATCATTTCGAGATTGCCGCAGCGCATGGCGGCGAACCGGGGCTCATTCGCATGCATATCAAGCGCAAGGGATGGGACAAGGGCGCGCCGCTCGAACTGGGGATGCGGGTGTGGCCATCGGATGCGCAATTCTCCGCATGGATCGATGAGGGGTTGAGCCATTTCGACATGGCCGGGGCGACCGGATTTCACTGCGACACGATCCGTCAGCGCCTGAAAATGCGCGGGCTTTGGGAGGCCTATCAAGCCAAACAAAGCGCGATCAAGGCTATCGCGCGCCCATCGCGCAGCCAGCGGCGACCGGAAAATGACGGCAGGCGCGTGGTGCTGGACGGGATCACCAGACCTGACGGGACGCGGATCGCGGCGACGGTGTCGCTGCCGCGCGTGAGCATGATTGCGGGCTGGAAAGGCAAGCCGGACTGGCGGGACGGCGAGGGGGCGGGGGTATGAATGCGCTCACGCCACTGGATAGTTCCGGCACCATTACGCTCGTCGACATGGATAGTTCCGGCATCGTCGCGCTCATCGACCGGGCGCGAAGCCTTTTTGACGAGGGCGATGTGATGAATGCGCGGCTGATGGCTGGCGCTGCCTATGACCAGGCGGCGCAGGCGGTGAAGCTGGCGGAAAAGGTGCAGGCTTCAGAACGGCTGCTGGAGAAATCGCGGCGGATGCATGCGGACGCCTTGATTATAGAGTCCCAGTGCAAGATCCGGATTGCCGAACTTTGGAATGCCGCGAAGGCTGAAGGGAAAGTCTCGCCAGGTGGGCGCCCAAAGGCCGGGAAACAACGCCTTCCTACGGCGGTGGATTTTGGGGCCACTCGCAAGGAGTTGCATGAATTCAACATCATCCGCAGCGCGGAAGAGAGATCGCCGGGCCTGATCTCTAGACTGGTCAGTGAACGGCTCAAAATGAGGCTTGCCCCAAGCAGGGCGGATATTGTCAGAGCGGCAAAAAGCTGCGCCTCACAGGCTAAAAATAACCCATTTACCGGCCTGAAGTTACGCTCTGGCGAGAGGATCGCCGAATTGTCGTGGCGAGAAATTGAGCGTGTTTTGAAAGATCACGAAGAGGACATTAAGCTTCTTCGGCGTGTGATGGCGATCGGAGTTCCCGCCTCAGAAGAAGTCAAGGTTCGCGAGATCATCAGCGCCGACAAGCTACGCGAGATCGTTGGCGAGGTGCGCCGATGAACGCGCCAGCCATTGTGACCAACCAAGATTTCATTGCCAAGCAAGACGATATCGAATGCGCCATTCGCGAAGTGCAGCGCCTGTTCGACGACGGCGATCTGGCGCGCGCGCGGCACTTGGCGCGTCGGGTTTACAACGAGGCGGTTCAAGCGTCGGACCTGGCGAACAAGGCCAAAGTATCCGAAGAGCTGCGGGCAAAGGCGCGGCTGTTGCGGGCCAATGCCGTGCGGATCGAATCTCTCTGCACGATCTCGATTGCCGACTATGTCGACGATGCGCAGGCCAAAGGGATGATGCCGAAAAAGGGTAGGCCGAATAATATTTCCGTTGGAAATATTTTCACGCTGGACGATCTCGGCATGTCGCCGAAACAGCTGCATGAGGCGCGCGCGCTGCGCGACCATGTGCGCACACAGCCGGGCTTTATCGATGCGGTTATCCAGACGCAGCTTGACCAAGGGCTGGAGCCGTCACGCGCCGCCGTAAAGCATGCGATCGGCACCAAAACCGCCAGCAAGGAGGATCGCGGCGACAATCTTTACCAGACGCCGATCGAGGGCATTCGCACGCTGATGGCGCGTGAGCGGTTTTTGCCCATCGTGCTGGAGCCTTCCTGCGGGCGCGGGGCGATTTCCGGGCCGATGGGGGAGGCGGGGTATGACGTCATCCTCTCCGATCTCAATGATTACGCGACAGCGGACAGGCATGGCGAGCTGCAGCATGTGGCGGATTTCCTCAGCCTGACGCGCGACCAGGTGCTGGGCTGGACAGGGGGCGACGACTTCGACCTGGTGACCAATCCGCCCTATGGCGATGTGCTCAACGGCTATATCGCGCATGCGCTGAAGCGCATCAAGCCGCGCAAGATGGCGCTGCTGCTCAACCTGAATTTCCTGTGCGGCCATACGAGCGAGGACCGCAAGCTGGCGCGGGAGACGGCGAGCCGGATCATCGTGCATGTGCGGCGCCTGCCGATGATGCATCGCGACGGCTGGGAGGGCAAAGAGGCCACCAGCCAGATGAACACGATGTGGCTGATCTGGGAGCGCGACGCGGAGGGCGGCTATAGCGGGCCTGCCGTGACCGAATATGCCGATTATGAGGACTATGCCTCCGGGCCGGTGATGTCGCCGCTCGGCTGGGCGGATGTCGTGAGGGCCGGCGAGATCCCGATCGAGGAGGATGACGAGGATTTCACGCGTGAGACGCCGCGCGTGGCGATGGAGGACCGTGTGGCGGAGTTTCGTGCGGCCGCTGAGGCTTTCGTCGCGGCGCGCGACAGCGTGACGATGGTGGAGCTGCGCAAGGCATTGAGCGTGCGGCAGCTGCTTGCCGAGGCGCTGATTGCCGATCTCATCGAACGCGGTTTGATTTTAACGCCTGACGGCGATGGGTGGTGTTTGCGCGCCTTGCCTGGCGGCATTCAGCCGTACCCGGCGCAGGTCGACGACGAAGGCTATGCGCAAGCGCTGGTGCTGGTGCGCAAGACGGGCAAGGCGAGCGCGGCGATGCTGCAAAAGGCCATGCAGATCCGCTGGTATACGGCCAATGCGCATGTGGAGCGGATGGAGCGCGACGGCGTGGTGAGCGCCAAGAATGCGGCCGGGCGGCGGCAGGTGCTGGCATGAGCGCGGCGCTGCCAATCATCGACGAACTCAACGACATGGGCGCGCGGATGACCGTGGCGGCCTGGCTGCAGCGCTGCCCGCTCGGGTTGATCGCCCTGCATCACGACAAGATCCGCAAGCTGCTGATCAAGAAGGGCTTTGCCGAGGCGGTGACATGCCTGGAGGCGGAGCTGGCGCTGTCCATGAGCGTGCGCGCGCCGGACGGGACATTTCAACAGGGGCCGAATTTCAGCGCGCATCTGGCGCGGGGGGAAATGCGGATTGCGGCCAAGGGGCCGGAGAGGGACGGGGGGCTGGCATGAGCCAAGTCAGATTTTCAGTGATCCCCGCTTGGGTGGTGACGGATCCGCGCCTGAAAGGGCGGGATTTGCAGGTGCTGTGCCTGCTGGGCCGCCATACCGATCGCGGCGGATGGTGCCGGCGCAGCCAGGTGAAGATGGCCGGTGAAATGGGCGTGGCGCGCTCTACGGTGCAGGCGTCGCTCGATCGGCTGTATGGTCTCGGCGTCGTAGAGAAACATCAGCAGCAAAGCGCCGATGGCCGCGACAGCGCGCATTGGTATCGCGTCATTCTTGACCAGCCGCCGCCGGCGGGCTTTGCATTTGCTGCATGGCTGAATGAGGACGGTGAGAATGATATTTCCGAGACTGAGGACGTTGCCGAAAATGCTGGCTCCACCCCTGCCGATATATCGGCAGGGGGTGCCGGTCCAGAGCTGGCACCCCCTGCCGGCTCTGGACCGGCACCTATTAACGTCCCCTCTTTAACGCCCCCTGATCAACGAAAAGAGAGAGAGGGCGCGAGCGCGAGGTCTGGAGGAGCGAGAGCAGAGACGGCTGTGGATGACGAGGGCGACGACGAGGCGCGGCTCTTGCGCCGGGTGAAGGCGATGGAAGTTGGGCGCGGCGGCGGACAGGCCTGGCCGGGATGCATCGGATCATCGACGAGTTGGGCGGCGGGACATTTCGCCAAGCTGACGCCTGAGGAGCGGCGGACGGCCGAAGAACGGCGCGACGCCTATCTGGCGCTCTGTGCTGCGCAGAAGGTGAAGCCGGTGGCGCTGGGCGTGTATTTCCGCGACCGGAAATGGGAGGGCGTGGCGGATGCGACGATTGCAGCGCGGGCCGCGTCGCGCATCAAGGCCGCGCCGTTCGGGCCTGTGTGGGCAGGCATGAAGGCGCTGGCGCTGGCGGCGGGGCCGAAGCGGATCGAGCTTCCTGATGATGTGCAACGCGAGGTGACGGCGGCCTATGAGGCGTTTGCGTCGCGCTCAGCGACGACAGCGAGCCGCTATCTGATCAGCAAAGGCCTGCGGGTTGAGGGCGGCAGGCTGGTGTTTCCGGCTGATTTTCGCGAGCGGGAGATTGCGCGGCGGGTGACGAGCCAAGGATATCCCGAGGTGAACCATCTGCATGACGAGGCGGGAAAGCGCGAGGCCGTGGTGTGTGAGGCGCGGTTTGCGGGGCTCAAGGATCTCTGCGAGCCGGTTCCTGTCGGCTCGGCGCTCTATGAAGCGTGGCGGGCTGAGCATGAGCGGCGCGGCTGGCCTTGGCATCCGGACCCCGGCGGCATGCGGGTGGTGTATTTCCCCAAAGGCGGGCCGGAGGGATTTGACGCTTGGTCTGAGGCGGCGAAGTCGGCGGTGGATGGAGGCGAGGGATGCTGATGATGGCGCATATCCAGATCGACAAGGGCTTCGACATCCGCGCCATCAAGGACAGAATGACTGCTGAGGAGGCGACGATTGCGGTGTCGCGGATCGCCATGGCGAGCGAGACGGTGGCGGAGGAGTGCGACAGGCGGGTGTGGATCTGCCTGCATGTGCGCGCCGGTCGCGAGAAGATTGTGGAAAACCTCCTGATCAAGGCAGGCGTGAAGGCGCTCTCGCCGCGCTATGAACCAGAGGAAGTGGTGCGTCGCGGACGTAAGATCATCAAGCCTGGCGGGCCGATGTTGCCGGGTTATGTGATGGTGCATTGCGGGTATTTGTGGCAGGCGTTCGCCGGGCTTGAGGCGATCGAGCATGTGCATGGCGTGGTGGGCGGCGTGATGAAGCCGCTTGTGGTGAGTGAGAGAAGCCTGAATGATTTCATTGATTTGGCGGCTAAATCCGCCAAGGCGAAAGAGACGCCTTTGAACGGGTGGATGGTGGGCGAGACGGCGCGGATCAAGGCCGGGCCTTTCGTTTCTTTCGAGTGCAACATTGTGACGCTGACCAAGAAGAAGGCGGAGGTGGAGGTCAGTATTTTTGGCCGTGCGAACAAGATGACATTGCCGCTTGCGACTCTCGAAAAACTGTGAGAGTCATTTGTCACTAGGACGAGTTGAGATCCCTGTGCATCCTTTGACGCCATGGCAGGACCATGGCGGAGCGAGGCGAAAGCCTCCAGGCGGGTAGCCGGTCAACCCCTTTCCTGAGCCCCTCGGATGAGGGCAGCGATTCAGGGACAGTGCGTAAGCTATGAGATGATGACAGATGAGCCGGCGGAGACGCCGGCTTTTGTGTGTTTAGAGTATGGTTCTCAAGTCTCTGCCTCCGCGCCTTGGCCCTGATCGTTCGCGCTCTGGCGGAAACTCAAGACAAGAGGCGGAAGCCGAGCGCTTGAGAGAGCGCGACCGTTCGGTCAAATGGCGCGGTTGGTATAAGACCGAGAGATGGCGCAGGCTGCGCGAAGAGGTGCTTATCCGTGATGGATACATCTGCCAACAAACGGGCGTGATCTGCTCGGGCAAGTATCCTGCGCGGAACAGTCCCGTCGCTGACCACAAAGAGCCGCATCGTGGCGATGAGGCGTTGTTCTGGGATATCAACAATATCCAGACCGTCAGTAAGGAATATCACGACACGGTCAAGCAGAAGCAGGAGCGCGCCCAACCGCGCGGCATTCTCGACTTCTGATCAAAGGGAGGGGGAGGGTCGAAACCTCAGACCCCTCATCCTATGGACCCGCGTCCCCCACATTCAGAGATTTTTTCCTGTGGTGAGCGAAATTTCTTCGGAGGCCAAGATCTTCGACCTCTTTGGAAAAGAGGTTGAGCCGATCCGTGACCGGCGTGGTCGTCCGTCGTTTAAGAAAGACAAGGCGAATCAAGACTTTGTCATGGTGCGCGTTGCTGCGGGCTGGACGCATAAGCGCATTTCCGAAGACATGGGCATCGACGAAAAGACTTTGCGCAAACATTTTTCCCGTGAGCTGGAAATGGGGGCGGTCTTTGTGGATGGGCTTATCCTTGATGTCCTTATGAAGCGTGTTCGTGATGGACATACGCCTTCGATCAAAGAACTGCGGGCAAGGCTGCAAGAGGCTGGGCCGCAAGCGCCTCGCAATCGGCCTGGTCATGGCAAGAATGAAGCCGATGACGAAAGCGAAGAGGACGCCGATGTCGCTGAAGTCGCCGCGCCGGTTGGTAAAAAGGAGCAGCGCATTCAGGACGCGCAGATGATCCCCGAAGATTACGGCGATATCTTCGAGCGCATGAACAGGCGGCATTGATGAGCGGGGTTTCCTTTGCTTGTCCAGACTGGTTTGACCGGCTCAAGGATGGACGGACGCCTATCCCTGATCTTCCGCTCGATCCGGTTCTCGCTGATTGCGCTGTGGCGTTGTTCAACAAATTGCGAGTGCCCGATATTCGCGGCATGCCGACGATGGAGGAGGTCGCCGGTGAATGGATGCGTGACATCGTTCGCGCAGCATTCGGCTCCATAGACGCTGTCACCGGAAAGCGGTTTGTCGGCGAGGTCTTTAACCTGGTGCCGAAAAAGAACGGCAAGACGACAAACGCGGCAGCTCTCGGGTTGATTGCGTTGATGATGAACCGGCGCCCGAACATAGACGGGATGATTGTTGGGCCGACGCAGGAAGTGGCGCAAAAATGCTTTGAGCAGGCAAGCGCCATGATCGCCGCCGACGAATATCTGAACCGGCGTTTTCGCGTTATCGAGCATAAAAAGACAATACTGGATTTGCATGTGGATCCCGAAACCGGCGTTCGCATGAATGCGAAGCTCAAGATCAAGAGCTTTGATCCAAAAGTGGTGACTGGCTCCATTCCTGCCTTCGCCATTCTCGATGAGCTGCATGTCATGGCGCATGCGAGCTTTGCCAGCCGCGTCATCGGGCAGATCCGGGGTGGGATGATCACGAATGAAGAAAGCCTTCTGATCATCATCACGACGCAATCCGAGGTGCCGCCGTTCGGTGTTTTCAAAGATGAACTGAATTATGCGCGGGGCGTTCGCGATGGCAGGATCACCCAAGACGTTCGCATGTTGCCGATCCTCTATGAATTCCCCGAGGCCATGCAGATATCGCGCGACAAGCCCTGGCGCGATCCGGCGAACTGGCCGTTGGTGCTGCCGAATCTAGGACGATCGGTAACGGTTGATCGCCTTCGCTCGGAATGGAACACCGCGCAGGAAAAAGGTGAGTCGAGCGCGCGTGAGTGGGCCTCGCAGCATCTCAATGTCCAGATCGGACTAGCGCTGCATTCTGATCGCTGGATCGGAGCGGATTATTGGGAGGCGGCGGCGGATCGGCGCATCACACTCGACTATATCAAGCAAAACTCCGATGTTGTCGTTGTGGGCGGGGATGTCGGAGGTCTTGAGGATCTTTGGGGGCTTGCTGTTCTTGGCCGGCATAAGGTCACGCGCCACTGGATGCTTTGGGTGAAGGCTTGGTGCCAGCCGATCGTTCTTGAGCGGCACAAGGAGATTGCCGAAAAGCTGCGGGGGTTTGAGGCTGATGGCGATCTCGTCATTTGCGACCGCGTCACGCAGGACGCCGAGGAGGCCGCCGCCATCATTGTTGATCTTCGTGATTGCGGCCTCCTGCCGAACGAGGGCGGCATTGGGCTCGACCCTGCTGGCGTTCCCGCGTTGCTCGAAGAGTTGGCGCTTTATGGAGTTGGGTCGCCTTGCACGGCGTCTGTCAGCCAGGGTTACCGGCTTTCTGCGGCAATCTTCGGCACGGAACGGAAGCTGGCCGATGGAACTTTTAAGCATTGCGGATCTCCTTTGCTGCTTGATTGCGTTGGCAACGTCATGGCTGAAGCGCGGGGGCAGAACATCTATCTGCAGAAGCGTTCGGCTTCTGCAAAGATTGACCCGCTGATGGCGGGATTCAACGCCGTCGAGATGATGAGCCGGAACCCGGACGCCGCAGTCGCTGCGACATCGCCCTGGGATGACCCCAATTTTTCGCTGTTAGGATCGCTCAATGGGTAAGACCAAGGCCGCCAGGCGTGAACAGCGTAGCGCCACGATAGAGAACCCGACAGTTCCCGTGAGCGCCGAGAATTTCATGGCGTTTTTCGGGATCGCGACTGCGGATCTACCGCATGTGACGGTTGACTCTGCGCTGTCTGTTCCGGCTGTGCTGGCAGCGGTCACTTTTCTTTCTCGCACGTTGGCGGCCCTGCCGAAGCGTGTGAAGCGCGAAGCAAAAGATGGAGAGGAACTCGTCGGGGGACGTATCCAGGCGCTGGTCGATGATGCGCCAAACGACGAAGAGGGCGCATTCAAATTCTGGCAGTATTTTTGGCAGCAGGTGTTTACTGGCGGACGGGGATTGGCCTGGATCGAGAGAAGCGGCAATACCGTTCTCAATCTTTGGGCGCTTGACCCAAATCGAACAACGATTTCCCGCATTGGCGGAAAGCTCCGTTATAGCTGTGACGGTGTGACCTACGATGCCTCGGAAGTCATCGATATTCCGTTCATGCTCCGCCATGACCGCACGTTGCACTATGGTCCGATCGGGCGTGCCGCAAAAGCTATTCAGCTTGCTCTTGCGATGAACGATTATGGGTCGAACTTCTTCGCCGGCGGCGGTGTTCCACCGCTTTCGCTTGAAGGGCCTTTGCCTGCGGGCGGCGATGCTCTTAAGCGCGCGCAGTCGGATATCAGGCGCTCGATCGATGCGGCCAAGAGCAGCAACGACCCGGTGTTTCCGATTCCGGCTGGCTACAAGCTCAACCCTGTGGGCTTCGATCCGGCCAAGGGGCAGATGGTCGAAGCGAGGCTATTTCAGATTCAGGAAATCGCGCGTGCATGGCAGATCCCGCCCAACTTCCTACAGGATCTCAGCAAGGCGACGTTTGCTAATGTCGAGCAGGGCGATCTCTATCTGGTGAAGCATCTGATCGGGCAATGGGCGCAGGCGGCTGAAGACGAACTTAGCCTCAAACTGTTTGGCCGGTTTTCGAACCGCTATGTCGAGCACGATCTCGATGGATTGATGCGCGGTGACTTCCTGTCGCGCATGAATGGTCTTGCCCAAGCAATCCAGACCGCGCAGCTGACACCAAATGAGGCGCGCGCCGCGAATGGCCGGTCGCGGCATTCAAACCCGAAGGCAAACGATCTCTTGATTCAGGGGGCGACGGTTCCGCTCGGGACATCGTCACCGTCTGGCGGCGGCAATCCGCTGGGCGCCGATTCAAACGCAAATGGTGGGGATGGCAATGTCAGCCAATGAGATCGAACATCGCAGCGTTGTAATTCCCGTCGAGTATAGGGACGCTGATGGCGAGAAATCTATGGCCGTGGCTGGCTATGCTGCTGTCTTCGGTCAGAAGGCGCAGATCTGCGCTGATTTTGTCGAAGTTTTTGCGCGGGGCGCGTTTCAGAATTCTTTGCGTTCGGCTGATGTCAGAGCTTATTTCGGCCATGATCGCTCTCGCGTCCTGGGTCGCGCTAAGGCGCGGACGTTGCGCGTCAAGGAGGACAGTAAGGGCCTCGCTGTAGAAATTGATCTGCCTGATACAACGGATGGACGCGACGCGCGCACGCTAATTGCGCGCGGCGATATCTCCGGTATGTCGATCGGTTTTCGGACTGTTCGCGACGAGTGGGATATGTCGCAACAGCCGGCGCTCCGCACCATCCACGAAGCGACATTGCTCGAAGTCTCCATTGTGTCCGAGCCGGCCTATGACGGCACGTCCATCGCTCTCCGCTCGCTCGACGCTGCTCGCAGTGAGCAGCGGCAGAAGAATTTCAGCGCCGCCGCGCGTCGCGTCGGTATGAAAATTTCCCTCGACCTGACCACCAGGCTGAGGAGTAAAGCCTAGGCTCCCGCCGAAGCCCAATCCCTTCAACCCATCGAAAGGAAATGCGATGTCTGTTCGCATCAAGGAACTGCGGGAAAAGCAGGCGACCCATGTCGCCGAAGCCCGCGAACGTCTGGATCAGATCGGCAAGACCACCGACGAGGCCCGCGCCAAGGAGCTCGAAACTCAGCATGACGCCGCCATGGCGGAATATGACCGGCTGGAAAAGCTGATCGAGCGCGAAGAGCGCTTCGCCGTGATCGAGAAAAGCGTCGCTGAACGCGAAGAGGAAAGCCGCGCCGCGCGCCGGCCTGGCTCGAAAGCGAGCATCGAAGGGCGCGGCACCGACGAGGGCGAGAGCAAGCTCGAATATCGCTCCGTGTTTCACAAATTTCTGCGCGAGGGCGCCGATATCAGCGCTATGAGCACCGAAGAGCGTGCAGTGCTCAAATCCGGCATCGACGAGCGGGCGGCTGTCGAATTGCGCGCGCAGACTGCTGGCACCACGACCGCCGGCGGCTTCACCGTGCCGACTGAGCTGGACGCCAACATCATCCGGTCGATGAAGGCCTGGGGGCCGATGTATGACGAGGACATCTGCACGACAATTTCGACGGCGTCTGGCTCGGCGCTCAAGCTCCCGACGGTCGATGATACGGCGGTGACTGCGGTGTCGCACACCGAAGCAACGGCGCTAACCGATACCGGCGCAAAGGATGTCACTTTCGGCCAAAAGTCTCTCGACGCGTATGTGTTCGACACGCAGTTCGTGCGCTGGTCGATGGAGCTGTCGCAGGACTCGATCATCAATGTCGAGGCGCTGCTGGCCTCGCTCCTGGCCGAACGCCTTGGTCGCATTGCCAATAGCCAGTTGACGATCGGATCTGGCTCAAGTGCGCCGAATGGCGTCGTCACCGCTGCTACCCTCGGCAAGACGGCGGCAGCGACCGGGGCGATCACCTGGGATGAAATCATCGATCTCGAGCACTCTGTCGACCCCGCCTATCGGACTTCGCCGAAGGCCCGCTACATGTTCAACGATTCTACGCTGCAGGCTTGCCGGAAGCTCAAGGATGGCCAAGGCAATTATCTCTGGCAGATGGGCGATGTGCAGAAGGGCGTTCCGGGCTCGTTCAATGGTCGGCCCTACAGCATCAATCAGGCGATGGCGCCGATCGCCACCGGCGCCAAAACCGTGCTGTTTGGCGACTTCGGCAAATATTTCGTTCGCAAGGTCGGTGGCATCACCATCGGCGTGTTGCGCGAGCGCTTCTGGCCGGATCTCGGTATTGCCGGCTTGATCCGCTTCGACGGCGAATTGGGCGACAGCGCCGCCATCAAGTATTTGCAGCAGGCCTGAGATTGGCTTGTATCGGCGGGCGCTGTCTGCGCCCGCTTCACAAACCAATGGAGTGGATCATGAAAATCAAGATGCTTGAAAGCATGGCGGGCGTCGGATTTGCGCTCGCGATCGGTGAAGAGACTGATCGGTTTGGCGACGAAGAGGCCAAGCGGATCATCAAGGCCGGCTTTGCCGAAAAGGCAGCTCCCCCTGTTGTCAAGAAGCCGGCAACCAAGGCGGAATGGGATGCAGAGCGCGAAACGCTGCTTGCCGATCGCGCCAGCGAACAGGAGGAGCTTGCCATGCTTAAGGAGCAGCAGGCGGCTCTTCAGGCTCGCCTT
This sequence comes from Rhizobium sp. SG_E_25_P2, assembly GCF_029892285.1. Classification (GTDB taxonomy): domain Bacteria; phylum Pseudomonadota; class Alphaproteobacteria; order Rhizobiales; family Rhizobiaceae; genus Rhizobium_E. Next base: position 139,236 of record NZ_JARXVM010000002.1, read on the forward strand.
GATCAACTGGAGGGCTTCCACGCTTCGGTGATCGCGTCGCTTCCGGCGACGGCGGGCGTCGAAACGACCGAAGCCGCTGCTGCTCCCGAGATCCGCTGATGGCCTGGTTGGCGGCAAAGGTTACCACACCGCCAAGCGGCGAGCCGGTGTCATTGGCGCAGGTTCGGCAGCGGCTGCGCATCGACGCGACCGACGATGATAATGATATCGAGAGCATGATCCGCGAGGCGCGAGATCATGTGGAGCGGTATTGTAACCTCCGGCTTTCGCCGCAGGTGATGGAATTGCAGTGCGATAGCTTTGGCGATTTCAACAGGATCTCCGTCAGTCCTATCCGCGGTCTTGGGGCAATTTCTTACATCGACGCCACGGGATTAGAGCAGACGCTCTCCAGCGATGTCTATGAGTTGATCTCGCCGATGGATCTTGAATTTGCCATCACGCTCCGCAGGCTGCGGGCGTGGCCGCAAATTGAGTCAGGGTCGCGGATCACAGTTGTTGTGAATGCCGGATTTAGCGACGTGCCGCCCGCCATTCGTTCGGCAATTTATCTTCATGTAGCCGCTGGATTCGAGAAGCGAGAGGATGCACCCGATCAGGGTGCGACAACCTTTGATCGTCTTCTCTCAAATTTTCGGCGCAGCTTTTGACGCTGTGGCGCGGGTTCGGTTCCTTGAGGATTTTGATTACCGACCGTCCGCGTTTTGCGGGCGGGTGGATATTGCGTATCTGGCCGGGATGGAATTGCCGGTGAAGCGCGAATGTGCGGATGCCGCGATTGCGGCGGGCAAGGCTGTCGAGATCAAGGGGCATCGACGCGATGAGCGGAAAGACTGGCGGCGGGGCGTTGAATGAGCGGGTGACGCTGTCGCGGCCTGTCGCTCAAGAGAATGACTATGGCGGCTCTGTGGATGGCTTTGAGACCGTGACGACGGTCGCGGCCAAATTCACGCCGATGCGCGGCGGCGAGACGCTGATTGCGGCGCGGCTGACGGGGCGGTCGGTGGTGGTGGCGCGCATCCGCGCATCGACCTTGACGCGGCAGGCGCGGCCTGACTGGCGGTTGACCGACGCGCGCGCTGCGACAGTCTATAACATCCGTGATGTTATCTTGTCTGACGATCGCGCCTATCTCGATCTGCTGTGCGAAAGCGGGGTTGCGTCATGAGCATGAAGATCAAGAACCGCGACCGGCTGATCCGCAAACTGGCGATGATTCCGCAGGTCGTGCGCGATGAGCTGACCAAAGCGCTCGACAAGTCTGGCAAGGAAATGAGCGACCTGGCGCAGCGGTTTGCCCCTGTCGACAGCGGCGCGCTCAAGGCCTCGATCGGTTACCAGTTCGGCGACTATGCGGCCGACAACGCCAATGTGCGCGGGGTCAATTCCGGCGGTGGCGGCCATGATCTGGCGGTGACCGTTCATGCCGGATCGAAAGACGCATGGTATGCCTCGCTCGTCGAATTCGGCACATCGTCGCATGAAATCACGGCAAAGAATTCGGCAGTGCTGGCCGATGGCGTCAAGATCTATGGACGCAAGGTCAAGCATCCCGGCTCCAATGCGCAGCCGTTCTTTTTCCCCGCCTATCGGCTTACCAAAAAGCGGGCCAAGGGCCGGCTAAAGCGGGCCATGTCGGCAGGCTGCAAAAAAGCGGTGCAGGGATGATCGGGCCTGAATTTCAGAAGGTGGTGCGTCTGGCGCTCGTCGCTGGCGATGTATGCGGCGGGCGCGTTCATGACCGCGTGCCGAGCACTGCCGTGTTTCCCTATGGGCAACTCGGCGAAGAGCAGGTGATCGACGACGGCAATTCCTGCGGCGATGCATGGGAGGTCTATCTTGACCTGCATTTGTGGTCGCGGCCTGACGACGGCTCCAAGCGTGAGCTGAAGGACCAGGCCAAGGCTGCGGGCGCCGCCATCAAGGGCATTGGGGCAAGCGCCATCGCAGGCCTGCGCATCACCGATATTGTGGCGGAATCTTTTCGGGCGATCGATGACCCGGACGGAATTACCAAGCACGGAATTCTCACTATCCGGGCGCTCGTTGACGAGGCCTGACAAAGGAGCGGACAGATGACTGCAGTCAAGACCATGAATGGCACCAGCCTTTTGGTGCAGATCAGCGACGGGGGCTCTCCGGAATCCTTTGTCCATGATTGCCTTGTAAACGCAGAGCGTTCGATCCAATTTTCATCCGATGGCGACGCCGTCACCATTCCCGATTGCGACGAGCCGGACAAGCCCGGCTGGAAAGAGCAGTTCAAGGACGGCCTGCAGGCAACCATCGAAGGGGCCGGCATGCTGCACACTGCGTCTGTCGAGAAGTGGTTTGACTGGTTTCGCTCCGGCGACCTGAAGCGCGTGCGCGTCCGCGTCGATGTAACCGCCGCCAATGGCGGCGGTTATTGGGCCGGCGACTGGCACCTGATGTCGTTCGGAGTCAGCGGCGCCCGTAAGAGCAAAAGTCAGGTGTCACTAACGCTTATGTCGAGCGGACCTGTCAGCTGGACGGACGCCACCTGATGCATGGTCTTGTTTCCCTGCCATTCGGGTCAGATGGCGTTGATCATGACTTCCGGTTGACGCTGTCCTGTCTTATCGCGGTTGAAGATGAAACCGGCGAGGCGATCACCGTTACGGCGGCGAAGCTGCACACCGCTACGGCGACTACAAAAGAGATCATGTCGGTGCTTGTCTGGGGGTTGGTCGGCTCTGGCCGCAATCTATCAGAGGCTCGCGACCTGGTGCGACTGGCGTTCGACGCCTGGCCGCGCGATGGTCTGACCAAGGTCGCCTATATGGTTGCAGTCGCAGGGTTGTCCCGCGCTTATTCTCCCTCGCTTTCGGGGGAGGCGGAAGCGCCAGCGAGCCAGAGCGGATCGACGCTGGCGTGATCTTCTCAAGATCCGCACTGATGGGCGTCGACTGGCGCTCACTCACACTTTCGGAATTCAACCTGATCTCGCGAGGTTGGGCTCGCGCCAATGGCGTGGATACATCCGAACCTCCGGACGAAGATGAATTCGAAGCGGCGCTCGCCGCTGTTAAAGCACTGGATGGCGGTTGATCATGGCGATCGAAGCGGAACGGCTGGTGGCGGTGCTGGAAGCGCGGTTCACCGAATTTGAAAAAGCGGTGGATCGCGCGCAGCAGAAATTTGCCGGAACCAGCGCCGCTATCGAGCAGCGCGGCGATGCGTTGGCGGCAAATATCACGCGCTCTGCAGCGCGCGGCGCTAGCGGGCTGGAGCGGTTGTCAAAGGCGACGCGCGACACGCAGGTGAATACTGGAAGCCTAACGGCGCAGTTTCAGGATATTGCCGTGCAATTGGCCGGTGGTCAGTCGCCGTTTCTCATCGCTTTGCAACAGGGGACGCAGGTTACGCAGGCGTTCGGCAATTCCGGCGTGCGCGGCGCAATTGCCGGCGTGGGCGGCGCGCTTCTTGGGTTGATTAATCCGGTGTCGCTGGTGACTTTGGGGTTGATCGCCGCCGGGGGCGCGGCGCTTCAGTATTTCATGAGTTCGGAAAATGGCGGCGCACAGACAGAGGACAGTCTTCGCCGGCAAGGCCAGCTCATCGACGATGTTGTACAGAAATATGGCGACGCGCTTCCGAAGCTGCGTGCCTATCGTGAAGAGCAGGCAAGGGCAGTGGAGGCGTCCAATTTGACTGCCGCTGCCGAAGGCCCGGCGCAGGCTGAGGCAAAAAAGATCGAGGACGTTCTCGCTACGATCAACCGTGAATATTCTGCCGCCATGCAAGACTTGCGGTCATATGGCGACGACACCAAAACGGTCGTTGCGGATCTCGCAAGCGCATTTTCAAGTCTGCAAACCAAGATCCAAGACGGCAAGGCGACCACAGAAGATCTGACTTCGGCGCAGAATGCGCTGCAAGCGGCGCTCGACAATTATGGAAAGCCTTCGGTGATTGAGTTCGGAAACGCCTTTGCCGGCATTCTTCCGCAGATTCAGGCGGCCATTTCTGCTGTATCTGACTTTCGGGCGGAAGCTGCCAATGCGGTTGGCGGGCTGTCGTTTGATAAGGCAATCAAGAATTCAACACTGCCGCAGCTTGATCCGCTTGGTTTTATCAACGAGGAACGCGACCGGCAGGCGCGGGCCAATGCGACCAGGTCGCAATATGAGATCGAACAGGAGCGGCTTGCGCGATCGGCGTCGCGCGGCGGCGGCGAAAAGACCAATTCTTACGAGAGCGCCACAGAATCCGTGAAGGAGCGGATAGCAACGCTGACGGCGGAAACGGATGCGTTGTCGCAGCTCAATCCGCTTGTCGAGGATTATGGCTATGCGCAGGAAAAGGCCCGCACCGAGGCGGATTTGCTTAGTTCAGCGCAGAAGGCAGGGCTGGCGATCACGCCAGAACTCAGGGCGGAAATTGCGCAACTGGCGGATGGATACGCCTCGGCGACGGTCGCATCCAAGCAGCTCGCCGAGCAAAGCCAGAAAACCAAAGCAGCGATGGCTTTCGCGAAAGATCTGACCTCTGGCGCTCTCAGCGACATGCGCTCCGCATTGGAGGACGGCAAGATCTCCTGGCAGGAATTTGGCGACATGGCGATCAATGTGCTCAACAAGATCGCCGATAAGGCGCAAGACGCGCTGGTCGACGCGCTGTTTTCCGGCGCGTCCGGTACGGGAGGTTTCAGCCTCTTGTCGCTCTTCGGACTTGGAAGTTCGGCCTCGACTGTGGCGACTAGCGGCGGCGGCGTGTTTTCGGCGACTGGCGCCGCCGCCAGCTCGGCGCGCGTCGCGAGCGGATTGCCTAGCGATCTTGTAAGTTCGGCGTCGGTGAACCGCCTCGGCGCGGCAAGCCTGAAGCCCACTTCTCAGCGCGTCGATGTGAGTGTCGGCGTCGATATGGATAGCGATGGAAATTGGAAGAGCCATGTAAAAAACGTCGCCCGCAGCGCCGCAGCGCCCGTGGTGCGCGACGGCATCAATCTCTACCGCAAACACCAGTTTCACGATGATGTGGCGCGGCATGCTGCCCGGCCGCGCGTGAGGGGCAAATGACAACGCTTCTTTATATCGCGACAGAGTTCTGGCGGCGTATTCGCTTTGCGGATCGTCCTGCATTCCAGTTGATGGAATATCGATCGGAATCCATGGACGGAGCCGGGAACGTACTCGGGTCGCGGCGTGGGCAGCCGAAGTGGATGGTTTCCGTCAAAACGCGCTCCGGCATGCATGACGATGATGTCTATGTCCAGGGATGCTGCGAGGCGCTGCTTGCGCGTAGCGGCGGATTTCTTGCCTATGACATCAGGCGGCCTTGGCCTGTTGGCGATGCTGACGGTGCGCTATCGCAGGGTCACGCGGGCACGATCCGGATCAATTCAAAAGGCAGCGACAATCGCAGTTTGTCGCTCAAGAATATGCCGCTAATCACCTTGCAGCCTGGCGATCTTTTTTCGGTGCGCAATAACGATGGCTATCGGCAGCTGTTTCGCGCGGCTGAAGAGGCGGGCATTACGAGCGCAAATACAACAGGACTTTTCCAGGTGCGGCCCTTCCTGCCTTCGTGGGTGCAGGTCGATGACGAGGTCGCAATTTTCCGCCCGCAGATGATGTTTAAAATCATGGCGGACAGTTATTCCGTCTCGCCCGGCGCGGGCAACGCCTCGGGCGGGCTGAGTTTTACGGCGATCTCGGTGTCGAAATGAAAGTCTATTCGACGGCGACAACGAATTATCGGGAGGCGTTGCGGGATTTCTGGCCTGTGCATCTGCTGTCGTTCCGGGTTCGGGATCGCGAGACCAGCGCTCACGTCTGGTATCACTTTTCGACCCGCGACGACGATGAGGAAATCGCGGTGGTGGATCCCGATACTGGCAATACAGTGCTGCGCAGCTATCGCGGCGGCGGGCATATCGTCTCGGTCGATCCGATCGTGCGGTACGAGGGTGTATCGATCCGCAATGTGAGCGTGCGGATGTCGGCGGTCTCGGACGCCGTTCGCGAGATGCTGTATGGCTATGACGCGCGCGATGCGCATGTGGAATGGCATATCGGCGAGACCGAGGAAGGGACGGGGCTGCTTGTCGATACGCCCAATCTCGAATTCGAGGGGCTGATCGACGAGGCGAACCGGGCCGACAGCGCGCTGTCGATCTGGGCGCAATCGCCGCCGGTATCAGACAGCGATTTCACGCTGTCGCTCGCGCCCTGGCATTCGGTGCTGCAGCGGGCCAACGCCGCCAAGCGGACGCTGGCCGTGGGGCAGGAGCGCGGCGGCGACGGGATATACCGCTATGCCGATGCGGCGCATCGCTGGAATGATCTGACATGGGGCAAAGTGTGATGGGCGGATCGATTGTTTCGCGCGCCGGCTGGCCTGATGACTGGCGGTCGCGGCTGATCCGTTTTCTCGAGAGCCGTGAGCGCGCCGGGTTCGAATGGGGCTCGCGCGACTGTTTCCTGATGGTGGCGGATGCTGTCATGGCGATGACTGATCGTGATCCGGCGGCTGAATTGCGTGGGCGCTATCGCACCGAGACGGGCGCGGCAAGGATGCTGCGCAGCGCTGGCTGCGCCGATATGCGCGATGCCGCCTTGATTTTGTTTCGCGCCATTGATGTCGTCGACGCCACATGCGGGACGATCGGGCTGATCGAGCAAGACGGGCGCTGGAGCCTCGGGATCTTCTGCGGATCGTATTTTTACGTGCAATCATCGCTTGGGCTTGGCATCCTGCCGCGCTCGGCGGCGGCTCTGGCTTTCGAGGTGATCTGATGCCGCAGGTGTTTGCGCCGCTCGTCGCAGCGATCGGGATCACGGGCACGGCTGCGACGGTTGTGTCGTCGGCGTTGGCGCTGGGCGCCACGACGGCGGCGCAATATGTCATTGGCCAGGCGACGACGCAAAAGCCGGAGAGCGGCACAAAGCTGCAGGCGGTCGGCGGCGGCACCATCAATCAGGCGATCCTTCTCGGCGAAAAGGAAACGGCGGGATCGCTGATCTATCGCGGCTCCTATGGCTATGAGAACCGCACGCCCAATTCGCATCATGTGCGGGTCTATGCCTGTTCGGATGCGCCTGCGGACGGAATGATGACGCATGTGTGGGCGGATGGCGGCAAGCGGGCGCTCGGCGAGACTGAGGAATATGAGGGCTATCCGGTTCCCTATTTCGATGAGGATGGCGCAAACCGGCTGTGGATCAAGGCGTTGACCGGATCGCAGACCACGGCGAATGGCTATCTGCGCGCAAAATTCGGCGAGGACGCATCGCGGCCCTGGATGGACGATATGATTGGCCGCCAGCGGACAATCGTGATCGTGACGCAGCGGCTCTACAAGAAAAAGCCGCGCGGGCTGATCGACTGCCGGTTCGTGTTTCGCGGCATGCCTGTCTATGACTGGCGGCAGGATTCGACCAATGGCGGATCCGGATCGCAGCGTTGGGGCAGCGAGGCGACCTATGTGCTTCGCCGCAACGCGATCGTGCTCGCCTATAATATCGCGCGCGGCGTGATGGTCGCAGGCGAGGTGATTTATGGCGGGCCGAACTTTCCGGCGCGGCGGTTTGACCGCGACAGCTGGACGGCGGCGGCAAATGTCGCCGACGAAGATCTTGAGCTTGCCAGCGGCGGGACCATCAAGCGCGGCGCGGGGGGCGCGGAGATCAGCCTTGACGAAGAGCCGTTGACGGTGATCGAGCGGCTGCTGGCGTCGGCGGGATACCGGATGGTGATTTCGGGCGGGGTGATGAAGCTTGCATCCATGGCGGCGGGCGCCAGCGTGATGTCGTTTACCGACGATGATGTGGTGGTGACGCAGGATGCGACGCAACGGCTTTTCCCGGCGCGCGAGGATATCGCCAATGTGATCACCGGCGCCTATACGTCGCCCGAGGATGCGGGGGAGTCTAAACCGTATAGGGAGCGCTCGCGCCCGGCCTATGTGACTGAGGATGGCGGCGAGCGGCGGGCGCGGGAGCTGAACCTGCCTTATGTGCGGCACGGCGTGCAGGCGCAGAAACTGGCGTCGCTGGCGCTCAATGACAACAGGCGGTTTCGCAGTCATGTGGTCTATCTGCCATCGATCGCGCGCAAGCTTGAGCCGGGCGATGCGGTGACATTCACCAGCGACGAATACGGCTATTCAGCCAAAAAATTTCTGCTCGGCGATGTGGTTCTGAACGATGACGGGCTGGTGTCGGCAGCCATTCGCGAGGCGGATGCGACGGATGCGGATTTTCCGACCTCCGACCAGCAGGTGGACACAGCAGGCGTCTATGGCGACATCGTTGCCGAGACGCAAGTTGCGGTGTTTACGGCGTCGCCGGCGGTGGTGAAAAACGCCAGCGGCAAGGCGCGGATCCCGGCGATCCGGCTGGCATGGGAAACCGAGGCCGACGATGTCGACGCCCGGTCCATGCGCTACTGGGTGCGGCGGCTTGGCGATACAGACATCATCGACTCGGGGCGGTTCGATTTCGAGGATGGGACCGGGTTGATTTCCGGTCGCCTGATCGATGCGCTGGTCTATGAGGTGCAATGCCAGATCGCGCCCTATTCGGATCGCGACACCGATCGCAGCGACTGGGTGACGGTGGCGGCGGGGTCGGTCAAGGGCCGGGCAAGCCGGATCGCCTCGTCGGGCTTTGCGCTGATGGCGCGGAAATCGCCGGCGCTCAACTGGTCCGGCGACACGGTTGGACAGACCTATGTCGAGACGATCTCGGTGACCCGGGCGATCCGCGTCAGCAATGACGACGCCAATCCGGTGCGGCTGCAGCTGTCTGGCCGGCTGCGGCTCAATTGCCAGGACGACGGTTCAAACGGCGACGGCGCAAGCTTTTTAATAGCCGTGCTGAAAGTGGAAGCGCGCGCGCCCGGCGCGAGCGACTGGCGCGATATTCGCAACGGCAAATCGCTGCGGCTGGAAAGCCGGGCGGCGGGCCGGGCGAATGTGAAGCCGAAAAACGGGACGATCCGCGAAGTGTTTTCGCACCTGCCCGGAAAGAAGGATGGCGGCGACTGGCGCTATCGCGTGACGCTGATCGTGCGGCACAAGCGCGGGGCGGGACGGGAATGGGACCGGGCGGCGGTGCTGGCCGGGGCGACGCTGGCGGCGAGCTGGGAGCGGGATTGATGGGCATGATCAGCATTTACCAGATCAGCGACGGGCGCGTGCTCTATAGCGAGGAAATCGGCGAGGATGAGACGCCGGAGCTTGAGGCGGGCGAGGCCTGGCTCGACGGGGAATATGACGGGGCGCTGTATTATGTGGTGGATGGCGCGGCGACCGATCGCCCGCAGCTGGTGGATGACGACCGCGATTACACGCTCGACGCCGATGGCGTCACGGTGCTGACGATCCCGCTCGTCGATGGCACGACAGTCTATTACGGGGATACGGAAAGCGTGTCTTCAGGGACCGAAAGCCTGCAGGTGCGCAGCGCCATCGCCGGCGATTTTACTTTCCAGATCCTGCCGCCATGGCCCTATGTCGAGGCCGAAATCGTGGTGACATCCGATGTTGTTTGATTTTTCGCAAAAGCCGGCGCCGACAGGATTTTCGGTGACAGCCAAGCCGCTCGGCAATGTGGCGGGCTGGGCTGCGGTCGATGACAGCCTACATGAATTCTACCGGCTTTACCGCTACGCCTCGGCTGAGGATGCGGATAATGACGCCGATGGCGAGGCTGTGGAAGAGACGGCGCGGCTGACGGTGCGCGACGACGCGCCGCTGACGGCGGGCCATGAATATGGCTATCGGGTCACCAGCGTCGACAGGTTTGGCAATGAGAGCGCGAAAAGCGCCGTGCGGACTGCGACGGCGCGGCTGGTGACGGATGCGGATCTGGATATCGACAGCACGCTCGGCAGCATTTCCACCGATATCGGCGCTGCGGTGGCGGCGGAGGCGGCGGCCAGGGCTGCGGAAATCGCGGCGGAAGCCGAGGCGCGCGCGGCGCAGGATATCGCCACCTATCAGGATCTCAGGGCGCAGGCGGAGGTGAATGCGGAGACCGCCTCCTATGTGATCGAACTGGCGATGATCGCCAGCGACGCGCAACAGAGCCTGCGGCGCGAGGTGGTGACGCAGGCGAATAGCGACCGGGCGTCATTTGTCGAACAGATCTCGACAGCGGTCAGCGCCAATGCGGCGCTGGCGTCGCGCGTGACGACGGTGGAAGCGGAGACGGCAACGCTTTCGGCGTCGATCGAAACGATCGAGCTTGCCTATGTGGCGGGCGACGAGGCGCTGGCGCAGACGATCGAATCGCTGGCGGTGGGCACCAATACGCAATTCGATCCGGTGGCGAGCTGGTATTTCGACGCGAGCGCCGATGGCTGGAGCGGCAACGGGACGCCTGTGGTGACAGACGGATATCTGGTTCCCGCTGCGCATGCGTCCGACCCCTATGTGGTCAGTCCGGAGGGGTTGACGGTTGCGGGCGGCAGCTATCGCCAGGTGCGGGCGCGGGCCAAAAAGACCGGCGCGCCCGCCTGGGAGGGATGGCTGTGGTGGAAGGGCGCCAGCGATACGACCTGGGACAGCGGGCGACGGGCTGCGATCACGGAGCCAGCCTGGGACGGTGCGGGGTTTGGCGAGATTACCGTCAATACCGGGTGGTCAGGCACGATCGCGCAGATCCGGCTCGATCTGACGGCTGCGGCGGATGCGTCCAATCTTGTGGCGCTGGACTGGGTGTCGGTGGGGCGGCCTTCGCCTGGCGCCAGCTCGGCGGCGCTGACGGCCGAACAGACGGCGCGGATTGCGGCGGATTCGGCGCAAGCGGGGCAGATCACCTCGCTGACCAGCCGCATGACCTCGGCGGAAAGCGGGATCACCGGCACGGCTGGCGGGCTTTCGGCGCTGACGGGGCGGGTGGAGACGGCGGAGGATGCGATCACGGCGCAAGCTGTCAGGATCGATGGCGTCGAGGCCTCGCTTGATGACAAGGCGTCGGTGACGGCGGTGGATGTGCTGACGGCGGAGGTGGCGGCGTTTGGCGGCGAGGACGGCGTGGCCAGTATCGGTCAGGCGACGCGGACGATCCGAAACGAGCTTGATCTCGCAGCGTCGGAAGCGATCGAGGCCAGCGTCGCCGACTTTCTGGCGCGGGAGGAATTGCGCCAGGCGACGGCGACAGCGACGCAAGGGTTGGGCACGCGGATCGACGCGACACAGACATCGCTGACTGTGCTGTCGGAAAGCGTCACCAGCCTGTCGACGGCGGTGGCCGGCAAGGCCAGCACGACAGCGGTGGAGACGCTGACGAGCCGGGTGACGGTGACGGAAGGCGCGATCGATGCGCTGAATGAGTCGGTGACGGCGCTCGACACAGAGGTCGATGGCAAGGCTTCGGCCTCCTCAGTGACGGCGCTCGGTAATCGGGTGACGGTGACCGAGAGCGGTATTACGACACTCAACAGCGCGGTGACGGCGCTTGGTACCGAGGTTGACGGCAAGGCGTCAGCCTCGTCGGTGACGGAAATCGGCAATCGGGTGACGGTGACCGAGAGCGGGATTACAGCGCTCAATTCGTCAGTGACGTCACTGACGACCACTGTTGCTGGCAAGGCGTCCGCCTCGTCGGTGACCTCGCTTGGCAACAGGGTTACGGAAACGGAGGATGGTCTTGAGAGCGTCGCGAATGCGACGACCAGTCTTTTTGCTGGCGACGACGCCGGCAACATCGCCTCGGCGCGGATGCGGATGGCGGCGGTGAGCGGACCATCGGGCTGGGCGCGCTTTGCAATACAGGTGCGGGCGCAATCGGATGACGACTGGAACAGCGCTGGATTTTTTCTTGATGTGCGCAATGACGGCTCCGATTCTCGCATCGTGCAAATCGCGGATCGGTTCGTGTTTCGCAATGGCGACGATGTGACGAGCGCGGTCATGCGGGTCGCCAGCGGCGTCATCTATCTCAATGAGGTCAATATTTCCGACGCGATCATCGGGACGCTGCAAGTCGGCGGCGCCAATATCGCGGATGGCGTGATCAAGGCGAGGCATATCGATGTCACAAGACTGTCGGCGCTGGCCGCCACCCTGGGCAATGTCGATATTTCCGAGGCTGATATCGGGAACCTCACGGTCAAGAACGCCAATATCGAGAGCCTGAACGGGTCAAAGCTGGTCGATCTGACGGTCGGGACCGGCAAGATCGAGAATGGCGCAATCACTGAAGTCGATTCGATCGCGCAGTTTTCTGATCTGGTGCAAAGCAACGATAATCCGGCGGCGAAAACGATCACGCTGGCCAATCCGTCCAGTTCGACTGTGTTTATCTGGCTTGAATTGCCGATCAGTCTTTTTGTGGAGGCTGGCGGCGCGAACGGAGCCGACACCCAAGGCAGCATGAATGCCAACTTCTCCTTGATCCGCAACTTTGGCGACAGCAATGCTTATGCACTATTCTCAAAAAGCTTCAGTCTGCTTGCGCAAGGCGGCGGCAATACAGATTTCGCTACCGAGTATGTCCGGGTCTTGGTTGCCGACATCGCTGCGCCAGCCAATGCGAGCTACCGATTCAAGTCAACATTCACCAACCTTGAGGGCACCAAAACCGGCGGTGTGACCAGCGGTCGAATTCGGTTCGGATATCCAAAAAAATGACCCATGTCACATTTTACGATCGGGACGGGCGTATCACGCGCTCGAAAACATGCGGCGTCGAGGACGATCTTGCTGCGTTTACGCCAGAGGGCGGAGGCGCATGGCCGGACTGTCTCGACGACGATCTGTGGATGTTTGTTGATCACGCGCCGACGCTGCGGCCGGAAATCGCGGCGAGCGCGACCTATGAGATCGTTGCCGATGGTGTGGCTGAGATCGCCATTCCACTGCCGGCGGGGACGATGGCGGATTGTGGCGGACGCGCTGTTGTGACCGATGTGGATGAGGACTTGCAATACACCACCACCATCGCCGGTACGCATGAGCTGACGCTCTCGCCGCCCTGGCCGTGGCGACGGAAGGTCATCACGGTGATTGCGCATGCGGTTTGATGATCGACCCACGACGGCGGCGCTTTTGGCAGCGATCGAGGCGGAGCGCGACCGGCGGCTGGCGGGCGGGTTCGACTGGGATTTCGGCGCGCAAGGCGTCCACCACATCGCAACAACAGCAGCGGATATGGCGGGCTGGGAGATTGTGACCAGAGCGGCGACAGCGCTGGCGCTGGCGGGATCCGACGCCACGATCGAGATCCATACCGAGACCGGGACGGCGCATGTGACCGGGCCGCAATGGAATGCGGCGATGCTGCATTACCGCATGACGATCGAGCAGCCGACACTGCTGGCGGCGCTGAAACTGCAGGCCATGCGGCCACTGCCGCAGGATACAGCCAACCCGGCGCACTGGCCGGCCTGACCTGACCCTATCGAGATGAGACGCGCCGCCCGGCCTGCCGGGGCGATGGCGCATGGCCTATGGAGAGACATATGGCGCAGCAGCCAACCTATAATGACGGCACGGTGACGGTGGGGGCGGGCGCCACGACCGTGACCGGCGTGGGCACCGCATGGACCACCTATGTCAAAGCGGGCGATTATTTCTGGGCGCAGGGGCGCTCGGTGCGGATTGCAACCGTCAACAGCGCCACGCAGCTGACGCTCGCTTATGGCTGGCCGGGCGACGCGATCAGCGCCGGCAATTACGAAATTATCTATACGCCGGCGCAGCAGGTGGCGCAGGCCAAGACGACGGCGCTTTTGGGGCAGCTGTCGAATGGCAATCTGTCGTCTATTGCTGGGCTGACTACGGCGGCCAATAAACTCTCCTACTATACCGGCGTCGGCGTGGCGGCGCTGGCGGATTTCAGTGCGTTCGGTCGATCGCTGGTGGATGACGCCGATCAGGTTGCGGCGCGGACGACGCTGGGACTGGTGCTGACAACGAGCGCCACTGACGCCACAGCGGGGCGGGTGCTGAAATATGGAGATTTTGGCGTCGGCACGCCGCTGCCAACGGCGTCCGGCGTAGATTATTCAAGCTTTTCGACATCGACGGGCTTCATTCATAACTCGTCGACATCCAATGCGCCCTCCGACGTGCCTGGCAGCGGCGAGAGCTGGTATGGATTTGCGGCCAACACATCCGGCGGCGGGCGCGGCGCGCAATTGCTGATCGGCAATGTGACGGGGCGGGCCTATGTGCGGGGGCACACGTCTGGCGCCTACACATCATGGGGTGAGCTTGCGCAGGTGGAGCGGGCGCAGACGCTGATCAACAAGACGCTGACCAATCCGACGATCAACGCCGCCACGATTTCCGGCACGATCGGCGGCGGCGCGACCTTCAGCGGCGCGCTGTCGTTCGACCTGCCGCCCCGGCTGCCGAGCTACACGGTGTCAACGCTGCCTTCCGCCTCCGCCTATTCGCGCGGACTGATCTATGTGTCCAATGGCGCATCCAACAAAAGACTGGCGATTTCGGACGGGACCGCCTGGCGGTTCCCGGATGGCGCCGTCGTATCCTGATCTAACGGAGCTGACCCATGCCTGTATTTACAGAAGAGACGCATCCTTACGAAATTCTCATCCGCTTCGACGAGGCGACGGGCGCGCTCAAAGGCGCGCATCAGCAGCGCATCACTGTCGTCAAGCGCGACGGCGCGGTGATTCAGGCGGTGATCGGCGAGGCTGCGCCTGTCGATCTTGTCGATTTCGGCGCATCCGGGCTGATGAGCGAGGCCATGGCGGCGGCGCTGGCGGCCAACGCCAATCTGCAAGGCCAGGTGGCGGCGCTGACAGCGGAGCGCGACGGGCTTGCTGCGCTGGCGTCGGCGCTGACGGTGGAGCGTGATGCGCTGACAGCCGAGCGTGATGCGCTCGCCGCCCGCGTGGCGGCGCAGGACGCCTGATTACCTGCCGCGCCAGATGAACCAGCCGGCGGCGATCAGCGCCAGCGCGGTGAAAATGGTCATGGCCTGATCGAACATCTCAAACATCGCGCGCCCTCACGCCTGCAACCGTCAGGATAGGCCGCGCTTTCCAGAAAGGAAAGATACATGGATCGCTCGAAACTTTTCGACGCCGTGCGCGACCCGCTGTTTGGCGGGCGCTTTACGCAGCCGCAGGTGGATGGCGTCGACGCCATTCTTGACGCCTGGGATGAGCAGGGCCTCACCGATGGGCGCTGGCTGGCCTATATGCTGGCGACCGCCTATCACGAAACCGGCCGCGCCATGGCTCCGGTGGTGGAAAACCTCAATTACTCGGCGGTTGGGCTGCGCAAAGTCTTTCCGAAATACTTTCCGACTGCCGAGATCGCCGCCGCCTATGCGCGCCAGCCGCAGCGCATCGCCAACCGCGCCTATGCCAATCGCATCGGCAATGGCGACGAGGCCTCTGGCGACGGCTGGACATTCCGCGGACGCGGCATGGTGCAGCTGACCGGACGGCGGAACTACGAAATCTATGGAGTGGCCAACCGGCCCGACATCGTGCTGGAGCTGGATTTTTCGGCGCGGATCCTGGTGCTCGGCATGCGCGACGGCGTGTTCACAAGCCGCAAGCTGGAGCAGTTCATCACCGGCGCGCGGTGCGACTATGTCGGCGCGCGCGCCATCATCAACGGCAGCGACAAGGCGCGCGAGATCGCGGCTTACGCCCGCGTGTTCGAGCGCGGCGCGGCCAAGGCGCTGTGACGACCAACCTCAGAAGGAGAGCGAGATGAAAACCTATTCGAAAGCGATCGGGGCGGGCATCGGCGGCGGACTGGCGGGCGCGGGCGTGAGCATCGCCGGGCTGCCGCCTGGATCGCCCTGGTACGCCTATGTGATCATGACCGTGGTGACCACAGTCCTGCCGGCTTTGATCACCTATTTCGCGCCGCAGAACGCGAAGTGACTTCAAGCTTCAAAGGAGAGCAGCATGCCCTATGACCGCAAAACCGCCGGCGCGGGGCCGGGAACATTCGGCCTCGACGGCGCGGCGATCAATCTCGCTGGCGGCGATTACACCGTGCCGGATACGGTGAAGGCGATTGCCGTCATCAACGCCGGCAATGTCGTCTGCCGCCCGCTGAATGCGAGCGCGGACATCACCATCACCGGCGCGCCGGTGGGGATGCTGTTGCCCTGGCATTGTAGCGCCATCCGCCAGACCGGCACGACAGCCACGCTTGCGACGGTGCTGGGCTGATGAGCGCGCTGCCGCAATTGGGGCTGGGGCAGCTTGGGCTGGGGCACACCCTTCCGCCGGGTGGTTCCCCTCGCGGGCTCAGCAACTGGATCTTTGCCGCAAGCACCTGGTCTGATGCTGGCTACTGGCAGGACTTCCGCAACTGGTCCGCGACCGGGCTTTTCATCAACAGCGAATATTGGGGCGGCGGGTCGTGGTCCGACGCGGCGGTGTGGTAAATGACATATAACATCCTCACGCCTATCGCAGATGGTGACGCCTATGACAGCGTCAAATCCCGTCTCGTTACGCTGGCTGAAACCTTCCTGGGCTCCGGTCAGGCATCTGGCGGCAATGCGCCTTCGACTTGGGCCGATATGCGGGCCAAGCTTAATTTGATTCTTGCAGCATTCGGTAAAACGCTGATTTCGGCTGGAGACAGTGGCGCGATCGCCAAGGCAAAGATCAACGGCATCGTGAATACCGAGGCGCTTCTCACCAGCGTCGCTATCCTCTGGTGGAACGCGGATAGGGCCGATCTGGTCAGCCTTTCTGGATCACAGGTCACGAACTGGACCGACAGCATGTCGGGAGCAACCGTTTCACAGGCATCGAGCTCCCTTCGGCCAATCTATTCCGCCACCTCATTCAACGGGTCTCCAGGCCTCACGTTTGACGGCGTTGATGATTATCTCGCCTTCACTTCAGGCGTCTTGGGCGCTCCCGTTGGCGGCAACCCAAGTGAGGCATTTGCTACCGTACAGCAGACTGCGCTGGCGGCCGACACCGGCAACCGGACAATATTGCAGTGGGGTGGCACGGACGGGTTCACACGCCGTTCTGTTCAAAGAGCGGTCGTAACCGGCGTCAATCGTGGACAGGCTGGCGTTGGCAAGGGGTCGTCACCAACCGCTCTTGTTACCGACACATCTGTGGACTTCTCAAGCCGACACGTCATCCGACAGAAAGTATCGGCAACCGATACTGGCGTCGATGTGGACGGCGGCTCCTTGGTAACGGCGGCTGTTGTCCCTGCGACTGCGGCTGAACGGATCGTTGTTGGCGGAGCATTCGCCGGCAACTCGGTCTGGTCTGGCCTGATCCGCGACGTAATCATCACCGGCGCTCTTTCCGGTGATGCGCCAACCTACATCGAAAACTTTCTCAAGACACGGAGAGCCCTCTAATGGCAAACAAGGTCGTCATTTTCCCAGAATCCAAAGAGGCTGAAGCGCGGGCATATGTTGCCGCGTGTGATGCCCACTTCGCCGCCACCTTCGAGCCGGGCGGCATTTTCGGATATGTCCGCAACGATGCGTTCGGTCAGTGGGTTGCCCCGCTGTACGGCCCGCCGTGGGAGTTCATTACCGGCGAGCCTTTCGCCGAGCCCGCCGAATGCGCTGCGCTGCGCGTGGATGGCGTGTTGCACGATTACGCGGTTTGGCCGGAAGACGAGTGATGCACACCCCTGCATAAAATGATTCCGTGAACAGAAGGAAAACCAATGACCAGCAACATCCATGCATTCACCGCGCCAGGCGCGAGCTATCCGGAATACATCTCTGTGAACAAGTCTGGCGACAGCTATTCTGTTTCTGTGCGAAGCCCGCGCAAGGAAGATGGTTCAGTCGGGGATGCTGCGACCATCACGTTGGACGGTGATCAGTTCCGCGCCTTGGCAAAAGCGCTGCAGAAGGCCTGACCCACTCTGAATCACCTGGGTCAAAACAGTACACCTCAAATCGAATTGCGGGGGGGTGTCAGATTCTCCAAAAAAGCCCGTCAGGATCCTGGCGGGCTTTTTTCGTCTCTAGAGTATAGCCAGCGCCATACCCATGAGGCATCGATGACCATCGAACAGGACCGCATCCAATCGCTCATTCTCGATCGCCTGACGCAAATCGACAGCCGGATGAACCGCATGGAAGAGAGGATGGATGATGAGAAGGATGCGGCGAGCGAGAGCAGGCGGCGCATCTATGATCGCCTGGAGCAGCAGGGCTCGACGCTGATCACGGTGTCGCACCGGATGGAAGGGCTTGAAAAAGCGGTGGCCGCCGACAGCGTGACGTTGTCGGATTTTCGCGAGACGCGCGCCAAGGCGGCGGCGGCGGGATGGGTCGGCGGTTGGTTGTGGCGCACCGGCAAGTATGTCCTGGGCGCCGCAGCAGCACTCTATGCCATGCGCCAGGACGTGGCGGCGTGGTGGCACTGGTTTATCGGGCGGTGATATCAGCGCTGCAGTGCGGCCAAAATGCCGAGGAACGCAGCAACCAATGTCGCGAAACAGATAGCGACCCATGGCTGGTTTTGTTGACACGCGCCGTTGATAGCGTTGATCGTTCTCGAAGCTTCCCAAGCTGAATACGAGGGTTCGATTCCCTTCACCCGCTCCAAATTTCCGCTGTTGTCTGTCTTATGATTGTCGGGTCAACTATGCCTGCGGGCCCATTCTGTGGGCGGCTTCACGTATTCGTGAATGCGAATTTCTTCGCGCTGCAAAATAATCTCTTGATTTTTGTGCGACGCAACATTACCTTGATACTTGTCAGACGGTTACTCCTCCTCCCAAACCCCTGACGACGACGGATAGCACTCCTCCTCCCAAGCTGTCTGTCATGATCAAGCCCGGCGCACCTCCTCCCGCGCCGGGCTTTTTTTATCTCACAGAGTAAATTTCGGTCAGATGCGGCGCAGCGCCTCGGCGTCGGTGATCTGCACCATGCGGCCGCGGATCGAGACGCCCGACGTCTTGAGCATGGAGAAGGCGCGGGAAAGAGCTTCCGGCGCGAGACCGAGCTTGCCCGCCAGAAGACTCTTCTGGAACGGCAGACGGAAGGAGTTGGAATTTCCGGCGCCGCTGTGCTGCAACATCTCCAGCAGATAATTGGCGACGCGTTGCGGCGCGGTGTGCAGCCGGTCATTGGCGACATTTTCGCGGGCGTCATGCAGGTGGTGCGCCAGCACACCCATCAGCGCCATCGAAAATTCCGGCTCTTCGGTCATGATCTGGCGGATTTTCGCGACGTCGAAACGGGCCAGCGTGACCGGTTCGGCGGCCTGGGCGTTGAAGGAATATTTGCAGCCGAGAAACATCGCGCATTCGCCGAAGGTCTCCCCGGGACCATAAACGCCGATATCGGCTTCCCTGCCTTCGCGCGACAGCCGAAACAGCCGGACATAACCCGACAGAACGACGTAGAAATTCTCGGCCTCCGCGCCTTCGCGAAACAGGACATCTTTCGCCTCTGCGCCAAAAACTGCCGCACTTTCCATGACCCGGCGGCCAAGCGCGGGGTTGAGCCCCGACATGAGCGGCGTCGACAGCAGGATCTCCCGGTCACGGTGATTCATTTTCAGCATCTTGTTCACGATTGTCCTCCGGAGTTGAACCGAAAATCTTTCCCTTTCATCAAGTGTAGCCAAATGGCCGGATTGGGAATTGATTTCGATCAACGGGCCAGAGCCGGAACAGCAAAAACCCGGCCGAAGCCGGGTTTTAGAGGGGGTTATTCCGCCGCGAGCGGCCTGTCGCCGATATCATTGGCCGGCGGCGAGGCTTTCTTGGCGGTTGTTCGCGTCGTTCCGGCATCGAGAATGTTGAGACGTTCCTCGATACCTGACAGCGCCCGACTGTTCTCGGTGAGGATGCGGGTGAGTTCGGCAGGCTCCAAAGCTTCTGGTTCCGGCTCGCGCTTGCCCACCAGCCGGCCGAAAACCCAGCCGAGAAGGCGCGAGACGTCGTCGATGATCAAAAAGACGCTCGGCACCACCACCAGGGAGAGCACTGTGGAGACGATGATGCCGCCGATCACCGCGATCGCCATCGGCGCGCGGAACGCGCCGCCTTCGCCGACGCCGAGCGCGGATGGCAACATGCCCGCTGACATGGCGATCGAGGTCATGATGATCGGCCGGGCGCGCTTGCGGCCAGCCTCGACCATGGCGTCCGAACGCTTCATGCCCTGATGGATCATCTCTATGGCGAAATCGACCAGGAGAATGGCGTTCTTCGCGACGATGCCCATGAGCATGAGAATGCCGATCAGCACCGGCATGGACAAGGCGTTGTTGGTGACGAGCAGCGCCACCGCCACGCCGCCGGTGGCGAGCAACAGCGAGAAGATGATGGTGATCGGTTGCAGCACGTTCTGGAACAGAACCACCAGCACGGCGAACATCAGCAGCAGGCCGAGCAGCATGGCGTTGCCGAAGCTCGCCACCATTTCCTTCTGCACCTTGGCGTCGCCGCTTTCGACGATCTTGACGCTGGGCGGCAGATTGGCGTCTGTGACGGCTTTCTTGAAGGCGTCCGTTGCAGGATCCAGCGCCACGCCTTTCGGCAGGCTGGCGCCGACGGTGACCACGCGACTGCGGTCATAGCGCTTGATGACGCTCGGTCCTTCGGAATAGGCGATGTTGGCCACAGACGACAGCGGCACCGAGGCGCCGGATGCTGTCGGAACCCTGATCGCCCGCAGTTCCGCCATGTTGCGACGGACGGAGAGATCGAGCTGCACGCGGATCGGGATCATGCGATCATCGAGGTAAACCTTCGAAAGCGCCGTATCGACATCGCCGATGGTCGCCACGCGCACGGTTTCCGACAGGGTTGCCGTCGTGATGCCCAGACGCGCCATGCGCACGGGATCCGGCTTGATCTGGATTTCCGAACGCGGCAGAGCGCCTTCCGAGCCGACATTCTGCAGTTTTGGCTCCTGGCGCAGCTTGGCTTCGAGCACGGCCACCGCATTGTCCAGGTCGTCGGCGTTCGACGAGGTGAAGTTGAAGGCGATGTCGCGCTCGCCGCGGTCGTTCAGCTTGAGCACCCGGGCGTCGGGGATGTCGGCGATCTTCTGGAAAATCTGCTCCTCAATCTCCCATTGCGGGATGGTGCGGCCCTGGATCTCCATCTTCGGCACGAATTGGCCGATGAGCGGCAGGCGCCCGGCGACGTCGTTGACCAGTTTCTTCAGAAGCGAATGTTCGATCTTCCTGAGATTGACATAGACCGCAGCGCGGCGCCGTTCGAGGTCGCCTTTGGGGGACGAGCCGCCAAGCACGAAGATATTCTCGATCGTCGGCATGTCCTTGATGCGCTTGTAAATCTCGGAGGTCGTGGCGTCGGTTTCCTCGAGCGAGGCGCTCGGCGGCAGTTCCAGCGACAGGATCACGCGGCCGGAATCTTCCGGCGGCATGAAGCTGCCCGGCACCTGCATCAGAAGGAAACCCGAGCCGAACAACAGGCCGAGCGTCACCACGAACGTGCCGTAGCGGCCATACCAGCGGCGAGTGAGCGCCCGGACGACGGCGGAGTAGCCGCGCATGATCCAGCCGTCGCCGTCATGCTCGTGACCGACGTCGGCATCGGAGGCGCGCATCAGATAGGCCGCCATCAGCGGCGTGATCAGTCGCGCCACTGCGAGCGAGAAAAACACCGAGATCGCCACCGTCAGGCCGAACTGGATGAAATACTGTCCGGCGATACCGCCCATGAAGGAGACGGGCGCGAAGACGGCGATGATGGTGAAGGTCGTAGCGATGACGGCCAGGCCGATTTCGTCCGCGGCCTCGATGGCCGCCCGATATGGCGTCTTGCCCATTTTGATATGGCGGGCAATATTCTCGATTTCGACGATGGCGTCGTCGACAAGAATGCCTGTGGCCAGAGTCAGCGCCAGGAAGCTGACGAGATTGAGCGAGAAGCCCAGCATATCCATGACCCAGAAGGTCGGGATGGCCGACAAAGGCAGGGCCACCGCCGAAATCAGCGTTGCGCGCCAGTTCCTCAGGAACAGGAACACCACGATGATCGCCAGGATCGCGCCTTCGATCAGCGTATGCATGGCGGCTTCGTAATTGCCATAGGTGAAATAGACGGCGTCATCCACCAACTCGATCCGCACCTGCGGGTCGGCCTTGCGAATGGCGTTCAGTTCCTGCGCCACCGTTTCCGCAACCGTCACTTCGCTGGCGCCCTTGGAGCGGAATACCGCGAAAGACACCACCGGGCTGCCGTTGAAGCGCGAAAAGGAGTCAGGCTCCTCATAAGCGTCGCGGATGGTTCCGAGATCCGCAAGCTTCACGAAGCGGCCATTGCCGACGGAAATCGTGGTGTCTGCGAGTTGCTTGACGTTGCGCTGGTCGCCCAGCGTGCGGATCGCCTGTTCCGCGCCCGCCAGCTGGCCGCGGCCCGAGCCGAGATCGGCGTTGGTGCTGCGCAACTGCGCGTTCACATCCGCTGCGGTTACGCCAAAGGCGTTCAACTTGTCCGGGTCAAGATCGATCTGGACCTCACGGTCAACGCCGCCATAGCGGTCGATACGGCCGACGCCCGGCTTGCCCTGCAGCGCGCGCTTGATCGTGTCTTCGACGAACCAGGACAGTTCCTCGAGCGTCATATCCGGCGAGGAGACGGCGAAGGTCTGGATCGCCGAGCCTTCGACGTCGATCTTGGTCACTTCGGGCGTGTCGGCGGTCGCCGGCAGATCCGCCTGGATGCGATCGACCGCGTCCTTGACATCCTGCAGCGCCTTGTCGGTCGGCACTTCCAGCTTGAACACCACGCTGGTGGTGGACACGCCGTCATTGACGGTGGATTGCATGTAGTCGACGCCGGTTATGCCGGCGACGGCATCTTCGATTTCACGCGTGACCTGCGTCTCGAGTTCGGAAGGCGAAGCGCCGGATTGGGTGACGCTGACCGAGATGACGGGGACGTCGATATTCGGAAAGCGCGTGATCGGCAGATCGTAGAACGCCTTCACCCCAAGAAACATCAGCAGGAAGAAGGCGAGGATCGGCGCAATCGGATTGCGGATGGACCAGGCGGAAAAGTTCATGTCCCATGGTCCTCGTCAGTTGGAAGCGGTTTGCTGGGCGCGAACAGGGGCGATATGGTCGCCGTCGCGGACGAAGACGCCTGCTTTCTCGACCACCACATCCTTGTCCTTCAGGCCCGACGCGATCTCGACAAAATCCCCATCGGCGACGCCGATGACGACTTTGGTCATGTCGACCTCTCCGTTCACGACCTTGCGGACGTAATCGCCGTCTTTCTCCGCTGTTACGGCCGTCAGTGGCAGCGACAGCACCTTGCGGCGGGAAATGATGATCTCGGCAGAGGCGAACATGCCCGCGCGCGCCAGGGACGCATCGGCGATGGAAATCTTCACCTTGCCGAGACGGCTCGTCTGATCGACGACCGGGTCGATGACGCGCACCACGCCTTCGACCTGCGTCGACGTGCCAGCGATCGCCAGAATGGCGGTCTGCCCCGGTTTCAGCTTCAGCAAGTCTCCTTCCGCGACATCGGCTTGAAGCTCGATGGCGCCGTCACGGATCAGAGTGAAAAGCGGATTGCCCGAGGCGCTGGCGATCGCGCCGACCTTGGCGTTGCGCTCGGTGACCAGCCCGGCCACCGGCGCCTTCACCTCGGTGCGGGAGAGGGACAAGTCGTTGTCGGCAAGCTGGCTTCTGGCGACATCCAGATCAGCCTTGTTGGCGGCGATTGTCTGCTCGGCGGCGCGGGTTCGGGCGCGGGCCGCATCGGCCTCCGACCGGAGCTGTTCCAGTTGCGTTTGGGAAACCGCTTTCGTTTTGATCAGCGTTTCCGCCCGCTCGGCCTGGCGGACCGCCTCAGCTTCGTTTGCTTTGGCTTCGGCGAGTTGGGCTTCCGACTGGAAGCCGACGGCTTGCGTCTTGGCGATCGTCGCGAGATATTGCTGCTTCTGCAGCTTCAGAGCGTCACGGCTGAGCGTGGCGAGCACCTGTCCCGCGTTCACGCGGTCGCCGACATCCGCCTTCAATTCCTCTATGCGCACGCCTTCGATCTGTGGTTGGACATAGACGGTTTCCACCGGCTGGATCGTGCCCGAGGCGATCACCCGATCGGTCAACTCGCGCAACGCGACGTCGGTGACGCGAATGGCGGGCAGATTTTGCGACGCCGGCGCCGCGACTGCGGCTGGCGTTTCCGCCCCCCAGGCAAAACCGCTCTGCACAAGCGCCGACGACGCGATCAAGGCGGCGAATAAGATGTTTCTAGGCATTGCTGAACTTTCCTGGCCGGTTGTCGCCGCGAGCCCCAACTTCAAGAGGCTTTACCGCATTCAATACGCATCCTGGATGAACCGGGATTGAATCATCCCCGACGCCTTGAATATCATGGGCGTGTCATGATCCTCCGCGCCGCGCATCCTCCTCGCGGTCGCATTCCTTCGACGCCTATTTGCCCACGGATTTGTTCCCGCACAAGAGACGCGACGATGGCATGGACGGCAAAAAATTGATCCACTTACAAAGAATGGCCGCCGATGTCGCCATTATGTCACGTTCAGCTGTGAATTGCGAGATGCGGCGGCTCTCGTCAGGCGACCGAACGGAGCAACATGCCGTAGAGATCACGCGGTTCGTCCGGATCGGCGAGCAGGTCTAGTTCCTCGTAGACGCCATTGGCGGCCAGTTGGTCGCGCACATAGCGCAGAGCCGAGAAATCCTCGATGGCGAAGCCGACGCTATCGAACAGCGTGATCTGGCGGTCGCTCTTGCGTCCCTCGGTCTGGCCCGAAATGACCCGCCAGATCTCGGTGATTGGATGATCGCGGTCGAGCTGCTGGATCTCGCCTTCGATCCAGGTCTGGGGCGGATATTCCACAAAGATGTCGGCCCGCATGACGATGTCGCGGGCGAGTTCGGTCTTGCCCGGGCAATCGCCGCCCACCGCGTTGATGTGGACGCCTTCGCCGACCATGTTGTCATGCAGCACCGTCGCGCTCTTCTTGTCGGCGGTGACGGTGGTGATGATGTCGGCGCCGGCCACCGCTTCTTCCGCCGTCTTGGCCTGCACGATGGCAAAGCCGCGACCGGCGAGATTGGCGGCGCATTTGCGCGTGGCGGCGGGGTCGATGTCGTAAAGCCGAAGCTTGTCGATGCCGAGCACGGCCTTGAAGGCCAGGGCCTGGAATTCCGATTGCGCGCCATTGCCGATGATCGCCATGGTCTTTGCACCCTTGGGGGCGAGATATTTCGCCGCCATGGCCGAGGTCGCCGCCGTGCGCAGCGCGGTCAGGATGGTCATTTCGGTGATCATCAGCGGATAGCCGTTGGACAGATCCGACAGCACGCCGAAGGCGGTCACGGTCTGGCGGCCGCTGCGGGTGTTGGAGGGGTGGCCGTTGACATATTTGAAGCCGTAAAGCGCGCCGTCGCTGGTCGGCATCAACTCGATGACGCCGTCAGCACAGTGCGAACCCACGCGCGGGGTTTTGTCAAACACTTCCCAGCGGCTGAAGTCCTCCTCGAGATAGGCGACAAGCTCGGTGATGAAACGTTCGACGCCGATCTTCATCACCAGCTTCATCATGCTGTCGACGCTGACGAAAGGCACGACATTCAGTTTGGGCATCGCGTTCATCAAAAGCTCCTTGTGGGTCTGTCCATCACCTGCTTGCCGAGAAGGCTTGCGGCGAGATCGGCCATCAGGATCGCGGTGCGACCCCGTTCATCGAGAAAAGGGTTGAGTTCGACCAGATCGAGGCTGCTGACGAGACCGCTGTCATGCAGTAGCTCCATCACCAGATGCGCCTCGCGGAAGGTTGCGCCGCCGGGAACGGTGGTGCCGACGGCGGGCGCGATCGACGGATCGAGAAAATCGACGTCGAGACTGACATGCAGCATGCCGTCTGCGTCCTTCACCTTTTTCAGGAAGCGCTTCAGCGGCGCGGCGATGCCTTCCTCGTCGATCATGCGCATGTCAACGATGTCGACGCCGGCGGCGGTGATCAACCGGCGTTCTTCGGGATCGACGCTGCGAATGCCGATCATCGACACATGGTTCGGGTCGACAGGGGCGACGACTTCGGGGAAGCTGCCGGCAAAGCCAGCTTGGCCGGTAAAATAGGCCACCGGCGTGCCGTGCAGATTGCCGCTTTCCGTTGTCTCCAGCGTATGGAAATCGGTATGCGCGTCGAGCCAGAGCACGAAGAGCGGCCGGCCCAAGATTTGCGCTCGTCGGGCCATGCCGGTCACAGTGCCTGCCGACAGGCTATGGTCGCCGCCCATGAAAACGGGGAACCCGTCTTCGCTCGCCTCGAAAGCGGCGGCGTCCAGCGCCTCGATCCAGGCGATGGTCTGGTCGAGCTTCTTGATTGCTTTGTTGGTGTGGCTGTGCTGGCGCGGCGCCATGGGCTTCACGTCGCCCGTGTCAACAACCTGATGGCCGAGTTCGGTCAGGCTTTCGGCCAGACCTGCCGCCCGATAGGCCGCCGGGCCCATGTCGCATCCTTTGCGTCCAGCGCCATCCTGCACAGGCGCGCCAACGAGTTTCACCAGCATCGCTAACCCCTCTTCATTCTCCATGATTTGACCATCGTCATCTGGCGAAGTGAACAGAGAGAATTGGCAAAAGAGCTGCTATGGCTTATCAAATTGGAAATTCAAACCGACAGGTTCCGCCATGGACGAGCTAGACCAGAAACTCATCACGCTTCTTCGGCACAATGCGCGGCGCAGCATTTCCGACCTCGCCATAGAACTGGGCGCGGCGCGGGCCACTGTGCGAAGCCGCATGGAGCGACTGGAAGCGATTGGCGAGATCGTTGGCTATACGGTGATCCTGCGCTCGGACACCAGCGCGCTGCCGGTGCGCGGCATCATGATGATCGAGGTCGAGGGCCACAAGACAGAGCGCGTGCTCAAGGCGCTCAACGGTTTTTCGGAAATTTCCGCCGTTCACACCACCCATGGCCAGTGGGATCTGGTGGCGGAACTGGGCGCCGCCGACCTGCCTGGCTTTGACGAATTGCTCAAACGCATCCGTCTCGTGCCGGGGGTGGCGAGCAGCGAGACGACGCTCTATCTCACCACGCCGCGCAGCACCCGCGCGCGGCTTTGAGGCGGCAGGGCTTTATGTGTTTCTTCACGTCAGGTGGATCTATGTTGGTAAGTTCGAGACGGTGGATGATGTGGTTCGCCAGACGTTTAGGTGATGTTTTCTCCCTGGCGCTCGTCATCAGTCTGTGCTGCCTCGCAGCAGATCGATCGCATGCCGAGGACGAAGAGCGACACCCAGTTTCAAAAGGGAAGACGGTCTATATTGACGGGGCCGCCAACATTCTAGCGGAGGTGGAAAACCCGAAAGGAAGTCTACTTCTTTTAGCCGGCGGCAGCGAGCGTCTGAATGTTCGCGCGGATGGATCTTTTACCGATCAAACACTGAGTGCGTTTGTGAGAAACCGAGACAGATTTGCAAAGAGTGGCTTCAACACGTTGCTCGTCGACAAGGAAACCAATCTCCGCGAAGCCGTTGAATATATGAAGCGTCTCAAGCGTCCGGTCACCATTGTTGCTATCAGCAACGCTACGCGACGGACGGCAAAAGCTCTTGTTCAGGGTGCAAAACCTGATCGGGTCGTTCTGGCCTCAGGCGAATTAAACGCGCAATCAGGGCCGTTGGTCGGAGTTGCAGATATTCTTCAAGATCCTGGGCGCTTGCCCCCAACATTGGTGATTCATCACCGGAAAGACGCATGCCGCGTTACAAATCCTGCGGGCGTGGCTCCATTTCACGCTTGGGCTGGGGACGGTGTGCGGAAAGTCTTTTGGATCGACGGAGGAGCCGAAGGAACAGGAGGATGTGCGTCCTTGGGTTATCATGGTTTTGGTGGGCGAGATGCAGAACTGGTTGCGGAAGTTGTCAACTTCGCTGCTGGAGAATGACCGATCCGGCAGAGGATTGTCGCCAAAGTCCAAACCAGGTTGGCTGCAAAATCGCAATCACCAACTTTCTCTGAAGTAACTGGCGAAAAATTCCCTCCCATCAGACATGCTTCCGCCAAATTCAGCTGAAAACCAGAACGGGCTTCTGCCTGCGGCCAGATTCTCTGACGAATGCGAGCGCGTCCCGCCAATCAAGCAGGTCGAAGCGTCGAGAAGGGCCCATGATCCGTTCATCGAGTTTGGGCCAAAGTTCGTCGAAGCGCTGCCTCCACTCCAAGGGGGATAGCCCGACCAGAGTGTCGCGGAGGTGAAAGCGCTCCAGCCGTCCGCCTTCGCCGACAGGAGTGACCGGCATTCCCGACAGCAGACCATAACCGACAAAAGGGACGCCGGGCCTAAGCGACGCCAGAATGAGCGAGGCGATCGGACCGCCCAGCGCATCGAAGACAATATCGGCGCGCCCGGCTGTCGACTTGATGCCGTCGAGCGCATCCTCCGACAGTGGTTGAACGC
The DNA here is from genome assembly GCF_029892285.1 of Rhizobium sp. SG_E_25_P2. GTDB lineage: Bacteria > Pseudomonadota > Alphaproteobacteria > Rhizobiales > Rhizobiaceae > Rhizobium_E. Next base: position 167,580 of record NZ_JARXVM010000002.1, read on the forward strand.
CGAGAGTGTTCAGACGGTCGATATGAACCGGATTTCTGTAGACGCCCGAAACGCTATCGGCGCCTTCTCGAAAGGACCAGTCAGCCAGAAGATTCGCGCAGACTGATCCAGCGCCGGTCAACAAAACTGTCTTGCCCCGCACCGGCCAAGTCTTGAGCAATATCTGCGCCGCCATGGGATTTATATAGGCGCGAGCGGCAATGTCGTCGGGGACGTCATCCGGGACCGGGATCAGCAGGTCCGGGTCGCAATCGAGATATCGTTGCCACGTTCCACATCCGCGCAATGGCAGGACGCGTCGACCGAGAAGATGTTTCGCTGAGACCGGCGCGGCGGTGACGACGCCAACCCCTTCATAGCCTGCTGTGCAGGGCAAGCGCGTCCGGTGCCTATAGGCTCCGGTTATCGGAATGAGGTCTGACGGATTGATAGGGGCGAACAACATCCGCACACGCGCCAGATGGCGCGGCAATGGGGAAAGATCTTCATCCTGCAGATGCAAAACGACGTCCGGCGGGCCAAAACTGCGATAGGCGAGCGCCGTGTTGATCGACACCTTACACTCTTTGATCGAGACGGACCTTGGAATAGAAAAGCCGGCGCTAGGCGCCGGCTCCGATCATGTGCGGTGTTCAGGACTTCAGCACATCCACACCCGGCAGCGGCTTGCCTTCCATCCATTCCAGGAAGGCGCCGCCGGCGGTGGAGATATAGGTGAAGTCGTCGGAGACACCGGCATGGTTGAGCGCCGAGACGGTGTCGCCGCCGCCGGCGACGGAGACGAGCTTGCCGGCCTTGGTCTCTTCGGCAGCGAATTTGGCGACCGAGACAGTGGCGGTGTCGAAAGGCGCGATTTCAAAAGCGCCGAGCGGGCCGTTCCACACCAGCGTTTCGGCCTTGGCGATCCAGTCGTTCACGGCCTTGATCGAGGCGGGACCGACGTCGAGCGCCATGGCGTCGGAGGGGATTGCCGAGACATTGACGGTTTCATTGGCGGCATGCGCCTTGAATTCGCGCGCCACGACCACGTCTGACGGCAGCACGATGGCGCAGCCTGTCGAGGCGGCTTCGGCGAGAATAGCCTTGGCCGTGTCGGCGAGATCATGCTCGCACAGCGATTTGCCGACGTCGATTCCCTGTGCGGCGAGGAAAGTGTTGGCCATGCCGCCGCCGATCACCAGCGCGTCGACCTTGTGCACGAGATTCTTGAGGAGATCGATCTTGGTGGAGACTTTGGCGCCGCCGACGATCGCCACGACTGGACGCTTCGGGTTGCCGAGGCCGGCTTCCAGCGCTTCCAGTTCCGCCTGCATGGTGCGACCGGCATAGGCCGGCAGGTGATGGGCAAGGCCTTCGGTTGACGCATGCGCCCGATGGGCGGCCGAGAAAGCGTCATTGACGAAAATGTCGCCATTGGCGGCCAGTGCCGTGACGAAATCGGGGTCGTTCTTTTCTTCGCCTTTGTGGAAGCGGGTGTTTTCGAGCAGAAGGATGCCGCCGTCTTCGAGCGCGGCGACGGCCGAATTCGCGGCCTCACCAATGCAGTCGCTGGCGAAATGCACGCGGCGGTCAAGCACGGCTTCGACGGCGGACTGGATGACGGCAAGCGAGAATTCCGCTTCCGGACCGCTCTTGGGACGGCCGAAATGGGCGAGCAGGATCACCTTCGCGCCCTTGTCCGAGAGTTCGAGGATCGTCGGGGCGACGCGTTCGATGCGGGTCGCATCGGTGACTTTGCCGTCCTTGCAGGGCACGTTGAGATCAACGCGGACCAGAACGCGCTTGCCGGAAATGTCGGTGAGATCGTCGAGGGTCTTGAAGGACGCCATGTTGTTTCCATTCGCTTGGGTGGGGTTTCCGGTGGGGACCATACACCGCCGAGCGCTGGATTCAAGCGCTCATTGACCGGCCCTGATTTCGTTCGACCGCGCCTTGATACGCGACCACAGATCGCGAAAATTGAGGAAAATCGGAAGCTTGCCGCCAGGCTCAACCGCTTCCATCGAAATTCCGATGGAGGAAATATGATTGTGCTCGTCGATATCGCGCACAATCAGGATGATCGAGCCAAACCGGACGCGATCGGCATATTCGGCGCGTCCGCCGAGCCGCGCCATCATCAATTCGCCCACGGTCATCGATTTTTCGATTTCGGTCAGAAGACCGGGACCATAGGCGGCGTCGAGTTCGCGGGCGGGGCGGCCGGGCGAGATGGAGAAGGTGCCGAAAAACTGTTCGTCCTCCGGGTCCAGTTCTGCCTTGTCGGCAAAGAGTTTGTCGAGCAGAGGAATGAAGGCGGGTGTGACGAAGAGGTAGACAATGTCGTTCTCTTTCAGCCGACCCGCATATTGATAGCGCATCGACCTGCTGTCGCGGATGATCAGCGATGGCATCGCCCAACGCGGCAGGCGCGCGCCGGTGGCCACCGGACTGCCGGGGATGACGCGATAGGAGACGAGTTCGTGATTGACCGCGCGAGGCAGGTCGAGTTCGAGCTTGTCGACCGAGCCGACCTGCTTGGGAATCAGCAGTCCCAGCCGCTTGGCGATCGGCTTGATTGTCCAGCCTTGCACGATCAGCGACACCAGCACGATGATGAAGGTTATGTTGAAGAAGGCCTGGCCGTTTTCCAGGCCATTGATGATCGGCAGGATCGACAGGAGGATGGACACGGCGCCGCGCAGGCCCACCCAGGCCACGAAGGTGATTTCCTTCTGCTGGAAATCGAAGGGCAGCATGCAGAGCCAGACGGCGATCGGCCGGGCGAACAGGATCAGGAACAGACCGAGCAGCACCGCCGGAATCGCGATGATGTGGAACTCCGACGGGGTCGCCAGAAGCCCGAGCATCACGAACATGATGATCTGGGCGAGCCAGGTCATGCCCTCCTGGAAACGCTTGATGGCGAGTTTGGCCTGCATGTCGCGATTGCCGGCGAACAGGCCCGCCACATAGACGGCCAGGAAGCCGCTGCCGCCGACCACGCCGGTGAAGGAAAACACCAGCAGCGACAGCGCCAGCACCAGGATCGGCGCGAGGCCCTTGTCCTGCACGAAACGATTGGCGACGGTGACGATGATCCAGCCGCCCGCCAGCCCGCAGATCACGCCGATGCTCATTTCCTCGAAGAAGCTCACCAGAACGCGCCAGTCGAGTTCGGAAACGCCGTGCCCAGACGCCACGAGTTCGACCAGCGTCACCGTCAGGAAAATCGCCATGGGGTCGTTGGTGCCTGACTCCACTTCCAGCGTCGAGGTGATCTGGTCGCGAATGTTGACGCCGCCGATCCGGAGCAGGAAGAACACCGCCGCCGCGTCCGTCGACGCCACGATCGAGCCAAGCAACAGTCCTTCAAGGAACGAGAAGCCCAGAAGGGCCATGGCGCCAAGCGCGAACAGCCCCGCAGTGATCAATACGCCCAAGGTCGCAAGCGACATTGCCGGCAGGGCGGCGATGCGGAAGGCGCGGCCGGGCGTGCCGAAACCGGAATCGAACAGGATGACCGCGAGCGCCAGCGAGCCGAGCCAATAGGCGGCCTGATTGTTGGAAAAGTTGATCCCGAGTCCATCCACGCCCGTCAGAAGGCCGATCCCCAGGAAGAGCAACAAAAGGGGCGCGCCGAAACGGAAGGCGATCAAGGAAGACATGGCGGCGATAAGCACCAGCGACGCGCCGACCAGAACGACCAGGTAAAACCCTTCCAAACCCGTCTTCTCCACACATTGCGCCCGTTCGAGCGGGGCGCGCTCGTCACCATGTTCTTGTCGAAACCATTGAGCCGCAGCCGAAAATCCGGGCGGTGACACGAACGGCGATCAACGCCGACGGCAAATCATCAAATGCATATTGGACGACAATGAGGCTGATGTCACACGCAAAGAGGAAAATTTTGCGCTGCAAAAATGATCGCGATCAAGACGATCTTCCAGGAGGAACGCCCATCGCCAAGGATATCCCGAAAACAAAATGCCCGCGGCCTGGGCCGCGGGCTGATGTCATTGCTCGGATCCGAATAATCGGGATCAGATGAGCTTGGCGAAGGCTACCGCCGTGTCGCACATACGGTTGGAGAAGCCCCATTCATTGTCGTACCAGGTCAGGATGCGCACGAAATTGCCTTCCATGACCTTGGTCTGGTCGATCGCGAAGATCGAGGAATGCGAATCATGATTGAAGTCGCGCGACACCAGCGGCTCTTCGGTGTAGCCGAGCACGCCCTTGAGCGAGCCATCAGCGGCGGCCTTGATGGCGTCGTTGATTTCCTGAACGGTGGTGTTGCGCTTGGCGACGAATTTCAGGTCGACGACCGAGACGTTCGGGGTCGGCACGCGGATTGACGAGCCGTCGAGCTTGCCCTTGAGTTCCGGCAGGACGAGGCCGACAGCCTTGGCGGCGCCGGTCGAGGTCGGGATCATCGAGAGGGCAGCTGCGCGGGCGCGGTACAGATCCTTGTGCATCTGGTCGAGCGACGGCTGATCGTTGGTGTAGGAGTGGATCGTGGTCATGAAGCCATGATCGACGCCGACGAGATCGTTGAGCACCTTGACGACCGGCACCAGGCAGTTGGTGGTGCAGGAGGCGTTGGAGATCACCAGGTGATCCTTGGTGAGCTGGTCATGGTTGACGCCGAAGACGACGGTCAGGTCAGCGCCGTCAGCCGGTGCAGACACGATGACGCGCTTGGCGCCGGCCGTCAGATGGGCTGCGGCCTTGTCGCGGCTCGTGAAGATGCCGGTGCATTCGAACGCGATGTCGACGCCCAGTTCCTTGTGCGGCAGGGTGGCCGGATCCTTGATCGCGGTGACCTTGATCGGCTTGCCGCCATTGATGATGATCGAATCGCCGTCGACCTTCACCTCGGCCGGGAAGCGGCCATGGATCGAATCGTAACGCAGGAGATGCGCATTGGTCTCGACCGGGCCGAGATCGTTGATGGCCACGACTTCGATGTCGGTCCGGCCCGACTCGATGATGGCGCGAAGGATGTTGCGGCCGATGCGGCCAAACCCGTTGATACCTACCTTGATAGCCATTGCTTTATATCTCCGCTTGGAAGTCTCAGAAGAAGTTTTTGAAGAAACAAGACCGGCGCTGGGGCCGGTCTGTCTAGATCATGCAAGCTTTGCGCTGACCGCGTCGACCACGGCTTCCGGCGTGATGCCGAAATAGCTGTAAAGCTCCTTGTAGGGGCCCGATGCGCCGAAGCCCTTCATGCCGATGAACACGCCGTCGGAACCGATGAAGCGATCCCAGCCCTGGCGGATGGCGGCTTCGATGCCGACCTTGACCTTGGCGGAGCCGAGCACGGAGGCCTTGTATTCGTCCGACTGGGCTTCGAAGAGTTCGAAGCACGGCACCGAGACGACGCGGGCGGCAATGCCCTTGGCGGCCAGCTGTTCCTGCGCCTTTACGGCGATCTCGACTTCCGAACCGGAAGCGAACAACGTGGCGCTGGCGTTTTCAGCGTCACGCAGCACATAAGCGCCCTTGGCCGACAGATTTTCCGCCGAATAGGTCGTGCGCAGCGGCATCAGGTTCTGGCGCGTGAGCGCGATACCCGACGGATGATCCTTGGCTTCGATCGCCGCCTGCCAGCACTCGACCGTTTCGGTCGGATCGGCGGGGCGGAACATTGCGAGGTTCGGGATGGCGCGCAGCGCGGCCATCTGTTCCACCGGCTGGTGGGTCGGGCCGTCTTCGCCGAGACCGATGGAGTCATGCGTCAGCACATGGATGACGCGGATGCCCATCAGCGCGGCCAGGCGGATCGACGGACGGCAATAGTCCGAGAAGATCAGGAAGCCGCCGGAATAGGGGATCAGGCCGCCATGCAGCGCAATGCCGTTCATGGCCGCGGCCATGCCGTGTTCGCGAATGCCGTAATGCAGGTAACGGCCCGAGAAATCGGTCGGCGTGATCGAGGCGGTCTGGCTGGTCTTGGTGTTGTTGGAGCCGGTCAGGTCGGCCGAGCCGCCGATCGTTTCGGCGATGACGCCGTTGAGCACTTCCAGCGCATCTTCAGAGGCCTTGCGGGTGGCGAGCGTCGGCTTGCCGTCGGCGAGCTTCTGCTTGTAGGCGGCGATCGCGGCGTCCAAGCCAGCCGGCAATTCGCCGGCGAAGCGGCGGTTGAACTCGGCCTTCTTGTCGGATGCCTGCAGACGACCCGCCCATGCCTTGTGCGCGTCGGCGGAGCGGACGCCGGATTCGCGCCAGGCGGTCAGCACATCGGCGGGCACCACGAAGGCTTCCGATTCCCAGTTGAGCGCCTTGCGGGCGGCGGCGATTTCGTCGGCGCCGAGCGGCGAGCCATGGACCTTGTGGGTGCCGGCCTTATTGGGGGCGCCAAAACCGATCACCGTCTTGCAGGCGATCATGGTCGGCTTGTCGGACTTCTGGGCGGCTTCGATCGCGGCGGCGATTTCTTCCGGCTCATGGCCGTCAACGGCGATCGTGTTCCAGCCCGACGCGCGGAAGCGCGCATGCTGGTCGGTGGAGTCGGCCATGGAGACCGCGCCGTCGATGGTGATGTTGTTGTCGTCCCAGAAGACAATCAGCTTGTTGAGCTTGAGATGGCCGGCCAGCGAAATCGCTTCCTGGCTGATGCCCTCCATCAGGCAGCCGTCGCCGGCGAGCACATAGGTGAAGTGGTTCTGCAGGTCTGCGCCGAATTCCTGCTCAAGCTTCTTTTCGGCAATCGCCATGCCGACAGCTGTGGCGATGCCCTGGCCGAGCGGGCCGGTGGTGGTCTCGATGCCTGAGGCATGGCCATATTCCGGATGACCGGCGGTCTTGGCGTGCAACTGGCGGAACGACTTGATGTCGTCGATGGTCATGTCCTCGTAACCCGTGAGGTAGAGGAGCGAATAGAGCAGCATGGAGCCGTGACCGGCCGACAGCACGAAGCGGTCGCGATCCGGCCAGTTCGGAGCCTTCGGGTCGAATTTCAGATAGCGGGTGAACAGCACGGTCGCCACATCGGCAGCGCCCATCGGCAGGCCAGGATGACCCGAATTGGCCTTTTCCACGGCGTCCATGGAGAGGAAACGGATCGCATTCGCCATCCGGTCGTGTGTTTCGCGTGAGATCATGTCGTCGACGGCTCCGGAAAATGGAAGGAGGCAGCCTTGTCGACTGCCGTCAAAGCAGGGGACACATAGCAGTTGGGCAGACTGAGTCAACAAAGACGCTGAAAATACGCGCATATGCGCGAGGCTTGCGGCCAATATTTGTGCGTAGGCGGGATTCGTTTGGCAGACCCGTCTTGGGCGCTATAGCAAGCGGCACTGCAACTCTTCCACAGAATAGCCTGATTTACCGACATTTTGATCGATTGACGGATCAAGCAGCCTTCCCTTACTATTGGGCCTCTCGCACGGTGAGCGTCGCTAGCGCGATTCGCAGCTTTTTGGATGACAGGGACGATGCAAGCAGGGCCAGCAGTCATGTCGGCTTTCGAGGAGTTGCGCCGCGCGCTCGGAGACCTCGACCGCGCGATTGACCGCCGGTTCGATCGCGAACGAGACTCCGCCGAACTCGAGGCGGAAGTCAGGCGCACGCATGCCGACCGATCGCGTCTGGCGCAGGAACTCGATCACGCCCAGTTCCGCGCCAATCGCCTTGAGGAGGTCAATCGCGAAGTCTCGAGACGTCTCGTGACAGCCATGGAAACAATCAGGGCGGTTCTCGACCGCTGACAGACCGGTATGGGTGCGTAGGCATGGCTCAAGTCACAGTAACGATCGACGGCAAGTCCTATCGCATGGCTTGCGAGGAAGGGCAGGAAGCGCATCTGACGGGCCTCGCTCAAAATTTCGATCACTATGTCATCCATCTCAAACGGCAATTCGGCGAAATCGGTGATCTCCGGCTGACGGTGATGGCGGGCATCATGATCATGGATGAACTGTTCGAAGCTAACCGCGCCCGTGTCGAGCTTCAGGACGAACTCGACGCGTTGCGCAAGAGCCGTGACGGCGCCAACGCCTCTGCTGAACGCAATGACGCGGCGGTTGCCGGCATGATCAGCGAGATCGCCCAACAGGTGAAAGAGATTTCAGCCAAGCTGGAAGGGCCGCGCGAGCCTGCCTAAGGTTTTTTGACGCGGTCCCTTTTGTTTGCTCAGAAAATCACTATATTACGTCTGCGGTCTGCGCCTCTCGGCAGGAAAAATTTTCCTTGGGGCCATACTCGATCTTATGGGAGCTGTCCCTGTTTTGGCCTGTGGGCTGGAGCACATGGCGCCCACCTACTTTTGTAGGCGCCCAGGATCGAACTTCCACCGGTTGCCGTGGATCGTACTCTTCCCCAGATCCTCACCCGCAGATGCGGGATTTCCTCAGATAGGGATTGCCATGGAAATCGGTCGCCCAGTCGCGACGGATCGCGCATTTTTTGTCGCTTGCCGAGACTGCTTCCGATTTGATTGCGACGCCGTCGCCTGGTGATATGCTTGAATGGCTGCCTGTCGCGGTGGCCGCGACAAGAAAAGCAAGAATAGTCATCGCCGTCATGACGAAGTATTGCATTGCAGGAGCCTCCCCTCAACTGATCATGCAGTTGATTAGGATGCTTTTAAGCATAGGTCTGTTCCCAAGGAAACAGGTTTCTTCTGGGGTTTCTTAATCCTTTTTGACGCAGCGCAGCAAAAAAGTATGAACAAGTCTCAGATATCGAGCATTTTCTTTTGCAAATCCGTGGGTAAGCGCCGGGGGCGACCTGCCGTGTTGATCAGCGCGATGGTCACCGTCGCCTCCATCAGGCGCTTCTGATCGATGAAGATCGTTTGGCGCAAAGTCATGCGCGCGCCGGTCACTGTATCAGTTCGGGTCAGGATCGTCAGAATATCGTCCATGCGCGCTGAGGTGAGGAAATCGATTTCCATGCGCCGGACCACGAAAGCGGCTTTCTCACCCTCAACCGTCATTTCCGATTGCTCGACGCCGAGGCAACGCAGAAAATCGGTGCGTCCGCGCTCCAGAAAATGCAGGTAGCGGGCGTGATAGACCACGCCCGAAAAATCCGTATCTTCGTAATAGACGCGCTGGGTGAGGCGGTGGCCATCCTTGGCCAGTTCACCGCCGAGCGGGATCATCTGCTGGGTCATTTGGCCATCCTTCGTGCTATCCACCGCCCTCTACACGGCCTCTGTCGAGAGTCCAAGACGGGAACGCGGCGTCTTCGCCCTTGTTTGGCCCCGGCGCCGACGATAGAGCTAGCTGCGCCAGCATGAAGGAGGAGCGCCATGTCCGGTCACCACGAGAAGCGTCGTCTGAGGTCGCAGGACTGGTTCGACAATCCCGACCATATCGATATGACCGCGCTCTATCTCGAGCGTTTCATGAATTACGGCGTCACGCCCGAAGAGCTTCGGTCCGGCAAACCCATCATCGGCATTGCGCAATCGGGCAGCGATCTCACGCCGTGCAACCGGCATCATCTCGATCTCGCCAAACGCGTTCGCGACGGCATTCGCGACGCCGGCGGCATCCCGATCGAATTTCCCACTCATCCGATCTTTGAAAACTGCAAGCGCCCCACGGCCGCGCTCGACCGCAATCTCGCTTATCTCGGTCTCGTGGAAGTGCTTTACGGCTATCCGCTCGATGGCGTCGTGCTGACGACGGGCTGCGACAAGACGACGCCGTCGGCGATCATGGCCGCCTCCACCGTCGACATTCCCGCGATTGTTCTCTCGGGCGGGCCGATGCTGGACGGCTGGCATGAAGGGGAACTCGCAGGTTCCGGCACGGTCATCTGGCGCATGCGGCGCAAATTCGGCGCCGGCGAAATCGATCGTGAGGAGTTCTTGCAGGCCGCGCTCGATTCCGCCCCTTCGATCGGCCATTGCAACACGATGGGGACGGCCTCGACCATGAACGCGCTTGCCGAGGCGCTCGGCCTGTCGCTGACCGGCTGCGGCGCGATCCCCGCCGCCTATCGCGAGCGCGGCCAGATGGCCTATCGCACCGGCCGCCGGGCCGTCGAAATCGTCTGGGAGGACTTGAAACCGTCCGACATCCTGACGCGCGACGCCTTCCTCAACGCCATCAAGGTCAATTCCGCCATCGGCGGCTCCACCAACGCCCAGCCGCATCTCGCGGCCATGGCCAAGCATGCCGGCGTCGAGCTCTATCCCGATGATTGGCAGGTGCACGGCTTCGACATTCCGCTGCTCGCCAATGTCCAGCCGGCCGGCGCCTATCTCGGCGAGCGTTACCATCGCGCCGGCGGCACGCCCGCAATCATGTGGGAGTTGATGCAGGCCGGAAAGCTCTCGGGCGACTGTCGCACGATCACCGGCAAGACCATGGCGGACAATCTGGAGGGCCGCGAAGCGGTGGACCGGGAGGTCATTCGTCCCTATGCCGAGCCTCTGATAGACCGCGCTGGCTTTCTGGTGCTGAAGGGCAATCTCTTCGATTTCGCCATCATGAAAATGAGCGTGGTCTCCGAGGATTTCCGCAGCCGCTATCTCTCCGAGCCGGGCCGCGAAGGCGTGTTCGAAGGCAAGGCTGTGGTGTTCGACGGATCGGAAGACTACCACGCGCGCATAAACGACCCGGCGCTGGATATCGATGATCGTACGATCCTCGTCATTCGCGGCGCGGGGCCGCTGGGCTGGCCGGGATCGGCGGAGGTGGTCAATATGCAGCCGCCGGACCACATCCTCAAGCGCGGCATCAAGAGCCTGCCGACCATCGGCGACGGCCGCCAGTCCGGCACCGCCGACAGTCCCTCGATCCTCAACGCCTCGCCCGAAAGCGCCGCCGGCGGCGGGCTGGCCTGGGTGCGCAGCGGCGATGTGATCCGCATCGATTTCAATGAGGGTCGCTGCGACATGCGGGTGGATGAGGCCGAGATTGCCAGGCGCAAGCAGGACGGCATCCCCGCCGTGCCAGCCGACGCGACGCCCTGGCAGCGGCTCTACCGCCAGACGGTCACGCAACTGTCCGATGGCGCAGTGATTGAGGGCGCAGCGGACTTCCGCCAGATCGCCAGGACGCCGCCCCGGCACAATCACTGATCCATTCGGTGGCCGATCCGGCTTTCGAACGCCTGCGTAGAAATAACGCAGGCGTTTGTCATCGCTTGCACTTTGAGTTTTCAGAACATAAAGTGAACGCATGGTTCAACTCAAGATTCGGGACAAGCTCGCGATCCTTTCGGATGCCGCGAAATACGACGCCTCCTGCGCCTCCTCCGGAACGACCAAGCGCAATTCGGCTGACGGCAAGGGGCTCGGCTCTACGGAAAGCATGGGCATCTGTCATGCTTACGCGCCGGATGGACGCTGCATCTCGCTGCTCAAGATCCTGATGACCAATTTCTGCATTTATGACTGCGCCTATTGCATCAACAGGGCGTCGTCGAATGTGCAGCGGGCGCGTTTCACGCCGGACGAGGTCGTCTGGCTGACGATCGAGTTCTATCGCCGCAATTATATCGAGGGTCTGTTCCTCTCCTCCGGTATCATCAAATCGCCCGACGACACCATGACGGATATGGTGCGCATCGCGCGCGATCTGCGCCAGACGCACAGTTTCAGGGGCTATATCCACCTCAAGACCATTCCGGACGCCGCGCCGGCGCTGGTGGAGGAAGCGGGGCTCTATGCCGACCGCCTGTCGATCAACATCGAATTGCCGCAGGATCAGTCGGTCACGCGCTACGCGCCGCAGAAGAGCCCGGTGTCGATCCGCAAGTCCATGGCCGATCTCCGCCTCAAGATCGACGAGCATTCCGAACCAAGCCCGATCACGAAGAAGAAAAAGCGTTTCACGCCGGCCGGCCAGAGCACGCAGATGATCATCGGCGCCGACGCCAGCACCGACGAGGATATTCTCGTCCGCAGCGAGAGCCTCTATTCCGGCTATCAGCTGCGCCGGGTCTATTATTCCGCCTTCAGCCCCATTCCGGATTCGTCCTCGGCGCTGCCGCTGATCAAGCCGCCGCTCATCCGCGAACACCGTCTCTATCAGGCCGACTGGTTGACGCGGTTCTATGGCTTTTCCGCCCGCGAAATCATGTCGGCGCAGCCGGGCGGCATGCTGGATCTCGACCTCGATCCCAAGCTCGCCTGGGCGCTCGCCAATCGCGGCGCCTTTCCCGTTGACGTCAACACGGCGGCGAAGGAAACGCTTTTGCGCGTGCCGGGCTTTGGCTCCAAATCCGTTGGCCGCATCCTGACCTCGCGGCGCATCAAGTCGCTGCGATATGACGATCTCGTGCGGCTCGGCGCTGTGATGAGCAAGGCGCGGCCTTTCATCGCCTGTCTGGACTGGAATCCGTCCGGGTTGACCGATTCCGAAGGGCTGAAGGCGAAGTTCCAGCCTGCGCCGCAGCAGTTGTCGCTGTTCTGATGGTTGCTGTGATCCTTCCGAAACTGGGCTTCGTCGAGACCTGGCGTGCGGAGGCGCGATCGCTGCTTCAGAGGGGCGTTCCGCCCGAAGCGGTGTCCTGGCGGCTGGACGGCGAGGGCGGCGATCTCTTCGGCGGATTCGACATGGACATTCAGGCGACCTGCAAGCCCATAGAGGCTCCGCGTATTCCCGCCGCTTTCCTGCCGCTTGCCGAGGCCGCGCTGTGTCATTCCGGCCCGGAGCGTTTCAGCCTGCCTTATCGCTTGCTATTTCGGCTGCAGGCCGATCGCATGATCCTGCAGGACCAGTCCGACCGTGATGTTGCGGCCCTCATGGCGATGGAGAAATCCGTCCGGCGCGACAGTCACAAGATGAAGGCTTTCGTCCGTTTCCGCGAAGTTGGAGGGGAGGGGATCAGACGGCGTTTCGCCGCCTGGTTCGAACCAGACCATTTTATCCTCGAGCGCACGGCGCCCTTCTTCGCCCGCCGTTTCGCCGATATGGACTGGATGATCGTGACGCCCGGCGCGGCAGCGCTGTTTATCGACGGCGCGCTGTCGATCTCCCCTTGCGAGGGCCAACCCGACATTCCCGACGATGCGGCCGACGAACTCTGGCTGACCTATTATCGCAACATCTTCAATCCCGCCCGGTTGAAAGTGAAGGCGATGAAAAGCGAAATGCCGGTCAAATACTGGAAAAATCTTCCCGAGGCCCGGCTGATACCCGAGCTCATCGCTGGCGCCGAACAACAGGTGCAGGCGATGCGCACGGCCATGCCGACGCTTCCGTCGCCGCGTGCGGAGCGCATTCTGAACCGGGTGGGACAGGCCGACACGCCGAAGACGGACAAAACTCCCGAAAGCCTGGACGAAGCGCGGACACAAGCGCGGCATTGCACCCGCTGCGACCTCTATTGCAACGCCACGCAGACCGTGTTCGGCGAAGGCAATCCGCGCAATCCCCTGATGTTCGTCGGCGAACAGCCGGGCGATCAGGAAGATCTCGCCGGACGGCCTTTTGTCGGACCCGCCGGCAAACTGTTCGACGCTGCTCTTGCGGAAGCAGGCATCGACCGTGCCCAGGCCTATGTCACCAATGCGGTCAAGCATTTCAAATTCGAGCCGCGCGGCAAGCGTCGCATCCATAAACGGCCTGATAAAGGCGAGGTGAGCGCCTGCCGCTGGTGGCTGGATCTGGAACGTCAGTTCACCCGGCCGAAGATGATCGTGGCTCTCGGCGCCACAGCCGCCTACGCCGTCACCGGGGATGGCGAGGATATCATCAAAAGACGCGGACGTGTAGAGCGCCTTGAAGACGAGACGCCCGTGTTCATCACCATTCATCCCTCGGCCGTGCTCAGGGCTGGGTCGCCTGACGCCGTGGCCGAAGCGCGCGACGCCTTCATTGCGGATATGACACGACTGGCCAGCGTTTTTTCCGATCTTGGCCCCTGAAGGCCACGACGCAGCGCCTTCGGCGGATCAACGTTTCAGCGACAAGCCCACCAGCCCCGTCAGCGTTTCCTGTGACGCCGAGCCCTTCTGCGCCGAACGCTCCCAGGCGAGGTCAGCCGTCAGGTCGAGCGACCGGGAAAGACCCCAGGTGAGGCCGGTTCCGAGATCATAGACGGTCTGGTTGGCGGCTGCCGACTTGTAGTCGCGCCAGGTTGTTCCCGCCGTGAGCTTGCCGCTCAAATCGGCAATGATGACCTGCGTCAGCGCCATATCGGCGGTATAGGCGATGGAGCCGCTGGATCCTGCCGACGTCGAGGGTTCGACTTCGGTCTTTAGGCCAAGCGCGACATCGGTTCCGCGCTGCGGCGACCAGTTTGCCTCGCCGTTGACGGTGAGGCCCGACAACGAATCGAGCCTGCCGTCCTCGAAATCGGCGATGGTATAACCAGCGCCGATTTCGCCGCGCAGCTTTTCGCCCATATCGAATTCAACACCGGTTTTGGCGGCGTAGAGATCGGCATCGCGCATATAGCCCGTGCTGTCGCGCTCATTGTCATAGATCATCCGGCCATAGGAAGCCTCAATGAACGGAATGAGCGCGGGCGACACTTCATAGCCAAGCCGGCCTCTCAGTGTGGCCGTGTTCTGATTGCGGTCGGACTGATCCAGGCTCTGGCCGCTGGAGAGAGTGGCGTCGCCAAAGGTTTCGCGTTCGAAATCGACACCCAGCGTGCCGCGGATCAGGCCGAGGTCGCGGGTCACGGCGGCGCTCGCGGTCCAGGTGGACACTTCCGCCTGGTTGGTTGCCCCGTCAATGGCGTTGGCGTCGCCGATATCCTCGCGGCCGAGGCTGTAGCCGGCGCTCAGATTGGCGATCGTATCATTGGAAATGTCGAGCCGCAGCGCGGCATTGATGCTGCCTTCCGGATCGTCGCTCTCAAAGCCGCTCAGCGTCTTCTGCCAGCTTCCATTGGTGTCGATCCGCAATTGATGCTCGGACCAATTGGAGGTCAACGATCCCTTCAGGCCTGTCTGCAGATAGGACCGTGTCTTGGTCCTGTCGCCAGATTTTTCCCGTTCGAAACCCGCGCCGCCGGTGATGGTTGGCCTGAGAGTGAAGGTTCCCAACGGAATGCCCGGCGTATCCTCGCTCTCTGGGCGGGGAGCGCCCAATCCGTCGACATTCTGTTCCGGCAGGTTCTGCCGACCGAGATCCTGGCGCAGGGCGGCGTCGTCCACCGCATTCTGGTCGACATCTGGGTCCGGGGACGGTTGGATTTCCTGGCTGGCGTCAGCGTCGGTCTGCTGATCGTCATTGGTTTGAGCGGAGGTATCCTGGCTCGCTGACCATTGCTGGTAGGGGGAAGGATCCCTCTGGGGCGTCACCGGAGCGCTTTGGGCGACCGTTTCCGACGCGCAAACAAGCGAAGCGCCTGCCGCGATCAGCAGCAAAGAGAAAAGGCGCGTCGATGAGCGGGCGTCGTGGGCGCGTTTGGACATGCGAACCGGCTGATTGGCGTCAATGATTACCCATTGGTAAAGGAGCAAGGTTAACGAAGTGTTGCCAATTGGGCCTATGCCGGCGCATGCGCGCGGCCGACCACGCTCTAAATCGATTTTTTCCAGGAGGGTCTCTGGACAAGCGCGGCGGAGGGAGTAAACCACCGCCATGAACGAGAACCTCTTGAAATTCACCGAGAGCGACGCCGCGCGCTCCGCGATCCGCACCATCAAGGCCGAGAAATCGGGTCTCGCCGATCTCGAAAAGGCGCTCGCAAACGGCCTGTCCGAGAGCTTCACGCAAGCGATCGCCCGGTTGGCCGGCATATCAGGCCGTGTGATCGTGACCGGCATCGGCAAGAGCGGTCATGTCGGCGCCAAGATCGCCGCGACGCTCGCCTCCACCGGCACGCCCGCCTTCTTCGTGCATCCGGTCGAGGCCAATCACGGCGATCTCGGCATGATCACGCCTGATGACGCCATCATCGCATTGTCCTGGGGCGGCGAAAGCACCGAGCTTCAAGGCATCCTCGCCTATTCCCGGCGCTTTTCGATTCCGTTGATCGCGGTCACGTCGGGGGCGGATTCGACATTGGCGCGCAGCGCCGACATCGTGCTGTGCCTGCCGAAATCGCAGGAAGCCTGTCCGCACGGTCTGGCGCCAACGACATCGGCGCTGATGCAACTCGCCATCGGCGACGCCATCGCGGTGGCGCTTCTCGAGGACCGGGGCTTCACGGCGGGCGATTTCAAGACATTCCATCCCGGCGGCAAGCTGGGCGCGACGCTGTCTCATGTCCGCGACGTCATGCATGCCGGCGAACGCGTGCCGCTGGTGCCCAAGGGCACGTCCATGCCGGAGGCGGTGCTGGTGCTGTCGCGCAAGCGGTTCGGTTGCGTTGGCGTCGTCGATGACGACGGCCGTCTCTGCGGCATCGTCACCGAAGGTGACATGGCGCGCAATCTGGCGCGTGATCTCTCGGTGCTTGATGTCGACGACGTGATGACGCCCAATCCGAAAACGGTGAAGGAAACGGTGCTGGCCGCCACCGCCATGGCGCTCCTGGAGCAGCACAGCATTTCCGCGCTGATCGTCGTCAATGAGGATCAGCGTCCTGTCGGCATCGTCCACTTCCACGATCTGCTCAGGATCGGCGTGGCCTGACGCATGGGCCGGCGCTAGCCGGCCTCCACCACCAGATCCGCACCGTCCGTGGCGATCACTTTCACTTTCGTTCCCGCCGGAAGTTCGGGTCCCTTGACGACCCAGATCGTGTCGCCGAGCTTGACCCGGCCAAAACCATTATGGATGGGGTCGATGAGATCTCCCATGCGGCCGATCAGGCTTTGGGCGCGCCGGTTGAGCAGGGGTTCGTCCGTTTCCCCACCGCGGCGATGCAGCCAGCCGCGGCCGATGAACAGGAACAGACAGGACAGGGCGGCAAAGGTCAGCCACTGGATTTCCCAGGACCACCAGCGGGCGTCCCAGACCGCCAGCGACACGCCGCCGATCGCCGCAGCCGCCAGCCCGACCCAGATCAGGAAATTTCCGGGCAAGGCAATCTCCGCCGCCAGCAAGGCCGCGCCGAAGATAACCCAGCTCCAAGGCCCCAATGACTGGATGAGACCCAGAATCATGACTGGCCGTCCGTGCGTGGCGCGAAGGGATTGACCACCGGCGTCGAAGCCGGCGCAGCGCGGGTGAGGGGCCGGGACGGAGCGCCGTCGGAGCCGAACACCTCTTTTGCAATTGCACCGATGCCGCCCAACGAGCCAATCAGCGAGGACGCTTCCATCGGCATCAACACGATCTTCGAATTGCCGGCGGTGCCGATCGCAGTCAGGGCTTCCGTGTATTTCTGCGCTACGAAATAGTTGATCGCCTGCACGTCGCCGGCGGCGATGGCTTCCGACACCATCTGCGTCGCCTTGGCCTCGGCTTGCGCCATGCGCTCGCGGGCTTCGGCTTCACGGAATGCGGCTTCGCGTTCGCCTTCGGCTTTCAGGATCGCCGCCTGCTTGGCGCCTTCCGCCTTCAGGATCTGTGAGGCGCGGAAGCCCTCGGCTTCAAGCACCTGGGCGCGTTTTTCGCGCTCCGCCTTCATCTGTCGCCCCATCGACTCAACGAGATCTGCGGGCGGAGTGATGTCCTTGATTTCGACGCGGGTGATCTTGATGCCCCAGGGATTGGCGGCGTCGTCGACGGTGCGCAGGAGTCGCTCATTGATCGTGTCGCGGTTGGAGAGAAGTTCGTCGAGATCCATCGAGCCCATGACCGAACGGATATTGGTCATGGTCAGGTTAAGGAGCGCCTGGTTGAGATTGGAAATCTGATAGGCGGCCTGGGCGGCGTTCAGCACCTGGTAGAAGGCCACTGCATCGGCGCGCACCGACGCGTTGTCCTTGGTGATCACTTCCTGGGTTGGAACGTCGAGGACCTGCTCCATCACATTCATCTTCGCGCCGATCGTGTCGATGAAGGGGATGATGAGGTTGAGGCCGGGATGCAGCGTGCGTGTATATTTCTTAAACCGCTCGACGGTGTAGTTATAGCCCTGCGGCACAGTCTTGATGCCCGCGAACAGGGTGAGGATGATCAGGCCGACCACGACGATGACGGCGATATCCATTCCGGACAGGAATTCCATGGCGTGTGCGCTCCCTCTTGCTGTTCCGCTCCATCCTATACGTATACGTCGGACGGCGGATGTTTATTTGCAAGGGGAGCGCAGTTTCGGCCGTCAGACCCAGCCCATCAATTCGCGACGCACCTGCGCCTCAAGCGCGTCCATGCCTTCTTCGCTATCGTTGAGGCAGGGGATATGGGTAAACTTGTCGCCGCCGGCGTGATGGAAGATCTCACCCGCTTCGCCGGCGATTTCCTCCAGCGTTTCCAGGCAGTCGGACACGAAGCCGGGATTGATCACGGCGATGCGCTTGACGCCGTCCTGGGCGAGTTTTTCCACCGTCTTGTCGGTATAGGGCTGCAGCCATTCCTCCGGCCCGAAGCGGGACTGGAAGGTGACCATCAGTTTTTCCTTTTCCCAGCCCAGCCGCTCGCGCAGCAGCCGCGTCGTCTTGTAGCAGGCGCAGTGATAGGGGTCGCCCTTCTTGAAGTAGGATTGCGGAATGCCGTGATAGGAGGTCACCACCAGTTCCGGCTCCCAGTCGAGGCTGGCCAGATGCTTCTCGATCGATTTCGCCAGCGCGTCGATATAGGCGGGATGATCGTGATAGGGCGGAACGGTGCGGAGCGCCGGCTGCCAGCGCATCGCCTTCAGCGCGTCGAAGGCCTTGTCGTTGACGGTCGCGGTCGTCGCCGCCGCATATTGCGGATAGAGCGGGAACAGCACAATCCGGTCGCAGCCTTGATCCTTCAGCGCGGTGATGCGATCCTTGATCGAGGGCTGGCCGTAGCGCATGCCCCAGTCGACCACCACATTGGGGAGGTCGGCGAGGCGGGTCTGCATCTTCTCAGCTTGCGACCGCGTATAGGTGCGCAGATAGCTCTCATCGAGATCCTTGTTCCAAATCGCTTCATAGGCCTTGCCGACTTTTTGCGGACGCTTGTTGAGCACGATGCCGAACAGGATCGGATACCAGAACCAGGGCGACCATTCGATCACCCGACGATCCATCAGGAATTCCTTGAGATAACGCCGCATCGACGTGTAATCGGTGCCATCGGGCGTGCCGAGATTGACGAGGAGAACCCCGACTTTTCCGATCTTGACCTGCGGATGGTTCGGCGGGAAGTGCTCTGGCGCGGCGCTCATATCCTGTCCTTCACATTATTGTTGTTTTACGCGGGGCGTCGCCCCTCGGATGAACCCGCATCGGATATAGAAAATAAAGGCGGCCCGGAGAAGTCCGGACCGCCTCGAATGCGCGCCGATGTCGCGGCTTACTTGGCCGGGACGGTCAACTCTCCACCGACGGGCAGGGCCCGCGGCTTGAGCGATTTGTTGGCCTCGGCGATCTTCTTCCAGTCGAAGCCGGTGCCATAGAACTTCTCGGCCAGATCCCAGAACGTGTCGCCCTTGGCGATCACATGCTTGGTCTCGGTCGGTTTGGCGGCCTCAGTCGCAGCAGGGGCCGCAGCCGGTGCGGTCTCTGCGGCGGGCTTGGCTTCAGTTGCGGGCTTGGCTTCGGCAGCCGGCTTCACCTCTGCGGCCGGTTGGGCGACAGGCTTGGCGAGTTCGGTGATGCGGCCGTCGAGATAGGGCTTGTAGGGCGAGTTCTTGCCGATGTAATCCGCGACCGTGTCTTCAAGGCTCGGACCGAAGTCATAGGCCTTGATTGCCTTTTCGGCGAAGACCTTGTAGCCGTCGCCGCCCTGGCGGGTGTAGTTGTTGGCCACAACGCCATAGGTCTTGGCAGGATCGATCGGCTTGAAGGCGTCGCCATCCTTCACCTGCACGTCCGACACGCGCGAACCGGCGGGCTTTGAGGCGTCAAAGGCGAATTTCAGGCCTGCCACTTGCGGGAAACGGCCCTTGCCTTCTTCAACCTGGCTGACGCCGCTTTCAAGCGCCGCGACCACGTCCTCACCCTTGAGCTGGAAGGTGGCGATGGTGTTCTGGAAAGGCAGCACCGTCAGAACCTCGCCCATCGACACGTCTCCACCGTCGATCGAGGCGCGCAGGCCGCCGCCATTGGCGAAGGCGATCTCGATGCCCTGATCCTTGACGCGGTCAAGCATGGCGTCGGCGACGAGATTGCCCATCTCGCATTCGCGGGCGCGGCAATTGTCGCGGGATCCGTCGATCGCCGCTGTGCTCGCGCCGATCACCTTGGCTTTCAGCGCTTCGATCGGCGCGCCGAGTTCCTTGACCTTGGCCACATAGGCTTCGTCGGGCTTGACCGAGGCGTCGAGCAGCTTCGGCGCGCCCGTTGCCGATTTCACCTTGCCGGCGTCGTCGAACACCAGCTTCAGTTCGCCGAGATATTTGGAATAGGCATAGGCCGTGACAACAGGCACTTCGATGCCAGCCGGATCCTTCACCATGGTCGGGTAGGGGCCGGCGGCCTTCTCGTCGGTGTTGGACAGCAGCGTGTGGCTATGGGCTCCGACGATCACGTCGATGCCATCAACCGCTGCGGCAATCTGCTTGTCGCGGGGATAGCCGACATGCGACAGCAGCACGATCTTGTTGACGCCCTGGGCTTCGACATCCTTCACCGCCGCCTTGAGATAGGTGATCTCGTCCTCGAACAGGATCGAGGGGCCGGGAGAAGACGTCTCGGGCGTATCGGTGGCGAGCACGGAGAGGATCGCGACCTTCTGGCCGCCGACATCGGCGATCACATACGGCTTCAACTTGCCGCCAACAGGCGAGCTCGCGGGCGCCATCACATTGCCGGAGATGATCGGGAACTTGGCCGCGTCGATGAACTTGGCGAGTTCTTCGGGACCGTCGTCGAATTCATGATTTCCGACCGCCATGGCGTCAAAGCCGATGCCGTTCATGAAGTCGGCGATCGCCTTGGTCTTGTAGGTCGAGTAGAACAGCGAGCCCTGCGCCTGGTCGCCGGCGTCGAGCACCAGCACATTGCCGTTGGCCGCCTTGATCGCCGAGCGAGCCTGATCGATGGCTGTCTTCATGCGGGCGATGCCGCCGAAGCATTCGCTTTTGCCTTCCTCTTCCGCCGAGCATGTCGAATCGTATTTGTTGATCGCCTCGATGCGGGAGTGGAAATCGTTGATGTGAAGGATGTTCAATTCATAATCGGCAAGCGCCGCGCCAGCGGAAAGCGCGAGCGCCGATGCCCCCAAAAGTGCAAGACGAAGCAATTTCTTCATGTCGTTCTCCCTGTTGCCGGATGTCATGCCGAAAGCATTATCCGGATCATATGACAGTCATTCATTGAAGGATCGCCTTGGTCGACGTTACATCACGCCCGGTTTACGGGTGAGCGTGAACTGAGCGCCGGAATCTGCTGTGCAGTTGAGTTGCTGGGGCGAAATCAGCGCGCAATTGACGCGCGACTGCTTGTTCTGCACATGCGATGTCAGGCTGATTTCATAAAGGTTCGGGCCCTGGCCCTTCACATAGGTGCCGGACGCCAGCAACTGGTTGGTATCGGTCGTCCGCGTGTTGAAGTTTCCGGCCTGGAAGGTCGACAGCAGGCCGTTGGGGTCACTCCAGGCGCCCTCGATCGTGACAGGTTGCGGCGCGGTCGGCAGGGGTCTTGCCTGTTCCGTGGCGCAGGAGGAAAGCGTGGCTGCGGCTGCGAGGGCCGCGAGGGCGAAAAACTTCATTGACGTCTCCCGAAGGCTGCGGCTGTCCTTCGGCGGGACAGTCGCCTCTGCTTTGTTTGCGCCATACTGGCGCTATTGCGCTGCGAAAGCAAGGCTTTGCGGGCAAGGGAGAGGCAGAAGGGCGCTCAGTCGGGATCGGGACGTCCCAAAACGCGTCGACCAAAAGAAACGCCCCGTGACACACGGGGCGCTTGCAAGTCGTTGTTGGCGCGATCTTTCAGCGAACGAGAATGTTGCGGAACTGCCAAGGGTCTGATGTGTCGAGGTCTTCGGCGAACAGGCCCGGACGGCCATCGAGCGGCGTCCAGTCGGTGTAATGGCCTTCGACCGGGCCGAGATAGGGCGACTGCACTTCCAGGCAGCGTTTGTAGTCCATCTCGTCGGCCTCGACGATGCCGGCTTCCGGGTTCTCGAGCGCCCAGACCATGCCGGCGAGGACTGCGGAGGTCACCTGCAGGCCGGTCGCGTTCTGGTAGGGAGCCAGCGAACGGGCCTCATCGAGCGACAGCCGCGAGCCGAACCAATAGGCGTTCTTCTCATGGCCATAAAGCAGCACGCCGAGTTCATCGACGCCATCCACCAATTCGTTCTCGTCGAGAACATGCAGGACAGGCTGGGCGTTGCCGCCATTGCCGAACATTTCATGCAGCGACAGCACGGCGTCATTGGACGGATGATAGGCGTAGTGGCAGGTCGGCCGGTAGGTTACGTCGCCATCCTTGTCGCGCACCGTGAAATAGTCGGCGATCGAAATCGACTCGTTGTGGGTGACGAGGAAGCCATATTGGGGGCCAGGCGTCGGGCACCAGCTGCGCACGCGGGTATTGGCGCCGGGCTGCTCGAGGAAAATGGCGGCCTTGCTGCCCTTCTTCTGCTTGCGGGCGTTCTTGGGCATCCAGTTTTCATGCGTGCCCCAGCCGAGTTCGGCGGGCTGCAGGCCTTCCGAAATGAAGCCTTCCACCGACCAGGTGTTCCAGAAGGTGTTGAACGGCTTCGGATTCTTGGTGCGCTGGGTGTCGCGCTCGGCGATGTGGACGCCCTTGACGCCGAGCTTCTTCATCAACTTGGCCCAGCCTTCGCGATCATCGGCTGCGGGTTCATCGAATTTCAGGCCGATCTCATGGGCGAGATTGACCAGCGCCTGCTTGACGAACCAAGACACCATGCCGGGATTTGCGCCGCAGCAAGACACGGCGGTGGCGCCGCCGGGGTTCTTGGCCTTTTCGGCCCGCGCAGTCTCGCGCAGCGCATAATTGGTGCGCGAAGCGTTGTCCTTGTCCTTGTCGAAATAGAAACCAAGCCATGGTTCGACGACAGTATCGATATAGAGCGCATTAACCTTGCGGCACAGCTTCATCAGATCGACGGAAGAGGTGTCGACCGAGAGATTGACGCAGAAGCCCTGGCCTTCGCCCTCGGTCAGGAGCGGCTTGAGCAGGGTCTTGTAGTTTTCCTTGGTGACATGCGCCTGGATATGCCTGACGCCATGCTTGGCCAGGATGCCGCTCTCGTCGGCGTTGGGATCGATCACCACCATGCGGTTCTTGTCGAATTTAAAGTGACGCTCAATAAGGGGCAGCGTGCCGCGGCCAATCGAGCCGAAACCGATCATCACGATCGGACCCGTGATTTCGCCATAAACCGGATGGGTGGATTCTGTCATTTTGGGCTGGTTCTCCTGTGGTCCATGATGGACACCACCACTAATCACATTTTCATGACACAAAAAAGAGCCCGATTCATTGCTGTCGCGGCGCTGCGGCTTCCCGGGACGTCGGATCCGGCCGAGATGAGAATTTAATAAGTTCTTGTCGAAAGCATCGCGCAATATAAAAATAGCATTGAAGTGTCTGCCTGATTCGTCTGATGACAACAGGAATGTATTGCGTTTCCCTTATATTTAAATTCGATAGGGAGTCGAGCATGCTTATAGCCAGACTATTTCCACCGAAGATCCTCGCAGCCTGTTCACTCCTGTTTGTTTTAGTGATTTCTGATGTTTCGGGCGTCTCCGAGCGCAAGGCCGTTCCCGTCACGCCGCGCTCGAAGGTCGCTGAACTCGACGCAACCGTTTTCGGCGCGAGCTTTCGCGCCGGTCTGCCCGATGTCGCGTGGGAGGCGTTGCGGGGAGCCGCCGAAGCCCCGAGCGCTGCGTCTGTGATCTCGGGCGCACTTCACGGTCTTCTGAGGCCGGCGACGTCGGCGCCGAAGATACGGCTGCAAAGCGCCGTGCTCGCCGAACTCTGTGACGCCGATCTCCGCGCTGCGGCTTGTCGCGGTCCGGAGCATGGCCAGCCCCGCTTCCAGCTCCGGCTGCGCGCCATGTTGACGCGCGATCAGGCGCTCGCCGCCGCAACGATGACGTTGGAGGATGGCGGCGAGCCCGCACGCACAAGCCGCGCTGGCGACTGCGCCGAGGGCAAGCCATGCCCGGTTGCCGTCGTTGAAAAGGGTGCGATGGTGGTGAGCGTCGGCTACCGTCCCGAAGAGACCGTGCCGGAGGATCTCACCGCATCGCTCGCGCCGGCCCGGATGGTCGGCGGCGTCATGATCAAAACCTATCGCTGAAGCTGATCGTCGCGCAGAAAGCGGATGATCGCGTCCCGACGTGCGACCATGCCTTTGTAGGCAAGTTGTTCTGGGGTGAACTCGCCGAGCTTGTCGGCCAGCGCCGAAGCGAGCGCGGCCAGCGCCGGATCCGTCTTCAGCCTTGCGATCGGATCGTTGTAGATCCTTATCGTGAAAACGATCGCGCCCGTCTTTGGCAGGCGACGCAACGTCTGGCGCTCGACCCGGATGAAATTGATCGCCGGCGTGAAGGTGTTGCGCTCGGCGCGCGCGCCTTTCTCTGGCGGCCAGAACAGGTCGCCCGACGGATAGATCGACCAGTTCAGCCGCATGGCGGGCAGGTCGGGCTGCAGATTGTCGAAAATGCGGTTGAGCATCATGGCGTTGCGGGTGCCGCCGGCGTAATCCGGCACATGCGCATGCACGCCCTCCATCGGCAGGCCCGCCTTTTCCTTGAGGGACCAGGCGGAGGGAAAGGCGACGAAGCCTGCCGTCAGGGTCCAGGCGCCGTTGCGCTTTTCGAGAATGGCGAGATCGTCCTGCACCAGTCGACCTGCGGTCACCAGGGGCGCATCGGCGGAACAGAGAGGGATGTCGCGTCCGGCCACGCTCACGCCATCCACTGTCTTCCGCCAGCGGTCGCCATGGCGGACCAGGAGATGGTCGGCCAAGAGCGCTAGACATTCCGCCTGCGCATCGCGCGAGGCTGGGTCGTCCTGAAACACCTCGTCGCGCCGCTCGGCGAGAAGCCGGTCCTTCTCATCGAGATAGACGGGGAGATCGTCATCCGGCTCGATCCAGTCGGCGGGGTCAATCGCCGAGAGACCGATGGCGAATGGTTTCAGCGCGCTGGCATAGGGCGTGTATCGGAGCGCCTCCGTCATGATCAGGTGTCCTTGAGCGCGTCAAAACCGGCGGCGACCGTGGTCACGGTGACGTCTGTGATGGCGTAATCGGCGATCCCGTGAATGACGAAAGGGTCTGTCGCGCAATAGGCCTCGATCGCGGCGCGGTCGCCGCGGGCAAAAATCACCCCGCCAGTGCGCGGCGTCTTGCGGCCGGAGCCTAAAAACCAGCCTTGTTCATAGCCTTGCTTCACCCAGGCCAGATGCGGCGTCATCTGCGCATCCGCCTGTTCGAGGGCAACTTTATAGGTGAGGTCGAGGATCAGCATGAACGGCTCCGGATTTTTCCGGCGCCGACTGTGGTCGAGACCCGCGCTGAAAGCAAGATCCGAGGGCCTTTCGAGCCGCCTGCGCCGTTGCGCTTTTTCGCCAAAAGGATTATGCCGCCGCCATGATCGAAAACGCCGCAAATCCCAGCTCTTCCCCTGCGCAGCCCTATCTCGTGGCGGCGCTGTACCACTTTGTCGCCTTCCCCCGTTTTCGCGACATACGCGAGCCGCTTCAGGCGCTGTGCGAGGCGGGCGGGGTCAAGGGCACGCTGCTTCTCGCCCATGAAGGCATCAACGGCACCATTGCCGGACCTGATGAAGGCGTGCGCGCCGTGCTGGCTTATCTCAGGGCGCAGCCGGAATTTGCCGGTCTCGAACACAAGGAAAGTCGCGCCTCCAAGGAGCCTTTCCTGCGCATGAAGGTGCGGCTTAAGAAAGAGATCGTCACCATGGGCGTCGAGGATATCGATCCGATGCGCGTGGTGGGGACCTATGTCGCCCCAAAGGACTGGAATGCGCTGATCTCTGATCCCGACACGATCGTGATCGACACCCGCAACGACTACGAGACCGATATCGGCCTGTTCAAGGGCGCGGTCGATCCGCGCATCAAGACCTTCCGCGAATTTCCGGACTGGGTCCGCGAGCATGAAGGCCTGCACAACAAGCCGAAGATCGCCATGTATTGCACCGGCGGCATTCGTTGCGAAAAGGCGACCGCCTTCATGAAGGAGCAGGGCTTCGACGAGGTCTATCACCTCAAGGGCGGCATCCTGAAATATCTCGAAGAGGTGGCGCCGGAGGAAAGCCTCTGGGAAGGCGCCTGCTTCGTCTTCGACGAACGCGTCTCCGTCGAACATGGGCTGAAGGAGGGCGGCCATCGCCTGTGCCGCGCCTGCCGCCATCCGCTGACCGCCGAAGACATGACCGCCAAGACCTTTGAAGCCGGCGTCAGCTGTCCGCATTGCCATGACAGCCGCACGGATGAGGATCGCGCCCGCTTCCGCTCTCGCGAAAAGCAGATGCAGCTCGCCCGCGCCCGCGGTTCACGGCATCTCGGCTCCTGAATTTCAACACGCTAGGAAAACCCCATGTTCGAAACGCTTACGCTCGCCCCGCCCGACAAGATCCTCAGCCTCTCGGTGCTTTACCGCAACGATCCGCGCGCGGAGAAAATGGACCTCGGCGTCGGCGTCTACAAGGACTCCGAAGGCCGCACGCTGATCATGAATGCGGTGCGCGAGGCGGAAAAGCGTCTCTATGACAGTCAGACCACCAAGACCTATGTCGGCATGGGCGGCGATGACGGTTTCAACAAGGGCATGCTCAAGCTGGTGTTCGGCGAAGACGCCGACGTCTCGCGCATGTTCGCCTGCCAGACGGCCGGCGGTTCGGGCGCGCTGCGCACCATCGCCGACCTGCTCAAAAAAGCCAAGCCTGACGCGACCGTCTGGCTGTCGGACCCGACCTGGGCCAACCATGCGCCGATCCTGACGGCGGGCGGTCTGAAAACCGCCACCTATCCCTATTTCGACGCGGCGACCGGCGGCGTGAAGTTCGACGCCATGGTCGAGGCGCTCAAGAAGATCCCGGCCGGCGACGTCGTGCTTCTGCATGGCTGCTGCCACAATCCGACCGGCGCCAACCTGACGCTCGACCAGTGGGCTGTGGTGGCTGACATCCTGGTTGAGAAGGGCCTGTTCCCCTTCGTCGATCTCGCCTATCAGGGTTTCGGCGACGGGCTTGAGGAAGACGCGGCCTCCGTGCGCCTTCTTGCCGCCAAGGTTCCGGAAATGGCGATCGCCACCTCCTGCTCCAAGAATTTCTCTGTTTATCGCGATCGCGTCGGCGCCGTCATCCTCATGGCCCCGGACGCCGAGCGCGCCAAGATCGCCGGCAGCCAGGCGCTGATCGTCACTCGCGTGCTCTATTCCATGCCGCCGGATCATGCCGCCGCCGCCGTCCGCATCATCCTCGAAGACGATGCGCTGCGGGCCAACTGGAAGACCGAGCTTGAAGAGATGCGCCTGCGCATGCTCAATCTCCGCACCGGTTTCGCCGAGGCGCTGCGCCGCCAGTCCAACTCGTCGCGTTTCGATTTCATCGCCGAACATCGCGGCATGTTCTCGCGTCTCGGCATCACCGAGGATCAGGTCAATCGTCTGCGCGAGGAATACGGGATCTATATGGTCGGCGACAGCCGCTTCAATGTGGCGGGTCTGAAGGAAGACCGGCTCGAAGACCTCGCCAAGGCGGTCGTCTCCGTACTCTGAAAAGCAACAAGGGCGGCTCTCAACGCCGCCCTTCCAGCGACCGGGACACCAGGATCACCGGCGCAAGCCCCGCGAGAATGATGATCAGCGCGGGAATGGCGGCATCCTCCACGCGGGCGCGCGAGGCGTCTTCATAGACCAGCGTCGCCAGCGTGTTGAAGTTGAAGGGCCGGAGCAGAATCGTCGCCGGCAGCTCCTTGATCGCGTCGATGAACACCAAAAGCCCCGCCGTCAGCACAGCCGGCCGCATGGCCGGGATAAGAATACGCGTCAGCGTCTGCATGGATGTCCTGCCCAGTGTCCGCGAGGCGTGATCGAGATTGACCGGCAGCTTCTGGAAGCCGGCGTCGACGGCGCCTTCGGCCATGGTCAGGAAGCGGCAGGTCAGCGCAAAGACGATAGCCGCCATGGTGCCGGTGATCAGCAGTCCGGTGCGGATGCCGAACTGCTCGCGGAAAAATCCGGCCACGACATTGTCCAGGCTCGCCAGGGGTATGAGCACGCCGAGCGCCATCACCGTGCCCGGCACGCCGTAACCGAACGTCGCCGCCCGGCCGGCAAGCGCCGTGATCCGGCCGCGACCGACGCGGGCCGAGTAAGCAAGCGTGAAACCTATGACCACGGTGATCAGCGCGGTCGCCCCGCCGACCATCATCGTATGACCGAGCGCCTTGTAAAGCGTCGGGTCCGCGAGCGTGTCGATCCGGCGCAGCGCATAGGTCATGAGCACCCCGCCCGGGATCACGAAGCCGCCGATGACGGGCGCCGCACAGACGAAGGTTGCCGCCCATCCTTTCGCACCCCTCAGGCGGGGCCGCGCAACGGCTGCTGCCGCCGCCGCCTTGCCCGAGACATAGCGCTGCAGCCGCCGCGCATGGCGTTCGACGAGGATGAGGCCGATCACGAAGACCAGCATCACGGCGGCGATCTGCGCCGCGCCGCCCAAGCTGCCGCGATTGAGCCATGTGTCGTAGATGGCGAAAGTCAGCGTGTTGACGCCGAGATATTCCACCGCGCCGATATCGTTCATCGTCTCCATCATCACCAGCGTCAGGCCGGCGGCGATCGCGGGCCGGGCCATCGGCAATTGCACGGTGAAGAACACTTTCAGCGGCGAGGCGCCCAGCGTGCGCGCCACATCCGCCGCCGATCGTCCCTGCAGCAGAAAGGCCGAACGTGTCGAGAGATAGACATATGGATAGAGCACCGCGCCCATCACCAACACCGCTCCGCCCAGCGTGCGGATGTCGACAAACCAGTATTGCGACGCCGAGGTAAATCCGCCCAGCGCTCTGACTGCGGCTTGCAATGGGCCGGCGTAATCGAAGAATTCGCCGGCGGCATAGGCGGCGAGATAGGTCGGCATCGCCAGCGGCAGCACCAGAGCCACCGTCAGCAAGCGGCGAAACGGAAAATCGAAGGTGGCGGTCAGCCAGGCGGTCAACAGGCCGGTGACGCCTGTGGCGATGGAGATCAGCGCAAGAAGCCAGAGCGTGCGCGAGAGCGCGCGCGGCAATATGGTGCCGGCGACATGGGCGAGATCGTCGGAACCGGATGACAGGGCGATCCAGACGATGGCGGCGAGCGGTGTCAGCACAAGCATCGACAAGACAATCGTGCCGATCTCAAGGCCTGGATGGCCGCCTCTGGCCCGCGGCCTGAAAAGACCGGCTGCGATGAGACGAGAAGCGCTCACTCTGTTCCTTTTCCGCCTGTCTGGCCCGATCCCGCGTCAGCGGGAGCCATATCGCCGCGCCGCTTAATTCGCAAGCACGCGCTGCGGCGGGAACAGGATTTCGACCAGCGTGCCCTCATTCGGCGCCGAGCGGATGGCGAAGACGGCGCGATTGGCCTCCGTCATCGCCTTGGTCAGCGGCAGGCCCAGGCCCGTGCCGTCGCCGCGTTTGCGGGCCGAGGGCGAGACCTGGCCGAACGGTTTCATCGCCTGCTCAAGTTCGCTCGCCGTCATGCCGACGCCGGTGTCGCGGATGCGCAAGGCTACCGCGCCATTCGGCTCATAGACGGTCGAGACGACGATCTGCCCGCCGGCCTGGGTGAAGCGGATGGCGTTGGCGAGAATGTTGATGGCGATCTGCTTGATCGAGCGGAGATCGGCGACCACATTCGGCACCGATTGCGACAGCGAGGTGCGGATGATGACGCGCTGGGCATTGGCCTGCTGCTGCACCAGCGACACCGCCTCCGACACGCATTCATTGATCGCCACCGCCGAGAGGTCGAGATCCATCTCGCCCGCCTCGATCTTGGAAATGTCCAGCAGATCGTTGACGATGTCGAGCACATGCCGCCCGGATCGGCCGATGTCATGAGCATATTCGACATAGCGCGGATGGCCGGCCGGGCCGAAATGCTCGCTGGCGATCATGTCGGAAAAGCCGATGATGGCGTTGAGCGGCGTGCGGATCTCATGGCTGACGCGGGCCAGGAAATCGCTCTTGTGCTGGTTGGCGGTTTCGGCGGCGCGTTTGGCGTTGCGCAGTTCCTCTTCCGACCGCTTCCACTGGGTGATGTCGCGGATCACGGCGAAATAGCTGTTGGAGCCCGGCATGCGACCGAGCGTCATGAACATCGGAATGAAGCCGCCCGAGGCCTCCCGGCCGATCACTTCGCGGCCGTCGTTCAACACGCTGGCGACGCCGTGGCCGCTCAAGCCAGAGAGATAATCCTGCACCGCCTTCTGGCTCTCATGGGCGAACAGCATGGCGAAAGGCTTGCCGCGCGTCTCGCCGTCGTCGAAATTGAACAATCCGCTCGCCGAGCGGTTCATCGAGCGGATGCGGCCCTCGGTGTCGAGCACGATCACGCCGTCGGTCGCCGTTTCCAGGATCGAATGCAATTCGTCGAGTTCGACCTTCATCGAGGCCATGCGGCGGGCGCTTTCCTCGTCTTCCTCCATGGGATCGGGCAGCAGCGCGGGCGCGGCCTGCAGCGACAGGGTCAGCGCGGACGCGCCTTCGAAGCGCACCGATTGCAGCCGCGCGGTCACCGGCACGCGCTCGCCGTCCGCGCGGTTCAACAGAACATGATCGTCTGAACGATGGATCAGTCCATCAAGCCCGCCCGCCGCTTCGAGCGCTGCAAGCGTCTCATAACCGGTGAAACGACGAAATTCGGTATTGGCGTGGATCAGCCGGTCGCCGGCATGGATCAGCATCGCAAGCGGCACCTGATCGGCGGCGGCGGCGGTCAGGCCCAACCGTTCGACTTCTTCGCGGGCCGAGGGCGCAGCGGCGATGTCTTCCGCCATATCCGTATCGTCGGCGCGGCTGGCGACGGCGACCAGTTCTTCCGTCGGCTCTTCGGGGCCGATAGGGGCGGTGAGATCGATATCCTCGGGGTCCGCAAATACGGGCTCGACGATGTCATGACCGGATTCGGCGTCCGCCGCCTGATCCGCACCGGCCGACGCCAGATCATCAGCGGCGCTCTGTTGCGCGTCCGTATCGCTTGCCGTCGCCACATCCGTATTCGGGCGTTTGCCGAACGGTTCGAGCTGGCGGGCGATTTCCTTCAACGCCGCCTGTTCGGCGGCGGACAGGCCGTCGCGACCGCGGGGGCGGCGCTCTTCGAGCTTGATGATCTTTTCGTTCAGTTCCAGCACCGGATCCGGTATGATCCGGATAGCCGGCTTCTCACCTTGGAACTCGTCTTCCCCGGACGATTCGTCGAAGATCGGCGCAGTATTGAGCGGCGGTGTCGCATCGTCGGCCGCAGAGGGCGCGACTGCTTCGACCGGGGCCGCGGCCACGATCTCGGCCTCTGTGGCCGGGGCGGAAAACGCCATGCCCATCGCATGCGGATCACGCTCGGCATCGCCGATACGGATGATGCCGAAGCCCCTGAAACCGTCGAATTCGCGATTGCGGGAATAGGTGGGCAGCGCGGCCAGATCCACCGGCGCGACATACTCAGTGCCTTCGATCGGCCAGCGGATGGTGCGGCCGGACCAGGTGTCGCGTCGCTCCAGCAATTGTCCGATCTCGCCATCGGGATCGAGCCCGAGCAGATTGGCCAGTTCCTTGAACGTCTTGCCCTTGACGGCGCCGGCGCGCTCGCCGACCGTGCGGACGAATTCCTCAGACACGTCCGAGAAGCGCCCCGTCGCGTCCAGTTTCCAGACGAAGCGGACTGGGCGGGCACTCTTGTTGGGCGTGAAGGCCGGGGCGATCTGTTCTTCGGTCTCGGTCTCGGTCTCGGTCTCGGTCTCGGTCTCGGTCTCGGTCTCGATAGCCGCAACCGGCGAAATGAGGTCAGATGCGGCGTGTGTCGCGTCTTCGGTCTCTTCTGTTGCGCTCACGCGCTGTTCGTCGACTCCGACGACTTCGGCTTCGGTTGAAGGCGCAAGTTCGACATCCGCCTCGATGGCGGGCTGTTCCAGGGGCGTCGAAAAATCCTCAGGCCCTTCGCCGTCTTCGGTCGCCACTGGCGGCTGGTCGGCCAGGGCGTCCGACAGCGCCGTCTCCGTGGGGGCGTCAGGATGGTCTTCAGTGCGTTCCGGCAGTGAATGCTGCTCCGGCTCCAGTTCTTGAACCAGTTCAGGCGCCGCAGGCTCTGGCGAGGAGACAGCGGTCTGGGCGATGTCGCCGGGCGGGTCCATCCGACCGAGCACCGTTTCGACGCAGAACAGGAGATGCAGCGCGGGATCATCCGACAATTTGCCAATCGCCGCCGGAAGATAGCCCGCCGACGATGCGATCGGGCGCTTGATCAGCCCGTCCGAACTGCGTTGGACCGCTGCGATAAGATCCTGTGTCGTGTCCTGGGGCACGCCGAGCGTCTGGAAGCCGGGGGAGGCGGCGAGCACGGAGCCCTCGGCGTCGAGTACGGCCATATGCGTGTCGGGATCATCAAAACCCCGGATCATGGACTGGATCCGCGCATCGAGCCCGTCGCCGGATTGGCGCGGCGCCGCAAACAGCACCGCGATGTCGCCGGGGCGGATTTCCACCAGCGCAGCTTCCGCGCTCAGCAACCGGCTCGAAAAGCCCGACGCGACCCGCATCATCAGATTGCGGCGGTCGCCGGGGCGAACGAGTTGGCGGGCGGTCGTGGCGAGTTGACGGAAGGAGACGCCGGCCCGATCGGGCCCGTCTTCCATGAAATCGTAGATATTGGAAAAGCCGAACAACCGCGCGCCGTCGCCATTGGCCCAGAGCACGGCGTCGAGGTCGCGCGAAAACAGCACGATCGCTTCTCCCGCGGCGAAGCGCGCGCGCACGATCGGGTGCACGGCGATGTCGATAAAGGGATAGTTGATCTGCGGCATGGCGAACCTTGGATACGCAATAAAAGGCGGCTGCTACTCTTAACGCTTTATTAATAGCTTGCCGGCCCCGAGGCGTCCACCGTGACTGCGACGAAATGCGCGGAAGGGTTAATCTTGTGCGGTGCAATATATGTTGCAATGCACAATAGGCGGTGCTATATAGAGATCACAGTGAAACAGCGGCGATCCCTAGGTCGCCCCAGATCAGGATGAAGATCATGCCCGCCAAGAAGACCGACGACGTGTTTGCCATGAATGCTTTCGACCCCTCGAAGTTCACCGACAACTTCCGCGACTTCGCAGAGAAGAGCTCGGTCAAGACCAAGGAAGCGCTCGCCAAGATGAAGGAAGCCACCGAGGAAGCCGGCAAGACCGTCGAAGCCACGATGCACAGCGCTCAGTCGGGCGCCGTCGAGTTCGGCATGAAGGCGATCGAGATCCTGCGCGCCAACACCGAAAGCTCCTATGCCCATATGGAATCGCTGCTCGGCGTGAAGTCCGTCGCCGAACTGTTCGAACTGCAGTCCGCCTTCGTGCGCAAGCAGGCCGAAACCGCCGTCGAGCAGGCAAAGTCGCTGCAGGAAACCTCCAAGAAGGTTGCCGAACAGGTGACCATGCCTGGCAAGGCCGCCGCCGAAAAGGCGATGTCCGGCTTCAAGCTCTCTGCTTGATCTTTTATCCATCGTGAAAGGCGTGGGCCCCTTGCCAGGCGCCCGCGCCTTTTACTTTTTCGGGCGCGAAATGAAAATTCTTGAAAAAAGTGCTTGAAATAAATCGGCAGGCCCTTTATGTCGCCCCTCACGAATGCAAGACATTCGGCAATGCGGTTGTAGCTCAGTTGGTTAGAGCGCAGGATTGTGGCTCCTGAGGTCGGAGGTTCGAGACCCCCCAACCGTACCATTCCTTCTCCATCTATAAGTCTTTGTCCACACATTGGCGCAGCGCTGCTGCGCGCGTCGCTTGAAATCGCCTGCGCCTTTGCGCAAGTGTCAGCGTAAGATGATGTGTCAGGGTGATTTGGACGACCGGAGAGCAGCATGAAGGCTTCAAAGGATGCTCCGGGCAAGGACCGGCTGAAGATCGGCTTCATCTTGTCGCGGTCCTTTACGCTGTCTGCTTTCGCGCTGTTTGTCGATACGCTCAGGCTCGCCAGCGACGAGGCTGACAGGTCTGGCCGCAAGCTCGCGGATTGGCAGGTGCTTGGCAATACAAGGCATCTGATCGCTTCAAGTTGCGGCGTGCAGGTGGCTCCCACGTCCGATCTCGTCGATCCCCGCGCTTTCGACTATATCGTCATGGTTGGCGGCCTGTTGAACAATTCGGCGCCGGTGGATGACGCGGCCATTGCCTATCTCAAGCGTGCGGCGAGCCTGAAGATCCCGCTCATCGGCGTCTGCACCGGCACTTTCATCCTCGCCGAAGCGGGATTGATGAATGGTCATCAGACCTGCGTCAGCTGGCTGCATTACGACGCTTTTCGCGAGCGTTTTCCAGATCTCTCGGTGCGCGCCGATCGTCTCTTCAATCTCGATCGCATGCGCGGCTCCTGCGCAGGCGGCAGCAGCGCCGCCGATATGGCCGCAGCGATCGTGCGTCGCCATATCAGTTCGGACGCCGAGCGCAACGCGCTGGAAGTGCTGCAGATCGAAAAGGCGCGCTCGGCGCTCGACATCCAGCCGCGCCGTCCCCTGTCGATCGACAGCGACGATCCCCGCCTCAAGGCGGCGCTGATCATCATGGAGCGCAATATGGAAAACGCGCTGTCGATTCCCAAGCTCGCCGCCGCAGTGGGTGTCTCCCGGCGTCAGCTTGAACGGCTGTTTCAGGAAAAGGCCCAGAGCTCCCCCGCTCTCGTCTACAAGCGCATGCGGCTTGAAAAGGCCAAGCAACTGCTGCTGCAGACAAAAGCGCCCTTGATCGATATCGCCACGCAAGTGGGTTACGACAACGCCTCGCATTTCGCGCGGCTGTTCCGTGAGGCTTTCGGGGAGCGCCCGACGCGCTTTCGCCTGGCGGCGAAAAAGAAATCCCAGGCGCCCGCCTCGGAGTCCGTCGCAAGCCTCAGTTGATTTTTGACAAAGCCGGCGAATATGCCGCAAGTCAGAGCCCGCGCGCGGGCCAATGCCCGCCATGGGTGTGTGTCCGATCGTCGTTTCCCTGCGGCCTGGGCTCGAAAACTTACACGCGGTTAATGCCCAAGCTTTGATTGTAGTCAGTCCCGCACCCCGTAACCTATTGTTATCACTATGTTCAGGCGATCGTGGCAGGGAATGTCGCGATCCGCTAAGGCCTGCGTGACACTTAAGGGAATGAAGAATGTCCAAGAAAATACTGACGGTCGATGATTCTATAACCATCCTCAAAATGCTTTCCCTGACCCTCACCCAGGCAGGCTTTCAGGTGACCCAGGCCGAGGACGGCGTGGCCGCGCTCGAAACGCTTCGCTCCGATGTCCCGGATCTGGTGGTCACCGACATCAACATGCCCCGGCTCGACGGCTTCGGCCTGATCGAGCGTATCCGGCGCGACCCGCGCTATCGCGCCATGCCCATTCTGGTGCTGACCACGGAAAGCGATGCGCAGAAGAAGGAGCGGGCGCGCAAGGCCGGCGCGACCGGATGGATCGTCAAGCCGTTCGACCCCGGTAAACTCGTCGACGCCATCGGGCGAGTCACGGCGTGACGCGTTTCGATATCTGGCCAGGGCGCGGATGCTTCCGTTCGCGCCCTGGCCATATTGTCTGGCAGAGTCTTGAACGCATGGCTTGACAAGCGACAACTGATTGTCATTTAATCATGACGTTCGTTTAGGCAGTGTCCAGACGAAGACATGACTTTCAAAGTCGCCGGGCAATATCGCCCCCATAACGCCCCTCGGTCGAGGGACCCGCGTTATGGGGTTTTTTCGTTTTTGGGGTTCTGATGCGCGAGCCGTTCAAGATTGGCGTTCTCTATTCGACCACTGGTCCCTACGGGGCGATGGGACGGGATGCGCGCGACGGCGCGGAATTCGCCTTCGACGATTATCGCAAGCGCGGCGGCGAGGGCGTTGACCTGGCCTTTTTTGATCCGCATGCCGATCTCGCCGCCTATCTCGACGGCGCGCGCAGCCTGATCCGCGATCACGGTTGCCGGCATATCGTCGGAACCATCACCTCGGCGGCGCGCAAAGAAGTCATTCCGCTGGCCGAAAAACATGACGGCCTGCTCTGGTATATGTGCCCCTACGAAGGATTCGAGGCCAATGAGAATGTCATCTATATCGGCGGCTGCCCGAACCAGCATCTGATCCCGCTGTTCGAACATCTCGTGCCGCGTCACGGCGCAAATCCCTATCTGGTCGGCGCCAATTATGTCTGGGGCTGGGAGATGAACCGGCTGGCGCGCGAACTCGTGACCAATGCCGGCGGCCGGGTGCTCGGCGAGCGCTATCTGCCGCTCGAGGAGACGGCGGTGGAGCGCATCATCGCCGACATCGCCGAGAAACGTCCGAGCTTCATTCTCAACAATCTCATTGGTCCGTCGAGCTACGCCTTTCTCGCCGCCATGCGCGAACTGGGCGAAAGAGATCCGGCCTTTCTGCCCGAAAACTGCCCGGTGGCGAGTTGCGACCTGCAGGAATGCGAACTCGAAGACATCGCCGCAGGCGCGGCTGTCGGCCAACTTTGCGCCGCCTCCTATTTCGACAGTCTCGACACCTCCGAAAACAAGGCGTTCAAGGCGCGCATGCACCGCTGGAGACCGCAAGAGCGGGTGGCGTCCAGCGTCTTCGCCAGCGCCTACACCGCCACCAGCCTCTGTATTGCCGCCATCGATGCGGCCGGCGCCGACGAGCCCGCCCGCGTCAGGGCCGAGCTGATGGCGAAAAGCTGGAAGACGCCGTTTGGCGACATGGCGTTCGATCCCGACACCAATCACGCTGCGCTGCCCTTCCATCTCGGCCGTATCAATGATCACAACGGATTCGACGTGATCGCCTCGCGCCCGGCGCTGGCGGCCGATCCCTATCTCACCGGCGCGAGCCGGAAGCCGGCTCCCAAATTGAGGGTTGTGTCATGATGACCAAGACGCCCAATTTCGCCGGCTGGCGCGCCGTGATCCTGTCGCAGGAAGACGGCAATACCGACAAGCTCACCCGGCAGCTCAAGCTTCTCGGCCTTGATGTTTCGCGCCAATGGCAGCCGCTCGACGCCGCCGCCCTGCCGGAGTTGGTGCTCGTCGACGCCGACCAGGGCTGGGACGAGCTCCTGCCGTGGCAAAGTGGCCGCCCGGCGCGTCCGGTCATCGCCCTTCTGGGGTCGGAAGCGCCCGGGCGCATCGCCTGGGCCATCAGTCAGGGGGCGGGCGCGATCATCGCCAAGCCGGTCTCGGCCGCCGCCGTCTATCCGGCCATGGTTCTGTCCGTGTCGATCCATGAGGAACGACTGGAGGCCGTGCGCCGGATAGCGCATCTCGAAGAACGCCTGAAGCTCAGGCCCGTGGTCTTCGCCGCGCTCACGCGCCTCAAGGAAGAGCGGGGGCTTGATGATGACCGCGCTTACGCCGCATTGCGTGATTGCGCCATGCGCCGGCGTATGCCCATCGAACAGATCGCCGCCTTCTTCCTCGGCGGCTCCGAACTCCTGCGCGAGGTGGGCTGATGCGTGTCTTGAAAGAAATCTGCCGCCAGCCTGCGGCGCTGTTCGGCCTGTTTGTGGTCGTCGCCGTTGTGGTTCTCGCGCTCGCCGCGCCGCTGATCGCGCCCTATGATCCCGACAACCAGATGTTCGACGGCCTGACGCTGGAAGGGGCGCCGATGCCGCCGGGCAGCCAGTTCCTGCTTGGCACCGACACGCTCGGCCGCGACCTGTTCTCCCGGCTGCTGTATGGCGCACGCACCTCGCTGGTCATCGGCCTTGTGGCCAATGGCGTCGCCGTCTGCATCGGGCTTCTGGTCGGGGTCATCGCAGGCTATCTGCGTGGGCTCGCCGGCAATCTCCTGATGCGCTTCACCGATTTGATGATGGCCTTTCCGGCGCTGTTGCTCGCCATCGTTCTCGCTGCGCTTCTGAAGCCCAGCCTGTGGATCGTCGCTATGGTGATTGCGCTGGTCAACTGGGTGCAGGTGGCGCGCATCGTCTATACCGAGACGCGGGGACTGGTGGAGCGCGACTTCATCATGGCCGAGCGTGCGCTCGGCGCCGGCCATGGCCGCATTCTCTTCCTGCATATTCTGCCGCATCTCGCGCCGACGGCCATCGTCTGGGGCACGCTCGGCATTGCCACCACCGTGCTGCTCGAAGCGACGCTCTCCTTCCTCGGCATCGGCGTGCAGCCGCCGCAACCCTCCTGGGGCAATATCATCTTCGAAAGTCAGAGCTATTTCCAGGCCGCGCCCTGGCTGGTCTTCTTCCCGGGCGCGGTGATCCTGCTGACGGCGCTCGCTTTCAATCTGGTCGGGGACGCGCTGCGCGATATTCTCGATCCGACCCAGCGGGGGAGGGGCTGATGCTGAGCGTCTTTGCGAAAAGGCTGATCCAGTCCGCCGCCATCCTGTTCGGCGTCGCCGCCATCACCTTCGTGCTGCTCTATGCGCTGCCGGCCGATCCCGCCCGCATGCTGGCCGGCCGCAGCGCTACGGCCCAGACGGTCGCCAATATCCGCCATGAGCTTGGCCTCGACCAGCCGCTGCTGTGGCAGTTCGTCCACTATGTCACGGGTATCCTGCAGGGTGATCTCGGCCGCTCCTATGCGCAGAAGACCGAGGTGATCACGCTGATCGCGGCGCGCCTGCCCGCAACGCTCACACTGATGGCCGCCGGCATCTTCGTCGAAGTCCTGCTCGGCACGGCGCTCGGCGCGCTCGCGGCGCTCAATCGCGGCGGCTTTGTTGATCGTCTTGTGATGATGTCGGCTTTCGTCGGCGTGTCCGCGCCCCAGTTCGTCGTGGCGCTGTTGTTGCTCTACGTCTTCGCCGCCACGCTCGGCTGGTTCCCGATGAGCGGCTACGGCACGTTTTCGCATGTCGTGCTGCCGGCCATGACGCTCGGCCTGCTGGGCGCCGGCTGGTATGCACGCATGGTGCGTTCGGCGATGATCGACGTGCTCAATCAGGATTACATCCGCACCGCCCGCGCCAAGGGCCTGTCGGGTCGGCGCGTCATTCTCCGCCATGCGCTGCCCAACGCCGTGCTGCCGATCATCGCCATGATCGGCATCGATATCGGCCAGTTCATGGGCGGCGTGGTGGTGGTGGAAGCCGTCTATGGCTGGCCGGGCATCGGCCAGCTTGCCTGGCAGGCGATCCAGCAGGTCGACATTCCCATCATCATGGGCGTCACGCTGACCTCGGCGCTCGCCATCATCATCGGCAATCTCATCGCCGATCTCATCGCGCCGGTCATCGATCCGCGCATCCGTTCACACTGAAGCTCAGGAAAAAGGGGAACACCAGACATGTTCAGACACTGGCTGCTCGGAACGACAACCGCCGCCGTGATGGCGCTTTCGCCCTTCGTGGCGCAGGCTCAGGACACGCCCGCCCAGGGTGGTGACATCGTCGTCACTTACAAGGACGACATCACCACGCTCGACCCGGCCATCGGCTATGACTGGGTCAACTGGTCGCTGATCAAGAGCCTCTATTCGCGGCTGATGGATTATGAGCCCGGCACGGCCAATCTCAAGCCGTCGCTGGCCGAAAGCTTCACCGTCGCGCCCGATGGCCTGACCTATACTTTCAAGCTCCGCAAGGGCGTGAAATTCTCCAATGGCCGCGAAGTTGTGGCTTCGGACGTGAAATATTCCATCGAACGCGCCGTCAATCCCAAGACGCAAGGCCCCGGCGCCGGCTTCTTCGGCGCGATCAAGGGTTTTGAGGACGTCACCGGCGGCAAGAGCGAGGCGCTTTCGGGCATCGAGACGCCCGACGCCTCCACTGTCGTCTTCCATCTGTCGCGCCCCGACGCCACCTTCCTGCATGTTCTGGCGATCAACTTCGCCTCGATCGTGCCGAAGGAAGCCGTCGAGGCCGCCGCCGGCGATTTCGGCAAGAAGCCTGTTGGCTCAGGCCCGTTCGTCCTCAAGGACTGGACGATCGGCCAGAAGCTCGAATTCGACCGTAACCCTGACTATTTCGTCAAGGACATTCCGCATGTCGACAAGGTGACCATCGAAGTCGGCCAGGAGCCGCTGGTCGCGCTTCTGCGCCTGCAGAAGGGCGAAGTGGATATTGCCGGCGACGGCATCCCGCCGGCGAAATTCCTGGAGATCAAGAATTCGCCCGAAGGCAAGCAGATGATCGTCGATGGCGAGCAGCTGCATACCGGCTACATCACCTTGAACACCAAGGTGAAGCCGTTCGACAACGTCAAGGTGCGCCAGGCCGTCAACATGGCCGTCAACAAGGAGCGCATTACCCGCATCCTCAACGGCCGCGCCACGCCCGCCAACCAGCCGCTGCCGCCCTTGATGCCGGGTTACGACAAGAGCTTCACCGGCTATGCCTATGACGTGGAAAAGGCCGAGGCGCTGCTCGCCGAAGCCGGCTATGCCGACGGTTTCGAGACGGTGCTCTTCTCCACCAACACCGATCCGCAGCCGCGCATCGCCCAGGCGATCCAGCAGGATCTCGCGGCCATCGGCGTCAAGGCGGAAGTCCGCGCGCTCGCCCAGGGCAATGTCATCGCCGCGGGCGGCACGGAAGGCGAAGCGCCGATGATCTGGTCGGGCGGCATGGCCTGGATCGCCGACTTCCCGGATCCGTCCAACTTCTACGGCCCGATCCTCGGCTGCGCCGGCGCGGTGCAGGGCGGCTGGAACTGGTCGTGGTACTGCAACGCGGATCTCGACAAGCGTGCGGTGGAAGCTGATTCCATGTCGGATCCCGCCAAGGCCGCCGAGCGCCAGAAAGTGTGGGGCAAGATCTTCACCGACATCATGGCCGACGCCCCCTGGGTGCCGGTCATCAACGAACGCCGCGTCGTCGCCAAGTCGCTCCGCATGGGCGGCGCCGACAATATCTACATCGACCCCACCCGCGTCATCAATTACGACGCGATCTATGTGAAGCAGCAATAAGTCTGACGCAGCGCGCGCCCCTCATCCGCCCTTCGGGCACCTTCTCCCCGTAAAACGGGGAGAAGGGACGTCTGGGCGAGGTTAGTGCCACATCC
Source organism: Rhizobium sp. SG_E_25_P2 (assembly GCF_029892285.1). GTDB lineage: Bacteria > Pseudomonadota > Alphaproteobacteria > Rhizobiales > Rhizobiaceae > Rhizobium_E. The sequence continues at coordinate 208,612 of NZ_JARXVM010000002.1, forward strand.
TCCTTCTCCCCGCCTGCGGGGAGAAGGTCCCGGCAGGGGGATGAGGGGCCGTCACCGACATAAATATCACTTTCCGGAGGACATCCCCATGTGCGTCGCCTGCACCCACACCATCCACCGCGCCCAGCACAATTTCGGCTGGAACAAGGACTTTGCGCCGGCGCTGACCGCCAGGCCCGGCGAAACTATCCTGTTTGAATGCATGGATTCGTCCGGCGGCCAGATCGGCCGCGACGCTGATCTCGACACGCTTGCGACGCTCGATTTCGGCAAGATCAATCCGGTGTCCGGCCCTGTTTATGTCGAGGGCGCTCAGCCCGGCGACGCGCTGAAAGTCACCATCCGCAAATTCCACCCCTGCGGTTATGGCTGGACCGCCAATATTCCCGGCTTCGGCCTGCTCGCTGACCAGTTCAAGGATCCGGCGCTGCATGTCTGGTCCTATGACACCGCAACCATGGCGCCCTCCGCCTTCGGTCCCGGCGGCCGCGTGCCGCTGAAGCCGTTCACCGGCACGATCGGCGTGGCGCCGGCGGAGCCTGGCCTGCATTCGGTGGTGCCGCCCCGCCGCGTCGGCGGCAATATGGACATCCGCGATCTCACCGCCGGCGTGACGCTCTATTTGCCCGTCGAGGTCGAGGGCGCACTGTTCTCGGTCGGCGACACCCATGCCGCCCAGGGCGACGGCGAAGTCTGCGGCACGGCGATCGAAAGCCAGATGAATGTCGAATTGACGCTCGATCTGGTCAAGGGCGCCAATCTCAAGACGCCGCGCTTCACCACCACCGAACCTGTGACCCGCCATCTCGACGGCGCCGGCTATGAGGTGACGACTGGCATCGGCCCCGATCTAATGACCGGCGCGCGTGAAGCTGTCATGCGCATGATCGATCTGCTGACGGCCGAACACGGCTACAGCGCCGTCGACGCCTATATGCTCTGCTCCGTCTGCGGCGATCTGCGCATCAGCGAAATCGTCGACATGCCCAACTGGGTCGTGTCCTTCTACTTCCCGAGGATCGTGCTCGCGTGATGCCAGTGACTTCGCCCGCCCCCGTTCTTTCCGTCCGCAATCTCACGGTCGACGCCCGCACGCCCGAAGGCCTGAAGCGCATTCTCGACGATGTCAGCTTCGACCTCAAGCCGGGGGAAACGCTGTGTCTGGCGGGCGAATCCGGATCGGGCAAGTCGGTCACCTCGCTCGCCATCATGGGGCTCCTGCCCAAGACGTCGCTCAAAGTCGCCTCGGGCCAGATCCTGCTGTCTGGGCGAGATCTTCTCGGCCTCTCCCACCGGGCGCTCCGGCAAGTGCGCGGCGGAGAAGCGGCGATGATCTTTCAGGAGCCGATGACGTCTCTCAATCCTGTCATGACCATCGGCGCGCAGCTTGAGGAAGCGATCCGCGAACACCAGAAGGATGCGAGTGAAAGCGCATCCTCGATCGCCCGCTCCATGCTGGAAGCGGTGCATATGACCAAGCCTGCCGAGCGACTCACGCAATATCCGCATGAACTCTCGGGCGGCATGCGTCAGCGCGTGATGATCGCCATGGCGCTGTCCTGCCGGCCCAAACTGCTGATCGCCGACGAGCCGACCACCGCGCTTGATGTGACGGTGCAGGCGCAGATCCTGACGCTGATGCGCGAGCTTCGCCGCGAATTCAACACCTCGATCCTGATGATCACCCATGACATGGGCGTGGTGGCCGAAATGGCCGATCGCGTCGCCATCATGCAGCGTGGCCGGATCGTGGAGCAGGGCGACGCGCTCGACATCTTCGACCGTCCGCAGCAAGCCTATACCCGCGAATTGCTCGCCGCCGTGCCCCGGCTCGGAGCCCATGCCGGCACGGATGCGCCGCCGCGCGTCACCGGCGCCGCCCTGCCGCCCAAGGCCGCTGCGCCCGTACTGGAAGTCCGCGATCTCTCGATCACCTATGGCGTCAAGGCCGGTTGGTTCGGCAAGGGTAAGGCCAATGCGCCGACGGTGGACAAGATCAGCTTCTCGATCGAGCCGGGCCAGACGCTCGGCCTGGTCGGCGAAAGCGGTTCGGGCAAATCCACCACCGGCAAGGCGGTGCTCAGCCTCATCCCCTTCACCGGCAGCGTCAAGCTCGCCGGACAGGAGATCTCCGGCCTGTCGCAGACAGCGCTCCGGCCGCTGCGCCGCGCCGCCCAGATGATCTTTCAGGATCCCTATGCCTCGCTCGATCCGCGTATGAGCGTCGGCGCGGCGATTGCCGAGCCGCTGGTTATCCATGGCATCGGCGACGCCAGCGAACGTCGCGATCGGGTTGCGGCGCTTTTGAAGCGCGTCGGCCTGACGCCGGACGCCGCCAGCCGCTATCCGCATGAATTCTCCGGCGGCCAGCGCCAGCGCATCTGCATCGCCCGGGCGCTCGCGCTCGAGCCCCAGCTCATCGTCGCCGACGAAAGCGTCGCCGCCCTCGACGTCTCGGTCCGCGCCCGCGTGCTCGATCTCATGCTGGAGCTCCAGGAGCAGATGGGTCTGGCCTATCTGTTCATCTCCCACGACATGGCGGTTATCGAGAAGATGTCCCACCAAGTCGCGGTGATGCGGGGCGGCAAGATCGTGGAGATGGGAACCCGCCGCGCCGTGTTCGAAAACCCTGGGGATGACTACACCCGCAGCCTGATGGCGGCGGTGCCTGTTCCGGATCCGAAACTCTATCGCGGCGTAAACAAAAGCAGGCAACGATAACGATTCATGGATGGCCTGGAACGCGCATCCGGTCAAAAAGCCGCGCGAGGCCTATGGCGGCGTCAAGGCGGCTGGCGCAGACGTTGAAGCGCGTCGCGATCTATCGGGTTCGCTTCTTGCGATTTGTCTGTTTGTTTTGTCGCATGTCGTCGTCCCGACACCCGCGTCACTTTCGGGCGGCATGCTTCAATGCTTGTCCTGGCGGAGATACACCGCGCCCAGCGCCGCCGGCTCGCCCGACCCTCTTCCCATTAGCGCGGCGAGCAGCAACATCGACAAGGTCAGGGCATAGGGCAACATCATCATCAGATAGACGGGCACATCCGCGCCCACCGCTTGAAGCCTGGGGATCAGCGCGTCGGCGCTGCCGAACAGCAAGGCTCCGAATATGGCGCGCGCCGGGCTCCAGTTTGCAAGAATGACCAGGCCGATGGCGATCCAACCGCGTGCGGCGATCATGTTCTCCACCCAGACATGGCTGGTGGCGATGGTCAGATAGGCGCCAGATAGACCGCAGAGAAGGCCGCAAGCGAGAACAGCCGCCAGGCGGGTCCACTGAATGTCGACGCCGGCCACATCGGCTGAGGCGGGATTTTCACCGGCAGCCCGAAGCCGCAGACCTGATCGCGTGGATGACAGCCACCACCAGATCCCGACGGCAATCAGCGGCGCGAGCAGTGAAACGACGTCCTGCGCCGCAATGAAGCGACCCAGGCTCGTATGCTGGTCGAAGGAAAACTTGTCCCCGAATTTGGGCAGTCCAGGGAAGGTCTTCTGGGTGAACGGTCGTCCGACGACCCCGGTGACGCCAAGCCCTATCGCGACGACCGCAAGCCCGGCCAGGGTTTGGTCGGCACGGAAAACCACCACCGCCAACCCGAACAGCAGCGAGAGCGCTATCGCCGCCGCAGCCCCGGCGGCAAATCCGATCAGTGGGCCATGGCCCGACAAGACCGCAATGGCCGCCGCCATGGCGCCCAGCGCCATCAGGCCTTCGGCGCCGAGATTGAGCACGCCCGCTCGCTCGCTGATGATCAGTCCTAGACAGGCCAGCAGCAAGGGAGTCATGTAGCTGGGGACGATGGCGGCCCAGCCGACCAGGAAGTCCATCATGGCGTTTCCCCCCGGCGTCGGGCCTTGTCCGGAAAATGGATCACATAGGCGCTGAAGAAATTCGCGGTCAGAACCGACATCAGCACCGTGCCCTGCGCAAGCACGATCACCGCTTCGGAAACGCCGTAAAACACCTTCAGGACATTGCCGGCGGTGTAGACAGCTGCGAGCGCCACGGCGACGAAGACCACCCAGAGCGGCCGCGACCGGGCGAGATAGGCGATGACGATGGCGCTGAACAGATAACCGGAACTCAGGGCCTGGCTGAGCCGATGTTCGGTTCCAGACAGGATGACCGCGCCTGCCAAACCCGCAAGCCCGCCCGAAGACAGGGTGACAATGACGGAAACGGCGGTGACCGGAAGTCCGGTCTGGATCGCGGTGCGTCTGTTGAAGCCGATCGCATTGGCGATATAGCCGAGCGGAGACCGTTCGAGCAGGCCATAGACGATCGCGGCGATGATCAGGGCGAGCACGAGACCGGAATGGATTTGTCCCCAGCCCAGCATCGAGAACTGGCTTTCGGCCGGGAACTCCACGGTGATCGGAAAACCGTTGGCGGGATCGCGCCAGACGCCGAACAGCAGGTGCTGCACGAGCAGGAAGGCGATATTGGCTGACAGCAATGTGGTGATCACCTCATTGACGCCGTAGCGCGTTTTCATCCACAGCCATGGCAAAATAAACAGGGCCCCGGCGCAGAACGCCGCGATCAGCCCGAGCGGCAGGCGCAGGGATGCGGGGCCGATCTGGTGGAGGGCCACCCAACTTGCGGCAATCGCGCCCATCCACATCTGCCCCTCGACGCCGATGTTCCAGAAACGGATGCGCATGGCGACCGCCGAGGCGAGACCGACAAGGATCAGGGGCGCCGACGCCGTCAGGGTTTGCGCCAGTCCCTCGCTGGTCAGGAATGTCTGAACGATGAATTCCTGAAGCAGATCGGCGGCTGGAACGCCGACGCCCATCAGGATGCCGGCCGAGAGGCCGAGCCCGACCAGCAGGCCGAGGCCATAGCCGAGCGCGGTGCGCAAGGCGCCGGGATCCTGTCGGCGAACGAGAAATGCGGTGTTAAGCATGGCCGGCCAGCAGGCCTCCGATCCAGTCTGGGGTGACATCGGCGATCACTCTCTCGCCGGCGATCGCGCCGCCGTTGATCACCGCGACCCGATGCGACAAAGCGAGAATTTCCTGTAGATCTTCGCTGATCAGCAGGCAGGCGGCGCCTTGTTCCACCGCTTTTGCTATTGCGCCGCGCACGAAAGCGCTTGCCTTGACGTCCAGTCCGCGCGCCGGCGAATGGGCGATGAGAATTTTCATGCCGGAATCGAGTTCGCGCGCGAGCAAAACTTTCTGGGCGTTGCCGCCGGACAGGAGTTCGGTTCGGCGCCCCGGCGCGGCTCCACGGATATCGAAACGAGCGATCGCCTGTTTGGCGTTCTCATCCAGGCGCTTGCGATTGAGCAGGAAACGGCGACCTGGCGCGCTTTGGGCAATGTCGGTCATGGCCAGATTTTCCGCCACCGTCATTTCCCGGATCAGGCCGCCGGCAAAACGGTCGGCGGGGATAAGTCGCAGGCCCATCGCCCGCCGCGCCTTTGGCGGCAGGTCGTTGACGATTTCGCCGGCGATGGCGATGGTTCCGGAAAGCGGCTTTTGCCCGCCGGAAAGACAGGCCGCCAGTTCTTCCTGTCCGTTGCCGCCCACGCCCGCCAGGCCGAGCACTTCTCCAGCCCGCAAGTGGAGATCAAGACCATGAGCCGATTTCTGTCCGGAAAAGCGGAGCCCACGCACCGAAAGACAGGTGTCGCCGACGCGGCTTGCCGGCCGCGTGTTCGCAGCGATCGCTTCCCCGACGATCAGTGCTCCAATCTCGGCTTCGCGAACATCCGCCATGGGCGCGGACGCCAGCACGGTTCGACCATGCCGCATGACAGTGAGCCGGTCTGAATAATCGGCGACTTCATTGAGTTTGTGCGTGATCAGCACCACCGCAAGCCCCTGATCGGCAAGTCGCCGCGTGAATTCCAGCAGCGAACGGGATTCGTCTTCGGTCAACACCGCGGTGGGTTCGTCGAGAATGAGGATCCGCGCGCCGAGGAGCAGGACTTTCAGAATTTCGGCGCGCTGGCGCTCGGCGATCGACAAAGTCGACACTTTGCGAGACGGATCGATTGTCAGTCCGACGTCCTTCGCCTTCTGCAGAAGCAGCATCGCCGCCTGTCGGGTAGACCGGGCTTGTGCGCCGAGTATGAGCAAAGCGTTCTCGGCGACCGTGAAGCTTTCAACCAGGCGAAAGTGTTGATGGACCATTCCGATCCCCGCCCGCGCGGCCTCGGCGGGTGAGGTCGGCGCAAAGCCCAGGCCATCAAGACGCTGCTCTCCCGCATCCGGCGCATAGATGCCGGCGGCGATGTTCATCAAAGTCGACTTGCCGGCGCCATTTTCGCCGACAAGCGCGTGCACTTCGCCCCAGGATAGGGTGAAACCGGCGTCGTCCAACGCCGGCTTGCCGTCGAACGCCTTGGAAACGCCGAGCATCTCCAAGGCGTTCGGCGTTCCCGGAGGCAATTTGCGCGCAAGACCTGGCGTCATTGGGCGGCGGCGGGCATGGTGCCGGTGACGCCTTCGACGAAATAGTCCATATTCCAGAGCGCGCCGTCATCCACTTTTTCGCCGGCCTTGGCCGCGAGCGAGCCATCCTGTTTTTTCAGCGGGCCCTGGAAAGGATCGAGCGATCCCGCGATCATCGCCTTGCGGGCGGCGTCGATTTTGGCCTTCGTCGCCTCGGAAACGCCCGGTCCAAACGGGGCAAGATCGACGACACCGCTCTCCAGCCCTTCGAAAGCTCCATATTCCTCGGGCGTCCATTTGCCTTCGGTGATCTCCTTGATGGTCGGAACAAGATAACGGTCCCACTGGAAGATCACCGATGTCTGGATGCCCTTGGGCGCTGCGGCGCTCATGTCGATCTGATAGCCGAACGACTTGGCGCCCCGCTTCTCGGCGGCGTCGAGCGCAGACGCCGCGCTCAGGTCTGTTGCGACCACGTCGGCCTTCTGGTCGAGAATGGCTTCGGACACCTGACCCTCCTTGACCGGGTCCCACCAGGAATTGGTGAAGACCGCGATCGTCTCGATCGTCGGATCCACGGATCGGGCGCCTTGCGCAAAGGCGTTGATGTCCCAGTTCACCACCCCGACCGGAAAGCCCGCCAGCATGCCGATCTTCTTGCTCTTGGTTGCGTCCGCCGCGGCGATGCCAGCCAGATACCAGCCTTGATAGGTGCGGGCGTAGAAGCTTTCCAGATTGGGGCCGTTGGTCGTGCCGGAGGCGTTGAGGAAGGCGACGTCGGGATAGGCTTTGGCGGCGTCGGCGATCGGTGCGGAGTAACCATAGGTTGTTCCGACGATAATGTTGAAGCCACGCTTGACGTAGAGATCGATCGCAGCCCGAAGTTTGGTCGCGTCTTCCGGAATGTTCTCCGTCACCGCCACCGGCAGGCCCAACTGTTCCTCGACCGCCTTGCGGCCCTTGTCGATCGCTTCGTTCCAGCCGCCGTCATTGACAGACGCGGCATAGATGAAGGCGACTTTCGGCTCGCTCTTCAAGGTGAAGGCCCACGCGCCTTCAGCGCTGAACGCCAGACCGGCAGTCAAGATTGCGACGGCGAGACAGCCGGCGCGCCCTTGGGAGGTGGATGTCTTTGTCATGTCTGTTCCCTTGTTTTTATTGGGTATTCTCAGAAGTCGCGGCATGCTTGGGCACTCCAAGCGTGCGCGCCGCCCACTCTGGCGAAATTGGCGTCCATCGCGCGGAAATTTCGTTCCTCGCTCTTGTGCGCTGCATTAAAGCCGATTACCGTCGTTCATGCAACATATTTAGTCATGGTCAATTTCTGGGCATATTGTCCATAATCATGGACGAAACAATGGACGTCGATGCACTGGACGCTTTTCTTAAAATCGCCGAACTTCGGTCGCTGTCGGCCGTCGCCAAGCTCTATGGGCAGCCGAAGTCGACGTTGAGCCTGCGCCTGAAGCAACTTGAAGGCGAGTTGGGGACGGAGCTGTTCTTGCGTGAAGGACGAGCGCTTGTCTTGACCGAAGCCGGCCAGACCCTGCGCGCCCATGCGGCGGATATCCTCGGCCGCTGCGAGGCGGCGCGCATGGCGGTCGCCGAAACGCTCGATGACGCCTCTGGCATGTTGCGGATTGGCGCGACCGGCGAGTTCGGCACCGCTTTCTATTCGCAGATGCTGTTCGCCTTTCGCCGCCGCTATCCGAAAGTTCAGCTCGATCTCAGTTTCTTCTCGCCCCACACGCTTTATCTGCCGGAGCGGCAGGAAATGATGGACGCGATCATTTCCTGGGATGACGGCAATACGGCTCGGGGCGGCGCCGAACAGCTCTGGGCTGACCGTTTCTGCCTTTACGCCAGCCGTGACTATCTCGCCAGGATGGGGGAACCGACAACGCCGGCAGATCTCGGCAACCACCAGGCGGTGATGTTTCGCCAGCCTTCCGGACCGCAGCCATGGCTTTTGCAGAAAGACACTGAAGTCGCGTCGGTTCTACCGCGTTGCGACCTCTTCGCCAATGAATATTGGACCGTGAAGTATTTCGCGGTCGCCGGCGAGGGCATCGCCTATCTTCCTTCCTTTTTCACCCAGATCGAATGCGAACGAGGCGATCTCATGCGCGTGTTGCCGGGATGGGAATCGGCGGCCCAACGCGTGACGCTTCGCGTCATGCGGCCGAGCGCACTGTCGCGGCGCATGGGCGCTTTCATCGATTTCTGCCGGGACTATTTTTCGCCGGGCTATGTGTTCAACGGCCCGCGCTACTACGTCGAGACCATCGTCAATCCCCCCGAAGACACCCCTAGAGGAGACCTGCCATGAAAGAACTGCCAACAGGGAACGGCGCGCGCCTGATCAAGGCCGGACTGGACCCGGTCCGCGTGCCATTCGACCAGATCCCCGTGATCGATCTCGAGGCCATGTTCAGCGGCGACGCAGAGGCCAAGGCGGCCCTTGCCGAAAGCCTGCGCAAGGCCTGCACCGAAGTGGGCTTTCTCTACATCAAGAACCACCACTTCCCGAAACACGTGCTGGAGGCGGCGTTTGCCGAAGCCGAGCGCTATTTCGCCCAGTCTGACGAAGACAAGATGCAGGCGCATGTGTCCAAATCCACCAATCTGCGCGGCTATGCCGCCATGCTGGAGGAAAACACCGATCCCACCGCGCGCGGCGATCTGCATGAATCCTTCGATATCGCGCTCGAAGTGCCGGCCGACGATCCCGACGTCCTGGCCGGCAAGGTGCTTTATGGCCCCAATCAGTGGCCGGAAAATCGGCCCGCCTTCCGCCATGCGCTGGAAACCTATCATGCCGAAATGATCAAGCTCAGCCATCATCTCCTGCATGCCTTCGCGCTGGCGCTCGGGCTTGAGGAAACCTATTTCGACGCCATGGTGACCAAGCCGCTCGCGACATTGCGGGTTCTGCATTATCCGCCGCAATTCGGCGAGATCGACGAACGCCAGATCGGCATCGGCGCGCATTCCGACTATGAATGCTTCACTATCCTCGCCCAGCAGGTGGGTATTCCCGCGCTTCAGGTGCTGAACGCCGCCGGCGAATGGATCGCAGCCGACCCGATGGAGGATTGCTTCGTGGTCAATGTCGGCGATCAGATGGCGCGCTGGACCAACGACCTGTTCGCCTCCACCGTCCACCGGGCCATCAATCGCTCGGGCAAGGAGCGCTATTCGATCCCGTTCTTCTTCGGGCCGAATTACGACACGATCGTCGAGGTCCTGCCGAGCTGTGTCGACGAGGCGCATCCCGCCAAATATCCGCCGATCAGTTCTGGCGATTATGTCAACGGTCGCTTCACCGCGACGTTTGCGAGCTATGCCAGCCAGCAGCAGGATGCGCCTGCCGTTTAACGATCCGAGAGCCCATCCCGCGTGTTCTCACAAGGGGTCGCAGCAATGCGGCCCCGATTTGCATCAATCATCGCGATCCCAATCGACCTCATCGTCATCTTTCATTGTCCGATGGGTCGATATTTATGTGGCCAGTTCACCGGGGAGACAAAAATAACCTCGCATCACGCTGTCAGCGCGACAGCCAGTCAGATGCCCCTTGGCGATAAAGGCGGGGTGAGACTGCGGTATGATTGCGGAAAAAGCGGCTGAAGTGTGCGGGGTCGGAAAAGCCGAGGCTGCTCGCGGCGACGCTGAGCGAGTCCTGTGACACCACCGTCAGGCGAATGGCTTGCTCAAGCCGGACGACATTCTGGAACAGGCCTGGCGACATTCCCGTGCAGGCCTTGAATTGTCGGAAAAAATTGGCGCGGCTCATGCCGATTTCGGCGACGATCGCGTCGATTTTGTCAAAATCGCCATGGTTCTGTTGAAAGAGCCTGACCGCCTTGCGGATCCGCCAGTCAAACAGCTGAGGTCGTCCAAACCTGCTCGCGGCATTGTTCACGGGATGAGTCTTATGGATGGTCGAGAGAACGAGTTGGGCCAGCAGGACCTCCATCTCATTGCGAGAAGGAGCGCCGCCGTTCAGGCAATCGACTGCAGCCATCAGAATATGGTAAGTCTCGCGCGACACATGGCCCGAACTCGATTTGAAGAAATCGAGCGGATTTAAATCCGCGCCGTCGGAATTCAGCGCCGCCAGCCAGTCGGATTCGATATAGAGCGCGAGGATCTGCGTTGGCGGCTGACCGGGCCGGAAAACAAATTCATGCGGCCGCCAGGCGTCCACCAGAACCACTGAATCGTCGGTAAGCGGGGCGGGCGCGTCGTCGACGATGAAATGCGAATTTGCCCCGCCGACCTTGAACAGCATATGGCAATGGGGATGTGCATGACGCACGAGGCAATGTCCGAGTTCGACAAGCGCAACTCGACCAAAACTTCCCAACATGACACGTACAGCCGAGGTCATGATCGCACTATACAGAAGTCCGCAGTTTGAAAAAGGGCAGAACCCCCACGAGCGATGAAGTCGTGAATTGACTTGCCGTGGGTGTGAAGCGATACGATAGCGCACGGCGCAAGATATGTGGGAGAAGCCAGTTGGAGGAAGACGAGTCCGCGCGACTGAGGCTGGTTCCCGCCGTGGAGCGCGCCTCCATCATTCTTGATATCGTGGCGGCCTCCAAGCGTTATCCCACCATTTCCGATCTCGCGCGAGAAACATCGCTGCCCAAAAGCACGGTGCATGGGCTGTGCACCACGCTTGCGCATCTCGGCCTGCTGATCCGTCGGCCGGACCAGACATTCGTTCTCGGTCCGCATCTGCTCAAATGGTCGAACGCCTTTGAACGGCAGACCGATGTCGCTGCGGAGTTTGCCGCGCTTTGGGATCAGTCGGACAGTTTTCAGGATGCGGTGGTGTCGCTGTGCATTCTCGACGAGATGGATGTGGTGTTCATCGCCGCGCGACAAAGAAGCGCCCTTGAGCGCTTCGTGGTTCGCCCGGGCATGCGGCTGCCGGCCGCTTTTTGCGCCGCTGGTAAGGCGATGATCGCGCGTTGGAGCGATCACGACATCGCCAGGGCCTTCATATCGTTTCCTCCGCCCTTGACCGAACGCTCGGTGGCTGATGTCGGCGGCTTGCTGAATGAAGTGAAGTCTATTCGCGCCGATGGCGTGGCCATCGAGATCGGCCAGTGCCAGCGAGGCGTGACCAATTTCGGCGCCGCGGTGCTCAACTCGCTCAATCGCACGGTCGCCGCAGTGCTCGTCAGCATCGATTCGGAAGACCTCGGACCCGCCGCCATCGAGAGCGGCTGCGCCAATGCCCGCGATTTGGCCACGCGGCTTTCGCTGCGGCTTGGCGCTGAAGTTTCCGGCTGAAACATACGCTTTTTCACTTTGAATTTTCAGCACGCGGTTTCGCATCAACTTGCCGCGCGGGTTTGAAGCCGCCCGCTCCCGCGCTTGCAGTCGGCATCCTGCAAATGGCCGCAAATCAGGTCGAGCACCATGTCGGTGCTGTCATGCTGGGGAAAGTGACCGTCCTTGCGCAAGATCACCCATTTCATCGGACCCCGCACACGCGTCGACAGCGCGGACATCTGGTGCTGTGCGCCATCGTCTTTCAGACCCTGCACCATCAGCAGCGGCGCGTCCAGCCCGGCGAGTCCGCCGAGAACATGGTCCGGATTGGCCGCGAGCGTTTCCTGCGCGGCGATCCAGCAGCGCAGGGCAAGGTCTGTGTCGCGATGTTCGGCTCCGAGTCGATGGACCTCGTCGATGTGATTGTGATCCGCGAAATGGGCGCCGGTCTGCTCGACCGGCCGATGATCGGCGTGGACCTGCGGCGAGATCGCAACGATGCTCTCCACCTTCAGTGGATTGGCGCAGGCAAACAACATCGCTACGGCGGCGCCGTCGCTATGCGCCACCAGGTCCGCCGTGACGATGTCGAGGGCGCGCATGATGGCGGGCAGAACCCGCAGGGCCTCGTGAGCAAGGAGCGCGGACGGCTCCACGCCCTGGCTGATCGGACTCCTGCCGCGACCGGGCCGTGAATAGGCGACGATGCGGCGTCCGGGATAGCGTGCTTCCAGCCCTTCGGCGATTTCCTCGAAAGACTCCAGGCTGCCGAGGCCATGCGTGATCAGGATGACCGCACGGCCGGCGGTCTTGCCGATATCCAGCAGGTCGATATTGCCCATATCGGTCGTCACGATCCGTCGCCGCAATTCGCGCGGTCTCGCCACGCGCGCAGCCGTCGTGCTCAGGTCTTGTCTGAAACAAAGCATTGATCCCCTCCCAAGGCCAAGGCCTGCGTTGTCCTTCCTCATGTGGACTTACCCAAACCCTTGGCGATGATGGCATTATCAGCGGGGCGTGATAAGCCCTCTGGCCCGCCTCAACTTGCCCCAGAATCTCATTTTTGTAGGGGGAGGGCGGGGCCGGCGCGTCCCGTGTTGCCGGTGGCTGACAGATCCGCCCCCATGCGATGGGAAAGCCGGGCCGCCATGCGCGTCACATTGTCGATGATCGCGGTGCGATCGGTCATCGCGTTCGCATCCAAAGAGAGGCTGACGGCCACGCCCGCAATCGGCCGGTTGCTTCCATCCAGCACGGCTGCGCCATAGCAGACCATGCCTTCGGCGACCTGCTCCTCATCGCAACTATAGCCGTCCCGCCTGATGTCGCGCAGTTCTCCGAGCAGTTCGTCGATGCTGCGGATGCTGCGAGCCGTTCGCGGTTCTGGCAGGCCAGGGGCATAAAGCCGACGGATTTCATAGTCGCTCATATGGCTTAGAAACGCCTTGCCCGTGGCGGTGAAAGCGGCGGGCAGGCGCATACCCACCCTGAATTCAAGGGAGGAGCGGGCGCGCTCGTTGTTGCGCGCGGCGATATAGACCACCTCCGCCCCGTCCTGCACGGTGAGGGTTATGGTGGCGCCCGGCAAACCGGTTTCGTGATCCCATATGGCCGCGAATTCGGTCGCGACATCCGATTGCAGCGCAAAGGCGTTCGACCAGCGTATGACATGGGGGCCGAGCTGGAAGGTTTGGTCGCTGCGCCGGATCAGAAGCTCCAGATTGACCAGTGTTTGGCACAATGAATGCACGCTGGAGCGGGCGATCTTCAATTCCCGAGACAGATCGGACAGGCTGAGAAAGCTCTTGGAGCGCGCCACCATGTCCAGGATGCGTGCGCCTCGTTCCAGCGCCGGCGATTGCTGAGTCTTGGTTTCCCTTGAAGCCATGAAGCGATCCGCAAATTCGATGAGCATCATTTTTCTTCTTGACATTCATATAGCTCGCCGACTAGCGTCCAGTCCAGTGAAAACTGTTCAGCTAATTGAACGTGTATCGGGATATTGGATGTGTGGCGGCTTTCAAGCCCGCATGCGGTGAAAGTGGAGGTTTCAGGCATGGTCATGAGCGTGCGAGACTGGGCTATCCGATTTGGAGACGCCTCGGATCGAGACCCGACGATCGGCGCCATGGCGCGCTATTTCACCTGCCGATATCTGTGGGACATGGGCGCGGCCAAGGTCATCGTGGATGTCCGCGACGGCAAGGTGCACAGCATCAACACCGATCCGCAACCGCTCGACGCCTATGATTTCGCTCTCCGGGCCAGCGCCGCCACCTGGCGCGAATTCGCCAAGGCCGTGCCTGAACCGATGTATCACGGCATCTGGTCGGCCAGCTTTCGCCGCGATCTGAAGATCGAAGGCAACATTCTCGTCATGATGCAGAACCTGCGCAATTTCACGGTTCAGTTCGAGCTGCTTCGCAAGGTCGGCGTGCCGGTCTGAAGACGTTCCCACACCTACAGGAATCACCGGAATGGCCAAGCACTCTCCCGTTATCGGTCGTTACGTCACCATCGAGGTGGACGGTTACGAATACAAGGTTTTCTATCTGAGAAACGGCAGCGGCGTACCACTGGTCTGCCAGCACACGGCGGGTTGCCACAATCATCAGTGGCGTGGACTTCTCGAGGATGAAGCGATCACCTCCAACTATGACGTAATCGCCTACGACCTCGCCCGGCATGGCAAATCCGATCCGCCGCTCAACAAGGAGTGGTGGAAGGAGGAGTATGTGCTGACCGCGCGGCACTATATGAATTTCATCATCACGCTCTGCGATGCGCTGGAGCTTGATCGTCCGATCTTCATGGGATCCAGCTTCGGCGGTAATGTGGCCCTGCAGCTTGCCCTTCATCACCCAGACAAGTTTCGCGCTGTGATTCCTGTCGAGGCGGCCGAACATGCGCCCGGATTCTATCTCGATTGGTGGCGCCATCCGCACGCCAATGCGGCCCAGGTCTGCGCGAGCGGCGTCTGGGATCTCATGGCGCCGCAAAGCCCGGACATGGATCGCTGGCTGACCTGGCATTATTACACACAGGGTTCGGAAGCCTTCAAAGGCGACCTGTTTTTCTATTCCGTCGACCATGATCTCAGGGGCAAACTCGGCAATATCGACACCCGCCGCTGCCCGGTGATCATGATGACCGGCGCCTATGACTATCTCACGCCGCCCGAAGCCACCGAAAACACCGCCCGTCAAATCCCGGGCGGCATCTACATCGAAATGGAGGATATCGGCCACTTCCCGATGTCAGAAAACTATCCGCTGTTCGCAGTCTATTTGAAAGAAGCGCTTCGTCTTATTGAAGCCCGCACCTGAAACCGATTCCGAAAGCGGGAACTGAACCATGAAGATCATTGAATTCGACGACAAGGGCCAGCGCATCGAAACCGAGGCTTCTGCGTCTTCGCGCTCCGGGGCCGGTTCCTCGCTGGCGCCGCGCCCGAATTTCTCCCCGGCCCCGAAGGAAGCGTCGCGCTCGCGGCGCAAGTCTTCGGGGATTGAATTGCATATGTTTCAGACCGGAACGCTGAAAACAAAGACCAAATACATCAAGATGAATCAGGGCGAGGATGCGTTCGAAATCCCTGTACCCTGGTTTCTGATCAAGCATCCCCAAGGTAATGTGGTGATCGACGGCGGCAATGCCGTGGAGACGGCGATCGACAAGCGCGGCCATTGGGGCGCGGTGGTCGACGCTTATGATCCGGTCATGTCCGTCGCCGACAACTGCGTCGACCAGCTGAAGATGGTGGATGTGAGCCCGCAGGACGTGCGCTACGTCGTGCAGTCGCATCTGCATCTCGATCACACCGGCGCGATCGGACGTTTTCCGAAGGCCCAGCATATCGTCCAGCGCAGCGAATATGAATACGCCTTCAAGCCGCACTGGTTTTCCGCCGGCGCCTATATCCGCGCCGATTTTGATCGTCCTGGTCTCAATTGGAAATTCCTCGGCGGAGAATACACCGACAATTTCGACCTGTTTGGCGATGGCGTCGTGCGGATGATCTTTACGCCCGGTCATTCGCCCGGTCACCAGTCCTTCCTGATCACGCTGCCGGAAAGCGGACCGATCCTGCTCACGATCGACGCCGCCTATACTGTGGATCATTGGGAAAACCGGGCGCTGCCGGGACTGGTCACCTCATCGACGCAGGCCGTGGACTCGGTCGCCAAACTGCGCCGCATCGCCCATGACGCCAACGCCATGGTCGTGACGGGCCATGATCCGGTGACCTGGCCTGGTTTCCGAAAGTCCCCCCAGGATTTTTATGACTGATCGCAGGACGGGATCGTCCGTCTTCAACTAGGAGGAGAGTTGGAATGCTACGAAAATTGATATGCGCGGCGGCGTTGATCGCCACGTCGACGACCATGGCGCTCGCCGAAGGCGTCGACGAGCTCAACGCCGATGTCGCCAAGCGCCTATACAACAAGGAAATGCTCGATCCCATGCAGCCGATCGGGCCCAGCAAGTGGCGCGATTTCAAGCCGAAGAAAGGTCCGCCGTGGAAAATCGGCTATGCCTCCTCCTATGCCGGCAACACATGGCGCGCCGCAGCCATGGATGAACTGCAGAAGGTCATCGTTCCCGAATGGCAGAAGCTCGGTTTGCTTTCGGAAGTGGTGATCACCCAGTCCAATCTCAACGACTCCACCCAGATCCAGCAGATCCGCCAGTTGGTCGATCAGGGCGCTGACGCCATCATTCTGTGCTGCTCGAACCCGACCGCGCTCAATGCATCGGTGAAATATGCGGCGGACAAGGGCGTTCCGGTCTTTTCGATGACCGGCTACCTGACCTCCGAATACGCCATCAACTCGTCGGTCAACTATCAGGTCGGCGGCTTTGAGATCGGCAAAGCCATGGCCGATCAGCTCGGCGGCAAAGGCAATGTCCTCGTCGTCGAAGGCATTCCCGGAACCTCCGGCTCCGACAGTCAGAATCGCGGCGTGCTCGCCGGCCTTGCTTCGGCGCCCGACATCAAAGTGGTCGGCTCTGTGGCCGGCATGTGGACCGATCAGGTCGCCCAGGGAGAAGTGCAGAAGTGGCTCGCCACCAATCCCGGCAAGCTCGACGGCATCGTCGTTCAGTCGGCGGCTGAAATGGGCGTGTTGCGCGCGGTGCAGCAGGCCGGTCGCGGCGAGATCCCGGTCGCCATCGGCGGCGAACTCGGCGCACTCTGCTACTGGCGCAAGAACCCCAACTATATCAACGCGTCCTATCAGCTCTGGCCGCCGGCCGACGATATCGAGCTGATGTGGCATATCATGATGCGCACATTGCAGGGCCAGGGCCCCAAGGTTCAGTCGATCCTCGTCGATCCGGTGAAGCTGACCCATGAAGACCTGACCAAGGTGATGGACGAGGACTGCAATCTCGACAGCGCTGAATGGGTGAAGGTCGGCGCCAAGCGTTGGGGTTACGATCCCTCCTATCTGGACGATTTCTTCCTCCGCCCAGCCGATCCCCGCTCCTTCAAGCCCTGACCGGCTGAAGGACTGGCCGCGCCTTGATCGGCGCGGCCACATTCAACGTCTCGCCCCTCAGAACCGTCTCCTTGTTTCATCGGCCGCGACCCGGCCAGATGGGAAGATCCATGACGTCCACTGTTCCAGAAATTGCACAGCCTTCCGGTCGCGAAACCATCCTGGTGCGTGGTGTGAAGAAGTATTTCGGGCCTACGCGGGCGCTCGATGGCGCTTCCTTTTCCGCCCGCGCCGGTGAGATCCATGCGATCGTCGGCGGCAATGGATGCGGCAAAAGCACCATGGCCAAGGTCGTATCGGGCATTCTGCCGGTCGACAGCGGCACGGTTTCCATCCTTGGGGAAACGCCGTCCACTCCGGCGGAAAGCCGGGCCCTCGGTATTTCGACCGTGTATCAGGAAGTGCTGGTCGCGGACGAAAGCTCGGTGGTCGACAATATCTTCATGGGGTCGGACCGGCTTTTCACCAAAACGCTCTCCCAGGAGAGCAAAGTGGCGCGCGCCGCCGAATTGATGCGGGAACTGTCCGGCGAGCCGGTGGATCCGCATGCTCTCGTGGGAACATTGCCGCTTGGGCTCAAGCAGTGGATCACCATTGCCCGGGCGCTGCTGTCCGAACCCAAGATCCTTATTCTGGACGAAAGCTCCGCCGCTCTCGACTTTGACTCCACCGAACGCCTGTTCGCCCGGATGCGCGCGCTCAGGGACCGGGGCGCCACCATTCTGATCGTGACCCATCGGATTGCCGAATTGGTGCGCATTTCCGATCGCGCCACCGTATTTCGCGACGGTCGCGATGTCGGCGTTTTGGACAAGGCCGACATCACCGAAAAGAACTTGCTTCGGCTGATGACGGGAGAAGACCGCTTCGGCAACAGCGCACAGGCCGAAGCGCCGATGCCCAAGACGACGGAGCGGGCCATGAAAGCGCGCCGGATTGCGTTGTGGCCGGAAGCCCATACATTCGATTTCGATCTTCGTCGCGGCGAAGTCGTCGGCATCGCCGGTCTGGATGGCCAGGGCCAGGACGCGTTTGTCCGTGTTCTCGCTGGCGTCATGGCCGCTCATCAGGGGCTGGTGCAGGTGGCCGGGCGCGACGGCGGCTGGGCGCCCGTGCGCGACCTCGCCGAGGCCGTGGCCGGCAAAGTCGCCTATGTCTCGGGCGACCGCAAGCGCGAGGGCATCTTCGCGTCGCTCTCCATTTTTGAAAACATGGTCATGCCGCTCTATCGCGAGAAGAAACGCGGCGGCGTTCTCGGCTTCATCGATCGCGGCACGCTGACCACGATCTTCAAGCGGGAGGCGGAAAACCTGCTGATCAAATTCGGCGTGAAAGAGGACCGCATCACCTCGCTGTCGGGCGGAAACCAGCAGAAAGTGCTGATTGGCCGCGGTTTCGCTATGCGGCCGGATGTGATCATCCTCAACGATCCGGCCCGGGGCATTGATGTCGGTGCGAAGTCCGAACTCTACCGGCATCTGCGCAACTATGCGGAAGAGGGCAGGGCAGTCGTCTACCTGTCCTCGGAAATCGAAGAATTCCTGGGATTTGCCACACGCGTGATCGTCTTCCGCGATGGAGCGCCGTTCGACGCGTTTGACGGCCGGGGTCTCGAGCCGAAAAAGGTGCTGGAGGCCATGTTCGGCCACACAGACGGCCAAGGCCTGGCATCGCCCGGCCACGGGCTGCGTCCCGGTCTTGCACACGCGGCCGGCGCGTCCGGTCCAGCAACTGAAAAGGTCCCGGCCGATGGGCTGCGCATCCGCGTCGATGTGCCTGCGCATCTGAAGCCGCTTGCGACGGCAGCGCCGTCCGCGACGGCAATCGACGCGTCGCCCCTATCGCCGAGCCCGGCCAGGAAACGAATTCGCATCGTTGAATTTGATGAAAACGGCGCGCGTATCGAAAGGGGGCGGCCATGACGCTTGCTGTCAGTCAATCTTCCGGCAAAGCGGGCGCTCCGGCGGATCTCCAGGGCGGGCGCTCCAATCCCTTCCTCCTGATGCCGATCACGCTGTTTTTTGCGCTGCTGTCGATTGCGGTGTTGAGGACGCCCAGTCTGATGACCGCTTCGGGCATCGGGGCCGCCGTCATCGTCGTGACGCCGTTGATTCTGGCCACCTATACGCTGATGGCCTCCACCATTTCGGGTCGCGGCACGGTCGACCTGTCCGTCGGGCCGCTGATCGGCTTCATCAACGTCACGATGATCCAGCTGCATGGCGCGGGCTTGTTGGAAAATCCCATCGCCGTGTTTCTGTATTGCATGGCTGTCGGCGCCGTTTATCAGTTCCTCTTCGCGCTGATCGTCATCTATGTCCGCGTCCAGCCGATCATCGTGTCGCTGTCCGGATATCTGGCGCTTTCGGGCATCAACCTCGTCATCCTGCCGCGGCCTGGCGGCATGGCGCCCCCCTTCATGGCGGAATGGGGTTATGGAACCACGATCTTTTCGCCCGTGCTGATCATTCTCATCGTCGCAACGGTTGCCTGGCTGCTGTTCACCGTGACCGCCTTTTACACGCATTTGCGTCTGATGGGCTCGGACGAGCGCGCAGCCTATACGTCCGGCGTGCCGATCACCGTGGTCCGCATCGGCGCGCATCTGATTTCCGGTTGCTTTGCGGGGCTTGCCGCCATCTGTTTCACGGCGCTGATTTCATCGGGCGACCCTTCGCAGGGCGCCACCTATACGCTGATCGCCGTCACCGCGCTGGTGCTCGGCGGCGCTTCCCTCGGCGGCGGGCGCGGCGGCGTGTTCGGTTCTGCGCTCGGCGCGCTCAACCTCTACATGATCACCTATGTCCTCTCGACCTTCAATTTCGGCGCGGTGCAGAGCTTCGTCACCAATTTGGCCTATGGCGCGATCCTGGTGATTTCGCTGCTCCTGACATTGCTGATCCCGGTCATCCAGCGACATTTCCGTAATTTTTCGCCGCTGCTTTATTTCGTGGCGCTGTCCGTGGTGGTGCTGGGCGTCATTCTACATGCGACCTTCGACTATGCGAGCCTGGGTGCGGCCCCCGCCTATATGCCGGGTCCGATGGACATCAAGGCGGCGATGACCGGCGCGCTCGAGGTCGCATCGCTCTCGCCTGAAACGGTCGCGCTGCGCCTGGGCGCGGCGCAGTCCGTCTTCTTCGTCATTGTGCTTGTGTTCATCGCCGTCTTCTTGCGGCTGGCCGTCAACCAGTCCTCCCGCAACAGTCTCGGACCGGCGGTCGCCGTCATCGTTGCGGCGCTTGTCCTCGGCGGCGCCTGGATTGTCCACGAGACCGCCCTTTCCAGCAATATGACGGAGGCCGTCAACTGATGGAGAAGCTGCCGCAAATCAGCCTTCCGGCTCAAATTCTCGGCCTGGCGATCGCCCTGCTGCTGGCCGGCTTGGGCGCCGGCTTCGGCTTTGCCCAGGGTATGGCGGTGCAGGTCGTCATCCTCTCGGCAATCGCCACGCTCGCGCTGTTTGTCTGGGCCTGGCGCTATATCATTGGCCAATTCGCGAGCGGCGAGACTGCTTCGGCCGAAGGGCCAGGTCAGCTCCAGCTCGCCTGGATGCAGTATCGCTGGCCGCTGATCGGCCTGGTCCTGGTTCTCGCCGCCTTCCTTCTGTTGTCGGTCGCCATCGAGGGTTTCTTCAATATCTGGAACGTCATTTCGCTGGTGATCCTTCTGGCGATTCTGGTGCTGACGCGCACGCTCGGCCGGCAGTTCCAGCAAAACCGGTCGGCCTTCATCGGCATCATGGTGCTGGCGGGACTGTTTTCCGTGGGCTCGATGAACATCGAGGGCTTTTCTTCCGGCAACAACATCAAGTCGATGCTGCTGTTCGCTTCCTTTCTTGGCATAGCCTCGATCGGTCAGACGCTGGTGGCGCTGCTCGGCGGACTGGATCTGTCGATCCCGTTTATTATCGGCGGGGCCAATGTGGGACTTCTCTATCTGATCGGACTCGGCGTGCCGCCATGGCTAGCGACACTGATCGTGCTGGCGATCGGAGCGGGTCTGGGCGTGATCAATGGACTGTTGAGCTATCGCCTGCAGGGCCAGGCGCTGATCGTCACGCTGGGCATGGGCTTCGCCATTTCAGGCGGCGTCCAGATCGTCACCTCTATCGGCTCGGCCTATTCCGGCAATGTCTTCGGCACGGTTCCGGCCTGGCTGTCGAATATCTCGGCCATGAACGGCTCCACTTTCGGGTTGCCGTTCCCGCCGGTCATCCTGATCTGGGCGGTCGTCACGCTCGTGTTGATCATCGGCCTGCGAACGACGGTCTATGGCCGCTATCTCTACGCGCTCGGCGTCAACAGGACATCGGCCAGCCGGGTGATGATCTCGGAGATGCGCTACTGGGTGATCACATACGCGCTGTCCGGCTTCTTCGCCGCGCTGACCGGCGGGTTGCTGCTTGGCTGGTCCGGCGGCGGGTTCATCGGGGTGGGAGACCAGTATCTATTTCTCACGCTCGCAGCCGTGGTGGTCGGCGGAACGTCGCTGCTCGGCGGAGCGGGCGGCTATGGTTTCACGGTCATCGGCGTGCTGGTTTTGCAAGTGCTGTCGAGCTTCCTGGTCGGCATAGGCCTCGATTTCAAATGGCAGCAGTTCATTTTCGGCCTGCTCATCCTGCCCATGGTGGCCCTCTATGCCCGGTCGCCGCACATCCGGACGCAGATCTAGGGAGAACCCAATGCGACATGACTTTGTCCTTCAAAGGAGACGATAAACATGGTGGTCTATCAGACAACCGATCTGACTGCGGCAAGCTTCTCCGTCGCCTTGTTCGGCCTGGCCGCGACCACGGCGCTTCTGCTCATGGGCACGGCATGGGTCGGTCAGAAATGGCGTTTGCCGGTGGCGCTCTGCGCGATTGCGGCGTTGATCGGCGTTGGTTCGATCTATGAGGCGCGGGCGGCCTGGCTAGCCGGTCACGGCGTGCCGGTGGTCTATCACTATGTCGGCTGGGCGGTGTCCATGCCGTTGCAGGTGATCGCGCTGTTCTTTGTCGTGGGCGCCGCCGGCGCGCTTTCCGTCGGACTGTTCTGGCGGATGGCGATCGTTTCGGCTCTCATGGTGTTCGTCCGCTATTTGGGCGAGGCGCAGTTCATGCATCCGACGCTCGCCTTCCTGATCGGGTTGGTGTTCTGGCTTTACCTGCTCGGCGAATTCTATTTCGGCCGAATGGACGACGTGGTCCGCGCCTCGACGGGCGACGAGCTGCGCCGCGGATATTTCTGGCTGAGGCTGATCGTGACGATCGGCTGGGCCATCTATCCGCTCGGAAATTTCCTTACCGCCTTTGCTGGCGTTGCCGACGACGGCAGCCTGTCGGTTGCCTACAACGTCGCCGACATCCTCAACCGCATGGCGTTTGGCGTTGCAGTCCTTGCGACGGCAATCCTCGCGACCGGGAGAAGCACCCATGCCTGAATTCCGCCCCTTGCCTGAAACCCCTGCTCATTCAAAAGGAATACGTCCATGAAGGGTGCAGACGTTATCGCCATCATCATTCTGGCGGCCATTGTCATCGCGGTCGCCGCCTATCTTCTGCACTGGCTCTATCGCCGTTCCACCAAGGATGTGAGCTTCGTTCGCACAGGTTTCGGCGGCGAAAAAGTCGTCATGGGCGGCGGCGCGCTGGTGTTGCCCATCCTGCATGATCTCACCGAAGTGAATATGAACACGCTGCGCCTGGAAGTCACCCGAGCGCGGGAGAAGTCGTTGATCACCAAAGACCGCATGCGGGTCGAGTTGACCGTGGAATTCTATGTCCGCGTTGCGCCGCACACCGAAGCTGTCGCCACGGCCGCCCGCAGCCTGGGCAACCGGACGATGAACGCCGAACAGTTGAAGGACCTGATCCAGGGACGTTTTGTCGACGCCATGGGCGGCGCGGCCGCCAAGATGACGCTGGAGCATATCCACGAAAATCGCCAGGCCTTCGTGAAGGAAGTGAAGCAGGAAGTCGCCGAGAGCTTGGCGCTTGATGGTCTCGAACTCGAATCCGTTTCGCTGACCTCGCTCGACCAGACCGACATCAAGCTTTTCGATCCGTCCAACACCTTCGACGCGGAGGGTCTGACGCATCTGACCGAGCAAATCGAAAGCCGCAAGAAGAAGCGCAATGACATCGAGAAGGATACCGCCGTCGCTATTCGCGCCAAGAATCTGGAAGCCGAAAAGCGCAGTCTCGAAATCGAGCGCGACAGCGAATACGCCCGCCTCTCGCACGAGGCCCAGGTGGCCATCGAGCGCGCCGCGAAGAAGTCGGAGATCGCGGCCGAGAATGCGCTGCGGGAACGCGAGATTGAAGCCGTCAAGCTCAAGGAGCGGGAATCCGTCGAGCGCAGCCGTATCGATATGGAACGCGAAGTCGAGATGCTGGAAATCCGTCGTCGCGAGACCATTGAACTTGGGGAGCAGGGTCGCGAAATCGCTTTGTCGCTAAAATCCAAGGAGCGCTCCGAAGCGCAGGCGCAAGCCGAGCAGGCGCGCGCAACCATGGTTGAGGCCCAGGAGCGCGTCCAGACGATCCGCGACACCGAGATCGCCAATCGCCAGAAGGCCATCGAGCTCATCGAGGCCGAACGGACAGCGGAAGCGGAGGCCGCGCGCATCCGCATTCTCGCGGAAGCCGAGAAGGACGCGGCGCAGGATCGAGCCGACGCCGATCGCATATCGCTCGCTGCGCTCGAGCAACGCATGACGGTGGAGGCCGAGGGCAAGGAAAAGCTCAACGCCGCCGAAAACATGCGCTCGGACGCCAGCCGCCGCTCGGCGTTGCACAAGGTCCTTGTCGAAAACCTGCCCGCCATCATCCGCGAAAGCGTCAAGCCGATGGAGAAGATCGAGGGCATCAAGATCATGCATGTCGAGGGTCTTCCGGGACTCTCCCAGACCGGTCCCGGCGCTTTATCGGCGGGCGTCGATGGCGGGGCTCCGCGCGACGGCAATCTTGCGGAACAGGTGGTCAGCTCCGCTCTGCGCTATCGCACGCAGGCGCCCTTCGTCGACACGCTGCTCGGCGAGATCGGTCTGACCACCGAAACCATTCACCGTCCGCATACGCTGAGCGACCTTTCCAAGGTTGTCTACACCGAACCCTCGGCGGCTGCGGCAACGGACAAAAGCCGTCCGAACTGACACGACAATGCCTGCCGGGCGCGCCCGGCAGGCCACCTTCGCCCTTAGGATTGGCTAGGAAGACGCATGATGATCGCAAACAGGCCCCACATCGAGCGCACGATCCTGATCTTCGCGATCTGGGGCGTACTCGGCTTTCTCGGACTCGGCGTGTTTCTCGAGGGCATGAAGAGCGACCTCTGGCCGCTGTCGTCGGCGGGCGTGCTGCTGATCGTTTTCGCTTTCGTCGCCCATATCATCGTCAACGGGATCTTCAAGGCGGAGTTCAGCCCCGGCGAAGCCGCGCTCGGCATTGGCGTCTATGGAATCCTGGGCCTTGTTTTCATCGTTTCCGCCGCCACCGGCGGCTTGACGATGGCGGATTACTATTCGGGCCTTACGCTGTTCGGCGTGCTCGCGGTCGGTTTCCTGGCCTATCTGTTCACGCGGCATGGCCTGCGCGGCGCCTTTTCTCGCTTTCACATCAAGTCAATTGGCGCGCAGGAGGAGAGCCTGTGATCTGGCTGCCGCTGTTTGGACTTTGCTACGCCGCCGCGACGCTCTACTGGGCCCGGCTCGGCGCGCGCGTCAATGCCGGCGACAGGGCATTCTTCACCGCCGGGGAGGGTTTTTCGCCCTGGATATCGGCGTTGATGATCGCGGGCGCCAGCCTATCCGGTTGGGTTGCGCTTGCGGGGACGGAAGAAATCGGCCGCCACGGTTTCGGGCTCGCCGCCATGCTGCAGGCGGGGATTGCGCTTGCGCTTCCCGGCGTCGTCTTCTTCAAGCGCGTCTGGCTGCTCGGGCGGCGCTTGCGCGTCTCGTCGCTGGCGGAATTGATCCGCGTCTATTGGCAGTCGGAGTTCCTGACCGCGTTTGCGGCCATCGTCGCTGTTCTGTTCGCGGTCGCATTCGCCGGCCTGCAGATGCACGCCCTGTCGCGCCTTATGGTGCTGCTCGGCGGCGGCGTCGTTTCGCAGGAGATTGCTTCGGTCCTGCTCGGTCTGTTGTTGATGGGCAGCGTCGTGATCGGCGGCCTGCGCGCCACAGGCTATCTGGGGGCCATTCAGGCCGTGCTGGCGGCCGCGGCCCTCGTGGTTCTTGCGGTTTTTTCACTGATCGACGCAGGCGGATTCGGCGCCCTCAACGCCGGCCTTGCCAAAATGGCGGCTGATCCGGCGACGGCGAACCGATTTATCGTCGCAGGCGTCGTTCAGTTCATCGCGGGCGTCGGCAAGCAAGCGGCGGCGGGACATGGGGCCACGGCGCTCGCAAACCTATCCTTCGCCATGGCGCTGATGGGTCTGCAAGCGAGCCCGATGATCATCAAGGCGGTGTTGTCCACATCCAGCGCTCGCGGGTTCGCCGCCGGGCAGACATGGCTGATGGCCGGAGCCTTCGGCGCGCTCGCGGCGTTTTGCATGGCCGTCATCGGCGCTCACGCGCTCGTTGACCCTGCGCTTGACCTCACAGGACTGATGTCGGCGCTGTCACCGTGGTTTTCGGCCTGGCTGTTCATCAGCCTTCTCGCTGGCGTGCAGCTGATGTCCGGACTGGCGCTTCTGGCGGCTGGAGAGACGTTGGTGCGCAATATCTACAAGCCGGTTTTCCATGCAAGCCTGTCGCAACGCGACACCGTGACCCTGACACGGGTGGTCATTGGCCTGTTGTTGCTCGCCAGCGTGCTGATGCAGGCGTTGACGCCTGTCGCTCTTTCGCTTTTGGCTTCCCTGGCGTTGCCGCTGTCATTCCAGCTCTGGACCCCGCTGCTCGGCATGACCTGGTTGCGCTGGATGACCCGGGCCGGCGCCGCTACCGGCGTGGGTTTCGGCATGGCGGGCGTGCTCCTGACGGAACCTGCGGGCAATATCGTCCTGTCCTTTTTTGGACTTGATCTGCCATGGGGCCGCAATCCATGGACCATTCATTCGGCAGTCTGGGGCATGGTCGCCAATATCATTGTCGCCATGCTGGTCTCCGCGTTCACGCAGCGTCGGGGCTTGGGGGAGGCGGGCGAGGAGGCGCGGCGGTTTCTTCTCTTGCAATTCGGCGGCAATCCGCGTGTGCGGGCGCTGCGCTCCACAGCCTGGTCGGTCACACTCGCCTGGTTGTTCCTGGCCCTCGGTCCCGGCTTGATCTTCGGCAACCACGCCTTCACCGACATCAATGGTCAATGGACGCTCGGCATGCCGTCGCTCTGGGCCTGGTCCGTGATGCTCTGGGTGGCCGGCGTCGGTGTCGTGTGGTTCCTGTCCTACAAGATGGAAATGGCGAGCCCTCCGACGATCGAGGCGCAAGCTTATACGCCGCGCCCTCAACTGATTCAGCCTCGCGTCGAGGCCGAGCTTGCTCGCCGCCGCGCGGTCATCATCGCCATCGCCATCGGTTGCAGCCTTGCGGTCATCGCGGCGCTGTCCTTCGGCGATGTCTGACATTGTGTTGACAAAAGGAAATTCGAGATGAAAGCCAGGATTGCTCTGCTGAGGTCCATGGGCGCCGCGCGTCCTTATCAGGACTCAAAACCGCTCGAAATCGTCGAGGTGGATCTGGACGAACCGGGCGCGGGAGAAGTCAGGGTGAAAATGGCTGCGGCCGGTCTCTGCCATTCCGATCTTTCGGTGATCAATGGCGATAGACCGAGAGACATGCCGGTGGCGCTCGGCCACGAAGCCTCCGGCGTCATCGAAGCCATCGGCCCGGGCGTCTCGCGTTTTGCCCCTGGCGATCACGTGGTTCTGGTATTCGTGCCGTCCTGCGGCCACTGCGTGCCCTGCGCGTCAGGCCGGCCGGCGCTTTGCGAGCCGGGAGCCGCGGCTGCGGCCAGGGGAACTCTGATCGGCGGCGCCCGGCGCCTGCGCTACAAGGGAGAACTGGTCAACCACCATATCGGTGTTTCCGCCTTTTCGACCCATGCGGTGGTGTCTGAAAATTCCTGCGTGAAGATTGATAAATCCATCCCGTTGGATCGTGCGGCGCTGCTGGGATGCGCGGTGCTGACCGGCGTCGGCGCGGTGCTGAATTCCGGGGAACTGAGGATGGGGCAAAGCTGCGCGGTGATCGGGCTTGGCGGCGTCGGGCTCGCAGGCCTGCTCGGCGCGATCGCGGCGGGCGCCGAAACCGTGATCGCTGTCGATACCGCTGAAAACAAACGCGCTTTTGCGCTCGAGCTTGGCGCGACGCATGCGATTGATCCGATGTCGGAAAACGCGGTGGCGGAGGTCAAGAACTTGACCGGCGGCGGCGTCGATCTGGCGGTGGAATTGGCCGGCGCCGCGCCGGCGCTGAAATTCGCCTATGACATCACCCGTCGTGGCGGAACCACGGTAACCGGCGGACTTCCCAATCCCAAGGCCGAGTTCAACATCCCGGCCGTGTCGCTGACTGTCGGCGAGCAAACGCTGAAGGGATCCTATGTCGGCTCGTGCGTGCCAGTGCGCGATATTCCGCGCTTCGCCGCCATGATGCAGTCAGGTCGCCTGCCGATCGAGAAATTGATGACGCACACGATCTCGTTGGAAGACATCAACGAGGGATTCGAGCGTCTCGCTTCGGGCGAGGCCATCCGCCAGGTCGTTCTGTTTTGAGTGTATTTGCCCTATCCGTCTGGCCGGAGCCGGGCGGATAGGCTTGGCGGATCTGACAAAACGACGTGTCCCGGCCACAGTCCGCGACACGTTTGCCCGATCTTCGGCGTCGTCAGGCGGGCTCACGCGGAGGCTGTTGGTGCTTCCGCGCGGCTTTGCCGAGCCTATGCCCCCAGGTGCTGTTCGAAGAATGCCTGGAACTTGTCGAACGGGATGATTTCCACCTTGTCGTAGAGGTCGACGTGGTTGGCGCCCGGAATGATCACCAGTTCCTTGGGTTCAGCCGCCGCTGCAAACGCTGTTTCGCTGAAGTAGCGCGAATGCGCGTTTTCGCCATGAACGAGCAGTAGCGGTCGCGGTGATATTTCCGCGATGTAGGACAGAATCGGCATGTTCATGAAGGACAGGGGCGTGGTGAGCGACCAGCCATTGCCCGAATTCACGGCGCGTTTGTGGTAGCCGCGCGGCGTCATGTAATAGTCGTGGTAATCGACCAGGAACTGCGGTTCGCCGCCTTTGAGGACATTATAGTCCTTCATATATTCCGGACTGCCCGCCTTTGCGTCCGTCCAGCGCTGACGACTCATTTGCTTGAGGCTCTGGCTGCGCTGTTCCAGCGTGACCACGTCGTTGTAGCCTTTCGACATAACGCGGGTCATGTCATACATGGTGCTGGCCGCCACCGCTTTTACGCGCTTGTCGGCGGCCGCGGCGTTGAGAGCCATGCCGCCCCAGCCGCATATGCCGATCATGCCGATGCGTTCCTGATCGACGTCAGGCAGATTGCCGATGAAGTCGACGGCGGCGCTGAAGTCTTCGGTGTTGATGTCAGGCGATGCGATGTTGCGCGGCTGGCCCCCGCTTTCGCCGGTGAAGGATCCGTCGAAGGCGACCGTTGCGAAGCCGCGCTCCGCCATCATCTGCGCGTAGAGACCCGAGGACTGTTCCTTGACAGCGCCGAATGGTCCGCCGACGACGATTGCGGGCAAGCGGGTTCCACCGCTCTTCGGCGTATAGAGATCGCCCGCCAGTTCAATGCCGTAGCGGTTGGTGAAGCGCACCTTCCGGTGGTCAACCTTGTCGCTCTTCGCAAAAACCTTGTCCCAGGCCTCTTCCGTCTGAGCCGATGCGGTTGCGGCGTAGGGGATGAGGGCGGAGGCAATCGCTCCGGCTGAGGCAACCTTCAACAGGTCGCGGCGGCCAAGGTCCATTGGATCATTGCCGTTCTGGGTGGTTGATGGGGTGCTGTCCATGTCGGGTCTCCGGTTTGAGCTTGATGTCACACCCCTTCACATGAGCGGTTCCCGTATCGAGAATAAGTCCCCGCATCTCGCTTGAAGTTATTTACGCGGTCGATCAATTATGTGGCGGACAATGGTCCCTGTCGATCAAACGTCTTGCCGACGCCGGCTGAGAAAACATCGCAGCTGTCGCAGACAGGCTCGACCTGCCACTCATGTCCTGCATCGATAGGGGTTTGTCTGCCGGAGACCTCATTTTCTGCGCGTTCATGTGGCATTCTGTGTCGATCGCACGACGCACTGAATGCAAAAGGGAGACGCAGATGGAAATTCGAAGAGCTGGTAGCCAGGCATCCGTCAAAGGGCCCTCTGACTGGTTCACCGGCACAGTCAGGATCGATCCCCTTTTCCCAGTCCGGGAACCGGCTGCTGCAGCAGGCAACGCCGTCACCTTCGAGCCGGGTGCGCGGACAGCATGGCACACGCATCCTTTGGGGCAGATCATCATTGTCATCTCGGGCGTTGGACGCGCGCAGCGGCAGGGCGGGCCGGTTGAAGAGATCCGCCCCGGCGATGTCGTGTGGTTTGAACCGGGAGAAAAACACTGGCACGGCGCGTCCCCCGCGACCGCGATGGCGCATATCGCCATTCAGGAGAGTCTGGACGGAAAGGCGGTCGACTGGCTGGAGCAGGTCAGCGACGCCGACTATTCCGCGTCATGAACTCCGTCTTTTGTCCGTGTTGCGGATCCAGAATGTGAGCAAACCTCGCCGCCTGCCTGAGGTTCGCGATATCAGTCTTGCAGCTTGCGATTTGACCTCGGCGGCGGCTCTCATGAACCGCCGCCGAGGTCTGTCGAGACTTCCTGCAAGAACACGTCCCGCAAAGATATAACCCGGTTTTGGGTCAGGACGTCCGCAAGAGCGGCTCGAAGGCGTCGGTCGCCTGTCGGTTTTCCCGGCTATGCGGAAAGAGCCGAAATGCGCATCGGATAGGCGCCGCGCGTGAGAATGGGGTCCACACCGCCATCAATTCGCCCAAGGCGAACGAGATCGCGGGTCGAGGAATAGTCCCCGTGAAAAAGCGCAAGGTTTCCCCACGGTATATAGTAGCAGATGTCGCCAATCGCCGCGTCGGGGAAGGGACCACGTGATTGAGGATCGAGCTTGCGCGGCAGGTAGGCAATCTTCTCGTTCGTCGAGTAGTCCGACACCTCGACCTCGAGCGGCAGCATCGATGCGAAGTCGCGAGCCGACGCGTTGTCATATAATGTGGCGGTAAAAACCTGGTTGCTGACGCTGAAGCGAATTTTCATGAGGCTGCGTTCCCCGGCATTTGTAAGTGGCGTCCACAAGGGGCACAGCGCCCCAGAAACCAGCAGCGTCCTGCGGGTCAACCGATTGCTGTGATTCATTTTGCTTTCTCCCAGTTGGAGCGCGCCGCCCCGGCTGCAAGTGAAGAGCCGCAGAGCAGGATCGCTGCGAAGAGGAATGAACTCCACCAGCCAATGTGATCGAACAGCAGGCCGCCGAGTGCAGCGCCGAGCGTGATTGCGAATTGTATGACGGCAACCTGCAGGCCGCCACCGGCTTCGGCGTGATCACTCATGACCTGGGAAAGCCAGGTGCCCCAGGCCACTGGCGCGGCCGTGCCTATGAGGCCCCACGCGCACAAAAGAAGCGTGACGGCGAGCGGCGATGCCGAGGCCGCCACCAGCCCCAGGGCAAGCAGCGCCATGGTCAGGGGCATGCCGATCGCCAGCGCATAGAGCCATTGCGGCAGCAGCCGGCTGATGGCCCATGTGCCTGCGACGCCACACAATCCCATCAGCAGCATCACAAGAGAGAGCAAGGTCACGTCAAACCCCGCGACGCTCTCCAGGTAGGGTCTGAGATAAGTGAAGAGTGCGAATTGGCCCATGAACAGTAACAGGATTGCCGTCATGCCGAGCGCGACCTGGCGGCGAACCAGCAGACGGAACACGTTGGCGGTGGGCTTTTCGTCCTTCGCTGGCAGATCGGGCATGGTCATCCATTGCCAGGTCAGCGCCACAAGAGCCAGCGGCGCGACGAGGAAGAAAGCGCCTCGCCAGCCGATCAACTCGCCGAGAAAGCTGCCAAGCGGCGCGGAAACTGTGGCGGCAATGGCGTTGCCTGCGTTTAGCGCCGCCAATCCTTTGGGCACCTGATCAGGCGGCAAAAGCCGCATGACAATGGCCGTCGACATCGACCAGAAACCGCCGATGGCAATGCCGAGCAGCGCCCGCCCCGCCATGAGGACCCAGTAAGTCGGGGCGAAGGTCACCACCAGGGCCGAGAAAACCAGCAGCGCGGAAAACCAGGTGAGCACCGTCTTGCGATCGATGCCAGCCGTCAGCCGGGCGATGAACAGGCTGGTGACGACGGCGAAGAATCCGGAAATGGAAATGGCCTGCCCCGCCTGTCCTTCGAGCATGCTCAGATCATGTGCGATCGGGGTCAGCAGGCTGACTGGCATGAATTCCGAGGCGATGAGCACGGAAACAGTCAGCGCCATGGAGCCGACGGCGCCCCAGGCTGCAATGGGCGCAGGCGAGGTCTGGGTCGCCGCATCGAAAGATTCGATGTCGTTGCTGATCTGGTCGGACCGTATGAGAGTGTGTTGTGTCATGACAGCCCTATACGCCAGGGGAACTTTGATGATTAGCTGATGCAATCCGCTTGGACTTATCGACAGATGACATCAATCGCTTGTGCTTGTTTGGCCCGGGCAGAAGACGTCTACTGGCGTATTCAGGTTGCGGATTTTGAAAATGCCCATATGGGTCAGGGGGAGGGCGCGGCTGATCTGATTTGCCGTCGCTCCGCTAATCAGACACGATGTGCCGGTTTCCTTGTTCAGTTCCTGTAATCTCTGGGCAAGATTGACCGCTTCGCCATAGAGCGTATAGGTCTGGCGTGCGCCGGCGCCGACTGTACCGGCTGCGATCAGTCCCGTTGCAATGCCAATACGCAGACGGATCTGTTTCCCATCGAATTGTCGTTGCTCGACCAATGCCAGAATGTCCTGCGCTGCCAGTATCGCTGAATCAGCATGATTTTCCTTCGACAAAGGCGCATTGAACGAAATCAGCAACGCATCCCCAAGGTAGTTGATGACCACGCCGCCGTGCTGGTCGATGATCTCTGTGACCGCACTGAAAAACGCGTTCAGCAAATGGACGAGCGTGCTCGGGTGCAGGCCTTCGGAGAGCTGGGTGAAACCGGCGATATCCGCAAACATGAGGGTAGCGTCACGGGCCTGGGGGGCCAAATGGCCATCATCGAGCAGTTCGCGCAGGATCGGCGCTGGCACATATCGGCCGAAAAGGCTCTGCACGCGGTGTCGTCCGGCTTCTGCCTTTGCATGGTCACTGACCACCCGCCGGGCGCGATGAACGGCCAATGCCGCGATCGCCGTCACAAGCGCTAGGATCAGCGCCTCCTGCAGACGCGATGCGATGCCTATAAAGTTGGGGTCAAGGACTGTCTGAATGTAGATTTCCGGGGATGGGGAAATCGGCAGATTGCTGTAGCTGACCACCCTGTCCATGCCCGACAGGATCCACCCGGTGGCAAACAGCAATCCACTGGCCGCCCAAGCCCCCGTCCACAGCACCAGTGGCGGCGAGAGCGTCAAAACCGCTGCAGCGATGACGATATAGTAGTGTTGGACGGAACTGGTGAGAAAAACCATGTTTTGTGGCACGTCACCGCCGCTGCTGAGCGGGACGAAGGCCAGAAGGACGGTGACCGCTGTCGCATCGAAGGCAAAGACGGCATAGCGAGCATGGCGCTCATAGCGAGTGCCGACAGCAGCCAGCGATGTGAGCCCGCCCAAAGCAATTAAGGATGTGATCGCGGCAATGCCAACATTGATGGGGAAATAGTAACTGAGCAGATAGGCGACAGCGATCAGCGTCACGGCGAGCGTTCGGCCTATCATTGCAATCCTAAAACCCTTTCGTTCCGCGTTGGACAACGCAGTCGCGATCGTATCGGATGGTGGCGTAAACCTGCTATCAATCGCCAAATTCGCTCCTCTCGCGATCGTCGCTGGCAACATCGTCGGGCATGACCAATGTTGTGGTCCCATAGAATTCCGGGCGCGATCTCTGTCTGCCGCTCAGAGCACAGGTTGATAGAGAGCCTTTCTCATGTCTCCACGTTGGCGAAGCAGATATGCAGCCCGGCAGATATGTTGCGATGTCATCGGTTTGACCGCTGCAACCTGTGTCTGCCGGGCCGGTGCGCTCAGCGCGTTGCGAGGAAGTCGATGATGGCCTTGCGCTCGTCGGGCTTGGCGAAGCGCTGGGTCATCCGCGTTCCCTTCACCAATCCGCCCGGATTGGTGAGGAACGTGTCGAGTTTGGCGGCATCCCAGGTGATGCCCGAGCCCTGCATGGCGGTGGAGTAGCGGAAGCCTTCCACGCTGCCTGCGGCTCTGCCGATGACGCCTTGCAGATGCGGTCCGACGCCGTTGCGCGTGCTGGCGATCTGGTGACAGGCGCCGCAGCGCTGCTGGAACAGCTTCTGCCCGCCGGCCGCGTCCTGCGCATGAGCCTGGAGCGCCGGCAGCACCGTTACGAGCGTCACGAGGGCAAGTTGCTTCATAGCGCGCTTCATCCTTGTTTCGCCTCGAAGGCCGTCTTCGACAAAGGCAGGCTGCGCGGTCGCTCGGTTGCCAGGACGGCCACGGCATTGGCGATGGCGGGCGGCACGCCCGGCAGACCGGGTTCGCCGATGCCGCCGATCGGCGCGCCGCTTTCGATGATGCGGACATGCACCTTCGGCATGCGGTCCGGCGTCAGGATCGGATAACTGTCATAGTTGCGTGCCTGGGGGAGGCCGTCGACATAGACGACTTCTTCCAGAAGCGCCGAGGAAACGCCGAGCGCCACGGCCGAATTGACCTGATGCTCGATCACCCGCGGGTTGACCACTGTGCCCGGATCAATGGCGACCCAGACGTCGTGCACCACGACCTGGCCATCCGACAGCGAGACTTCCGCGATTGTCGCGACTTCACTCCCGAAGGGGGAGGCCATGGCGACGCCGCGGGCGCGGCGCGTGCCGTCTTCCGCCGCGAATGGCCCTCGCTTCCAGCCGCCGGAGAGCTCGGCCACCGCCTGCAGCAGCGTGTGATGGCGGGGGCTGTTTTTCAGCAGGCCAAGTCGCAATTCATAGGGATCCTTGCCGCCGGCATCCGCCATCTCGTCAAAGAAGGTTTCGGAGAAGAAGTCGTTCATCGAATGACCGACCGAGCGCCAGAAGCCGATGATCGCGGGATCGTCGACATGGATCTGGGCGATACGCTTGTTGGGGATCGCATAGACCTTGCCGGCGATGCCCTCGACTGCCGAACTATCGACCTTGTCCGGCTGGCGACCAAACCAGCGACCCGTGGCGCCTTCGCCCACGGCCACCGCCGAGAACGCCGTCGGGTTGCCGTCCTGGTCGAGCCCCGCGCGGAAGCGAACCGCCGCCATCGGCCTCAGCGTGTCGCGCAGGAACTCTTCCTCACGGCTCCAAAGAAGCTTGATCGGTCGCCCGACAGCCTTTGAAAGCAGGATGGCTTGCGGATAGGGATTGGCGCTCTGATAGAGAAAGTGCCGGCCAAAGAAGCCACCCAGCATGGGCGAATGGATGATGACCTTCTCCGGTGCAATACCGGCGACCTTGGCGGCATCGCCCTGGAACATCTCCGGCGCCTGGTTGGGTATCCACAGTTCGAGCGTGCCGTCCGCGTTCCAGCGCGCGACCGCCGAGGGCGGCTCGAGCTGGCCATGGACGAGATGAGGCGCGTCATAAGTCGCTTCAACAACTTTTGCCGCCGCCGACAGGGCCGCCGCTGCATCGCCCTCTTCCTCGAAGGTCACGCCGTCGCCGGCCGTTGCTTTCAGCTTGTCCATATGGCCCGCGCTGGAAAAATCGGCGGGCATCGCATGCGGCGTTCCGGGAGCCGCCTCGTTCCAGGAGACTTGCAAAGCCTCCACGGCCATGCGCGCGCGCCACCAACTGTCAGCGACCACGGCGACGGCGCCAGGCAGCTTGTGCACCGAGTGCACACCCCTGCGCGACGCCACTTCGGACTCGTTGGCGAGAGCGCCGGGTTCCTGCCCCAGTCTTGGGCTGTGCTGTACGGCCGCATAGAGCATGCCGTCGACCTTGGTGTCGATCGCATACTGGGCCTTGCCTGTCGACTTCGCCCGGATGTCCAGCCGTTCGACCGGCTTGCCGATCCAGCGGAAGTTCTTGGGGTCGCGCAGCGTCACCGTTTCAGGAACCGGCAGGCCTGCGGCGGCCTCTGCGATCTCGCCATAGGCGAGGCTGCGGCCCGACGCGGCATGCAGCACGCGGCCGGGCTCGGTCGAAAGCTCCGCGACCGGCGCGGACAGTTTCTCGGCTGCGGCCTGCAGGAGCATGCCCCGCGCCGAGGCACCGAGCTTGCGCATGATGTCGTAGCTCGAACGAACCGAAAAACTGCCGCCCGTAAAGCGGAAGCCGCCGATCAGGCCATAGTCCGGGCCGGGCGGCGCCGCCTCGACGATGAAATTGGCGGGATCGACATCGAGCTCTTCGCCGACAATCTGCGCCATGGCGGTGAATATGCCCTGGCCGCCTTCGATGAAGGCGCTGCGGAAGAACACCGTGCTGTCGGGCCGAATTTCGATAAAGGCCGGAACGCGCGTTCCAGGGGCTGCGGCGGCGGCCTGGGCCAGCGCCGGGCGGACGGCTCCCGGTACGGTGACGCCGAGCACGAGCGCGCCGGCGACCGTGCCGAGAAAGCCGCGTCGCGAGATCTTGAAAGGTTTGTCGTCGCCAGCTGCGTTGGCGGCCGCATGGATCTGAATCTGGTTCATCATGATCGCTCCCATCAAGCCTGGGCCGCGTCGCGCACGGCGGCGGCGATGGCGTTATAGGTTCCGCAGCGACAGAGATTGACCATGGCGGCCGCGATGTCTTCATCGGTCGGCTTAGGGGTCTCTTTCAGCAGCGCAGTTGCGGCCATGATCTGGCCGGACTGACAGTAGCCGCATTGGGGGACCTGGTGCGCCACCCAGGCCTCGACCACTTTCTGGCCGACGGGATCACTGGTGATGGCCTCGATCGTGGTGATCTGCTGTCCGACCAAGCTGTCGATCGTCGTGACGCAGGAGCGTGTCGGCTGTCCGTCGACAAGCACCGTGCAGGCGCCGCATTGCGCCAGACCGCAACCATATTTGGAGCCGGTCATGCCGAGCGTATCGCGCAGCACCCAGAGCAAGGGAGTGTCGGCTTCGACATCCACTTGTTGCGGTGTTCCGTTGATAGTGAGTTCCATGGCGGGGTCCTTCGATCGGTTCGGGATAGGGGCTGGAACAGCGCGGGACCATTCCATGGCATACACTATCAAGCGCTTTTGATATGCATTAGACGGCATGGGTCGCTTAGATTAATCGACCAAGACCATGAATGGCGAAAAACAGGGGGCGTGATGGCCAGGGAAGACTTCAACGACCTGCTCTGGTTCCTGGCGCTGGCCGAAGATCGCAGCTTCACGAAGGCGGCGGCCAAGCTCGGCATCACGCAGTCGACTTTAAGCCATACGATCAAGCGTCTTGAAACGCGTATGGGTCTACGCCTTCTCACCCGGACGACGCGCAGCGTTTCGCTGACCGAGGCCGGAGAGAGGCTTTTCAACGCCTTGCTGCCGCGCATCACCGCCATCCGCGGCGAGCTGGAAGCCCTCTCTGATCTGCGCGACAAACCGGCCGGGACGGTTCGCATCACCTTGTCCGACCACGCGCTGGAGACGCTGGTCTGGCCGAAGCTGCAGCCGGTTCTCAAGGACTACCCGGATATCCGCGTCGAGCTCAGCCGCGACAATGGTCTGCGCAATATCGTCGAAGACGGCTTTGACGCCGGCGTGCGGCTGGGCGAGAGCATTGAAAAGGACATGATCGCCGTTCGCATCGGCCCCGACTGGCGCATGCTGGCGGTCGCATCGCCAGGCTATCTCGCCGACAAGCCCATGCCGCGACATCCGCAGGATCTGGTCGGCCACAACTGCATCAACATGCGCCAGGCGACCGGCGGTGGGCTCTATGCATGGGAGTTTGAGAAGGACGGTCAGGAATTGCGCGTGCGCGTTTCCGGTCAGCTCACATTCAACACGTCCTATCCCATGGTCGAGGCGGCCGTCAAAGGTCTCGGCGTCGCTTATGTGCCGGAAGATCTGGTCGTCGCAGGGCTTGCCTCGGGCGAGCTTGTCGTGCTTCTTGAGGATTGGACGCCGCCCTTTCCTGGATACTATCTCTACTATCCGAGCCGTCATCAAAACGCGCCCGCCTTCCGCGTGATCGTCGACGCCTTGCGGCAGAAATAGCAGTGCGCCGGCCTTACGGACAGGCAACGACCTGAACATGACGAATCGACGCCCCCCGCTTACCAATCGACCCGCGCCTGTTAGGCCTGTGTGAAAGCCAGCTGTCTCGCGCCCAGCGAGCAGCGAGAGCCGGGACGCATGATCGCCAATGACGCGAAATGGATTGCTGCGCGACAGACACGATAAGGGGAAAGGAATTTAGGGAGAATTGGCTGGGGAACCTGGACTATAATCCAAAATATTCTAAGGCGATGAATTCAAATAACATATTGCTATTATTGACCTTTCTAGGATATAACTGTTCCGGTTTGGTGTTCCGGAATCGTGTTACGGAAAGGCGAAAATGGCAAGAATTACCTACCTCGAAAGACGCGGTGCGGTCTATTATGCGCGCGTTGATATCCCGCTTGAACTTGTCGAGCACTATGGCACCACGACGAAAAAGAAGTCGCTCCGCACCAAAGATGAGAACGCCGCCAAGAAAGCCATGTGGCCGGTGGTTGAAGCATGGCGCGCTGAATTCGAGGACGTGCGAGCCCGGCGCCAGATCACCGCCGACGACAAAGCCGCCGCGACGTGGCAGCACTATGAGGCCGTCCTAGATCGCGACGAAGCTGCGCGCCGGGCGCTGCCCACGGAAGCGCAGATCAACGCCGCCTTGAAGACTGCCATTGCCGACGCCGAGAAGGCGGGCCTTGACGCAGCCGACCCGGTCGCCATGCTCGGCGCCAGTCTTGAGGTTCGGGTTCTGAATGCGCAGAAGGACTATGAGGCCGAAGCGCGCGCCGTCAAACTCAAGACTTTGCGCCAGCACCTTGCCAGCGGTGAAACCGCGCTGATCGGTGATGAAGTGACCGGCTATGTGGCAGGTAACAAGCTGCTACCCAACGCCGCCGACACCAAAGACATAGCCCGGCGCATGATTCGGGCCGAAATCGAGGGACTTGAGCGCACCCTTGAACGTGATCGCGGCGACTACAGCGGCGCCCCCAAAGACCCCATTGTTAAGCCGATATCGGGCGCCGCTCGCCAAACAGCAGCGCCGGGCGAAAGCATCATGGAAGTGTTTAAGATCTACGAGCGCGAAAACCCCAACGGAACCAAGCCGGACACGCTGGCACAGGCGCGGCGCGATATCGGAACCTTTGTTGATTATGTCGGTAGCACCTGCCCGGTGCATAGGATCGACAAGAAGGCCGTTCGCGAGTGGAAGGCGCTCTTATTGCAATACCCGGTGAAGGCGACCGAAACCAAAGCCTTCGAAGGCATGAAGATTGCGCAGATCGTCAAGCACAATGAGAAGGTCGGCAAACCGGCCATCGCGAGAAATACGGTCAACCGCTACCTGTCCAGCCTCGGCGCCTTTTGCGGATGGCTGATGGATCACGGCTATCTTCATGAGAACCCGGTAGCCGACATGTTCATGAAGAAGGACACGGACAAAAAAGTTTACCCGTTCACCGTTGAACAGATGAACACGTTGTTCAAATCGCCTTTCTTCACTGGCGTCCAAAGTGACGATGCGGTGCGCTTCTGGAACAAGCCAGGTAACGTCAGTATTCGCGATCACCGCTATTGGGTGCCGTTGATCATGGCCTTCTCAGGTGCGCGACCGGGAGAAGTTGCGCAGCTTGCCGTTAGCGACGTGCGAGAAGATCGCGGGCATTGGATCATGCATATCACCGAAGAAGGTGAAGGTGACAAAAGCACCAAAAACGAAGGTTCAATGCGCGTGGTGCCGCTGCATCCGATGCTGGTGAAACTCGGCCTGATCGACTACCACGCCAAACAGGTAGAAGCGGGTGAGAAGCGTCTGTTCCCGACAGCAGATCGCAATTCGCGCGGCCAGATGTTTGCCGACTTCAGCCGTGACTTCGGGCGATACCTGACAAAGCTCGGCTTGAAAGATGGCCGTGGCCTTTCTCTCTATAGCTTCAGGCATAGCGCCACCGACGCCCTACGCCGCGCCGGATACCTTGATGAACAATTCGGCTTCATCCTTGGGCATACGAAGGCGACCATGACGGGCCGCTACGGCATTCTTCCGCAGGGTATGCTTGAACAGCGCGTGGAACTGATCAACGCCATCAAATACCCGGACTTGAAAATAGATCACTTATTTTGATGGTTTAAGCTAAAAACATCAATTTCTGTGATTTTTAGGATTCACAGACGATTCGACCCGTGTCAGAATATTGCCAAGTCAAAGAAAGGGCTTGGCAATATCGATGCGAAACGCATTCAAGAACGTGTTGGAAATCTTCAAAGGTGAACGGTCGATAAAGAAGGCCGTATCTGCCGCCGATCCCGCAGTTCTCAGCTTTTTCGGTCTTTATCCAACCGCCTCGAATATTGAAGTCACGCCTTCCATTGCTATGCAGGTTCCCGCTGTATTCTGCGCAGTCGGGACTATCTCGGGAAAAGTCGGTGATCTTCCTGCGAAGTTGTTTGATCGCAAGACCCGTGAAGCCATCAAAGATCATGATGGTTACAAGCTGATCCACGACGAAGCGAACGCCTTCACGTCTGCTTCAGAGCTACGCCAGCAACTGACCCGTGACGCCTTGCTCACCGGCCATGGCTTTGCTGAAGTGGTCCGCTCTTTCGACGGGCGCCCGTTGGAACTCAACCGGCTGAACCCTCATTCGGTTCAATGTAATGAATATGACGACGGCACCCCCTATTACATCGTGTCTTCCAAGAACGGTGGGCAGGTTCGGTTTGACTTCACCGACATCCTGCACATTGCCGCACCGGACGGCTCGCCCGTCGTCAAAGCGCGCGAAGCCATCGCCCTGACCATCGCCTTCGAACGCCACATTGCCAGCTTGTTCGCCAACGGCGGGCGCCCTTCCGGCGTCATTCTGTCTCCGAAGGTAATCGATCAGGATGGCAAAAAGAACCTGGCTTCCTCGTGGTTCAGCAGCCACTCGGGAAACCGGGCCGGTGGCACCGCCATTCTTGAT
The DNA here is from genome assembly GCF_029892285.1 of Rhizobium sp. SG_E_25_P2. Lineage (GTDB taxonomy): Bacteria > Pseudomonadota > Alphaproteobacteria > Rhizobiales > Rhizobiaceae > Rhizobium_E. The sequence continues at coordinate 249,102 of NZ_JARXVM010000002.1, forward strand.
GAAGGCATGGATTACCGCCCCCTTTCCACCACGCTCGCAGATGCGCAGTTTGCCGAAAACCGCCTTGAGCAGATCCGCGAAATCGCCCGCGCCTTCAATATCCCGCCGACCATGATTTTCGAGCTTTCGCGCGGCACGTGGTCGAACGTCGCGGAACTGAATCAGCAGTTCCTGACCATGACCCTGAAGCCTTGGCTGACCCGGTGGGCTTGGGCTTATGCCCGTTGCTTGCTCACCCCTGAAGAGCGCGCCCGGTTCTACGTCGAATTCGTGACCGAAGACATCGTTTCGACCGATGAAGTCGCCCGGTCAACCGCCTTCAGTAACTACCGCAGCATGGGCGCCATGACCGCGAATGATGTTCGCGCAAAGCTGAATATGCCGCCCATTTCCGGCGGCGATGACAACGCCAATCCCTACACGACATCAAACAGCGCCGGGCCGGTTACGGCGCCGCAGGAATCCGCACAATGACAGACCCGACCAAACACCGCGCCTATTTTGGCGATGGCGAACACGACTTCGCTCTTTCGTTCGAAATTGTGGACGAGCTTCAGCGCAAGACCGGCGTTGGCGTCGGTGAGCTTTACCAGCGGATCACCGCCAGACTCTTTTACATCTCCGATATTGTCGAGGTGATCCGATGCGGCCTGATCGGTGGCGGCACCGCCCCTATTCGAGCGCAGCAGCTTGTAGACGCCTACGCGAAGAACCGCCCGTTCGCTGAAACCCTTCCACTCGCCCTCGATATCCTTGATGCACGGTGGGCAGGCATCCCCGAACACGTCGAACCCGCAATCTGGGTGAACGAAGCCGATGCTGGCGTCGTCCATCGCGGCGAATTTGTTGTGTCGAAAGAGGCGAGCAACGCCATCAATGACGCCCTTGAACAGGTGGCAGAATGACCGGCGCCGACAACCTGATCATCAAGGGTGAATTCTCTATCGATGAGGCTGGCACCGTGACCGGCATCGCATGGCCGTTCGATACGGTCGATACGCAGGGCGACCGTATTGAGAAGGGCGCCTTCAAGTTCGCCGCCGACGTGCCGATGTTCATGGAACATCAGGAAGGCGCTATCGGCATTTGGGATTCCTTCAAGGAAACAGACGCGGGCCTTGAAGTTACCGGGCGCCTCTTTCTTGAGTCGTCCCGCGCCGCCCGGGCTGCATACGACAAGCTTCGGAAGGGCCTGATTGACGGCCTGTCCGTGAGCGGCATCGTCACCGCCGCTCGCATGATTGCTGATGGCGTTCGATCCATCACCGACACCCGCATCCTCGAAATCTCGCTCTGCCGACGCCCGGTCAATCCGGGCGCCCGCGTCACCATCGTCAAATCCCTAAATGAGGAAGAAAACATGAAACCCGAAGAAATCCAGAATGAACCGGAAACGAACAGCGATCCGGTTGCCACGCCCGATGAACTGAAGCTTCTGAAGGCCCGCATGGACGCCATCGAAGCCAAGGCTTCCCGCCTTCGCGGCGTCAACAATAACAACGCATCCGCCGACAATGACAACGAAGAGGTGAAAGCCTTTTTCGACGGTCTGCGCAGCACCGGCATTCAGAAGGCGCTCACCACTGCGACCGGCGCCTCTCTGATTCCAAGCGCCCTAATGAACAAGGTGATCGTAAAACTGATGGCGCAATCGCCCGTTCGGCGCTTCGCTAACGTGATCACCGTGGAAGGCCCGTCTATCGAGGTTCCCAGCCTTGTCACCGACGTGACGATTGGCGAAGTCACGGAAACGTCGCCGCGCCCCGAATCCTCGCCGGAATTCGGCTCCAAGTTTCTGCGTGTCTTTGAATCGAGCGTTATCGTCCCGATCACGCGCCAGATGCTCGAAGATTCCGCCGTCATGCTGGAATCGTTTTTCGTCAACCGGCTGGCACAGGGCTACGCTGAAAAAGAACAGTCGCAGTTCATCGGCGGCAATGGCACGACGCAGGCCGAAGGCATCCTGACCGCTGCCGAAGTTCAGGCGCCCATCACCACAGCTTCATCGACGGCATTCACCGCCGACGAACTCATCGAACTCTTCTATTCGCTGAAGAGCGCCTATCGCGATAACGGCGTTTGGCTGATGCACAGCAAATCCCTTGCCAAGTTGCGCCAGCTTACGGATGCCAGCGGAACGCATATCTGGCAGAGCAGCCTTGCCGCCGGTCAGCCCGATTTGCTGCTTGGCCGCCCGGTCTTCGCTGCCGACCACATGCCGAACCCGGTGGCAGGCGCCACACCGATTGTGTTCGGCGACATCGGCGAAGCCTACACCATCGTTGATCGCGTCCGCCCCTCTATCGAGTGGGATTATCAGACCGGCTTCAGCACCGGCCTTGTGAAGGGCAACACCCGCGCCCGCTTCGGCGGCGGCGTCGTCAACGGCGAAGCCATCGTTAAGCTGAAGATGAAGGCTTAACCTATGACCATCCGGCTCGCAAAGTCTCCGATCACCCTTCAGGCTGGCGGCATCACCGCCATCTTGAAGCCGTCTTTGCGGGCCGGTTTTCTCATGGCCGAAAGATGGACCTTGGCCGAACTCGACAAGGGAATTGCGGAACTCGATTTCCCGATGATTTGCGGCATCGCAGCCCTTGGCGCCGACGATCCCGTGAAAGCGCTGCGCATCTTCGCACTTGAAGTATCCGACCGCAAAGCCATTCCCCGGCTTCAGGTTCATATCCCCGCCATTCGCGAATTCGTGTCGCGCTCGCTCGGCCTTGTCACAGACGAACCGACGCAGCCCCGCGCCGACGCCACCGCACAGACCACACAACCGAACCTGATCGAAGAGCTAACCGAACTCTTCGAATTCGCGACCGGCGTCCTGCATTGGACGCCTGCCGATACCTGGGCCGCAACGCCGGCTGAAATCATCGCCGCACAACGCGGCCATCTTGCCTATATGAAGCAGCTTCACGGCGCCGGGACCGACAAGCCCACTCAGTCCGAAACCTACACCACCGACCGCCTGAAGCGCGTTGAACAGCTTGGGTATGATCCCGCCTTTGACCGCGATGCATTCAACAGCCTTCGGCAAAAGGGTAGCGCATGAAGCCGCCCCGCCTTTGCCATTGCGGCCAGACCGTGCCAGCCGGTGAGCGTTGCCAGTGCCAGCGTAAGCAGGACCGCGAACGCAAGCGCCGCCACGATCAGAACCGGCTCAATTCCCGTGATCGCGGCTATGATCGCGATTGGGAAGAGCTACGCCGCTACTTCCTCGGCAAGTATCCGCATTGCCGCATGTGCGCAGCCATGGGCAAGACCACACCGGCAACCGTCGCTGATCATATCATCCCGATCCGCCTCGCACCCCATCGGCGCCTCGATCCGTCCAACCTGCAACCCCTCTGCGCTTTCCACCACAACAGCGTGAAGCAGAAGCAGGAGCGCAGCCAATGACGCCCGCCACCAACGCCAGCGCAATCGAGTTTGAAGACATCCACGCGCTTCCACACGTCTTCTCGGACCTTTGGCGCGCTGTGCTTCTGACAGCCATCGAAGACGCCGTTCATGGGCCACCCCATGCCGGTTCGCACACCCAAAAGCTTCGCGAGATCGGAGCAGCCCGCGCCTACATCCTGAAGCCGAACCCCGATTTCGCTGAAGTCTGCACCCTTGCCGGATGCGACCCTGAAGCCGTTCGCGACCGTGTTGCCGTGATGATCAGCAAGGCGCCATCACCTGACACGCTGGCAGCAGCGCAGGAAAAGAAGAAGCCCATCCACACGGTGAGATCCAGCCGCCAGACCGGGGGTGGGTCTCGACTTGCCAGCGCTATAGGGACCGGCGGGGGGAGACGCGCTCGCTATAAAGTCGAAAAGGAATTTTCCAACATGGACACCGAAGCCCGATGAGCATCGTCACCCTTTCCCTGTTCAAGGCCCATATCGGGCATGATGAAGTCATTGAAAGCGGCGCGCTCGGCAACCTCGCCAGCGGCACCGATGAACTGCTTCAGCACTTTATCGACGCAGCCGAAGAGCGCGTGATTGCGTTGCTCGGGCGCCCGCTGTCCGATTTCACCGTCATCCCGGCATCGGTCAAGCAGGCCGTTTTGCTGCTTGCTGCGCACAGTTTTGAGAACCGCGAGCCCTTCCTGATTGGTGTTTCCGGCTCCGAAATCCCCAATTCCGTGGTCGATTACTTGCGCCCATACCGTATCGAGGTGACGGGCCGTGTCATCGAATAAGACCCTCACCGAACAATCGCGCGATCTTGAGCGGCGCCTGAACGCGGTCCCGGCGCAAATCCTTGCCGCCCTTCGCCCGGCCTTGATCCGCTCGGCCAATGAGGTTGCTGCGAACGCGCGGGCGCTGGCGCCGAAGGACACAGGCGAGCTTGTCGATTCCATCGCAGTCACCGGACCCGGTGAGACAACCCCGGCTTATGCCGCGCAAGGTGGGCAGCGCACCGCAGGCCCTAATCAGGCGCTTGTGACCGTTGGGGATGCGTATGTTCGCTACGCCCACATGCTCGAATTCGGGACCGTCAAAATGGAAGCGCAGCCCTTCCTTCGCCCTAGCTGGCGGTTGGCGCGAACGCGCATCCTGAACCGCCTCACGCGCACCATCAACGCAGTCACCAAAAAGCTGAACCCGAAATGATCGAACCGACAATCGCCCTTCAAGAGGCCATCCGCGCCAAGCTGATCAACTCCCCGGCTGTGATCGCGCTTGTTCCCGCCGACCGGATCAAGGCCGGCACGACGCGCCCCGATGAATGCCCGTGCATCCGCATCGGTGAGGCACATACGATCATGCACGGCAATGACTATTCAGCGCAGCGCATGGCCGAAATCTTCATTGATGTTCACGTTTGGACCGTCAACGAAGGCGAGCGGCAGGCCAAGGAAATCACATGGGCGGTTCAATGCGCCCTTGATGGCAAGCTGACTGTTCCCGGCTGCGACTGCTTCGAATTCAAGATCACTGGCGCCCGCTACCCGCGCGACCCTGAACCCGACGCCTACGGTCATGGGGTTTTGTCGGTGGAAGCTCTTGTTCGTTGGGTGATCTGATGCGGGCCGGAAAGCTGAAGCACGCCCTCATGATCGAACGGGAAGTGAAGGCTGTTGATGCAGCCGGTTACGTCACTTCCACGTGGATGCTGATCGGCACCATCAGGGCCGAACTTGCGCAGCAGGCGACGACCGAAGGCGCCACCGGCTACGGCGAAGCGGGAACCGCTGGCCTGACATTCAAGACCCGATACCTCACCGGCCTGACCACGGCTGATCGCATCCGATACCTGGGCCGCGCCTATAACCTGAAGTCCATCACGGATTTCGGGCCGCGTGGTGGCCTAGAATTGACCGTGGACGCGCTCGAATGACCCGTGGCCTGAAGCCTTCGACCATCACGCCCGGAACATCGCCCGTCACCACGGTTCAGGCGCCGCCGTCTTATCTGTCAAAGGACGCGAAAGCGGAATGGCGCCGTGTCGCGCCGATCTTGATCACCGAACGCCGCGTGTTGACCGTCGCTGATCTAGGCGTCCTTGAAAACTACTGCATTGGCTTCGGCACCATGCGCGAACTTCACCGGCTGCTTCAGGTGGAAGGCCACGTTCTGCCATCCGGCAAGCGGCACCCCGCAAGCACCGCACTCATTCAAGCGCAGCAAATGCAGCTTCGCGCCGCCGCTGAACTTGGCCTGACGCCCTCGGCTCGATCCCGCGCCGCCCTTGGCGAACTCCCTGATGAAGATGAAGACTTTCTATGAGCACCCTTGTTATCCGCCCCGAATGGCTTTTTGACGGTTCCCCTATTCCCGATCCGCTCGGCTATGGCGAGCGCGCCGTTCAATGGCTGCGCAAAAACCGCCATCCGAAGAACCCCGCGCCCGGCCATCCTTTCCAGTTGGCGCCGTGGCAGGAGCGTATCATTCGCGCCATCTTCGGGCCGCGTAACCCGGACGGAACCCGGATCATCAAGAAAGTTGTGATTCAGCTTGGCCGCGGATCGCGCAAGACAGCGCTTGCCGCAGCTATCGTCCTGCTTTGCGCCTTCGGTCCTGAAGCGGTTCCCGGTGGCCTGATTCAGTCGGCAGCGATGCATAGGAAGCAGGCGCGCGAACTCTTCGAAGAGGTGGCGCTGATCATCAGCCAAGACAAGCGGTATAACGGCAAGGCCAAAATCCGCGACTACAAATCCCAGATCCAGAACAGCAAGACCCGCACCCGGTATGAAGCAATTTCTTCCGAAGGCATGGGCCATCACGGTTCCACCCCCAACGTGGTGATTGCCGATGAGCTTCACGCATGGACAACGGAAAAGCACCGCGAGCTTTGGCGCGTCCTGTCATCGGCAGCGGACAAGACGAGCAACAGCCTGACCGTCGTCTTGACCACGGCAGGCCGTGGGCAGGAAACGCTCGGCTATAAGGAAGTCGCCGCCGCGAAGCGCATCCAGCTTGGGCAGATCACCGACCCCCACACCTTGCCGATCATCTTCGAATGTCCCGCCGATGTTGACTGGCGTGATGAAGCGATCTGGCACCAGATGCTTCCCGGTCTAGCCGATGGCTATCCTTCGCTTCAGGCTCTCCGCGAACGCAGGATCAAGGCCGAATATTCGGTGATCGAACGCGAAGTTTTGCAGCAGCTTTACCTCGGCGTTTGGCAAAACCAGTCTTCATCGCCCTTTGTTGCGATGGAGGCTTTTGACCGGTGCGGATCGATCCCGGTGGATTTCAACGCCTTGAAGGGCCGCCCCTGCTTCATCGGCGTTGACCTCGCACAGGTGAACGACCTTGGCGCCGTGGTCGCGGCATGGCCGACCGATGACGGCGGTTATATCATCCGCCCGTGGTTCTTCGCGCCAGCCGACGCCATCGCGGAAAAATCCCGCACCGAAGGCGTGAACTATAGCGAGTGGGAAAAGGCCGGTTACGTAACCGCCACGCCCGGCGCCACCATCGATTTCGATTTCATCGAAGAGCGCATTCGGGAAATCTGCAAAGAGCACGATGTCCGCCAGATCGCCTTTGACCCGTGGCGAGCGCAGAAGCTTCAGCAAAACCTGATGGCCGATAACTTCCCGGTTGTCGATTTCAGACAGGGCTTCATTTCCATGTCGCCAGCTTGTGACGTAACGGAAAAGGCCATCCTTGACGGCAAGTTTTACCACGCCGCCAACCCGGTCTTGCGCTGGAACTTCGACAACGTCGCCGTGGTCAGAGACGCCGCAGGCAATCGCAAATTCGACAAGTCCAAGTCCCGCGACAAGATCGACGGCGCCGTGGCGGCGCTGATGGCTGTCCGTTGCGCTGCGATCTATCAGGACAACCGATCCACCTACAACAACCCCGATAACGGCGGCGTCTTCATCTTCTAAGGAATGACAAATGGTTGAAATTGCACCGCTCGGCGCTCTTGTGGTCGATATTGAAGCCCGCGTCGACAAGCTCGAAAAGGGCATTGCCAAGGCCAACGCTGCGCAGCGGCGCGGTGCCACCGAAATGGAAAACCGCGCCCGGCAATCGGCGCGGAAGATCGAAGACACTTATTCCCGGTCATTCGACCGGATCGGCAAGACCATCGAAAACGGCTTCGCCGCCTTCAGCCGTGGCAGCGCGGCGGTTGCTGGCGCTGGCGCGGCTGCGCTCGCCTTCAAGGAGATCGCGAATTCGGTTGCGGAAGTGGACCGCGAAGCCCGCAAGGCTGGCGTGTCTGCGAAGGTTTGGCAGCAATGGGCGTTTGTCGCCAAAGCGACCGGCGCAAGCGTTGACGGCGTCACCGACGCCCTGAAGGAAATGAACATCCGGGCCAACGAATTCGCGCTCACCGGCAAAGGCGGCGGCGCCGAATGGTTCACGCGCTTCGGCTATTCTGCCGAAGAAGTGGGCCGCAAGCTTCGCGAGCCGAACGCCTTCCTCGATGAACTGATCGGCAAGATCAAACAGCTTGATCAGGCGGGCCAGACGCGCGCCGTTGATGAACTGTTCGGCGGGACCGGCGCGGAAGAGCTATCGAAAGCCCTTGGCTTGTCCGTCGAGCAAATCCAGAAGCTACGCAGCGAAGCCGCGACCTTCAGCGCCGAACAGATCGAATCCGCAAAGCGTGTAAACGCCGCATGGGATACCATGTGGGCGAACTTCACGGTTCGCGCCAAGGCCGCAGCCATTGAAGGCGCGAATATCGCCGCCTCAATTGCGCAGTCTATCAGGGACGCAGGCGAAAGCGTTGGCGCCGATAAGTGGCTTGATGGCACTCGGCTTGCACCGGGCGCCCTTGAAGCCGGGCGCCGCGACTATGATCAGCGGCAGGAACTCGCGGAGCTGAACGACCTTCTGAAGCAGCGCGCCGAACTCATGGCAGAGCTTGAAGGCATGTCGCCGCTTGCCCGCTCACTCGGCTTTGACGAGAGCGTCAAGGCAAACCTTCGGGAAGTGGACGCCCGCATTCGCGAGGTGCAACAGGCATTGCAGGATACCCGCCCGGTCATCGATGGCGTCAAGGATTCCAGCGAAGCGCTTTCGCCCGCCTTCGACCGCAACGCCACGGCGGCAATAAACTTCAAAACCGCCCTGGCTGAACTGAAGGCGCTTGTTCCGGGCCTGAAGGCCGACTTTGACGCGCTCGCACAGTCCGACGCCCTGAACACCGCATATCAGAACGCCGCGCGCAACGCCCGCTCTATGGGCGAACTGTGGCAGGCGACGGACATTGCCAGCCGCGCCCGATCGATCGCGACCTATGGTCAGCACGACAATATCCTCGACTTGATTGGCGCCGCCGAAGGGACCGACAGAGGGCGCGGCTATAACGAAACGCTCGGCTATGGCGCCTTTACCGGTGGCGCGCAAAACCTTACAGGCATGACGCTTGATGAGATCATGGCGCTTCAGGGCCGCATGCTCGCCAACCCGGCCAACACCTTCAATTCATCCGCCGTGGGCCGCTACCAGATCACGCGCCAGACGCTTCAGGACGCCATGCGGCAGATGAACCTTGCCGGTGATCGGACCTTTGACGCAGCCACACAGGATGAAATCGCCCGCTGGCTTCTGCGCAGCACGGGCGGCAACGTTGACGCCTTGCGTGGCCGCTGGGAGGGATTGCAGCGCGTGGATGTTTCCACCATCCGCAACGCCTATGCAGGCACCCCCACCGCTGCGCAGAACCTTGACCCATCGCCGGGGCAGCAGCGCCAGACTGATCTTCTAAGGCAGCAGACCGACGCCCGCCGCAACCTGAACCAGACCGTTCAGGAAGGGCTTGATCAGGCCCGCTTTGAGCAGTCCATTTCCGGCATGTCGGAACGGCAGCGCCGTATCGAGCTAGAAGTTTATCGAGCGCAGCAGCAGGCCAAGCGCGAAGGCATCACGCTATCCGATCAGGAGCTTCAGAAGATCCGCGAAAAGATCGCGATGACGCAGCAGCTAGAGGCCAAGAATCAGCAGGTGGCGGCATCGACAGAAGGATTGAAGCAGGGGCAACAGTTCTTCGCGGAATCTTTCACACAGTCACTCTCCGGGCTTCTGACCGGCACGACCACATTGCAGGGCGCCGTTCAAAGCCTTCTGAATTCCCTGATCGACGCGACCCTGCAGGCTGCACTTCTCGGTAAGGGACCGCTTTCCGGTATCCTCGGCGGCGGCACCGGCTTGCTCGGTATGATCTTCGGCTTCAGCAGCGGCGGCTATACCGGTGATGGCGGCAAGTTCGAACCAGCTGGCATCGTGCACCGTGGCGAATATGTCATGTCAAAGGACGCGACCAAGAGGCTGGGCGCCGCGAACCTCGAAGCGCTTCATCGTGCTGCGCTCGGGAAGCCCGGCTATGCCAAGGGCGGGCTTGTCGGATCACCGGCCAAGCTGGCGCCCGTGTCATCGGAACATCGCGGCGGCGGCGTGACTGCGCAGGCCATCACCATCAACAGCCCTGTCACCGTCAACGCGACGGGCGGCGATGCGCAGCAAAATGCCGATCTTGCCCGGCAAGTTGCGAAGGAACATGAAAACATGATGCGCGCCGTGGTGCGGCAGGAAGTGTTCAACATGCAGAAGCCCGGAAACTTGCTGAACCGGTAGCGCCCTGCATATCCCGCTTGCACCCCATGGCGGGATATGCGATTCTATTAGCATAAACGTGCCAGCCAGCCGACGAACCTACCAGCTTACGCGCCTCGCAAAATCCCCTCAGCATTCTGCTATATAGAAACCGCTCATGGCGTCATCCATGCGCGCACCATACTGGCACCGTTTACAAGGGCGACACCGGGACTCTAGACCGGCGCCATCAGCTGGCCAGAAGCAACCGGAAGATCAGCCGACAAGCTCCCCTGAATAAGGACGCCCCGGCGGGTTATCGCCGCCTGCCTCGGCAGGGAATGGATGCAAGAAAATGACAAGCGCACTGTGGCACTCTTCGGAGGGACACAACGCTTGGCTACGGATCGATTGAAGGCAAGTCGGTTCGTAGTGCGCACTCTTCGGAGTGTAACCGCTTCGGTCGCAAGACCGGGATAGCGGGGCGAATATCAGGTAAGGGAAGCCGCCTGATGCAGATTGACTATCTTTAGCCCTTCACCACCTGTTGCACGGTAACAGATATCCCCCTCTGGTAAGAACACAAATGGCAGCTTCTATCTGTCTGTTCTTACCAGAGGGGGAAAGTCCTATTCCCGGTGGCATATGATCAGAGCAACAAACCACCGGCACCACGAAACAGGTCAAGAGAACGCCGCGAAGCGGCGGCAAGGCCGAAGGCCGCGCAGGCGAGCGCAGCGAGCAACAGGCGTTAGTCACCACCATTTGCATCGCTTCCCAAAACCGTATGCAGCTAAGATCACCAACACGGCAATAATTGCTGTCTGACCGGACGCCGACAGTTCGACCACGTCAATGATTTTGATTGTGAGGGAATTGGTTGTTTCGTTCACAGCGCGCACCTTTCACCAAAAAGGAAGGAGCACTCTTGCGCTGCATTTAAGTAGTTAGCTCCGATTCGGTGGGGCTGTCTAGCGGTTTGCTTTATCCAATCTAGCCGCACATGCCCGGTTCGGCTTCGGGTTTCTTTAACTGATTGAAATTGTTTTGGAAATATGTGATTCTATGTTCCGAATTCTGATCGTGGTGCAAATGTCAAGATATTTGCCTGCGACTGAAGAAAATTCAAAAAGCCTGACCGAACTTGCTATATATTCATCAGCAGCCGAAACGGCTTCCAACTCTTCCGGCTGCCAGACAAAGGACGACCTGAACCCCGCGTGTGCCTTCCACGCGGGGTTTCTTTTTGCCTGCCATGTCCTGAAACGCAAACACCCCCACTGCCGTGAAGCAATGAGGGTGTTTGTGGGAGAGTGCCAGCCGTAGCACGTCTGCCGTTGCGAGTATTATAATACCACATTTCAGCGCCTTGTGAATCCCCGGCTGCGAAATTTCTTGAAGGCCAAAGGTCAGTCACCGGTGCCTTAACCTACTGTATTCATTATTAAAATAGCGATTTCGGGTATTGACGCGATTCCGCAAATCAGCAAGATTCTGCCTGTCACCAATCGGAGGGTTACAGATGGATGATGTTTACGTCGCTGATGAAGATTACGCCCGGCTGCTTGACCACCTGCTTGATTGCAGGCTCGGGGAGATGCTTGCGGCTTACCGGGATGAACTGCGCAGCATGTTGACCATGGCGCTCGGGCTTCAGGCGGGGGTTTGGCCGGAGTCGTCTAAGGTCGATTAATTTTCGACCACCTTCATTTTTCCGAAGGGAGCCTACGACCGATTGCTATATAGTCGGCAGCAAACAGACATCACCGAATTCGAGCCGGGAAGATACCATTCCCGGCAACGGCACCTGTTTGCCTCATAGTCAGCAGAAGGAGTTAAGCAGCTATGACTATTGTATCTGACAGCCCGGTCACCCTCTCGGCACGAGACGAAACCACGTTCGAAATCGCCGCCATCATTGATGAAATGCGACTGTCCGCCGAACCCTTCGGCACCTATGACGTTGCCAAGCGCGTCATGGAGATTTCACATGCGCATTTTCTTGCGCAACTTCAGGGCGCCCTTGAGAAAGAATTGGCGCCCATCCGCGAAATGACATCGAAACTCGCCGACCACTTCAAAGCGATCAGACAGCAGAACATCAATCTACCGCCCGACGTGGTGAGCGGCATCAGGCGCGAATTTGGCGACAATCGCCACTGACAACAAAGCCCGCCGATCCTCACCGGCGGGCTTTATTATGTTTCCATGGCGGCATTTTAGCGTCGCCCGCTTTAACTAGCTCATTGATGGTTAGATGAACATTGCCGTCTTCTAATTCATCGAGGTCATCGAAGCCCAATTCTCTGTCGGAACCAATGCTAGTGACAAATGACAAATCAGTTTGGCCGTCAAAGCTTGTGCAATTTATTCCGACAACCCTGCCACTCGCATTGAACACCGGCCCGCCGCTCGCGCCACCGTGTATGTGGAAATCTACGCGGAAGTTTTGCCACGGCGTCATCGTGCCAATGCCACTTAGTGAGACTTCATGCACTATTCCTCGGTAGAAGCCCCCGTTTAGCCAAATTTCCCGTTTTTTTCCGTCTTCCACAATCGTGGATTCAGGAAATGCGTATGTGAAGACCGTGTCACCAACTTGGGGCAATTTTCCCGTAAGCGGTAGGCAAGGTTGACCGGCAACTTTTGCCGGCTCAACTTTAACCATACATATGTCGGCACGAGCTGACATCACACTGCGAATAACTTGTCTTATCTCATGCGTGCCATCAGCCGATTGCTGAACGATGACGTGGCGGAAAACTTGAGCCGCTTCTTTCGCATCGGGGTCGCTTCCATCCCAAGCATAGCTCCGCTTAAGTGAAAACTTATGTTCAAAGACATGTCGCGCTGTGATCAAAATGTCTTTGGCAACGAAGAACCCTGTTCCGGTGGCTGCCCACTTGCCGTCGTCGGGGTCGATCTCAAACATTGCCACGATAGATTGACCGACGTCACCTTGCCTATTGAAATCATCAATGACTGAATACTTATCGGGCACGTCTGTCCCGTCGAGTTTCTTAAAGGCCATCGCGCTTCACTTAATGACAGAATCGATTCATGCCGAAATCATCGCCCAATTTGCCGCAAATGGCAAAATTCCCAGAGCAATAGCGTCTCCCATGCGATGATCCAACACCTCGCCGAAATCGCCCGCCATGTAGACAAGGATGCCCACGCCATCCTCGTCATGGACCAGGCAGGCTTGCATGCGCCACAGACAAAGAAGCCCGCCTGTGAAGATCGGCGGGCTTTTTCATAAGTGCTTAAAGTTGGCGTAGCGCTTCTAGCTCGGGGAAAGCCTGCCACTTCAACGAAGGACTATTGCATGCGGGGCTGTTCGGCAGGTTGCTGACTAGCTGACCATTCCGCACCACCACCTCTACCGCCTGCCGACCAGTATAGCCGCCCATCCGGTTCTTGGCGTTCGCCTTCACGCATACCCAGTGTAATTTGCTGTGCTTGTTGAATTGCATGTAGGATATTTCGGCATCCCTGACCGAATAGGGATCAACGAGGTAGTCGCGGGCGTCGCGCACAATAGCAGCCTTTACCGATGCGGGGGCAGGCTTCGCCTCGGTCATCGCAGTTTGCAGTTCAGCTTGAGTCTGGCAACCCGATAAAGCCATTCCAGCGATGGCGAGCATTAGCAGCTTCTGTTTCATGAGATTCTTCAGGTGTGGGGTTATTGACGCGCGGAACCTAATCGCGCCTTCCGCAAGTTGCAAGTTGGTTATCGGCCACACTACACCCGTTCGGGGTGTTCAAATACGGCGGCGATGGTCCACGTGTGTCAGCCACAAGACTGTAACACTTAGCATCTCGCGATATTCGTTAAGTTGTTGAATTTACTTGAAAAAGAAGACATGGCTGGGGAACCTGGATTCGAACCAGGACTAACGGAGTCAGAGTCCGTGGGTCTACCGTTAACCTATTCCCCAGCAAGCGTTTTCACGCTGTCCTGCCGTCAGGCGCTTTGGAAGCGCTTGGCCGTCGGTGAGGCGGCTTCTAGCATATTGACGGCGAGGTTCAAGCGGAAAATCGGTTTCGTGTGAAAGAAATTTGTCAGGCGGGTTCGATAAAAGCGCCTTTCTGCGCAGGCGCAAAAACAAATTGTCGTTTCAGCGGCGAACTGGTACATTCCTTGCCAACACTGAACAGAGACTTGCGCCTGCCGCAGCCGATTGGCGCGCAGAGCGCCGTGGAACATTACCGTGAGTGACCCCGAATCCGGCGTAAAGCCGTCTGACGCCGGGGCGTCCGGGGCAGGATCGAAGCCGGGAGACAGCTCTTCCCGGCGTGCGAAACGTCGGCGCAAGCGTGCGCAGGCTTCCGCTATACGTCCGCCCGAAGCCGTCGAGACGCGCAAGTCCGTCGGCGAGACGCCCGATCCTGTTGCGCCGGGCAAAGCCCCGGATCGCAAGAAAAAGCGCCGCAAGCGGTCGCGGGGCGCGTCTGCGTGTACTCCGCCGCGCGCACAGGCCGAAACCTCCGCCGCTGCCGTCAAGAACAGCCAGGACAAGCCCGCGTCGACCAAGAAAAGCGGTCGGCATCGCCGGCGGCTGCAGGCGCGGCCCCTGCCGCAGGAAACCTCGCCGCGCGCGCATGGCAAGCCGTCTACCGATCGCGCCGAGACGGCGTCGCGCGCGGATCTTCCCCGACCGAAGCCTGCGGCGCCGGAATTTCCGCCGCCCGACACGCTCTACGCCGCGCTTGATCTCGGCACCAACAATTGCCGGCTGCTGATTGCCCAGCCGACGCGACCCGGCCAGTTCCGGGTCGTCGACGCGTTTTCTCGCATCGTCCGGCTCGGCGAGGGGCTCGGCGCGACCGGCCGCCTTTCCGAAGACGCGATGGATCGCGCCGCCGAGGCGCTCAAAGTCTGCGCCTCCAAACTTGCCGCCCGCAAGGTGCGCCGTATGCGGTTGATCGCCACCGAAGCCTGCCGCGCCGCCTCCAATGGCGAGACCTTTCTCGAACGGGTGGCGCGGGAGACCGGTCTCGAGCTCGAGGTGATCAATCGCGAGACCGAGGCGCGCCTCGCCGTCTCCGGCTGCGCCTCTCTGGTCGGCCGCGATGCGCGCTCGGCCGTGCTGTTCGATATCGGCGGCGGTTCGTCGGAAATCGCCATCCTGCAGATCAGCGGCCAGCGCTCGCCGCGGCTCGCCAATCACATCACCCACTGGACCTCGCTGCCGGTGGGCGTCGTGACCTTGTCCGAACGGCATGGCGGCCGCCATGTCACGCCCGACATTTTCGCCGCCATGGTCGCGGAAGTGGAAGATATGCTGTCGCGCTTCTCCGCGCCGCTGGCTTCGGAGCTCAACGGCGCCGATAGCGGCTTTCACATGATCGGCACGTCCGGCACTGTCACCACGCTTGCCGGCGTCTATCTCAACCTGCCGCGCTATGATCGCCGCCAGGTCGACGGCCTCTGGATGGACGCCGCCGATGTGACGGCCATGCAGGACCGGCTGGTCGGGCTCGATTTCGCCGGCCGCGCCGCCAATCCCTGCATCGGGCCGGATCGCGCCGATCTGGTGTTGGCCGGCTGCGCCATTCTCGAGGCCATCCGCAGGCGGTTTCCGGTCGAGCGCATGCGCGTCGCCGACAGGGGCTTGCGCGAAGGCCTGCTCACGGAAATGATGGCGGATGACGGCGCCTGGCGCAGAGCCAGGCCGCGCCCGCCCTTTCACAGGATCTGACCCATGACGAGCAAACCCACCGGCGGCAAGGGAACCGGCCGCAAGCTGACCCAGCATGTGAAGAAGAAGAAGCTGAAGGAATCGTCGCGCCGCTGGCTGCAGCGCCATATCAACGATCCCTATGTGCAGCGCTCCCGCCTGGAGGGATATCGCTCGCGCGCGGTCTACAAATTGCTGGAAATCGACGAGAAACATCACATTCTCTCGGGCGCCCGGCGCATCATCGATCTGGGCGCCGCCCCCGGCGGCTGGTCGCAGATCGCCGCCCGCGTCACCGATTCCACCAATGACAATATCCGCGTCGTCGCCATCGATTTTCTCGAAATGGACGCCATTCCCGGCGTGCATTTCCTGCAGATGGACTTTCTCGATGACGCCGCGCCACAGGCGTTGATGGATGCGCTGGGCGGCATTCCCGATCTGGTGATTTCCGATATGGCCGCGCCCACCACCGGCCACCAGCGCACCGACCATTTGCGCACCATGCATCTGTGCGAAGTGGCGGCGCATTTTGCTGTCCAGGTGCTGCGCGAGGGCGGCCATTTTCTCGCCAAGACCTTCCAGGGCGGCGCCGAGAAGGAACTTCTTGACATGCTCAAGCGGAATTTCCGGCAGGTCGTGCATGTCAAGCCGCAGGCCTCGCGGGCGGAATCGGTGGAGATGTTCATTCTCGCCAAGGGTTTCCGCGGACCGAAAGTCGGCGCCATTGGCCATGAAGAGGCTGCCGAAAGCGACATGCAGGCCGGCGATCACAGGGACAATCGCGACGACGAGGAATGATTGTCGTGGCAAGGGGGACGCAATGCTGCTCTATGTGACGCTTGGAACCAACGATCTCGCCCGCGCCATCCGCTTCTATGATCCGGTTATGGCCACTCTCGGGCTGACGCGGCAGGTCACCGAGGAGGATGAGGCAGGCTATGGCGCCGATGGCGATGTTCGCTGCCGCCTCTGGGTCACCTATCCCTATGACAAGCAGGCGGCGACTGTTGGCAATGGCTCGATGCTTGCCTTTGACGCCGCCGATCGCGCCGCTGTCGATTCCTTTCACGCCGCAGCGCTTCTCTCAGGCGGCGCCGACGAAGGCCTGCCCGGCCTCAGGCCGTTCGGGCCGGATTTCTACGCCTGCTATGTGCGCGATCCCGATGGCAACAAGCTGTCGGCCGTGTGCGAACGGCGCGCCTGATCAATCCGATCGTCACACATGGGCGACATGACCTGACACATTCGCCCCCGCATTGGCGGGCAACCGGCTGATCGGCCAGGCGGCAAGCAGGTTGAGCGCCGCAATGGCGATGAAGGCAGTGTGGAAGCTGGAGACGCCCAGCGGCGCGCCCGTGGCCAGCGCATGCAATTCCAGAATAATGCCGGCGACGGCGACGCCCATCGCGCCGGAGATCTGCTGCGCCACCGCGTTCATCGCCGCAGCGCGTCCCGACAGTTCCTGCTCGATATCGGCAAAGCCAAGAATATTGACGCCGGTGAAGAAGAAGGAGCGCACGAAACCTGCGGCAAACAGCACGGTGACCAGCACGAGATAGGGCGTCTCCGGCAGAAACAACGCATTGGCCGCCGTGCCGAGCGCCGAGACGCCTGCCGCAATCAGCAGCACATTGCGAAAGCCAAACCGGTGAAACACATGCCGGGCGGCGAATTTCGTCAGCAGCGCGCCGCCGGCGCCGATGAAGGTGATCATGCCGGAGTGAAAGGGCGACAGGCCGAAGCCCAGCTGCAGCATCAGCGGCAGCAGGAAGGGCACGGCCCCCATGGCGATGCGGAAGATCGAGCCGGCGGTCACGCAGGCGCGGAAGGTCGGCACCTGAAACAAAGTGAGGTCGAGCACCGGATTCGGATGCCGCCGCGCATGCCGGATGAAGGCGACAGTCGAGATCACCCCCACCGCCAGCGCGCCCACGCCGACGATCGGCGGCAATGCCGCCATGCTGATCACCGACAGGCCGAACACCAGGCCGGAGGCGGCAAGCCCGCTCATCACGAAGCCGCTGATGTCGAGCGGCGCCGTCTTCACCGGCGGAATGTCGGGAATGAACAGCAACGACAGGATCGCGCCGATCGCCCCCACCGGCAGATTGATGAGGAATATCCATTCCCAGCTGAAATAGGTGGTGATGAAGCCGCCGATCGGCGGTCCCACCAGCGGGCCGATCACGGCAGGGATCGTAAACAACGACATGGCCGAGACAAGATTGGCCTTATCTGTGGACCGCAGCAGGATGGCGCGGGCGACCGGGGTGGTCATGGCGCCGCCCAGGCCCTGCAGAAAGCGGGCCACCACGAAAAACGGCAGATTGGTCGCCAGCGCGCACAGCGCCGAGCCGGCTATGAACACGCCGATTGCGGTGATGAACACGCGTTTGGCGCCGAACTTATCTGCCGCCCAGCCGCTCAGCGGAATGAACACGCCGAGCGAGACGAGATAGGAGGTCATCGCGAGCTTCAGCGTGATCGGGCCGACGCCGAGATCGGCGGCGATGGCCGGCAGCGAGGTGGCGATCACGGTGGAATCCATCTGCTCCATGAACAGAGCGACGGCGAGAATGAGCGGGGCGAAGCGATGCAAGGCGCAAACCGGCGGAAAATGAATCAATAGGCCTGAAACAGCCATGGAAACATGGCGCTGGCAAGGTCGCCGGCCTCGTCAGTCGCCCTGCGACAAGCGGATCTTCACCTTCCGCTCCGGCATTGTCTCATGGGCTGCATCGGGCGGGCCTGCCGGCGCATGCAGCTTGATCATGCTCACAGCGCGCGCGCCGATCACCCGCAGCGGTTGGCTTACAGCCGGCGATAGCGGGCCGCAGCGGCGCGTTCGATCGCGGCGGCGGTCAGTTTGTCGAGTTCCAGCCGGGCGCGCAGCAATTGCAGGAAGCGCAATTCGGTCGGCTCGATCTGATGGTCGGCGATGGCGATTTCCACGGCCAGCGCATAGGCTGTGTCGTAGAGGCGCGGCGGCAGCGCGTCGCGAATGGTTTCGAGCGCGATGTCGAGCCCTTCCGCGCCGGCCAGGATTTCCTGCGCCTGGCGGCTGGTCGGGATGATGTCGTCCTCGCCGAAGCCTTCAAACACCGGCAAGAGCCGCGCCAGCCGGGCAATGCCCTTGAGTTCGGGATCGGGCATATGACCGTCCGATGCAGACGCCATCACCATCACATAGATCAGCGCTGCCTGCGCCGTCACTTTTTCCGCCATGACATCCTCACCTGAGCCCGTTTGCGCCACAGCAAGTAAGCCGCGGCGCGGGCGAAATCAAGATGGCGCGCGCGCGGGAGAATTTTCCTACTGGCTGGCCCAGATGATCCGGGCGATCCAGTCCACGTCCGTCGCCTCCAGCGTGCGGCCGGGATGGTCGGGATTGAGCGACATCAGTTCGATCGTGCGCGGGGTCTGGCGCGCCAGCACCTTGGCCATCACCTCGCCCTCTCGGGTGCGCACCACCACGCGGTCGTTGCGACGCACCTGCGCGCCGGGCTCGACGATCAGCACATCGCCGTCGCGATAGAGCGGCATCATGCTGTCGCCCTGCACCTCCAGCGCATAAACCCCCGGCTTGTGGGCGGGCGAGGCGGGAAACTCCACCACGTCCCAGCCCTGACCGGCGGGAAAGCCGCCATCGTCGAAAAAGCCGCCGGCGCCGGCCTGAGCGAAGCCGAGCAGCGGAATCGGCGAGACTTGCGGCGGAAAAGCGCCGTCCGGCAGGCCGGACGCCCTGATCACGGGATGCAGGAAGGACATGAAATCCTCGATCGTCGAGCCGGTGGCTTCGAGGATCTTATGGATCGATTCCGTCGAAGGCCAGCGCTGGCGGCCATCGACGGAACTGCGTTTGGATTTGTTGAAGGCGGTGGGGTCGAGCCCCGCCTTGCGGGCCAGGCCGGAAGGGGTCAGGTCATGCCGCGCTGCCAGGGAATCGATGGCTTCCCAGATCTTCTCATGCGAAAACATGGCGGACGGTCCGTCAATTGGCGGCCCGCGGCGACGCGTTACGAAAGGCGGGCGATGTCGTGGATCTCTGGCGCGGATCTTAACCATATCCCCGCGCGTGAGTAAAGGTTGCGAGGAATAAAATCCTGTGCGTCAATTCGCCTGCGGCAGCGCCGCGCCGATCTTGCCGATCTGGATTACGGCCTGCGTGCGACTGTCGACGTCGAGCTTGAGCAGGATGGCCGAGACATGCGCCTTCACGGTCGCTTCGGACACGCCGAGTTCATAGGCGATCTGCTTGTTGAGCAGGCCTTCGCCGATCATGCCGAGCACGCGGGTCTGCTGCGGGGTCAGCGTTTTGAGCCGACCGATCAGGATGTCGATCTCGCTGTCCTGGTCGCGGACCGCGTCATAGCCGGGCGGGGCATAGACGCCGCCGTCCAGCACCACAGCGATGGCCGCCCTGATGTCGTCGATGCCGCTTGATTTGGAAATGAAGCCCGATGCGCCCAGATCGAGCGCGCGGCGGATGGTGGCGGCGTCATCGGTGGCAGACACGACGGCGACAGGAATAGCTGGAAATTCGGCCCTCATCATCATCAGGCCGGACAGGCCGCTCACGCCGGGCATGGCGAGATCCAGCATCATCAGATCGGCGTCGGGATGCGTCTGGGCTGCTTTTCGCGCTTCCTCCAGCGATCCGGCCTCCACGATCGTGGTGTCCTGGCCCCCGAAAGCGAGCGCCTGTTTCAGCGCTCCACGAAACAAGGGATGATCATCGGCGATGATGATCGTCGCGGAAGATGTCTGCATTTTCCCCCCGTGAGCCTGCTGGCAAGCCCGGATTTTCTCGTTCCAAAGAGCTTATATCAGCCCTGTTGAAACGAAAAGCATTTTGTCGCGATCGCTCGCTCCAGGGCTGCAAGGCGCCCATCTCTTCCCGTCGCCTCGGCTGTTTTCTTTCGCCGCCAGATGGGTTAGGCAGCTGTGAGCATTGGGAGGCCGCCATGACCGAGCTGATTTACAAGATTGTGCCCGCCGAGACCTGGCGTCAGGCGGAAAGCGCCGGCGTTTTTGCAGGAGCCGGCATCGACCTCGCCGATGGCTTCATCCATCTGTCCACCGCTCAGCAGACCCGCCGGACGGCCGAACTGTATTTCACGGGACAGACGGGCCTGGCGCTCGTGGCGATCGACACTGAGGCGCTCGGGCCGGCGCTGCGCTATGAGGCCTCGCGCGACGGCGCGCTGTTTCCGCATCTCTACGGACCGTTGCCTCTTTCCGCTGTCAGGGCGACTTATGCGCTGACGCTTGACGCCGAAGGACAATTCATCTTTCCGGAGGACATGCCATGAAGGACGCGCTCTGGCCGCTGCTGCGATCAGGCCTGTTTCGCCTCGATCCCGAACAGGCGCATAATCTGTCGATCCGGGCTCTGTCGCTGGGGCTGGCGCCCGCCGCGCGCCTTGCTGCCGATCCCCGTCTCGCCGTTCAACTCGCCGGCCTCAGTTTCGCCAATCCGATCGGCCTGGCCGCCGGTTACGACAAGAATGCCGAGGCTCCCGAGGCCATTCTCAGGCTCGGTTTTGGCTTCACCGAGGTCGGCACGCTGACGCCGCGCCCGCAGGCCGGCAATCCCAAGCCCCGGTTGTTCCGCTTGGTGGAGGACGAAGCCGTCATCAACCGCTTCGGCTTCAACAATGAGGGCCATGCGGCGGCGCTGGCGCGGCTCGACAAGATCGACCCGCTGGCGCTGGTCGGCGTCAATATCGGCGCCAACAAGGACGCCGTCGATCGCGTCGCCGATTATGTTGCGGGCGTCAAAACCTTCTATCGCGTGGCGCGCTATTTCACCGCCAACATTTCCTCGCCCAATACGCCTGGTCTTCGCGATCTGCAGGCGCGCGATAGCCTCCGGGAGCTCTTGTCGGCGGTGCTTGCTGCGCGCGACGAGGAAGCGGCCAAGGCCGGCCGCTCCGTGCCGGTCTTCCTCAAGATCGCGCCCGATCTCACCGAAGAGGGCATGGACGATATCGCCGGGGAAGCGCTGGCAAGCCGCCTCGACGGGTTGATCGTCTCCAACACCACGCTGTCGCGCGAGGGCTTGCGCGACCAGCGCCAGGCCGGCGAGGCGGGCGGTATGTCCGGCAAGCCGCTGTTTGACAAGGCGACTGCGGCGCTGGCGCGCATGCGCAAGCGTCTGGGTCCTGATTTCCCGATCATCGGCGTCGGCGGCGTGGATTCGGCGGAGACCGCAGCGGAGAAGATCCGCGCCGGCGCCGATCTCGTGCAGCTTTATTCGTCGATGGTCTATGGCGGCCCCGGTCTTCCTGCGCGCATCGTCACCGGTCTGTCGCGTCTCCTCGATCGCGACGGTCTCGCTTCGATCCGCGAGATCCGCGACACGAGGCTCGATCACTGGCTGGCGCGAAAACTCTGAGCCCTCAGTTTCGGCACGGCGATGGCGAGAAATACGCCGCGCAGGAACAGAAACAGATTGAGCGACAGCCAGAGCCCGGTATTGCCCGCCAGAGGCACAAGTGACCAGAGACAGAGGCCGAAGCCGGCGAAGGCGAGCAGCATGCGGTTGCGCATCGCCTTCGACCAGGCGGCGCCGATGAAGACGCCGTCCATCAGAAAGGCGAGACAGCCGCTGATGGCGGTGATCGCCGCCCAGGGCAGGTGCTGATAGGCGATGGCCCGCACCGGCTCCGACGTGGTCAGGAAATCGATGATCGGCCGTCCTGCCAAAGCGAGGATCAGGCTGGTGAGGATCGCAAGCATCAGCGACCAATAGCCCGTCAGCCTCAGCCCCCGGTCGAATGCGGGACGATAGCCCGCTCCCAGCGATCGGCCGATGATGGTTTCGGCGGCATTGGCGAGGCCATCCAGCCAGAAGCCGGCGACCATGAAGAAATTCATCAGCACCGCGTTCGCAGCCAGTGTCTCCGCGCCGAATTGCGCGCCGATCCGCGTCATCAGGAAAAAGGCGCCGAGCAGCACGAAGGAGCGGATCATGATGTCGGCGTTCAGCGAAAACAGCCGCGCCAGTTTGCCCCGTTCCAGCAGCCCCGATATCCGGCGTGGATCCCGCGCCTGAAAACCCCTGAGCACGATGACGAGGCCCGCGATCATGCCGACGACTTCGCCTGTGACGGTGGCGAGAGCAATACCCGCGATGCCGCCTTGCATTGTGAGGCCGAACAGCACCGACAGCGCGATATTGACGCCATTGATCAGCGCCTGCAGGAGAAGTCCGGTCTTGGAGCGGCCCTGTCCCAGCAGAAAGCCGAGAATGGCGTAATTGGCGAGCGTGGCCGGTCCCGACAGGATGCGCAGCGAAAACCATTCTCCCGTCGCCCGCGCCGCGCCCTCGGTCGGGCTCATCAGCAGAAGGCCCAGCTTCAAAAGCAATGGCCCGGCGAGCATGACGGCCGCGCCGATCGCCAGCGCGCTGATGAGCGCCCGCCAGAACACCGCCTCCTGCTCCGCCGTCTCGCCGCGTCCCCAGGCTTGCGCGGTCAGCGCCGTGGTAGAGGCGCGCAGGAAGTTGAAGCTCGCAAAAATCAGGTCGAAAAGCACAGCGCCGATCGCCAGTCCCGCCAGCGCGTCGGCGTCGCCCAGCCGTCCGGCCACTGCCGTGTCGGTGATGCCGAGCAGCGGCGTGGTCAAAAAGCCGAGCGTCATCGGCAGGGCCAGACCCAGCACCATGCGATGGGTCACCTCGAAGCCGCCGCCCGCCCCCGCCCGCATCAGAACAGCTTCAGGGGAAAGCGGGCGAGCGGACCTTGGTCGGCGCGTGGGCGCGAGCCGAGCACCATGGCCCAATAAGGCCTGCCGTCAGCGCTGTTGGCGGCGCGGACGACGCCCAGCGTCTCGAAGCGGCCCATCATATTCTCATAGTGGCGGGGCGAGGTGATCCAGGCGGCGACGGCCGCCTCCACACTGCGCTGACCCGAGGCGATGTTCTCGGCCGCCGGCAACGGCACTTTCATGCGCCGCATGCGCGCGCCGAACTCTTCCGAGCCGAGCTTGTGGGCCATCTTGCCGGCGCTGGCCATATGTTCGGCCTGGTCGCGGGCGGCGGCGATCACGGTCGCGTCGGCGATGAGCGGCGGCAGGCCCTTCTTGGCGCGCGCCTGATTGACCAGCGGCAGCGCCTCGGTGGTCTGATCCATCACCGGGCCGACAGGGGCGACGGGGGATAGAGCGGTAGTGGTCGAACAGGCAGATAGCGCCGCGATCGCGGCAAGGCCGAAGCCGGCGGCAAGAACGCCGCGACGGGAAATGTCAGAAAAGCTCACGATTTGCGCCAACTCAGAATGCGGATCAGGATGAAAACGGGGATGACCACGACAGCGCCGATCAGCAGATAATCGCCGACGCGTCCCAAGGCGCGGAAGCCGGTGCGCCAGAGATCACCAATGAAATCCTGCGCCCAGAATAGAATGTCGGTGGGATAAACGCCGAATGTATGCATGGCGAAGCCGACCAGCAGCGACACGACGATCAGCTTGATCGCCACGCGCAGCGGCGTATCGCCCAGAAAACGATTGAAGCCTTCGGCCATGTCACACTCCAGTTTGCGGAAACGAGGAATCGCTTGACCGCGTCACACGGCGGAAATTAGACAAATCCGCCCAACATGAAAAGAAATCTCCCGCCATGGCTCCCAAACGCATTTTGACATCAGGCGATCTCGTCGCCGATCGCCGCGCCGATTACGCCGCCATGCTGGCTGAAAGCGGCGATGTCGCCGCAGCAGCCGAATTGATGGAGCAGGCGCTGGAGCTCGCGCCCGGCTGGACCGCCGGCTGGGTCAAGCTCGGCGACTATCGCGAAAAAGCGGGGCTGACAGATCTGGCTGTTGACGCCTATCGCCGCGTTGCGGCCTCGTCTGACGCCGCTCTGTTCGGCGCAGATCTCAAGCTCGCCGCGCTCGGCGCCGCCGAGACGCCGGCTCTGCCGCCCAGCGCCTATGTCGAAGGCCTGTTCGACGATTACGCCGACCGTTTCGAAAGCGCGCTCATCGACAAGCTCGGCTATTCCGTGCCGAGAAAGCTCGCCGCCCTGATCCGCAATCACAAGGGCCAAGTCCCCTTCGCGCTTGCGGTCGATCTCGGCTGCGGCACCGGGCTTCTCGGCCCAGAGATCGCCGATTGCGTTTCCGCGCTCGAAGGCTACGATCTCTCTGAAAACATGCTGGCCAAAGCGCGCGACAAGGGCGTCTACAACCATCTCGCCCGCGCCGATCTGTCCTTGTCTCCGGAGGCTTCGGGACTGTTTAACGGCCTCGTCAAGGCGCGCGCCGATCTGGTCGCCGCCGCCGATGTGATGATGTATCTCGGCGATCTCGACGCCGCCTTCGCCAACGCCGCAGCGCTCGCTGCAGCTGGCGGTCTCTTCGCCTTTTCGGTGGAGAAGGACGAGGCGGAAACAGGCTTTTCACTCCGCCCCTCGCTGCGTTACGCGCATTCCCGCGCTCATGTCGAGACTATCCTCGCCCGCCACGGTTTTGCGCCCATCGCCTCGGAGGAGACGGTGATCCGCATGGATGCGGGGCAGCCGATCACCGGCCTGCTGTTCCTGGCGCGAAAGTAAGGTCTGGCTGTTCCCCTGGCGCGGAAATTATGTCAGTATGGTTGACATAATTTGCAAAAGCGAAATCGGCGCGCGGGGATAGAATGGGAAAAATCGGCATCTGGAACACCGACCCCACCAAACATTCCTTGTTTGAGGATGCGCAGGGGGTGTTCACCGGCACCGTGCTTGCCTCTCTCGGCGTCATGCTGCTGACCAAAGCGGGCTTAGTGACCGGCGGCGTGGCCGGCATGGCCTTTCTCCTCAAATACACCTTTGGGATCAATTTCGGTCTCGGCTTCTTCCTGATCAACCTGCCGTTCTATTACCTCGCCTATAAGCGCATGGGCAAAGCCTTCACCATCAAGACTTTCTGCTCCGTGGCGCTGCTTGCGCTACTCACCCAGTATCAGCCGCAATGGCTGGAAATCGGTTATGTGCATCCGGTCTGGGCGGCGGTGCTCGGCGGGTTGTTGATCGGCATGGGCATGCTGGCGCTGTTTCGCCATCGCGCCAGCATCGGCGGCATCGGCATTCTCGCGCTCTATCTGCAGGATCGCTTCGGCTGGCGGGCGGGGCTGGTGCAGATGAGCATCGATCTGGTCATCCTCGCTCTCGCTTTTTTTGTGACGAGCCCCTTCATCGTGCTTTGCTCCGTGCTCGGCGCGGCGGCGTTGAATTTCTTCATCGCAGTCAACCACCGCACCGATCGCTATATTGCGATGTGACAGCGCGAGGCGATCAGGCGGCGCGGGCCGGCTGATCGATCGGATGCGGCGTCCGCGCGCCCACGGCCAGCCGGTTCCAGACATTGATGACGCCAATCGCGACGGTGATGTCGGTGATGTCCTTCTCAGAAAAATGCGCCGCCAGCGCCTGATAGGCGTCGTCAGGCGCGCCGGTGTCTGCAAGCCGCGTCACGGCGTCGACCCACCCCAGAAGCGCCCGCTCCTTGGCGTCATAGACGGGCGATTCCCGCCACACGCTCATCAGGTTGATCCATTGTTCGCCGAGCCCGTCATGGCGGGATTCCTTCACATGCATGTCCACGCAATAGGCGCAGCCATTGATCTGCGAGGCGCGCAGCTTGATGAGATGAATGAAGCGCCGCTCGAGGCCGCTGTTCTGGACATAGTTTTCCAAGCCCAGCACGGCCTTGTAGGCGTCAGGGGACGCCTTGGCGAAGTTGAAGCGGGGATGCATGGCAATTTCCTTTCTTAGGTCGAGGGGGATTTGCGTTCGTGGAGGTCGAGAAAGGCGCAACCGCGCGCGGCGATGGCGTCTCCCCGATCGCTTTCAGAGGTTTCGCGGGCCAGGTCCGCGATCGTCACCGACTTCAACTCCGCCCGGTAGGCGCGCTCGGCCTTCAGCATCGCCGAGGCGATGCCGCAGGGCCGCGTCGGTTTG
Organism: Rhizobium sp. SG_E_25_P2; assembly: GCF_029892285.1. Taxonomy (GTDB): domain Bacteria; phylum Pseudomonadota; class Alphaproteobacteria; order Rhizobiales; family Rhizobiaceae; genus Rhizobium_E. Next base: position 275,728 of record NZ_JARXVM010000002.1, read on the forward strand.
CCCGGCAGCGGGTTTGGTCCCCGCTGGCGGATTTCGTTGCAGCGGAAGGCCGGCTCAGGCCCCTCCACGGCGAGCACGATGTCGAGAAGCGTGATGTCGTTCACCGCCTTGGCCAGCCGGTAGCCGCCGCGCGGGCCGGGCACGGTCCGGACGACGCCGGCCGCCGACAGCGCCTGAAGATGTTTGAGCAGGTAACTCGTCGATACGCCGTGAAACTCCGCCAGCGCGGCGGCCGGCAGAACGCCATCCTCGCTCAGTCCCGCCAGAAGCGTGACGCAGTGAATGGCCTGTTCGACGCCGTCGCTGAGTTTCATGGCTTTCTCCTAATCGTGGATAAAACATATCCATGATTCTCCTGCGCGTCAATCCGTCTTCGCCCTTGTCTCCGGCGGTTGAGCCTCTATCTTCCGGCAAGGCGAGGGAGTGACGGATGGACGCGAAGACAGAATGGAGCGGCGAGGGTGGTTTGCCGCCTCTGTTCACCCGTTGGTTTGCCGAGCGCGGCTGGTCGCCACGTCCGCATCAGCTGGCGCTGCTCGACAAGACGGCTGACGGTCGCTCGGCGCTGCTCATTGCCCCCACCGGCGCCGGCAAGACGCTGGCCGGTTTCCTGCCTTCGCTCGTCAATCTCCACCGGCGCGGCAAGCCCAAGCCCGGAACCGGCTTTCACGGCGTCCACACGCTCTACATTTCGCCGCTCAAGGCGCTGGCTGTCGACATTGAGCGCAATCTCGAACGTCCGGTCGCCGAGATGGGTCTGCCCGTCACCATCGAGACGCGCACCGGCGATACGCCGCAGCACAAGCGCTCGCGCCAAAGGCTCAATCCGCCCGATATCCTGCTGACGACGCCCGAACAGCTGGCGCTGCTGATCGCCTCAAAGGAGGCCGAGCGGTTCTTTAGGGAATTACGCTTCGTCGTGTTCGACGAATTGCATTCGCTGGTCACCTCCAAGCGCGGCCATCTCCTGTCGCTCGGGCTCGCCCGGCTGCGCAAGCTCGCGCCGGAGGTTCGCACGATCGGGCTGTCGGCCACCGTCGCCGATCCCGATGATCTCCGGCGCTGGCTGGTGGCGCAGCGGCCCGGCGAGAAAGGGCTTTCGGAACTGGTGACAGTGTCGGGCGGCGCCCGGCCGGTCATCACCATTCTCGACACGGAAGAGCGCATTCCCTGGTCCGGCCATTCGGCGCGCTACGCCATGGGCGAGGTTTACAAGGCGATCGGCGAGCACCGCACCACGATCCTGTTCGTCAACACCCGCTCGCAGGCCGAGATGCTGTTTCAGGAACTCTGGCGCATCAATGACGACAATCTGCCGATCGCGCTGCATCACGGCTCGCTCGACGCCAGCCAGCGCCGCAAGGTCGAGGCGGCCATGGCGGAGAATCGACTGCGCGCCGTGGTCGCCACCTCCACGCTGGATCTCGGGCTCGATTGGGGCGATGTCGATCTCGTCATCCATATCGGCGCGCCCAAGGGCGCCTCACGGCTCGCCCAGCGCATCGGTCGCTCCAATCACCGCATGGATGAGCCCAGCAAGGCTATTCTCGTGCCGGCCAATCGCTTCGAGGTGATGGAATGCCAGGCGGCGCTCGACGCCAATTATATCGGCGCGCAGGATACGCCGCCGGTGGGCGAGGGCGCGCTCGATGTGCTCTGCCAGCACATCATGGGGCTCGCCTGCGCCGATCCCTTCGATGCGCTTGAGGTCTATGAGGAGATCAGCAGCGCCTCGCCTTATGCGCATCTAAGCTGGGAATCATTCGAACGCGCGCTCGATTTCGTCGCCACCGGCGGCTATGCGCTGCGAACCTATGAGCGCTACGCCAAGATCCGCAAGACCAAATACGGGCTGTGGCGGGTCTCCCATCCGGCATACGCCCAGCAATATCGGCTCAATGTCGGCACCATCATCGAAGCGCCGATGATGAATGTCCGCATGGTGCGCAAGGGCAAGGGCGCGGTCGGTCGCGGCGGTCCGGTGCTTGGTCAGGTCGAGGAATATTTCCTCGAACAGCTTTCGGCCGGCGACACATTCCTGTTTTCCGGCAAGGTGCTGCGTTTCGAAGGCATCCGCGAAAACGAATGCCTGGTCTCCGACGCCTTATCGCAGGATCCGAAGATCCCGGCCTATGCCGGCGGCAAGTTTCCGCTCTCCACCTATCTCGCCGAGGGCGTGCGCGCCATGCTGGATGATCCGGACAAGCGCAAGACCCTCCCCGATCAGGTGCGCGACTGGTTGTCGATCCAGGCGGAGAAATCCGTGCTGCCGAAGCGCGACGAGTTGCTGATCGAGACCTTTCCGCGCGGCGACCGCTTCTACATGGTCGCCTATCCTTTCGAGGGCCGGCTCGCGCATCAGACTTTGGGCATGCTGCTCACCCGAAGGCTCGATCGCGTCGGCGCCAAGCCGCTCGGCTTCGTCGCCACCGATTATGCGTTGGCCATCTGGGGGCTCGAGGATATGGGCGCGCATTTCGCCAACCGCCGCCCCTCGATCCAGGACCTCTTCGACGAGGACATGCTGGGCGATGATCTCGAAGCCTGGCTCAACGAGACATGGCTGCTCAAGCGCACCTTCCGCTATTGCGCCGTCATCGCCGGCCTGATTGAACGCCGTCATCCCGGCAAGGAAAAGACCGGTCGGCAGGTCACGGTGTCATCAGATCTCATCTATGACGTGCTTCGCAACCATCAACCCGATCACATCCTGCTGGAGGCCACGCGTCACGACGCCGCGCAGGGGCTTTTGGACATTCAGCGGCTTGGCGATATGCTCAAGCGAATCAAAGGGCATATCCGGCTCAAGCGCCTCGAGCGGATCTCGCCGCTCGCTGTGCCGATCATGCTCGAAGTCGGCAAGGAGTCGGTCGGCTCCGCCGCCGACGAAGCGCTGCTGACGGAAGCCTCGGACGATCTGATACGGGATGCGCTGAATTGAACTGGACTGATCCGAGCGTTGGGCTAGCCCCCTCTGCCCTGCCGGGCATCTCCCCCTCAGGGGGGGAGATTGGCTGGCGGGACGACCTTCGCCCGGATTTCGGCGGTTGTTGTCAGGGCGAGAGCCATCCTCCTTTGATCTCCCCCCTTGAGGGGGAGATGCCCGGCAGGGCAGAGGGGGGTAACCCCGCATGACCCGCCTTGCCAGAAACCTCCAAACACCGCACGACCCCGCCGCCGCCTGCGAAGCCGAACTGAACGGCCAGCGCCTCATTTTCGATCCGCTCGGCGCGCTCGTGATGCCCGATCACGGTCTGCTCTGCGTCTCCGATCTTCATTTGGAAAAGAGCGCGGCCTATGCCCGTCGCGGCCAGATGCTGCCGCCCTGGGACACGCTCGCCACGCTCAGGCTTCTTGAAGCCGTCATTGCCCGCCATAATCCCAGCGTCGTCGTCTCGCTCGGCGACAATTTTCACGACCGGCGCGGCGCCGATCTGATGCCCGGGGAATTTCGCTCTTATCTCGAAAGCCTGATGTCAGGCCGCGAATGGATCTGGATCACCGGCAACCATGATCCCGATGGCGTCGGCACACTGTCCGGAACACAAGCCGACAGCCTGCATTTTGCCGGCCTTACCTTTCGGCATGAGCCGGGCGCTGCTTGCGAGGCGGGCGAGGTCGCCGGCCATCTGCATCCGGCGGCCACGCTGGTGCGCCGCGCGCGCGGCGTGCGCCGCCCCTGCTTCGCGCTCGATGCCCGCAGGCTGATCATGCCCTCCTTCGGGGTGATGACAGGCGGGCTCGATCTCGATCACCGCGCCTTCAACGGCTTGTTCGAAAAAGATAAGCTCACCGCGCATCTCTTGAGCCAAGGGCGGGTTCATTCTTTTGCCTACAAGGCTCTACGCGGATAAGAATCAATCCCGCCTGAACATCACGCTCGCCGTCCAGCCGGTCAGTCCGGCGAGGAACACCGCGAAGATTCCGTAATAGAGTGGATCATCCTCGGCGGCGCGGGTGATCATCTGCTCAAGGCCGGTCTTCTGCACATGCAGCTTGAGTTCTTTTTCGGCGACATATTGGCCCGATTTGAACACCACGGCGCGGATCGTATGGGTGCCGTTGGGAATGTCGGCGGGAATATGGATATTCGCCTGGAACAGCGAGGAGGACACGAAGGACACGCCTCCCGGATTGGTCTGGTAGAGCCTTGCCTTCTCCTTCAGCCCGAGAAAGGCGTCGCGATATTCGGCGAGTTCCTCGGCGCGGCCGGAAAAAGTCGAAGGCACCACTCTCACGCGGGGCAAGCCGACATTGTGGGTGTAGAGTTCGAGCGGCGTGCCGATATCGGCGATCACCTTGGTCGAGGCCATCGACAGCGACTCCGGCATGCGTTCGAAGGTCACGGCGTGGCGGTTGATCCACACGCCCATCACCCGCTCCTTCTTGCGGACGGTGACAAAGTCGCGGGGGCCTTCCAGCGAAACCACGATGTCATAGACGCCGATGGCGAGCAGATAGGGATCGACATTTTCGAGCGAGCCGAACACGGTGACGTCGGTGCCGGCGAAATCAGGGGCAATGGCGATTTCGCGCGAGGAGACGCCGATATTGATCGCTTCGCGCTGCACGGGGCGTGGCGGCCCGCCGATCGGTTCGGCCAGAGCCGGCGCCGACAGAAGCGCCAGCAAGGCGAGAAGAATCGTCGTCGCTTTCATTGTCCCGCCCCCGAACGCGCGATCGAATAGAGATCGGCCGGCGGCAGGAAGAGATCGATGGCGAGGCGCAGGCCGACGGCGAGGATCAGGAGCGCAAGCAGCGCGCGCAATTGTTCCGCTTTCAGTTTCTGGCCGACGCGGACGCCATATTGCGCCGCCACCACGCCCGACAGCATCAGGATGAAGGCAAGCACGATGTCGACCGTGTGGTTGGCCACCGCCTGCACGATGGTCGAATAGGTCGAGACGAAGATGATCTGGAACAGCGATGTGCCGACCACCACGCTTGTCGGGATGCGCAGCAGATAGATCATCGCCGGCACCATGATGAAGCCGCCGCCCACGCCCATCACCGAGGTCAATACGCCAACGGCGAAGCCGAGGCCCGCCACCGGGATGACCGACAGATAGATCTTGGATTTCTTGAAGCGCATCTTGAACGGCAGCCGATGCACCCAATTGTGCTGGGCGCGCTTGACCGTCACCGTCTCGTTGCGCCGGGCGCGGCGCATGGCGTTGACGCTTTCCCACATCATCAGCCCGCCCACTGAGGTGAGGAGAACGACATAGAGCAGCGAGATCACCAGGTCGAGCTGGCCGAGCGCGCGCAAGGCGGAGAAGATCCATATGCCCACCGTCGCGCCGGCCAGGCCGCCAAGCAACAGCACCGTGCCCAGCTTCAGGTCGATCGTGCCGCGCCGGAAATGGGTGATTGCGCCGGAAACTGAAGAGGCCACCACCTGATTGGCGCCGGTGGCCACCGCGATGGCCGGCGGCACATTGTAGAAGATCAGCAGCGGCGTGATGAGAAAGCCGCCGCCGACGCCGAACATGCCCGACAGGAAGCCGACTGCGGCGCCCATGCCGAGAATGATCAGGATATTGGCCGACAATTCGGCGATCGGCAGATAGATCGTCACGCGCGCTCCTTGCGGAAAAAAGGAGTTTGACAGAGCGGGTCGCCCCGGCCTGTTTCAGAGTGTTGCAGAATGGCTTTAAGGAACTGTTGCGCCGCGAAAATGGCGGTGTCAACCGCGACGGACAGGCCGTCGCGGATATAATGAATTAACCATTTCGCCATGGATTCCACCGGTTAAGTGGAATACCTCGCGTCAGGGGAGATGTGTCAGGACGGCTTCTTGTTGTGCTTGAGAAGCTCCTTGACAAGCGCCTCGTCGATCTTGCCGGTCGGCTCCTGGCCGACCTTCTTCTGGAAGGCCTTGATCGCCTCCACCGTCTTCTTGCCGATCGCGCCATCGGCAGGGCCGGCGTCGAAACCGTTGTTGTTGAGGATCGCCTGGATGTTGCGGATCACCTTCTTCATGTCGACGCTGGCGGTGGTGTTGGCTTTCGCCACCCAGTCGTCGGGCACAACAGGATTGTTGGCGTCCTCATTGACAGGGGCTGCGCGCCACAGGTCCACTTCGGCCTTGGCGGCTTTCAGTTTCTCGGCGCCAAGCGCATTGGCGACTTCGTCGCGCTTTTGCGCCGCGTCCTGATCTCCCTGCATGGCCGCGACCGCGAACCATTTGTAGGACTGGGTGAGGTCCTGCGGCACGCCGTTGCCGCGCGCATAGAGTATGGCGAGATTGTATTGGCTGTCGCGCACATTGTGCTCGGCGGCTTCCTTGAACCAGCGGGCGGCTTCCGCGAAATCCGGCTTGCCTTCCGCGCCAGTGGCGTTCAACACTGCGAGATTGTGCATGGCGCTGGTGTTGCCCTGCGCTGCGGCCTCTGCATAGAGCGTGCGCGCCTTGGCGATGTCGCGGTCGACGCCGAGGCCCTTCTCGTAAATGCTGGCGAGACGGTATTGGGCGGGCGCGAAGCCGGCGTCGGCGGCGCGCTGATACCAGGTTATCGCCGCCTTGGGGTCGGCGGCGAGGCCGCGCCCGTCAGCGAAACGTGCGCCGATTTCGAAAAAGGCGAGCGGATCGGCCTTTTTGGCGGCGGCGGCCAGCGAAGCGGGCTTGAGATCGGCGGGCGTTTCGATCTCGGCGGCCTGCTGCGCTTGCGCGGTCACCGGCGCGGCGCTTTCAGCGACCGGCGTCGGAGCAGTCAATTCGGTCGCGGTCGGCTCGGCGGCGGCCAGAGTGTCCTCGCCTCCGGCATCGACCTCCGGCATGGCCGGCGGCGGTGCGGAATTGGCCGCATCGGCGGTTTCCACCGGCGCCATCTCGGCCTGAGCCGGCGCGGAGTTTTCCGCGATCGTCGGCTGCACCGCGCTTTCGATATCGCCGCTGGTCTTGTCTTCCGCCGGCGCGGAGACGGCCTGCGGCGGCTCCGACTTGTTGTTGATCAGGTTGGACACCAGCGGATAGGACAGCATCAGGAGCAGCACTGCGCCCGCCGCCAGCAGCAGCGGTCGGCGCGCCTGTCCGTCGGCCTGTTTCGCCGCGCCCTTTGCGCTGGGTTTCGCCGTCGCCTTGCCGGATTTCAGCGGCTGCTGCATCCCGGCTTCGCGGGCGGCGGCCTGGGCGGCGCGGCGGGCGGCCGCGATCACATCGGCGGGGCCCGCCCCCGCCTCGGAGGCGCGACCGGATTTCTGGCCGGCGCGGACTTTTTCCATGATCTTGCGAACATCGGGCGCAGTTCCGCCGGGTTCGATCAGCATGCCGTCGTCGGGCTCGCCATCATCGGACGAATCAAGGGCGGGTGGGGGATCGACCGGCATGCGACCGGCGTCTGTCTTCTTTGACGGCCGCAGCTTGGCCGCGAGGCTGGCGATCAGGCTGGTCGGACGCGCCTTGGCCTGTTCCACGCGAGGCTCGTCGACCGGATCGAGCGCCTGGGCATCCTGAGAGACGGATGCTGCTGCGGCCTCGGCGAAATCCTCGTCTTCATACACGTCCACGGTCGCCGCCGCGCGCGGCGCGGGCCGCTGCTGCGGCGGGACGGCGGGTTGCGCCGCCGGCGCTGCCGGGCGCGGCGCAGGCGCATCTTCTTGTCGCGGAGCCATCTGGACATGCGCCTCTGGCGCGCGAGGCATGACCGGCGCCTCCTCGCGGCGCGAGCGTTCCGTCGCAAGCCCGATGTCGTCAAGCCGGCGGGCGATCTGCGTCAACGTCTGGTGAAGGGCCGAGAAGGTTTCCGCCGTGCGTTCTTCGCTTGAGCGCGCATAGGTTTCGAGCGCCCGGAGATCTTCGGTCAGGGCGGCGAAGGTCGACAGGTCGACGCCAGCGGCGCCCTGGGCATGCGATCCAGCCCGCGCATAGGCTTCCACCACGGCCTCAGCCGCCTGCCGCGCAGCCTCGACAATGAATTCATCGCTGGTGGCGATATAATCCTCGATCACCGCCATGCTGCGGGTCAACTCTTCCGGCGCAGCCTGCGTCGGCGCGGGTTGGCTCAAAAGCGAAGACAGAGAGGCGATCTGCTGCTCGAGATTTGCAAGCGCGCGCGTGTCGGAGGGCGCCGCAGAGGCGGTTTCTTCCAGCCGCGCCGCGATATCGGACAAGCGATTTTCGAGATGGCTGAAATCCGGCGCGACAAAGGTGGTCGGCTCGACCGGGCGGTCGAGATCGTCAAGCCGGCGCGCCAGGTGGTCGAGCCGGTTGATCAGCGGCGCGGAGTCATTGTCGCCGAGGCGATCGATCTTGCGCGACAGATCGGCGAGATGGCCGGCGAGACCGGAGTCGTCGCGATCTTCCAGGCTGCGTTCGATCAGACCGGAAAGTTCGGCGATCCGCAGTTCAAGCTTCTGGGTTTCCTCGTCGCCGGCGAGTTCCTCGATCCGGTTGGTCAACAATTCGATGCGCTGGGCGAGGCCAGATTCTTCGTTTTGGCGATGCAGCGCATCGATGTGTCGGCCGAGGTCGCCGATGCGTTTCTCGATCGACTGCAGCGCGGCGTGATCCTTGCCGTTGTCAGCCTGGCGGACGCTGGCGGCGATGGCGCGGGTGATTTCGTCCAGACGGCGGTCGAGCCCTTCGAACTGTCCGCCGAGATCGCTCTTGGCCTCCACGCTGCGGCCGACGGATTCCACTGCGTCCGCCAGCGTGATCAGCTTGTCTTCAAGCGAACGGATGGCCGGCGCGGCGTTGATTTCGCCGAGACCGGACTTGATGCCGTCGATGCGCCAGGCGATCTGCACCAGTTCTTCCCGAAGCGAATCCTGGTCCAGTTCGTCGACCTTGCGGGCAGTATGATCCCAGATCTGTTCGGCGCGGCTCCATTTGTCGTCCAGCCGCCGGAAACTGTCCTCCCGCGCCAGGCCGGTCGCCATTGTCCTGAGATCCTCGATCTCCGAAAGGAGATCGTCGACGCGCGGCGCTTGTTCGGTTTCCCCCAGCCGGCGAATGGTCTCGTTGAGCTTGAGGATTTCCTTGCGGACCAGGTCGCTTGCGCCGACGCCGCCGGCGGCTGCGCCCTTCAAGCCGCGGATTTCCTCGCGGATCGAGTCGAGGCTGTTGTGGCTCAGGCCCTGCCGCAGCTCAGCGCGCAACGCTTCGAGCGTCGCGGCGATCTCGGCGAGCGCGTCATGGGTTTGCGGATGTTGCGCATAGGCCGGCGGCTGGGGTGCGATGTCCCGGGCGCGCGGCGGTTCGCGCCGCATGTCGGCGTCGTCGCGGTCGCGGCGCATCGGGCGTTCGCGCGGTTCGGCGCGGCTCCGCTCCGCATCGGCGCGCAGCGTCCTGTCGGCGGCCGCCACGCGTTCGCGGACCGAGGACAGCATCCTTTGCCGCTCGAGAATCTCGTCTACGGAGCCTGGGTCCATGTAAGCAGGGCGGCTCGGCGGCCGCCTTTCGCCCACCAGGCCTTGGATACGCGCTTCCAGTCCCTCGATCGTTTTGCTCAACTGATCGAACGATGGCTTGCCGCCATAACTAGAATACTGTGATCGTGATCCGTTCATGTCTCAGCTCGCTCGACGTCCAGGCCGGAATTGAGGTTGACCGATCGCGTCTCAAATGTCGGCTTGGACAAGTCTGGCCCAAGCGCTTCGCGATAGCATTCGAGGCTTTCCTCTGGCTTTCCGCCTGCTTCGCTCGTAGACGCAATCTCAATCTTCCTTAACTGATGAAGCATGGATAGTTAAACAGGGTAAACAAAAAGTTAATTTCGGGGCTTTGCGTCGTAACGAAGTATGAAAACTAACTGATTTGCATGAAGTTGTAACTATCTTCTATCAGTGTTACATATGTGACGAAGCAGACTCGCTTATTTACTATTTATTAACCATTTTGCTTTCGCAAGGCCGGCGCAGTTGCGATTTGTGGCGTAAGTCCAAAAGTCACAGAAATCTGATGATGCGTCGTCTGGAAACGAGCCAGTCCGCGATTTTTGACGTTTACGCAAACGTCAAAATTTTGTAGTAGTGCTATTCAGATTGATTTACGGCGAAGGCGAGGAGGCGTTCATGCCCGTTTACAAGGCTCCGGTCGACGACACGATGTTCGTGCTCAATGATGTCCTGGGGATCCAGAAGTTCAACAACCTTCCCGGCTTTTCCGAGGCGTCGCCCGATGTCGTGGAAGCAATCGTTGCTGAAGCCGGGAAGCTGGCCGAGGAAGTGCTGTTTCCGCTCAATCTCTCCGGCGATCAGGAAGGCTGCGTCCGCCATGAGGATGGTTCGGTCACGCCGCCCAACGGGTTCAAGCAAGCCTATGAAGCCTATTCCCTGGGCGGCTGGATCGGGCTTTCGGTGCCGGAAGCCTATGGCGGCCAGAACCTGCCTTATGTGCTGCACACCGCCGTCGGCGAGTTCATGTCGTCCGCCAACATGGCCTTCGCCATGTATCCCGGCCTGACCAATGGCGCGATCGCCGCGATCCTGGTGCATGGGTCTGAGGCTCAGAAAGAGACCTATCTGCCGAAAATGGTCGAGGGCGTCTGGACCGGCACGATGAACCTCACCGAGCCGCATTGCGGCACCGATCTTGGGCTGTTGCGCACCAAGGCGGTTCCGCAGGCCGACGGCTCTTACAAGATTTCCGGCCAGAAGATCTTCATCTCCGCTGGCGAACACGACATGTCCGACAATATCATCCATCTGGTGCTCGCCCGTATCGAAGGCGCGCCAGAGGGCACCAAGGGCATTTCGCTGTTCATCGTGCCGAAATTCCTGGTGAATGAAGACGGCTCGCTCGGAGCCCGCAACGGCGTCAGTTGCGGCGCGATCGAACACAAGATGGGCATTCACGCCAACGCCACCTGCGTCATGAATCATGACGAGGCGACGGGCTATCTGATCGGACAGGAAAATCGCGGTCTGGCCGCCATGTTCGTGATGATGAACGAGGCCCGTCTCGGCGTCGGCCTGCAGGGGCTGTCGATCTCGGAAGCCGCTTATCAGTCGGCCGCCCAATATGCCCGCGACCGCATTCAGGGTCGCTCGCTTACCGGCCCCAAGGCGCCGGACAAGAAGGCCGATCCGATCATCGTCCATCCCGATGTCCGTCGCACGCTGATGCAGATCAAAGCGATCAACGAGGCCGGCCGCGCGTTTGCGCTCTATTCGGCGCTGCAGTCCGATATCGCGCATCGCTCCGAAGACGCTGCTGCGCGTCAGAACGCCGACGATATTCTTTCGATCATGACCCCGGTCCTCAAGGGCGTGATGACCGATCGCGGCTTCGACAATGCGGTAGCCGCCCAGCAAATGTTCGGCGGTCACGGCTATATCGAGGAATACGGCATGAGCCAGTATGTCCGCGACGCCCGCATCGCCATGATCTATGAAGGCGCCAATGGCGTTCAGGCCATGGATCTGGTCGGCCGCAAGCTCGGCGCCAATGGCGGCCGCGCCGTCATGGCCGTGTTCAAGGACATCGGCGATTTCTGCGAAGAGAACCGCGCCAATGAAAAACTCGCCCCCTTCACCAAGGCGATCAAGAAAGGCTTGAACGATCTTCAGGCCGCCACCATGTGGTTCATGAGCAACGCCATGGCCAAGCCCGACAATGCCGGCGCCGGCGCCACCGACTATATGCATCTCTTCGGCTTGGTCATTCTCGGCTATATGTGGGGACGTCAGGCCAAGGCGGCGCAGGAGCTTCTCGACGCCGGCGATGCGCGCGCCGAGTTCCTCGCCAACAAGTTGATCACGGCGCGCTTCTTCATGGAGCGGATGATGCCTGAGACGGCGCTGCGCAAGACCCGCATCGAAGCCGGCGCCGACAGCGTCATGGCCCTGGACGCAGCGGCGTTCTAAAGATTGCACGGGATGATGTTCCGGCGTTTGATGTCGTCTCGACGACGGCCATCGCCGGAACAAAGTTATGGAGAGCCGCAGCATGCGGCATTGGGAGACAAAAATGACCGAAGCCTTTGTCTTTGACCATGTCCGGACGCCGCGCGGCCGCGGCAAGAAGGACGGCGCCTTGCATGAGGTGCCGACGCCCCGTCTTGCGGCGCATACGCTTGCCGCGCTGCGCGACCGCAACGGTTTGGACACATCCACCGTCGACGACATCATTTTCGGCTGCGTCGATCCGGTGATGGAAGCCGGCGCGGTGATCCCGCGTTCGGCCGCCTTCGAGGCCGGCTATGATTTCAAGGCGCCGGGCATGCAGATCTCGCGCTTCTGCGCCTCGGGTCTCGACGCCATCAATCTCGCTGCTTCGAAAATCGCGTTCGGCGCCGACGATATCGTCATCGCCGGCGGTGTGGAATCCATGAGTCGCGTCGGCATGGGCATGGCGGGCGGCTCCTGGCCGGTCGATCCCTCCGTCGCCATTCCCGGCTATTTCATGCCGCAGGGCGTCTCGGCCGATCTGATCGCCAGCAAATACGGTTTTTCGCGCGATGACGTCGATGCCTATGCCGTTGAGAGCCAGAAGCGCGCCGCACATTCCTGGGCGCAGGGCTATTTCGCCCGTTCGGTCGTGCCGGTCACCGACGTCAACGGTCTGACTATTCTCGCCCGCGACGAGCATATGCGGCCTGGCGCCGACATGCAGTCGCTCGGCCAACTGCAGCCCTCCTTTCAGATGATGGGCGAAATGGGCGGTTTTGACGCCGTCGCCATCGATGCGCATCCGGATGTCGAGCGCATTTCCTATGTCCATCATGCCGGCAATTCCTCAGGGATCGTCGATGGCGCGGGCGCTGTCCTGCTGGGCTCCAAGGCCGGCGGCGAGGCGATGGGGCTGAAGCCGCGCGCCCGCATCCGCACTTTCGCCAATATCGGCTCCGAGCCGGCGATCATGCTGACTGGCCCTGTCGACGTCACCGAAAAGCTCTTGAAGCGCGCCGGCATGACCATCGGCGACATCGATCTCTTCGAGTTGAACGAAGCCTTCGCCGCCGTGGTCCTGCGCTATATGCAGGCTTTCGACATTCCGCATGACAAGATCAACGTCAATGGCGGCGCCATCGCGCTCGGCCATCCGCTCGGCGCAACCGGCGCGATGATCTTCGGCACCGTGCTCGACGAGCTGGAACGCCGCGGCCTGGGCACCGCGCTGGTGACCCTCTGCATCGGCGCTGGCATGGGCACAGCCACGATCATCGAGCGCGTCTGAGATTGGGAGAGAGAGATGACTTACAAGAATTTCACCCTCGACATTGACGCCGATGGCGCAGCGCTCGTCACCTGGGATATGCCGGGCAAGAGCATGAATGTCTTTACGCTCGAGGTGATGGACGAGATCGAGGCGATCCTCGCCGCCGTCGTGACTGACGAAAAGGTCAAGGGCGTCGTCTTCGCCTCCGGCAAATCCGCCTTCTCCGGCGGCGCCGATCTCACCATGATCGAGGGCATGTTCTCGATGCTGGAAGAGGCGAAGGCCGCCGATCCAACTGCGGCCGCGCAGAAACTGTTCGACGCCGCCGGCCGCATGAGCGGTCTCTGGCGCAAGATCGAGACTTGCGGAAAGCCCTGGGTCGCCGCCATCAACGGAACCTGCATGGGCGGCGCCACCGAACTCGCCATGTCCTGCCACGCCCGCGTTGCCTCAAACGCCAAATCGGTCAAGATCGCGCTGCCGGAAGTCAAGGTCGGCATCTTCCCGGGCGCCGGCGGCACCCAGCGCCTGCCGCGCCTGATCAACACCCAGGACGCGCTGCAGATCATGACCACGGGTTCGGACCTGACAGCCTCACGCGCCAAGGCGCTTGGTCTGGTCAACGAGGTGGTCGATCCCGACAAACTGATCGAAGCGGCCAAGACGCTGATCAAGAACGGCGTCGATCCGGTCGCGCCCTGGGACAAGAAGGGCTTCAAGGCGCCGGGCGGAACCATCTGGTCGCCGCAGGGCGTGCAGCTGTTCTCGGCCGCCAACGCCATTCTGCGCCGCGAAACGCATATGAATTATCCCGGCGCCGAAGCGATCGTGAAATGCGTCTATGAAGGCCTCCAACTGCCCTTCGACCTCGCGCTCAAGGTCGAGCTGCGCTATTTCACCCAGATCCTCAACAATGTTTCGGCCCGCTCCATGGTCCGGTCGCTGTTCGTGTCGATGCAGGAGCTCGGCAAGGGCGCGCGCCGTCCGGCAGGCGTTCCCGCCACGACATTCTCCAAGATCGGCGTGGTCGGCGCAGGCTTCATGGGCGCCTCCATCGCCTATGTCACCGCGCGGGCCGGCATTCCCGTGGTTCTGATCGACCGCGACCAGACCGCCGCCGACAAGGGCAAGGCCCATTCCGAAGAGCTGATCAAGGGCGCGATCGCCAAGGGCAAGTCGACCAAGGAAGAGGGCGAAAAGCTGTTGTCGCTGATCACCGCGACCTCCGACTATAGCCAGATTGCTGACGCCGATCTCGTCATTGAAGCGGTGTTCGAAGACCGCACCGTCAAGAAGGCGGTGATCGAACAGGTCGAGGCGGTGCTGCCGGAAAGCTCGATCTTCGCCTCCAACACGTCGACGCTGCCGATCACCGGGCTTGCGGAAAATTCCAAGCGCCCCGACCAGTTCATCGGCGTGCATTTCTTCTCGCCGGTCGAGAAGATGCTGCTGGTGGAAGTGATCCTCGGCGAAAAGACCGGCGACAAGGCGCTGGCCGCCGCGCTCGATTATGTCGCCGCGATCCGCAAGACGCCGATCGTCGTCAACGACACGCGCGGCTTCTACGTCAATCGCTGCGTCTTCCGCTACATCAACGAAGCCTATGACATGCTGATCGAAGGCGTGCCGGCGGTGATGATCGAAAACATCGCCAAGGCCGCCGGAATGCCGGTCGGGCCCCTGTCGCTCAACGACGAAGTCGCCGTTGATTTGAGCCAGAAGATCATGAAGGCCTCGATCGCCGATTTGGGCGAAGCGTCCGTCAAGCCGGAGCACATGACGCTGATCGACAAGATGGTCAACGATCTCGACCGTCGCGGTCGCAAGAACGGTCGAGGCTTCTACGACTATCCGGCGAAGCCCGCTAAGAAATCGCTCTGGCCGGGCCTCAAGGACTTCTATCCGCAGAAGAAGGCCGAAGAGGTTGATGTCAAGACGATCAAGGATCGTCTGCTCGCCACCATTGCGCTGGAAGCCGCCCGCACCATGGAAGAGGGCGTGGTCACCGATCCGCGCGAGGCCGATGTCGGCTCTATCCTCGGCTTCGGCTTCGCCCCTTACACGGGCGGCACGCTGAGTTATATCGACGGCATGGGTGTGAAAGCCTTCGTGGCGCTGTGCGAAAAGCTGGCCGCAAGTTACGGCGACCACTTCAAGCCGACGCTGCTGCTGCTGGACATGGCCGCCAAGGGCGAGAGCTTCTACAGCCGCTTCAATCCGAAGGCGGTGAAGGCGGCGGCGTAACGTTTTTGGCGTCGGGGGCATCCCTCCCGGCGCCGTCTCCCTTGGGCTTGTCCCGAGGGTCTGCTGTCAGTTCTGCTATTCCTTCTCAGCGTGGGGCCAGAGGCCTTATCAATCCGCCTCTTCAGCGCCGGGATCAAGACGTGGCTTCAGTCGCTGCATGTCTGCCTGGAACATTGCAAAAGCTTCAAGAGCGTCGCTGACGCGCTCCTCCACGATCTCCGGATCGAGCGAGAGCCCATAGGAATTCCTCTGCCGATGCCGAAACGCCCGCAATCCGTCCAATGCGCGATAGGTGTCATCTGAAAGCACACGATCGCGAATGCCCGGATAGTCGTTGTGCATCCGCCGAAGCAGCGTTGCATGCCAGCCGTCATCGCGCGACACCGCATTGCCGTCGATCCTCGAAGCGACCGTTGACATGACTCGTTCGCAGCCGGAGTAGAGTTTCTCTATTCCCGACGCGAGGCCGCTGACAGCCAGCCAGCGCATATGCGGCTCAAGGTCTCTTTTCGTCGCTTTATATGTAGTCAACGCCAGGCCCAGCATTTCTGCCTCGGCGGCAATTTCCCGGATGTCGTTGTCCAGATCAACGAAGATCGCCCGCATCGGTCACGGTCTCCAGGAAACGGTGGCGTCGATGCGCGGGAATTTCGTCGAGATAGACAACATCGAAGCGGAAGCCGGGCAGCCCATCCTCCACAAGTCCTTCGATCTTATATTTGAGGTGGCGCGGGCATTCGGTCACGAGCAGGTCGATGTCGGATTGCGCGTTGAATTTGCCCGACGAGAGCGAACCGAAGATTTTTGCGTCGACTCCGATGTCAGCCAGACGCGCGACAAGCTGCTTCGTCAAGGATACTGCTGACGCTCTCCTCGCACCAAGATCCATATCGGACAAAACCGCAATGCTCATGACCCGCCTCTGCTTGCCCGGGGGATTATTGGCCTGTCCGGCAATCGAGTCAACTTTTGCCGATTGCGTAGAATATTCCGCGTGCTTGGCGGCGCTGTGAACACGACACATGGCCGCGAGACCGGCGAGACGATCCCTCTCCCCGCCGTTCTCTCTCGATAAAGCTCAGAGCGCGAACTGATAGGTCGCCGGATTGTAGCGATAACCTTCGCCCTGTTTCTCGACATATCCCACCGCCGGGAAGGGCATGTGATAGCCGATAAAGGCCAGCCGGTCGGTGGCGATCATGTCGAACACCCGCTTGCGGGCTTCCGCCGCCTTGGCCTTGTCCATGTCGAATTTCACTTCCCAGTCAGGCCGCTGCAGCGACAGCACGAAGTGGTTGGCGGTGTCGGCGGTCAGGATCAGGGTCTGGCCCTCGCTTTCGAGGCGATAGATCATATGCCCAGGCGAATGGCCGAAGGCGGCCATACCGGTCACGCCGGGGGCCACATCGGCATTGTCCTTGACGAAGGTCGCTTTCTCGGCGAGCGGCGCGATGTTTTTCATCACCCCCTTATGGCCGTTTTCCGCCGGCGTGCCCATGCGGGCAGTGTCTTTCCAGAAGGCGAATTCCGCCTCGCCGAACACATAGCGCGCATTCGCGAAGGCCGGTTTTCCGCCTTCCATCAAGCCGCTGATATGGTCGCCATGCATATGGGTGATCACCACCAGCGTCACATCCTCGGGCTTGTAGCCGGCCGCCTGAATGCCGGCGCGCAATTGTCCGGCGCCCCATTCGCGGCCGCCTTCGCCCATGCCGGTGTCGAACAGGATGAGGTCTGCGCCGGTCTTGACCAGCACCGGCGAAAAGCCGTTGACGAATTTGTCGGTCGGCAGGAAATTGGCGGTCAAAAGCGCCGCTACGTCTTCCGGCTTCTGGTTGGTTCCGAAGGTTTCGTTCGGCTTGTCGGCGGCGCGGGTGCCGTCGCTAATGACGGTCACGTCCATCGCGCCGAATTTGAAGCTGTTGAAACGAGGCATTGCCGCAGGCGCAGCCTGGGCGGCGGCAGGCGCGGCGGCAAGAAGCGATGTGGTCAGGATCGCCGGGGCGGCGAGGGCCCCGGTTGCGGCGGTGGCGAACAGACTGCGACGCGAAATGGTCAGGATCGTCATGGCTTTTCTCCCTTGTTGAGCCCAGAAGTTTACGCACAAACTCCGGAAAAGATCGGTCACGTTCCGCTCACAGCTTCGTGAGCGCCCGCATCCATCCGGAATGACCGTGCTGTCCGGAACCAAACGACGTGTATCTCGTTGTCGAAGCACATCGGGGATCGGCTCACATATGCGCGCACGCGGCTTTCAGCTCAAAACCATCCGGCTTGCTCCGCAGTCGGGCATTGATCAGGCGTCTGTAATTGGCGCGCGGATCGCGCAAATCCTCATTGCGCTCATCGTCGGCGTTGCGGCGCTGGATTACGCCGAAGTCATCCTGGCGCCGATCCTGCTCGGCGTGGTGATCGGGCTGATGTTCTCGCCGGTCGCCAAGGCGATCGAGCGGCGCGGCCTGCCGGCCTGGGTGTCGGGGCTGGCCATCGTCATCCTGTTTATCGCGCTCGTCGTCATTCTGGTCGGGGCGCTCGCCATGCCATTGTCGGCCTGGGTCGACAAGGCGCCGGTGATCTGGGAAAGCCTGAAGCTGCATATCGCCGATTGGAAAGACATGATGGCGTCGTTCCAGTCGATGCAGAAGCAGTTGGGCTCCGCCATGGGCGAGACCGGCGGCGTCATGGTCAAGGTCGATCAGGGCGGCGGCGCGGTCGAAAGCGTCGTCACGCTCGGCCCCACCATCATCGCCGAACTGCTGTTGTTTTTCGCCAGCATCTATTTCTTCGTCGCCACGCGCGATCAGTTCCGCATAGCGTTGCTGAAGCTCTGCATTTCCCGCCGGGTGCGCTGGCGGATCGCGCATTTCTTCCGCGACACCGAGCAGTTGATCTCGCGCTATCTGATGACGATCACCTTGGTCAATATCGGGCTGGGCTGCGCCGTCGCCTTCTGTCTCTGGCTGGTCGGCATGCCGTCGCCGCTGTTGTGGGGCGTGCTCGCCGCCGTGCTCAATTACGTCGTCTATGTCGGGCCGGCGATGATGGCGATCCTGCTCACCTGCATCAGCCTCGCCACCCGTCAGGGCGGCATCGACATCCTCACGCCGCCGGCGATCTATCTCGGCCTGCACTTCATCGAATCGCAATTCGTCACCACCCAGGTGCTCGGCGTCACCATGACCATGAACCCGTTCCTGGTGTTTCTGGCGCTGGCCTTCTGGATCTGGCTTTGGGGGCCGGTTGGCGGCTTCATCGCGGTTCCCTCCCTGCTTATCCTCTATGCCTTCATGCGCAACACCATCAAGATGCGCGATCGCGTCAGCACTGTTTGAGGCCCGTTCATGAAAATCTTCTCCTGCCAGAATTGCGGCAACACGCTCCACTTCAACAACAATGTCTGCCTCAAATGCGGTTTCAAGGTCGGCTATATCGCCGATCTCTCCACCATGTCGGCGCTCGCGCCGGAGGGCGAGGCGTTTCGCGCCATGGCCGCGCCTGACAGGCTGTTCATCACCTGCGACAATGCCGAAAACGCGGCCTGCAACTGGCTGGTCGACAAGGACGAGGACGAAAGCTTCTGCCTCGCCTGCCGCTACAATCTCACCATTCCCGATCTCTCCGTGTCCGACAATCTCGGCCGCTGGCAGAAGATCGAGCAGGCCAAGCGGCATCTGTTCTATTCGCTGACCCGGTTCGAACTGCCGATCCCGTCACGGCTGGACGACCCCGACCACGGCCTCGCCTTCGAGTTCCTGGCCGACGTCGTCACTCCCGAAGGCGCGATCGAACCTGTCATGACCGGCCACGACAACGGCCTCATCTCCCTCAACATCGCCGAGGCCGACGACGCCGAGCGCGAAAAGCGCCGGACATCAATGGGAGAACCCTATCGCACGCTGATCGGCCATTTCCGCCATGAGATCGGCCATTTTTACTGGGATCTGCTCGTCAAGGACGGCGACCGCATTAACAGGTTCAAGGCGCTGTTCGGCGATCCCACAGAGGATTACGCCGCCGCCCTGCAACGCCATTACGCCGAAGGCGCGCCTGTCGATTGGCAGGAAAACTATATCTCGGCTTACGCCTCGGCCCATCCTTGGGAGGATTTCGCCGAGACCTGGGCGCATTGCTTTCACATGGTTGATGGGCTGGAGACAGCCCGCGTCTACGGTATCTCGCCGGAGATCGAATTTCTGCCCGGCGCCGGCCCCAAGCCGGGCCCGCATTTCGATGCCTACAAGGCCACCTCGATCCGTCCCGTCATCGCCTCCTGGATCCCGCTCACGGTCGCCATCAACGCGCTTAACCGCAGCCTGGGGCAGCCGGATTTCTACCCCTTCGTGGTCTCGGGCAAGGTCATCACCAAGATCGATTTCGTGCTGAGGCTGATCGTCAGCGCCCAGAAGGAGCAGGATCAGGAAGCGGCGTGAGGGTGCATGGCCTTTCCTCTTCTTCGAATGGACGTCCTGCTTCGCCCCTATTCCCCCTGCCGGGGCCTTCTCCCCGCGCCTGCGGGGAGAAGGCGGGTGGCGCGCCGACATTGCCCCGATCGCCCTTCTCCCCGCAGGCGCGGGGAGAAGGTGGCGGCAGCCGGATGAGGAGCTGTGCACGCCGTCAACCGCATACAGACTAAAACCCTCGTCGTCGTCATGCTCGGGCCTCTCCCGAGCATCTGCAACGCTTTGATTTTGCTCTATGGCTTAGATCCTCGGCACAAGGCCGAGGATGACGATGGAGCGGGGGGAAACCCCTCCCCAACCCCTCCCCACAAGGGGGAGGGGCTTGCGCTGCCTCACCCTCCAAACCCAAGCGACCTCTCCTCTGCTAGGCTGAACTGTGGGACGCCGGCGGCAGACCTGGGTTAAGCCCCTCCCCTTGTGGGAGGGGTGGGGGAGGGCCTTCTTCAAAAAATCACCCCCTCAAAAATATTTCCATCCCCCACCATCCCACGCCGCTTATCCTCATCTCGTCCCATCATCGGCTACACCGCGAGGCGTCGCGGCGAGATGGGGCCGGCGCTGGGGAAAGGGGGACGACGTGCATCCCTTTCTCCGGGGCTTCGAGAAACGACGACCCCCGAACACTGGGGACTTGACGTGAAAGCGTCCCCCCAGGGTGGCGTCTCGAAAGGGATGTTACAGTAAGGCCCGCTTTAGAGGCGGATTACCCGCAGGCTCGACCTGCGGCGACGAGCGTCAAGTTCGAAGCACAAACCGCCGAATGCGGGGCGCGATGAGCGTCATATAAAACTAACTTAACGAGGCGTTCTTCGCGCCCCGGCCGAGCCCTTATGGGCGAAGCGAGAGAATGACGGATAACTCCGGGCGGGATGACGCGGCGGAGCGATTTGGCGCGTCAGCGCACGAAGACGCGCACCGTCGAGGCGCGGCCCACCGCGTCGATCACCGTCAGCGTCGAATAGCCGGCCCCATCGGGACGCCATTGGTAATTGCGCTTGCGGCTGGAGCCGTCCATCGGCCGGCCATTGGCGAGCCAGCGGAAGGGCGGGCGGCCGCCTTGCAGCTTGAGTTGCAGCGGCATGGCGTCATCGCCGCCGAGCGCGAGGTCGACTTCCGCGCCCTCGGGCGGATAGACGATTTTCGGCGCGGGTTCGCGGGCGGAGAAGGAGACGAGGCCGTTGCCGGTCAGCGCAAAGCGCTTGAGGCTCGCGGGCAATTCCGCTTCGCTCAGCCGGAAGGCGCCGGCCGGGGCCGGCGGCAGCGCGGTCTGGGCGAGTTTGGCCTTGGCGAAGGCTTCGAAGAGAATGGGGGCGGCGGTCTGAAAGCCGGATATGCCGGGAACGGCGGCGTTGTCGGCGCGGCCCACCCAGACGCCGAGCACATATTTGCCGTCATAACCGACCGTCCAGGCGTCGCGATAGCCATAGGACGTGCCGGTCTTGTAGGCGAGGCCGCGCGGAATGGCGCCGAGCGGCGGCCGCATGCCCGAGAGCACATCCGACACCTGCCAGGCGGCGATCGGGTCCATGATCGGTTCGGCTTCGATCACGCCCGGCTCCTCGCGGACGCCATCGCCGAGCCGTACCGGAAAGCCGCGATTTGCGAGGGCGGCATAGAGCTGGACGAGATCGCGCAGGCTGACGCCCGCGCCGCCGAGCGCGATCGCCAGCCCCGGCGCTTCGCCCTGCGGCAGCTTGGGATTGACGCCAGCGCGGCGGAAGCGGCTGGTCAGCCTGGTCGGGCCAACCGCTTCGAGAAGCTTCACGGCGGGCACGTTGAGGCTCATCTGCAGCGCCTGGCGGATGGTGACGTCGCCCTGATAGCTCATGTCGAAATTCTTCGGCCGGTAGCCGAAGAAATCGGCGGGCCGGTCCTCGATGATCGTCTGCTGGGCGATCATGCCCTGCTCGAAGGCCAGACCATAGATGAAGGGCTTGAGCGTCGAGCCCGGCGAGCGCAGGGTCCGGGTCATGTCGATCCAGCCGGAGCGGGCGCCTTCGAAATAATCGGCCGAGCCAACTTCGGCGAGGATGGCGCCGGTGCGGCTCTCGGCCAGCAAGAGCGCCACCGAGATCTTCGGCCCCAGCCGTTCGGCGGCGTCGCGGGCCACGATCTCCAGCGCCGCCTGGGCGTCGCGCTTCAGCGTCGTCTGATGGCTGAGCGCGCGAGGGTCCTTGCGGATCGCTGCTTCGGCGAGATGGGCGGCGTAAGCTGGCAGTTGCCGCCGCTTGTTGGGCACGGGCGCCAGCCGGGCGCGGCCGGCCTCGCCTTCGCCGATCACGGCGGCGACCGCGAGCCGGGTCAGCACCCGTTCGCGGGCCGCTTCGGCATTGGCGGGAAAGCGGTCGGGCCGCCTGCGCTCCGGCAATTGCGGCAGGGCGACGAGTAGGGCCGCCTGCGCCACCGTCAGCCGCTTCGGCTCCTTGCCGAAATAAGCGAGGCTTGCGGCGCGCACGCCTTCGAGATTGCCGCCGAAAGGCGCGAGGTTGAGATAGAGATCGAGGATCTCGGCCTTGCTCAGCCGCTTCTCAATCTGGGCGGCGCGGGCGATCTGGATCAGCTTGGCGGGGATCGAACGGTCCTTGCGAGGCTCGATCAGCCGGGCGACCTGCATCGACAGGGTCGAACCGCCGGAGACGATGCGGCCATGGGCGGCCAGCTGGCCGGCGGCGCGGCCGAGCGCCCAGAGATCGACGCCGCGATGTTTCTCAAAACGCTGGTCCTCATAAGCCACCAGCATGCGAAGATAATGCGGATCGACATCGGCTGAGGTCACTGGCAGCCGCCATTTGCCGCCGCTGGTGGTGAAGGCGCGCAGCAATTGGCCGTCGCGATCCAGCACCTGGCGCGAGCGCTCCATCGCCGCCTCGAGCGGCGGCGGAAAAGCCCGGTCGGCCTTGGCGAGCCCGTAGACCATCCCGGCTGACAGGGCAGCCTGGACGGCGACAAGCGCGCCGAAGAGTTTTACCGTCCGGGCCAAGGCTCAGTCCTTCGTCACTTGCATCCGGCCTGCAGCGGTGCGGGCGGACAATTGCGGGCGATACATGTCCTCCACGGTCGCTGCCGGGTGATCATAGACGCCCGGATTGGTGGCGCGGACGACATAAGCGAGGGTGAAGTCGTTGCTGTCGCCGGGGGCATGGTCGAGCGCGGCCAGGAAGCGGTCGTAGCGGAATTCGAGATGGGCGGCCTGGGTCTCCGGCAGCCAGTCGAAATTGGAAAGCGAGGCGGAATTGACGAGACCGGGATTGTCGATCTCGAAACCGGCCGGCAGCATGTCGGAGACCATGATGCGGCTCGTCCAGTCATTGGCCTGCTTCACCGTGAGCACCACGACATAGCGCTCGTTCTGCTTGACCTCGCTCGGATTGGCCTCTTCGCCCTCGAGCGTGTAATAGGCGCGGGAGATCTCGAAGCCTTCGCCGCCGGCCGGCAGCGGCTCCCGGGGCGAGGCGACGGTGGTGATCATCGCCGTCACCGGCTCACTGGCCTCGTTGCGCAGCGTGATCGGCTCTGCGGTCAGCGCGTCGCCGGTCAGCCGGTCGCGCCAGCCGCCGGTTTTCAGCGCGCCGTTGACGCTGACGCGGATCGACTGGTCCTGATCCTTGAGCGCCCGGGCCGCCAACACCATCCAGGATTCCTCCTGGGTGGAAGTGTAGCGGGTCTGGCCCCATTCGCGGCCGACAAGGTCGGTCATGGCGGGCACGATGGCGCTTTGCGGACGGCTTTCGGCGGCCAGCGCCAGGATTGCGGCGCTGTCGCGCAGGTTGGAGCCATAGTCGGAGCGGGACCAGTCGACGCTGGTCAGCCCGGCCGAGAGATTGGCGACTTCCGCGAAGATCCGCTCGGAGCGCTGGTGATCGCCGTAAAGCGCGAGCGCTGCGGCGATATGAGCCTTGGCGAGCTGGGTCGGGAACTGATCCAGCATCGTGTCGGCGTAATAGCGCAGATCGCTGATCGCGGCCTTGCGGTTGCGGGCCAGCACATAGAGCGCATAGGCCATCTGATTGCCGCGGTCGGCGACATTGGTGTCATAGGCCAGCTGGTTTTCGAGATTGTCGAGCGCTGTGGCCAGCGCCTGTTCGGGCACGTCGAATTTCTGTTCGCGAGCCCGGGTCAGGAAGTCGGTCACATAGGAATCGAGCCAGAAATCGCCGGAGCCGGGCGACCACAGGCCGAAGCTGCCGGAGGACGACTGGTAGGACAGAACGCGCTGGATGGCGTCCTGCACCCGCTTCTTGACCTCGCCGTCGTCGGTGATGCCGGCGGCGGACGAGAGCTCGCTGAGATAGAGCAGCGGCAGCGCCCGGCTGGTGGTCTGCTCGGCGCAGCCATAGGGGTAGCGGTCGAGCGTCATCAGCAGCGACGCAATGTCGAAGCTCGGATTGCGGGTCAGGTTCACCGAGACGGAGGCGCCCTGCATGATCGAATTGGCGAGCAGCTGGTCGTCGACCAGCAATTGCCGGCCGGGCTCGATCCGCACCATGCGCCGTTCGGTCATCGGCGGCGTCGAGGGCCTGATGGTGACGTCGAGCGCCTGCGTGAAGCGTTCGCCATTGGGGCCGGAGAGCGCGATTTCGATCTGGCCGGTTCCCGGCTCGCCGCCGGTGATCGGCAGCGTGACATCAGCTTTGCCGCCTGATGCGAGCGTGATCGGCGCCTTATCCGCCTTGGACAGGACGGAGACCAGCGCGCCGCCATTGACGTCGAGCGTATAGTCGCCGGCTGGAGCATCGGTGTTGGCGATGTCGAGGCGCAGTTCGGCCTGATCGCCGGGAGCGAGGAATTTCGGCATGGCGGCGGTCACCACGACGGGGTCGCGGATGATCACGTCGCGGCTGGCGTGACCCAGGCCCGACTTGGTCCAGGCCACCGCCATCACGCGGGCCGTGCCGTTGAACTGCGGAATGTCGAAGCTGACCTTGGCCTTGCCTTCGGCGTCCAGCGTCACGGGACCCGCGAAGAAGGCGACCAGCTTTTCGGTCGGCGGCTTGCCCAGGAGTGCGGTTTCCGCGCCGTCGCCGCCGGTGCGCAAGCGTCCGGTGGCGCCGAGCGAGCCGTCGATCAGCCGGCCATAGAGGTCGCGGATTTCGACGCCCAGGCGGCGCTGGCCGAAATACCAGTCTTCGGGGTTCGGCGGCTCATAGCCGGTGAGATTGAGAATGCCGACATCGACGGCGGCGACCGTGACATAGGCTTCCTCGCCGATACCTGCGCCCTGAACGGCGACGGAAATGTCGAGCGGCTGGCGCGGCAGGGTCTTTTCGGGCGCGTCGAGGGTCATGGCGAGCTTGCGGTCGCCGGGGTCCACCGCCAGCCATTTGACGCCGATGGCGCGCATGGGCATGCGGCTTTCGCTGTTGTCGCCGGGGCGGAAGAGGGTGGCGGTCACATAGGCGCCGGCGCCCATTTCGGCGGTGACGGGAATGTCGATCTCGCCGCCATCCTTGCCGATCGTGGCGGTCATGGAGGTCACGAGGCTTTCGGTGCCGACATTGACCAGCGCTTCGCCCGCGAAACGCGAGGAGACGCGCAGCTTGGCGGTGTCGCCGACCTTGTAGTTCTCCTTGTCGAGCGCGATTTCGAGGCCGTCGGGCGTCTCTGTCGAACTCGCCGTCACGAACCAGCCGGCGTCGAACTCGACAGAGCTTGCGGGACCGTCGGCGGCGGCGCTCTCGATTTCGAGGCGATAGCGGCCCCAGGCCACGGGCACGCCGATCTCGCCGCCGTCGGCGGTCAGGTCGAGCTTGCCGTTGGCGACCTGCTTGGTGTTGGTGACAGGCTCATAGCGCCAGCCGGAACCGTCGCGATACCATTGGTAATTGCGTTCGATCTGCACCAGCTTCCAGATCAGTCCGGTGGCGGCCTGCTTCTGGCCCTCGCGGTCGAGCGAGATGACATGGAACTTGGCGAGCGAATTTTCCGGCACTTCGGCGTCGAATTCCGGCTTCACGCCGATCATCTCGTCGCCGGTATTGACCGGCAGCGTCAGATTGCGTTCGACGGCGCGGCCGCCGGCTTCGCGCATGCGGATGCTGATCTTGGCGTCAAGGAACTGGGTGGTCGAAGGCAGTTGCGGCAGCTCCACCGGAATGGCGGCCTTGCCCTGTTCGTCGAGCGTAGGCAGGCCTTCGAGGCTGTTGCGGCTTTCCTCGATCGCTTCCTCGTCGGCAAGGCCGAACTGGTACTTCGGGAAGGCCTCGCTGGCGCGGGTCGGCTTCAGCGAAATCTCGCCTTCGAGCTCCAGGCCGGCGCCCGGCGCGCCATAGAGATAGCGGCCGTCGATATCGACGGTGACGGGCTTGCCCGGCTCGATCGCCCTGTCGGCGGTGGTCATGTCGAATTCGATCCGGTCGGGCGTGAAATCCTCGACCAGGAAGGTCTGCTCGCGGATCGACGGCTGGCTGGGATCGGTATGGACACGGACTGTCCAGGCCCCGCGCATGGCGGTCTCCAGCATCGGCAGATCGACGGCGTAGCCGCCCAGCGCGCCGCCGGTTTCGACCAGACGCCGGTCCTCGACACCGTCAGGGCGGGTGACGATGAAGGTCAGCGGCAGTTTCTCGATCGCCTTGCCTTCGATGTCGCGGGCGAGCGAAGCGAGATGCACGGTTTCGCCGGCGCGGTAGATGCCGCGTTCGGTCCAGGTCAGCACATCGACGGCGCCGGGGGCGGTGCGGCCCGTCACGCCACGGTCGGAGAGGTCGAAGCCGGCGCGGGTCATATCGAGGAAGACATAGTCGCCGGCGCCGTTCTGGGCCGTCAGGATGGCCGGGGCCATGGCGGCCGAGCCGCGCATCAGGCCGGCGGAGAATACGGCTTGTCCCTGCGCGTCGGTGGTGGCGCTGCCCAGCACTTCATTGTTGCGGGCGAGCAGATTGAGGGTCACGCCGGCGAGCGGCTTGGCGCTGGCGAGCGAACGGGCGAAGACATGCAGCCCATCGGTTCCGGCATAGGTGGTGAGGCCGGTGTCGGAGACGACGAACCATTGGGTGGCCTTGCTGTCCCAGTCGTTGGTCTGGGCCTGGCTGGCGGTCGCGGTCAGCACATAGACGCCCGGCTTGCGCTCGGGGATCGCCTCGTCGACCGGGAAGGAGGTGACGACTTCCTTGTTGAGCTCGGGGGCGATGACAATGTCGCCGCTCCAGACCAACTGGCCCTGGTCGCTTTCGATCTGGGTGGCGCGATAGCCGTCGACCTGGGTGAGGAATTGCGAATTGTAGAGGATCGAGGCGATGTTGCGGTCGCCGATCCGGTAGAGCTTCAGCTGGGCGCTGTCGGTGTTGATGGAGACGAGCGGAATGCCGCGGCGGGCGGTGGAGGGCAGCACGAAGCTGTCGCCGGTGAAGCGGACGGTGGGCGCGCGGTCGCGGACATAAATGTCGAGATCGACCTGCTGGCGCAGCGCCTCATCCACCGAGGACGGCAGGCCTTCGCGGAGCGCCAGCTTGTAGCGCTCTCCATGCTGGAGGCCGCCGACACAGATTTCCGAGCCATTGGCGTCGACCGATTTGGGCGCTGCGCCATTGAGGGTGACGAAGGACGTATAATCGGTCCCCGCCTTCACCAGCGGTTCTGAGAACTGCACGCAGGCGCGGGGATCGGCGCTGTCGGCGTCGATGGTGTTGCCGGTGACGCGGAAGCCGTAGCGCTCGATATAGTCGGCGAGCGTCAGCTTGACGGCGGGGTCCTCGACAAGCGCGAGGCTCGCCTTCAGCGCATTGATGCCGTCACGGAAAAGCTGATTGTTTTCATAGGCCTTGGCGAGCGCGGCGAGCGCCTGGGCGCGCTGGCTGCGCGTGCGGCTCAGCTGATAGGCGTTGACGGAGGCCGACAGGCCGTCGGCGTTGACCGACCAGTCCTGATTGGAGCGGCCGGCGATCCCGGCCATCTCCAGCCAGAGGTCGATATTGCCGGGGTCCTGCACCAGCGCGCTCTTGAAGGTCGCCATGGCGTGCGGATAGACGCCGTTCGTCGCATCTTGGCGTGCAATGACGAGCAGCGCCTCGACGCTCAGGCCGGACTGGCCGTCGGCGGTGGCGAGCTGCTCCTTCTGTCGGGTGGCGTCATTGTCATGCTGGGCGCTGATGAAGGGCAGTTTCGGCGCGACGCCGAGATCCGGCTCGCTTTCAACCTGGGTCACGACGATCTTGCCGGCCACCGCGCCCGGGAAGGCGTTCATCTTGTTGAAGTCGGATTTCAGGAAGCACCATTTCACCTTGGTGTTATAGGTGAAGGCCTTGCATTCCTCGTCATCGACGCAGACCTGCTTGCACTGGTCGAGCGAGACATTCTGCACCGTGCGGAGGTCGAAGCCGAAATAATCGGCGTCCTTGACGGTGACCACCTCGCGCGTTTCCGCCGCCATCGAAGGCGCGGGAGCGAACAGCAGCGAGGAAACGAGAAGGGACGTCCAGAGTAGCGCGCGGGTCACGGTCTATTCTCCCATCAACAGCCCTCAAGGGGCGCAAGTCTTTCGAAACGGTCAGGCGTGTCGAGCAAAGAGCGGGAAATCACGTCATGGGCCGAAAGGAGCGCGGCGGCCAAGTCAGGCGCAGTGTTCCCATATCCGGCAGATCGTCGTCGTCCCCCGCGTCGACAGTTTTCGATCTTTCGTAGCACAAACGTCCATTGGTTCTAATATATTCGCCGGCCCACCCAAAAATAATTCGGCGAAAACAGTTCTCCTTGTTTGTCTTGACCAAAATCATGGAATGCAACGGCCTGTCCTGGGCACAGTGCGAGGCAGGGACTGTTTCAACTTTTCTCAACGCCTCTTCAGGAGCGCTGCATGCGAATTTTCACCATGGCCCTCAATCCCACCCTCGACGTGTCGAGCGACGCCGACCGCGTACAGCCGACGCATAAGGTTCGAACGCGCAATCAGCGCCTGCATCCCGGCGGCGGCGGCGTCAATGTCGCCCGCGTCGTGCTGGAACTCGGCGGTTCTCCGGAACTGATGATCCTGTCGGGCGGGGCGACCGGCGCCTTGCTTGAGGATGCGCTGGGCCGCCTGCCGATCCCACTCGAACTCTTGCATGTCAAAAGCCCAACCCGCATCGCCACCATGGTGCGGGAGGAGCAAACCGGCCTCGAATATCGCTTTGTGCCTGAAGGCGATCCGATCAGCGAGCGCGAGGCGCTTGCAGCGCTTCAGAGACTCGAAACCGTCTCCGACGCCTTTGTCGTCGCCAGCGGCAGCCTGCCGCCTGGAGCGCCCGTCGACATGTATGCGCGGATGGCCGCCATCGCCCGCAAGAACAATTGCCGTTTTGTGCTCGACACGTCGGGTCCCGCGCTCGCCGCCGGCCTTTCCGGCGAACCCGTTTTCTTCGTCAAGCCAAGTCTCAGCGAAATGGAGGCGCTGATCGGGGCGACGCTCGAAAAGGCCGATGCCGAGGCTGCGGCGCTCGAACTGGTCGGCAAAGGCAGCGCTCGTTATGTCGCGGTGACATTGGGGGCTGACGGCGCGATCCTGGCGGGGCCGGATGGAGCGATCCGGCTTGCCAGTCCCAAGGTGGAGGTGCGTTCGGCCGTTGGCTCAGGCGATTCCTTTGTTGGGGCGTTCGTCTGGGCGCTTTCGGAAGAAAAAGATTCGGCGGATGCGTTTCGCTGGGCGATTGCGGCGGGCGCGGCCACGGCGATGACGTCCGGAACGGATTTGTGCCGACGCGGAGACATCGAATCGCTTTTCGCGCGAATCACAGCGGTGACCTGATTCGCGCGTTTGATTCGTCTCTGGTCGAAGGCGTGTGAAGCGCTGGAGGGTTGCGGGCCGGTATTGGCGCGATGCGCGAATGCCTGGAACTGCTGATGCTCAGGCGCTTGGCTTTTTCGAACATTGGCCCTGAAACGGAGAAGCCCGCACAAGGCGGGCTTCTCAACGTTTTCAGTGATCTGGATGGTGGGCGTGACAGGGATTGAACCTGTGACCCCTACGATGTCAACGTAGTGCTCTCCCGCTGAGCTACACGCCCATCCGATGTCGGCGCATAGACCACAGTACCCTTTGCTCGTCAATAACTTTTTTCGGGTTCTGTGAAATCTCTGCTCCGGAGCCGCTCAGGAGGTCGTCTTCAGTTTAGCTCCTGTAGCTCGCCAGCGCTCTTGCAGCCTTGTCTTCCCGCACTGCTTTCGCAAGTTCCAGTGTGACGACGCGCCGCCCCACGGGCCATAGTGAAATCGCAGCCAGCTTGAAGCACTGCAATCCGAACGGAATGCCGATGATTGTGATGCAATAGACGATGCCGTGCAGCACATAGGCAAGGAAAAGAGCCAGGCCAAATGTACAGGCCCATATGACGTTGAAGAGGAAGCCAATCGCACCCGTCAGCGCCGTTCTGGTCGAAAGCGTCTTGTTGTCGAGGTCGCGGATATGAACGACGTCTTTGCCAAATGGCCATGCTGACATTTTGGCCATTTCAATAGCGGCGCGGGTCAGCGGCAGTCCAATAATTGAGAGGGCGAAGACCAGCGCGCCAACAAGCCAAATGAGCGCTGTCACTGCGCCGCCAAATACAAACCAGATTACGTTGCCAGCAAATCTCATTTCATCCCTCTGAAGTTGAGCTTTTGCGCTAAAGTAGCCCTGCAGGGGCACTCAAGAACCAAAGCGCTGAGTTCGCAACTCGGTGCAATTTTAGCGCAAACGAAAAAAGCCGCCCCATTTCAAAGGCGGCTTTCTCATATCAAAATGACTGTTTGTGACCGGACCATAGCGAAAATCGGGTTCTCTAACCCCTGCGCGAGCTATCGGCCTACAATGTCAACGTCGTGCTATAACTCTAAGCGATACGCCAATCCGATGTCGGCGCATAGAACGCATGGTTCATTGCGCCGAAAATCCTCAGGCGGCCGTCAGCATCTTGTTGACCTCATCGACGAGATCACGAAGGTGGAAGGGCTTGGACAGGACCTTGGCGTCCTTGGGAGCGTTGGAATCCGGATTGAGCGCCACGGCGGCAAAACCGGTGATGAACATGACCTTGAGATCGGGGTCGAGTTCGGTGGCGCGACGCGCCAATTCGATGCCGTCCATTTCCGGCATCACGATGTCGGTCAACAGCAGCGAGAAGGGCTCTTCCCGGAGACGGTCATAGGCGCTGGCGCCGTTGTCATAGGAGATCACCTTGTAGCCGGCTTTCTCCAGCGCCTTCACCAGAAAACGGCGCATGTCATTGTCGTCTTCGGCGAGAAGGATTTTCTGGCTCATTTTTTTCTTGTACCCGTTGTCACTCAACTCGAACGCATTTCTACGCGGACTCTAGAGGCTCCGTAGTAAAAATCCCGTGAATGTTTCGCGGTTCGCCGTCCTTTGTCAAATTTCCGTCTCCAGCCTGTGGATGACGCGAATTTGCTTTGCATTCCGCCGGGAAACGGCGAGCCCTTTTGGCTGCGGCTGGACTTGTCCCGCCGTCGCTGGCAACATGACAGAATGATGATTTGGGTCGAGGGCCGATTTTTCGCATGGTATGGGATTTTCGGGAGGGGGAATTATTCGAGATTCAGGAGCCTGACGACCATCAGATTCCGCTCGTCCTCAATTCTCCCCATAGCGGCCGCATCTATCCTCGCGCCTTCGTGGAGGCTTCACGTCTCGACTATCTGAGCCTGCGTCGTTCGGAAGACCATTTCGTCGATGAACTGTTTTCAGGCGGCGTGGCGCTGGGCGCGCCGATGCTGAAGGCGCATTTTCCGCGCGCCTATGTCGATGTGAACCGCGAGCCTTATGAACTCGATCCGCGCATGTTCGACGGCCCCTTGCCGCCGCACGCCAACACAGCGTCCGTGCGCGTGGCCGGCGGGCTGGGCACCGTGCCGAAGATCGTTGCTGAGAATATGGAGATTTACGGTCGTAAACTGCCCGTCGACATGGCGCTGGAACGCGTCGAACATATCTACAAGCCCTATCACGCCGCGCTCAGGCGGCTGATCGCTCGCACGCATGCCCGGTTCGGCCGCGCCATCCTCATCGATTGCCATTCGATGCCCGGAAATATCCGCATCACGGGCAGCGCCATGCGCCCCGACGTGATCATCGGCGACCGCTATGGCACCTCCGCGTCGTCGGACCTGTCGCGGCTGGCGCTCAAGTTGCTCGAGGATCTCGGTTTTGCCGCAGTGCGGAACAAACCCTATGCCGGGGGCTTCATCACCGAACATTACGGCCGGCCGGCGCGCGGGCTGCACGCCCTGCAGATCGAAATCAACCGTTCGCTCTATATTGACGAGGCCACGCTGGAGAAGCGGCCGGACTTCGCCAAGGTGGCCGGCGCAATGCGGCAATTCCTCGAAAATCTCGCCACGGAAGTCAGCGTTCCCCAGGTTTCCACCGCTTTCGCTGCGGAGTGATCACGGCCGCCTTCTGCGCCGCGACAAAAAAAACCGCGCCATAAGCGCGGTCAAGTCTAGGGAGGAAACACCCAAGGAGGGCATTTACAGCCGGTAAGGACTGTAGGAAAAAGATAACTGCTGCAGCGCAAAAAAGTCAACAGGAATGATGAACGAAAAATGACATAATTTGCATCTGCGGAAAATTTCTTGCCTTGAAAATCGAGGCGCTTGATTTTTCAACCCTTTGTCGCGCACATGCCTGCGCATGCTGACATTTCACCACAGGAGTGAGTGATGACGCCCGATCGCGCCTTTTTCGACCGCCTCGCCGACGCCGCGCGGGCGGAAACCCTGCCGCGTTTCCGGTCCGGCCTTTCGGTCGTGGACAAAGGCGGGCAGCATTACGATCCCGTCACCGAAGGCGACCAGGCGGCGGAAGCGGCGATCCGCACGCTGATCGAGGCGGAATTTCCCGATCACGGCATTCTGGGCGAGGAGCATGGCTCCGTTGGCCTCGATCGCGACCATGTCTGGGTGATCGACCCGATCGACGGCACCCGCGCCTTCATTTCCGGCGTGCCCGTCTGGGGCACGTTGATCGGCCTCTATCACAAGGGCCGCGCCGTGATGGGCCTGATCGACCAGCCCTTCACCGGCGAGCGCTATTTCGCCGATGGCGAAAAGTCCATCTATCGCGGCCCCGATGGGGAACGCGTCATCCGCACAAGCAATTGCGAGCGGATCGAACAGGCCAAGCTGTTCACCACCTCGCCGCATCTGTTCGAAGGCCGCGACGAGACCCTCTATCGTGCGATCGAGAAAAAGGCGCGGCTGTTCCGCTACGGCGTCGATTGTTACGCTTACGCGCTGCTCGCCGCGGGCCATGTCGATCTCGTGGTCGAATGCGCGCTGAAGCCCTATGACGTCGGCGGCATCATCCCTGTCGTCGAACAGGCCGGCGGCGTGATGACCGACTGGCAGGGCGGCCGTCCGGAAATGGGCGGCTATATCGTGGCGGCGGCGACGGAAGCGCTGCATCGCGAAGCGCTGGAGATGCTGAACGCCTGAGGCGTTCACTCCCCCGAATAGATCAGCGGATCGGAATCCGAGCCGGGTATGAAAGCCTTGATGGCGGCGAGCGTCTGGTCGCGGAAAATGTCGCGTTCCTGCAGCAATTCATGTTCGGCGCCTTGGATCGTCACCAGCTTTCCGGCGCGAAACCGCTGCGACAGCGCCTCGAAATACGGATAGGGCACGATCTTGTCGGCGCTGGGCGCGATCACCAGGGTGGGGATCTCGACGCGATGGAGATGCTCCATGCGGCTGACCGTTGTGATCGCCCGGATCATCGAGGCGATCCAACTCGCGGTCGGGGGGCCGATGAACAGGTCGGGATGGGCCGCCTGAATGGCGCGGTTGCGGCGATAGCGGATCGGATCCGAAGTCAGCACATTGCCAGCGAAGGGGCGGTCCAGC
Source organism: Rhizobium sp. SG_E_25_P2 (assembly GCF_029892285.1). Classification (GTDB taxonomy): domain Bacteria; phylum Pseudomonadota; class Alphaproteobacteria; order Rhizobiales; family Rhizobiaceae; genus Rhizobium_E. The sequence goes on from NZ_JARXVM010000002.1 coordinate 309,343, forward strand.
ACGTCTTTGGAAAATTGCAGCGCGCCGAGGCCGGTGAAATGGCAGGCATTGGCAAGGATCTTCAACAGGCTGTTGGGAATGCCGATGCCCGCCGCGCCCACAAAGGGCGCGCAGAGCGCCATGCGCTCGATGCGGTTGGAAAGCCAGGGGGCGGCCTTCAGCGCCGTCAGGGCGCCCATCGAATGGGCGACAATGAAGAACGGCATCTTGGCGTCTGGCAGCACGACTTTTTCAATGAAGGCGTCGAGATCGCGCTCAAGATCGCCGAACCGGCGCAGATGGCCCTTGCGCGGCATTGGATGCAGCCTGGTCGAGCCGCCCTGGCCGCGCCAGTCGAAGGTTGCGACCCAAAGGCCGGCCGAGGTCAGGTCGCCAATGGTCTCATAATATTTCTCGATCGTCTCGTTGCGGCCATGCAGCAGGATCACCGTGCCCTGCGCCGGGGATTGGGTGGCGCGAAAGATCGCGTAACGCAGCTTTGCGCCGTCGAAACTATCGAAAAAGCCGGCGACATGATTGTCTGGCGGAAGATTGTCTGATGTGGCGCGGAGAATTGGGGGCATGGCGTCCGGAAATACAATTTTGGAGCAAGGCTAGCACGATTCGCCCGGCGAAAGCGGCAAACAAAAAGGCCGGAGACCGCTGGATGGGGACAGGAGCGGCTCCGGCTTGAATTTGATCGGCGCGGAAGGGACGTCATCGCGCCGGTCACGGGAGGAACGCTCCCATGACCTTGTTTCTACGGTTATGTCCGTGAACGTCCGCCGAACCCGCCGTTCATACTCCATTCATGTTTTTCGTCCGCCTCGCCGGGGCTTGAAACGGCGGAAAACGCCTCCCACCTAAGCTCTGCGGGACGCCGATGTCGGGTCCCGGAACCGGGTGCGCGGGGCCGAGGAACGGGCCGCGCGCCTGAACGACACATCGCACACGTTGCTCTCAAGGAGGACACCATGCGTCATTTCGATTTCTCCCCTCTCTATCGCTCCACCGTCGGCTTCGACCGCGTCTTCACGATGCTCGACAGCCTGGCCCAGCCGGAGCAGCCCACCTATCCGCCCTATAATATCGAGAAGACGGGCGATAACGCCTATCGCATCTCGATGGCGGTCGCCGGCTTCGACGAAAGCGAGCTTTCGATCGAGCTCAACCAGCATATTCTGTCGGTGAAGGGCGAAAAGTCCGACGACAAAGCAGATGGTGCCGAGCTCCTTTATCGCGGTATCGCCAAACGCGCCTTTGAGCGGCGCTTCCAGCTCGCCGACCATGTGGAAGTACGCGCCGCGCATCTCAAGAACGGCCTGTTGCATATCGATCTCGTGCGCGAGATCCCCGAGGCGATGAAGCCGCGTCGTATCGAGATCGCCGCTCCCAGCGCGGCCGAGGCCCCCAAGGCGATCGAAGCCCAGGTGATCAATAGCTAAGGCTTCATTGGCTAAAATTGCGGCGTCGAACGACGTCCAAATTCCGAGCCCCGTCGCGATCCATGCGGCGGGGCTTTTGCTTGCCGTTCAGAGGAGCGCGGCGATGGCCGCAACATCCTCTTCGCGCGTCGCGAAACTGGCGATGAAACGGCGGATCTTTTCGTTTGAAGCGAGTTCGCCTTCCATGCCGCGCGGGGTCTCCCAGTCATAGAAGCGAGCGCCTGCCTGACGCAGCGCCTCGGCCTTCTCGTCGGTCATGATCAGGAAGATCTGGTTGCCCTGAGTCGGCCAAGCGATTCGCGTTTGTGCGGACATTTGGGCGGCTTCGGTCAATTTCCGGGCCATGGCGTTGGCGTGTCGGGCCAGTTCTATCCACAGGTCGTTCTGGAGCCAGGCTTCGAACTGCGCGGCGACAAAGGCGGATTTCGAGAACAGGTTGGCGCCGCGCTTGCGCAGTCGCGGCATGGCGCGGGCGTCGGCGGGATTGAAGAAGATCACCGCTTCGGCGCACCAGCAGCCATTCTTGGTGCCGCCCAGCGAGAGGATGTCGACGCCGGCCTTCCAGGTCATCTCGGCGGGCGTGCAGCCGAGCGCGGCCACGGCGTTGGAAAAGCGTGCGCCATCCATGTGGGTCTTGAGGCCGGCGGCGGCGGCGATCGCGCTCAGGGCGCGGATTTCCTCAAGGCTGTAGACCGTGCCGGCTTCGGTGGCCTGGGTCAGGGAAAGCGCGGTCTTTTCACCCACATGCACGTCGTCATCCGGAAAAAGCGTCATTGCCAGGCGCAGGGCATCCGGGTCGATCTTGCCATGCCCGCCGGGCCCGCCGCCCACCGGAACCAGCTTGCCGCCGCCTGTTTGCAGTTCAACCGCGCCGCCTTCGTGGTGAATGACATGGGCTTCATTGTGGCAGAACATCACGCTTGCCGGACGGGCGACGGAGGCCAGCGCCAGGGAATTGGCGGCCGTACCCGTGGCGACGAAGAACACCGCCACGTCGCGTTCGAACAAGGCTGAGAGAGCGGCGGCGGCGCGGTCGTCGACGTCGCTCCCTCCATAGGGGGCGTGATAGGCGCCGGCGGCTGTGGATAGACTGGCGGCGATGGCGGGATGCGCGCCGGCCCAGTTGTCAGAGGCGAAAATCAAGAAAACCACCCTTTGCGTTTGTTCGGATTTGTTGTCATGTCGACATGAATGTGGCGAATTTGATTTTGCAAGAGGCGTTTGCCCAAAATCGAACCATTTTTCGGGGGTCGCCCCTTGCGGTGAAATCGCCTTTCTGCCATAGGATAAGAGAATTAGGACAGTCATGCTGTCCTATTTTGCTGCATGGATCCTGAAGGCCCGTCACACGGTCTTTAAACAAGCGGTCCAGCCTCCTGATCCGCCGGGGAAAGCGGGCAGGGGCAGAAGCCGGCAGCTGCGTGGACGCGGGGTCGAACTGGCCCGGGAATTGCAGCTTGTACAGGAAAATGCGAAGACATTCATCGTTCGCGATCAGGGCGCCCTCATGCGCGCTTTCGCGGGTTCACGCGGGCGCCGGAACGGCCCCATGGCAGGAGGAAAGAAGATGACGGACCATACGCCATCGCATGCATTCGGACAGTCGACCCGTCTTTCGGCGGAAACTGCGCTGAAAACGCCCTCTCACGCTATCGGCCTGCCGAAAAAACAGGGCCTTTACGATCCGCGCAACGAACACGACGCCTGCGGCGTCGGGTTCACCTGTCATCTCAAGGGCGTCAAGTCGCACCAGATCGTGCGCGACGGCCTGTTCATGCTCGAAAACCTCACCCATCGCGGCGCCGTCGGCGCCGATCCCCTGATGGGCGACGGCGCGGGCATCCTCGTGCAGATCCCCGACCGTTTCTTCCGCGAAGAAATGGCGGCCCAGGGTGTGACGCTGCCGCCGGCCGGACAATACGCCGTCGGCTTCCTGTTCATGCCGCAGGACGCCGAATTGCGCGAACATATCAAGAGCGTCATCAACGACGTCGTGGCCGCCGAAGGTCAGGCGCTGATCGGCTATCGCGAAGTGCCGGTCGACAATTCCTCGCTCTCCAAGGCCCCGGCGATCGCCGCCACCGAACCTTTCCATGTGCAGGTGTTCATCGGCGCCGGCGAAGGCGTGGCCGACAACGCCGAATTCGAACGTCGCCTGTTTACGCTGCGCAAGGTGATCTCCAACCGCATCTATGCCGAGACCCAGGGCGAGGACAACGGCTTCTATATCGTGTCGCTGTCGACCACGACCGTGGTCTACAAGGGCATGTTCCTGGCCTATCAGGTCGGCGCCTATTACAAGGATCTTGCCGATCCGCGCTTTGAATCGGCTGTCGCGCTCGTGCACCAGCGTTTCTCGACAAACACCTTCCCGTCCTGGAAGCTGTCGCATCCCTATCGCATGGTCGCCCATAACGGCGAGATCAACACGCTGCGCGGCAATGTGAACTGGATGGCGGCGCGTCAGGCGTCGGTGTCTTCGCCGCTTTATGGCGACGATATTTCCAAGCTCTGGCCGATTTCCTACGAAGGCCAGTCCGACACCGCCTGTTTCGACAACGCGCTCGAATTCCTCGTGCGCGGCGGTTATTCGCTGGCGCATGCGGTGATGATGCTGATCCCAGAAGCCTGGGCCGGTAACCAGCTGATGGGTCCCGAGCGCAAGGCGTTCTACGAATATCACGCTGCGCTGATGGAGCCGTGGGACGGTCCCGCCGCCGTCGCCTTCACCGATGGTCGCCAGATCGGCGCGACGCTCGACCGCAACGGCCTGCGTCCGGCCCGTTATGTCGTGACCTCAGACGACCGGGTGATCATGGCGTCGGAAGCCGGCGTTCTGCCGGTTGATGAAGAGCTGATCGTCAAGAAGTGGCGCCTGCAGCCCGGCAAGATGCTGCTGATCGACATGGAACAGGGGCGCATCATTTCCGACCAGGACGTCAAGGCGAGCATCGCCGGGGCGCATCCCTACAAGGACTGGCTCGACCGCAGCCAGTTGATCCTCGAAGAGCTCGATCCGGTCGAGCCGCGCGCCCTGCGCCGCGACGTGTCGCTGCTCGACCGCCAGCAGGCCTTCGGCTACACGATCGAGGACACCAAGCTTCTGATGTCGCCGATGGCGACCACCGGCCAGGAAGCTGTGGGCTCGATGGGCACGGATACGCCGATCTCGGCCATGTCCGACAAGGCCAAGCTGCTGTACACCTATTTCAAGCAGAACTTCGCCCAGGTCACCAACCCGCCGATCGACCCGATCCGCGAGGAGCTGGTGATGAGCCTCGTCTCCTTCATCGGTCCGCGGCCCAACATTCTCGATCACGCCGGCGCCTCGCGCGCCAAGCGTCTCGAAGTGCGCCAGCCGATCCTGACCAATGCCGATCTCGAAAAGATCCGCTCGATCGGCCACACGGAAGACCGGTTCGACACCAAGACGCTCGATTTCACCTATGACGTCGAACGTGGCGCGGAAGCCATGCCGGAAATGCTCGAACGTCTCTGCGAGCGCGCCGAGACGGCTGTGAAGAGCGGCTACAACATCATCGTGCTGTCGGACCGCCAGGTTGGTCCCGACCGCGTGGCGATCCCGGCGCTGCTGGCGACGGCGGCCGTGCACAATCATCTGATCCGCAAGGGTCTGCGCACCTCCGTGGGCCTGGTGGTGGAATCGGGCGAGCCGCGCGAAGTGCATCACTTCTGCTGCCTGGCCGGCTATGGCGCTGAAGCGATCAATCCCTATCTGGCGTTCGACACGCTGATCGACATGCACAAGCGCGGCGAATTTCCCAAGGAGGTTTCCGAGGACGAAGTCGTCTACCGCTACATCAAGGCGGTCGGCAAAGGCATCCTCAAGGTCATGTCCAAGATGGGCATTTCGACCTATCAATCCTATTGCGGCGCGCAGATCTTCGACGCCGTGGGTCTTGCGTCGGATTTCGTCGAGAAATTCTTCTTCGGCACCGCCACGACCATCGAAGGCGTCGGCCTTGATGAAGTGGCGCGCGAAACCTTTGGTCGCCATCAGTCGGCCTTCGGTCGTGATCCGGTGCTGGCCGCTTCCCTGGAGATCGGCGGCGAATACGCCTATCGCATGCGCGGCGAAAGCCATGCCTGGACGCCCGACGTGGTGGCCGAACTTCAGCACGCCGTGCGCGGCAACGCCGAGGATCGCTATCAGGAATTCGCGCGCCTGGTGAACGAATCCACCGTGCGCATGAACGCCATTCGCGGGTTGTTCTCGATCAAGAAGGCGGCAGAACTCGGCCGTCAACCGATCGATATTTCCGAGGTCGAACCGGCAACCGATATCGTCAAGCGTTTCGCCACCGGCGCCATGTCCTTCGGCTCGATCAGCCGCGAGGCGCATACGACGCTGGCCATCGCCATGAACCAGATCGGCGGCAAGTCCAACACCGGCGAAGGCGGCGAGGAAGCGGAACGTTATCTGCGCAAGCCCGACGGCACGTTGCCGCTCGAGCGTTCGGCGATCAAGCAGATCGCTTCGGGCCGCTTCGGGGTGACGACGGAATATCTCGTCAACGCCGACATGCTGCAGATCAAGGTCGCTCAGGGCGCCAAGCCCGGCGAAGGCGGCCAGCTGCCCGGCCACAAGGTCGACGCGACCATCGCCAAGACCCGTCACTCGACGCCGGGCGTCGGCCTGATCTCGCCGCCGCCGCATCACGACATCTATTCGATCGAAGATCTGGCGCAGCTGATCTACGATCTCAAGAACGTCAACCCGACCTCTGACATCTCGGTGAAGCTGGTGTCGGAAGTGGGCGTCGGCACAGTCGCGGCCGGCGTCGCCAAGGCGCGCGCCGACCATATCACCGTGTCCGGCTATGACGGCGGCACGGGCGCGTCGCCGCTCACCTCGCTCAAGCATGCCGGCAGCCCCTGGGAAATCGGCCTGGCCGAAACCCAGCAGACGCTGGTGCTGAACGGGCTGCGCAGCCGCGTGGCGCTGCAGGTCGACGGCGGTCTGAAGACCGGTCGCGACGTGATCATCGGCGCGCTGCTGGGCGCCGATGAATTCGGCTTCTCGACCGCGCCTCTGATTGCGGCGGGCTGCATCATGATGCGCAAATGCCATCTCAACACCTGTCCGGTTGGCGTCGCCACCCAGGATCCGGTGCTGCGCAAGCGCTTCAAGGGCCTGCCGGAACATGTGATCAACTATTTCTTCTTCGTCGCCAACGATGTCCGCGCCATCCTCGCCTCGATGGGCTATCGCAGCCTCAACGAGATCATCGGCTGCAGCGAACTTCTGAAGAAGGACGAGGCGATTACGCATTGGAAAGCCCAAGGCCTCGATTTCAGCAAGATCTTCCACAAGGTCGATGCGCCTGTCGAGGAAACGCGCTGGACCATGCGCCAGAAGCATCCGATCGACGACATTCTCGATCGCAAGCTGATCGAGGCGGCAATGCCGGCGCTCGAAACCCGCCAGCCGGTGGTGATCGAAGCCGATATCAAGAATGTCGACCGTTCGGCCGGCGCAATGCTGTCGGGCGAAGTCGCCAAGCGCTACGGTCACAAGGGTCTCAAGGACGACACGATCACGGTCAAGCTGAAGGGCACGGCCGGCCAGAGCTTTGCCGCCTTCCTGGCGCGGGGCGTGACCTTCGAGCTCGAAGGCGACGGCAATGACTATGTCGGCAAGGGCCTGTCAGGCGGCCGCATCATCATCAGGCCGCCGCAGAATTCGAAGATCTTGGCCGAGGACTCCATCATCGTCGGCAATACGGTGATGTATGGGGCGATCGCCGGCGAGAGCTATTTCCGCGGCGTGGCCGGCGAACGCTTCGCCGTGCGCAATTCGGGCGCCATTGCCGTCGTCGAAGGCGTGGGCGACCATGGCTGCGAATATATGACCGGCGGCGTGGTCGTGGTCATCGGCGAGACGGGTCGCAACTTCGCAGCCGGCATGTCCGGCGGCGTGGCCTATGTGCTCGACGAGAGCGGCGATTTCGCCCGCCGCTGCAACATGGCCATGGTCGAATTGCAGCCGGTGCCGGAGGAAGATGAACTGCTCGAAAAGCTGCATCACCATGGCGGCGACATCGCGCATAAAGGCATGGTCGACGTCTCCGGCGACATGACGCGGCATGACGAGGAGCGGCTGTTCCAGCTGATCTCCAACCATGCCCATTACACCGGCTCGACCCGCGCCAAGGCGATCCTCGACAATTGGGCCGATTACCGTCCGAAGTTCCGCAAGGTGATGCCGGTCGAATATCGCCGCGCGCTCGAGGACATGGAGCGGATGCAGACGCAGGAGGCCGCCGAGTAAGTTGGCGGCTGGCCATAGCCGTGATATGACACTGGCATATGACGGCTATGGAGGCTGCGATGAACGAGCATGCATCGCCCAAAAGTGCAGAAGGTGAAATCGAACTCAGCGTCTTCACCAATGGACGAAGCCGCGCGGTTCGCATTCCGAAGGAGTTCGAGTTTCCGGGAAAGAAGGTCATCATGATCAAGCAACCGGATGGGTCCCTTTTGCTGCGCACGGCGGAGACTGCAGGTCTGATCGATTATCTCAAGACAGCGGAACCATGGCTGGGCGGAGATTTTCTGGACCGTGACGACGAGGAGATTGCGCCGCTGGATGAGGTGGAGCTCTGATGAAATACATGCTGGACACGAACGCCATCTCGTCCATCGTTTCCAATCCGCAAGGGCCGGTGTTGACGAGGATGATGGCGGTGGGCGAGGCGAACGTGTTCACGAGCATCTTCGTACATGCGGAAGTCTGGTACGGGGTGAAGAAGAAGGGATCGGCGGAACTTGCAGCCAAGGTTCGTCGTGTCACCGAAAAGCTGTACGTCGCTCCCTTCCAGATGCCGGGAGACGCTCGATACGCCGATATCCGGCTCGCCCTTCGCCAGGGGCAAAACATCGGGCCGAACGATCTGTGGATCGCGGCGCATGCGCTGGCGCTGGATGCGGTGCTGGTGACGGACAATGACAGAGAATTTTCCCGGGTTCCGGGATTGAAGACAGAGAATTGGGTCAGGTAACAAGCCGGAGAACGGCGAGAAGAGGGCAGGCAAGGGACGATGGGCAAGGTAACGGGTTTTCTCGAGATCGACAGGCAGGTCGGCAAATATCAGCCGGCTTCGGACCGCATTCGCCATTTCCGCGAATTCACCATTCCGATGTCGGATCAGGAAGTGGAGAAACAGGCCGCCCGCTGCATGGATTGCGGCATCCCCTTCTGCCATGGTCCGACCGGCTGTCCGGTTCATAACCAGATTCCTGACTGGAACGATCTGGTGTTCAACAACAAGTGGGAAGAGGCGATCCGCAACCTCCATTCCACCAACAATTTCCCGGAATTCACCGGCCGCGTCTGCCCCGCGCCCTGCGAGGAAGCCTGCACGCTGAATCTCGAAGACGCCCCGGTGGCGATCAAGACCGTCGAGCAGGCGATCGCCGACAAAGCCTATGAAATGGGCTATATCGTGCCGCAGCCGGCCACCACGAAAACGAACAAGAGCGTGGCGGTCATCGGCTCCGGTCCCGCCGGCATGGCGGCGGCCCAGCAACTGGCCCGCGCCGGCCACGACGTGACGGTTTATGAGCGGGAAACCAAGCCCGGCGGGCTGCTGCGCTACGGCATTCCCGATTTCAAGATGGAAAAGAATTTCATCGATCGCCGCGTCGAGCAGATGAAGGGCGAAGGCGTGACCTTCCAGTGCGGCGTCAATGTCGGCGTGGATCTGAAGGTCGAGGACCTGCTCGCCAAATATGACGCTGTACTCTATTGCGGCGGCTCGGAAACGCCGCGCAACGCCGGCATTCCCGGCGTCGACCTGCATGGCGTGCATGACGCGATGCCGTATCTCGTGCAGCAGAACCGCCGCGTCGGCCGTGAAAATATCGACAGCGTCGGTTGGCCTTCCGCGCCGATCCTGGCCGGCGGCAAGCATGTGGTGGTCGTTGGCGGCGGCGACACGGCGTCCGACTGCGTCGGCACCGCGTTCCGTCAGGGCGCCGTGAAGGTGAGCCAGCTCGACATTCGCCCGATGCCGCCCGAGAAGGAAGACAAGCTCGCGGTCTGGCCTTACTGGGCGACCAAGATGCGCACCTCCTCCTCGCAGGCCGAAGGCGCTAACCGTGAATTTCAGGTGGCGACGCTCGAATTCGTCGGCGAAGACGGTGTTCTGACCGGCGTCAAGTGCTGCCAGGTCGACGAGCGGCGCAAGCCAATCGCCGGCACCGAGTTCATCATCAAGGCCGATCTCGCTTTCATCGCCATCGGTTTCCAGGGTCCGTTCATGGGCGGCGTCATCGCCGATCTCGGCGACCGGCTGACGCTGAACACCGATCGTCGCGGCTCGACCAATGTCGTCGCCGACGACAAGGACTACAAGACCTCGGTCGACAAATTCTGGACGGCGGGCGATGTGCGCCGGGGCCAGTCGCTGGTGGTCTGGGCGATTCGCGAAGGCCGCCAGGCCGCCCGCGCCATCGACGAAGCCTTGATGGGCGCGACCACGCTGCCGCGCTAATCCGGCGCATAGTCTGCATGACACTGAAACCCGCGGCTCAGCCCGCGGGTTTTGCGTTTGCGGGCCAGCGATAATCGTCGACCCGGCCGACGGGCGCGGGCGCGGTCTCGCCCTTTTCGATCAGGCGGTCGCGCGGTGTCTTTCCGGCGGACTGCGGCAGCAGCGTCTGGTCGAGGAGTTCCGCCGATCCGTCGAGATCGGGATCGGACAGGCTGATCGGGGGCAGGGCGGTGATCTCGTGGATTTCGGTCTTCGGGGCAGCGTCGAGCGGCAGGCCTGTGGCGTCGAGACGGACGAGGTCGCTGACGGCGTCGCCGCCGAGCAGTCGGGCGATGTCCTTTTCGAGATAGAAGGCCATTTTTCGCTTGCCCGCCTTGGTCAAGCTGACGCCATCGGAGCCGCGAAGGCGGACCGGCTGACCGTTGATGTCGGAGCCGGTGGCGATGTATTTGCCGCTTTCGTCGGCGAAGCCGTCCCAGATGTCGATAAAGGCCCCGCCCACCGCTTCCATCCGCGTCCGGTAGATATTGTTGAGCGTGGCGGCGTCGGCGCTGAGCGATGGCGATTGGAACGACGGCAGACCCGCCCAGATGAACGGTATCTTCGCACGGGCCGCCACCGAGGCGAGGTCATCGACGCGCCGCTGATACTCCCTGTCCCAGCCTTCGGACCGGAATTTTTCCGTCGCGCCGCCGAGATCGATCTGCTGGCGATCATTTGAGCCCAGCATGATGACGATGAGCGATGGTTTGTGCCTGTCGATCTTCTGGGAAAGCGTCTTTGGCCAATCAAGATGGTCGGACCGCACCAGGCCAGAGGCGCTGTCGGTTTCCTTGACGACCGTGATCGTCGGGTCCTGCGCAAAGGCGGCGGTGAGGCCGTCCGCGAGGCCCGAGGCCATGAAGTCGCCGATCACCACGATTTTGCGCGCATCGGCCTTCTTGACCAAGGGGCCGGCGGGCGCGGTCTTGACGGTTTGCACCGCGCGTTTCTTGGCGGCGGTGTTGCGGCGTGGCCGGACGCGTTGCGGGCGCGCGTCCTCGCGCTGCCGCAGTTGAGGGCGTCCGAGTATGACGTCGAGAATAGAGCGCCGCTGCCGGAATTCCTGGGCTTGCGCTGCGGACGCCGCGAGATCGGCGAGCGGAAGAATGAGCGCGAGGATCAGGATGATCACGCGCTTGGCGCAAGACGGTCTGGACGAAGTGTGGCTATGATCGGCCATCGGCGTCTCCCTTGCCGGCGGGAATGCGAAAGCCGGGCTGAGCCCGGCCTCCTCAGGCAGATGTAGGCGAGCGGCTTCAGCGGCGCAAGGCGTTCAACAGCGCTTCGGTCGGCTTGCCGTCCGGCTGCATGCCGAGTTGCGATTGGATGGCGGCGATGGCCGTCTTGGATCCCGAACCGAAATTGCCGTCGATCGCGCCGTCGTAATAGCCGAGCGCCTTCATCCGCTCCTGAAGCTCGAACTTCTCCTTGACGTCGAGCGTTCCGGCTGGGCGCGGCCAGTTCTGCTGCAGGCCGCCATAACCGGCGATCTCGTCGGCGAGCATGCCCACGGCGAGCGCGTAGGAATCGGCGGCGTTGTATTTTTTGATGACGAAGAAATTGCGCGTCATCAGGAAGGCGGGGCCGTTGGATCCCGCCGGCATCTTCAGGGTGGCGCGGTCCTTGCCGTATTTGAAGCCCTTGCCGTTCGGACGCAGGAAACCGAGCTTCTGCCACTCGGCCAGCGTCTTGGTCCGACCGGCATATTGGTCTGCGCCGGCAGGGGCGGCGACTTCATAGCCCCAGGTCTTGCCGGCCTGCCAGCCATTCTTGGCCAGCAGGTTGGCGGAGGTGGCGAGCGCATCGGGAATGGAATTCCAGATGTCGCGGCGGCCATTGCCATCAGCGTCATAGCCATAGAGCAGATAACTGGTCGGAATGAACTGGGTGTGACCCATGGCGCCGGCCCAGGAGCCTGTGAGACCTTCGGCCGACACATCGCCGCGCTGCAGGATCTTCAAGGCCGCGATCAATTGCGTGCGCGCGAATTTCGCCCGCTTCTTGTCGATATAGGCGAGGCTTGCAAGCGCGCGGGGAACATTGTGCAGCCTGTCGGGTTTTTCGAGAACCGCGCCGTAATTGCTCTCCATGGACCAGATCGCCAGAAGAATATGACGATCCACCCCGAAATGTCGCTCGACCGCCGCCAGAGTGCGGCCGTGCTTTCTCAGCATGTCTCGTCCGATGCCCGCCGTGTAGGGATTGACGCGGCTATCGAGATACTCCCAAATTCGGTGCTTGAATTCAGGCTGGTAATTGGCTTTTTCAATGACGGTGGGATCCGGTTCGTTGACGCCGCGAAAGGCCCGCACATAGGTGTCGCGACTGATGCCGGCCTGGGCCGCCACCGGATAAAACGCATTGATCCAGTTGACGAAGCCCTTATCCGCATGCGCGGGGGAGGCGGCAAGCGCGCCACATATCGCAAGCATTGGGGCGAAAACGCGAATTCGGGAGAGGATCTGTATGGGTTTCATGGCAATCATCCGGTTCATTCATGTTCCTGGACACCGACACCGCCGGTTAATGCGACAAAATACAGAGCCGTGGTCAACAAATTCTTTACCATCAGACGCGCCCGCGGTCACTTCTTTAAAAAAAAGTAGCAACCTTGTGGGAATACGTTCAAATATCGCACACAATCCAGATTCTAGAGATGGAGATCAGTGGTGGGTCACGCCAGAGTAAAAAAGGCTGTTTTTCCGGTCGCGGGCCTCGGCACGCGCTTTCTTCCGGCCACCAAGGCGGTGCCGAAGGAAATGATGACGGTGGTCGACAAGCCCGTCATCCAATATGTGGTGGATGAGGCGATCGAGGCGGGGGTCGAGCACTTCGTATTCGTGACCGGCCGTGGCAAGGGCGTGATCGAAGACTATTTCGACATCCAGTTCGAGCTCGAAGCAACCCTGAAGGCTCGCAACAAGAAGGCGGAACTGTCGCTGCTCGAAGCCATCCTGCCAAAGGCCGGCGCCGCCAGCTTCACCCGCCAGCAGGAGCCGCTCGGCCTCGGTCACGCCGTCTGGTGCGCCCGCGATATCGTTGGCCATGAGCCCTTCGCGCTCCTTTTGCCCGATATGATCATGAAATCGGAAAAAGGCTGCCTCTCGGGCATGATGGAGCTGTATAATCTCTCCGGCGGCAATGTCATCGCTGTTGAGGAATGCGCCCCCGAGCTCGCCCATCGTTACGGCATCGTCGCCACCGGGGATGCTGTCGGCGACGGCTTCCGCATCACCGACATGGTGGAAAAGCCGGCGCCGGGAACCCAGCCGTCGAACTTCATCATCAATGGACGCTATATCCTGCAGCCCGAGATCTTCGAGATCCTGGAGACGCAGGAGCGCGGCGCGGGCAACGAGATCCAGCTGACCGACGGCATGCTGAAGCTTTTGCAGCAGCAGCCCTTCACGGGATATCACTTCAAGGGCGCCACCTATGACACCGGCGCCAAGGATGGCTTCATCATGGCCAATATCGCCTTCGCGCTGTCGCGCGACGATATCCGCCCGCTGGTGGAAGCGGACCTCAAGGCGCTGGTTTCAGCGCTGAAATAATACCCCGTTCACAAGAGCGGCGCGCTTCGGGCGCGCCGCTGGCTTGGCTTTTTCTATTGCCTATAAAAATTATAGAATATCTTTTCTTTGGTCCGTCGATAGGCTATGCCAATCTCCAATCGTCGCATGGTGCGGCGAGGGCAAGAAGCGATGTCGACCCGATTGATCATTCCCGGTTTGAACGGCTCAGGTCCCGGCCATTGGCAAGATCATTGGTTAGGGGAAGACCCCGACGCGGTGCTCGTAAAGCAGGATGACTGGTCACGGCCCGATCTCGGCGAATGGTTGATCCGCCTGGAGATCGCGCTGCGCGACCATCCGGGCGCAACGCTGGTGGCGCATAGTTTTGGGGCGCTGGTCGCCGCCAATCTTGCCGGCAGGCCGTCTGCGGCGCTGGTTGGCGCTGCGCTTCTGGTCGCCCCTTGCGATCCGGACCGCGTGCGCAGGCTGCATCCCGGCGCGGTTGGCGCGGCAGCGTTACCGTGCGCGCCGGCGTCGTTTCCGACGACCGTTGTCGGCAGCCGCAACGATCCCTATATGCCTCTCGATGACGCCAGGAGTCTCGCCGACGGCTTGAATGGGGATTTCGTCGATCTCGGCCATGCCGGCCATATCAACATAAACAGCGGCCATGGCAGTTGGCCTGCCGGCTATCGGCTGGCCCAGCGGCTCGAAGATGGCGGCCGTCGCATTCTCGCCCAGGCCTTTGCCGCAGCTTCGTCCCAGGCCGCGCCCGCTTATCTCAGGAGTCAATCATGACGATCGCCAGCAAATCCGCCCAGCGGCCGATACGCGCCTTTTCCGCAGCAACCGCCGTTGAAAAAACGGCGATGGCCGCCGCCACGCTCGCGGCGTTCGCATTTGTCGGTCTGGTGCTGTTTGGCTTCATTTGACGGCGGCGCGACAGTTTGTCGGGCTAAAAAGAGGCAGATGCTGCTTGAAGCGCCGGAACTTTGCCCCATTTCTAACATTGAACCTATGGAGCGCCTTAATTATTAACCGCGGTCGTGTAGGAGGGATAGACGATCGCATCGTTGGCCAAGGAGGCCATCATGTCTACGCTGAACGCCAGTTGGAATTTCTTGTCCGGCCTCGCCGTACAACTTGGCGCGGAACCGGTTTCCCGCTCTGCTGAAAAGCGCAATTCCTCGCTGTTTGCCGAACGTCTTCGCAAGAAGAAGCGTTTTGTTCGCAGGCTCGACAAGAGCGAGCGCCAAGAGTTGATCGACAGCATTCGCCACGACGACTGGTTTGAATGACGCCACCGCGCTGCACCCGGGGATGAACCCGGGAGCTTGGCCGGATGCGGTCGATCAGGCCGCAAGTCCCCCATAACGTTTCACATAACCGACAATCTCGTCGAGGCCTTCGCCCCGCTTGAGGTCGGAGAAAACGAACGGTTTGCCGGCGCGCATGCGCGTGGCGTCCCGCTCCATCACATCGAGATCGGCGCCGACATACGGAGCCAGGTCCTTCTTGTTGATCAGCAGCAGGTCCGACTTGGTGATGCCCGGTCCGCCCTTGCGGGGGATCTCTTCGCCCTGGCAGACGGAAATCACATAAATGGTGAGATCGGCGAGATCCGGGGAAAAAGTGGCGGCCAGATTGTCGCCGCCGGACTCGATGAAAACGATATCGAGGTCGGGAAAACGACGATTGAGATCGGCGATGGCGGCGAGATTAATGGAGGCGTCCTCACGGATGGCGGTGTGCGGGCAGCCGCCGGTCTCGACGCCGACGATGCGGTCCGATGTCAGCGCCTGCATCCGCACCAGGGCGTCGGCGTCTTCGCGGGTGTAGATGTCGTTGGTGACGACGGCCACCGAGTAATCCTCGCGCATCGCCTTGCAGAGCTTTTCCGTCAGCGCCGTCTTGCCGGACCCGACAGGTCCACCAATGCCGATGCGCAAGGGGCCGTTTCTCGACGTCATCATCAAAATCCTTCTTCAGTCGCGCCGCGCTCGCGGTTGTTTACGGGCAGCGTTGATGGGCATTATGAACGGAACAATCTCGTCTGCTGGGTTTCATGCCGAAGCGAGGCGATGTCCGCGCCGATCGCCGCCGAGCCCAGGTCTTCCAGGCTGGAGCCGGCCGTATCGCGGGCGGTGGTCACGATGGCTTCTTCAAAACGAGCGAGAAGCGCCACGCCCTGACGTTGGCCGATGACGCCGAGCCGGATGGCGGCGGAAATCGCCTGGGACAAAAGCGCGTGATAGAATGCTGCGAGGCAATCTTCGAGCGGTATGGATTGCGCCGCCGCCGCCACGCCCAGAGCGACGCTATAGGGTGGCCTGGACCCAAGACTGTCCAGCGCCGGATGCGGCCATGCAGCGGCGGCGGCGGCGAAGGCCTCGCCCACCGTCATGATTTCCAGATGCCGTTCGGCCGAACCCGCCAAGGCTTCCGCAAGCGTCGCGGCGTCGGCCAGCCGCGTGGGATCATCGATGCTTCGCCAGGCTTCGGCGAGCAGCAATCCGTCGTTGCGCCAGGTTCCGCGCGCAAGAAGCGTCTTGAACCATAGCCGCAGCGCTTCCGGATCGCTGGCCTGCCCGTCCTGCACCGCGCTTTCTAGCCCACCCGAATAGGCGAAGCCGCCGACCGGAAAGGCCGGCGACAGCCAGGCCATCAGCCGGATAAGCGCGCGGGACGAGGCCTCAGTGGTCATGATGTCCGTGTCCGCCATGGCCGTGATAGGCGCCGTGAACGGGGCTGAACGGCTCGACAACCTCCTGGACCACAGCGCCCAGACCTTCGAGCATCGCCTTGATCACATGGTCGCGTTCGATGAGAATTCGGTCCGGATCGATCTGGGCGGCGAGATGGCGATTGCCGAGATGCCAGGCGAGCTGCATTTGATGGAGCGCATCACGCGCCTTGATTTCCAGCAGTTGTTCCTCGGCGGCGACAACTTCGACATAGCCTTCCGCGCCGTCGATCATCAGGAGATCGCCGTGATCCAGCACCACCGGTTCCTTGAGGTCGAGCATGATCACGTCGTCATTGGTCAGATGAAGAAGCTTGCGACGCAGATGCCGTTCGTCGTGGGTCAGCACGACAACGCCGACCGGATCTCCGGGCTCAGCGTCCTTGGACACGCGGGTGCAGCGATAGGGCATGTTAGCTGACCTCCACATCGGCGGCGTCGACGATCTCGAGCCGCTGTTTCAGGACTGCGCCGGAGATCGCAGCGCCGAAGGCGGCGATATGCGGCGTCTTGAAATGGTCCTCGAGATGGTCCCGGCTCTCCCAAGTCTCGACGAAAACCAGGCGATTCGGTTGGCGGACATCGGCGTGAAGCTCATAGGAAATGCAGCCGGCCTCTGCCTGGGTGGCTGATATCAAAGGGTCTGCGGCGGCGATCACGCGGGCGGTTTCTGACGGCTCCGTCTCCAGAACGGCGATGACATAGATCATTTCACATCTCCTGCATGGCTGTATCTGATGCCATTTTGGGCCGGGGCGCAACGTCTTTCCCAGGCTTTGCCCCAGTAAAACGCCCCGGAAATCGCTGGGATCTCCGGGGCGTAGCAGGAAGACGGGCGAGGAAGGCCGATCAGGCGGCCTTCTTCAAGCCACGCAGGTTTTCGAGAATATTCTGCGGCGCCGACACGCCGTAGGGGTCGGTATCGCAATTGTCGGAGAAGCCTTCTTCCTCGAACCAGGCTTCGACGACGCCGTCATTGATGATGGCGCCATAGCGCCAGGAGCGCATGCCGAAGCCGAGATTGTCCTTGGCGACCAGCATGCCCATCTTGCGGGTGAACTCGCCGGAGCCGTCCGGAATGAGCTTGATGTTGGCGACGCCCTGGCTCTTGCCCCAGGCGTTCATCACGAAGGCGTCGTTGACCGAAATGCAGTAGATTTCGTCGACGCCTTCGGCCTGGAACTCCGGATAGAGCTTTTCGAAATCCGGCAGCTGGTAGGTCGAGCAGGTCGGCGTGAACGCGCCCGGCAGGGAAAACAGCACCACGCGCTTGCCCTTGAAATAATCGTCGCTGGTCTTGTCCTCCCAGCGGAACGGATTGGGACCGCCAACGGCCTCGTCGCGAATGCGGGTGCGAAACGTGACGTGGGGAACTTTCTTGCCGATCATCTTCTATCTCCATATGGCCGTCGCGGCGGCGGGCGCCGCTGAAAACTTGTATTTTTAATACTAAGTAAAATTATGCCGCGATGCAGCAAAAATCACGGCGCCGAGGCGCGCCGCATGTCTGCCATGTCTTGTTCGCATGGCTTCTCTACAAGCCCTTCGGCAGATAGCGGAGATAGAGATCGGCCAGCCTGCCATTGCGGGCGAGAGCGATCAAAGCGTGATCGAGCGCTTGCACAAGGGCCGGATTGCCCGGCGCGGCCATCAACGCCATGCCCTCTCCGAGGAAATGCGAGGAGTAATAAGGGCCGCCGAGAAAGTCGCAGCAATTTCCGGCGTCGTTCGATTCCAGCCAGAATGACAATTGCAGGGCGTCGCCGAACACCGATTTGATCTCGCCTTTCCGAAGCGCCGCCAGCATGGCCGGGCGATCCGCGAAACCGATGAGCGACAGGGTGGGGAAAAAGACGCGCGCCATGGCTTCATGGGCCGAGCCCGTCAGCACGCCCACCGGCTTGTCGCCGAGATCCGCAGGGAGACGCTGTGGTCCGGCATCGGCGCGGCGCGCGGCGAAACGCGCCGGCAAACGCAGATAGATGCGGCTGAAATCATGACTGGCCCGCAAGTCGGGCGTGATCCTGGCCCCGGCGATTGCCACTTCGCCTTCGCCCTTGTCGAGACGGTTGACCAGATCCGCATAGGGGACGGCTTCGATCTGGCAGCGTTCGATCACGCCGAGCTCGGTGCAGATCTCCCGGGCAAGATCGACATGGAAGCCCGACAACTTTCCCGACTGGTCGATGAAGTTGAACGGCGGAAAATCGACTGTCGTTAAAAAACGCAGGCGCGGGACGCTGCGCAGATCGGGTTTTGGGACTTTCTCGCGGGGGTCGAACGGATAGAGAATTTCGTTGTCGGCAGCTGCCGCCGGCGCAGGATCGCCGGCACAGAGAACCAAAGCCGCCAGAAGCAAAAAACAACGTGACACAACCCCAGGCTTCATTATGATGGATCCGTTTTTCATCGAATTTTCTCTTTCACAGGATGTATCAGAGTCATGTTGGACGGGGAACGCTTTCATTTCGAGCATTGGCGCAGGCAAAAGGGCGCGCGCGCAAAACCGCATCCGCCGCAGCCGGATCGGCCGCTCAATCTCGAAAAAGAACGCGCCGTCCTCGCCAAACTAGGTCTTTCAAAGCCGTGGCTTGACGAATTGGAGCGGCGAGCCGTCCTGAGCGGCGCGACGCTGGAGCAGGAATTGCTGTCGGACGGACGCGTGCGGGAAGAGGCCTATTATGGCGCGCTGGCCCGCGGACTCGGTCTGGAATTCATCGGCGCCGTTCCGCCGGCATTGCTGGCCGATTGCGCCGAGATCGACACGCAATTGACCCGGCCGCAAATTGTCCGTTGCCGCAGGCCCGACGGATCGCCCCTGACCGTGATCGTTCCCGAATTGCTGCGCCTGTTTGAAGAGCGGGCGCAGTTCGAGCGGGCGCCGAGGCTGAAGGCGCAGTTTGCGGTCACCACGCCCAGCGCGATGCGCGCGGCGGTGCGCGAGACCGGGCGGCTCAGGCGGGCGGAGCAAGCGGCCTATGGATTGGCGCGCCAACATCCCGAATCCAGCGCGCATACGGTTTTGTCGAAAGGCCAGAAAGTCGCGGCCATCGTGATGCTGGCCGCCGTCTTCACGGCGCTGGCGTTTCATCCGGCGTATATGGTTCATGGCCTGCATCTCGTCTTTTCCGGGATGTTTTGCGTCATGCTGCTCATCCGCCTGGCGGCGCTGAAAGCGGGGGCGCCGCTCAATCGACGGCAGTCTTTTCCCGCCGATCTCGGGCCGACGCCTGTCTACACCGTTCTCGCCGCGCTCTATGATGAGGCCGCGGTGGCCAGCCAATTGATCGAGCGGCTGGACGGGTTGAACTGGCCGCGCTCGCGGCTCGACATCAAGCTTCTCTGCGAAGAACGTGACGACGCGACGATCGCGGCGCTCAAGCGGCTCGATCTCGGTCCCGAATATGAGGTGGTCGTGGTTCCCGACATCGGTCCGCGCACCAAGCCGAAGGCGCTCAATTATGGGCTGATCGAAGCGCGCGGCGAGTTTCTGGTGATCTATGACGCCGAAGACCGGCCCCATCCCGACCAGTTGATCGAAGCCTGGCACCATTTCCGCGCCGCGCCAGAAATCGCATGCTTTCAATCGCCGCTGGTGATCGGCAATGGCGGGGAGGGAGCGCTGCCGGCCCTGTTTGCGCTCGAATATTCGGCGCTGTTTCGCCGCCTGTTGCCGTTTCTCGCCGATCGTGGCCTGCCCATGCCTCTGGGGGGAACATCCAATCATGTCCGCACGGATGTTCTCCGGGGCGTTGGCGGGTGGGACCCCTATAATGTCACCGAGGACGCCGATCTCGGAATGCGGCTGCATCGCGCCGGGCACGGAACGGAGATGCTGACGCGACCGACGGTCGAGGATGCGCCGACGCGGCCGCGCGTGTGGATCAACCAGCGCAGTCGCTGGCACAAGGGCTGGATGCAGACCTGGCTGGCGCATATGCGCCATCCCCTGCGACTTTACCGGGATCTTGGAGCGCGAGGCTTCCTCGCCTTCCAACTGGTGGTGACTGGACAATTGGCGTCGGCGCTCGCCCACCCCCTGACATTGGCGCTCGTGGCGTCTTCGATCGCCCATGTCATGGCGTCCGAGCCCTATTCGCCGTGGGAGCAGGCGCTATTGGCCATAGACATCGCAAATCTTCTCGGATCCTACCTGGTGTTCATCCTGATGGGATGGGGCGCGATGCCGAGGGAGGAGAGCAAGCGTCTCGGCTCGGCGCGGTTTTTCGTGCCGGTCTATTGGCTGATGATGTCCTGGGCGGCGTGGAAAGCGCTCAGGGAATTGCGCGACCGGCCGTTCTTCTGGGCCAAGACGCCGCATGAGGCGAAGGCGTCGCCGCGCCGCGCCGGCGCCTGATGTCAGCGAGCTTCGTGGCCCCCGGTCTCTAGCGCTCACGTTTGTGCAGGTCGAGCGAGAGAGTGAGCAGTTGCGGCAAAGGCGTCCACCAGCCGGTGGTGGCGCCCGCCTCACGCAGCGCCGCCGCCGTCCAGGTGTTGCAGCCGACCAGCGCGTTGAACCAGCCTTCGGCTTCGAAAAAGGCGTCGCTCTGGCCATAGCCAGCGCCGGGGATGGGTGCCGGTCGTCCGTCTTTCAGCGTGAAGCTTCGCTCGATGTAGTCGAGCAGTCGCGCGTAACCCTCGGCGTCGAGCGCGATCGCCCTCACATCCGGCGCCGCGGCCAGCGACGCCCGGGCCAGAGCGACATGCATGACAGCGCTGTCGACCGTCAGAGCCCGGAAGACGGGCAGCGGTTTTAGATCTGCCCAGTCAGGCGTCTCCAGATAGAAGGCGCGACCGCCCCAGCCGAGGATCAGCCAGGCGGCGTCGGGATGGGAGATCGGCGCGCCCGCGGCTTCGACAAATCCGAAACGGGCGCGGATCGCGGCGTCGAGCGGGATGGCGATGTCGGTGTGGATCGGGTTGGAGAGGATAAGGATCGTGGTTTGCGGGGAAGCACGTTCGGCGGATGAGGATAGTGGCCTTGGGATGAGCGTGCCGAGGGTAATCAGCGCGAGGACGGTCAGCAGGGCACGGACAAATATCCTCACTGGAATGGTCAATCGACCAGTTCAAGGCGATGTTTGATGCGTTCGACGTCCTCGGCAAGACGGTCGACGCGAAGCCCAATCAATGCAACATTTTCGGCGTCGCCCGACTGTTCGCGTCTCATGCCGGCCAGGCTGATCTCTAGGCGCCCAAGTCGGTGGCCATGATCCCGCAGCGTTTCCTTTATGTCGCGTATATCAGTGCGGATGGCCCGCAAATGCTCCAGAACTAAGCTGTTGATCTCTTCCGCCATGTCTGGCTCCCTTGGATCGCGCCCCAAAGAATAGGCGCGATGCCGGAAAATGCAACTCAGAACAGGAAGTAGCGCTGCGCCATCGGCAGCACGGTCGCCGGTTCGCAGGTCAGCAGTACGCCGTCGGCGCGGACTTCGTAGGTTTCCGGGTCAACCTCGACATGCGGGGTCAGGTCGTTGTGGATCATCGACTTCTTGGAGATGCCGCCGCGGGTGTTTCTGACGGCGACCATCTGCTTGGCCGTTCCAATCCTGCCCTGCAAGCCGGCGTCCAGCGCCGCCTGGCTGACGAAGGTGACAGACGTGTTGGTGCGGGCCTTGCCGTAGGCGCCGAACATATGGCGGTAATGCACCGGCTGCGGCGTCGGGATCGAGGCGTTGGGGTCGCCCATCGGGGCTGCTGCGATCATGCCGCCGAGCAGCACCATGTCTGGCTTGACGCCGAAAAAGGCCGGCGACCAGAGCACGAGGTCGGCGCGCTTGCCGACTTCGATCGAGCCGATCTCGTGGCTGAGGCCATGGGCGATGGCCGGGTTGATGGTGTATTTGGCGATGTAGCGCTTGACGCGGACATTGTCGTTGTCGCCTTTTTCGTCTGGCAGGCTGCCGCGCTGGCGTTTCATCTTGTCGGCGGTCTGCCAGGTGCGGATCGCCACTTCGCCGACGCGGCCCATGGCCTGGCTGTCGGACGAAATGATCGAAAAGGCGCCCATGTCGTGGAGAATGTCTTCGGCCGCGATGGTTTCCTTGCGGATGCGGCTTTCGGCGAAAGCAATGTCCTCCGGGATCGATGGGCTGAGATGGTGGCAGACCATCAGCATGTCCAGATGTTCCGCCAGCGTGTTGATCGTATAGGGGCGGGTCGGATTGGTCGACGACGGAATGACATTCAGCGAGCCGCAGACCTTGATGATGTCAGGCGCGTGACCGCCGCCTGCGCCTTCGGTGTGGAAGGCGTGGATGGTGCGGCCCTTCATGGCGGCCAGCGAATCCTCGACGAAGCCGGATTCATTGAGCGTGTCGGTGTGGATCATCACCTGAACGTCATACTCGTCGGCGACGGTGAGGCAGCAATCGATTGCGCCGGGGGTCGTGCCCCAGTCCTCGTGCAGCTTCAGCGCCGAAGCGCCGGCCAGGATCATTTCCTCAAGCGCTGCGGGCAGCGAGGCGTTGCCCTTGCCGGCGAAAGCCAGATTCATCGGGAAAGCGTCGGCGGCCTCGATCATGCGCTGGATATGCCAGGGGCCGGGCGTGCAGGTGGTGGCGAGCGTGCCATGCGCCGGGCCGGTGCCGCCGCCAAGCATGGTGGTCAGCCCGCTCATCAGCGCATCCTCGATCTGCTGCGGGCAGATGAAGTGGATATGGGCGTCCATGCCGCCGGCGGTGAGGATCTTGCTCTCGCCGGCGATAGCTTCAGTGCCGGGGCCGACGATGATGTTGACGCCCGGTTGGGTGTCGGGATTGCCGGCCTTGCCGATGGCGGCGATGCGGCCGTCCTTCAGGCCGACGTCAGCCTTGACGATGCCCCAGTGGTCGATAATCAGCACATTGGTGATGACGGTGTCGACAGCGCCGTTGGCGCGGGTGACCTGGCTCTGGCCCATGCCGTCGCGGATGACCTTGCCGCCGCCGAATTTCACTTCCTCGCCATAGGTGGTGTAATCCTTCTCCACCTCCACGAAGAGTTCGGTGTCGGCCAGGCGCAATTTGTCGCCGGTGGTGGGGCCGAACATGGAGGCGTAAGCCGCGCGGGACATTTTAAAGGACATGGCGTCAAGCTCCTGAGGCGATGCGGAGGGAGGAAGTATCGAAATAACGGGTGAGGCGGCCTTCGCGGATACGGGCGTCGATCCAGCGACGCTCCGCTTCCCAAGGATGCCATTCCCAGCCGTGATGGCCGAAACCGGCGAGCAGGATCGTGTCGTCGGCGCGGGCGCGGCTCGCCAAAAATTCGGCGATGACGACCAGGCCGGTCGAGGGCGTCACATAGGGAGGCGGCGAATAGGCCGCGAGTTCGGCGTCGAGACGGTCATGGGTGGCGGCGGGCAGCACATAATGCGTCTTGCCTGCGTCCGCGCAGAAGGCGCCGAAGCCCGGGGAATAGTCGTAGCAGAAGTCATCGAGTTCCGGATGGCTGATCGCCAGCGGCGCGCTGAGGGCGGCGAATTTTTCCGGGTTGCGGATGCTCCAGATCTCGGAGGCGGCGGCCACGCAAGGATTGGCGCGCCAGCCGGGTTCTCCCAGCATCGTCTTGCCGGGCCGACCGGTGTTGCAGACGGCGACGATGTCTGTGCGTCCACCCAAAGGTCCGGCCGAGCGGCAATCATTGAAGCGGATGACGACGTCGGCGGTCTCTGTCAGGGACTGTTCGCCCTGACTGAGATCGGCATTGCCGACGATCATCACCCGCCGTGTCATCTCAGTTCTCCATGCCCTTGGCCAAGGTGTCGAGTTCCTTCGCGCGTGCGGTGGAAAGCTCGGCCTTGCAGCCCATCACCAGCATGGGCTCCATGGTGCCGCCGCGGGCCTGGAAGCCGAGGCCGTCGCATTGGCCGTCGCGATAATCGATCCAGGCGCGTTGGGCCTTCTTCAGCGCGGCGACAGCGCCGATGGATTCCTCGCCCATGGTCTCCTTGACGTCGGCGTCAACTTTCTTCTGAGACGCCATCGCACGCTTGTAGGCCTTGTTGAGCGCAGCGTCGGCTTTGTCGAAATCCTGCTCGACGCAGTAGTTCATCTCCATCTGCGTCTGGGCATTATTGCAATCCACATCCGGCGCGTCCTGCGCCAGAGCGGGCACTGCAATCGCCGCCATCGCCATCGAAATCAGCGCGATTGTTTTGCGCGTCATGTCGTCTTCCTCCCGTTTATCGTTCTGATCATTCGTTGGTTTCGAACCATGGTCTTGTCCATGCGCCTCTCATTGGCCCGGAAGGCGGATCAATTCCTTGAGTTGGGCGCTGCGCTCCTTCGTCAGCAAGAGCTGGCAGCGGATGTTTTCATAGGGTTCCAGCGTGCCGCCCCGCGCCTTGAAGCCCATGCCGGCGCAATGGGCGTCGCGAAACTGGATCCAGGCGCGCTGGGCTTTCTTCAGCGTCTCGGTTTCGGTGGGCTCGCCCTCGACCGGCGATTCCTTGTCGTTCTTCTGCGTGAAGGCCAACGCCTTCTTGTAGGCGGCGTTCAGGGCCGCATCGGCCTTGCCGTATTCATCGCCGATGCATTCATTGGCTTCCATCTGCGATACGACGTCGTCGCAAGCCACTTTCTCCTTGGCCGCAACGGTCAAGGGCGCGGCCAGAGCGCTCGCGGTCAGGATCGCGAGGAGGATCGTCTTCATTCTACACCTTCCAGCGGCGCATATCCGCCGCCATGGCTGGATTTTCCGAGCGCCGTCCGCATGTATTCAAGCATTGCGCGCCATCTTGCCGCAAATACCGTGAACTCTGCAAAACGCTGCGCCCGATCTCTCACAGCGCGCCCATCACCTGCTGGCGGAAGCCGTAGACCTCGCGCTTGCCGGACAGTGGGATCAGCGTGACAGTGCGCTTCTGGCCCGGCTCGAAACGGACGGCGGTGCCGGAGGGGATATCGAGGCGCATGCCGCGCGCCTTGTCACGATCGAAATCCAGCCCCTTGTTGGTCTCATAGAAATGATAATGGCTGCCGACCTGGATCGGACGGTCGCCGGTGTTGGCGACGTCGAGGGTGACGGTGGGCAGGCCGGCATTGAGTTCGATCTCGCCGGCGGCGGGAATGAGTTCGCCTGGGATCATCGATGTCTCCTGTTCAAGCGGCGCGTGAAGGCTGGCAGCCCTCGGCCTTGAAGATGCGTTTGATTGAGGCCGGATTGTTGGCGAGCTTGGCGGCCGGGCGGATCGGTCGGCGCACCAGTTCGCCGCCGCAATTCGGGCAGATACCGGCCAGCGTCTTGTCAGCGCAGTCGGCGCAATAGGTGCATTCGAAGCTGCAGATCATCGCCAGGCTGTCGGGCGGCAGATCCTTGTCGCAGCATTCGCAATTCGGTCGAAGCTCGAGCGCCATAAGCGTGTCCTCAGCGGATCGGTTCGTGAACGGTCACCAGCTTGGTGCCGTCCGGGAAGGTCGCCTCGACCTGCACGTCATGGATCATTTCGGCGATGCCTTCCATCACCTGGTCGCGAGTGATCACATGGGCGCCGGCTTCCATGAGATCGGCCACGGAGCGGCCGTCGCGGGCGCCTTCGACCACGAAATCGGAAATCAGCGCGATCGCCTCGGGATAGTTGAGCTTGACGCCGCGCTCCAGTCGCCTGCGGGCCACGATGGCCGCCATGGAGATCAGGAGCTTGTCTTTTTCGCGTGGAGAGAGATTCATCGGCTGCTCCGCATGGATGCTGGTCTTGACGCAATCAAACCCGGTCGCCCCGGTCTGGCAATACGCCAAATGACGGTGGACGAACGGTTAGAGATGCCACACTTTCGGCGGGGCGGCGCCGTTTCGCAAGAGCGAAATTGCCGGGATGAGGATTTTTCGGAGCTCGAAGCCCTCGGACGCGGTGAGCCGCAGGATCAGCTTGTCGTTCCAATGGCTTGCACCGCAGCCCTCGCGATCGAGGAGTGGCCTGACGGCGGCCAGTTTCGCCTCCGCGTCCGGCCCGCAATAGAGCAGCGTCGCGAAAGCCAGGCAACCCGACAACACCGCCTTGCGCGCGGCGAGATCGGCGATGTCTCCCTCCAGCCGCAATTCCTCGGCGTGGATCAAGCGGCCGGCGCGACGAATGCGCCAGCTGTCGCGAAACAGGCCCGACTGCACCGTCTCGCCCATGGCCTTTCGACCGAGCAGCACCGCCTCGAGACCGAGGAAGCGGGCGGAGGCGGCGAGATCCACGTCCAGGCTGCGCTTCAGCGCCCCTTGGTCAAACAGGATGGTTTCCTGCGGCAGCCAATGCAGCGCGGCGTTGTCGCCCACTTTGAGCACGGTGTCGACGGCGGCATGGCCGCCGGAAGACTTGTAAACCCGTTCGCAGGCCTGGGTGGTGACGGTGACATGCGTGTCGGCGCCAGCCTCGACGGACCAGTCGATGCGATCGCCGCCGGTCAAGCCGCCCGAGGTGTTGATCAGCACCGCCTCCATGCGCCCATCGAATGATTCGGGCATGCGAATCTTGGCCGCGCCATCCTGATAGAAAATGTCGAGCCGGGTGCGCCCCGCCAGCGCTTTGGCCGCAAGGCGGGCGCTGCCCTTGGCGCGTTGTGGACGGATCTGGGCGAGTGCTGTCAAAGGTCACCATGCAAAAGGCCGGCATGAGCGCCGGCCTCATCTTTCATCGTGTTTTTTCAAGCCTGAGGGGATCTGTCAATCGATTGGGCTATTTTGTCGACTGCTGAAAAAAGCGCCAGGCCTCTTCGGTGGCGTCGACGTCGTAGGAAACTTTGCCGAGGGCGTTGGTGATTTTCAGCAAGGCAGTCGACGAGGGCCAGGTATGTCCGCCATCCGCGATGACGACGGATGCGAGCGACGTCCCACCCGCGCAGCCGGCGACCGTTGTTCTCGTGACGACGCCGCTTTCCGATGTCGCCGGCGCATCCTTGCAGGCGGCGATGTCTATCCAGCGCGTGAAGGCGGCGTCCGCGCCATAGCCCCAATAAGGACGCCCGCCGCCCTCGAATGGATTGACCGCGTCAGCCTTGCCGGCGAAGGCGATGATGGAGACTGGCTTCTTCGGCTTGCAGGTCGCGGCGTCCGGTTCGAACTTGCCGCCATCCACGGCCTTGGGATAGCCGGCGCGCAGGCCGGAGATCATGCCCGCCGCGGCGATCTTCTCGTTGGCGTCGCACAGATACTGGCTCAGCATGCGCGCGCCGCCGGAAAAGCCGGTGGCGTAGATCCTGGTGGCGTCGATGCAGAATTTGGTCTCCAGCGCCGAGATGGCCTCGGAGATATATGCTTCGTCTTTCTGGTCGTCGCCCTGGGTGACGCCCGGCACATACCAGGAGACCATGCCGGGACGATCGGCGGGAATGACGCCCTGAAGACCCGCGACGATGGCGCCGTCGCGCTCGGCAATGCGTTCCCAGCCGCTGCGGTCGAGCTGTTCGTCGGCATTGGAATTGCTGCCATGCAGATCGAGGACGAGCGCGGTGGGTTTGTCCGGATTGTAGCCCGTGGGCGCGAAGAAGACGATTCGCCGCTCCTTGCCGCCGGACTGGATCGTCATCTCGTGGCGGCCCGCTTCCTGTTTCGCGCCGCAACCCGAAGCCGAGGCTTCGCTTGCGCCGAGGGCCGTCAGCAACATGGTCGCGGCGATGACGGCGCCGCGCCGGCTTTCGAAAAATGACTTCATGAAAATTCTCCTCCTTGGTTTGACGCTCCCCGCGTCAAAACCGAGTGTATAGTAGGGAGAATTTTCTGACCAGTCCGGCGACCGGGTTTTGGGGAAGCCGGTGGGTTTTCAGACCGTCAGATGCCGGCGGGCCTCCGGCGTATCCAGCGTCTCGGCAGGGCCTTCATGGACGATCTCGCCGCGATCCATAATATAGACATGGTCGGCGAGTTCGCGGCAGAAATCGAGATATTGTTCGACCAGCAGGATCGCCATGCCGGTGGAATCGCGCAGATATTTGATGGCGCGGCCGATATCCTTGATGATCGATGGCTGGATGCCTTCGGTCGGCTCGTCAAGCACCAGGATCTTCGGTCGGGTGACCAAAGCGCGGCCGATCGCCAGCTGCTGTTGCTGGCCGCCCGAGAGATCGCCGCCGCGACGACCGAGCATGGATTGCAGCACCGGAAACAGGCTGAAAATGTCGTCGGGAATGGTGCGGTCGCCGCGCTTGAGCGGCGCATACCCCGCCTCCAGGTTCTCCTTCACCGTCAGCAGCGGAAAGATCTCGCGTCCCTGCGGCACATAGCCGA
Source organism: Rhizobium sp. SG_E_25_P2 (assembly GCF_029892285.1). Classification (GTDB taxonomy): domain Bacteria; phylum Pseudomonadota; class Alphaproteobacteria; order Rhizobiales; family Rhizobiaceae; genus Rhizobium_E. The sequence continues at coordinate 337,777 of NZ_JARXVM010000002.1, forward strand.
TGCCGAGCTTGGCGCGGGAATAGGGCGCAAGGCCATTCAGCGTCGCGCCGTTGAAGGCGATCGCGCCGCCGCTGACCGGATGCTGGCCGGTGATTGCCCGCAGCAGAGAGGATTTGCCGACGCCGTTGCGGCCGAGCACGCAGGTGATCTTGCCCATCTCGGCTTTGATCGAGACGCCGCGCAGCGCCTGCGCCGCGCCGTAGTGAAGATTGGCCTTTTCGACAGTCAGCATGAGAGATCTCCAGCGAAAGCTGCGGTGTGATATTCACCCCCCTCTGTCACTGCGTGACATCTCCCCCACAAGGGGGGAGAGGGGACGAATGCGGTCGGCGTCGCGCCGTTCTCCCCCCTTGTGGGGGAGATGCCCGGCAGGGCAGAGGGGGGCTGATCTTGATGCTCCGTCATCTCCTCACCGTCCCAGATAGTTTTCGATGACCTTGGGGTCGCTCGACACGAAATCGATCGAGCCCTCGGCCAGCACCGAGCCCTCGGCCAGGCAGGTCACCTTGACGCCGAGGTCGCGGATGAAGCCCATGTCGTGCTCGACCACAACAACGGAGCGGGTCTTGGCGATCTCTTTCAGCAGGATTGCGGTTTCCACCGTCTCGGCGTCGGTCATACCGGCGACCGGTTCGTCGACAAGGAGCAGTTTCGGTTCCTGGGCGAGGAGCATGCCGATCTCCAGCCATTGCTTCTGGCCATGGCTGAGATTGGCGGCGTAATCATCCTTGCGGGCGGTGAGGCGGACCGTTTCCAGGATCTCCTCGATGCGCGCCTTGTCGGCCGGTGACAATGTATAGAACAGGGTCGCAAAGACGCCGCGCTTGCGGTTGAGCGCCAGCTCGAGATTGTCCCACACCGTATGGCTTTCGAACACGGTCGGCTTCTGGAACTTGCGGCCGATGCCGAGCTGGGCGATTTCGGCCTCGTCCCTCTTGGTCAGGTCGATTTCGCCATTGAAGAACACTTCGCCCGAGTCAGGCCGGGTCTTGCCGGTGATGATATCCATCATCGTGGTCTTGCCGGCGCCGTTGGGGCCGATGATGGCGCGGAGTTCGCCGGGTTCGACCACGAAGGACAGCGAGTTGAGCGCCTTGAACCCGTCGAAGGAAACCGAGACGCCATCGAGATAGAGGATGCTCCTGGGCTTGATGTCGCTCATCGTCTTACTCCGCGGCTTCGGCCTGGGCGGCGAGGGTGGCGTCGCGCGCCTTCTCGTCGTCCGCGGCCTTCTGATAGGATTTACGGGTGGCGATATACTGGGTCACCGTGCCGATGATGCCTTTGGGCAGGAACAGCGTCACCAGCACGAACAGGCCGCCCAGCGCAAACAGCCAGTATTCGGGGAAGGCGCCGGTGAAGAAGGTCTTGCCGGCATTGACGAGAACAGCGCCGATGATCGGGCCGATCAGCGTGCCGCGACCGCCCACCGCCGTCCAGATCACCACTTCGATGGAGTTGCCGGGTTCGAATTCGCCGGGATTGATGATGCCGACCTGCGGCACGAACAGCGCGCCGGCGATGCCCGCCATCATGGCCGAGACGACGAAGGTGAACAGCTTGATGTTTTCCACCCGGTAGCCGAGGAAGCGGGTCCGGCTTTCGGCGTCGCGCACGCCGATCAGCACCTTGCCGTATTTGGAGCGGACGATGGCCGAGGACAAAAGCAGGCACAGCGCCAGCATCAGCGCGCTCATGAAGAACAGCGTTGCGCGGGTGCCGTCGGATTGAACCGAGTAGCCGAGGATGTCCTTGAAATCGGTCAGGCCGTTATTGCCGCCGAAACCCATGTCGTTGCGGAAAAAGGCGAGCAGCAACGCATAGGTCATGGCCTGGGTGATGATCGACAGATAGACGCCGTTGACGCGAGAGCGGAAGGCGAACCAGCCGAAGATAAAGGCGAGAATGCCCGGCGCCGCGATCACCATCAGCATCGCGAACCAGAACATGTCGAAGCCATGCCAGAACCAGGGCAGTTCCTTCCAGTTCAGGAACACCATGAAATCCGGCAGGATCGGATTGCCATAGACGCCGCGCGGGCCGATCTGGCGCATCAGATACATGCCCATCGCATAGCCGCCGAGGGCAAAGAAGGCGGCATGGCCCAGTGAAAGGATGCCGCAATAGCCCCAGACGAGATCCAGAGTGAGCGCCAGCAGAGCATAGGTCAGGTATTTCCCGAACAGGCTCATGACATAGGTCGGTATGCGGAAAGCGCTGTCGGCGGGCAACAACAGATTGGAGGCAGGGACCAGGATGCCGATCGCGAGAATGACCGCGATGACGATGACGATGCGTTGATCCAACGCGCGGAGGATAAAGCCGGTGATCATGCTTCGATCGCCCTTCCCTTGAGTGCGAAGAGACCACGCGGCCGCTTCTGAATGAAAAGGATGATGAGAACCAGAACCAGAATCTTGCCGAGCACGGCGCCGACGGTCGGCTCGAGGAACTTGTTGAGGATGCCGAGCGACAGGGCGCCGACCAGCGTGCCCCAGAGATTGCCGACGCCGCCGAACACCACGACCATGAAGCTGTCGATGATGTAGGATTGGCCGAGGTTCGGGGACACATTGTCGATCTGACTGAGCGCCACCCCGGCGATGCCGGCGATGCCGGAGCCCAGCGCAAAGGTCAGCGCGTCGACCCAAGGCGTGCGGATGCCCATGGAGGAGGCCATCCGGCGGTTCTGGGTGACAGCGCGCATCTGCAGGCCATAAAACGAGCGTTTCATCAGCACGAGCAGCGCGAAGAAGACCGAGAGCGAGAAGACGACGATCCAGAGGCGGTTCCAGGTAATCGTCATGCCGCCAAGCGGGAAGGAGCCCGCCATCCAGGAGGGATTGCCGACTTCCTGATTGGTCGGACCGAAAATGGTGCGAACGAGCTGCTGCAGGATCAGCGAAACGCCCCAGGTCGCCAGCAGTGTTTCGAGCGGTCGGCCATAGAGGAAGCGGATGACGCCCCGCTCGATGATGAGACCCACGACGCCGGTGACGAGGAAGGCGACGGGCAGCGCGATGGCCAGCGACAGGTCGAACAGGCCCGGATAATTGTCGCGGATGATGTCCTGCACCACGAAGGTGGAATAGGCGCCGAGCATGACCATTTCGCCATGCGCCATGTTGATAATGCCCATGACGCCGAAGGTTATGGCGAGGCCGATGGCGGCAAGCAGCAGAACCGAGCCGAGCGACATGCCGTACCAGATATTCTGAAGCGTGTCCCAGAGCGCGAGATTATCCTGGATGGATGCGATCGCCGCGTCTATGTCCGGTTTGACCGAAGCATCCGCCGTGCCGGCGGCGGCCATCAGGATGCCGATGGCGTCGCGGCCGCCGATTTTGTCCAGGATCGTCGCTATGGCCGCCTTCTTGGCGTCCGCGTCGAGATCCGAGCCGAGCACGGAGACCGACCGGGCGGTTTCCATGCGGGTCTTGACGACCGGATCGGTTTCCTTGGCGATCGCGGCCTCAAGAAGGCCGAGGTTTTCGGCGCTGGGAGATTTCAGCACGGCGTCGGCGGCCTGAAGCCGGACATTGCGATCGGGGCTTAGCAAGGTCAGCCCGCCCAGCGCCGAACGGATGGCGCGGCGGAGATTGTTGTTGACCCTGATCTTGGTCAGCGCGCCTTTCGGTTCTTCGCCGACAATCTCTCCCGACAGCGGGTCGACAAGCGAAAGATTGGTGCCGGCCGGTTTGGTCAGGAACACGGCATTGTCGGACTTGCGGAAATAGAGATCGCCTTCCCCGAGCGCCTCGAGCACCGGAACCACATTGGGATCGCCGGTGGCCGCCAACCCCTGGACGATGGCGGGAATGTCGGGCAGCTTGGCGGAGGCCAAGGCGTTGATCTGTGTCTTCAGGTCCTGCTGGGCCCATGCAAGCGTCGTGGCGACGCTCAAAAGCAGCGATATGGCCAGGAGAATGGTTCTGAATGCGCGTGACATTTTGGTGTCCACCAATGTTTCGCCGGAGAATGCGAGCGGTTCGTTTCAGGCGTCAGTTTTGAACCTTCGACGTCATCCTCGGTCTTGTCCCGAGGATCTGCGACGCGGGATGGAGATTGCACCGCCGTAATCAATGCAATGTGTGCGGATCCTCGGAACAACCCCGAGGATGACGTCTGCGCGCCTTGCGGCCCGGAGCCGTCGCAAACAGAGCGGGCAGCCTGTGACTGCCCGCTCCTTATCTCATCCTCTTGGGGTTTAGAGGATGCACTCAGGAGCCCTTGCCGCCGCACTTTCCGCTGACGACATTGAAGTTGCCGCAGGACATCGGCTTGCGCCAATCGGAGATCAGATCCTTGGAGTCGGGCAGGTAATCGGACCATTCGTCGCCGACGACGGCAGCCGTCTGCTGGACGATGTCGAACTGGCCGTCGGCCTGGATTTCGCCGATCAGCACCGGCTTGGTGATGTGATGGTTCGGCATGACGGTTGAGTAACCGCCCGACAGGTTCGGCACGGAGACGCCGATGATCGCGTCGAGGACCGGGTCGGTGTCGGTGGTGCCGGCGGCTTCGACAGCCTTCACCCAGGCGTTGAAGCCGATATAGGCGGCTTCCATCGGGTCGTTGGTGACGCGCTTGTCGTTCTTGGTGTAGGCGTGCCAGGTCTTGATGAACTCGGCATTGACCGGGGCGTCGACGGACTGGAAGTAGTTCCAGGCAGCCAGATGGCCGACCAGCGGCTTGGTGTCGAGGCCGGCGAGTTCTTCTTCACCCACCGAGAAGGCGACGACCGGGATGTCTTCGGCCTTGATGCCCTGGTTGCCGAGTTCCTTATAGAACGGCACGTTGGCGTCACCGTTGATGGTGGAGACGACAGCGGTCTTCTTGCCGGCGGAGCCGAACTTCTTGATGTCGGACACGATCGTCTGCCAATCGGAATGACCGAACGGCGTGTAGTTGATCATGATGTCCTCTTCCTTGACGCCCTTGGACATCAGGTAGGCCTTCAGGATCTTGTTGGTCGTCTGGGGATAGACGTAGTCGGTGCCGGCCAGAACCCAACGCTCGACGCCTTCGGTGTTGGCGAGATAGTCGACGGCCGGGATGGCCTGCTGGTTCGGAGCGGCGCCGGTGTAGAAGATGTTGCGCGACGATTCTTCGCCTTCATACTGGACCGGATAGAACAGGATGGAGTTCAGCTCTTCGAAAACCGGCAGGACCGACTTGCGCGACGACGAGGTCCAGCAACCGAACACGGCCGAAACCTTGTCCTTTTCGATCAGGTCGCGGGCCTTTTCGGCAAACAGCGGCCAATCGGAGGCCGGGTCGACGACGACGGCTTCGAGCTTCTTGCCGAGAACGCCGCCCTTCTTGTTCTGCTCTTCGACGAGCATCAGCATGGCGTCCTTGAGCGTGGTCTCGGAAATGGCCATGGTGCCGGACAGCGAATGCAGGATGCCGATCTTGATCGTATCATCGGCGGCAAAGGCGCCCTGGAAGGCGGTCGCCGACAGCATGCCGGCGACGAATGCGCTGGTGAGCATGGACTTGAGTTTCATGGAATTCCCCTCTCGCTTGGTGGCGCAACGGTTTAATGAAGTCTTAATTTCCGTTGTCTGCGGGGACTATCCGTCCGGATTGTGCAATGCGACATACGTCATTTGACGTAAGGGGAGGGGTAAAAGAGGGAAGAATTGCGCCGGCGTCGCGCTTTCTCCGCATGGGACGAAGACAGGATAGGGCTGCCGTGCTAGGCCGCGCAGAGGATAAAAACAGGGACCACGACCCATGCGACAGATTAGCGAAGACGGCCGGCGCATTCTATCCGACGCGGCGCAGCGGCATGGCGTGAGCCTTGACGCGGTCGAGCACCTCATTCTGGCGCTTGCGGCGAGCGGCGGATCGCAGGCGCAGTTCAACCATCCCGATCTCGGCGGCATGGGCCAGTGGTCGCAAGGCGGCATGATCATGATCGGCGACATGTTCAACAACGGCCTCAAGGCCAAAGTCGACTGGCTTTGCCAGGATCTGGCCGGCCTGTTGCGCGGACAAGACGTTTTTGCGCCAGCGCCGGTTTACCAGAGCCAGCAGCAGGGCGCCGGCGTGAGCCTGTTCGTGCCGGGTTCATATGGTCAGGCAAGCGGATGGCCTGAGGAACTCGGGCAACCGTCCTCGGTGGGATCGCAGAACAATCTGCGCTACGCCTTCTTCCCCGCGACGCGGCGACTGGCGATCGACATGGGCGGGGCGCTGACCATCTATGACACCGGCGATCACCAGATCGGCGGCTTCTCGCAGCAGCAGGGCGGCGACCAATCGCTGACCTTCACCTCGCAATATGGACTGGTCCGCGTCAGCGACCTGCCAGTCGTGCGCCTCGCGTCTCCTATATCGGAGCCGGTATCGACGCCGGACGTTCGGCAGGAACACCACCAGCCGATCGAACCGGCAACGGAAACACCGATGATCCAGGCGGCCGTCGCGCCGGTCCTAAACACGCCGGCCCCCGCCGCGCCAGCGAGCGTTGAAGACGATATTTTCTCCAAGATCGAACGCTTGGCGGCCCTGCATGCGAAGGGCATTCTCACGGATGAGGAATTCTCGACCAAGAAAAGCGAGTTGCTGGCCCGGCTTTGATCGTCAGTGTCCGTCCCTGACATCCTATCTCGCAGGGGTGACAGAAGCGAGGGCTTGCGGACAAAAGCCCATCCATGCTTTTGATGTTGCATGAGCGAAAATTACTCAAAATCGGGAGGCGCCGTCGATTTGGGCGCCGCTCTTGCCGCTAAGGGCCATATGACGGCGCGCCAGCGCATCATTCCCGTCCGGCGTGACTATAATCGCTGGGTGGCGAACCAAACGCTCGAAGATTATGCGCTGCGCTTCACCGCCAAAAGCGCGCGTCGCTATACGCCGAGCCGGATTTCGCAGACGGCGATCGGCGCGATATCTTTTCTGGCGCTGGAAGCGGTCGGCGGGGCGATAACCCTGTCCTATGGCACCACCAATGCGATCTTTGCGATCATCGTCGCCTCGATCCTGCTGTTGCTGATCGGCGTGCCGATCAGTCGCTATGCGATCCGCCATGGCGTCGATATCGACCTGCTGACGCGCGGCGCGGGCTTTGGCTATATCGGCTCGACAGTGACCTCGTTGATCTACGCGACCTTCACCTTCATCCTGTTCGCCATCGAAGCTTCGATCATGACCGGGGCGCTGGAGCTCGCCTTCGGCGTGCCGCTCTGGCTGGGCTACATCATCAGCGCCGTGGCGGTGATCCCGCTGGTCACGCATGGCGTCAAGCTGATTTCGCGTTTCCAGCTCATCACCCAGCCGATCTGGATCATTCTCAACATCCTGCCCTTCATCTTCATCGCATTCGCCGATTGGCAGAAATTCGAGGTCTGGCTGGGTTTTGCGGGGCGTGGACATGAATCGGGCGAAATCGGCACGGTGGCGCCCTTCGATCTCGCGATGTTTGGGGCGGCGTCCGCAGTCATTCTTGCGCTGATGGCGCAGATCGGCGAGCAGGTCGACTTTCTGCGCTTCCTGCCGGCGGAAGGCAAACCGCAGACCATCACCCAGAAGATCGCTCGTTTTCTCGCCGGCCCAGGCTGGGTGGTGGTGGGGGCGCCCAAACTTCTGGCCGGTTCGTTCCTGGTGGTGTTGGCGCTGAGTTCGGGCGTGCCGGCCGAACTGGCCGCTGATCCCGCCCATATGTATGTCACGGCCTTCGGCTATATGGTTCCGAACCAGACCGCCGCGCTGATCCTGACCGCCGGTTTCGTGGTGGTGTCGCAGCTCAAGATCAATGTGATGAACGCTTACGCGGGCTCGCTCGCCTGGTCGAACTTCTTTTCGCGGTTGACGCATAGCCATCCGGGCCGCGTCGTCTGGTTGTTCTTCAACGTCGCCATCGCACTGCTTTTGATGGAGCTTGGCATCTACAAACTGCTCGAAGAAGTGTTTGGCGTCTTTTCGATCGTCGCCGCCGCCTGGCTGTGCACGATTTCCGCCGATCTCTTCATCAATAAGCAGCTTGGGCTTGCCCCGCCCGGCATCGAGTTCAAGCGCGCCCATCTCTATGACGTCAATCCGGTCGGCATGGGCGGCATGCTGATCTCGGCGGCGGTGGCGCTGACGGCGCATTTCGGCCTTTTCGGCGATTTCGCCGCCGCATTGGCCATCTATCTCGTTCCGATCGTCGCCTTCATCGCTGCGCCGGCGATCGCCTGGGCCACGAAGGGCAAATATTACCTCGCCCGCAAGCCGCGTCAGGCCTGGAAATCACTGTCCTCGATCACCTGCTCGATCTGCGAACATCCGTTCGAGCCCGAGGACATGGCCTGGTGTCCGGCCTATTCCGCGCCGATCTGCTCGCTGTGCTGTTCGCTCGACAGTCGTTGCCATGATCTCTGCAAGCCGAAGGCCCGGCTCGAATATCAGGCGCGGGAAGTGGCGGCGACATTCCTGCCGGAACGCGTCATTACCGCGCTCGGCACGCGGCTCGGGCGCTATGGCATGATCCTGTTCGCGGCCTTGGTCAGCATCGGCGCAACCTTGTGGATGATCGCCCGGCATGCCGGGGCCGAAACGCCCGAGACGGCCATGGTGGTGAACGCCACCGTCATGCTGGTCTTCGTGGTGTTTTCCATGCTGGCGGGCATCGCCGCCTGGTTCTTCGTGCTCGCCCATGACAGCCGGGTGGTGGCCGAGGAGGAAAGCTCCCGCCAGACCACGCTGCTGCTCAAGGAAATTTCCGCCCACAAAAAGACCGACGCGGCGCTGCAACAGGCCAAGGAGACCGCGGAAGCCGCCAACCGCGCCAAGAGCCGCTATGTCGTGGGGCTGACCCATGAATTGCGCACGCCGCTCAACGCCGTGCTCGGCTATGCGCAACTTCTGGAGCGCGACGAGGCGATTCCGGACGCCAAGCGCTCGGCGCTCCGGGTGATCAAGCGCAGCGCCGACCATCTGTCCGGGCTGATTGACGGGTTGCTCGACATTTCCCGTATCGAGGCGGGTCGGCTGCAGGTCTATTCCAACGAAATCAACGTCTATGATTTTCTCGACCAGATCGTCAGCATGATGGCTCCGCAGGCCGAGGCGAAGGGGCTGGACTTCACGCTGAGGCGCGATCCGGCCCTGCCGCAATATGTGCGCACCGACGAGAAGCGTCTCCGGCAGATCCTCGTCAATCTCTTGTCCAACGCGGTCAAATACACCGCCGCCGGCAGCGTGGTTCTCGATGTGCAGTATCGCAATCAGGTGGCCACGTTCACGGTGTCCGACACGGGTTCCGGCATGCCGGAGGACGATCTCAAGGTGGTGTTCGAGCCGTTCCAGCGCGGCTCCGGCGCGCAATCGAAACTGGCGCCGGGTCTCGGGCTCGGGCTCACCATCACGCGGCTGTTGACCCAGACGCTGGGTGGCGAGATCACTGTCGAGAGCCGGTTGGGGGAGGGCACGACCTTCCGTGTCAGGCTGATGCTTTACGGCTTGGCGCGTTCGGAAAAGCCCAAGGCCGACCAGAAGCTGCTGACCTATACTGGGCCGCGCCGGACGGTGATGGTGGTCGACGATAATGAGGATCATCGCGAATTGATGCGCGAATTGCTGGCGCCGCTTGATTTCGTGGTGCTGACCGCCGAATCCGGGCCGGAATGTCTGATGCTGATCGAAGGGGCCAATCCGGATATTTTCCTGGTCGACATTTCCATGCCCGGCATGAGCGGCTGGGAACTGGCCGTCAGGCTGCGCGACATCGGCCAGACCGCGCCAGTCGTGATGTTGTCGGCCAATGTCGGCGACGGCGCGCCCGCCGCCGCGAGCGGCGATCACAATGACACGCTGTCCAAGCCCATTGATTTCCGCCAGCTGCAGGACAAGCTGGCGCTCTGGCTCGGCGTGGCCTGGGTCTATGCGGTGGCTGGGCCTGAGGCGACTCCGTCTGCGGATCTGCGCAGCCCGGGCGCGGGTCATCTGCAGGATCTGATCCGGCTGGGCGAAATCGGTTATGTGAGGGGGATCGAAAGCAAGCTCGGCGAGCTTGCCAAGACCGAGGAAAACAGGCACTTCACCGATGTCATGACAGCCCATATCCGCGCCTTCAACATGGACGCCCTGCTCGCCGATCTCAGAAAGCTCGAGCGCGAGGAGTCGTCGTCATGACCAGCCAGCAGGCGCCGCGCGACATTATCCTTCTGGTGGACGACAGTCCCGATTCGCTCAGTTTCCTGACCGACGCCTTGGAAGCCTCCGGCTATTCGGTGCTGATCGCCACGTCAGGGGCGGCGGCTCTGTCGATTTCCGAGCGGATCACGCCGGATCTCATCCTGCTCGACGCGGTGATGCCCGGCTTGGACGGGTTCGAGACCTGCGCCCGGCTGAAAGGCATGGGCAGCGTGGCGCAGGCGCCGGTGATCTTCATGACCGGACTGACCGAGACGGAACATGTGGTGCGCGCGCTGGGAGCCGGCGGCGTCGATTATCTGACCAAGCCGATCAATGTCGAGGAATTGCGGGCGCGCATCCGCGTGCATCTCGCCAATGCGCGCTCCGCCCAGAGCGCGCGGGTGGCGCTCGACGCGGCAGGCCGGCATCTTCTGGCGGCCCGGGACGACGGTAAAATCCTATGGTCGACCCCGCAGGCGACGCGGCTGGTCAATGCCGCCACCGGCCGCGACGACGGGCTGGATCTGGTGGCTGACAAGATCGGCGCATGGATTCGCGAGCGCCGGCTGGCGCATCCTCACGACGCCCAGGCGATCACCATCGAGACAGGCCGGGAGGCGTCCCTGTCGCTGACCTTCATCGGCGCGATCGGTCAGGACGAAAACCTGTTTCGGCTGACCAGTCAGACCCAGGCGCAGGACGATGAGAGGCTGCGCCAGCATTTCCAGCTGACGATCCGCGAGGCGGAAGTGCTGGCCTGGATCGCCAAGGGCAAATCCAACCGCGACATCGGCGAGATCCTCGGCCTGTCGTCGCGCACAGTGAACAAACATCTCGAGCAGATCTATGTGAAGCTGGGCGTCGAAAATCGCGCTTCGGCTGCGGTGAAGGCGGCGAATATCCTGATGCAGGGCTGACGCAACGAGATCGCCGGCGTGATTCTTGGCGGGAAGGGGACGAGAGCCCGTGAAGCGCGACCGGGCGTGGTTCGCCCGATCGCGAAGCGCCGTCAGGCGGCGGTTTCTTCGGTGAAGGAAGGCATGTTCATGCCGCCAGGAGGCGGGCCCATCGGGCCTTTCGGAGCATTTTCGGTTACGAAGGTCGTAAACTGCTCTTCGGTGACATAGCCCTGGCCTTCCGAATCGATCTTCGAGAACAGTTCCTGCGCGCGAGCGTCGTCTTCGCCGCCAGGAGCCTTGGCGAGGAATTCGGATTCGGTCAGCTTTGCGTCCGAATCGGCGTCGAGATCACTGTAAAGGCTGCTCGGATCGCCCATTCCCGCCATTGGCGGCATGCCGCCCTGCTGGCGCAGACCCATCATCGCGCCCATGGCGTCGCCGCCCATGCGGGATTCCGGCGCTTGCTTTGCGGCCGAGAGCTGGTCGAAAGTGACCGAACCGGTTCCTTCCGTGTCGATTTTGGAATAAAGTTTGGTTGCCGCTTCTTCCGACATTTTGGAAGGACGGCTTGACACGAATTCGGACTGGCTCAATGCGCCATTTTGATCAGTGTCGGTCTTGTTGAACATTTCCTGTTGTTTGGCAAGCATCGCCGCCATGCCGCCAGAGGCGGCGGATACGCTGGTCATCTTCGATCTCCAAGGTGCTTTGCGCAGCCTCTCTCCGTCCCACCTGGAAGATCCGCGCTATCCTGGCAAATCATTGCCTGCTCGTAATAGTATATAGGTCGAATATATTTACAATAAATATTGACATTTTTGGATTAGTTTTGTATTTATTGTTTTTAATCGAAGTTGATTTACAGTAATAATCAGTTAATTTGGTTTCCAAAACATATATTTATTTTAGTGGCTTTGAGGCAGGCAAGTCGTCGGCGAGATCCTTCAGACGCTCGCGTCCCCTACGCAGCCGGTATCGCCTGGATGTCGGATTGCGACAAGAGAGAATAACCTCCGCATTGTGATAACCATCTTTTAACGATAATGAGGTCTTACTCGGATCGCTCGGGTTTTGTGCGCCGCACGCCTTCGTTTCACCAAATTTGGCGTAAAAAAGGCGGTCCAGAGCTCAACGGTCAAGGCCAAAGGCTGCTCGGCGGCCGATTAGCGACGGACACCACATTGAACGCCGCCCGGCTCGGATCGCGATCGAGGCCGGGTGTTTGGATTCGGGGACTAAAGATATGGAAACGGCAAATCTGGCGGCAGCCCATGCGGACATGTCGCTCTGGGCGCTCTTCATGCAGGCGGGCTGGGTCGTCAAGCTCGTGATGCTCGGCCTGCTCGGCGCATCGGTTTGGACTTGGGCTATGGTGGTCGACAAATTGATCAGCTTCAACAAGTTCAAGCGCCAGCTTGATAGTTTTGAACAGGTTTTCTGGTCCGGACAGTCGCTGGAGGAACTCTATCGCACGCTGTCCGAGCGACAGGTTTCGGGCATGGCCGCGATTTTCGTCGGCGCCATGCGCGAATGGAAGAAGAGTTTCGAGCGCGGCGCCCGGTCGCCGATCGGCCTGCAGATGCGCATCGACCGCGCCATGGACGTGACGCTGGCGCGCGAATCCGAAGTGCTGGAAGCGCGGCTGTCGTCGCTCGCCACCATCGGCTCGGCCGGTCCTTTCGTCGGTCTCTTCGGCACCGTGGTCGGCATCATGACCTCGTTTCAGGGCATCGCCGCGTCGAAATCGACCAATCTCGCCGTCGTCGCTCCCGGGATCGCCGAAGCCTTGCTTGCGACCGCTATCGGCCTGGTCGCCGCCATCCCCGCCGTCATCGCCTATAACAAGTTCTCCGGCGACGCCGGCAAGCTGGTTGCGCGTATGGAAGGCTTCGCCGACGAATTCTCCGCCATACTCTCGCGCCAGATCGATGAGAGACTGCAGCCACGCCAGGCGGCGCAGTAAGGATCGGGGGACGTCGATATGGGTATGTCAGCAGGGACTCAGGGCGGTGGATCGGGCGGACGCCGCGGCAGCCGTCGCGGCGGCGGACGTCGCGCTCCGGTCAGCGAAATCAACGTGACGCCGCTGGTCGACGTCATGCTCGTGCTCCTGATCATTTTCATGGTGGCTGCGCCGCTGATGACAACCGGGGTTCCGATCGATCTGCCGGAGACGCAGGCCAAGGAAATGAACTCCGACACCAAGCCGATCACAATCTCGGTCGCCAAGGACGGGCAGATCTTTTTCGGCGACGAGACGGAAGTGGCCGTGCCGATCGATGAAGTCGTGCCCAAGCTTCAGGCCATGGCCAAGGCTGGCGCGGAAGAACGCATCTTCGTGCGCGGCGACGCCGGCACGGAATATGGGCAGATCATGGCCGTGATGGGCCGAATCCAGGCCTCCGGCTACAAGAATATCGGACTGGTGACCCAGCCGGAAACAGGCGGTTAAGGCTGATCCATGCGGAGTAGCGTCGTCACATCGGTGGCATTGCATGTGGTTCTCCTGGGCGCGATGCTGATCGGCATTACGCCCAAGCCAATGGACATGGCCATTTCCGAGGCCATGCCTGTTGACCTTGTGCCGATCGAGGACGTCGCACAATTGCAGCAGGGCGACAAGGAAGCGCCGAAGGCGGAGAAATCCGCGATCGACAAGACCGAGCGGCAGGACCAGAAGCCGGACGCCATGAATGCCGGCGAAAACGACTTCGACATGAAATCCGTGCCGACGCCGACCGAAAAGCCGAGCAATCTTTCCAAGGCCGGCGCGCCGGAGACCACCGAGGACCCCAATCCGCAGCAGGACAACAGCGAGCAGAAGGCCGACAGCCAGGCGGTCGAGGATACCGCCATCGAGCCCGCAATACAGGAAATGGCCTCCGCAGAAGTGCCTAAGCCCGAATTGACACCGGAGCCGACACCTGAGCCGGCCAAGGAGACGCCGGTCGAAGAGGCTGCGCAGGAAGAACCTTTGCCTGACGCTGTGCCGATCCCGACCACGCGGCCGAAAGAAGAGCCGAAGAAGGTCGAGAAGACGGAAGAAAAGAAGCCGGAAAAGACCGAAGAGAAGAAAAAAGAAGAGAAAAAGGACGCGAAGGTCACCGAGAAGAAGAAGGACCAGAATTCGAAGGCCAAGAAGTCCGACAAGGATCAAAAGACCAAGAAGTCGACGACCAAGAAGGAATCCGATTTCAGCGCCGACGAGATCGCCACGCTCCTCAACAAGACCGAGGACAATCCCGGCGGCGCCAAGCGTTCCGACAGCAAGAAGGCCCTGGGCGCGAAAATCGCGACCGGCGGGAACACACTGTCGCAGAGCGAATTGGATGCATTGAAGGGGATTATCGAAAAGAACTGGTCGATCATGCCGGGACAGGTCAGCTCAAGCGACATCACGATCACCGTTACTTTCGAGCTCGATCAGAACGGCGATGTCGTCGGGCGTCCGGAAGTGAAGGGGACAGGCGGCGATGGCTCGTCGCTCTCCGCACTCGAAAGCGGAGCGGTTCGCGCGGTCATGCGTTCGGCGCCATTCGACAAGCTCCCGAAGGACAAATACGACACCTGGAGCAAGGTGACAGTCAACTTCTATCCGAGCGAAATGATGTGAGGCGGGCGACGACGCGGGACAGGAGCGTCGAGCGCTTGCGACCAACGAGAACAAATGGGCTGAAAGGCTGAGAGAGGACGATGAAACACCTTTACCTCAAGTTTCTGGCGATCATGGCCGGATTTCTATGTCTCGCGGCAAGCGCCGCGCAGGCTGAAATCACCATCGACTTGCGCAAGGGCAACGTCGAACCCCTGCCGATCGCCATCACCAATCTGCAATCCAGCGGCGATCTCGGCGCTCAGGTGGCTCAGGTCATCGCCGCCGATCTCAAGCGTTCCGGATTGTTTTCTCCGATCGACCAGCGCGCTTTCGTGCAGCAGATCACCAATCCCGACGCGGCCCCGCGCTTCGACGACTGGAAAACGATCAACGCCCAGGCGCTGGTGACCGGCCGGGTCACCCAGGAAGGCGATGGCCGCCTGCGGGCGGAATTCCGTCTGTGGGACGTCTATGCCGGCCAGCAGCTGATCGGCCAGCAATTCTTCACCCAGCCGGAAAACTGGCGCCGCGTCGCCCATATCATCGCCGACCAGATCTATCAGAAACTGACCGGCGAAACCGGCTATTTCGACACTCGCGTGGTGTTCGTCTCCGAAAGCGGCTCCAAGATCGAGCGCGTGCGCCAGCTGGCGATCATGGACCAGGACGGCGCAAACATGCGCATCCTGACCAAGTCGCGCGCCATCGTGCTGACGCCGCGGTTCTCGCCCAACCAGCAGGAAATCACCTATATGTCCTTTGAGGGCGAGCAGCCGCGGGTCTATCTGCTGCAGCTCGAGACCGGACAGCGCGAAGTGGTCGGCAATTTCCCCGGCATGACGTTTTCGCCGCGCTTTTCGCCTGACGGCCAGCGGGTGATCATGAGCCTGCAGGAAAAGGGCAACGCCAACATCTTCACCATGGACCTGCGCTCGCGCACGACCACGCGCCTGACCTCGACGGCGGCGATCGACACCTCGCCGTCCTATTCGCCCGACGGCCAGCGCATCGTGTTCGAAAGCGACCGCGGCGGCCGCCAGCAGCTTTATGTGATGGGCGCCGACGGCTCCGGCCAGCAGCGCATCTCCTTCGGCGACGGCTCCTATTCGACGCCGGTCTGGTCGCCCAAGGGAGATTTGATCGCCTTCACCAAACAGTCGGGCGGAAAGTTCTCGATCGGCGTGATGAAGCCGGATGGTTCGGGCGAGCGCATCCTGACCACGGGTTTTCACAATGAAGGCCCGACCTGGGCGCCGAACGGCCGTGTGATCATGTTCTTCCGCCAGCCGGCCGGTTCCGGCGGCCCGAAGCTCTATTCGATCGATATTTCCGGTTACAACGAACAGCCGATCCCGACCCCGGCATTCGCCTCGGACCCGGCCTGGTCGCCGCTGCTTGAGTAACGCAACACGGAAAAATCGGCCTGGCCGGGCAAAAATATCGCTCCGGCCGGCGCCGATTTCCGGTTTGTTAACCATACGCGTTGAAGTGAGATTAACCCCATCGGGTTACAGTCTGGAAACCCTAAAAATTAAGAATTCAGGAGCAGGCCGATGAGCCACATTCAAACCTACCAGCCGGGAGCCTTGGCGAAGCTCGCGCGCAATCCTTTCGCAATCGCGCTGGTCGCCGGCCTGGCGCTCGCCGGCTGCTCGAAGAAGAACAAGCTGGATAGCGCGTCCGATCTCGGCCTGAACGGCGCCAATTCCGCGACCCCTGGGTCACAGCAGGATTTCACCGTCAATGTCGGCGACCGCATCTTCTTCGACACCGACTCCTCGTCGATCCGCGCCGATGCGGCCCAGACGCTCGACCGCCAGGCGCAGTGGCTGAACCAGTATCCGAACTATCGGATCACCGTCGAAGGTCACGCCGACGAACGCGGCACCCGCGAATATAACCTCGCTCTCGGCGCCCGTCGCGCTGAAGCCACCCGCGACTACCTCGCCTCGCGCGGCGTCGATGGCGGCCGTCTGCGCACGATCTCCTACGGCAAGGAAAAGCCGGTCGCCGTCTGCGACGACATTTCCTGCTGGTCGCAGAACCGGCGCGCGGTCACCGCGCTCAATGGCGGCTGATCCGGTTCAAACGGCGTAAAATCGAGATGAATGCGGGCGGTCCTTCGGGGCCGCCTTTTTGTTTTCCTTACTTTGGCCCGACTCCGTTGCTTTTTGGTCGTAAAATTGGAAAACATCCCGATGTTGCGCTGCTTCGCGCAATGTCACACCAAACAGGATGACACGATGAAAAACAGGGTCATGGCCGGCGTTCTGGCGCTTGCCGTCTCGATGATGGGGGTGTCGACCGCCGGCGCTTTCAATCTGTTCGGGTCGGACGACAGCCAGCCGCGGCGTCAGGAAAGAAGCGCCGTGGTGATGGCGCAGGCGGGCGACGCCGAAATGCGGGTGCAGCAACTGGAAGAACAGCTTCGGCAGCTCAATGGGCGCGTCGAGGAAATGAGCTTTCAACTGCTGCAAATGCAGGAACAGTTGCGCAAGGCGCAGGAGGACAACGAATTCCGCTTCCAGGAACTGGAAGGGGGGGGCAAGAAGAAAAGCTCCATCGAAGTCGTTCCGGGCGCCGGCGACGTCAACACAGCCAATGCTTCCGGCGCGCAATCGCCGGGAGCAAACGACACGCTCGATAGCGCCGACCAGCAGCCGATGGATAGCGCATCGACCGAGGATCCCGGCATCGGCGCGCCGCCTGCCGATCTCGGAACCATCGAATTCGACCAGAATGGCAATCCGATGACGCCGGCCAATCCCACGCCGCCTGCCGTCGACACTTCGGAGCTGCCGCCGCCGGCCACGCCGTCTTCGCCGGACACGGGGAACTTCACCGGTGACGAAGGCCAGTATCAGGCCGCCTATAACCGTATTCTCGCCGGCGATTACGCGGGCGCCGAAGCCGGTTTCGCCGAGTTCATCGCCAATCATCCCGACAGCAAGCGGATCGCGGACGCCAATTTCTGGCTCGGCGAAGCGCAATATTCGCAAGAGAAATACACCGATTCCGCCAAGACCTTCCTGAACGCCTACAAGAGCCACGGCTCATCGGGCAAGGCGCCGGAAATGCTGCTGAAACTCGCCATGTCGCTGGCTGCTCTCGACAGCAAGGACACGGCCTGCGCCACGCTGCGCGAAGTGACGAAATCCTATCCCAAGGCCTCGCGCGCGGTGATCTCGAAGGTCGCCAGCGAACAGAAGCGCCTCGCCTGCGGATGACCGGCTCCGACCCTGTCCGCATGGCTCCGCTTGACGCGTCGAGCGCGGATTGTGTGGAGGCGTCGCTCGAACATTTTCTCGATACTAGCAGCCGGCCCTGCCGGATTCTGATCGCGCTGTCGGGCGGCGGCGATTCCGTCGGTCTGTTGACGGCGCTTGCCCGGATCAGCGCGCGGCGTCCGAACGGCGGCATCGACCTTATCGCCGCGACGGTCGATCACGGTCTGCGGCCCGGTTCGCGCAAAGAGGCCATGGCGGCGGGCCGACTGGCCGAGAGCCTCGGCGTAGCCCACGCCATTCTCGATTGGACGGGCGAAAAACCGCACACCGGCATCCAGGCCGCAGCGCGCGAGGCCCGATACCAATTGCTCGCCCGACACGCCCTCGCCAATGCCGCCGATATCATCGTGACCGGGCACAATCTCGAGGACAATCATGAAACCCGCCAGATGCGGTTGGCGCGCAACGCCGATCAAAATGTCCACGGCATGGCGGAGGCGGTGCTGTTGTTTGGAGCCGTCTGGGCGGCGCGGCCGCTGATCGGCGTCCGGCGCGAGGCGATCCGGGACTATTTGCGCGCGCAAGGGACGCCATGGGCGGAAGATCCCAGCAACGCCAATCCGACATTCGAACGAGTTCGTTTGCGCCAGGCGCCGGATGGGCGCTCACCACGGGATTTCACCGCGCTGATGCGGATGCGGCGGCAGAGGATGCAGGCGGCGGCGCGGCTACTGGACGTCCGGGCGCGGGTGATCGGCCTCAAGGTCGGCCTTGTCGATCTCTCAGAGCTTTCCCCGAATGATCCGGCGCTTCTCGATGCGCTGGGCGCGCTCGCCGCCCTGCTCGGCGGCCGCGATCATCCGCCCGGCCGAGAAGGTCGCGCGGCGATGGCGGATTTTCTGGCGAGTTCGGGGCGACGGCAGATGACGATGGCTCGGGTGGCGTTCGACCGGCGCGGCGATCTTCTTTATCTTCAGCGGGAGAACCGGAACCTGCCGACCATAACGCTAGCGGCGGGGAAAGGCGCGATTTGGGACCATCGACTGCGTATCGCCAATGCGGGCGAGGGCGGGTTGCTGATCGGCGGCAACCCCGATGGCGAGGCCTTGATCGATCCGGGCTGCTTCGACGGGCTTCCCGCCAGGGTGCGACAACTCGCGCTGAGCACAGGCCCCCACGGCCGATGGAGCGGTGTAAAAGGCCCCCAAATCACCCCTTTCTTGTCCGGATGCGACAAATTTCTGCCGCTCGAACGACTGGAACTGGGCAATGTCCTTGCAAAACTCATGGGTTTGCCGCATTTTCCATCCCCTATCTTTCGGCATCAGGCGTGAAATTGACGCTGTCGCTGCTTGGCAAGAGGTGGAGGGGCTCCTATCTTTCACCTTGAAATGGCCGTATGCCGGGTTTAATCCGGCGGTCAAACTATTCCGGTGAGGTCAATGAACCCGAATTTCAGAAATTTCGCCCTCTGGGCCATCATCGCGGTCCTGCTGGTCGCGCTGTTCAGCATGTTCCAGTCCCAGGGTGAGCGCGTCAGTTCCAGCGAGATTTCCTATTCGGAATTCGTCAAGGCGGTTGATTCCGGTCGTGTGCAGCAGGTGACATTCGTGGGCAACCGCGGACAAGGCCGGTTCACGGACAATGGAACCGCTTTCCAGACCTATGCGCCGAACCTCGACGACTCGCTGATGCAGCGGTTGCAGGACAAAAACGTCAATATCATCGTGCGGCCTGAGTCCGATGGCTCTTCCAGCATTTTCGGCTATCTGATCAATCTGCTTCCCGTGCTGCTCATCATCGGCGTCTGGCTGTTCCTGATGCGGCAGATGCAGGGCGGTTCGCGCGGCGCGATGGGTTTCGGCAAGTCCAAGGCCAAGCTGCTGACCGAGGCGCATGGCCGGGTGACGTTTGAAGACGTCGCCGGCATCGACGAAGCCAAGCAAGATCTTGAGGAAGTTGTTGAATTCCTGCGCGATCCGCAGAAATTCCAGCGCCTCGGCGGACGTATTCCGCGTGGCGTGCTGCTGGTCGGCCCTCCGGGCACCGGTAAGACGTTGACCGCCCGCGCCGTGGCCGGCGAGGCGAATGTGCCGTTCTTCACGATCTCTGGTTCTGACTTTGTTGAAATGTTCGTCGGCGTCGGCGCGAGCCGCGTGCGCGACATGTTCGACCAGGCCAAGAAGAACGCGCCCTGCATCATCTTCATCGACGAAATCGACGCGGTCGGTCGTCATCGCGGCGCCGGTCTCGGCGGCGGCAATGACGAGCGCGAACAGACCCTCAACCAGTTGCTGGTCGAGATGGATGGTTTCGAGCAGAACGAAGGCGTGATCATTATCGCCGCAACCAACCGTCCCGACGTTCTCGATCCCGCGCTTCTGCGTCCGGGTCGTTTCGACCGCCAGATCACTGTTCCGAACCCGGACGTGAATGGTCGCGAGAAAATCCTCAAGGTGCATGTGCGCAATGTGCCGCTGGCCCCGAATGTCGACCTCAAGATCATGGCGCGCGGCACTCCCGGCTTCTCTGGCGCCGATCTGATGAATTTGGTCAACGAAGCCGCTCTTCTGGCTGCGCGCCGCAACAAGCGCCTCGTGACCATGGCCGAGTTCGAAGACGCCAAGGACAAGGTGATGATGGGCGCCGAGCGCAAGTCGCTCGCCATGACGCCCGAGGAAAAGCGCAACACCGCCTATCACGAAGCGGGCCACGCCATCATCGCTCTCAAGCTGGCCGGCGCGATCGATCCGATTCACAAGGCCACAATCATACCGCGCGGTCGTGCGCTGGGCATGGTGATGACCCTGCCGGAAAGCGATCGTTACAACTGGACCTATGAAAAGGCCGTCGCCCGCCTGACGATGTTGTTTGGCGGCCGCGAGGCGGAGATCATTACGTTCGGTCCGGAAAAGGTGACGACCGGCGCGTCTGGCGACATCCAGATGGCCACGGGTCTTGCCCGCTCCATGGTCATGGAGTGGGGCATGAGCGAAAAGCTCGGCCGCGTCCGCTATCGGCCCAACGAGCAGGAAGTCTTCCTTGGCCATTCGGTGAGCCAGTCGACCAATATGTCCGACGAGACCGCCAAACTGATCGACGAGGAAGTGCGGCGGCTGATCGAGGAGGGTGAGACCAACGCCCGCAATATCATCGCCGACAATCGCGATCAGTTCATCTCGATCGCGGAGGCGCTGCTCGAATTCGAGACTTTGACGGGCGACGAACTGCGTGACCTCATGAACGGCAAACCGCCGTCGCGCGACGCGTTCGACGATTCGTCGACGCCGAGCCGCGGTTCGGCTGTTCCCTCGGCCGGTACTCGAGGCAAGGACGGCGCGTCCGAAGCGGAAGGCGGATACGAGCCGCAACCGCAATAACGTTTCTTCAAACCTCGCCTTTCAGAAACCCCGCGACATCGCGGGGTTTCTTGTTTTTGCAGGTGATTCTCCTGTTCATTGGCTCCAACCCGACAAATTGAGGCCGCGCCATGACATTGGATGGACTGGGTCATTGAAAGTCTTGCTGTTGCGAAAATGCAACGAAGCCTGTTTTGACGGGTAGAAAATTCTAAAAATTAATGTGTGCTTTCGTTCTCTTGAAAAACTGATCCATTTTAGTCAAATTTGATGTTGTTTGCCGGATTCTTACGTAAATTTAGGAACCCGACCAAGCGTCAGTTTGCCGCAAGGCGCAATTGTAATCATGTCCATCGTGCATAGAATGCCTCCAACCTTGATCAGTGGGAGGATATCATGGGGAAAACAATGCTCCGCAAAGGCTTTTTAACGGTCATTTCAGCGGGTTTTATGTCGGGCGCGGCCTATGCGGGCGGCATCGAGCGTAACGGCTACAATATTGATCTGCTTTTCGATCCTTCCAATGTCGCGGTCGAGGGAACTGCAACTTATGTGACGCCGCATCGGACCTACGAGAACACCACGAATTACAGTGGCGTCGGCGGCACGGATCCCGATGTCCGCGACACCAAGGACTATTTCAACGGCAGCGTCGGCGTCAAAGCCCGCGTTGTCGAAGGCGTCGACTGCTTGGTTGATTACTCGCAGCCCTGGGGCGCCCATTCTGCGCCTGGCCTGGAATGGACCGGTTCGGGGGAAAATTCCGAGACCAAGATCAACAGCGACAACTACGGACTGACCTGCTCCTATAAATTTGACATGGGCAAGGGCCAGCTTCGCCTGATCGGCGGCGGCTTCTATCAGACGGTCGACGGCTTCAAGGAAAGCCTGGTGACGCCGGCAGAACTCGTGCCGGGATTTGATGGCACCGGTCGCCTGGATCTCGACTCGGATGGTTGGGGCTGGCGCGCGGGCGTCGCCTATGAAATTCCGGAATATGCGTTCCGCGCATCGTTGGTTTATAATAGCGAAGTGAAGCTCGACGAAATCACCGGCACGCTGGATATGTCGAATGTCTCGCCAGCGGTCGTGCCCAGCCTGGGCGGCGTCGTGTGGGATGTTTACGGCTCCACCAAGATGCCCGATTCGATCGAATTGTCGGTGCAGTCCGGCATCGCGCCCGATTGGCTCGCCTTCGGCAGCGTGAAGTGGACCGACTGGAGCCAACTCCAGACCATCCCCTTCTATCTCAAGGGTACGGACATCCAGGCAACGTCGCTCGACCTCTTCTATCGTGACGGCTGGACTGTCACAGGCGGCGTCGGCCATCAGTTCACCGAAAAGGTCTCGGGCGCGGTGTCGGTGACCTGGGATCGCGGAACGTCGCAGGGCTATGGTTCGCAGACCGACACCTGGTTGTTCGGCACGGGCGTGAACTTCGCGGCCACCAAGAATGTCGACATCAAGCTGTCGGGCGCGGTGGGTTGGATGAAATCCGGCTCGTCGGGAGCCTATGTCTACAATGGCGTCACCTATGGCGTCGAGAACGACTATGATTTCGGCACCGACTTTGTTGGCGCGATTTCCACCGGCATCAAGGTCAAGTTCTGAGCAGATCCAGCGGCGGATCGAGAGAAGCCCGGCTCCGGCCGGGCTTTTTCGCGTTAACATTCTGTTTGCGCGCGTGAGACAATTTGATGTGGCAGAGCGCGGTGTTTGTGGCATCTAGGACACCGACAGGAACTCAGCACTGGAATGACTATGACGAGACGCTATTTCGGCACTGACGGCATTCGCGGCCAGTCCAACAAATTTCCGATGACGCCGGATCTGGCCATGCGGGTCGGCATCGCCGCCGGAACGATCTTCCGCCGGGGCGGCCATCGGCATCGGGTGGTGATCGGCAAGGACACACGGCTATCAGGCTATATGCTGGAAAACGCGCTGGTTGCGGGTTTCACTGCAGCGGGTGTCGACGCGTTCGTTCTCGGCCCGATCCCGACGCCCGCTGTTGCCATGCTTACCCGCTCGCTGCGCTGCGATATCGGGGTGATGGTGTCGGCGTCGCACAACCCGTATCAGGACAACGGCATCAAGCTGTTTGGGCCGGACGGATATAAGCTGTCGGACGAGATCGAGGCGCAGATCGAGGCGCTGCTCGACAAGGACATTATCCCGCAACTCGCTGCAGCCGACGCCATCGGTCGCGCCAAGCGCGTCGATGGCGTGCATGACCGCTATATCGAATTCGCCAAACGCACGCTGCCGCGCGATGTGACGCTCAAAGGTCTGAGGGTAGCGATCGACTGCGCAAATGGCGCAGCCTACAAGGTCGCCCCGGCCGTGCTCTGGGAGCTCGGCGCGGAGGTGGTGACGATCGGCAATGAACCGAACGGCGTCAATATCAACGACCAGTGCGGCTCCACCCATCCCGATGCGCTGATCAAGAAGGTGCATGAAGTCCGGGCCGATATCGGCATCGCGCTCGATGGCGACGCCGACCGAGTGATCATCATCGATGAGAAGGGCAATATCGTCGATGGCGACCAGTTGATGGCGCTGATCGGCGAAACCTGGGCCAATGACGGCTTGCTGCGCGGCAAGGGGATTGTGGCGACGATTATGTCCAATCTCGGTCTTGAGCGCTTCATGCAGCAACGAGGCCTGCAACTGGCCCGCACCAAGGTCGGCGACCGCTATGTGGTCGAGCATATGCGCCAAAACGATTTCAATGTCGGCGGCGAGCAGTCGGGCCATATCGTGCTGTCTGATTTCGGCACGACGGGCGACGGGCTGGTTGCGGCCCTGCAGGTGCTGGCGGCCGTGCGCCGTCAGGGCAAAACTGTGAGCGAAGTCTGCCGCTGTTTCGAGCCCGCCCCGCAATTGCTCAAGAATGTCCGCTTCGAAGGCGGCAAGCCGCTTGAAGATCCGATTGTTCGCGATGCGATCGCGGATGCCGAAAGCGAACTTGCGGGACGTGGCCGGCTGGTGATTCGTCCGTCTGGAACCGAACCGCTGATCCGGGTGATGGCGGAGGGCGACGATGCGCTCCAGCTGGAGCGTATCGTCAATGGCCTCATCGATCTGATCGGACGCGTCAAGAACGCTGCTTGAAGCATTGTTTTGCGGATAATCTTCGAAATCCCGGCTGTTCTTCGCCGGGATTTTTTGTTTCTCCGCAATCGCTATTACCAGACATGGTAAACAGGCGTGGTTAAGCGCTATTTAACCTTTGCCATTCATTATCCAGTCACAGCACCCTCCCGAGGTCCATTGGGCCGGACCGGGTTATCTGGAGTTTGGATCATGAAAAAGCTTTTGACTTCCGCAGCCCTGATGCTGGCCTTCGCCGGCGCCGCATCGGCGGCAGACCTTTATACTCCCGATCCGCAGCCTGCCCCATACGAGCCGGTGCCGGTGGTGGAGACCAACGGCTGGTATATTCGCGGCGATGCGTCCTATGACGTGATGAACCTGCGCGGCGCCAAGTTCTACCAGGGTGGCAGCTCGCGCCGGATGGTGGACTTCCATGAAAGCGACATCGACAACACCGGCAATATCGGCGTCGGCGTCGGCTATCAGGTGAACGACCATTTCCGCGTCGACACCACGTTCGACTACCTGTTTTCGGCCGATTTCCGCGGCTCGACCACGGGCGGCGGCTCGGACTTCGGCGCCTGCACCGACACCTGCAAGTCGCGCGACGTCTCCGCCATGACCGCCTATAGCCTGATGGCAAACGCCTATGTCGATATCGGTCATTACGGCATGCTGACGCCTTATGTCGGCGCCGGCCTCGGCGGCACCTATGTCAAGTGGGACGATCTCAAGAACACCGCCTGCAGCGCCACCAATCCCGAGCTCTGCGACGACACCGTCACGCATAAGGGTAAGGGCAGCTGGCGTCTGACCTACGGCCTGATGCTCGGCACGGCTATCGACATCAACTGCAACCTCAAGGCCGATGTCGGCTATCGCTATCGCCGCGTCGATGACGGCGACATGTTCGGCTATAAGTCGAATGGCGGCCCGGGCAAGGACAAGGGCTTCGATATTCACGAAGCGCGCGCCGGCGTGCGCTACGCCTTTGGCGGCTGCGCCGAGCAGGCCTATCTGCCGCCGGCGGACATGCCCCAGCAGGAACAGCCGGTCTTCAAGTAAGCCTGGACGCCATCTTAAAAGCCGCCCTTCGGGGCGGCTTTCGCATTTCAGTCCCGCGCCTGCCGCGATAGCGCTGGGGATTATTTGGGAAGAACGCCGCATGGCCGACGAATCCACGCATGGCTATCCGTTCGATCCTTCTTATGGCTACAATCTGGCGCGCTTACGCGCCGTGGCGGCGCCGCCCGAGACAGAGGGTTTCGATCGTTTCTGGCGCGACCGCTATGCAAAGGCTGTGGCTGTCGATCCCAAGCCTGTTGTGTCGAAAAGCGCCGCCCGCCATGCGGATTGGAAGATCCTCGATATCCGTTTCCGCTCGACCGGCGGCTTCGAGCTGGGCGGTTGGCTGTGCCTGCCGAAACGCGGTCCGGTCCGGCGCGGTCTGGTGATCGGGCATGGCTATGGCGGCCGTGAGGCGCCCGATCTTGATTTTCCAGTCGAGGACGCGGCCCTGTTGTTTCCCTGCTTCAGGGGGCTGTCGCGCAGCGCCAAAGCCCCGATTTCCACTGATCCCAACTGGCATGTGCTGCACGATATCGACAAGCGCGACGCCTACATCATCGGCGGCTGCGTCGACGATGTCTGGGTTTCGGTGACGGCGCTCCTTCAGCTTTATCCCTGGCTCGACGGGCATATCGGCTATAGCGGCGTAAGCTTCGGCGGTGGGCTCGGTTGTTTCGCGCTCGCCCATGATCGGCGCATCGCCAGGGGACAGATCGAAGTTCCGACGTTTGGCGCGCAACCGCTTCGACTGAGTTTACCCAGCACGGGAAGCGCGCAGGGTCTGCAGGCTTACGCCAAGAATCATCCCGAGGTCTCGCAAACGCTGGCCTATTTCGACGCGGCGATCGCTGCGCGCCGCATCGCGCAACCGATGCTTTGCGCCGTCGCCCTGTTCGATCCCGCGGTGGCGCCGCCTTGCCAGTTCGCCATCGCCAATTCTTTGCAGAACGGTCATGAAATTTTCATCCTGCAAGCCGGGCATTTCGATTATCCTGACGCTCAGGAGGAGCAGGCAAAGCTCCGCAACAGGATCGGACGGTTTTTCGAGGACCTATGAACCGGGAATATCATCGCTGGCATAGTCCGCGTCTCGGGCGCGATATGGAACTGCTGATCTTCGGTCATGCTGGCGCGAAGGCGCTGATGTTTCCGACCCGCGAGGGACGGTTCTGGGAATATGAGCAGCTCGGCGTCGTCGCCAGTCTGGCCGACAAGATCGAAGCGGGTCAGATCCAGCTTTATTGTATCGAGGGACTGGCCCAGGAAACCCTTTATGACCGTTCCCGCTCGCCCGGTGAAAGGCTTCGCCGCTACCAGGCTTTCGAAAATTATGTGCTCGCCGAAGTCATGCCGCTGATGGCGCATCGCAACGGTCACGACTGCACCATGGCGGTCGGCTGCAGCCTCGGCGCGTTTCAGGCGGCAAGTCTCGCTTTCCGTCACCCGCAATATTTTCGCAAACTGGTGCTTCTCTCGGGCCGCTATGATCTGACGCTCAAAGTGGAAAGCTTCGGCGATCTGTTCGACGGCTATTATGATGAGGGCGTCTATTATCTCACGCCATCGCATTTCCTGCCGGGTCTCGAATGCGAGTGGCGGCTCGAATGCCTGCGGCGGATGGACATCATCGTGGCGGTCGGCGGCGAAGATCCGTTCCTCGACAACAACAGGCATTTGAGCCGGGTGCTGGAGGGCAAGGGCGTGCGTCATCAGATGCAGATATGGGACGGTCGCGCCCATCGCGGCGGCGCCTGGCGAAGAATGGCGCCGCTCTATGTATGACGGTCTGGGGCGACGATCGTCGTCCCAGACTTGTTCGTCGTTAATTGACCGGATGCAGTGTCACGGTCGCGCCGGCGGCGGCGACATTCAGTCCGAGCTGTCCTTCGACGCTGATGGGCTGAAGCTGGATCGAGCCTTCGGTGCCGCCCAGCAGCACATTGGCGCCGATGCCCGCGCCGACGGTGGCTTCGGCGGCCGCGCCGACATAGGTGCCGCCGAGCGAGCCGCGATGGTAGCCGGCAGTGGGGGCAATCACCGCCCAGACCATCTTGCCGCGCGTGGTGTAGCCGAGGTCGATGCCGAGCTTCTTGACATAACCCGAATAGCTGTCGCCGCGGGAGCCGCGCACTGAGCGGAAGGAGCAGTCAAGTTCCTTGGCGGAGCCGATCAGATAGCCCGCGCCCGAGCCGACGTCGCAGGAGAGATAGCCGATCTTGACGCCGCCGTGATGATCAGTCTCGGCCTGAACCTGCGGGGCTTCATCATAAGAGGTCATGTCCGCCGCCCGCGCCATGCCTGCAGCGGCGGAAAGAGCGGCGATCGCCGCGACGGTCGGGAGGATTTTCTTCATCATCGTTATTCTCCTCTGGGCGGGCGCTCGTCATTTGCCCCGCCGCAGCCTGTCAAAAACCGTTGATCCGCCGAAGCGGACGCTGAGCTAACGTTCCAGCAGGCGGATTGTTCGATCTTCATTGAGACTTTTCCGAGGCGGTGGCCGAAATCCTAACAAATCCTGAAGCGGCATGCTTAACGGCGTCTTAACCAGTCAGCGGCATAGTTGACGTCAAATCGCATCTTCGCCGCCCGTCGGCTGTCCGGAGACAGTTCATGTCCTTTGCTCTTCGCCTTGCCCTCGCATCCCTGCTCATGGCCTCCGCCGCCCCCGCGCTCGCCTTCGACCTGCCGCCGCCGGTCGACGCGCCGGAAATCGATGGGCCGATCTCCGACCCGGCTGGTTGGTATTTTCGTGGCGATATCGGCTACAATATCAAGCTCGACGCCGGCGATCCAACATACAGGACGTTCGACGCGGCAACGCAGACCTCGACCTCCAGCGGTTTCGACAAGAGCCGGATGGACCGTGATCCCGCTTTTTCCGCAGGCGTCGGCTATCAGTTCAACGATTTTCTGCGTAGCGACGTGACGCTCGACTATTTCAAGTCGACCCATAACGGCAAGAGCGACTGGACCAAGTGCACGGAAACGAATGAAAGCGCCAACGGCTATTGCCGCTACGATTCGCAGTCGGTTTCGGCGCTGTCGACGCTTGCCAACGCCTATGTCGATCTTGGCACCTACTGGGGGATGACGCCGTATGCCGGCGCGGGCGCGGGCGTCAGCTATGTGAAGTGGTCGAAAGTTTCGGGGAAACGGGGCTGCGTCGCTGATGATGATTCCGATTGCGGCGGTCTCGATTATTCCCACTCGACGGAAAACGGCGCCGACAGCTGGCGCTTTACCTATGCGCTGATGGCCGGCGCGTCCTATGACATCACCGACCGCATGAAGCTCGATCTTGGCTATCGCTTCTCGCAGATCGGCAGCGGCGACATGTTCTCCTTCAACGATCACGACGAATTCAACGGCGCCTTCGGAAACAGAGGGGAAGACGACGGCTTCACCCGGCACGAGATCCGCATGGGCGTGCGTGTTACCGGTTGGTAAGAGGCCGCGCCATTCACACGATATGAAGTTGGAGACCCGCCTTGCGAAAGGCGGGTCGTTGCTTGAATTGTTCCGGTTTCAGAATTCCCTGCCGATGAATCGGTCGAGCGAGAGCCGACCGCCGCCGAAGGCGGCGAATAAGAACGCCCCGCCAGTCCAGAAGAGCGATGCGAGCTCTGCTTTGGTCTGGACCTGTTCAAGGAATTTTGTGCCGCCATCGCCCAAGCGCTGCAGGCCTTCTGCGGTAAACAAGCCGTTGCCGCCCGCATTGACAATATCCAGGCCGGCTTGGGTCAGAAAAGCATGACCATAGGGGTGGGAGTAGTGGAACCACAGCGTGATTGCCAACATCACCGCATTGGCGAGGGCTAAGGGCCGCGTCAAGAGACCGAGAGCGATTAAAAGACCGCCGAAAAACTGCATGGCTGCGAGCACAGGCGACCAGAGCCAGCCGGGATAGAAACCCAAGCCTTCGACAAATCCGGACTGCGCGAGCGGGGCGACTATTTTTGGCCAGCCCTCGATCATCAACATGCCGCCAATGGCGATGCGAAAGGCCGTCCAGGCGAATGGTTCGGCAAAATCCGAATAGACATTGCGCATGAAGGGAAGAATGAACCGCGTCTCACGCGCCGCCGGTTGTGCAGGGATTGGGGAATAGGATGTTTGCAAAGTCATGATCGCCTCTTGGATCAATTGTCGCCGCAATGCTCTCTGAGCCTCCGGCGCCGTGTTGAAATCAATTGTTGAAACAGTCGAGGCCGGATCGGGATGATCCGGCTGAACAGGACTGTAGCGCGCCCGTCCGCAATTCCCTTGACGCGGATCAATAAGCCGTCCGCAGGCGCGATCCAAAAAAGACAAATCCTCTTCAAAAAACGACTTGACCCGACTCTGCCGCATCACTAAACACGGCGGCGGGACACCTCTCCCCAACGAGAGGCCATATACCTGGAAGGGTAGCTTATCATGGTAGAAAACGCCGCTCCGGCCGTTCGCCCGGCAAACTCGCACTTTTCTTCTGGCCCCTGCTCGAAGCGTCCGAACTGGTCGCTCGCCGCGCTCCAAGATGCAGCGCTGGGCCGCTCTCACCGTTCAAAACTTGGCAAGAACAAGCTCAAGCAGGCGATCGATCTCACCCGCGAAGTTCTCGCTGTCCCCGCCGATTACCGCATCGGCATCGTTCCTGCGTCCGACACCGGCGCGGTTGAGATGGCGCTGTGGTCGCTGCTCGGCGCGCGCGGCGTCGACATGGTCGCCTGGGAAAGCTTCGGCTCCGGCTGGGTCTCCGACGTCGTCAAGGAATTGAAGCTTGCCGATGTGCGCAAGTTTACCGCCGATTACGGCAAGATCGTCGATTTCGCTCAGGTCGATTTCAATCGTGACGTGGTGTTCACCTGGAACGGCACGACTTCCGGCGTGCGCGTCGCCAATGCCGATTTCATCCCTGCGGACCGCGAAGGCCTGACGATCTGCGACGCCACCTCGGCGGCGTTCGCGCAGAACCTCGATTTCGCAAAGCTCGACGTCGTCACCTTCTCCTGGCAGAAAGTGCTGGGCGGCGAGGGCGCGCATGGCGTGATCATCCTCAGCCCGCGCGCCGTGGCCCGGCTTGAAAGCTATGAGCCGGCCTGGCCACTGCCGAAGATCTTCCGCATGAGCAAAGGCGGCAAGCTGATCGAAGGCATTTTCCAGGGCGAAACGATCAACACGCCCTCCATGCTCTGCGTCGAAGACTATATCGACGCGCTGCTCTGGGCCAAGGAGATCGGCGGGCTCGGCGCGCTCATGGCGCGGGCCGACGCCAACGCCAAGGTGCTGTTCGACTTCTGCGACAAGAATCCGTGGCTCGCCAATCTGGCCGAAAAGGCAGAGACGCGCTCCAACACCTCCGTGTGCCTGAAGATCGTCGATCCCGAGGTTCTGGCGCTCGACGCCGCTGGACAGGCGGATTTCGCCAAGGGTGTGGCGGCGACGCTCGAGAAGGAAGGCGTGGCCGTCGATATCGGCGCGTACCGCGACGCTCCCTCGGGCCTGCGCATCTGGTGCGGCGCGACGATCGAAACCTCCGATGTCGAGGCGCTTGCGCCCTGGCTGACCTATGCTTTTGAAAAGCAGAAGGCCGGGCTCGCCGCCAAGGCCGCCTGATCCGATTTCCACGTCTTCCGCGCGATTCTGCGCGGAAGACGTCATGATCCCGACATTCCCCTTATTCTTTTTGAGGAGCCCATATCATGGCGCCACGCGTTCTCGTATCCGACGAACTCTCGGAAACCGCCGTCCAGATCTTCCGCGATCGCGGTGTTGAGGTCGATTTCCAGCCGCAACTCGGCAAGGACAAGGAAAAGCTCGCCGAAATCATCGGCAATTATGATGGTCTCGCCATCCGTTCGGCCACCAAGGCGACGGAAAAGCTGATTGCGGCTGCGACCAATCTGAAGGTCATCGGCCGCGCCGGCATCGGCGTCGACAATGTCGACATCCCCGCCGCCTCGCGTCGCGGCATCATCGTGATGAACACGCCATTCGGCAATTCCATCACCACCGCCGAGCACGCCATTGCGCTGATGTTCGCCGTTGCTCGCCAGCTTCCCGCCGCCGACACCTCCACCCAGGCGGGCAAGTGGGAAAAGTCCAAATTCATGGGCGTCGAAATCACCGGCAAGACGCTGGGCGTGATCGGCGCCGGCAATATCGGCTCGATCGTCTGCTCGCGGGCGCTGGGCCTCAAGATGCATGTGCTCGCCTACGACCCCTTCCTGTCGGCCGAGCGCGCCCAGGAAATGGGCGTCACCAAGGTCGAACTTGACGATCTCTTGGCGCAGGCCGATTTCATCACCCTGCATGTGCCGATGACCGACAAGACGCGCGGCATCCTGGGCAAGGATGCGCTGGCCAAGACCAAGCCGGGCGTGCGCATCATCAATTGCGCTCGCGGCGGTCTCGTCGATGAAGCTGCGCTCGCCGAAGCCATCAAATCCGGCCATGTCGCCGGCGCCGGTTTCGACGTGTTCGAAGTGGAGCCCGCAAAGGAAAGCCCGCTGTTCGGCCTTCCCAACGTGGTCTGCACGCCGCATCTCGGCGCGTCCACCACCGAAGCGCAGGAAAATGTGGCTCTGCAGGTTGCCGAGCAGATGTCGGACTATCTGGTGCACGGCGCCGTGTCGAACGCCATCAATATGCCGTCGATCACTGCCGATGAAGCGCCGCGCCTCAAGCCCTTCATTCGTCTCGCCGACGTGCTCGGCGCCTTCGTGGGTCAGGTCACCGACACTGCCATCAAGGAAATCGAGATCCTTTATGACGGCTCGACCGCGACGATGAACACCAAGGCGCTGACATCTGCACTGCTTGCGGGCCTGATCCGCAGCCAGGTCGCCGATGTCAACATGGTCTCTGCCCCGATCATGATCAAGGAAAAGGGCGTGATCCTGTCGGAGGCCAAGCGTGACAAGTCCGGCGTCTATGACGGCTATATCAAGCTGACCGTCACCACCGACAAGAACACCCGTTCGGTGGCCGGCACGGTGTTTTCCGATGGCAAGCCGCGCTTCATTCAGATCAAGGGCATCAACATGGACGCCGATGTCGGCGCCAACATGGTCTATATCTCCAACACCGACGTGCCCGGGATGATCGGCTTCATGGGCACGACCCTTGGCGCTGCGGGCGTCAACATCGCCAACTTCCAGCTTGGCCGCGACAAACAGGGCGGCGACGCCATCGCGTTGCTCTATGTCGACGAGCCGATCAAGGACGAGGTGATCGCCCAGCTGACCGCCAATCCGGCAATCCGTCAGGTGAAGCCACTGGTGTTCAACGTCGACTGATCCGCTCGAAACCCGATATTCAAGGGGCGCGGCCAATGCCGCGCCCCTTGGCGTTTTCACGTAGGTCAGGCCGTCGTCGCGAGCGTCGACCAGACGCCGCCGGACCAGACTTTGAGCGCGGCGGCGTCGACAAACCAGGCGAGCCAGCCCGGTCGGGGCGCATAAAACGCCCAGGCGTCGTCCTCGCGGGCGGCAATCGCGCCGCTCTTGCCGGCCCAGTCGCCAGTCGCCGAACTCGACACCCAATAACGATCGCCATTGGCGGGAGACGCGGGAGGCGCGCTGCGCGTATCCAAGATAGCCAGATGAATAATGCTGTCGAGCTTCTGCAGAGCTTCGTTATGGGTGATGTGTTTCTGGGCCTGTGACGACAGGATGAAAGGCAGGTCGAGATGGTTTGTCTGCTCGGTCACGGTCAAATCCTAACTTTTGGTTAACGGCAGGAAAGCCGTTCCATGCTAGGACAGGTTCAACAGGCGGGGATGCCGCAGACAAAAAAATTCAATAAAAAAGACCGGGACGAGCCCGGCCTCTTTGAAAACCCTATCGCCTGATGTCAGTGGCGATACTGCTGGATGCGCGTGGTGCGCAGCCCGGCGAGACCATGCTCGGAAATCGAGCTCTGCCAGGACAAGAACTCTTCCACCGTCAGAGTATAGCGTTCAC
This sequence comes from Rhizobium sp. SG_E_25_P2, assembly GCF_029892285.1. Classification (GTDB taxonomy): domain Bacteria; phylum Pseudomonadota; class Alphaproteobacteria; order Rhizobiales; family Rhizobiaceae; genus Rhizobium_E. The sequence continues at coordinate 371,089 of NZ_JARXVM010000002.1, forward strand.
AGGCTTCTTCAAGGCTCAACAGGCCGCCGCGCACGGCTGCAACCACTTCCGCCTTGCGGCGGATAACCCAGCGACGAGTATTGGAAGGCGGTAAATCCGCGATCGTCAATGGGCTGCCATCGGGGCCGATGACATATTTAACTCTTGGACGTATTGCTTCGGTCATTGGACTCTCTACACAAACAAAGACCATATGGGCGGTACTCTAGGACCCCACCTTTAAAATTTGCCTAAACGCTCCGGAAAAAATTTATGAAAAGCTTTGATAAATCAGCTCGGTTGCGGGCCGAGGGTCGGAAAGGCCTGTCGCTCCCGGCTTGTTGGCGCCTTATTTAGTTCCTATATCGCATCCGAATTTCATGCTAAATAGGGCTTTCAGACCCAGAGACAGCCTTTTCAGCGCAAGAGTAAACATCGTGAACAGCCTCGATTTCGATAAGCGTCCCGAAGACACCCGCGTGGTCGTCGCCATGTCCGGCGGCGTCGACTCGTCCGTTGTGGCGGGTCTTCTGGCGCGCGAGGGCTATGAGGTCATCGGCATCACGCTGCAGCTTTACGATCATGGCGCTGCCGTGCATCGGGCCGGCTCCTGCTGCGCGGGCCAGGATATCGACGATGCGCGCCGGGTCTGCGAAACGCTCGGCATTCCGCATTACGTGCTGGATTACGAGCGCCGCTTCAAGGAAACGGTGATCAATCCCTTCGCCGAAAGCTATGTCGCTGGCGAAACGCCGATCCCTTGCGTGGCCTGCAATCAGACGGTAAAATTTGCCGATCTGCTTTTGACCGCCAAGGAACTCGGCGCGGATGCGCTTGCCACCGGCCATTATATCCGTTCGGGCGCCAATCCCTCGCCCGACAATCCCGCCCGGCGGGCGCTGTATCGCCCGACGGATGCGGAGCGCGACCAGAGCTATTTCCTGTTCGCCACCACGCAGGATCAGATCGATTATCTGCGCTTTCCGCTCGGCGGCATGTCGAAGGCGGATGTGCGGGCGCTTGCAGCCGAGATGGGCCTGGTCGTCGCCGCCAAGGCCGACAGCCAGGACATCTGCTTCGTGCCGCAGGGCCGCTATAGCGACCTGATCACCAAATTGCGTCCGGACGCCAAACTCGGCGGCGAGATCGTCCATCTCGACGGCCGCGTGCTCGGCCAGCATGACGGCATCCTGCATTATACGATCGGCCAGCGGCGCGGCATCGGCGTCGCCACCGGCGAACCGCTCTACGTCGTGCATCTCGATGCCCGCAGCAAGCGGGTGATCGTGGGGCCGAAGGAAGCTCTGGATACACGGCGGATCTATCTGCGCGACATGAACTGGCTTGGAGACGCCTCCCTGACCGACATGGTCGGCGACGGCTTTGAATGTTTCGCCAAGGTGCGTTCGACGCGCCCGCCCAAGCCTGCGACGCTGCATGTCGACGCCACCGGCGTCTATGTCGATCTGCATGACGGCGAGCCGGGGCTCGCGCCCGGCCAGGCCTGCGCGCTCTATTCCGCGCCGGGCGAAGACGCCCGCGTTTATGGCGGCGGCTTCATCGACCGCTCTGAAAAAGATGCATCGTCGGAAGCGCTGCTGAAGCGGCTTCTGCAATCGGCCCAGGCGGCCTGAGCCTTGAATTGAAAAGGCTTTTCGAGGTTTTTTTGCCCTGCGGGCAGAAAGTCGCCGAAGGCGCTTGACAGGGGCGGAACCCGCTTCTATAAGCCGCGCCACGACGACGGGCAAAGCTCGAAGTCGCGTGTGGCGGGGTAGCTCAGGTGGTGAGAGCGTGGGATTCATAACCCCAAGGTCGGCGGTTCAAGTCCGCCCTCCGCTACCAAATATTCCAAGGTAGAGATAAGCCGGATGCATTTGCTCCGGCTTTTTTGTTGTTTTCCGTGGTTGCGTCTAGGCGCTTAACCGAACGATTCCTCTTGTCATTCATCCATATTTGAATAATCTATTTACTCATGAACTGAGTGGGCCGCTTCGGCTCGGGTGGAGGAGAGAATGCCTGAAATGATCGAGCCGCCGCTGGCGGGTCTCGTGGTCGTCGACATGAGCCAGTTTCTGTCGGGTCCCTATTGTTCGCTCAGACTTCTGGATCTCGGCGCGCGCGTGATCAAGATCGAGCGGCCCGATGGCGGCGATCTTTCGCGGCGGCTTTATCTCAGCGACACCGAGATCGGCGGCGATTCCACCATTTTCCATGCGATCAACCGGGGCAAGGAGAGCCTCGCGATCGACATGAAGAATCCGGCTGACCTCGACGCGCTGAAGGCGCTGATCGCCAAGGCCGATGTGGTGATCCAGAATTTCCGGCCGGGCGTGATCCAGCGTCTCGGGCTCGACTACGAGGCGGTGAAGGCGATCAATCCCGGCATCGTCTATGGCTCGATCTCGGGCTATGGCGAGGAGGGGCCTTGGGTGTCGCGGCCGGGGCAGGATCTGCTTGCCCAATCGCGTTCGGGCCTGATGTGGCTGAACGGCGATCATGATCAGGGGCCGGTGCCGTTTGGCCTCGCGGTCGGCGACATGCTGGCGGGCGCAGCGCTCTGCCAGGGACTGCTGGCGGCGCTGGTGCGGCGCGGGATTTCGGGCCGAGGCGCGCATGTCGAGACAAGCCTGCTCGAAGCGCTGGTGGATTTCCAGTTCGAAGTGCTGACCACCTATCTCAATGATGGCCGGCGCATGCCCAAACGCTCCGGCTTCCGCAGCGCGCATGCCTATCTCTCCGCTCCCTATGGCGTCTATCCCGCCCAGAACGGCTATCTGGCGCTGGCGATGACGCCGATCGGCAAGATCGAGACCCTGCTCGGCATTCCCGAACTCGCCGCCTTCAGCGACAATCCCTCCAGCTGGTTCACCGAGCGCGACGACATCAAGAAGCTGATCGCGGCCCGCATCGCCACCGGCACGGTCGAACATTGGCTGTCGCTGCTCGAGCCTGCCGACATCTGGTGCGCCAAGGTGCTGGACTGGGACGAATTGATGGAGCATGAAGGCTTCCAGACGCTCGACATGCTGCAGACGGTGACCCGCGAGGACGCCGTCTCCATACTCACCACCTCGTCGCCGCTCCGGGTCAACGGCCAGCGCCCGCATGGCGATCGCGCCGCCCCCCGGATCGGCGAACATTCGGACAGGATCCGCAAGGAGTTCAATCTATGACCATCACGCTCAGGGGCATGACCTGGAGCCATCCGCGCGGCTACGACCCGATGGTGGCGTCATCCGCGCTCTATCTCCAGCAAAAGGGCGTCGAGATTGTCTGGGACAAGCGCTCGCTGCAGGATTTCGAATCCTTCCCGGTCGAAGAACTGGCCCGCGCCTATGACCTGATCGTCATCGATCATCCGCATGTCGGCCAGATCACCGCAGAAAATTGCCTCGCGCCATTGGACATCGACGGCCGCGAACAGGAATTCGACGCCATGGCCGAGGCGTCTGTCGGCGAATCCTTCCGCAGCTACAATTGGCAGGGCCGGCAATGGGCCTTTCCGATCGACGCCGCCGCCCAGGTCCAGGCCTTCCGCGAGGATCTCGCCGATGCGGTGGAGACGCTGGACGAGGTGTTCGAGCTGGCGGAGCAGGGCGGGGTGATGCTGCCGCTCAAGCCGCCGCATTCGCTGATGACCTTCTACACGCTCTGCGCCAATATGATGAGCCCGTGCTCGACGGCCAAGGGCGACCTGATCGACGAGGAAACCGGGCTTGCCGCCTATACGGTGCTTTCCGAGCTCGTCGCGCTGATCGATCCCGCCTGTTTCGATATGGACCCGATCGCGGTGTCGGAAAAGATGGCCGAGGCCGACAGCGTGATTGCCTGCGCGCCTTATATCTATGGCTATGTCTCCTATGCGCTCGACGGCTTCCGGCCCAATCCGCTGTCGTTCACCGATATTCCCGAAGCGGGCGTGATCGGGCCTGCCGGCTCCGCGCTCGGCGGCACCGGCATCGCCGTGTCGGCTTTCTCCAGCAACAAGGACGCGGCGATCGACTTTGCCTATTGGGTGGCGTCGGCCGAGATCCAGAAGGGCGTCTATGCCGCGTCCGGCGGCCAGCCCGGACATGCCGACGCCTGGGAAGACGAGGGTGTCAACGAAAAGACCTTCGGCTTCTACGACAATACCCGTCCGACGCTGGAAGGCGCCTGGGTTCGGCCGCGACACAACGGCTATATGGCGTTCCAACATGCGGCGTCGGAGCGGATCAACAAGGGGCTGAAGGCGGGCGAGGACGGCAAGATCGTGGTCGCCGATCTCAACCGGCTGTTCCGCGACAGTTTTCTCTGAGACATGCCCACAGATCTGACGAAGCCGCCGCGACGCTCGCGGCGGCTTTGCTGTCCGTTGATCAGGCGTCCGGGCGCTGGCCCGAGCGGTAGCGCACCGTCTGGATATGCTCGCAATAGAGGACGAGTTCTCCTTCGCCCTTGAACACTTCGTAGGAGGCGCGGATCAGGCCGAGTTGGTCATATTTCGGCTCTTTGCCGAGATTGGTGCGGATCGTGTAGATCGTGTCGCCGATGAACACCGGCTTGATGAAGCGCAGCCGGTCATAGCCATAGGAAAAGGCGTTGACGCAGTTGGTTGCCACCAGACCCAGGCCGGCCGAGAACACGAAGGCCCCGGCCACCAGCCGACGGCCGAACATGCCCTCGGTCTCGGCGAAGATCTGGTCGCCGACATAAGGATGCATGTCGAGCACCAGCGCGTTGAACTGCATGGATTCTCCTTCCGAGATCGTTCGCCTGAGCGAGCGGATCTTGTGGCCGATCTCGAAATCCTCGTAAAACCAGTTCTCAGCGTTCCACACCGGCAGATCGGCGTGATCGGCCGGCATGGTGCGGGGATGCGTGCTTTCGACGCCAACGGTCGGGGAGGGCGCCATGGTTTTCAGGCTCCCAACCGCCAGATGCGGCGGGCATTGCCGCTTAGCAGCTTGGCCTTGTCCTCGGCGCTGACGCCTTCCAGCAGCGCATGCGTGGCCGCGACCCAGGTTGAAAGCGTGCCGGCCAGCGTGCAGACCGGCCAGTCGCTGCCCCAGACCATGCGGTCGAAGCCGAAGCTGCCGATCGTATGCTCGGCATAGGGCCTGATGTCGTCGAGTGTCCAGGTTTCGGTATCGGTATAGGCGACGATGCCGGAGAGCTTGCCGGTGATGTTGGGGCGCTTGGCGATCTCGGTCATTTCGGCTCGCCAGAGATCATAGCCGCCGCCCTTGATGTCGGGCACGCCGCAATGATCGAGAATGAACTGCACATCGGGATTGAGATCGGCGAGCGCCGCCGCCTTCTTCAGCTGGTGTGGCTTGACCACCAGATCGAAGGTCAGGCCGGTGCCTTTGAGGCGGCTGATATTGTCGCGAAAGACCGCGCCTTCGGAGAGTTCGTCCGGCATCACATGCAGCACGCGCCGGAAGCCCTTGATGACGGGGTTCTCGCGGGCGCGATCGAGATAGGCGGCGAAATCGGCATGCTCAGGCCGGCAGGCGGCGATGGCGCCGACCAGCAGCGAACCGTCGCGGGCGGCGACGGATGCGACATAATCGCTTTCTTTCTCGATATCCTCTTCCGCGACATCGACTTCCATATGCAGCACGGACTCGATGCCGAGCCGGCGGGCTTCGCGGGCATAGTCTTCATAAAGCGCATCGCGGTTCAGCGGGCCGGCGCCGGCCAGCCAGGGATAGGAAAGCGCCTGCTGGTCGACGATATGCAGATGGGTGTCGATGATCATACTGTCCTCCTCCACCGGCCTCGCCGGCTCCTCCGTCTGGCCGGCCCAATGTCAGCCGATTTCGAGACCGGCCGCTTTTGAAATCTCCTGGCTCGTTTCGAGCAGCAGCGCGATGGTCGCTTCCATATCCGGCGCTTCGGCATTCCTGATCGGCACGTAAGGCGTGGTCAGCGCCGCGATTGCGCGGCCATCCACCCCAATCACCGGCACAGACAGGTTGGTGACCGAGGCTGTCTGCAGGCTGGGCATGATCTCATAGCCGCGGGCGCGGACAGCCTCCAGCTTGGCGTCGAATTCGGGGCTTTTGTCGGCGCGGCCGCCATTGTCTTCATGTTCCCGCAGCATGACCGCACGCTCCTCGGGCGAGCGGAAGGCGAGCAGGATATGGCCCGAGCCGGTGTCGATCATGTCGATATGGGCACCTAAACGAAGCGACAGGCCCCAATAGCCCGGCGCTTCCTGCTGGGCGATGACGACGGCGGCGCCGCGATCGAACACGACGAGGTGATTGGCCTGGCGGCTCTTTTCCGCGAGTTCGCGCATCAGCGGCATGGCGTAGGAAACAAGACGGCGAACGGGGGCATGCATATGGGCAAGGCCGAACAGCTTCAGCGATAGCGCATAGCGATCGCCGTCGATGCGCGTCACATAGCCCCGCTTCACGAGACGGTCGAGCATGCGGTAATGTTCATTGGCGTTGCGGTCCATGCGCTTGGCGATTTCCGCTTGCGTCAGGCCGCCATCGACGCCGGCGAGCAGTTCGAGAATGTCGAGCCCCTTGTCGAGCGCGGGCGCCCGGTAGCGGTCATCGTCTAAGGCTTCCTTGGCCAATGCATCCTCCAGAACAAGATGAGGTTTTGTAGACCAGCGATGTGACCTTGACAATATGTGAATAATCTCTTCATATGTGAATGACGCAAGGGAGGAGCATCATGAACAACCGGGAAGGGCTGGCGCGCGGATGCGCCGGATCGATCCATGACGTTTGACCCGAAAGCGCTGTCGCAAACCTGGCCGCTGCCATCAAACCCCCGACCGATCGTCACTTTCGGCGCGGGCTCGATCGTCGGCGACGCGCATTTCCCCGCCTATCGCAAGGCCGGTCTGCCGGTGGCGGGATTATATGATCCCGACCTCGAAAAAGCCAAGGCTCTGGCGGAAAAATGGGGCGTTACCGCTTACGCTTCCGCTGACGAAGCCGCCGCTGTCGACGGCGCTATCTTCGATCTTGCCACGCCGCCTGCCGCGCATTGCGCCGTGCTGGAAAAACTGCCTGAAGGCGCGGGCGTGCTGATCCAGAAGCCGATGGGCGCGGATCTCGCCGCCGCCACCGAGATCCTCGACATTTGCCGTGAGCGCAATCTGAAGGCGGTGGTGAATTTCCAGCTGCGATTCGCGCCGATGATGCTGGCGCTGAAAGACGCCATCGCCAAGGGCTGGCTGGGCGAGGTGGTGGATGTCGACGCTTGGCTGGCGCTCGATACGCCATGGTCGCTCTGGGCCTTCCTCAAAGGCCTGCCGCGCATCGAGATGACCATGCATTCGATCCATTATCTCGACCTGATCCGGCAATTGCTCGGCGATCCCCAGGGCGTTCACGCCAAGTCGATCGGCCATCCCAGCCATGACATGGCGCAGACCCGGACTTCGGCGATCCTCGATTACGGCGATAGAGTGCGCTGCGCGCTCAGCATCAATCACGACCACCGTTTTGGCCGCAAGCATCAGGCCTGTGAATTCCGCATCTCCGGTACGGAAGGCGCGGCTTACCTTCAGCTGGGCGTGAATCTCAACTATCCCGAAGGCGAACCAGACATTTTGGAGATCTATCCCAAGGGCGGCGACGGCTGGGTGAACGTGCCGCTTGAGGGCAAATGGTTCCCCGACGCCTTTGTCGGCCGCATGGCCAATCTGCAGCGCTTCGTCGCGGGCGAGGATCAGGAGCTTGTCAGCTCCGTCGAGGATGGCTGGCTGACCATGGCTTTGGTCGAGGCCGCCTATCAATCCTCTGGCGCCCCCGCCACCCCCATAGCCGGGAGACCCTGATGGAACAGGAAATTTTCTTCGAAGACTATCAGCTCGGTCACGTCAGGCTTACCACCGGGCGGACGATCACCGAGACGGATTTCGTCGTCCATGCCGGCCATACCGGCGATTTCTTTCCGCATCACATGGATGCGGAATTCGCGAAAACACTGCCATTCGGCCAGCGCATCGCCCATGGCACCATGGTGTTTTCCATCGGCGTGGGGCTTACGGCAAGCCTTATCAATCCCGTCGCTTTCTCTTATGGTTACGACAGGCTGCGCTTCATCCGCCCCGTTTTCATCGGCGACACGATCAAGACGCGGGTGACGATCGCGGCCAAGGAGGATGATCCGAAGCGGAAGGATGCGGGCCGGGTGATCGAGCGCTGCGAGGTGGTCAACCAGCGCGGCGAAGTCGTGCTCGCGGCCGATCATATTCTCATCGTCGAGCGGCGCGCAAAGACTGCTTGAGATGTTTCAGAAGGACAGGATTTGATGAGCGACTATGTGAAGGGCAAGAAGGCTGTCGTCACGGCGGCGGCGCAGGGCATCGGCCGGGCGACGGCGCTGGCGCTGGCGGCGGCGGGCGCAGAAGTGCTGGCGACAGATATCAACGAGACCGTGCTGAAAGAGCTTGAGGGCACAGCTGGCATCCGCACGCTGAAGCTCAACGTGCTCGATGACGCGGCGGTGAAGGCGGCGATCGCTGAAAACGGCCCGTTCGACATTCTCGTCAACAGCGCCGGCGTCGTGCATGGCGGCTCGATCATGGAGATGAAGGACGAGGATCTCGACTTCGCCATGGATCTCAACGTCAAGTCGATGATCCGCATGATCCGCGCCGTGCTGCCGGCAATGCTGGAAAAGAAGGATGGCGCGATCGTCAATATCGGCTCAGTCGCCTCCTCCATCAAGGGTGTGCCGAACCGCTTCGCCTATGGGGTGACCAAGGCCGCCGTCATCGGCCTCACCAAGGCGGTGGCCGCCGATTATGTGGCGCAGGGCGTGCGCATCAACGCCATCTGCCCCGGCACGGTGGAAAGCCCCTCGCTGCAGGATCGCCTGCGCGCCCAGGGCGATTATGACGCGGCGCGCGCCGCCTTCATCGCCCGCCAGCCGATCGGTCGCATCGGCACGCCGGAGGAAATCGCCGATCTCGCCGTCTATCTCGCCGGCGCCACCTACACGACCGGTCAGGCCTATGCCATTGATGGCGGCTGGACCATCTGACGACAGCAACAAGGGAATATTGACATGAAACTCATGCGCGTTGGCCCGCTCGGCGCCGAAAAGCCCGCGATCCTCGCCGCCGACGGCACGATCCGCGATCTCTCCGCCCATGTGGCCGATATCGCCGGCGCGGCGATCGGTCCCGAAGGCCTGGCCAAGATCGCCGCCATCGACACCGCCAGCCTGCCCGTGGTCGCCGAGGGAACTCGCATCGGCGCCTGCGTCGGCGGCACAGGCAAGTTTATCTGCATCGGGCTCAACTATTCCGACCACGCCGCCGAATCCGGCATGGCGGTGCCGCCCGAACCGGTGATCTTCATGAAGGCCACTTCGGCGATCTGCGGCCCGAATGACGATGTGCTGATCCCGCGCGGCTCGGAAAAGACCGACTGGGAAGTCGAACTCGGCGTGATCATCGGCAAGACGGCGAAATATGTCTCCGAAGACGAGGCGCTGGATTATGTGGCCGGCTACGCCGTCTCTCACGACGTCTCCGAGCGCGCCTTCCAGACCGAGCGCTCGGGGCAGTGGACCAAGGGCAAGTCCTGCGACACATTCGGCCCGACCGGCCCCTATCTCGTCACCAAGGACGAAGTGGCCGATCCGCAGAACCTGAAAATGTGGCTGAAGGTGAACGGCGAGACGATGCAGAACGGCACGTCGGCCACCATGGTCTATGGCGTCGCCCATCTCGTCTCCTATCTCAGCCAGTTCATGAGCCTGCATCCCGGCGACATCATCTCCACCGGCACGCCTCCGGGCGTGGGCCTCGGCATGAAGCCGCAGCGCTTCCTGAAGGATGGCGACGTGGTGGAGCTCGGCATCGAAGGACTGGGAACGCAGAAGCAGACATTCGTGCAGGATAAGTGAGGGGAGTGGGGGGCGCGGCGTGCCGCGCATACCCCCCTTTGCCCTGCAGGGCAGAGGGGGGTAACCCCACCCAAAGACACATCAGACCGAACCAACAGAGGCATCAGTGACCAAGATCATCAGCCTGGAGACGCTCGATCTCCGTTTCCCGACCTCCCAGAGCCTTGACGGTTCGGATGCGATGAATCCGGATCCGGATTATTCGGCCGCCTATGTCATTCTCGGCACGGATGAGAGCGGGCTGGAAGGTCACGGTCTCACCTTCACCATCGGCCGCGGCAATGATATCTGCTGCGCGGCGATCGAGGCCATGCGGCATCTGGTGGTGGGGCTCGATCTCGCCTGGATCAAGGAAAATCCCGGCCGTTTCTGGCGGCATGTCACCAGCGACAGCCAATTGCGCTGGATCGGCCCGGACAAGGGCGCCATCCATCTCGCCACCGGCGCCGTGGTCAACGCCGTCTGGGATCTGCTGGCCAAGCAGGCCGGCAAGCCGGTCTGGCGGCTCGTGGCCGAGATGAGCCCGGAAGAGATCGTCGACATCGTCGATTTCCGCTATATGACCGACGCCATCACCCGCGACGAAGCGCTCGCCATCCTGCGCAAAGCCGAGTCTGGCAAGGCCGAGCGCATCGCGCGGCTCGAAGCCCGTGGCTATCCCTGCTACACGACGTCCGCCGGCTGGCTGGGCTATGACGACGACAAGCTGCGCCGCCTCTGCAAGGAAGCCATCGACGCCGGCTTCAACCATATCAAGATGAAGGTCGGCCGCGATCTCGAAGACGATATCCGCCGCCTGACCATCGCCCGCGAGGTGATCGGCCCCGACCGCTATCTGATGATCGACGCCAACCAGGTGTGGGAAGTCGACCAAGCGATCGACTGGGTGAAGAAGCTGGCCTTCACAAAACCCTTCTTCATCGAAGAGCCGACCAGCCCCGACGATGTGTTCGGCCACAAGAAGATCCGCGAGGCCATCGGCCCGGTGAAGGTGGCGACCGGCGAAATGTGCCAGAACCGCATCATGTTCAAGCAGATGATCGCCAATGGCGCCATCGACATCGTCCAGATCGACGCCTGCCGCATGGGCGGCCTCAACGAAGTGCTCGGCGTGCTGCTGCTGGCCGCCAAATTCGGCCTCCCCGTCTGGCCGCATGCCGGCGGCGTGGGCCTGTGCGAATATGTCCAGCATCTGTCGATGATCGACTATGTCGTCGTGTCAGGCGAAATCGACGGCCGGGTGATCGAATTCGTCGATCATCTGCATGAGCATTTTCTCGAGCCCTGCGTGATCGAGAACGCCGCCTATATGCCGCCCAAGGCTGCGGGGTTTTCGATTGAGATGAAGGCGAAGAGCCGGGAGGAGTATCGGTTTAGGGGGTGATGTTTGGGGGAGGGGGAGCCGGTCGAGGGGCCGGCTCAGGGGTGTCTCGCTTTCGCCCAAACTAGCCATTGTTGAAGTTATCCAGTTGCTGCTTCCAACACCACGTCTAATAGACCCGAAAGCTGACATCCAAACTTTTTAGCGATATAGCCTATCCTAAAATCTATTGTCTGAAGGGCACCTCGGATAGTGTTACATCAACATCGTATCCACGAGCTTTCATGAATGTTTCGACGCTTCTGGCGGTTAGATCTTGGTCTGTGCCTGGTCCAATACGAACTGAAATAATAGGGAAATTTTCCTCACAAGCCCCTATCTCGATATACGGTACGATTTTGTTCTGGAGAACTCTGAATTTCATGTCGCGAGGAGGAATTTTCTTCTGCACGACATATCTCCACTCTCTTTCATCTTTAAAGCCAAGGTGCTTGAACTTGGGGAGCAAGCGGGAGATACGCCCTAAGATATCGGCCTGTTGCTCCTCTTCACTGGAGGGGCCGAGAACTTCTTCCAGTTCAGCAATGTCGCGTAACTCAGCCTCTAAAGCATCGCGTAGCTTTTGTGCGGTCGACACTTTCGCATAGATTACCTGCTGTAGATGGGCCGAATTCTTTTTAAGCCGTTTTGTTAGCGTGGACTGTTCGAATGTGAGAGAAACGCCTTGGACAGCTCCACCGTAGCCGCGCCATTGGCTTAGATTGTCATCATCGCTACAAAAGCAAGCAACATAACTTTGTGCTTGGAGACCGCTTTCAAGCTCCTCAAAAGCACTCTTGATGGCTGGCCCCCAAGCTCGCATAGCCTTTTCTGAGGAAAGTAGTTTAATAGCTTTTTTTGAAGCATTCAGCGCATGCGTTAGTTCCGCTTTATCGTTGAGAAAGGACGCGTTGGACGCCCATAGACTCTTAAGCGTAACGATACCTTCTAAGCCGCTGAGTGTGGTGTAGTGACTGAGTTTCTTAGGCGGGACTTGGGTTTTTAGTGTCGTTTTTTTTGTAGAGGATAATGGGACGATTTTAGCCATTATCAGCTTCTCCGTTTCCAATTCACTGAGATTACAATCACTCAAGAATTTGCTGGACGATAGCTAGTTTTGAGGATTTCTCGATTGTTAATTACTGGGGTCTCACTTCGCGCTTTTGCCTGTACGTGTAAGTGGGCTGGCAACTTATTACCCCATGTCAGACGAATCCAACCTCGTCCTAAAATTTCCGTTTCGGGCCATAAGCGGAATACATTTCCACTTCACACCAAAACATCCCATGTTTCCGAAAGCCTTTAAAGGCCCGGTTGAGGCTGTGCATTCTGCCCCCCCCATTCAAACAACTCATGCCCCCATTCCACCCATGCGATGGATCACACCCCCTTCCTCCCATAGCATCGGCCAACTCCGGCCGCCCGCCATGCCCCTTCTGAACGCCGATCTCCTCCACCCCATCACCCTGCCGGATGGGACCGTCTATCGCGACACCGTGCATCTGAAACAGGCGATCGATCACCCCCGCATCGACGCAGGCGAATACAACTATTTCACCCATTCCGGGCGGGCGGCATGTTCGGGCAGATCGTCCTGCTGCTGGACACTGTTCCGGGCTTCGGATCTATCGATCCGACCTAACGCTTCTAATGATTTGTCAGGGGAGCAGGCGGGGGACTAGTCTTCCGCCCGGTCAGGTGTGGCCGCGCAGGTTTGGAGGACACAGGTGAAAAAAGAGATTTTCGATAGTTATATCAAGCGTTTCAACGAGGAGGATCCGACGGCTTTTGACGACTATCTCGCTTCCGATATGAAGATGTTGAACGGCGCCCTGGAGTTTACCGGCATCGAGGGCATGCGCGATCACTACGAAAATAAGATTTGGCCGTATTTCCGCGAAGAACTCAATGTGCTTCGCTTCGTCAGCGATGAAAAGCATGTGGCGATCCAGATGTGGACGCATTTCACGGCCCGTGTCGCCGGCGAGACGATTTTTGGGCCGGTTGTCGTTGGCGACACGTTCGATTATCGCGGCGTCATCATGTATGATCTCAACGAAGACGGACGCTTCAGCCAGATCATCGTGTCTTACAACAGTTTCGTCAGCACCAAAGTGAGCGGCGAAGTGGTCAATATGGGCATGCCGCACTGATCGCGGACGCGTGATCGCGCCGGGGCAGGCATCCGCCCCGGCCATGAGGGAGAGCGACGTGTAAACGTCGTCCGGATGTGGTCGCCCCAAGGGGTGCGGCGCCAGTTCCTGATCGGGACTGGCCGTGCAGTATTCATGATTGAGCGGGGGGGCAAACCGCAGGCCGCCATGCTCCCAATCCCCAATGGCCGACCCAATCGGCGCTGGAAGCGGATGCCGTCGGGCCGATCCCCCCATTCAAACAATTCATGCCTCCATTCCGCTCACGCGATGGATCACGCTCCCTTCCTCCCATAGCATCGGCCAACTCCATACTCTCCGGACCTCGCCATGCCCCTTCTCGACGCCGATCTCCTCCATCCCATCACCCTGCCGGATGGGGCCGTCTATCGCGACACCGTGCATCTGAAACAGGCGATCGATCATCCGCGCATCGAGGCGGGCGAATACAGCTATTTCACCCATTCGGGCCGCGTGGAGGAGACGGCTGGGATTTTGGCGCCTTATCTCGGGCCGGGCTGCCGGGAAAGACTGGTGATCGGCAAATTCGTGCAGATCGCCCGCGGCAGTTATTTCATCACCAGTTCCGCCAATCACCCAATGAATGGGGTCACCGCCTATCCGTTCCGCATCTTCAAGCCGGAAACCTTTGGCTACAAGGATCTGCCGGTCAGGGACACGGTGGTCGGCCATGACGTCTGGATCGGCCATGAGGCGGCGATCATGCCGGGGGTGCGGATCGGACCGGGCGCCATCATTGCGGCTCGCGCTGTGGTGACGCGGGATGTGCCCGCCTACGCCGTCGTCGGCGGCAATCCGGCCGGGATCATCCGCATGCGCTATCCCGACGATGTGATCGCTGACCTCATCGACCTCGCCTGGTGGGACTGGCCGCTCGACAAGATCGAGGCCAATCTGGCGCATCTCGAAAGCGGGGATATCGAGGCGCTGAAGCGAGCGTGAGGGATCGCCCCTTCAACTGTGTTAAGCCGTGACCTTGCGCGGCCTGCCGCCTTTGCGGCCGTTTTCCTGTGCGGCGGCCGTCTTGGCGGCGGAGCGGGTCTTGCCGCCGGCGGCGCCGAGTTGGGCGGCCATCCAGGTTTTCGATCCGAACAGGCCCTGCAGAAGCGCTGGCACATAGAGATCGGCGTCGAGGCGCGGCCAATGCAGGCCGAGGCCGGAGGGGCTGAGTTCGATCTCGGCGAGATCGTCTGCCGAGGCGTTGCCAAGCCCTTCCGCCAGATGCGGGGGGAAGGCGAGTTCTACGCCGGTGTCGAGCGCGATCACAATGCGGCCAGCGTGCTTGTCATAGCGGGCTGAGACAGCCGCGCCCGTGCGCCTGATCTCGGTCATGCGCGCTTCCGCTTGCTGAATGGTCTCGTCAGAAATCGCCATGAAACACGCTCCATTGTTTGCAAAGATCCGGCAGCATCGTCTTGAGCGCGGTCTCGATGCGGTTCAGATCCCCGGATTTAAAGCCGAAGGTTTCCCGCAGCAGCGGCGGCCCGTCGGGGCATTGCAGAATGAACACCGCTTCGCCGCCCGCGCCCATCACATGGACATGAGCGGGTCGGTGATCATTGGGATAGATAACCACGCGCAATCCATCGAAGCGAAACACGGTCGGCATGAGGCATTGTATCAAAACCCAAGCGGTTTGGAAAGAAATAGTCTAACAGCAAAAAACCGGGGCGTTTCCGCCCCGGTTCCAGAAGTCATGGCTTATGGCCGATTACTGCTGCCAGCTCTTCACCAGTTCGTCATAGTTGATGGTGAGGGGCTTTTCCTTCTCGTTTTCGATCTGCAGCTGCGGGGCGACGTTGCCCTTGGCCACGGCGTCGGCGTTCCAGTAGGCCAGATCATGCTCGTCGGCGAGCTTCGGGCCGATGTCGCCCTGGACGCCAGCGCGTTCCAGACGGCTCAGCACCTTTTCCTGCTCGGCGCAGAGCGAGTCCATGGCTTCCTGGGCGGTCTTGGCGCCCGAAGAGGCGTCGCCGATCGCCTGCCACCAGAGCTGGGCCAGCTTCGGATAGTCCGGAACGTTGGTGCCGGTCGGCGACCACTGCACGCGGGCCGGCGAGCGATAGAACTCGATCAGGCCGCCGAGCTTCGGCGCGCGGTCCGTGAAGCTCTTGTGCTGGATGGTCGATTCGCGGATCAGCGTCAGGCCGACATGGCTCTTCTTGACGTCCACGGTCTTGGAGGTGACGAACTGCGCATAGAGCCAGGCGGCCTTGGCGCGATCGTCAGGCGTGGACTTCAAAAGCGTCCAGGAACCCACGTCCTGATAGCCAAGCTTCATGCCGTCCTTCCAGTAGACGCCATGCGGCGAAGGAGCAAAGCGCCACTTCGGCGAGCCGTCTTCGTTGACCACCGGCAGGCCGTCCTTGACCATGTCGGCGGTGAAGGCGGTGTACATGAACATCTGCTGGGCGATTTCGCCCTGGGCCGGCACCGGGCCGGATTCCGAGAAGGTCATGCCCTGAGCGGCAGCCGGCGCATAGGCCTTCATCCAGTCGATATATTTCTGGATGGCGTAGACCGAGGCCGGGCCGTTGGTGTCGCCGCCGCGGGCGACGCAGGAGCCGACCGGCTGGGACTTTTCGTTGACCTTGATGCCCCATTCGTCGACCGGCAGACCGTTCGGCAGGCCCTTGTCGCCATTGCCGGCCATCGACAGCCAGGCGTCGGTGAAGCGCCAGCCGAGCGACGGGTCCTTCTTGCCGTAGTCCATGTGGCCATAGACTTTCTTGCCGTCGATTTCGCGACCGGTGAAGAATTCGGCGATGTCTTCATAGGCAGACCAGTTGACCGGCACGCCGAGGTCATAGCCATACTTGGCCTTGAAATCGGCCTTGTTCTTCTCGTCGTTGAACCAGTCGTAGCGGAACCAGTAGAGGTTGGCGAACTGCTGGTCGGGCAGCTGGTAGAGATCGCCGTCCGGCGCGGTGGTGAATTTCAGACCGATGAAATCGTTGAGGTCGAGACCGGGATTGGTCACGTCCTTGCCTTCATTCGCCATCCACTGGGTCAGCGAGCGGGCCTGCTTGTAGCGCCAATGGGTGCCAATCAGGTCGGAGTCGTTGACATAGGCGTCATAGACGTTTTCGCCCGACTGCATCTGCGTCTGCAGCTTTTCGACGACGTCGCCTTCGCCGATCAGGTCATGGGTGATCTTGATGCCGGTGATGGCGGTAAAGGCCGGAGCCAGCACCTTGGATTCATATTCATGCGTGGTGATGGTTTCAGAGACGACCTTGATGTCCATGCCGGCAAACGGCTTGGCGGCGTCGATGAACCACTGCATTTCCTTTTCCTGGTCCGCGCGGGACAGGGTCGACATATCGCCGACTTCCTTGTCCAGGAATTGCTTGGCGTCGTCCATGCCGGCAAAGGCCGTGCCGGCGAAAGCGAGCAGAATTGCCGCCGTCGATGTCATTAGATGCTTTCGCATAAGATCCTCCCATAGGTTTTGCGATTGCGTGTGAAGCGTGCCGGCTCCCCCGGCGCGCCCATTCCTCCGTGGCTCACGCCAGCTTGAACACGCCGAGCGCGTAGACAAGCGACAGAGCCAGAGCCCACCACAGATTGGCGCCGATCAGGCCCAACCATGCGAGATGAATAAATGCCGAGCCGAGCAGCGAGATGAACAGCCTGTCCCCCCGCGTCGTCTCGAAGCGCAGAATGCCGATACGAGGGTTTCCACCCGGCGAGGCGCTTTCCCACACCGCCATCAGCGCCAGAAGAAAGGCGATGGTCATGAAGAACAGCGCGCCGGGGAATGACCAGGCCATCCAGCCGCCCGGTATCAGCGGCGCGTACCAATCCACAGCGCCGTCCTTGACCGGCAGGCGCGAGGCGAGAAGGCCCACAGCGCCGGCATAGACGAGAACCACGATGGCGAGCGCAAACGGCCAGCGACGAGTAGCGTTCATCAGACCCTCCCCAGGGCAAAGCCCTTGGCGATGTAATTGCGGACGAAATAGATCACCAGCGCGCCGGGGATCAGGGTCAGCACGCCAGCTGCGGCCAGCACCCCCCAGTCCATGCCGGACGCCGAGACGGTGCGCGTCATGGTCGCGGCGATCGGCTTGGCGTCGGTGGTGGTCAGCGTGCGGGCGAGCAGCAGTTCGACCCAGGAGAACATGAAGCAGAAGAAGGCGGCGACCCCGATGCCCGAAGCGATCAGCGGCGTGAAGATCTTCACGAAGAAACGCGGGAAGGAATAGCCGTCGATATAGGCGGTTTCATCGATCTCCTTCGGCACGCCCGACATGAACCCTTCCAGGATCCACACGGCCAGCGGCACGTTGAACAGGCAGTGGGCGAGCGCGACCGCGATATGCGTGTCGATCAGGCCGAATGCCGAATAGAGCTGGAAGAAGGGCAAAGCGAACACCGCCGGCGGCGCCATGCGATTGGTCAGCAGCCAGAAGAACAGATGCTTGTCGCCGAGGAACCGGTAGCGCGAGAAGGCGTAGGCGGCCGGCAGCGCCACAGACACCGAGATGACCGTGTTAAGCGCCACATAGATGATCGAGTTGATATAGCCCGAATACCAGGCCGGATCGGTGAAGATCACCGTGTAATTCCGAAGCGTCGGATCGGCCGGCCAGAGCGAGAAGGCGCCGGTGATTTCGGCGTTTGTCTTGAAGCTCATATTCACGAGCCAGTAGATCGGCGCGAGAAGGAACAGGATATAGAGCGTCGAAACGATGAAGGCGCCGTAGCGAGGGGACTTGGTCATGGTCTCAGCCTTTCTGGTCGCTCGAGGTCATCACGGTGTAGAAGATCCATGACAACAACAGGATGATCAGGAAGTAGATGATGGAGAGCGCGGCGGCCGGGCCGAGGTCGAACTGGCCGACCGCCATCTTGACGAGATCGATCGACAGGAAGGTGGTCGAATTGCCGGGGCCGCCGCCGGTGACGACGAAGGGCTCCGTATAGATCATGAAACTGTCCATGAAGCGCAAGAGCACGGCAATCAGCAGCACCCGCTTCATCTTCGGCAGTTCGATATAGCGGAACACGGACCAGCGCGAGGCGCCGTCAATCCTGGCAGCCTGATAATAGGCTTCCGGGATCGAGACGAGGCCGGCATAGCAGAGCAGCACGACGAGGCTCGTCCAGTGCCAGACATCCATCACCACCAGCGTCATCCAGGCGTCGATGGGGTCGCGGACGTAATTATAATCCACGCCGATGGCTAAGAGCGAGTAACCGAGCAGACCGATGTCGACGCGGCCGAAGATCTGCCAGATCGTGCCGACCACGTTCCACGGAATGAGAAGCGGCAGCGCCATCAGCACCAGGCAAACCGGCACGCCCAGGCCCTTTTTCGGCATGTTGAGCGCAATGAAGATGCCGAGCGGCACTTCGATCGCCAGGATGATGAAGGAAAACAGCAGGTTGCGCTGCAGCGAAGACCAGAAGCGTTCCGACGACAGTGTGTCGGAAAACCACTCGGCGCCCGCCCAGAAGAATTCATTGTTGCCGAATGTGTCCTGCACCGAATAGTTCACCACTGTCATCAGCGGCACCACGGCGGAGAAGGCGACCAGCACCAGCACCGGCAGGACCATGAACCAGGCCTTGTTGTTCCAGGTCTTGTTCATCTCAGGCCTCCGTCTTCACGCGCCAGGAATCGGCGTAGAGGTTGATGGCGTCCGGGTCGAAAGTGACGCGGGGATCGGCAGGGATCTCGTCGTCCTCTTCGAGAACGGCGGTCAGGCTCTGGCCGGCAAATTGTGTCCGGATCACCTTGTGGCGGCCGATATCTTCGACCTTGGTGATGGTCACAGGCATGCCCTCGCGGCCGAGGCGAACGAATTCCGGACGGATGCCGAGTTCGATCTTGGCGGCGTTCGCAACCGAAGGCGCCGAGGTCAAGCTGATCGCATGGTCGCCGACGCGCACGGAGGCGCCGTCCAGCGTCGCCGGCAACACATTCATGCCGGGCGAGCCGATGAAATAGCCGACGAAGGTGTGGCTTGGCTTTTCGAACAGTTCCGCCGGCGTGCCGATCTGCACGATCTGGCCGTCATACATGACGACGACCTTGTCGGCGAAGGTCAGCGCTTCGGTCTGGTCATGCGTCACATAGACCATGGTGTAGCCGAACTGGCGGTGCAGCAGCTTCAGCTGCGACCGCAGCTGCCATTTCATATGCGGATCGATGACCGTCAGCGGCTCGTCGAACAGGATGGCGCTGACATCGGCGCGGACGAGGCCGCGGCCGAG
The DNA here is from genome assembly GCF_029892285.1 of Rhizobium sp. SG_E_25_P2. Classification (GTDB taxonomy): domain Bacteria; phylum Pseudomonadota; class Alphaproteobacteria; order Rhizobiales; family Rhizobiaceae; genus Rhizobium_E. Next base: position 390,694 of record NZ_JARXVM010000002.1, read on the forward strand.
CGACACTTTCTGCTTGAGATCGGCTGTCAGCCCCTCGGCCTTGCGGCGCGCCATCCCTTCGAGGTCGATGACTTTCAGGATTTCCTGAACTTTGGCGGTGACCTGCGCTTCGGGAATGCCGCGATTGCGCAAGGGGAAAGCGAGATTGTCGAACACGGTCATCGTGTCATAGACGACCGGGAACTGGAACACCTGGGCGATGTTGCGCTCTTCCGTGCGCAGCCGCGTCACGTCGCGGTCGCCGAGCAGCAGCCGGCCATGCGAAGGCGTGAGCAGGCCAGAGATGATGTTGAGCAGCGTGGTCTTGCCGCAGCCGGACGGGCCGAGCAGCGCATAGGCGCCGCCGTCGTCAAAAATATGATCCACTTCCTTCAACGCGTAATCCGACGGCTTGTCGGGATTGGCGGTGTAGGCGTGGCGAATGTGATCGAGCGTGATGCGCGCCATGGTCTTCTCCTCAGGCCGCGAGCGCAGCGTTGCGCCCGTCCTGGCGGAAGGCGAGCAGGTGGCGCGTGTCCAGATAGACCATCAGATCGGTGCCGGGGGCGATGTCATGCACGCCCTTGGTCAGCATGACCCAGGTCTCCGCTCCATGGTCGAGATGCACATAACTTTCCGATCCGGTGATTTCGGTCACCGCCACGCGCGCGGGCAGCGCGGCCGTCTCGATGCTGACAGGCTTGGGCGACAGATGATGCGGCCTGAAGCCGATGGTGAGCGGACCATCCGGCACATGCGACATGTCGCGGGGCGTGGAGATCTCGGCGCCGCCTTCCAGCGCCAGCACGTCGCCGCGCTTGACAGCCGTGATCATGTTGAGCGGCGGATCGGAGAAGGTCTGCGCCGTGAGCAGATCCGTGGGACGCCGGAACACCTCGACCGTCGGGCCATATTGGGTGACGCGGCCTTCATGCAGCGTCGCCGTCGCGCCTCCGAGCAGCAGGGCTTCGGTCGGCTCAGTGGTGGCGTAAACGAAGATCGCGCCGGTCTCGGCGAAAATGCGCGGCAGTTCGGCGCGCAGTTCCTCGCGCAATTTGTAATCGAGATTGGCGAGCGGCTCGTCGAGCAGCACAAGGCCGGCATTCTTGACGATGGCGCGGGCAAGCGCAGTGCGCTGCTGCTGGCCGCCGGACAGTTCGAGCGGCAGGCGCTTGAGATAGGGGGTGAGGCGAAGAAGTTCGGCCGCCTTCATCACCTGGCGTTCGATCTCGGCGCGATCAGCGCCCTTCACCCGCAGCGGCGAGGCGATGTTCTCATAGACCGTCATCGCGGGGTAGTTGATGAATTGCTGGTAGACCATCGCGACATTGCGCGCCTGCACGGCAACGCCCGTCACATCCTTGTCGTCGAAAACGATCGAGCCCTTGGTCGGCCGGTCGAGACCCGCCATCAGCCGCATCAGCGTCGTCTTGCCCGACAGTGTCGGGCCCAGCAGCACGTTGAGCGAGCCTTTTTCGAGCCGTATGGACACATCGGTGATGTGCCGCTCGGCGCCGACGTGTTTGCACACGCCCTTCAATTCCAGCATTGTTCCTCCTCCCCAGTCGGAATGCAGCCATAATCGGCCCTTCGGGCCTATGTCGTCATTCCTACTGTGCGGCGTTGCGGATGCTACGCCGGTCTTGCATATAGGCCTCAAGCGCTTTCACGCTGTCGGCGTCGAGTTTCAAGCCAAGCTTGGTGCGCCGCCAAAGAACGTCTTCGGCGTCCACGGCCCATTCCTGGTCTATGAGATAGTTGACTTCTGCTTCGGTGAGGTCGCCGCCGAAGATACGGCCCAGTTCGGCCATGCTATGGGCGTTTTTCGTCACGACAAAAGCCTTGGTGCCGTAAAGACGCACGAGACGTTCGGCGAGAGCGCCCGGCAGCCAGGGCTTGTCCGTCCGCAGCCGCGACACCAGTCCGCCAAAGCCGTTGCGGTCGAAATCTCCGCCCGGCAGCGTCGCGCCTTCGGTCCAGGGTTTGCCCTTGGCGCCGAGCACCGCCTCGATCTTTTCGAGCATGGATTCGGCGAGCTTGCGATAGGTGGTGATCTTGCCGCCGAAGACGTTGAGCATCTGCGGCTCGCCATCTGCACCGACCGCCTTCAACACGTAATCGCGGGTGGCTTCCTGCGCCTTGGAGGCGCCGTCGTCATAGAGCGGGCGCACGCCGGAATAGGACCAGACCATATCGGCGCGGGTCACAGGCTCCTTGAAATATTCGGACGCGCCGGCGCAGAGATAGTCGATCTCGTCATCGGTGATCTTCACATCGGCCGGATCGCCCTTGTAGTCGCGGTCCGTCGTGCCGATCAGGGTGAAATCCTGCTCATAGGGAATGGCGAAGAAAATGCGGCCGTCATTGTTCTGGAAGAAATAGGCGCGCGGATCGGCGAACTTCTTCTTCACCACGATATGGCTGCCCTGAACCAGGCGCACATTATGCGTGTTGGAGCCGGCGGCGTTCTGCAGAAGCTTGTCGACCCAGGGGCCGGCGGCGTTGACGAACAGCTTGGCCTTGACGGTGTCGCGCGCGCCAGTCAGCACGTCTTCGACCACGATGGCCCAGAGGCCCCCTTCACGACGGGCAGAGACCACCTTGGCGCGAGTGCGGATCGTCGCGCCGCGATCGGCGGCATCGCGGGCGTTGAGCGCCACCAGACGGGCGTCATTCACCCAGCAATCCGAATATTCGAAGGCCTTGCGGAACCGGTCCTTCAAAGGCTTGCCGGCAGGGTCGCGGGTGAGATCCAGCACCTTGGTGGCCGGCAGCGCCTTGCGGCCGCCGATATGGTCATAAAGAAACAGCCCGATGCGGATGAGCCAGCCGGGACGCATGTCCTTGTGCAGCGGCAGAACGAAACGCAGCGGCCAGATGATATGCGGCGCCATGCCCCAGAGCACTTCGCGCTCCATCAGCGCTTCGCGCACAAGGCGGAATTCATAATGTTCGAGATAACGCAGTCCGCCATGGATCAACTTGGTCGACCAGGACGATGTTCCGGACGCCAGATCCTTCATTTCCGCGAGATAAACGGAGTAACCGCGACCCACCGCGTCGCGGGCGATGCCACATCCATTGATGCCGCCGCCTGCAATGAAAACATCATGGATCACGTCTACCGTCACGATTCTCTCCCTTTTCGCATTGCAGCAATTATCGCAATTGCGAAACTAAAATCATTCAAAGCGAAAACAAAACGAATGTCAATCGAAAACAAACGAGGTAAAATTTTACCGAGCATTACTAGAAAGTTTACTGGCCAGTTGCGCTGCGCAGTTCGGAATGCGGGGCTGTTTCGATGAGGTTTACCCCGTTTTCACGACAGATTTTCTGCACGCTCGGCGGATAACAGCGGTCGGTCACGAAAGTGTGCACCTGCGAAATATGCGCGATTCTGACCGGCGCGGTGCGTTCGAATTTCGTCGAATCCGCCACGAGGATAACGTGGCGTGCATTGGCGATGATCGCCTGAGCTACCTTCACTTCGCGAAAATCATAGTCGAGCAGCGCGCCATCGTCATCGATCGCAGACGCGCCGATGACGGCGTAATCGACCTTGAACTGGCGAATGAAATCGACGGCGGCTTCGCCGACCACGCCGCCGTCGGCTGCGCGCACCACGCCGCCGGCAATGACCACCTCGAATTGCGGGTAAACGCGCAACCTGTTGGCGACATTGATATTATTGGTGATGATCATCAACCGTCCGTGATCGAGCAGCGCCTGACCCACAGCCTCTGTCGTCGTGCCGATATTGACGAACAGTGAGGCGTTGTCGGGGATCAGGCCGGCTGCGGCGCGGCCGATCGCTTCCTTTTCTCCCGCTGCGATCTGGCGGCGTTGTTCATATTGCATGTTCTCCGTGCCAGACGGAAACACCGCCCCGCCATGGATGCGGTTGAGCAGCTTCTTTTCACAGAGATCGTTGAGATCCTTGCGGATCGTCTGCGGCGTCATGTCGAAGCGCGACGCGAGGTCTTCCACGAAAACCTTGCCATGGGTCTTGGCGATGTCGAGGATCTGTTGATGTCGGGGCGACAGAAACATGCGCGCGGGTCCGTTGTTTCGTTTTCGCTCCGAAGATAGAACGAAAAAAACGAAAGTAAAGCCTGACGAACATTTCCGCGCGCCCCGCGCGCCGCGCAAGGTCCGGGAAACGGTGAGCGTGTAGCTGGTCTTCAAACGGAGTTGGGAAGGCAGGCGCGATGAAAAGAATATTGGTCACCGGCGGGGCTGGGTTTCTGGGTTCGCATCTTTGCGAGCGGCTGCTGGCGCGGGGCAATTTCGTCACTTGCCTGGACAACTATTTCACCGGCGCCGTCGACAATATCGCCCATCTGCGCGGGCACAACAATTTCGCGACCATCGAGCAGTCGGTCATCGATCCGGTCGATGTCCGTTTCGAAGAGATCTTCAATCTGGCCTGCCCGGCGTCACCCGTGCATTATCAGTCCGATCCGATCTACACCTTCAAGACCAGCATCATCGGCACGATGAACCTGCTGGAGCTGGCCTCAAAGACCGGCGCCAAGGTGCTGCAGGCCTCCACGTCCGAAATTTACGGCGATCCGCTCATCCATCCGCAGACGGAAGCCTATTGGGGCAATGTCAACACGATGGGTATCCGCTCCTGCTACGACGAGGGCAAACGCGGCGCCGAGACTTTGATGCATGATTATCACCGCACCCGCGGCGTCAAAATCCGCGTCATGCGCATCTTCAACACCTATGGGCCGGGCATGAACAAGGCCGATGGCCGCGTCGTGTCGAACTTCATCGTGCAGGCGCTCAGGGGCGACGACATCACCATGTTCGGCGATGGCCTGCAAACGCGCTCCTTCTGCTATCGCGACGATCTGGTCGAGGGCATGTTGCGGCTGATGGATGCGCCGGACGAGGTGTCCTACCCAGTTAATATCGGCAATCCCGGCGAATTCACCATGCGCGAACTCGCCGAGCTTGTGCTGGAACTCACCGGCTCCAAGTCGAAGATCGTCTATCTGCCGTTGCCGCAGGATGACCCGATGCAGCGTTGCCCGGATATTTCCCGCGCCAAGGACGTGCTTGGCTGGGAGCCGACCGTGCCCTTGCGCGAAGGCTTGAAGCGCACGATCGACTATTTCAAGACCGTTATCTGATCAGGAACAGGACCTGATCAGGACTTGTCGATCGGCTTTGAGCGGATGCGCATGACGGTTTCCCGTTCCGCCCGCTTGCAGGCCACCGGCGGCAGGCCGCGCGCGATCTGCCCCAGATCTTCCAGCACATAATTGCCGATGTTTTCGAGCGCCGAGGTCAACGCGCCGGCGCGGTGGGCCGAGAACAATATGTTCGGAACCTTGCGGATCGGATCATCCTTCGCGACCGGTTCTTCCGGAAACACATCCGTCGCCACCAGAATGCGGCCGGATGCGGCTGCTTCGGAAAGGGCTTTGAAATCGGCCACCGCCGCGCGGCTGAGCAGCAGGAGTTTTGCGCCCTGTTGCATCAGGCCGAGTTTTTCGGCGTTGAGCAGATGGGCGTTTTCGGTGGTGATGGTCGCGACCACGAAAACAAAGCGGCTCTTCGACAGCACCTCATCCAGTGACGCCGGGATCACGCCGAGGCGTGACAGCACGCCCTCGGGCAGCCAGGGATCGAAGGCGCGAACGGTGGGGTTGAAGCCTGCCAAAAGCTTGTGCGTGGCGCGGCCGAGATCGCCGAAACCGACAAAGCCGACATCCGAGCCTGCCAGCAATTCAGCCGTCTGGTTGCCGTCCAGCCCGTAAAGCTCCTCACCCTTGAGGAAATCGCCATGCGACGCGTGAATGCCGCGCGCAAGCGACAGCGCCATTCCCACAGCCATTTCCGCCACCGGCGCGGCGAAAACCGAGCTCGGCGCGATCACATGCACGCCGCGCTGGAAGCAGGCTTCATAATCGACATTGGGCAGAAAATTGGTTTCGACATTGACGATGGCGCGCAGCTTGGGCGCAAGATCCAGCCGGTCGCGCTCCATGGGTTGCTGGCTGATCAGCACCTCCGTCGCCGGCAGATGCTCCCGGTAGAACGCGTCGCGATCTTCGCCATTCCAGCTGATCACGTCATACGTCGAAAAGAACTTTTCCTTTGCCGACGCGCTGAACATATCCTCGGTGGCGCGGGGGGAGGGGTCGTAGAGTATGCGCATGTCTGATCTCCTCTTTGCGCCTTTCCTAGCCGTGGCCGGGTGGTTTGGAAAGCCGTCAAGATTTGCGAAACGGCCTCTGTTGCGCTAATCGGAACGGGACAAGGGAGGATGCCATGCGACTGTCCATCACATTCGAAACGCTCGTGGAAACGGTCGAGGCGCGCGGCGCTGAGGCGAGATCGGTGACAGCAATCGCCGGCCCGCCTGGCGCCGGCAAATCGACGCTCGCGGAGCAATTGGTCGAGGCGTTGAACGCGCGGGAGCCGGGCTCGGCTGCCGTCTTTCCAATGGATGGCTACCACTATGACGATCTCGTGCTGGTTCCGCGCGGTCTCAGGCCACGCAAGGGCGCGCCCGAAACCTTCGATGTCGCTGGCTTTTCCCATATGCTGGGTCGTCTCCGCGCCAATCTCGATGAAGAGATAGCCGTGCCGGTTTTCGACCGCGCAATCGAGATCGCCCGCGCCGGCGGCCGGATGATCCCGCAAAGCGTGCGGCATTTGATCGTTGAGGGAAATTACATCCTGTTGCGCGATGGCGCCTGGGCGGATCTCCACCGGCATTACGACACGACCGTTCTGATCGAGGTTCCCGAACAGGAACTGCGCCGGCGGCTGACCGAGCGGTGGAAGGATTTGACTGGCGACGATCTTACTTTCAAGCTCGACGGCAACGATCTGCCGAACGGGCGACTGGTCATGACGCAAAGCGTCGAGCCGGAATTCGTCTATCTGCAGGGCTGATCAGTTCGGTCGCATGCCGAGCCTGCTCAGCACACTCGTCTCGACCATCTGCACGGCCTGGTGAAACAGGGCCGAGACCAGCGTTGATGTCACCGCCACCGCCCAGATCATGCCGTAATCCATATAGCCTCGCGACTGGTTGATGAGATTGCCGAGCCCGGTGCCGGTCGCCAGCCATTCGGCGATCATCACGCCCAGAAGCGCGCGCGGCGCGGTCAGTCGCGCGGCCGCGAACAGATAGGGCAGCGAGGCGGGAATCGAGATCAGCCGCAATTCGCGCAAGGGCCCCGCGCCATAGGCTGCCGCCAGATCGCGCGCCGGGCGTGGCACCATCAGAAGGCCCTGCGCGAGCGTCACAAAGGCCGGAAAGAAGGTCACTGAAATGGTGATCCACAGGATCACCGCCTCGCCGCGTCCCAGCATCAGCACCAGAAGCGGCGTGAGCGCCACAAGCGGCATGGTCTGCGTCACCAGCGCCACCGGCATGAACGTGCGCGCAAGCTCGGGCGCCAGCCGGGTCAACAGCGCGAGCAGAAAGGCGAAGGCAAGGCCTGCGGCCATGCCGATCATGGTCATGGGCAGCGTCTGGGCGAGCGCTGCGCCGAGCTTCAGCAAAGCCTGGCCGCTCATGGGGCTTAAAAACAGATAGTGGATCAGATCCGGCGGCGTCTTGGCGATCATCGAGGGGACTTGCAGGGCGATCAGCGCCAGCCACCAGATGGCTATAGGCATCAGGAAGGAGGCGATCGCCAGCGCGATCCGCACACTCCGGCGTTCGCCGCCATCGGCGGAAAAACGCGGCGGGCTTGAGGGCATGGTGACGGCGCGGCTTGCGCCGGTGACCCGCCCGGCGATGAGGCTGAAGACGCCATAAGCTGCGCCGGCCATCAGCGTGGCGGCAAGGCCGATGCCCCAGAGCCGTTCCGGATCGGCTCGGCCCAGCGACCCCAGCAGATAAACGCCAAGGCCGAAGCGCCCGCCGCCGCCGAATTCGGCGAGGATGGAGCCGAGCACGGCATTGGGAGCCGCGATCTTCAGGCCGGCGAGAATGAAGGGCAGGCCGCTTCTAGCCTGCACATAGCGGAACAGGGCGAAGCGCGATCCGCCATAGGCGCGCACAAGATCGGCGGCGCGCGCATCCGCCTCGCTCATGCCGGTGACGGCCGCCGTCATGGTGACGAAATAGCAGCCGATGGCCGCGAGTACGATGCGCGGCGCCATGCCTGACAGCGTCAGCACCAGCACGGGCGAAATGGCGATGGCCGGCAAAGCGAAGATCGCGACATTGAAACCGCGAAACAGCCGCGCGGTGATCGGCATGGTCACGAACAGCATGGCTGCAACAAGCGCGATCAGATTGCCGATGACGAAGCCTGTCGCCGCGCCCTCGAATGTCGCCAGCGCATGCGGGCCGTAATCGGCTTTGTCGGCCCAGAAGCGCGCGAGAATGCCGCTTGGCGCCGGAAGCGCGCCCTGAGCCACCCATTGATATCGTCCTGCGACTTCCCAAAGTGCGAGCAGCAACAGCGCGCGGGTTGCGCGGTGGCGGAGAAGCCGGGACCAGAGCGCATCATCCGCCATGCAGGGCCTCGGCGACCTCGTCGCAGAGCAGATGAAATTCGGGAGACGAGAACAGACTGACCGGCCTTGGGCGCTCAAACGGCACGGCAATGGTCTTGACGATACGGCCGGGGCGAGCATGCATGACGACAACGGTGTCGGCCAGGAACACGGCTTCATCGATGCCGTGGGTGACGAGCAGTGCTGTGGTGCGGTTCCTCAGCCAGATATTCTGCAATTCGATATTCATCTGTCGGCGGAGAATCTGATCGAGCGCGCCGAAGGGTTCGTCGAGAAACAGCACTTGCGGATCGGTGACCAGCGCGCGCGCAATGGCGACGCGCTGGCGCATGCCGCCGGAGAGTTCGCCGGGCAGGCTGTGGGCGAAATTCGAGAGGCCCACCAGGCGGATCAGGTCCTCGATCTTGCCGGCGTGCTCCGCCTTGCTGCGTCCCAACAGATCGAGCGGCAGAGCGATATTGTCGGTGACGCTGCGCCAGGGTAGCAAAGCGGGGTCCTGAAAGGCGATGCCGGTGACGCCCTTGCGGGCGGCGATGACAGGCTTTTCGCCGCCGATCATCGCTTCGCCCGCATCTGCCGTCTCGAGCCCCAGCGCCAGCCGCAGCAGTGTGGACTTGCCGCAGCCGGAAGGTCCGATCAGGGCGGTAAACGACCCCGGAGGACAGAACAGTGACACGGCGTCGAGCGCCGTGGTCTTGGCCGTGCGGGTGGCGAATGTCTTCGTCACGCCGCGCAACTCTATGCCTGCCCCCGGAACCACGTCCGGCGCCGCCCCTGTCCTGCTCATAGTTCCTCGAGAATGCTCGTGTCGAAATGCTCGCGCTTGGCGGTGATGCCGACGGCGGCGAGCGCTGTGATATTGGCGGCGATCGCCTCTTCCGTCATCGCGAAAATGCCGTGGGGTGATTCAATCAGCGGCTTCTGGGCGGTGTTGAAATAGACTTCGTTTTCGATGGTGCGGCCCGTGCCCTTGAACCATGTGTCCTTGAACTGGAGCGGCGAGGCGGCGGGATCCTTGAGCGCCTCGTCCCAGCCCTTGCGGCTTGCCTTCATGAAAGCCTTGATGTCCTTGCGCTTGGTTTTCAGCGCCTCTTCGGTCACGACAAGCGTGTCGTTGAAGATGGTGAAGCCGAAATCATAGAGCAGGAAGGAGGTGGCGTCGACGCCGGCCTGCTTGATGGTGAAGGGCACATTGGTGGTGAAATCGAGCGACGCATCGATCTCTCCCTTGATCAGCGGCGTCGGATCATAGGCATAGGGAACAATATTGACCTTGGAGCGATCGACGCCCGAGATCTTCAGCATGGCCTCGACCGAGATGACATTGACCGGCGGCACGGCGAGCGTCTTGCCGATCAGGTCCTGCGGCGTCTTGATCGGTTTGGAGGCCAGCGAGACAATGCCGAGCGGGTTCTTCTGGTATTGCGCGCCGATGATCTTGAAGGGCGCGCCCTGTTCGACGATCGCCTTGATCGTGGTGTCGGGCGTGGTCAGCGTCAGATCCGCCTTGCCGGCGATCAGGGTCGATTCCGGGATGACGTCGGGGCCGCCGGGGATATAGGTGAGGTCGAGGCCCTCATCCTTGTAATAGCCCTTGTCCAAGGCGGTGAAATAGCCGGTGAATTCGGCGTCGTTGACCCAGGAGGCCTGGAAGGTGAAGGGCGTGGCGGCGCTGGCCATGCGCGCGGTCAGCGGCAGGGCGGCGCCGGCGGCCATCAGGCTCAGGAAATTGCGGCGATCAATGGTGAAGGTCATGGCGTCCGTTCCTCTGGTTGGTTTGTTTTTTATTGTTTTGGTCTTTCAGGCTTCAGTCTCTCTCGCCTGAGGTCAGGCGACGCCCATCATCCGGGCAAGTTCGCGCAGCGGAGGGGTGACGGCGAGTTGCTCCGCCTCGACGAGATTCCATTTGATGCCGCGCGGGCGGCGTCCACGCCGCTCCACCTCGATCATGCGGCTGGGCGTGGCGATCATGTCGACGAGAATGTCGGTCTCGCTGGGATGCAGCTTGTCCTCGACCACCTGCACATCGTGAACAGTGGCGACGACAGGCGTTGCGTCATCGGCCAGGCCGAGATCGGTGAACATGCCCCATTCCATGTCGAAGAAGCCATGACCCTTGCCGAAGCGGACGCCATCCATGGAGACGGCGGAAGCGCCGGTGGCCATGAAATCGAAGCGACCGAGTTTGGTGATCTCTTCGAGCGTGATGGGCTTGGCGAAATGCTCCATGCCATCGAGCCAGGCGGCGTAAAGTTCAGCGCCCTTGGGAACCATGCCCGGCGCCATGTAGAGAAAGCCGCGATAGATGCCATAGGTGGACATCACGAAGGGCTTGCCCTCCTCGATCATCCGACGGCGAAGATCAACCAGGCAATTGTCCGGCGTGATGAAGGCGAACTGGCTCTGCTTGTAGGCGGCGAGCGCGGTGATGCGATCGGTCGCTATTTCAGAGCCCTCATAGTCCGGGATCACTTCCGCGAAATTCAGGTGAAAGCGGGTGTCTGGCCTGGCCACATCTTTCAGCCGGTCCCAGATGCGTTGGCGAATGATGCGGGAGTGTGACATGCGGGCCTCGTTTGTTTCACTGTTTCATCATCATGAAACAACAGTTTCATTGTTGCAAGATGGGTGCTAATCTTTTTTTATGCGGCAAAATCGATTGGGGGGATGATGGCGTCACGACTGGTGTTGCGGATACAGGAGCGGTTCGACCGGCTGACGGCGGGCGAGAAGAAGCTTGCCCAGCTGATCATGGATCGGGAGGACGATATCCTCACCCATTCCGCGACCGAGATCGCCGAGATGGCGGGCGTCTCCAAAGCCACGGCGGCGCGCTTTTTTCAGCATCTCGGCTATAGCGATTTCAACGAGGTGAAGCTGCAGGCGCGCGAGGAGCGCAATCGCACCGAACCCTATGGCTATTCGGTGACGGAATCCGAACAGGTGGCGCTGGGCCGCACCATCGGCGCGCATCTGGAGCTGGAGCTCAAGAACCTCACCAAGACATTTGAGGAAATGCGCTCCGACAAGGTGCGCGAGGCGGCCGACCTGATCGAGAAGGCGCCGCGTCTCTGGGTGCTGGGCCTGGGCGCGGAAGAGGGCTATGCCCGCTATGCGCGGCTGCTGTTTTCAAGACTGCGCCACAGCGTGATGATCCTCGGCATCAATCAGGGCTCCTGGGCGGAGGATCTGGCGATGACCGGGCCCAAGGATGTGCTGCTGCTGTTAGCCTTGCCGCCGCATCCGCAGATCCTCAAGCCGATCGTCGCCTATGCCGAGACCACCCGTATGACGGTGATCACGATCACCGACCGGACATTTGCGCTGGAAGCGCAGCGATTTTCAAAAGTGGTTCTGCCATGCCATGTGTCGAGCTTCGGGCTGGGGCCGTCGCATACCGCGATGGGCAGCGTTATCCGACTGCTGGCGGTCACCTATACGGCGCATGCGGGCAAATCGGCCTTGCAGCGGCATGAAATCATTGCCGGCATCCAGGAAGAACTTGGGGGCGCGGAATGAACCGCGCCCCCGAAAATGTTACGGATCTATCGACAGATCAAGCGGCACGCAGATTGCCGGCGGCGGACTTGCCGGTGCGGCGGTCAGCGAGCACTTCGTAGGAGATTTTCTGGCCTTCGTTGAGCGTGGTCATGCCGGCGCGTTCAACGGCGCTGATATGAACGAAAACATCCGCTCCGCCGTTGTCCGGCTGGATGAATCCGTAACCCTTCTGGGAGTTGAACCACTTTACGGTACCAGTGTTCATAACAGTTCCTTTCGAGAACCTTCGTAGAATAGTGTGCTCTCTGCCGAGAGCCGGTGGTGGTATCGATAGATCGTTCGGGGATAAGTCGTGGGCCACGCCCGTGCGATGACGGGGGAGCCAAGCCAATCGGCCTCAAGAAAATCGATGGCGGCATTGGTGACAGAAAAAAATCGTCCGCACAAGACTCTCGCGCAATGCTTTTTTCACCAATTATCGCGAATAGGTTGCGCTAACGCTACTCTGCGCCCCAGGACGCGCGGGGGCGCAGAATTCTAGCGCGCAACCGGAAACGTCACACCGGCGCGTCGCCTCGAAGCAAGCCTTCCGACTTCAATTCTTCCCAAAGGCCCGACGGAATGTCCTTGCCGAGAATGTCGCGATTGGAGCGGACTTCCGCAACGCTCTGGCCGCCTGGAATCACGGAAACCACCTGCGGATGCCTGAGCGGAAAGTTCAGCGCCGCCTCGATCAGCCTGACGCCATGCGCCTGGCAAACGGCGTCGATCTTGCGGACACGCTCGATCACCTCTGTCGGCGCGTCGGAGTAATTATATTGCGCCGCTTCCGACGGGCCGCGGGCGAGGATGCCGGAATTATAAGGGCCGCCGAGCACGATGCCGATATTGCGCTGTTCGCACAGCGGCAGGAAGCTCTTGAGCGCTTCCTGTTCCAGCAGCGTATAGCGGCCGGCCAGCAGGAAGAGATCGAAATCGCCGCGCTCGGCCAGCGTCTGACACACCTGCCATTCATTGACGCCGCCGCCAAAGGCGCCGATGACGCCCTGATCCCGGAGCGATAGAAGCGCATAATAGCCGCCGCGCATGAATTCCTCGATGCGGGCGTCCGACGCCTCTTTGGAGCCATGGGTGAAGATGTCGACGTCGTGGACGAAGATGATGTCGAAGCGATCAAGCCCGGTGCGCTCGAAGGACGCTTCGAAAGAGCGCATGACGCAGTCATAGGAATAGTCATAGACCTCGCGGCGATTGGGCGTGTCGAAGAATTTGCCGATGCCGGTGCGTTGATCGGGCGGGCAGACAGACAGGAGCCTGCCGACCTTGGTCGAGATCAGATAGTCGTCGCGCGTCTTGGTCTTGAGAAAATCGCCGACGCGGCGCTCGGACAGGCCGAGGCCGTAAAGCGGCGCGGTGTCGAAGTAGCGGCAGCCTGTCTCCCAGGCGGCGTCGAGAACCGCATGCGCCTCTTCGTCCGAAACAGCCTTGTAGAGATTGCCGAGCGGGGCCGTGCCGAAGCCGAGTTCGGTGAAATCGAAGCCGCCATTGCCGCGACGGTCCCAGTGCCGGATTTTCATCGCTATCCTCCTGAATAAAGTCTCCTCAATGGGGAGTGTATCGATCCGCCTCATCTGAAAGCAATTGTTTTTATTGATTTTCAAAGGTGCGCCCGTGACAAGTCGCAGCTGAAATGGCAAGTTCCCGGCACGGTTTGGAGGAGATCGTATCGTGAGTGAAAAACTGAAACGCCTGTTTGGCGAGGTCAAGCCTGTCATCGCCATGGTTCATTTCGGCGCGCTGCCCGGCTCGCCGCTCTATGATCGCGAGGGAGGCCTGGACGCGCTGCTGGACGGCGTGCGCAAGGATCTGGCCGCGCTGCAGGACGCCGGCTTCGACGCCGTGATGTTCGGCAACGAAAATGACCGGCCCTATGAATTCAAGGTGGATACGGCGTCGATCGCGACCATGGCCTATGTGATCGGCCAGGTGCGCCAGGAGATCCGCATTCCTTTCGGCGTCAATGTGCTCTGGGATCCCGAAGCCTCGATCGCGCTGGCTGCGGCGACGGGCGCTGGCTTCGTGCGCGAAATCTTCACCGGAACCTACGCCTCCGACATGGGGCCGTGGACCCCTGACGCGGGCAAGGCCATGCGTTATCGCGACCGGCTGCATCGGCAGGATCTGGCGCTGCTTTACAATATCTCGGCGGAATTCGCCTATTCGCTGGACCGCCGCAGCGTCGCCGATCGCGCCCGCAGCGCCGTGTTCTCGTCCATTCCCGATGCGGTGCTGGTGTCCGGCAACATCACAGGCGAAGCGGCCGAGATGACCGATCTCGAAGCGGTCAAGCGCGTTCTGCCTGACACTTATGTCTTCGCCAATACCGGCGTCAAACACACAACCGTGCGCGACACGCTGAAGGTGGCCGACGGCGTGATCGTCGGCTCGTCGCTCAAATATGACGGCCATACCTGGAACGCCGTCGATCCTGAGCGGGCGGCCGAATTCATGCGTCTGGTCCGCCTGGATCGCTGAGGAGGCTCAGATGCGCAACAGGCTGAGAGCCGAACTCGAAACGCTGATGCGCATTCCGGGCCTGTCCGGCTATGAAGGGCGCGTCCGCCGTTACCTCAAGGCGCAATTGCAGGAGATCGGCCTTCAAACCCGCACCGACCGGCTGGGTAATCTGATCGCCACGATCAAGGGCGCCGAGGGCGCGCCGTCGGTAATGCTGTTCACCCATATGGATCAGCTCGGCTTCGTGGTGCGCAAGATCGAGAAGAACGGCTATGTCAGGGTCGAACGGCTTGGCGGCGTGCCGGAGCGCGCGCTCGCTTCGCAGGCGGTGCTGTTTTCGCTCGGCGAAGGCAGGGATATTCCCGGCGTGATCGCCAACAAGGCCCATCACGCCACCCAGCCCGATGAAAAATACAAGGTTCTGCCCTATCCGGAGCTCTATATCGACGCCGGCTTCAGAAGCGCCGAGGAGGCGCTGGCTGCGGGCATCGATGTGGGCACGCCCATCGTCTACCAGCCCGAAGTCATCGATCTCCGCAATGGTCGCATCGCCGGCACGTCTGTCGATGACCGGGCCGGCTGCGCCGTGGTTCTGGAGGCGGCGCGTGCGCTTGCCTCGGCCGAGGACAGGCCGACGGTGCATATCGTCTTCTCCGTGCTCGAAGAGTTCAATCTGCGCGGCGCGCTGACGGCGGCGCAGATGCTCGAGCCCGATATCGCCATCCAGATTGACATCATCCTGGCGGCCGATACGCCTGATATGGGCGCGCGCGGCGATGTTACGCTCGGTGGTGGGCCGGGCATGGGGCTCTATTCCTTCCATGGACGCGGCACGCTCAACGGCACGATCCCGCATCCGGCGCTCGTCCGGCTGTTTGAAGAGACGTCTGCGGGCGAGGGGATTCGCCTGCAGAAAAGCGCTCATATCGGCTGCCTGACCGATTCCTCCTATGTGCAGCTGGTGGGCCAGGGGGTTGCGTCGATCGATATGGGCTTTCCCATGCGCTATTCGCATTCTTCGCTGGAAATGTGCGACCTCGCCGATCTCGAAGAGCTGACGGATTTGCTGGTTGCCGCCATCGTCAGGATCAAGCCGGGCTTCAGCCTCGACCGGGACGATTTCGAACAATAGGGGGGACAATGGCCTATTATCTCGGCGTCGATATCGGGACTTTCGAATCCAAGGGCGTGCTGGTCGATGGCGCGGGCGAGATCGTCGCCCAGGCTGCGCGGCCACACAAAATGCTGGTGCCGCAGCCCGGCTGGGCCGAGCACGATCCTGACAAGGATTGGTGGGGCGATTTCTGCTTTCTGTCGAAGGCGCTGATCGCACAGAGCGGGATTGATCCCAAGCACATCCGCGCAGTCGGCGCTTCCGCCATCGGCCCCTGCATGCTGCCGGTTGATCGCGACGGCAATGCGCTGATGAACGGCGTGCTCTATGGCGTCGACACACGCGCCGCCCGCGAGATCGAAACGTTGAACGCCAGCCTCGGCGAAGCGCGCATTCTCGACGAATGCGGCAATGCCCTGACCTCTCAGTCGGTTGGCCCGAAAATTCTCTGGCTTAAGAACAACAGGCCCGATCTCTACGAGAAGGCCGACAAGTTCGTGACCTCCACGACATTCATCGTGCAGAAGCTGACCGGCCGAACGGTGATGGATCATTACACCGCCGCCAATTTCTCGCCGCTCTACCGGATCGACGAACAGGCTTGGTCGGACGCGCTCAATGACGGCATCGCGCCGCTCGACAAGCTGCCCGAGATCCTCTGGACCACCGATATTGCCGGCGAAGTGACGGCGGCCGCTGCGCACGCCACCGGGCTCGCCGCGGGCACCCCCGTCATTTGCGGCACGATTGATGCGGCGGCGGAGGCTTTTTCCGTCGGGGTGAGCGAGGCCGGCGACATGATGGTCATGTATGGTTCGACCATCTTCATCATCGAACTGACCGCAGCTCGCGTGCGCGACGCCCGACTGTGGTATGCGCCCTGGCTCTTTCCAGGCGAACACGCCTCGATGTCCGGGCTTGCGACATCGGGCACGCTGACGCACTGGTTCCGCGACCAGTTCGGCCGCGATCTCGATCCCGCCACGGCTTTCGGCGAGCTTGCCCGCGAGGCCGAAACCTCCGAGCCCGGCGCGAAGGGTCTCGTCTTCCTGCCCTATTTCTCGGGCGAACGGACGCCGCTTCACGATCCCGACGCCAAGGGTGTGCTGTTCGGCCTCAACCTCACCCATGGGCGCGGGGACATTTACAGAGCGCTGATCGAGGGCATCGCGCATGCCACCAATCATATCTTCGAGACCTATGCAGAAGTCGGCGCCCGCCCTAAACGGCTGATGGCCGTGGGCGGCGGGGTCAAGAACAAGATCTGGCTGGAGGCAACCTCCGACATTTCGGGCCTGCCGCAGAGGCTGGCGCGGCGCATGGTCGGCGCGTCCTATGGCGACGCCTTTCTCGCCGCGCTTGGCGTCGGCGATGTCAAGCGCGAGGATATCCTGGCGTGGAATCCGGTGGAGGCGGAAGTCGTCGCGCAGCCGCACGCGGCCCATGCCCGCAATCACCGGATCTTCCGCAACCTTTACCGGCAGACCAAAGATCTGATGCGGGATATTGCGGCCCCCTGATCCAGGGGGTCAGGTCTCGGCGTGCAGCCAGACGCGATTGCGGCCGTTCTGCTTGGCTTTGTAAAGCGCTGCATCGGCGGCGCTCATCACCTCGGTTATGACGCTTGTCGCTCTTGCGACGGCGACGCCGGCGCTGATAGTGGTGATGGCGTCTTGATGGTTCTCGATCCGTTTGCGGATGAGTTCAGCGATGGCCAGCGCCGCGTCGTTGCCCGATCCCGGCAGGAAGACGCCGAATTCCTCTCCGCCCAGGCGACCATAGATCGCATGTGACGGCAGATCGCTGGCGATCATTTCGGCTACCTTGCGGAGCACCTTGTCTCCCGTCGCGTGGCCTAATGTGTCATTGACCCGCTTGAAATGGTCAATATCAAGCAGGATGAACGCGTCGCCCGGTCGAGGCTCTGCTGGCAGGCCGCTGAAGAAGTGACGGCGATTGGGAAGACCTGTCAATTCGTCCGTGGCGATCAGCCGGTGCAGATCCGCCTCCGTCCGCTCCTTCACCATGATGATGATGAACAGGCAGATGATGAAAAACAGCACGATCAGCAGGAAAAACACGATGTTGAGAGCGTCAGGCGAAATCAGGAGCCCATTGATGCCGAGGACTATGGCGAAGCAGAGGAGCGCGCCCAAGCCAAGCGCCAGGGACAGTGGAATCTTGGCGCTCAGTTTTTCGCGCCGCATGTCGAGAAAAACCATCATCGCGCAAACGAAAAGATAAAACCCTGCTGAAAAGTTGAAGACGGAGGCGCGGATTCTGTTGTCGTCCATGCTGTCGGTGAACAGAATCACGAAGGTCAAGATGAATGGCGGCAGCATCGCCAGCCAAAGACGCGTCGTTTTTGCCCCGGTGGTCAGTTCTTTGAGCCCGATCCAAAGCAGGGCGTAGCCCGCCAAGCCCATCACGGTCATCAACATGATCCAAAATGTGCCTGCGAGAGTCCCGGCTTCCACCATGCCGGCCAAGGTTGTGGCGGCTGCCTGGAGGAAGAACGAAGCGGCGAGCACGCCGAGGCCTTCGATGTGATCGCCGTGCCAGCGGACGTATAAAAAGCAGATCGCCCCGACGAGCAGGGACGACTTGAACAGCAGGAGAATGGTGGCAAGATCCAAGACTTGGCTTCCGAATGCTTACTTCATGAAATAAGCATAAGCCGAGCGCGTTACGGTTTTCTGAACCGGTTCAAGATCGCGGAGCAAAAAAACAGAACGCGACGCGCGACGCGCCGCGTTCCCGGAGCCATCAGGCGACGGTGGAGACGAATTCATCCCTGGGGCGGCGGACTTTCTTGAGGTTCGCCAGCCAGTCGCCTTCCGTTGCGCGGTAGCCGAGCGGCAGAATGGTCACCGAACGCAGGCCGCGGGCGCGCAGGCCGAGAATGTCGTCGAGCGCTGCGGGATCAAAGCCTTCCATCGGCGTGGCGTCGACTTTTTCTTCCGCGGCCTGGGCGATAGCGAGGCCGAAGCCGATATAGGCCTGGCGGGCGGCGTGTTCGAAATTCACCTGCTCGTCACGATTTGGATAGTTGTTGAGCAGCATCTGACGGTAGTTTTCCCAGCCTTCATTGGTGACGCCGCGTTCCTCATTGACGAGATCGAACATCTTGTTGATGCGGTCCGTGGTGTAATTGTCCCAAGCGGCGAAAACGAGCAGGTGAGAGCCGTCGGTGACCTGAGCCTGGTTCCAGGCGATCGCCTTGATCTTTTCGCGTACATCCTTGTTGGTGACGACGATCACTTCGAAGGGCTGCAAGCCGCTGGAAGTCGGCGCGAGCCGCGCGGCCTCGACGATGCGGTCGACCTTGTCTTCGGAGACGGTCTTGGACGGGTCCATTTTCTTGGTGGCGTAGCGCCAGGAGAGTGTGTCGAGAAGCATGATTGCCTTCCTAAATGGTCATTGCCGAGATCACTTAGGCGCCCGCTCATCGGAAAACAATTAGCATGCTGATAAATATTTGCCGCCGGAACGAAGATTTCTCCCGCGCCAGATTAGATCACGCCTTTCTTGATGATAAAACAGCCGTAAGGACCGGGATCGGAGGTCCGGAACACCACAAAACTCTGCCGCGCCGCCTCGTAAAACGCGAAACGCTCCAAGGCCGCCATGCCCACGGCTCGGCCTTCCGCTGCATCGACCACCGCCTGCACGGCGTCGAAGATCGGCAGGACTTCGCCGGGATTGCCGACAACCTGCATGCGTTTCACCGGTTGCTCGACAAAGGTGTCGACCGGAAAAAGTTCGAGAATGGCGGCGAGCGCAGTCGGAATGTCAGCTCCGGCGAGATCGATGATCTCTCCGTAAACTGTGTCGCGCGCAATGGTCGCCGCCGGGTGGTTGACGTCGCAGATCAGGAACTCGTCGCCATGGCCCATCAGCATCAGCGCGTTCAGGGCTTCGGCGCTCAGAAGGCGCGGGATCTTTTTCAGCATCACTTCACCGATCCGGCTGTCATGCCCTTGATGATATAGCGTTCCAGGAAGATGCCGATCACCACCAGCGGCGCAATGGCTGCCGTCGACAGCGCCGCCATGGACCACCAGTTGATGCCTTGCGATCCGGTTTGGCTCGCCACCATCACCGGCACGGTGGTGGCGTGAGTCGAGGTGAGCAGGGCTGCGAAGAAATATTCGTTCCAGCACAGAACCAGCGCGAGAATAAAGGCGGCGACCATGCCCGGCGCAGCGAGCGGAAAGACGATGCGGAAGAAGGCGCCCCAGATCGACAATCCGTCCACCAGCGCCGCTTCCTCAAGCTCGACGGGAATGCCGGCAAACTGGTCTCGCATGATCCAGATGACGATCGGCAGCACCATCAGCGTATAAAGCATCACCAAGCCGAAGGTGGTGTCTAGCAGCGCCAGTTCCTTATAAAGCGCCAGGAAGGGCAGGGCCAGCACCACCGGCGGCAGGATCAGCTGCGACAGGAAGAAGAAGGAGATGTCCTTGTTGCGCATCCAACCGATCTTGTAGGCGAAGCGGGTCAGCCCATAGGCGGCGAGCGAGCCGATCAGCACGGCAAGCAGCGAGGCGCTAACCGAGGTGATGACGCTGTTGAAGAAGCGCTTCAGGAATTCATCGCGGACGGTGGAGGGACGGATAATTGTTTCCGGCGACAGGCCCAGCGACTGCCAACCCTTCCAGTTGGGGACGAAGTCCACCCAAGGGGTGATGGCGCCCTTCTGCACGTCCTTGGCGACTTTGAAGGAGGTGGTCAAGGTCCAGTAGATCGGAAACAGGCAGATGATCGTCCAGAGCGTGAGCGCTCCGTAGATGAAGAAACGGCCGAAATAGAATTTCGCGGTTCCGTCTTTTTCCGTGGGCGCGTCGGCGGCGCTGATGGCTTGGCTCAGTGTCGTCATGACGTCCTCCTCAATTTTGGTCGCTGGTGTTCCACCGGCTGGCGAGTTTCAGTAAACCGGTCACGAAGAGGATAATCAATACGAGATAGACGAAGGCCAGCATGGTGCCGTAGCCGACATTCGATCGCTCTCGATATTCGCGGAAGATGAAGCTGGTCACAGTGTCAGTGGCGCCGCCGGGGCCGCCAGCGGTCATGTTGATGACGATGTCGGCCAACTTTAGCTTGAAGATCACCCTGAGGACGACGGCGGTGATCGACACCGGCAGCATCAGCGGGAATGTGATGCGCCAGAAGGCCTGCCAGGGCGTCGCGCCATCGACGCGGGCGGCTTCCTGCACTTCTTTCGGCATGGCCTGGAGGCCTGCCAGCAGCATGATCAGCATGAAAGGGATATAGGTCCATGCGTCCATGATCATGATCGACACGCGGGCGATGCCCGGCGTCGAGAAGAAAGCCGGCTGGTCCCAGCCGAGATGTCGCGCGAGCGTGGCCAGCGGGCCGAAACGATACTCGCCGAGCGACTTTCCGACCATCCAGGACACCGCGACCGGCGACAGCATGAAGGGCAGCAGGAAGGCGACGCGAAAGAATTTTCGAGCGCGAATCTCGGCATTGAGCAAAAGCGCAAGGCCGAAGGCGATGGCGTATTCGACCAGGATCGCCAGCACATAATAGACCATGTTCAGGATGGCGTTCCAGAAATAGGGATCGCTCGACATTTTCACCAGATTGTCGACGCCATTGAAATGTTGTCCCTCGAAGGACGACAGGTTCCAATCGGTGAAGGCGATATACAGACCGAAAATTGTCGGGAAAATCACCATGAACACGGTGAACAGGAAAGCCGGCAGAATGAACAGCATCTTCTTGCCGTATTCGCCGCGGACCATCACCAGCGAATAGGCCAGCGCCACACACCACAGGAGCACCGCGTAGAGCACCGGGCGCCAATTGTCGAAGCCGATCGCCAGCGCGCCGGAGACATGCAGGCTTTGCACGGCGGCCGTTGCGACCAGCAGGGCGGTCGCGGCCCAAAACGCCATGCGGCCAAGCCGCTTGCGGCTTTCGGGAATTTCGTCGTCGGTGTTGACCGTGAATAGCCGGTCATTGACCAAATCAGCGCTGCTCGACATACGGCTCCGCCCGTTTTCATAGTTCCTGGGTAAACAGAAAGGCCGGCGGCGTAACGCCGCCGCCGGCCAAGATGCGATGATCGCGCGGTTACAGGCCCAGCGAGGCCTTGTAGAGAGCGATCTGCTTGTCGCGACCGATCTGATCGGTCAGCTTTTCCCAGGCGGCGGCGATCTTGTCGGCGCCTTCCTGCGCGGTCATCTGGCCGGCAAAGATCTTGGCCAGTTCGTCTTCGGCGACCGAATAGTACTGGAAGATACCGGGGATGCGCGGCTCGATGGCTGCGTTCGGGTGGTTGTAGCTGTCCTTTTCCGAGCCGAGATAGGACGAGATGAAGCCCTCGTCATAGCCTGCGGCAACCCATTCCTCGATGTTGAAATGCGAGTTGCGGTAGGGCTGCATGCCGGACGGATAGGCTGCGGTCCACAGCGAGATGTCCTTGCCGCCGAGATGGGCGGCTGCGGACCAGGCCGCCTTTTGCTTCACCGGATCGGCGTCGACGCGGGCCATGACATAGATGCCCCAGCCGATATAGGCCATGTTCGGCGCATAGTTCGGGCCCGAAGCGAGCTTGTCCCACTGGCCGGTCTTGGAGTTGAAGACATCGTCGGAGCCGGGAAGGATCGAGAAGCCGACCGAGTCGCCGATGACTGAGGAGTCTGACGTCTTGGCGGAAGAACCCACGTCGCCCCACCAGGCCAGCATCGAGCCGGTGCCGGCGAGGAACTGCTGGAAGGCGGTCGTGCCGGGATCGGCGTTGAGCTGATCGGCCGGCTCGGACGGCAGGGCGTCGATAACGTCCTGGATGGTGCGGACCCAGGCCGGGTTGTTGATACGCGGCTTCATCGTGTCGGCGTCGAACAGCCAGGCCTTGTCATCGGGATGCTTGGCGTAAGCCGTCGCGCGCGAGGCGAGGAAGTAGAAGCCGAAGCCGCCCCAGCCCTTGGGCGCGTCGAGATAGCCGTACAGATCCTGGCCGTCGAGCTGCTTGCCCTTGAGGAATTTGGTGACTTCCTGCACCTGCTGCCAGGTCTTGGGCACGCCCCATTCGCCCTGATGTCCCTCGTCCTTCCAGGCCTTGGCGAGGTCGGCGCTGGCGAAGACGTCGGTGCGGTAGTTGAAGTTGTGGCAGTCGCCGTCGACGGAGATGCGATATGTCTTGCCGTTCCAGGTGCCGACTGGAGCCTTGAGGTAGCCGACATAGTCGTCCATGTCGATCTGGGTCTTGACCCAATCGGGCATTTCAGACGCCAGACCCTTTCCGCAAACATCGCCCTCAAACGGCGCGCCCATTTCGAGAATGTCGAAATCGACGGTGCCTGTGGCGATGGATTGCTGCAGACGAGCGTTATAGTCTGCCTGGGCGAGGTCGATCCAGTTGATCTTGGCGCCGGTATATTGTTCCCAGGCATAGAGCAGGCCGCGGAACAGAACATTGTGGAGGTTCTGGTTGTTGAGGCCCATGAAGGACAGCTCGACGCCCCTGAACTCGCCTTCCTTGACCGCAGCCTTGGTGGCGCCGAGGCAGAGTTCACCGACCTTCTGCCAGTCGGCGTCCGTGGGCGAACCTGCGCCGACACCCGGAATCTTCAGAATTTCCGCACGCAGATTGTCCTGCGCCATCGCCGGGCCGGCGATGCCTGACAGAGCCGTGCCTGCAAGGCCCATCGCGCCGAGGCTCGCCGCGCCTTTCAAAAGGCTCCGACGGTTCATGGCCTGTCTGGCCAACAATTCGTAGAGTTCAACTTTCACGCCATATCCTCCCATGGTGGCTTACAATCCAGCCCGGCGCACTCCCCGCCTTGCCGTTTCGTCGAAGAAGTCTTGCATGTGGACCGCGCCTGACGCAAATTGTATTTTACCGACATCGATAAGGACAAAAGCGTCTGCTCCTCCGCAGTACACGCATAAATCACGCCTGATTTGGCGATTTGCAAAATAAATCTGTCCTATGCTGGCCGTCAATCATCAATTTCAATGGCTTGTATTGCATTGCGGTATTCGTGTTGCATCGCAATACATGCGTGGCCGGAAAAATCTGGACAGTCCATTCTGGGTCGGCTACACGGAAACCAAGGGGGCGGCGACCCATTGCGGTTGCTGTGCGCCCTTGGGGAGGTATTGTAAGTTTTGAACAACGATGGCCTGGCGGCTTCGGGTTCGAGACGGTATCCGCATTTCGGGAGGTGGAATGTCTCAAGTTCTGGTCCAGGACGTCAAGAAGGCCTATGGGTCGCTTGAGGTCATTCATGGCGTCAATATAGACATCGCCGACGGCGAGTTTGTGGTGCTTGTCGGCCCGTCTGGTTGCGGGAAATCAACGCTGCTGCGCATGGTCGCGGGCCTCGAAAGCATCACCGGCGGCAAGATCCTGATCGGCGACCGCGTGGTCAACAATGTGCCGCCGTCGGATCGCGACATCGCCATGGTCTTCCAGTCTTATGCGCTCTATCCGCATATGAAGGTCAAGGACAACATGGCCTTCTCGCTGAAACTGAAGAAGACGGATCCCGCCGTCGTGGCCGAACGCGTCGCCTCCGCTGCCGGCATTCTCGGGCTGACGCCCTATCTGGACCGGTATCCGCGACAGTTGTCCGGCGGCCAGCGCCAACGCGTCGCCATGGGCCGCGCCATCGTTCGCAATCCGCAGGTCTTCCTGTTCGACGAGCCGCTGTCCAATCTCGACGCCAAGCTGCGCGTGCAGATGCGCACGGAGATCAAGGAGCTGCATCAGCGGCTCAAGACCACCACAATCTACGTCACCCATGACCAGGTCGAAGCCATGACCATGGCCGACCGTATCGTGGTGCTGCAGGATGGTCGCGTCGAGCAGATCGGCGCGCCGCTCGACCTCTACGATACCCCGGCCAATCTGTTCGTGGCGACCTTCATCGGCTCGCCGTCGATGAACCTGATCAAGGGCAGAGTGAAGATCGTTGGCGGCGATGCGTTTGTCGAGGCGGGCGACCTGCTGCTGCCGATCAGCGCTGGCCGCGCTGTGTCGGAGGGCCAGGAGGTCACCTACGGCATTCGCCCCGAACATCTCGAACTCTCCGATGAGGGTTTCGAAGGAAAGGTCGGCGTCGTCGAGCCGACCGGGTCTGAGACGATGGTGTTCGTGCATGCCGGCGGTCGCGATATACTCGCGCTGTTTCGCGAACGGCATATGTTTTCGCCGGGTCAGACGATCCGCCTCAGGCCGCGCCGGGAAGCGGCGCATGTATTCGACAGCGCCACCGGCAAACGGATATGATCTGCCGGCGGCGCATGGTCGCCGTCGCTTCATTCATCGCAACCATCCAGGGAGGCCACTATGCTCAAAGGTCTATCGCCGCTTCTGAACGCGGATGTGCTTTATGTTCTTAAATCCATGGGTCATGGCGACTATATCGTCTTGTCGGATCTCAATTTTCCGTCTGAATCGGTCGCCCAGCAGACCGTCCATGGCAGTCTTTTGCGCATGGAGAACACCACGTCCGCTCAGGCGGCGGCGGCGATCTTGTCTTTGATGCCGCTCGACACATTCATCGACAATGCCGCCCAGCGTATGGAAGTGGTGGGCAATGCCGACGAGATCCCGCTTGTGCAGCAGGAAGTCCAGTCGGCGATCGACACGGCGGAAGGCAAGCATTGGCCGCTGGTCGGCGTGGAGCGTTACGCCTTTTACGATCTCGCCAAGAAAGCATATGCCGTGATCCAGACCGGCGAACGTCGTTTCTATGGCTGCTTCATGCTCACCAAGGGCGTGATCCCGCCGGATGCCGCGTGAGGCTGCCATGTCGCATGATATCGTAATCCTTGGCGTCTTCGTCGCCGACACCGCCTATCGCGCCGCTCGCCAGCCGAAGCTTGGAGAAACCATTCTCGGCAAGAGCTTCTCGCTCGGGCCAGGCGGCAAAGGCTCCAATCAGGCTGTCGCCGCAGCCCGCGCCGGCGGTGACGTCGCGTTCCTGTCCAAACTCGGCGACGATGCGTTTGCCGACATGGCGATGAAGACATGGGAAACGGCTGGCGTGAACCCGGTCGTCAGCCGTGACCCCGCGAGCTATACCGGCGCGGCCTATATCTTCCTCGAGGAAGGGACGGGCAACAACGCCATCATCGTCGCGCCTGGCGCAGCAGCGACGATTTCGCCGGCGGACATGGAGGCCCGGGCCGATCTGATCGGCAGTGCGAAGATTTTCGTAACGCAGCTCGAACAGCCGCTTGACGCGGCGGTGCGCGCTTTGGAAATCGCCAAGGCGGGTGGGGCGATCACCATCCTCAATCCGGCTCCGGCGCAGCCGCTCGACGCCTCCGTGTTCGCGCTTTGCGACTATGTCACGCCCAACGAGAGCGAAGCGGAAATCCTGACCGGCCTGCCGGTGACAACAGTCGACGAGGCCAGGGCAGCGGCCGAAAAACTCCTGTCGATGGGCGTCAAGACGGCGATTATCACGCTCGGCGCGCAGGGAGCGCTCTATCATACGGCGGGCGAATCCAGACTTGTCCCGGCGTTCAAGGTCGGGGAGGTGGTCGACACCACGGGGGCAGGCGACGCGTTCAATGGCGGTTTCGCCGCGGCGCTTTCACGCGGCTCTGCGCCCGTCGACGCTGTTGGTTTCGGGTCGGCTGTCGCGGGTATCTCCGTCACGCGCCCCGGCACAGCCCCGGCGATGCCATCGCGGGAGGAAGCCGAAGCGCTGCTGCGCTCCGCGTAACAATCAAACATTCAGCGTTAAAACCGCGGTCGCCATACGGCAACCGCGGTTTTAACGCGTGTTGGAATGACATCAAGCCGCGCCTGTGCACGCCCGCTGGTTTGGGCCGCGCGGCTTGATCTCACGTCGTCAGGGCGATGCCGCTTTAGGCGCGCATCTTCACGTCCCGTTCCTCGATCGCCGAGGCTTTGTCGAATTCGGCCTGCAACTCTTCCACCTGGGCTTCCGCAGCGTCCTGCTGAACCTTCAGTTCCTTGATGGAGACCTGAAGATTGTCGGCCCGCTGACGGGCGGCCTTGGCGAAAGTGGAATAGGCGAAGTGGTTGGGATCCGTGATTCCGGACTTCTTTTCCTCGTAGAGGATCTGGTTTTCCAGATCTTTGGCCATACGCTCAAATTCGGCCATCATCATCTGAAGCTGTTTCAACTGCCGGCGTTTTTCCTTCAGCTGGAATTCCTTCAGACGCACTAGGCTCTCACGCGACTTCATACGCAATACTCCATGGATAGCGAGACCCGCTTACAACAGGACTGCCCGTCGGGGGATTTTCATAATCCCTCGAAAAAAGTGCGCCGACGTTAATGAAAACATAACGGCGGTAACCTTTCGTTTACGTGCATCGTTAATGATAGCCAACATCATTTAAGGGTCGGTAAATGACTGGGGTCATGGATCGACTAAGTCCAAAGAATGAGTCTGCGGAGTCAGTTAGCCGGAGATCTTAACCTTACGCGTTAAGAGAGGTCGTCGGAATGTGTGATGAAAATCAGAGGGCTACGAAAAATCTTTAACAAATACGATACACCTTGCCAGGGTGAATCAGAATTTGTTAACCATTTGATGGCAGCCTCCAAATCAGGCAAAAGCTGGATCCTAGCCGGGTTAGGACGTTGCACCTTTCAAGGCGGCGGAAAAGGGGACGAAGATGCGGGTTCTACTAATTGAAGACGATAGCGCGACAGCGCAGAGCATTGAGCTTATGCTCAAATCCGAAAGTTTTAACGTTTACACGACCGATTTGGGCGAGGAAGGCGTCGATCTGGGCAAGCTGTATGATTATGATATCATCCTGCTCGACCTGAATCTGCCTGATATGTCCGGCTATGAAGTGCTGCGCACTCTACGCCTTTCGAAGGTCAAGACTCCCATCCTGATCCTGTCCGGCATGGCCGGCATCGAGGACAAGGTGCGCGGTCTCGGCTTCGGCGCAGACGACTACATGACCAAGCCGTTCCACAAGGACGAGCTGGTGGCGCGCATTCACGCGATCGTGCGCCGCTCCAAGGGTCATGCCCAGTCGGTCATCATCACCGGCGACCTGATTGTCAATCTCGACGCCAAGACGGTCGAAATTGGCGGCCAGCGCGTGCATCTGACCGGCAAGGAATATCAGATGCTGGAACTGCTGTCGCTGCGCAAGGGCACGACACTGACGAAGGAAATGTTCCTCAACCACCTTTATGGCGGCATGGACGAGCCTGAACTGAAGATCATCGACGTCTTCATCTGCAAGCTTCGCAAGAAGCTCGCAGCCGCCGCCGGCGGCGCCAACTATATCGAAACGGTCTGGGGCCGCGGCTATGTGCTGCGCGAACCCGACGGTTCCGAGCTTATGGAAAGCGCCTGATCCCTTAGCCTCGCCGTATTTCCCGCAAAAACCTGCCTCGCATCGCGAGGTGGGCTTTTGCTGTTTTTTGGAGGCGCAGCGCGACCTGGGGGCTTGCGGAGCTTATGGAGGCGCCGCGTCGCCATTCTCGTGGGAAAATTGTTGTATCGGACTGTCAGGCCACGGCTTCTATCGCGGCAATGCCCGCGAAGGCGGCGGCGAGCACTTTGCGATCGAAAGGCTTGAGAAGGAAATCGGACGCGCCGGCGCTCTTGCCCGCCATCAGGCTCCGCAGATCGGCCTTGACCAGGCTGTAGAGGATCAGCGGGCGGCGACCGTCGCGCATGTTGCGGACAGCGCGAATAAGATCGAGCGCGCCGGTCATGGCCGAATCGACGATCATGGCGTCCGGCATCTGGGCGTCGCTTCGCGCCAGCGCCTCAAGCGTCGAGGCGCATTCGCCACAGTCGTAGCCCATTTGTCCAAGTAATTCGGCGGCGATTTTTCTCACCGCTTCGCTCTCATCCGCAATCAGAACACGCAACTTCATTGTTCGCCCTATTGTCGTTCTTCCGCGCCGCCGCAAAGATTATGGAGAAACCCATAAACAAGCAGTTACTTTTGGAGCAGCGCACGCCTACAAACAAACGGAGCGATTGAGGCGTTTATTCGGCAGTCGCCATCACGGCCGTATAGACGAGGGAATCCTCCGTCTGCATCGCGGAAAGAACCATGCCAGCCTCTTCGGCGAGCAGCACGGTGTAATAGGGCTGTATGGCGTGGGCGTCGATCGCCTCCTCCACCTGCCCGGAATTGATTTCCATGAATTTCGGCGGCAGGCGCATCATCCGGCCCTTGGCGACAAGCGTGAACTTGGCCTCATGTTCAGGGTGTTCGAGCGTGACGTCGATGACGCCGCCGCGGGGAATCGAGCCATAGGCCACCAGGAACAGGTTCAGAAGCATCTTGACGCGGTTCTTGGGAATGATGGCGCGGGGGCCGCTCCAGACCACTTCGGTCTTCTTCTCGGCGGCGGCGAAATCCTTGGCCGCCTTTTCCGCTTCGCCGGTGTCGATGGACGCGCCGACCGACCCGGATGCGCCGAAGGCCAGACGGGCCAGCTTGAGCCGAACCGAAGCGTTCAGAGCCGAGGTGCGGATGAGATCGAGCGCATCGGCGTCGGATCCGCCTTCATCGAGCAGTTCAAGCCCGTTGTTGATGGCGCCGACCGGAGAAATCACGTCATGGCAGACGCGGCTGCACAAAAGCGCGGCGAGATCGGATCCTGCAAGGGTCAGGTTCGGGTTCTTGGCCATGTCGTTCTCCTTGGGGACATCCGGGAAATGCCCGGCATGGTCGCGTCATATTCTCGTCATTCAATGCTTGCGCCGCGCGCGCCGATCAATTGGGCGTTCACTGTCAGCCATAAAGACACCACATTTGGTAAACCGATTATTAAGCGGATGGCTGCACTATGCACATAATTTGTTTCGGGGCCTTGTTTCAACGCCGATGTTGGCGTCCGGCGCCGAATTGGCCAAATGAAGAGACGGACGGACAGATGACCAAACCGCCAAAACTCGCCCGCTTGATCGGCATCTTCTTCTTCATCCTTTCCCTTGTCGGCTATTCTCCGGCTCGCGCGCAAAGCGATCAATATACGATGATCGAGATCGTCGACGCCGGCCACGGCTTTTTTGGTTCGACCACGGGTGGACTGGCCAAGGTCATCGAGAAGGCCTTCCAGAAATACGGCCTGCCTAACGGCTACATACTAGGACAGGAAGGCGCCGGGGCCTTTATCGCCGGCGCGACCTATGGCGAAGGCGACCTCTACACCAAGAACGCCGGTCAACATAATGTCTATTGGCAGGGGCCGTCGCTCGGAATCGATTACGGCGGAGCTGGCAGCCGGGTAATGATGCTGGTCTATAATCTTCCCGAAGTGAACAGCTTGTACAAGCGCTATGGCGGCGTCAGCGGCCAGGCCTATGTGATTGCCGGTTTCGGAATGACGGTGATGGAGTCCCGCGACGTTCTGCTCGTGCCGATCCGCACCGGCGTCGGCGCGCGGTTAGGCCTGAATGTTGGTTATCTCAAGCTCACCCGCAAGCCGACCTGGAACCCGTTCTGACCGGCGACGTTTGCTCGAATGCCCGCTGCGAGATACAGTAGCGGATGACGTCCCGATAGAGATATGCGCTTTGGCGCGCTGAGCCTGTCGAAGGACGACTGTGGATCTGAACGGCGCGAGGCGGTCGTGATTGAATATGGATTGCTTTTCGGCCTCGGCTTTCTGACCGCTATCGTCGCGGCGCTGCTGGTCGCGCCCGCCATACATCGGCGAATTGTCGCCTATACCGAAAACAGGATCATGACGACCTTGCCGATCAACCGGCAGGAATTGCGCGCCCAGAAAGATATGGTCCGGGCCGAGATGGCTGCGGCCATGGCGCGCACAAGCCACGATCTCAGGGTGGAGCGCGAGAAACTCGGGGCGGCGACGATTTCCCGAGACGAAGTCGCTGCGGACGCCTCCCGGCTTTACGGCCAGAACAGTGATCTGCGTCAGACGATCGAAAGCATGAAGGTCGATGCCGCAGAGATGAGAGCGGAGCTGCGCAATGAGGAACTGGCGCTGATCCGGACGAAAGAAGCGTTGGCCAAGAGTGAACACGCCGCCAAGATGACGGAAGCCCGCATCGACGAGCTGCTGCACAGGGCCTATCGTCTCGGCGTCGAGATCGACAATCTCAAAATCGAACTCGCCAGCCGCGACACCGAAATCGAGGGCTTGAAACTTCGCGTCAATGGTCTACGCGATGAGCGCGAGACCTTGCGTGATGACCTCAAGGCGATGACGACGCGGGCGAAAGACGCTGAATTGCGGCTGGCTCGCGAAGAGAACAAGACCCGCCGGCTTGAAGAGAAGCTGAATGACGAAGTTTCGAGCAGCATCGACAAGGACACCGTGCTTGAGCGCAGGATGGGCGAAATCGCCAAGCTGAGAAACAGAATCAAGCAGCCGGGCGACACGACGCCGGGGCCGCTGCCTTTCGTGGAGCGCACGATTTTGATCGACAAGACGGGTCAACGCTCCGCCGCCGCGTCGGCCATGGAGAAAGCTGCCCAGCCCGTTCCAGGTAAACGGCAAAAGCCGACGGTCAAAGTCATCGACGCGCGCGCGGCAGCCGACCTTTCCGAGCAGATCAAAACCACCTCTCTGAAAGCCGCCGAGACGCTGATGGCGCTGGATCCGGCCGGGGACGATGCGATGCGTGAGGAAATCGCCGGCATCGCGGCGAAAATGATTGCGATTGTTGGTCAGGGCGAAGGGGCAGATTCGGCGATCCGCGCCATCATCTCGCCCACGCCTTCGGCCAATGAGCATGGGCGACTTTCGCTTGGCAACCGGGCTCGAAACGAACTCTATCCGGAAAGCTGAGCAAGCGGGCGCCCTGCGGCGATCAGATCCTTCGCATGGCCGAAGCCACGGCGAAGAGAGCTATGCCTGTGGCGACGCCGGCGTTGAGGCTATCGAGCCCCGGCGCCTGCGGAATGCGCGCCGTCCGCACAGCGTCCAACACCTGCGGCGGCAGGCCTTCGCCTTCGGTTCCTGTCAAAAGCGCCATGCGCGGCGCGGCCGGGATATCGCGGATATCAATATTGCCAGACGGAGACAGGCCCCAGATGTCGAAACCGGATGCAATCAAGGCGCTAATGAGGTCGGCGGCCGTGCCGGACTTGACGTAGGGAAGCTTCAGCGCCGCGCCGACGGACACACGCAGCGCCTTGCGGTAGAGCGGATCGCAGCAGGTTTCATCGAGAAACACGGCGTCGGCGCCGAAGGCAGCGGCATTGCGGAAGATCGCGCCGATATTGTCATGATTGGCGATGCCAATCGCGGCGACCACGAGGGCGTCGCGCGGCAGCCCGGCCAGCCGATCCTCAATTCTCGGCTCGCTGGCGCGACGACCCAGAGCCAGCACGCCGCGATGAATATCGAAGCCGACCACGGCGTTCATCACCGCGCGGTCGGCCACATAGATGGGCGTCTCAGCAGGAAAAGCCCCGATTATGTCGGATAGACCGGCGGCGCGATTTTCGAGCAGGAAGACGGCCTCGGCTTCAAAATCCCCGCCCCGGCGCGCCGCATCCGCCAGAAGCCGCAACACCACCGTGCCCTCGGCGATGAATTGTCCCTGCGCCCGGCGCAAGTCACGTTCACGGATGTCGCCGAACGCGGCGATGCGTGGATCGTCCCGATCCGAGATCCTGATCAGCCGGTCGTTCAGATTCATGGCTCGGGCACGGCGACGGTGATATCTGAGATCGTCTTACCCGTTGCGATGTCATGGACGATCATCACGCGGCGGCCGCTGGCGTCGGTGCCCGAAAACCAGACACGGTTGCCGTCGACGGTGGTGGCTTCGTTGACAAAACCTTTGGGCAGGGTGATGGTCTGGGTCGCAAGTGGCGCGGTGAGCGCCTGTGCCGCAGCGGGAGCCGTGTCCGCCTGTTGGGCGGCCGAATTGTTCTTGGCCTTGTAGACAAGCGCGCCGAGGACCGCCATAAGGGCGACAATGATGGCCGAGCTCGAAACGAAAAGCAGGCGCACCATCTTCCGGCGCACTTTTTCCAGCGTCGGATCGAGCGGCTTCTCTTCTTCCTCGGGGAGATTCGGATTGTTCATCGCAGGTCCTGATCGGGTTTGAGCTTCATGTCAGCCTCCTTTACTGAAGACGGCGGAGCGGGGAAAGTCCTGATCGCCGAAGAAACCGCATCCGGACGGCTTGATGCCTGGCTGGCGCAGGCGCTTGGACCGGAGTTTTCGCGAAGCCGGGTCAAAGTGCTGATTGAAAATGGCGATGTCACGCTCAACGGCAAGGAAACCACCGAAGCCAAACGCAAGATCGCGCCGGGCGATCGCGTGGAGATCGTGCTGCCGGAGCCCGAGGCGGCGCTGCCCAAGCCGGAAAACATCCCCCTCGACGTTCTCTATGAGGATGACGACGTTATCGTGCTGGTGAAACCGGCCGGGCTGGTGGTGCATCCAGGAGCCGGCAACTGGCATGGCACGCTGGTCAATGCGCTGCTCTATCATTGCGGCGACAGCCTTTCCGGCATTGGCGGCGTCAAGCGCCCCGGTATCGTGCATCGGCTCGACAAGGACACCAGCGGCGTGATGATCGCCGCCAAGAACGATCTTTCCCATCGTCTGCTCAGCGAACAATTCGCCGATCATGGCCGCACCACTGCTCTCGAGCGCGCCTATCACGCCGTCGTCTGGGGGCAGCCGCGATCGTCTAAAGGGACGATCGACGCGCCGCTCGGTCGGGCGTCGGACCGGGTGCGGCGCGCTGTGACCAGCAAGGACGCGCCGGATGCGCGCCATGCCGTCACCCATTACGAAATCGTCGACTTCTATGATCGCCGCGAGGACGGGACTTCTGTGGCCGCCAGCGTCATCTGCAGGTTGGAGACAGGGCGCACCCACCAGATCCGGGTGCATATGTCTCATATCGGCCATCCGCTGATCGGCGACGTCGATTATGGCGCGGCTTTCAAGACCAAGGCTAATCTGCTGAAACAACCGGCGCGTAAGATTGTTGAGAAGTTTCCAAGGCAGGCGTTGCACGCCTTCCTTCTGCAGTTCGTCCATCCGCATACAGGGACGGTGATGCGCTTTGAAGCGCCATTGCCCATGGATATGCAGATGTTGATAAAAGCGTTGCGTGGCGAGGATGAAACGGAATCGTAAGGTAGACTTATTTTTCACGATTTTGTGAAGTTTCAGCCTTGAAAGCGCCGCATCGCGATCATAGATCTCGACCATGGCGGATGCGTTTATTCCGCCTCACAAGGCTTGCCTGATAGGAAGCCGTACAAGAGGGGTGCTTCATGGCCCGGAATTCTCTGCCGATGTTGACCGCCGGGGAGGCTGGTCTCAACAGATATCTTGACGAAATCAGACGCTTTCCCATGCTGGAGCCGCAGGAAGAGTATATGCTCGCCAAGCGCTACAACGAGCATGAGGATCGCAATGCGGCTCATAAACTCGTCACCAGTCATTTGCGTCTCGTGGCCAAGATCGCCATGGGATATCGCGGCTATGGACTGCCGATCGGCGAAGTCATTTCCGAAGGCAATGTCGGCCTGATGCAAGCGGTCAAGAAGTTCGAGCCCGATCGCGGCTTCCGTCTCGCGACCTATGCCATGTGGTGGATCAAGGCCGCCATCCAGGAATATATTCTGCGTTCCTGGTCGTTGGTGAAGATGGGCACGACCGCCAACCAGAAACGCCTGTTCTTCAATCTCCGCCGCCTCAAGGGCCGTATTCAGGCCATCGAAGAGGGCGATCTAAGGCCGGATCAGGTTACTGAAATCGCCACCAAGCTGAAGGTCAGTGAGGAGGAGGTTATCTCGATGAACCGTCGCCTTTCGGGCGACGCGTCGCTTAACGCGCCGATCAAGGCTGCGGAAGGAGATTCGGGGCAGTGGCAAGATTGGCTGGTCGACGATCACGAAAGCCAGGAAGACATCCTGATCGAACAGGACGAACTGGATTCGCGTCGCGCGCTGTTGTCCAACGCGCTCAAGGTTTTGAACGATCGTGAAAAGCGGATTTTCCAGGCCCGCCGACTGCGTGACGAACCTGTCACCCTCGAGGAGTTGTCGACTGAATTCGATATCAGCCGGGAACGCGTTCGCCAGATTGAAGTCCGCGCCTTTGAGAAGGTGCAGGACGCCGTGCGCAAGGCTGCGCTGGAGCAGGCCAAGGCCTTGCGTGTCGTCGAACCGAGCTGACGCTCTGCGCCCGGCTGATTGTCCGCTATGAAAAACGCCGCTCTTGATCGGGAGCGGCGTTTTTGTGTGGAGATAGGGGCCGGAGGCAATTAGGGCGCGGCGGCTTGACTGCCCAGCGCCGACCATTCGCCGATGACCTTGTCAAACAGCGCCGTGCCGGAAGCCCCCTTCTCAAGCGTGATCAGGCCGCGGCGACCGTTGCGATAGGTGATAGGAATATCGATCCAGCCGCGGTTCTTCATCAGATCGATATTGACCTTCTGCGCCTCCGCGTCGCTGTTCAGCGCAACCATGTGGTAGTCGTCGGTGACCTTGGCCGGCACCGCGATCAACGGATTGCCTGCGTCTTGTTCCGTCTGCTTGAAAGCGATGCGCTGCACGCTCTCCACATTGCCTTCCTCGAAGCTCGCCGGAAGGTCGAAGACGATTTCCACGATGTGGCTGGCGGGAAGGGACGGATCCATGTTTTTCTTGAAGGTGATCAGCGCGGTCATCTTGCGGCCGGGCGCTTCCACCTTGGCCTGGATCGACGGCACGGGCTTATCGCCGTCATCTTCCGTCTTTTCGCTCCAGGCGACGGAGCCGGGCGTTGCCGATGGGGTCGATTGCCCAAGCCGCTCCTCGTAGAGGAACATCTTTTGGGTCACGCCTACGCCAGTCGCAGCGGCCGGCTTGGCGTCTGTCGGAGCCGCGGGGTCGGTTGAGGCGACCTCCTTGGACTTTTCTGTCTGGCCGGCGACGCTTTTGCCTTCTGGAAGCGCCTCGTCGACGATCGCCTTGCTGGCGTCGGATTCGGTTTCGCTCCCATCCGGCATCAGCCGCTGCGTGAATTTCTGCGGACCGGCGTCGAGCGAAGCGACTTCGGTCGGCTTGGCTGCGCTGGGGGCGGTGGCGGAATCGTCTGGGGCTTTGCTCGGCGTTACGGCTTTTTCGGCCTGAGGCGTCGCGGGTGTTTCGGCAGGTCCGGACGCCGACGCGATCAGTTCGCTGAGATCGTCGCGATAGGTCCACACGCCATAGGCTGCCCCGCCCAGAATTACGGCGCCAGCGAGGCCCGCAATGAGCGGAACCATCTTCCGTCCGGTCTTGCCGCCGCGATCCTTGGTCTTGCCGGCCTTGAAGCCCTTGCCAGCGGTCTTTTTGTTTTTCTTGCCGGCAGCGGCCGGAACCTGAACCCATTCGGGATCCGGCGTGGTCAGCGCCGCCATTTCGTCGAAACCGACGAGTTCGGCGAGCTCTGCGCGCGGCGTTTTATCCTGCGCCTGGGCGTCGGCGCCGGAAGCCAATGCGTCCTGTTTGGCTTTCAGCGCTTCGTCGAACGCATCGGTCTTGGGCAGTTCGGGCAGATCGTCGAAGCTCGCGCCCCAGCCGAGATCCTCTTCAGGCGGGCGCTTTCCGGGCGGTGGCGGCACGACCTGGCGGTTGATTTCTTCCTGAACGAAGGCGTTGAAGCCCGAGACGACATCGCTCTCGTCATAAACGACTCGCGGCATCTCCGGATCGCGGCGCGTGTCGGCCTGCCGGCTTGCGGGTTCGACTGCCCAATCCTGGGGGTCGGAAAATGCCTCCGCCGGTGCGGCAGTCTGCGCCGTGGCCGTCGGAAGATTCTCCAACACGGTCTCTGGCCATTCCGCGCGAACGGGTTCCGGCTCAGACCTCACAGGCTCTTGATAGTGCGGCCAGGTGAAGGGTTCTGCGTCCTGCTCAATCGGCTCGGCTTCGACCAAGGGCGCGGGCTCGGGCGCGTTCTGGGTGAATGCAGGCTCTACGCCAGCGTCGTCGCGCCGCCAATCGGCATCGTCGTCAACGCCGGTTTCCTCGCGGACTGCTTCAATCTGGTGGTCGGAGCCGTCATAATACGGCTCGCCCGCGTCGGCATAGACGGTCTGCTCCGGGCTTTCAGGCTGTTCGCCCGTCTCGGCTGAAGGAGATTGTTCGTCGCGATGGTCGTCGGCTGCTGCGGAGTCGAAATGTTCGTCAATTTTCGTCTCGGCCGGTTCGTCGCGCACGCCATATTCAAGGCTGGCCTGATCGGCTGCGCCGCCGTCCAGTTGGTCGGCGTCACCCGCATAGAAAACCGCCTCCGGTTCGGGAGAGGCTTGATCAGACGGTTCCGCGAAGACGGCCTCATTATCTGCCTGTCGCGCGATTTCTGCTGGAGCAGGTTCCGGCTGCAGTTCGTCTGCGACTGCGGGCTCCGGGGCTGGGGTTGCCGGTTCGGGCTCCCGCTCCGGTTCGCTCCAACTCTCGGCCTCGGGCTGGGCCGTCGGCTCTGCAATCGGTTCCGTCGCTGGCGGCAACGCCTCGGCGTAATCTGATTCGACCTCGCGAATCGCCGCGTCCAGCTTGTCGAGTTGGCGCTGGAACATGCTTTCCGGCGGGCGGGGCTTCATGTTTTCGAGTTGCCGCACCACTGCGCTGCGCGCCCGGTCATAGACCTTCACGCGCATGTCAGGTGTGTTTTCGCTCAGCCCGTCAACGGCTCGCCGGATAACTGCAATAAAATCGGCCATTCGATCTTTCTCAAAACCTAAGGGCCCGAATGGAGCGCTCCATTCCGGCCCCGCCGGGATTAGTCTTCAAAAGGATCCGTCACCAAAATCGTGTCGTCACGTTCGGGGCTGGTCGACAGAAGCGAGACCGGAGCGCCGATGAGTTCTTCCACCTGCCGCACATATTTGATCGCCTGTGCGGGCAGGTCGGCCCATTTACGGGCGCCGACCGTCGATTCTTTCCATCCTTCCAGCGTTATGTAGACAGGCTTGATCCGGGCTTGCGCCGCCTGTCCTGCGGGAAGATGATCGATTTCCACGCCGTCGAGCGTGTAACCGGTGCAGATCTTCAGTTCATCCAGCCCGTCGAGCACGTCGAGCTTGGTGAGCGCGATGCCGGTGATGCCGTTGGTGGCCACGGATTGGCGCACCAGGGCGGCGTCGAACCAACCGCAACGTCTCTTTCTACCGGTAACTGTGCCGAATTCATGGCCGCGCTCGCCGAGGAACTGACCGATCTCGTCGGTGAGCTCGGTCGGGAAGGGGCCTTCGCCAACGCGGGTGGTGTAGGCCTTGGTGATGCCGAGCACGTAATTCAGCGATCCCGGACCCATGCCGGAACCGGCCGCCGCTTGTCCCGCCACCGTGTTGGAGGAGGTCACGAAGGGATAGGTGCCGTGATCGACGTCAAGCAGCGTGCCCTGCGCGCCTTCGAACAGGATGCGCGCGCCCTTGCGGCGCTCGCGGTCGAGCAGCGCCCAGACCGTGTCGGAGAAAGGCAGGATCTGTTCGGCGACCGACGTCAACTCAGTCATGATCGCGTCATGGCTGATTTCCTTTTCGCCGAGGCCGCGACGCAGGGCGTTGTGATGGGTCAGAAGGCGATCCACCTTCATTCCGAGCGAATCCGGATCGGCGAGATCGGTCACGCGGATAGCGCGGCGGCCGACCTTGTCTTCATAGGCCGGGCCGATGCCGCGGCGGGTGGTGCCAATCTTGGTGCCGGAATTGGAGGCGGCGTCTTCGCGGATGCCGTCGAGTTCACGATGCAGCGAGAGAATCAGGGTCGCATTGTCGGCAACGCGCAGGTTTTCGGGCGTGATCGCCACACCCTGGGCGGCCAGCTTGGCGATTTCGGCTACCAGCGCATGGGGATCGATCACAACGCCATTGCCGATGATCGCGAGCTTGCCAGGCCGTACGACGCCGGAGGGGAGAAGCGAAAGCTTGTAGCTGACGCCATCGATAACGAGCGTATGTCCGGCATTATGGCCGCCCTGGAAGCGGACCACGATGTCCGCGCGTTCCGAAAGCCAGTCGACAATCTTGCCCTTGCCTTCGTCACCCCACTGGGAGCCCACCACCACTACGTTCGCCATCAGATCTGTCCTGTTTTCATACCGGGACCTCAGCTACAGCCGGTCCAAACCCGCGCACATATACTGGGTTCAATTCAGGAATGCGACCCGGAATTTACACTGATATCGGCTTTTTGCATGGTGTTGACCAGCAAGGGCGGTTAAAGGACGGGGCCGATCGTTGCGAAAGACGTTTCCCATGCCTGTCCACCTCAAAGCCTACCTCTTCCTCATCGTCACGACATTTGGATGGGCGGGCAATGCGGTGATCGCCAAATTTGCGGTCGGTCATGTCGGGCCTTTCACGCTTTCTGGCGCGCGCTGGACCATCGCCTTCGTGCTGATCATGCTGATATCAACGCCCCAGGTGCGCCGCGACTGGCCGGTGATCCGCGCCAATCTGCCACTGCTGCTGGGCTTCGGAGCGGCCGGTTTTGCAGGCTTCAACGCCTTTCTCTACTCGGCGCTGCAATATACCTCCGCCATTAATTGCGTGGTCGAGCAGGCGGGTATTCCCGGGGTGATCTTCATCGCCAATTTCCTGCTGTTCCGCATGAAGGTCAGTTGGGCGCAGGCGCTGGGTTTCTCGATCACGCTGCTCGGCGTGATGATCACCGCCACACACGGCGATCTCGGCTCGATCCTGTCGCTCGATCTGAATTTTGGCGACGGATTGATGATGGTCGCCGTATTGCTCTATGCCGGCTATACCGTGTCGTTACGCTGGAAGCCCGACATTCACTGGAAGAGTCTGATGGCGGCCTCGGCGCTGGGCGCGATGCTTGCTTCCGCGCCGCTGGCGCTGCACGAATTTTCCTCTCCCGACTTTATCATGCCGGATGCGATCGGCTGGACTGCGATTCTCTACACGGGCACGATCCCCTCGCTGGTATCGCAGATTCTCTATGTGCGGGGCGTCGAACTGATCGGGTCGAATCGAGCCGGGCTGTTCATCAACGCCATTCCGGCCTTTGGGACGGTGATGTCGGCGCTGTTTTTGAATGAGCCGTTGATGACTTTCCACATCATCGCATTGTGCATGGTGCTGAGCGGCATCGCCATCGCCGAGAAAGGCCGCAAATGAGTCGGAAGGCTGCGCTCGCGTTGATTGTCGCGGCGGCGCTGTGTTTCGTCTTCGGCGTCAGCCTGCCGCTGATGTCATTCGAGAAGCTTTATTTCTTCACCGAAAATCCGTCGCTCCTCGATCTCGTCGCCAGCCTGCATGATGGCGGCGATATCGCGCTTGCGGCGGTCGTGGCCTTGGTTTCGATTGTTTTTCCGCTGTTCAAGATGGCCGCAATAGCGAGCGAGGCGCTGTGGCCGGAGCGTCCAAACGGCCTGGCGGCGCGGCTGGTTCCGATGCTGGGAAAGTGGTCGCTGATGGATGTGCTTCTGGTGGCGATCGTCATCGCCGCCGCCAAGACGTCTGGTCTGGCCCAGGCTTTCAGCGAGCCGGGGTTGTGGTTCTATGCCGGCTCCACGCTCGCCGTCTCCGCCGCGCAAGCCTTGCTCTCGCGGCGGAACAAAGGCTGACGCTTCTCAGCGATGATTGCGCTTGGCCAGGCCCGCTTCCCAGTCGAGTGCGGTGCGCACGATGAATTCGAGATCGTCATGCTGGGGCTCCCACTTCATTTCGCGCATCGCGGTGGCGGGATTGGCGACGATTCGGACAGCATCACCCGGGCGGCGATCGGCGAAGCGGACCTCGAAGGGCTTGCCATGCACTTTTTTAACGGTCTCCAGCACTTCAAGTACGGAGAAGCCCTTGCCGTAACCGCAATTGGCCACCAGCGAGCCGCCGCCGGCGCGCATGCGCTCAAGCGCTTTCAGATGGGCGTTGGCGAGATCGCTGACATGGATATAATCGCGGACGCAGGTGCCGTCTGGCGTCGGATAGTCGGTTCCGAACACATCGATATGGCTGCGCTTGCCGAGCGCCGCTTCGCCCGCCACCTTGATGAGATGTGTGGCGCCGATGGTGGACTGACCCGTCCGGCCCCTGGGGTCTGCGCCGGCGACATTGAAATAGCGCAGCGCGGTATAGGTGAAATCATGCGCCTTGGCGGTGTCTCGCAGCATGATCTCGGTCATCAGCTTGGAGGACCCATAGGGCGATTCCGGGTTGAGGCGCGCATCTTCGGTGACGGGATCGATGCCTTCGGGCGTGCCGTAAACGGCCGCCGTCGAGGAGAAGACGAAATGCGGCACGCCATATTTTACCGCAGCCGCGATCAGCGCGCGGGATTTGACGGTGTTGTTTTCGTAATACATCAACGGGTTGGCGACCGATTCCGGCACGATGATCGAACCTGCGAAGTGAATGATCGCGTCGATCTTCTTTTCCGAAAAGATCTTCTCATGCAGCGCTTCGTCGGCGATGTCGCCTTCGTAAAGCGTTGCTTCCGGCGGGATCGCCCAGCGAAAGCCGGTCGAGAGGCGGTCGAGGACCGCAACATCCTCGCCGGCGTCCAGAAGCGCCCAGACCATGTGACTGCCGATATAACCCGCGCCGCCCGTAACCAGTACCGTCATGGAAACTCCCTTCGAAAGATAGTGTCGCGGCGTTCTAGCGCGCGGTTGCGATAGCGTAAATCGCTCTTTTGCACAGGTTTGGGCATTTTGCCGCCTTGGGACGCGATTGTCTGTTGCGCGTCGGTGCAAGCGGGCTAAATAGGTCCATGACCATGTCCTCCTCCATCGATGCGCTCAGCCCGGCCGAACTCGGCCAGTTGATGTATTTCTACGCCGAGTCCGGCGTCGAATGGCTGTTGGAAGACGAGCCCGTCGACCGCTTTGTGGAACTCGAGCGGCAGATCGCCGAGCGCAGCCGCGTCGCTGCAGCGAACCGCGAGACGAAGGCGGCTGAGACGCCGTCGCGAGAGCGCAGCGTCGCTGCAGCCTCGATCAAACCCGCCGCGCTTCCCGACGGCGAGGCCGTATCGGAAGCGCAGCGCATCGCTTCTGCAGCGCAGAGCGTGGAGCAACTCGTTGAGGCCGTGGGCGCCTTCACCGGCTGCAACCTCAGAAACAGCGCCCGAGCCAGCGCGTTTTTCAAGGGGGCGGCCGCATCGAAGATCGTCATTGCCGGGGGGTGTCCGGGACCCGACGACGACCGTCACGGCGCGCCGTTTTCCGGCGCTCATGGCGAGATGCTCAACCGGATGATGGCGGCGCTTGGCTGGGGGAGCGACGACGTCGCGGTGTTCAACGTTATTCCCTGGCGTCCGCCGGGAAACCGTGCGCCGACTCCCCATGAGGTCGAGATCTGCCGCCCCTTTTCGACGCGACTCGTCGAATTGCTTCAGCCGCGGGCTCTTTTGAGCATGGGGAATTTTTCGGCTCGGTTCTTTACCGGTTCCCAGGAAAGTATCCACAGTCTCCGGGGGCGATGGGTCAACTTGACCGTCAATGGTCAGATCGTTCCCTTGCTGCCGACATTTCATCCACAGGACCTTATTTCGGCCCCCGCCTGCAAGCGGTTGGCCTGGCGCGACCTGTTGGAATTCAAGGCGCGTCTGCCTCAGGCGTGATTTCCATGGTCTCTGTTGCTGCATTGCA
Organism: Rhizobium sp. SG_E_25_P2; assembly: GCF_029892285.1. GTDB lineage: Bacteria > Pseudomonadota > Alphaproteobacteria > Rhizobiales > Rhizobiaceae > Rhizobium_E. Next base: position 432,841 of record NZ_JARXVM010000002.1, read on the forward strand.
ACGCGCCGAGACACAATCACGTCACCTTGTTCTTGTAAATCCTGCATAGTTTGAATTTATTGCGTCGCACAATTATCTTTATGCGGTGCAATAGATTCGGGCGGGAGGACAGGAAAGGAAGGCTGCAATGCGCGAACTTCAACGTCCCGTTCACTCGGGTTTCGATACACTGAGGCTGCGGTGGACCGCGGAAACGAGGCTGTCGCGCTTGCGACGCCAGTGCTTTCCGGCCAATGAGCAAATAACCGCTTTGGCATTGGAAATGGCCCGTCGCCCATGCCGGTTGTTCGATCAGGGCTGCTCAAGGTGAGCAACTATCGGTAAAAAATCTGCTGCGTAAATTGCAAGCGCGCGGGGACGCTCTTGCAAAAAATCTCGCTTCGGCGTTTAACGGGCCTTGTAAGTCCAGAAGGATTGCGTCGGTTAGGGACTGTTTAACGAACTTGTTGCAAAACGGAACGCAGCCATTGGCGCGCCAGACCGATTGCGAATGTGAAGCGGATCACTACACAATGCGTTGGACGGATGCTGCAGTTGCGGAGAAGGCGGCATGAACGGCCGCCGGAGGGAATTTGAGTGAAATGCGTCAGACGCTAAAGTATTCCTCGAAAAAGCAGTTGTTCGCGAGAGTGTCGATTATGACCCTCGTCGCCGCATCGATATCCGTCGCGGCGGGCTGTTCGGCTGTTCCCAGCAACGGCCCGCTGGCGATTGAAGTGAACAATTCCGGCGCCGCCGGCTCGGCCTATACTGTTCCGAAGACAAATGTCGTCTTCGATGTGGTCAGTGTCGATCAGCGTGTCGCCAACTCCGTCACTACGCTCGGTTTGCCCTCTCTCGTGCGGACATTCGGCATCGGCGGCGCAGGCGGCCAGCCGGTCATCGGCATCGGCGACGAGTTGCAGATCACCATTTTTGAAGCAGGCGCGGATGGGTTGTTTTCCACGTCCGAACGCAAGCAGACGACGATTCCGGTGATCGTTCAGCCTGACGGGCATGGGCAGATTCCCTATGCCGGCACCGTTCGATTCGCCGGCAAGACGCTGGAGGGCGCGCGCGAGGAAATTTCCGCCGCGCTCAAGGCGAAGGCCGTCGAGCCCGACGTGATCGTCGGCATGAGCAAGAACACCTCGCGCACGGCTTCGGTGCAAGGCGACGTCAGAAATCCGAACATCATTCCGATTGGCCTGTCGCCTTTGCCGCTGACCAGCGCAATCGCCATGGCCGGAGGCGCATCAAAGGCGCCTTATGACACCTATGTGACGCTGACCCGCGGCCGTAAGACCGGGACAGTGCTGTTGCAGAGCATCATCGACAATCCCAAGGATGATATCAATATCAGCCCTCGGGACAAGATTTTCCTCACCTACGATCCCCAGAGCTTCACCATTCTCGGCTCGACGGAGAAGAGCGGCAAGATTCAGTTCCAGGCCAGCACAATCAGTCTTGTGGAAGCCACCGCCATGGCGGGCGGCGCGAATCTGGCGATCGCCGATCCGGCCGGCTACTTTATCTTCCGCTACGAAAGCGAAGCGGTCTACCGTGAAGTGGTTGGCGAAAGCCGGTTCCGGCAGTTGCTCTCCAAGGGTATGATGGCCAACAAGGATGGTCGCTATCCGATCGTCTATCGGATCGACATGAACGATCCGCAGAGTTATATCGTCACGCAGTCCTTCCCGATCCGGAACAAGGATGTCCTGTATCTCTCGCGCCATCCTGCAACCGATTTCGCTATCTTCGTGCGGATGATCGGCGGTCCGGTGGGGGTCGCCAGGAATATTCAAAAGCTGTAACGGCTCCCAGCGCAGCTCAGCTGGGTTGTCCAGCGCCAAGGGACAAGATGGCCAATGACAGTGGTCCGCTCTTTGCGGTAACTTCTCCTGGTTTATGGCGGCAGCGGCGCGATATCGAGACGCTGCTGGATTGTCAGCTTGCGCTTTGGACATTCCCGGCGAAAGGTCGAGAGGTGGACGGCTATATCGGCTGGGGCCGTCGCCCCTCCGGACTGCGCGCTTTGGCGTTGGGCGCGAAAACCCACCGTCCAGTCATCACTCTCGAAGACGGCTTTCTCAAAAGTTACGCGCCAGGCGGCGCCGAGCCCGCCCATTCGTTCGTCGTGGATCGTTCGGGAATCTATTTCGATCCATTGAAGGCCAACGATCTCTGTGATTGGATCGACCGGTCCGACGACGCCCGCGTCGATTGCGCGCGGGCGGTTGCGGCGATAGATTTCATTCGCCGCAACCGGCTTTCAAAATATAATAATTCTCCGCTGAAGGGTTTGGCGGAGGCGGGGCTTCAGGGCGCGCCCTATGTGCTTCTGGTCGATCAGGTGCCTGGCGACGCCTCGATACGCGGGGCAGGGGCCGACGATGACGCTTTCGAGGCGATGCTCCGGCATGCTCTCGATCACTATCCGGGGCATCGGATCGCGGTGCGGGCGCATCCCGCCGCAGCCGACCGGAGTTTGATCCTGAACGCCGCGACCGCCATCGGCGCAAACATCACCGCGACGCCCCGCATGAATCCCTGGCCCCTGATTGAAAACGCGGACGCGGTCTATACGATTTCCAGTCAACTTGGGTTCGAGGCGCTGCTGGCCGGGCGGAAGGTCCACACATTCGGGGTTACTTACTATTCTCACCGAGGATTGACCGAAGACCACGCGAAGGTCGAGCTTGTCCGTCCGAAACGCTCGGTCGAACAGTTGTTCCACGCCGCTTTCATCGATTATTCGCGCTATCTGGATGTTCACGATCGCCACCCGGTCGAGATCGAGACGTCTCTCGATCAGCTTCTCGTGGCGCGCGAGCAGCGTTCGCGGATTGCCAGACGGGTTTATACGGGCGGTCTTTCGCCATGGAAGCGTCGGGCGATGACGCCGTTCCTGATTGGACCGGAGGGGCCGCCGGTTCATTGCCGATCTCTTGGCGCCGCCGAACGGCAGGCCAAGGCGCATGGTGGGCAAGTCGCGCTGTGGGGCGCTGGCGCGCCGATGCCGGAGGAGACGCCAGCCATCCGGTTCGAGGACGGCTTCATCCGCTCGCGCGGTTTGGGCGTCAATCTGTCCCTGCCGTGCTCGCTCGCCATGGACGGAGCGCATGTCTACTTCGACGCCAGGGGCGAAAGCGCGCTTGAAAACATTCTGGCGACTCATCCCTTCCCGGCGGAGCTGCTTGAGCGAGCCAAGGCTCTGGTCGATCTTGTCGTGTCGCGCGGGGTTTCCAAATACAATCTGCAAACGGCGTTCGAGGCGCCGACGGTGGCGTCGGGACGGTTGAAGATCCTTGCGCCCGGCCAGGTGGAGAAGGACGCCTCGATCCGCTTTGGCTCGCCCGTAGTCAAGACGAACCGGGACCTCGTGGCCCGGATCAGGAAGCTGTATCCGGACGCCTTTATCGCTTATAAAGAGCATCCGGATGTGACGGCGGGCCTTCGCTCAGGCGGCGAAACGCCTGTTGATGCGGATTTGATTGTCACACAGGGGGACATCAAACACTGGATCGCCTGGGCCGACCGGCTGGAAACGATGACCTCGCTTGCCGGCTTTGAGGCGCTGATCCGGAACAAGCCTGTGGGGGTGCATGGCATTCCCTTCTATGCCGGATGGGGCCTGACGGATGATCGATGCCAAGTCGAGCGCCGCAAGCGCCGCCTCAACATCGACATGCTGGCTGCTGGCGCGCTGATTCTCTATCCGCTCTACATTCATCCGCTCAGCGGCATGCCTTGCAGCCCGGAGGCGCTTGTCGAGGAAATCGCCCTCGATCGCAAAACCAGGTCGTCTGCCATCACGCGATTGCGGGCATGGTTGGCGCAATCAATAAATCGAACCGCCGTAAAACTTCGTGATGCCTCGAATTGAGTGAATGAAGCCGAAACGCTCGCGGTTCGGGCTGCGGCATTTGTTTGCTTACATTTTAACGAAGGGTAAAAAAACAACGAATTCAGGCTGCTGCTCCAGGCTGATTCCAGAGGGCGGCTACCAGCTAGTGTTGCAGTGCATCATGTGCGATTGGCGAGCCGCCGCACGGGATTGTGACGCTACGGCATCAGCGCGTGAGCAAAAGCGTAAGGCGTAGTTGAAATGACGCATGGTTCGTGTAAACACGATGCAGCAGTTACCTCAGTGCATGTTTTAAAGACACTCCGATATGATGCTGCCCTTGGACAACATGAAAAAGCAAACGGTTGGACAACCAAAGGGCTCTAAGCCGAGAGCGCAAAATCGTATTGGACTGCCATTTATCGGGCGGCAGCCCAGAAAATTTCCCAATAAAAACTGTTCTCGCGTCATCTTTCTGCAAGGGCCGGTGGGCAGCTTTTTCCGACGTGCTCAGGACTACCTCAACGGGTCCGGCTTCGAAGCGTGGCGGGTCTGTTTCAACGCCGGCGACAGGCTTTATTCGCCCGGCGAGCGCGTTCTGAATTTTTCCGGTTCCCCGGAGACCTGGCGGTCTTGGTTCTCCGAGGTTCTGCGCGAAAACGGTTTTGACGCCGTGGTCATGTTCGGAGCCGAGCGGCTCATTCATCGCATCGCAGCAGAATGCGCTGAGGCCGAGGGCATCCCGGTGCTCTGCCTGGAAGAAGGCTATGTTCGGCCGGGTTACGTCACCATGGAGTTGGGCGGCAACAACTGGCGTTCTCCCATAGCCGGCAAGCTGCCGCCAACGGATTTCGCCGGCACGCGCCAGAGCGGTCCGAAAGCGGTCGCGTCGGCGGGGTCTTTCAGCGCCATGGCGTGGAGCGCGTTTCAATATTTCACCATTCGCGCGCTCATTTCGACGCCCGGCGAGCGCAAGCTGTTTCACAAGCAGAAGCGCACCCTGGTGTCCGAGGGCTTCTACTGGTTCAAGAATTATTATCGGAAATTCGCCCATGTCGGGCGGAACTACAGGATCTCGGAACGTCTGCTCGAGCATCACGACAAGCGTTTTTACATTGTTCCGCTACAGGTTCATGACGACTCTCAATTGGGTCGCGCCGCCAATGCCTGGAACAATCAGAAGCTGATCTTGAAGACGATCGTGTCGTTCGCGCGAAATGCTCCCGCTGATCATCAACTGGTGTTCAAGATCCATCCGATGGAGCGAGGACATACGCGCGATTGGAATTTCATTCGCCAGGTGAGCGCCCTGAATGATGTCAAGGACCGTGTGCATGTGCTGGACGGCGGTTCGCTGAGCCTCTTGACGCGGCACTCGGCCGGCATGATCACGATCAACTCGACATCTGGGCTTTCGGCGATTCATCACGGTGTTCCGCTCGCCGTCATGGGGCAGGCGATTTATCGGCATCCGGATCTGGCTTTCTGCGTACAACGCGGCCGCGACCTCGACCGTTTCTGGTCTGAAGGCTATGTCGCTGCGCCTGAGATTCGCGAACGATATCTCAGCTGGATGCAGCATGAATGCCTGGTCGGCGGCGATTTCTACGCCAAGGAGGGCATAGAGGCGGCGATTACCAGTTTACGGGTCAAGCTGGAAAGAACGCTCGCGATGCGCAATTCCGGCAAGGTTGTCGCGGCGAATTTCGGCACAGCGCGCGAAGGCTGATAAAACTGTTTTTCAAAGAAACGACGACGTAAAAAAGCCGCCCGAGAGGGCGGCTTTCAGACCGCTGACAAACCCGCCGTTTTTCCCGGCGGGTTTTCGCGTTTTTTGGTCTGCTCGTTCAGGCGGTGTTTTCGGGGATGGGATGAGGCGATCCGGAGAGGGTTGAGACCCTCATCCCCAGACGGGGGCCGGGGCTCTGGTCATTGCGGTGGCGATCTT